>NZ_JBVHRF010000002.1:1026464-1217741 GCF_055567035.1 Streptomyces sp. NPDC027185 | reverse complement strand
CGGTTACATTCCGAACCCGGAAGCTAAGCCTTTCAGCGCCGATGGTACTGCAGAGGGGACTCTGTGGGAGAGTAGGACGCCGCCGAACAATTTTTAGCTCCGGTCTCCGGTAGCCAGTGATGGTTGCCGGGGACCGGAGCATTTTTGCGTTGTGCATATGGATTTCACTGGTCAGCGGGGGCGGGCGCTGCGATGCTGTGGCAATGGCGTACCTGATCAGACCGGTGAAGGCGGACGAATGGAAGCGGCTCAAGGAGCTGCGGCTGGCGGCACTGGCGGATTCCGTGGCGCGAGTGGCGTTCCGGGAGACGTTCGAGGAAGCCGCGGCGCGGCCGGCGGAGTACTGGCAGGAGCGAGCCGCGAGGAGCGCTGAGAGCGGCACCGCGCTGACGCTCATCGGTGAGGGCCCGGACGGCAGCTGGGGCGGAATGGTCGTGGTGCGGCTCGATGCCGGGGCCGAGGTGGCGCAGACGGAGATCGTGGCGGCGTACGTACGGCCCGAGTACCGGGGGACGGGGCTGTCGCGGGAGCTGTTCGAGGCGGCGCTCGGCTGGTCGTGGAGCCTGTCGGAGCCGGTGGTGGCCCGCGTACGGCTGTGGGTGCACGAGGAGAACGCGCCGGCGGAGAGGCTGTACCGGGAGTTGGGGTTCGTCCCTACGGGGCGGACGGCTGCGGACCCGCGGAATGCGGCGGCCGTCGAGCGGGAGATGGCGCTGGCCCGGTTGTAGCGGGTGGCTGCCCCGGAGCATAAGGCTCAGAGGGGCGGTGTGGCGTGGGGCCAGCGGGCGCGGGCCTGTTCCGGGGAGCGCATCGTGGCGAGGGTGAGCAGGCCGCGGGGCGGGTCCGTGCGGAGGAGGTCCGGCAGGGCGGGCAGCGGGGCCAGTGCGGCGATGTCGTCGAGGACGAGGGTGAGCGGCGGGTCGAGGCGTCCGGTGGAGGAGCGGGTGGCCAGCCGGCGACCGTGCTCGACGACGTACGTCAGGAGCGCGGTGAGCAGCGGCATCGCGCCCGGGTCGGGGCGCGGGTCCTCCAGGGCGTCGCCGACGACGTAGAGCGTGCCGCCTTCGGCGAGGAAGGAATCGAGGGCGAGGGCGTCGGCGCGTTGGGCGTTGCAGGCGTCGCGGATGTGGACGGAGCCGAGGGCGGACAGGGCCCGGTCGGCCAGCTTCTTCGCCTGGTCGCGGCGTTCCGGGTGGGCCGTGAGGACGGATTCCAGTTCGCCGGCCTGGCCGGGGGCGGACTTCGGGTCGGTGCGCAGGACGCGGACCGGTTCCTGGGCGCCGCCGGTGGCGTGGGCCCAGCGGTGGAGGTGGCGGAACGGGCGTCCGTCGAGTGCGGCCGCGTGCAGCCAGCAGCGCAGCAGCGTCCGGGCGGCGTCGGCGACGGCCGCGTCCAGTGGGCTGTGCGGCGCCACGGGGGCCAGCAGTGCGGCGGCGCGGGAGGCGGCGGTGGCGAGGTCCTCGCAGCCGGCCGTCGGTGACCAGCGGAGGCGGGACGGGGTGTCGAGGCGGTGCACCGGGTCGTAGACGAGGATCGGGCCGAGTCCGGCGCGGGCGTCCTTGGTGGCCGACCAGAGGGACGGGTCGGTGGTCGCCACGATGACGGGGCCCGGGGCCGCGGTGACGGCGGTGAGTGCCGCGGCGGTGGCGGCGGTGCGGTCGGTGCCGAAGAGGAGGCGCGGCAGGGGCGGTTCGGGGGAGGCGCCGGTGTGGGGCGTGGCGGCCGCTCCGGTGAGGGCGGCGGTTGTCGCACCTGTGGCGGCGAGGGTCGCGGGAAGCACGCCTTCGGGGGAGAGGGCGCTCGCGCCGGGAGCTGCGGGGGGCGTGCCCGGGGCAGGGTCGGGGGATGTGCCTGGCGCGAGGGACGGGCCCGGGTGGGAGGCGGACGTACCGGGGGCCGTGTCCGCAGCGGCTGCGCCTGTCCTACCGAGGGCTGCGCCTTTCCCGAGGCCCGGGTTCGCCCCGGGGTTCGTGCCGGACGTGGCGGCCGTGCCGGAGGGCGCCCCCGTAGGGGAAGCGGTGTCGAGGGGGGAAGCGCCGGTGCCGTTTCCGGTGGCCGTGGCCGTGGCCGTGTCCGTTGCGGGGCCCGTCGTGGCCCCTGGGGAGAGGGCCGCATCCATGCCGACGGGCGTGCTCGGGGCAATGGTTGAGGGGGCGTCAAGGGGCGGGGCGGATTCCGACGGCGTACCGGCGGCAGGGGCCGGTGCGGGGACCGTGGCCGGGGCGGGGCCCGTAGGGGCGTATCCGGACGGTTCCCGGGGGGCTGCGCGGCGGGCGCGGCGGACGGCGCGGTAGCGGGTGAGGGTGCCGAGGATGAAGAGGGTCAGGACCAGCAGGGCCAGCAGTTCGCCGATGAGCAGGCCCCAGAAGAGGCCGTAGCCGGAGAGCTGGGCCTTGGGGGTGGCGGGCCAGGCGCCGGGGAGGTCGTGCGGTTCGGTGACGAGGTGGCGGAGGGCGCCGGGGGTGCCGGAGTAGCTGACGCCGTCCGGCCAGGCGCCGTGGCTGAGAAGCCCGGCGAGGCCGGTCGCCGTCCAGATCAGGACGCTCAGGCCGAGGAGGAAGCCCAGCAGGCCGAGGAGGAGGGAGTCCGGGACGCCGCCGTGCTGCCGGGGACCGCGGGCGGGCCGGGCGCCGCCGTCCCGCGGGTCGTGCGGCCCGGTGGCGTACGGCTCCGGGTGGCCGCCCCGGGAGGCGTACCGGTCGTACGGTCCCGGGTGGCCGACCCGTGGGACGTACCGGTCGCCGTACGGTCCCGGGTGACCGCCTCGCGGGTGGTACCGGTCGTCGTACGCGTCCGGAGGTCCGACGCGGCGGGTGGACGTCCCGGGGCGGCCGGCCCCCTGGTCGTGCCGGGCGCCGGGGGGCGCGTAACCGTTGTCGTACGCCCCCGGGTGGCCGTCCCGGGGGGCCGGGCCGGGGGTCACGCCACCGTCTCGCTCGACTCGCCCTGGAGCTGGCGGGCCAGGGCCAGGGCCTCGGCGCGCTGTTCGGCCTCGGCGTCGGCGGCGGCTTCCAGGGCACGGGCCTCGTCGGTGGGCAGGGCGGAGGCGGCGGAGACCTCGGATGCCTCGGTCATCGCGCGGTCGGTGTAGACCAGCGGGCGTTCCGCCTCGGTGATGAGGTGTTTGACGACCTGGACGTTGCCGTTGACGTCCCAGACGGCGATGCCGGGCGTCAGCGTCGGGATGATCTCGACGGCCCAGCGGGGCAGGCCCAGGACCTGGCCGGTGGCGCGGGCCTCGTCGGCCTTCTGGGCGTAGATGGTGCGGGTCGAGGCCATCTTGAGGATGGCGGCGGCCTCCCGGGCGGCGGCGCCGTCGACGACGTCGCTGAGGTGGTGGACGACGGCGACGAAGGAGAGGCCGAGGCGGCGGCCGAACTTCAGCAGACGCTGGAAGAGCTGCGCGACGAAGGGGGAGTTGATGATGTGCCACGCCTCCTCCACCAGGAAGATGCGCTTCTTGCGGTCCGGGCGGATCCAGGTGTGCTCCAGCCAGACCCCGACGATCGCCATGAGGATCGGCATGGCGATGGAGTTGCGGTCGATGTGCGAGAGGTCGAAGACGATCAGCGGGGCGTCGAGGTCGATACCGGCGGTCGTCGGACCGTCGAACATGCCGCGCAGGTCACCGTCGACGAGGCGGTCGAGGACGAGCGCGACGTCCAGACCCCATGCCCGGACATCGTCTATGTCGACGTTCATCGCCTCGGCGGCCTCGGCCTCCGGGTGGCGCAGCTGCTCGACGATGTCGGTGAGGACGGGCTGGCGCGGGGCGCCGTCGTCGTCGCCCGCACCGCCGAACTCGCCGAGGACGGTTGCGTGGGCGACCTTGAGGGCGAAGCCGGAGCGTTCGTCCAGGCCGTGGCCCATCGCGACCTCGATGATCGTCCGCAGCAGCGCGAGCTGGCCGGTGGTGGTGATCGACGGGTCGAGCGGGTTGAGGCGGATGCCGCCGTTGAGGGCGGCGGTCGGGTCGAGGCGGATGGGGGTGATGCCCAGCTGTTCGGCGATGAGATTCCACTCGCCGACGCCGTCCTCGCCCTGGGCGTCGAGGACGACGACCTGCCGGTCCCGGAAGCGGAGCTGACGTAGTACGTACGTCTTCTCCAGCGCGGACTTGCCGTTGCCGGACTCGCCGAGGACCAGCCAGTGCGGGGCCGGCAGCTGCTGACCGTAGAGCTGGAACGGGTCGTAGATGTAGCCCTTGCCGCTGTAGACCTCGCGTCCGATGATGACGCCGGAGTCACCGAGTCCGGGGGCGGCGGTGGGCAGGTAGACGGCCTGTGCCTGTCCGGTGGAGGTGCGTACGGGCAGCCGCGTCGTCTCCACCTTCCCGAACAGGAAGGTCGTGAAGGCGTCGGTGAGCGCTCCGAGCGGGTCGAGCATGGCCATGACGTACGCGCCTCCCAGCGGCTTAGCGGCGGATTCCGGTCGCGAACGGCAGGGTGTTGACGAACGCCCGGTGGTGCTCGCGGTCGCACCACTCCAGCTTGAGATAGGACTTCCCGGCCGAGGCGCGGATGGTGCGCTTGTCGCGGGCGAGTGCCTCGGGGGAGCGGGAGGAGACCGTCAGATAGCCGACGAGGTTGACGCCGGCGGCTCCGGAGGCGAGGTCCTCACCGCGCTGGTCGACGCGGCCGTGGTGGGCGACGTCGCGGGGGTCGACGACGCGGTTCATCTTCGCGGCGCGGCTGGCCTCGGCGTCGTCGTTGGTCTTCTCCGTCAGCATCCGCTCGATGGCGATCTCGGTGGGCTCCAGGTCCATGCAGACCGCGACGGTACGGATCACGTCCGGGGTGTGGACCAGCAGCGGGGCGAGGAAGTTGACGCCGACCGGGGTCAGCGGCCACTCCTTGATCCAGGCGGTGGCGTGGCACCACGGGGCCCGGGTCGTCGACTCGCGGGTCTTGGCCTGGAGGTACGTCGGCTCGACCGCGTCCAGCTCGGCGGGCCAGGCGTTGCGCTTGCTCATCGCCTGGATGTGGTCGATGGGGTGGTCCGGGTCGTACATGGAGTGCACGAGGGAGGCGAGGCGGGCCTGGCCGAGCGGCTGGCGGACGCGGATGTCGGCCTCGGCGAGGCGGGCGCAGATGTCGGTCAGCTCGCGGGCCATGACGACGGCGAGCCCGGCGTCCCGGTCGACTTTGCCGCGGCCCGTGCCGCCGTACTGAGTGGCCGCGGCGCGGGCCATCGTCATCGCCTCGGCGGCCAGCTCGCGGTCGTAGTGCATACAGGCCACGAGGTAGGCGCGGTGCTGCTCGGAGGAGGTGGAGACCATCGACTGGAGCTGGTCGTACGACTCCTGGAGCCAGGCGGGGGAGGAGGCGTCGCCGCGCTGGGCGACGTCCTTGGCGTGCGCGTCCGGGTCGGCGGGCAGGGTGCGGGCCAGGATCTGCAGGCGGGTGACGAAACCGTCGCCGTTCGCGACGTGCTTGAGGAGCGTGCCGAAGCGGTCGACCAGCGCCTCCTGGTCCTCGCTGTCGCGCAGACCGACGCCGGGGCCCTCGATCTCGATGGCGGCGGTGACGGTGCGGCGGTCGGCGTGCAGGAGGACGGCGACCTCGTCGGGGCCGAAGGGGGCGGCGAGCCAGTTGATACGGCCGACGCCGGGCGGCGGGCCGATCTCGACCTCCCGCCCGTCGAGCCGGGTGCCGGCCTCGGCGGCGGCGGAACGGTAGGCGGTGCCGCGGCGCAGCGTCCGGCGGTAGCTGCGCCGGATCTCGAACCACTTGTAGAACGTACGGCCCTTGTACGGGACGTACACGGCGGCCAGGCCGAGCACCGGGAAGCCGGTCAGCGCGATGATCCGCAGGGCGAGGACCTGGATCACCAGACCGCTCACCATGCCGAGGAAGGCGCAGGCGATGATCAGGGCGATCTCGCCGGTCTCGCGGTTCTTGCCGACGACGGCGTTGGGCCGGGCACGGCCGATCAGATACGTCCTGCGGGGCGCGATCGGTTGGGGATGGGTGGTCACCGCCCTTCACCTCCTGCTGACTTGCCGGAACTGGGGGCACCGGTGCCGGGGTTGGTACGGGGGGCCGGCGGGGCGTTGCGGGTACTGTGCGCGGCCACGCCGCCGGCGACGGTGTTGGCGGGGGACTGGCCGCCCCCGCCCTGGGACTGTCCGCCGCCGTCGGACTTGCGGGTGCTGTGGGTCTTGATGCCCTGCGAGACGAGGGCGGCGGGCGAGGAGACCATGGCGGCCGCCTGGCTGCCGTCGGTGGCCCGGCCCTTGTTCGTCCGGGCGGAGATCATCTCGTCGCCGAAGCCGGGGACGAAGCGGTAGATCATCGCGCTGGCGAAGATCGCGAGGATGATGATGGCGAGGCCGGAGACGACGGCGGAGAAGGCGTTGGGGCCCTCGTCGGAGGAGAGCGCCCCGGCGATCCCGAGGACGATCACGATCACCGGCTTCACCATGATCACCGCGATCATGATCCCGGCCCAGCGGCGGACGTGGCCCCACATGTTCTTGTCGACGAGCCCGGCGTAGACGACGGTGCCCAGCAGCGCGCCGACGTACAGCAGCGCGGCGCGGACCACCAGCTCCAGCCAGAGCACACCGGCGGCGAGTACCGAGACCAGCGAGACGACGATCAGCATGATCGGGCCGCCGCCGATGTCGGTGCCCTTGGTCAGCGCTTCGGAGAACGCGCCGAAGAAGGTGTCGGTCTTCGCGCCGGTGCCCTTCGCGATGATCTCGGTGATGCCGTCGGTCGCGGAGACCACGGTGTACAGGATCAGCGGCGTGAACGCGGAGGCGAGCACGGTCAGCCAGAGGAACCCGACGGCCTCGCTGATCGCCTCCGTCAGCCGCACGCCCCGCACGGCGCGCTTGGCGACGGCGAGGAGCCACAGGACCAGGGTGAGGACGGTCGAGGCGGCGAAGACGACGGCGTACTGCCGCAGGAACGCGGCATTGGTGAAGTCGACCTGCGAGGTCGCCTTCACGGCGTCGGCCAGCTTGTCGACGATCCACGCGGCGGCCTTGGCGCACCCCTTGGCGAGGGAGGTGAGGGGGTCGAGGGGGTTGTTGTCGGTCAGGCCGGGGGTGGGGGCGCCGCCGGGGGCCTTGTCGCCGTCCTGGCAGTAGTCCTTGGCGGGGCCGGAGAGCGCGTCACAGGCGTCGCCGCCCCCGCTCGGCGAGGGGTCGGGCGACGGTGCGGCCATGGCCCTGGTCGCCAGCAGGAAGAGTGTCGCCTGCGCACCGGCCAGCAGGGCGGCCACCGAGGTGGCGCGGCGGCGGGTGTTACCGGGCATAAGTGAACCCTCCGAACTCGTCGACCGCCTTGGTGATCTCCTCCGCGCCGGAGGCCGGGACGTCGCCCGTGACCGGGGCGGGCCCGCTCTTCTGGGTGTCGGCGGCGATCTTCCAGTCGCCGCCGGTCCAGGTCAGATCGAAGGTCCAGGTCTTCCAGTCCGAGCGCACCGGGTCCGTGGAGCCCGTGCCGGC
This sequence comes from Streptomyces sp. NPDC027185, assembly GCF_055567035.1. Lineage (NCBI taxonomy): Bacteria > Bacillati > Actinomycetota > Actinomycetes > Kitasatosporales > Streptomycetaceae > Streptomyces > Streptomyces sp. NPDC027185. The sequence continues at coordinate 1,210,285 of NZ_JBVHRF010000002.1, read as the reverse complement.
CAGCCCGATCAGGGCCGTGTACCAGACGGACACCTTGGCGGCGCCGTCGCCGAACTTCTCGACCTTGGTCCCCACCGGAATGGTGCGGGAGATGAAGTTCTTGCCCCGGGGGGCGTTGCCCGCGGCGTCGAGCCCGAGCCGCTTCAGGAACGCGGGGGAGTACGCCTTGTCCTGCGACGCCTTGAGCCGGCTCGCCATGCCGGGGGTGTAGACGGCGGCCAGGATCTCGTGGCGGCCGTCCGCGCGGAACATCCGCTCGGACCCCAGCGCCACCGCATAATTCGCCGCCGCCGACTGCGCCCCCTGTTCGGTCTTGGCGAAGCCCTTGGCGATGGTGCCGTTCTTGCCTTCGACCGGGGCGGTGCCGGTGGGTGCGGTGGGGCGGGCGGCGGGGGCGTTGCCGGGGGTGCCGTTCGCGGGGTCGTCGGTGCCGGGGGAGGAGGAGCCGCGGTTGGCGAAGGCGATGGCGGCGATGAGGAGGACCACCACGCCGACCACGGCGATGAGGTTCCGGCTCGACAGACCGGACCGGGACCGGCGCCCCGAACCGTAGGTGTCGCCGTCGCTGTCGGGGAGTCTGGTGCGGGTCTGGCCGGTGGGGTTCGTGTAGTCGCCGCCGTAGCCGTCGTCGCTGGTACTCATCGCGTACGTGCCCCCTCAACCGTCATTGCCGTCTCCGCCGTCCTCGCCGCTGTGGCGTTGCCCTCGTATGACCGTAGCCGCGCGGCCGGCGGCTCGGGTGAAGTGGTACGAGTACATCTCACGGTGACGGTTCCTCAGCTGCTGTGCGGGGGGAGCGAATGGGGGACTTGGGGGCTTTCGTCCCCTTGGCGTGCACCCGTTCCGCCGACTCCCGCGGTGGCCTTCTCTCCCCCGGGCGGACCTGTCCCCACGGGGCGGTCGCCTCAACCGGTCCGCTGGTCGCGGGCGTGCCGGGGCCGGCCCGGAGGCCGGGTGGGCAGGGGCGGGCGGACGTAAGCATGGGGCCTCGGCGCGGGAGGTGGGGCCGTCGGGGGGTGGATGGAGGCACACGGGCGGCGGACGGGGCGCATGCGGTGGCGCCGATGGCGTTCCGGTCCGCCCGGGGTGCGGCGACCGAGGGTCGCGCGGGCGTGCGGGGGCAGGGTGGTGACGGCCCGTCGGCCGCCGGAGGGGCGGCGGCCGGGGGCGTCCCCGGGCGCGCTACACGGCCATGCCGTAGACGATCGTGAAGAGGGTGCCGAGCGAGCCGATGATGAAGACGCCGGTGAGACCGGCGACGATCAGGCCCTTGCCCTGCTCGGCGCTGAAGGTGTCGCGGAGCGCGGTCGCACCGATGCGCTGCTTGGCGGCGCCCCAGATGGCGATGCCCAGACAGAGCAGGATCGCGATGGCCATGACCACCTCGACCATCACGCGCGCTTCGTTGCCCAGGCTGCCGAACGGGCCCCAGTCCGGGGCGATTCCGCCGATGATGGTGGAGATGTCGCCCTTATCGGCCGCAATGAACATTTTGAACTCACCGCCCCTTTATGGGTAGTTGTGGCCCCCGCGTGTGCTGACAGGGGTCAGTCTCCATCTTCGCCGACAAAGACACCACCGGATGTCGACTTGGCGGCATTCTTGCGCGAATCCCGTGGGGGCGGGGTGAGGATCGGCTCGCCCGGCGTCCCGCGTCACCCGTCGACGTCAGAGATGTCACTGTGTGTATCACGTATGATAACCGTGAGCAATGATTGGGTGAAGGGTGGGCCCTGTCCGGATCGGCCCGAAGGCGGGGCCGGGGCCCGGCGAGGGTGCCGGTGCCGGGACGACGGTACGAGATCGGCGGGGCTGGGTCGGTGAGGGAAGTCGGGGCAGGTCCGGGGCGTGCGGCGCTTCCCGGGGTGGGACGTGGGTCAGGGGCGCGGCGGTTCCGTCGTGTGCCGGTGCGGTCCCGCGTCGCCGTGCCGCCCCGGTGTCACGCCGTCACTTCGGCGCGTGGGACATCACGAAGATCATCAGCAGGGCCACGAGATGGATGGCGAAGAGGAAGTACGCCACGCGCCACCAGAGGTGCTTGTTCATCTGCTTCTGGTTGTTGGGGTCCATGTCCGTTTCCTGTCCTCGCGCCTCGCCTCCAGTGTCCGGTATCCGCGCACCGGCCGGACGGTCGCGCGGTGTGCCGTTGCCCACGGCGGGCGCCGGGCGGAGGCGCGGGGCGCGGGGCGGCGCCCGGGGCGGGGCCGGTGTCCGGCGCGCCCGGTAGCCTCTGGCCCGTACGCCGCTCCCCGGTGAGCGCCCCCTGCGCCGAGGTGTGCGCCGCCGTGCGGTGGGAACTTCCAGGGGTGGCGGGGAATCGGCGGCGAAGTGAGCCCGGATGGGGGAGGGTTGGGGCGTGCGGAAACTCTGGATTGCAGGTGGTATCGGGGCGGGGCTGATGCTCTGTCTCGTCGCGCTGCTCGTGATCGGCACGTACACGGCGGCCGCAGGGCTGGTCGGGGCGGCCGGCGGGCGGGCGCTCGGGCTGGCCAAGGGCGCGGTGCCCGCCGAGTACCAGTCGCTGGTGCAGAAGTGGGGGCAGCTCTGCCCGGCGATCAGTCCGTCGCTGCTGGCCGCGCAGCTCTACCAGGAGAGCGGTTGGAACCCGCGGGCCCAGAGCCCCGCCGCCGCGCAGGGCATGGCGCAGTTCATCCCCGGCACCTGGGCCACCCACGGCATCGACGGCAACGGTGACGGCAAGAGGGACGTGTGGGACCCGGCGGACGCCATCGCGTCGGCGGCGTCGTACGACTGTGAGCTGGCGAAGTACGTGAAGGACGCGCCGGGCGACGCCACCCACAACATGCTCGCCGCGTACAACGCGGGCGCCTACCGCGTCATCCAGTACAGCGGTGTTCCGCCCTACGGCGAGACGCAGAACTACGTCAAGACGATCACCACGCTCGCCAAGAGCTTCGAGGCGCCGTCCGCGCCCGTCGCGCCGTCCAAGCAGGCGGCGGCCGCCATCTACTACGCGCAGGAGAAGCTCGGCACGCCGTATCTCTGGGGCGGTACGGGCACCGCCGCGCAGAACGGCCGGTTCGACTGCTCCGGGCTGACGCAGGCCGCGTACCGCTCGGTCGGCATCGATCTGCCGCGGGTGGCCAACGACCAGTGGAACGCCGGTCCGCACCCCAAGCGCGATGAGCTGCTCCCCGGTGACCTGGTCTTCTTCGCCAACGATCTGACGGACCCGCGGTCCATCCACCACGTCGGGATCTACGTCGGCGGCGGGTACATGGTCAACGCCCCGCACACCGGCGCGCTGATCCGGTTCGACAAGATCGACGTGCCGGACTACATCGGCGCCACCCGCGTCACCTCCGATGGCGCGAAAGCGCTGCCGCGTGCGAACGCCGCGTGAACATGAGGCGCCTGCCGCCCGGTACACGTCACGCTGGGACAACGAGCTGGTGATCATCGGGTGGAGAGCGGAACGACCGCGATGACGAGCGCGTTCTCCTGGCGTCGGGCGGACCGGACGCGAGGGCGCGCCCGCCGTGGCGGCACGGCGGAACAGAACGACCACGGGGGCCGGCAGCACACACACGGCGCTCGCGCGCGCGGAAGATAAGGAGTCACAGCAGATGGCTGGACTCGCACTTGAGGGGCCGGACCCGGACGCCGACGTGCTCGGCGCCGTCAACGGCCTCGCGAAGGATGCTCCGCGGTGGGTCAACCACACCATGGAGTATCTCGGCGAATACGGCGTCCTCGCCGTCCTCGCCGTGCTGTGCGTGCTCGCCTGGTGGTCCGTGCGGCGGCGCGCCGGGGCGCCCGCCGCCGTCGCCGGGCTGGTGTGGGCGCCGCTCGCCGCCGGTCTCGCGCTGCTCGCCAACATCCCGATCCGGAGCATCGTCGGCCGCCCCCGCCCGTCCCACGACCACACCACGCTGGCGGTCCTCGTCCCCGGGAAGACCGACTTCTCGTTCGTCAGCGACCACGCGACGCTCGCCATGGCGGTCGGCGTCGGGCTCTTCCTCGTCCGCCGCTCGTACGGTCTGATCGGCATCGGGCTGGCGCTGTTCGAGGGCTTCTGCCGGATCTACCTGGGCCTGCACTACCCGACGGACGTCATCGGCGGGTTCGCGCTGGGTACGGCCGTGGTGCTGCTGCTCGCCCCGCTCGCGCAGGCGCTGCTGGTGCCGCTGATGACCCGGCTGGGCCGGTCCCGTGCGGGCCGGCTGGTCCGGGCGCCCGGGGTCCCCGAGACGGTGGCGGCGCCGGACGCCGAAGCGGCGGTCGAGGCGGCGTACGCGCAGGCGTTCGCGGAGACCTACGGCGAGCGGTACGCACCGGAGGACGGGGACCGGGCGGAGGGCGGCGCGCCCGGCGGGCCGGCGGTGCGCGCCGGGGCGTCCGGCGGTGAGCGGTCGGAGCGCGATCTGGCGGCGTGAGGGACGGGCGGACACCCGCCCCTCACGGGCCGCCGCGGCCCGGTGCCCCGACCCCGTACCCCTACAGCGCCTGCGGGAACGTGCTGAAGAGCCGCTGCGGGTCGTACGTCCGCTTGACCTGGTCGAGGCGGGTGGCGGCGGGGCCGTAGTAGGCGGACTTCCAGTCGGTCAGGGACGGGTCGGTGTAGTTCTGGTAGGCGGCGCCCGAGGAGTGGCGGCGCATCGCGTCGTGGAAGGTGTTCAGCCAGGCGGTACGGCCCGCGGACGAGCCGCCGGCCGGCCAGGACGCCAGGTACTGCGCGAGGAAGCGCGAGGAGCGGTGGACGAAGGCGGTGTCGGTGGCGCCGACGCGGTTGATCGCGCCGCCCAGCGCGGTGAACGCGACATTGCCGGTCACCCCCTTGTGGCCGCCGCTCTCGATCTGGGACAGGGCCGTCTGGATGCCCGACGCGGACAGCGGCCGGTCGTAGAAGTGTGAGCGCGCCGCGTACGTCTCGCGGCCCAGCTGGCCCGGTCCGGTCCGGCCGGGCAGCGCGCCCGGCGCGTGGCACTGCGCCGTCGTCTTGGAGGAGCAGCCCGCGTACGCCTCCATCGCGTCCAGGTGGTCGATGGGGGTGAGCCGCACGGTGGCCGCGGGGCCCGGACCGCCGGGCTGGTCGGCGAGCTGGTCGACGGCGTTCTGGAGGTCGCGGTAGCCGCCCATGGAGAACGCCGCGACGGAGACGGAAGGGGTGCCGCCGGGGCGGGCGTCCAGATGGCAGGCGGACCATATCTCGTCCGCCTGCGAGGGGCCCCACTTCTGCCAGGACCCCAGCACCCGCGCCGCCTTCGCCCACGGCCACGTCATGTACGCCATCACCGAGCGGGGCGCCGGGTGCGTACGGAAGCGGAGTTCGGTGACGACGCCGAAGTTGCCGTTGCCGGCGCCGCGCAGCGCCCAGAAGAGGTCGGAGTGGTGCGAGGCGTCGCACTCGACGGTCTTCCCGTCGGCCGTGACGACCGTTGCGCCGATGAGGGAGTCGCAGGTCAGGCCGTACGCCCGGGAGGTGACGCCGTGTCCGCCGCCGAGGGTGAGACCGGATATCGCGACGGTCGGGCAGGAGCCGCCGGGCAGGGTGACGCCGTGAGCGCCGAGGCCGGTGTAGACGTCGATGAGTCTGGCGCCCGCGCCGATCGCCACCTCGCCGCCCGAGGGCGCGCCGACGGTGTCGAGCTTCGAGACGTCGATGACGAGTTTGCCGTTGCCACTGGAGTAGCCGGCGTAGGAGTGGCCGCCGCTGCGGATGGCGACGGGGGCGCGGTAGCGGCGCGCGAAGGACAGGCAGGTGGCGATGTCCGCGGGGTGGGCGACGTAGGCGACCGCTGAGGGCTTCAAGGAGTCGAAGCGGGTGTTGTAGAGGCGGCCCGCGGTGGCGTAGGAGGCGTCCGAGGGGCGGATGAGGGTGCCGTCGAGGTCCTTGCCGAGGGCGCTCCAATTGGCCTTGGTGGCGGCCGGTTTCGCGTCGGAGCCGGTGGCGGTGGCGGTGAGCGTGCCGCCGTCCGGGACGGAGGGGGAGCCGGGGGCCGCGCCGTCCGGGCTGCAGCCGGTGGCCCAGACGACCGAGGTGGCCGCGATACCGCCACCGGTTTGCAGGAGTGTGCGGCGCTTCATCGGAAAATATCCCCTCGTTGTGGTCCGGCGTCCCCGTACGGCCACGGGTCCGGCCGGTGGCCGAGGGGCGCGGCACCGGGGCGCCGGGCGTCGCCGTGGGGCGTGCCCGGTGGCGGCGCGCGGGGGCCCGGAGACCGGTCCGGGCGGCGCGACGGCCGTGCCCGGTGCCGTCGTTCTCTCCCTACCCAGATGCGGCAGGGCAGTTGGCGGTTCCCGGACGGGGGATCATTCCGGCCGCGCGGCGGCCAGATGGCGTTCGGCGTCCGTACGGGCCTGGGAGCGGGCGCGGCGGGCGGCGCCGCGCCAGCCGCAGGAGCAGCGGGCGGAGATGAAGGAGCCGCGTTCGGAGGTGGCGGTGCGGTGCTCGGTGCCGTCGGCGGGGGCGGTGTCGGGGGCGGGTGCCGGGCCGGGGGCGGAGGGGCCCGGGGCGTGGGGGTGCGGGGCACGATCGGTCACCCCGCCACGCTACGCGCCCCGGGTGGCATGGCGTGACGGGCCCCGGAAACGGTCGTTGAACGGGGCGGTCGGTGGGAAACCGGCCATCCGGAACGGGCCGCCCGGCGCGGACCGCCGGTGAGCGGAGCGCCCGATCGGCGGTCTCCGGTACCGGCCGTCCCGGGCCCGCCCAGGAATACGGCCGAAGGGGCTCGTACGCGATGGTGGCGCAGGTCAGGCGGGAGACGGGCGCGGTCGTCGCGGCGCTGGTGTGTGCGGCGGGGCTGCTGACGGCGGGGTGTTCGGCCGGCGGCGCGTCCACGGACGGACTGCCGGGCGCGGACTCCCCGGAGGCCGGGCGGGCGGTGCGGACCACCGCGGACGCGCTGCTGCGGGCGGGCGGGGCGCGGGTCACCTCGACGATGGAGACGGTCAGCGGCGGCACCCGGGTCGCGATCCGGGGCAGCGGCGACTACGACTTCCGGCGCGGCAGGGGCCGGCTGCGGCTGACGCTCCCGGACGCGGCGGGGGACAGGCGCGGGCCGCGCCCGCCGGTCACCGAGATCCTGGTGCCGGGCGCGCTGTACATGAAGAACCGCGGGGCCGGGGTGCCCGCGGACAAATGGGTGCGGATCGATGCGACGGGCCTCGCGGACGGCAATCTCGTCACCGGCGGGGCCACCGATCCGCTGGCCGCGGCCGAACTGCTGCGGGGCGCGCGGGAGGTGACGTACCGGGGCCGGGCGCGGCTCGACGGCGTCGCGGTGCGGCACTACAGCGGGACGGCGGACATCGCGACGGCCGCGGGCGCGGCGTCGGCCCGAACCCGCCCGGTGCTGACGGCGGCGGAAAAAGGGTTCACCACCCGGCGGGTCCCGTTCGACGCGTATCTGGACGACGCCGGACGGCTCCGCCAGGTCAGCCAGCACTACCGCTTCGCCAACGGCTCGCCCCGCGGCGCGGCGGTGACCTCGACGACCCGGCTCACCGACTTCGGCCGCAAACCGGAGGTGGCCCTGCCGCCGAAGGAGGCCATCTACTCGGGGCGGGTCGCGGCCGCGGGGGAGTGAGGCGGGGCGGGGCCGTACGTCCCGGGGCGGTCGGGACGGTGCGGTGCGGCGGACGGAGGGGATGCCCGTCCCGGGCGGGGCGGGTGTCAGCAGGGACCTGCCGGGCCGGACAAGGCCCTCGGACCGGGCGGGGTCCGGCCGGGCCGGACGAGCAGACCTGGGGTCCGGAGCAGGTCTCCGGCCCGGAAAGCCGGGTTCCGGGCGTCGGTTTTCGGCCGTCTGCGGGGCGGTTGGAGGGTGGGGGCCGTAACCCGGGCGGGGTGGCGGAAATGGTCCTTCCGTGCCATGGGCGCGGCCGGATGGCGTCCCTACGCTGGGCGGGGTGACGCCCCGGAGGGGGAGGCGCGCGAAGGAAGGTGTCGTCCGTGACCGTGACCTGCGATGCGACGGTTCAGGACCGCGTGGCCCTCGTGGAGATCGAGCTGATCGGCGAGCTGATGATCGCCGCGGCCGCCGCGAGCGAGGAGCGGCTGAGCGCGGACCGTATCGATGAACTGCTGGACGTCGGCGGGCAGCGGAGCGCGTAGCTGCGGAGCCGCCCGGCGGGTCCGGCGCGGGCCGGTGGCCGCCGCGCCGGTCAGGTGCGCAGCATCCGCTCGATCGCCTTGGTGGCTTCCTGGACCTTGGCGTCGATGGCCTCGGGGCCGTGCACCGCGGCGTCGGCGACGCAGTGGCGCAGGTGTTCCTCCAGGAGCTGGAGCCCGAAGGACTGCAGGCCCTTCGTGCTCGCCGAGACCTGCGTGAGTATGTCGATGCAGTAGACGTCCTCCTCCAGCATCCGCTGGAGGCCGCGGATCTGGCCCTCGATGCGGCGCAGCCGCTTGAGGTGGGCGTCCTTCTGGTGGGCGTAGCCGTGGATGCCGCGGTCGTGGTCGGTGACGGCGTTCGGGTCGCCCTGGGGGGCGGTTTTCGGCTCGGGGGCGGGGGTGGCCGGGGCGGCTGTGGTGGTGCCGTCCGTGCCGGCGTCCGTGGTCGTCATGGCCGTCTCCCGTGGTATCCCGTCGATCCATATACCCCTGGTGGGTATATGGTACCGAATTTTCCGGGTACCGGCGGTACCCCGTGCAGAGCATGCTGCCCGATGGGCGACACTGAAGGAATGCTGGTAAGCAGTGGCTGGATGATGCGCCTAGCATCAACTCGACCGAAACCGATGCACCCCGAGGATTTCACGTGCGCTTTCGTCTGACCCCCAGGGAGACGAGCTTCTACGACATGTTCGCCGCGTCCGCGGACAACATCGTCACCGGCTCGAAGCTCCTGATGGAAATGCTCGGGGCGGACACCTCCGCGCGGGCCGAGATCGCCGAGCGGATGCGGGCGGCGGAGCACGCAGGGGACGACGCGACCCACGCGATCTTCCACCAGCTCAACTCCTCGTTCATCACGCCCTTCGACCGCGAGGACATCTACAACCTCGCCTCGTCACTCGACGACATCATGGACTTCATGGAGGAGGCCGTCGATCTCGTCGTCCTCTACAAGGTGGAGGAGCTGCCGAAGGGCGTCGAGCAGCAGATCGAGGTGCTGGCGCGGGCGGCGGAGCTGACCGCCGAGGCGATGCCGAACCTCCGGACGATGTCGAACCTCACCGAGTACTGGATCGAGGTCAACCGGCTGGAGAACCAGGCCGACCAGATCCACCGCAAGCTGCTCGCGCACCTCTTCAACGGCAAGTACGACGCCATCGAGGTGCTGAAGCTCAAGCAGATCGTGGACATCCTCGAAGAGGCGGCCGACGCCTTCGAGCACGTGGCCAACACCGTCGAGACCATCGCGGTCAAGGAGTCCTGAGCCCCGGCCATGGACACCTTCGCGCTCGTCGTGACCATCGCGGTCGCGCTCGGTTTCACGTATACCAACGGCTTCCACGACTCGGCGAACGCCATCGCCACCTCGGTGTCGACCCGGGCGCTGACGCCCCGGGCGGCGCTGGCGATGGCCGCCGTGATGAACCTCGCCGGTGCCTTTCTGGGCAGCGGGGTCGCCAAGACGGTCAGTGAGGGGCTGATCTCCACGCCCGAGGGCAGCAAGGGGATGGGCATCCTGTTCGCCGCGCTGATCGGCGCGGTGGTCTGGAACCTCGTCACCTGGTACTTCGGTCTGCCCTCGTCCTCCTCCCACGCGCTCTTCGGCGGCATGGTCGGCGCGGCGCTCGCGGGGGGCACCCAGGTGATCTGGGGCGGGGTGATCGAGAAGGTCGTGCTGCCGATGTTCATCTCGCCGGTGATCGGGCTGGTGCTCGGTTACCTGGTGATGGTCGTCATCCTGTGGCTGTTCCGCGGGGCCAATCCGCACCGTGCCAAGCGCGGTTTCCGTATAGCGCAGACGGTGTCGGCGGCGGGCATGGCGCTCGGCCACGGTCTCCAGGACGCGCAGAAGACCATGGGCATCGTGGTGATGGCGCTGGTCATCGCCGATGTGCAGAACGCCGACGACGCCATTCCGGTGTGGGTGAAGCTGGTCTGCGCGATCACCCTGTCGCTCGGTACGTACGCGGGTGGCTGGCGGATCATGCGGACGCTGGGGCGGCGGATCATCGAGCTGGACCCGCCGCAGGGCTTCGCCGCGGAGACCACGGCGGCGTCGGTGATGTACACCGCGTCGTTCATGTTCCACGCGCCGATCTCCACCACGCACGTCATCACCTCCGCGATCATGGGTGTGGGCTCGACCAAGGGTTCGCGCGCGGTCCGCTGGGGGGTGGCCAAGAACATCGTGATGGGCTGGTTCATCACGATGCCGGCGGCGGCGATCGTCGCCGCGCTCGCCTACTGGGTGGTCCAGCTGGCCTTCGGCTGATCCGGCCCCGTACGGCGTTCCCGTACGGGACGGAAGGAAAGGGCCCGCCCCTCGGTTGTGGAGGGGCGGGCCCTTCGTCGTGCGGTGGCACCGCCATGCAGCACCGCAGGACGCGGGTGGGGCCGCCGGGCGGCTCAGCCGAAGCGGCCGGAGATGTAGTCCTCGGTGGCCTGGACGGACGGGTTGGAGAAGATCCGCTCGGTGTCGTCGATCTCGACGAGGGTGCCGGGCTGTCCGACCGCCGAGAGGTTGAAGAACGCCGTACGGTCCGAGACGCGCGCCGCCTGCTGCATGTTGTGCGTCACGATGACGATCGTGAAGCGCTCCTTCAGCTCGCCGATGAGGTCCTCGACGGCGAGCGTGGAGATCGGGTCCAGCGCCGAGCAGGGCTCGTCCATCAGCAGGACCTGCGGTTCGACGGCGATGGCGCGGGCGATGCACAGACGCTGCTGCTGACCGCCGGAGAGGCCGGAGCCGGGCTTGTTCAGGCGGTCCTTGACCTCGTTCCAGAGGTTGGCGCCCTTGAGGGACTTCTCCACGATGTCGGACAGCTCGGACTTCTTCTTGACCGTGCCGTTGAGCCGCAGACCGGCCGCGACGTTGTCGAAGATCGACATGGTGGGGAACGGGTTGGGCCGCTGGAAGACCATGCCGACGGTGCGGCGGACCGCGACCGGGTCGACACCGGGGCCGTAGAGGTCCTCGTCGTCCAGGAGCACCTTGCCCTCGACGCGGCCGCCGGGGGTGACCTCGTGCATACGGTTCAAGGTGCGCAGGAACGTGGACTTGCCGCAGCCGGAGGGGCCGATGAAGGCGGTCACCGAGCGGGGCTCGACGCTCATGGAGATGTCGTCGATGGCCTTGTGGCTGCCGTAGAAGGCGGAGAGGCCGCTGACATCGATTCGCTTGGCCATGGGGATCACTGCTTCTTTCGTTGCGCTTGCGGTCAGCGGCCGGTTTTGGGGGCCTTCCAGCGGGCGATGCCGCGGGCCACCAGGTTGAGGATCATCACGAAGGCGATGAGGACGAGGGCCGCGGCCCAGGCGCGGTCGTACGACGCGTCGGAGCCCTGCTGCCACTGCTGGAAGACGTAGAGCGGCAGGGACTGCTGGGCGTCCTGGAACGGGTTGTTGTTGATCGTCTTCGCGCCCCACACCAGCAGCATGACCGGGGCGGTCTCGCCGGTGATCCGGGCGACGGCCAGCATCACGCCGGTGGTGATACCGCCGATCGACGTCGGCAGGACGACCTTCAAGATGGTGCGCCACTTCGGCACGCCCAGGGCCAGGGACGCCTCGCGCAGCTCGTTCGGGACGAGCTTGAGCATCTCCTCGGTGGAGCGGACGACGACCGGGACCATCAGGATCGCCAGCGCCATCGACCCGGCGAAACCGGACGGGCCGAAGCCGAGGATCAGGATCCAGACGGAGAGGATGAACAGGCCCGCGACGATGGACGGGATGCCGGTCATCACGTCGACGAAGAAGGTGACGGCCTTGGCGAGCCGGCCGCGGCCGTATTCGACCAGGTAGATCGCGGTGAACAGGCCGAGCGGCGCGGCTATCAGGGTGGCCAGGCCCACCTGCTCCAGGGTGCCGATGATCGCGTGGTAGATGCCGCCGCCGGGCAGCGCGTCCGGCAGGGTGCCCATCGAGTGGGACAGGAAGTAGCCGTCGAGGACCTTGCTGCCGCGGGCCACCGTCTCCCACAGCAGGGAGGCCAGCGGGATGACGGCGAGGAGGAAGGCCATCCAGACGAGGCCGGTGGCGAGGCGGTCCTTGGCCTGCCGGGCGCCTTCGACGGCGGCGGACAGGGCGAACGTGCCGGCGACGAAGACCAGCGCGGCGATCAGACCCCACTGGACGCGGCTGTCCAGACCGGCGCCGAGGCCGATGCCGCAGCCGATCACGGCCGAGGCCAGGGCGAGGGCCGCCGGGGTCCAGCGGGGGAGCCGGGCCTGCTTGAGGGAGAGACCGGACGCGGCGCCGGGCCGTTCGGCGAGGGCCTGCGGTTCCGTCATGACGTCGCTCACGAGTACTCCTTGCGCCGGGCGATGATCAGGCGGGCCGCGCCGTTGACGAGCAGGGTGATCACGAAGAGGACGAGGCCCGAGGCGATCAGGGCGTCCTGGCCGAAGGTGTCGGCCTCGCTGAACTTCGCGGCGATGTTCTGCGCGAAGGTGCCGCCGCCCGGTTCGAGCAGGCTCTTGCCGATGAGGAAGTTGGGGGAGAGGACGGTGGCGACGGCCATCGTCTCGCCGAGCGCACGGCCCAGGCCGAGCATGGAGGCGCTGATGATGCCGGAGCGGCCGAAGGGGAGGACCGACATCCGGATGACCTCCCAGCGGGTGGCGCCGAGCGCCAGGGCCGCCTCCTCGTGCATCTTCGGCGCCTGGAGGAAGACCTCACGGCTGACGCTGGTGACGATCGGCAGGATCATGATCGCCAGCAGGATGCCGACGGTGAACAGCGAGCGGGCGGCGCCGCCGCCGTAGCTGAAGACGCCGGTCCAGCCGAGGTAGTCGTCGAGCCAGCTGTAGAGCCCGCCGAGGTGCGGGACGAGGAAGAGCGCGCCCCACAGGCCGTAGATGATGCTGGGCACCGCGGCGAGCAGGTCGATGACGTAGCCGAGCGGGGAGGCCAGCTTGCGGGGGGCGTAGTGCGAGATGAAGAGGGCGATGCCGACGGCGACCGGGACCGCGATGATCATCGCGATGAGGGCGCTGACGACGGTGCCGAACGCCAGGACCGCGATGCCGAACTTCGGCTCGGTGCCGGTGGCGTTCCAGTCGAGCGTGGTGAAGAAGTTGGCGTGGTCGCCGGAGATGGCGAGCACGGACCGGTAGGTGAGGAAGGCGGCGATGGCCGCCATGATCACCAGGAGGGCGATACCGGATCCGCGGGAGAGTCCGAGGAAGATCCGGTCGCCGGGGCGCTGGGCCTTACCCGAGACAGGGGAGGCTGCGGCCGGGGCCGGCGGGGGCGCGGCGTCTGGTGTCGCGGTTGCTGAGGGGGTCATGGTTTCTCCGGTCTGCGGAGCCCGGGGGCTCCTGGCGCGGCGGTGCACCGGACGGGCGGCGGCCCGGGGGCCGTACGGCGGGGGTGACCCGGGCCGTACGGCGGGGTCGGGCCGCCGCCCGGTGGATCAGGCGAGGGCGGCGACGGTCTTGCGGACCTTGTCGGCGATCTCGGTGGGCAGCGGGGCGTAGCCCAGCTCCTTCAGGGCGTTCTGGCCGTCCTCACTGGCGATGTAGGTGAGGAAGGACTTGGTGGCCGGCAGGGTCTCGGCCTTGTTGCCCTTGTCGCAGGCGATCTCGTACGTCACCAGGGTGATCGGGTAGGCGCCCTCGGCCTTGGTGGCGTAGTTCAGCTCCAGGGCGAGGTCGTCGCCCTTGCCGACCTGCTTGGCCTCGGCGATCGCCTTGGAGGCGTTGTCGACGGTGGCCTCGACCGGGGCCTTGGCGCCGGTGGCGATCTTGACGGTGGGGATCTTCCCGGCGGTCGCGTAGGACAGCTCGAAGTAGGAGATCGCACCGTTGGTCTGCTTGACCTGCGAGGAGACGCCGGCGGAGCCGGAGGCCGCCTGGCCGCCCTTGCCGTCCCAGGTCTTCGCGGGCTCGTGCTTCCAGGCGTCGGGGGCGGCGCCCTTGAGGTACTTGGTGAAGTTGTCGGTGGTGCCCGAGTCGTCGGAGCGGTGGAACGCCTGGATCTTGAGGTCCGGGAGCTTGGCGCCCGGGTTCAGCTTCTTGATCGCGGTGTCGTTCCAGTTGGTGATCTCCGAGTCGAAGATCTTGGCGAGGGTGGGCGCGTCGAGGACGAGGTCGTCCACGCCGGGCACGTTGTAGCCGACGGCGATCGGGCCGCCGACCATCGGCAGGTTGATCGCCTTGCCGCCCTTGCAGATCTTCTCCGACTTGGCGACCTCCTCGGGCTTGAGGGCCGAGTCGGAACCGGCGAACGCGGTCTGGCCCTGGAGGAAGGTGGTGATACCCGCGCCGGAGCCGGTCGGCTGGTAGTTGATCTCGGTGTCCTTGCAGGCGCCGGCGTAGTTCTGCACCCAGACGTCCATGGCGTTCTTCTGCGCCGAGGAGCCGGAGGCGCGCAGCTTGCCCTTGCCCTCACACGCGATGTCGGCGGCCTTGGCACCTCCCGCGCCACCGGAGGCGCTGGTGTCGTCGGAGCCGCACGCCGACAGGGCCAGGGCACCGGTGACGGCGAGAGCGCCCACCGCGAGGGCGCGAACCCGGTTCTTGCGCTGAAGCTTCACTGTCGAGAGTCCTTCCTGGGGCGCGCCGCTTCGTCGGCGTGCGAGGTGTGTCAGGAGTGTGCGGAGCCAGCCCGTTCCGCTTCGTTCGCGGTGCTGACGCGCACTCGGTACGGCCGAAATTAGGCAGATCAAATGAAGCGACCGATGGGGAAGAGTGAACGCACGGTGAACCTCACCCGTCAGCTCAGGGAGTCCGATCCGGCCGTGCATCGGGTACCGGAAAACGGGGAATCGCGCCGTCCTCTGTTGACTTACCGATCGGTATGGCACGATCCGCGCCAGCGAAGGCGCCACGAATCGGTGCGCACCGACCGGAGGTGACGGGTGGGGACTCAGGGGACGGCGGACGCCGTACGGGGTGGAGCGGACATGAGGGATCCGGGGGACGTACGGGACGGCGGCCCGGCAAACGGAGGTGCGGCCCCCGTGGCCGGATCTGTGCCCGGCGCCGCCGCGTCCGGCCGCCGGGCACGGCGGGCCCGGACCGTCGCCCGCGCCCTCGCGGTGCTCTGCGCGACGGGGCTGCTCGCCCCGGTGGGCCCGGCGGCGTCCGCGTCGGCGGTACGGGCGGCCGACGGGCCGGACGGGCGCGGGGTGGACCGCCAGGTGAAGGCGGCGGAGGCGGACGGGCCCGGTACGAAGGGTCCGGAGGCGGGGGACGCGGACTCCGGCGCGGACCGGCTGGCCGGTGTCCACCGCCGGATCGAGGCGCTCTACCGCGCCGCGGAGCGCGCCACCGACGCGTACAACGCCGCGCAGGAGCGGGTCGAGGACGAGCAGCACAGAATCGTCGGGCTGGCCCGTCGGATCGACGCCGCGCAGCGGCGGCGGGACGCGCTCAAGCGGCAGGCGGGGGTGCTGGCCAGCGCCCAGTACCGCGCGGGGGGTGTGCCGGAGGAGGCGCGGCTGATGCTGAGCGCGGACCCCGAGGGGTACCTCGACAACGTCACCTTGGCCCGTAAGAGCCAGCGCGCCGCCTCGAACGTCGCCGGGGAACTGGCCCGTCTCACGGCCGGGCTGCGGGACGACGCGCACGCGGCGACCGTCCGCTGGGAACGGCTCGACGCCGCACGCGTGAAGAAGGAAAAAGCGCGGAGTGACATCAACAAGAAGCTCGGCGAGGCGAAGAAAATCGAATCCCGGCTGGCCGCCGCGGAAAAGACCCGGCTGAAAGAGCTGGAGGATTCCCGGGCCCGTGCCGAACAGCAGAAATGGCTCGACACCGGCATCCTGAAGGAGATCCGGAACAAGGCGTCCGGCGCCGGAAAGAAAGCCGTTTCCTTCGCGACCGCGCAGATCGGCAAGGATTATGTGTGGGGCGCCGAGGGCCCGGACACCTTCGACTGCTCGGGGCTGACCCTGCGCGCCTGGCAGGCGGGTGGCCGGACGATTCCGCGCACCTCGCAGGAGCAGTGGCGGCAGCTGCCCCGCGTCGCCGTCACGGACATGCGCCCCGGCGACCTGATCATCTATTTCTCCGACGCCGGCCATGTCGGGATGTACCTCGGTGACGGGGCGATCGTCCACGCGCCGCGACCGGGCCGGCAGGTCACGATCGCCGGGGCGGGTTCG
This sequence comes from Streptomyces sp. NPDC027185, assembly GCF_055567035.1. NCBI lineage: Bacteria > Bacillati > Actinomycetota > Actinomycetes > Kitasatosporales > Streptomycetaceae > Streptomyces > Streptomyces sp. NPDC027185. The sequence continues at coordinate 1,194,092 of NZ_JBVHRF010000002.1, read as the reverse complement.
ATGCCGATCCTCGGAGTCGTACGGCCCGATAAATGACGGAATGGGAAGTGGCGGACCGGCCCGGCGTCGTTATCGGACGGTCGCCGGACCGTGGCACATTGCGATCGGTTCCAGCCCCGAGGGGGTGATGTTCGTCATTCCCTTTCCGTCTTCTCCGGCTCTCTCCAGGCCAAATGGCTTATCGGCAGCGGCATATGACGCCCGTCGCACGCGGTGGGTCATTCCGCACACCTGTCCGGTGGCGCTATGGTCGCACTCCCGGTGCCCGGTGGCGCACCGCTCTCCCCCACGAGCGGCGCACGACCGGGCACGTTGGTGCGCCGGACGGCGCGCCCCGGCACCCTCGGGAGCGCCTGCGCGGCGGCCTCGCCCGCCCGTCAGGGCGGCCCCCGGCGAGCCGGGCGGCACGGCCGCCCACCACGAATCAGGGGGAGGGAAGGAAGCAGAGCCATGTCCGTACCCGTACCGCACCGGCGCACGGCCGTGCTGCCGCAGCAGGCGGCCCCGGCCGGTGACGCCTGCGCCGCCGCACGCCGGACGGCGGACGGCTCGGCGGACGGGCCCGGTGCCACGCCCGCGCACCTTCCCCCGGCGGCCCCCGCGGAGGCCCGGCCGCCGATCCCCGGTGCCCGCCGCCCCGGGACGGCCGCCGACAACGGCTCCGGCCCCGGGCTGACCGTCCTCCTCATCGGCGACGACCCCAGCAGCACCGTCCCGGACATGTGGGACTGGGCCGGCCGTAAGGTCCGGCTGCGCACCGCCCGCAACCTCACCGAGGCGGCCCGGCTGCTCACCGACGACGTCGACTGCATCCTCCTCGACCTCGCCCCGGCCCCCGGCGGCCCGGCGGCGGACGGCGACGACACCCTCGGCGCGCTCCACGCGGTGCTGCGGATGGCCCCGGCCCACGCCGTCCTGGTGATGACGCCGGAGACCGACGCCGAACGCGCCGCCGAGGCCGTCCGCGTCGGCGCGCAGGACTACCTCTTCCGCGACGAACTGGACGGCGCCGTCCTCAGCCGCGCGGTGCGCTACGCCGTCGAACGCAAACGGGCCGATCTCGCGCAGCGCCAGCTCACCGAGTCCCGGATGCGCGCCCAGGAGAACGCCCGCCTGGAGCGCGGTCTGCTGCCGACCCCGCTGCTCGCCGGCTCCGACCTGCGGTTCGCCGCCCGCTACCGCCCCGGCCGCAGCCGCGCGCTGCTCGGCGGCGACTTCTACGACACCGTCCGGACCCCGGACGGCACCGTCCACGCGATGATCGGCGACGTCTGCGGCCACGGTCCCGACGAGGCGGCGCTCGGTGTGGAGCTGCGCATCGCCTGGCGGGCGCTGACCTTCGCCGGACTCTGCGGCGACGAACTCCTCTCCACCCTCCAGAAGGTCCTGGAGCACGAGCGGGCCGACGACGAGATCTTCGCGACGCTCTGCACCGTCGACATCTCCCCGGACGGCCGCCGCGCCGGACTCTGCCTCGCCGGCCACCCGGCCCCGCTGCTCTCCCGCGCGGGCGCCGCCCCGCGGCTGCTCCCGTACGAGTACGGCGGCCCGGCGCTCGGTCTGCTGCCGTACGCCCGCTGGCCGCGCCACCAGATCGAGCTGGGCGGTGCCTGGAGCCTGATGCTGTACACCGACGGCCTGATCGAGGGCCATGTCGGGGAGGGCCGGCTGCGGCTGGGCCAGGACGGGATGGCCGATCTGGTCGCCCGCCGGATGGCCGCGGGCCTGACCGGCGAGGAACTGCTCGACACCACCCTCACCGAGGTCCGCGACCTCAACGGCGGCGAGCTGACCGACGACGTGGCGGTGCTGTGGCTGGAGCGCGGCCGGGGCTGAGCGGACCCCCGGGAGACGGGGAACGGCCCGGACCGTGAGGTTCCGGGCCGTCGTGGGGCCGTCGGGCGGGAGCGGCCCGCGTCTCTTCCGCGCCGCCGCTCAGCGTCCGCCGTTGTACGGCCCGTACGGACCGTCGGAGCTGGAGCCGCCGTGGCGGGGGCCGCCACCGGTGGCGTGGCGGAGGGCGGGGCGGACGTCGACGGTGTAGACGATCACCGCGATCACGCCGATGATCGGCAGGAACGACATCAGCGGCATGACGAAGAGCAGCAGTGTCGCGAGAGCCAGGAAGATCAGCCACATCGCCTTGTTCTGCTTGTCGGCCGCGCGGTAGGCGGCGTCGCGGCGGACCGCCGCGTCGATCAGCATCACCGCGGCGTAGAGGCCCAGAGCCAGCTGCGCCCAGCCCAGCAGGGACTGGAATCCGTACACCAGCACGCCGTGCACCACCTTGTCGAACTCGGGCCGTCGCGGCCCACCGTACCCGGACAACGGGCCGGACACCTCAGGCGTGCCCGGCCCGCGGGGATGTCCACCGTCACTTCGACGGCGGGGTGCTCCGGCGGGTGGCGGGCTTGCGGGCCGCGGGCTTCTTCGCGGTGGCGGCCCCGTCGGCCTTGGCGGTGGCGGGCTTGGCGGCCGGCTTCGGGACGGCGCCGGTCCGGGACGGCTTGGCGGTGGCCTTGCCGTTGGCGGTGCCGTTCGCGGTGCCGTTGGCCTTCGCCGGCTTCGGGGCGGTCTTCGGCGCCGGGTCCGGCTCGATGACCACGGCCAGCTCCTCGACGTGGTCGGCGGCGTCACCGCGCCAGCCCTGCACCGCGCCGCGGCCCCGCTCGGCCAGTCCGTCGTACGTCTCGCGTGCCTTGACCGCGTACTCCGCGGCCCGGCCGACGCCCTGGAGGGCGAGGACCTGCGCCTGCTCGCGGATCTTCTTCAGATCGGTGTCGAGCGAGCCGAGCAGGTCGGTCAGCTTGCTCTGGGCTTCCTTGGCCTGCTGGGCGACGCGCGCCTGGACGTCCTTGGGATCCGTGGCCCGCACCGCCTCGATGTGCTTGGGGGCCTCCGCGCGGATCCGCTCGACCAGCACCGGCACCTCACCGAGCTTCTCGGCCGCCAGGTCGGCGGTGCCGGCCAGGGCGTACAGCGGGGTCGGGTCGGTGAGGGTCTTGCGGAGGTCATCGGTGATGGCCATGAGGTGCTTCCTCCTGCGTTCGGTGGACTGAGGTCGGATGCCGTGGCTCAGCCGTGGCCGGGAACGTCACCGGTCGGGGCGGTGTCCGTGCCGCTGCTGCCGTAGCCGTTCTCCTTGCGGAAGGAGTCGTAGATCTGGAGCAGGACCTGTTTCTGCTTCTCGTCGAGCGCGGGGTCGGTGCGTATCGCGGTCTGGACCTCGATACCGCCCGTGCCCTGCTTCTCGTCGAGGATCCCGGCCTGGACGTACAGCGTCTCGGCGGAGATCCGCAGCGCCTTGGCCAGCTGCTGGAGGATCTCCGCGCTCGGTTTGCGCAGTCCGCGCTCGATCTGGCTGAGATACGGGTTCGACACCCCCGCGGCCTCGGCGAGCTGCCGCAGGCTCAGCTGAGCCGTGCGCCGCTGCTCCCGCAGGAACGCGCCGAGATTGCCGACGTTGAGCGATGCCATGGCCCCATCGTGCACCGCTGGTGCTAACTATTGCAAGCAGGGTGCTTGCGGGAGTGTTCTCAGGGGTGGGCCCGGGGCGGAGGGGCCTTCGCCCCCGGTCCGGCGCCGGGCGGCCCGACCTGCGGCCGACCGCGTCGCTCGCGGGCCGTCCGTCCGGGGAGCGGTGGTACAGGTTCGCGTGCAGGCACGCGGGTCACGGGGTGGGCCGCGTGCGTTCTTCTTCCGAGGAGTCGGGGTCATGGCGGGAATTGCGGGCAAGGTGGTGGCGATCACCGGCGCGAGCAGCGGGATCGGGGCCGCGACGGCGGCGTACCTCGCGGCGCGGGGCGCCCGGCTGGTGCTGGGCGCGCGGCGCGAGGACCGGCTCGGCGCGGTGGTGGCGGAGATCACCGGGGCCGGGGGTTCGGCCGTGGGTGTCGTCGTCGATGTGACGCGCCGGGAGGATCTGGTGCGTCTGACGGAGACGGCGATCGAGCGGTTCGGCCGCCTGGACGTGCTGGTGTCCAACGCCGGGACGATGGCGGTGTCGCCCTTCGACGAGCTGCGGCAGGACGACTGGGACGCGATGGTCGCCACGCACATCACCGGGCTGCTCAACGGGATCGGCGCGGCGCTGCCCGTCTTCCGGCGGCAGCGGTCCGGGCACTTCGTCAACGTCGGCTCCACCGCGGCGCATGTCGTGAAGTCGCCGCAGGGCGTGTACGCGGCGACGAAGACGGCGGTCAAGGTCCTCTCCGAGGGGCTGCGGCAGGAGGCCGGGCCGGACCTGCGGGTCACTCTTGTCTCGCCCGGGTTCACCCACACCGAGGGGGTCGGCAAGGCGGCGAGCCCCGAGGTGGCGGCGGAGCTGGTCCGGATGCGCGACGAGATCGCCATGCCGCCCTCGGCCGTCGCGTCCGCGATCGGGTTCGCGATCGAGCAGCCGGACGGGGTGGACGTCGGCGAGGTGGTCGTCCGGTCGACGGCGCAGGGGTGAGGGAGAGGAGGGAGAGCGGGGGCCGGGCCCGAGGCGCTGACCTGCGCGGTTTCCGGCCGTCCCGCCGTACGGGCCGAGGGGCGCAGGTCCGCGGGTGGCGCGCGTCCACCGGTCGCCGCCCGCCGGGCCGGCCACGTCCCTCCCGCGTACCCGGCGCCTCCGGGGAATCCCCGCCGCCACAACCGGGTTACCGCCCCTGGCGGTACGGGAACGGCGGCGGTGGCCTCCGGCGGCAGGGGAGGGCTTCATGAGTCTGCGTCAGTTCGAGTACGCGCTGGCCGTGGCGGAGGAGGGGTCGGTGACGGCGGCGGCCGGGCGGCTGCGCGTCGCCCAGCCTTCGGTGTCCCAGCAGATCCGCGGTCTGGAGCGGGAGTTGGGCGTGGAGCTGTTCGCCCGTACGCCGGCGGGGCTGGTGCCCACCGTCGCCGGCCGCGCGTTCCTGCGGGAGGCCGAGGCGGCGGTGGGCGCGGCGCGGCGGGCCCGTGCGGCGGCGCGGGCCGGTGCCGAGGAGCTGGTGGGCGAGGTGGCGGTGGCGGCGCAGATGGGCTTCGGCGCCCGGCAGTTGCCGGCGGCGCTGGGCGCGCTGCGCCGCCGCTCCCCGCGTCTGGAGGTCACCGTCCTGGAGGAGCCCAGCTCCGCCGAGCTGGAGCGGCTGTGCCGCCGGGGCGCGCTGGATCTGGCCCTGATGGCGGCGTGCGAGCGGAGCCCCGCCGACGCCCACCACCTCGGCGACGAGGAGTTCGTCGTGGTGCTGGGCGCCGGGCACCGCCTGCTCGCCGCCGAGCGGGTCGAGCTGGGCGCGCTGGCCGGCGAGCCGTGGGTGCGGTTCGACCGGGACAGCGCGCTCGACGCCGTACTGCTGGACGTCCTGCGGCGCTACGGACCGGAGCCGGTCACGGCCGCCCGTGTCTCCCAGACGGCGACGGCCGTGCGCTGGGCCGCCCTCGGTCTGGGGGCCACGCTCGTCCCCGCCTCCGCGGTGCCCCGGGGGCATGAGCACCTCACTCGCCCGGTCTTCCCTGCGGTGTCGCAGCCCGTCATCGCCGTGCTCCGTTCCGGCCCGGGGCCGGCCGGGGCGGCCTTGCTGGAATTCCTGCGGAAGGAGGAATGGGGCGGGGACAATAATTCCGCACCGTCCGCCGGCCGTACGGCCGGGGAAAGTGCTGGTGCGGACGCGGGGTGAATTCCGGGTACGGCATGCGGGGGCCGGTGCGGGCCTGCGGTGGAATTCCGGTGGTGTGTCAGCCCCGCGGGAATTCGCCGCCGTCCACGACGAGTTTGCTGCCGGTCAGCCAGTCCGCCCGGCCGGAGGCGAGGAACAGTGCCGCGTGGGCGAGGTCGTCGGGGCGGCCCTCGCGGCCCAGCGGCGGGGTGTCGCCGGCGTTGGTCGCGCCGGGCGCCGCGGCCAGCCGCGCCCACCGCTCCCGGGTGTCCTCGCCGCCGGGCGTGGCGGTCCGGCCCGGGGAGAGGGTATTGACCCGGACCCCGTGCGGCGCCAGCTCCGCGGCCAGTCCGCGGCTGTAGTTCTCCAGCGCCGCCTTCGCCGCCGTGTAGTGCAGGAACTGCCCCACCGGCGTGGCGACCGCGGCAGAGGAGACGTGCACGATCGCCCCGGTGCCCCGCTCCCGCATGCCCGGCGCGAGCAGCGCGTCCAGCCGCACCGCCGACAGGAAGTTCAGCTCCAGCGCCTCCTGCCACCCCTCGTCGCCGATGGCCGAGGAGTCCGGGTACGGGTGCGCCCCGCCCGCGTTGTGTATCAGGATGTCCACCCCGCCGAACCGCTCCCGCGCGGCCGCCGCGACCGTCTCCGCCCCGGCCCGGGTCCGGATGTCCGCCGCCACGAAGGCGGCGCCCTCCGGCGCCGTGCCCGCCGCCGACCGGGCGGTGGTGAGCACCTCGGCGCCCGCCTCCAGGAGGCGGCGGACGACGGCCGCGCCGATACCGCGGGTGCCGCCGGTGACCAGGGCCCGCTTTCCGGTGAATTCCCGCTCCGCCGGGGAGCTCTGCTTCTCCGGCGCTTTCTCGGTGGTATTCATATCGCCGTTTACCTCACTCACGTCAATTCCGTCCGGGACCGGCCCGTTGATGTGCGATAAGCGGTATGCGCCGCGTGGCGGACGCCGCGTGCTTTTCGGGACCGGGCTGTTTCACGGTACGTACGGGAAAGCGGGCGGGGCAAAGACGGAAATGCAGTGGCGGGTAGAGGAAATTCCTATAGGGGGAGTCCGGAGGCTCGGGAGCGTCCTCCCGGTGGGCGGCACGGGCGGGCGCGACGGTGCGGGAGGGGCCCGGCGCCCCGAGCCCGGCGACCGCGGTACGGACCCGGCGCGGCGCCGCCAACGCCCGCCGCCTGTCCCGTTGTTAGCCGCGTGTTAGCCGGGTGGCAGTGGTGCGCCAGGGGCCCACGGCAGAGTTGTCGACGTACCGAGGAGACCGCGTCACCGACTACTCCAGGGGGAACCCGCCATGCGCTCGCTCACCACCCGCCGCCGTACCCTGCGCGTCGCCGCTGCCGCGCTCACCATGGCCGCCGGTCTGACCCTCACCGCCTGCTCCGGCGGGGACACCGGCACGAAGGCCGCCGGCAAGCCCGACTCGGCCGCGGCCGCCCAGGAGAACGCGGGCTCCGGCGAGTCCACCACGGTGGAGAACGGCGAGCCCCAGGGGGACGCGGCGAAGAAGGACGGCGCCGACGCGGGGTCCGCGGGCAAGGGGGCCGCCAACTCGGCCACCACCCAGGGCGAGCGCTGCCACACCGACGAGCTGAAGGCGGCCTTCGCCACCGGCGACGACGCGGCCCCGGACCCGGACGCGGAGGGCTCGACGACCACCAGCATCATGCTGACCAACTCCGGCGACCGCAGCTGCAAGCTCGCCGGCTTCCCCGGCGTGGACATCGTCAACGAGAGCGGCGAGTCCTGGTCGCTGGCCCGTTCGTCCGCCAAGTACAGCGGGATCACCCTGGCCCCCGGCGAGTCCACCGACTTCACGCTCAATGTCGCGATGACCGGTCTGGACGGCGACGCCTGGCTCGCCTCCTCCGTGGTGATCACCCCGCCGAACGAGACCACCCAGCTGCGGGTCGCATGGCCCTGGGGCCCGCTCCTCGACCAGCGCGGCGCCACCCACCCGGCCACCTACGTCAACCCCATCGGCTGACCACCCGGCGCGGTGGTTGCGGAGCGATGACCGGCCCCGGAACCACCGCACAGGACCCGCTGCCTCACCACCGACACCGACCGCCCCGCCACCGGACCACGTCGCACCCCCGCGCCCGGACGGCCCGTGCCCGCACCGGGCACGGGCCCCGACGCGTTACCGGGGCCCGGCGCCCGCCCGGGAAGGCCGCAGGCTCCCGGTCCGCCCGCCCGGGAAACCACCGGCCCCCACGCCCGCCCGGGAAGGCCACCGCCCCCCTGCGCCCGGCCCGGCAAAAGTCGCTGGCCCCCCGGCGCCCGGCCGGTCAGACTCCCGGCATGACGCTCCACGAGGACGAGATCGCGGTCGACGGGACGCTGGTGCGGTCGCTGCTGGCGGCGCAGTGCCCGCAGTGGGCCGACCTGCCGCTGACACCCGCCGGGCACGGCACCGACAACACCCTCCACCGCCTCGGCGACGACCTGCTCGTACGGCTGCCGCGCACCCCCGGCACCGCCCGGTCGCTGCGGAAGGAGCGGGAGTGGCTGCCCCGGTTGGCGCCGCGGCTGTCGTGGGCGGTGCCCGAGCCCGTCCACGCCGGGACGCCCACCGCGCGCTTCCCGCTGGCCTGGTCGGTCCACCGCTGGATCGACGGTGAGCTGCCCGGCCCCGCCACCGTCCGCGACTGGGCCGCCTTCGGGACCGATCTCGCCGCCTTCGTACGGGAGTTGCACGCCGTCGAGCTGATGGGCGCGGTGCGCGGCGGCGACCTCGGCTGGTACCGCGGCGGCGGGCTGCGGGAGTGTGACGACTGGGCCGTCACGTCCCTGGAGGCGTGCCGGGGCGTGCCCGGGATCGACGTCGACGTCCTGACGGAGGCGTGGCGGGCGGCGCGCGCCCTGCCGGACGCGACCGGGCCGCAGGTCTGGCTGCACGGCGACCTCAAGCCCACCAACCTCCTGGTCCGCGCCGGCCGCCTGCACGCCGTCCTCGACTTCGGCGGGCTCTGCGTCGGCCTGCCCGACGCCGAACACGCCCCCGTCTGGGACCTGCCCCCCGAGGCCCGGCACGCGTACCGCACCGCGCTGGATCTCCCCGACGCGACGTGGCACCGCGCCCGCGCCTGGGCCCTCGCCGTCGGCGCCGCCGGACTCCCGTACTACCGCGACAGCTACCCCGCGTTCGCCGCCGAGTGCGCCGCCCGGCTCGCGGCGATCACCGCCGACGCGCGGGGGTAGCAGGCGGGGGTGCCCGTACCGCCGTCGAGGGCCGGGGCGCCGCGCGCCACCGGCGGGAAGCGGCTCCCGCCACCGGCCGCTGTTGCCTTCGACCGCACTCCAACTCCTACCGTCAGGGGACGGCCGCGGCCTGGGAAGGCCCCGGGGCGGGCCACACCAGGAGGAGGCGGACATGACGGGGATGCCCACGCGCAGGCTCGGCGCGCTGGAGGTCTCGGCGCAGGGACTCGGCTGCATGGGGATGAGCCACGGTTACGGGGACGCGGATGACGAGCGGTCGCTCGCCACGCTGCACCGCGCGCTCGATCTCGGGGTGACGCTGCTGGACTCCTCCGACTTCTACGGGGCGGGACACAACGAGGAGTTGCTCGGCAGGCTCCTCGCCGAGCGCCGCGACGAGGTGGTGCTCGCCACCAAGTTCGGCTTCGTCAACCGCGTCGGCGAGCCACCCGTCGTCCGCGGTGACGCCGCCTACGTACGCCAGGCGTGCGACGCGTCGCTGCGCCGCCTCGGTACCGACCACATCGACCTCTACTACCAGCACCGCGTCGATCCGCAGGTGCCGATCGAGGAGACCGTCGGCGCGATGGCCGAGCTGGTCGCGGCGGGCAAGGTGCGCCACCTCGGGCTGTCCGAGGCGGGCGCGGAGACCGTCCGCCGGGCGCACGCGGTCCATCCGATCGCCGCGCTGCAGAGCGAGTGGTCGCTGTGGACCCGTGACCTGGAGCGGGAGATCGCGCCGGTCTGCCGGGAGCTGGGCATCGGCCTCGTCGCGTTCTCGCCGCTCGGACGCGGCTTCCTGACCGGCCGTTACGCGTCCGTCGAGGGCCTTGCCGCGTCCGACCTCCGGCGCACCCAGCCTCGCTTCGCCGACGGCAACCTGGAGCAGAACCTCGCGATCGTCCGGAAGCTGGAGGAGCTGGCCGCCGCCCGCGGGGTGACCGCCGGTCAGCTCGCGCTGGCCTGGGTGCAGCACCGCGGCGACGACGTCGTCCCGATCCCCGGCACCCGCCGCGAGCGCTACCTGGAGGAGAACCTCGCCGCGCTGCGGATCGACCTCTCCGCGGACGACCTGGCCGCCATCGACGCGGCCGCACCCGCGGACCGGGTGGCCGGCACCCGGTACGACGAGGGGAGCATGAAGCTGGTGGGGAAGTGAGGGGAGCGCCGGGCACCGGCGGCGGTACCGGGACGTCGTCCGGCGGCGGTACCGGGATGTCGCCCGACGGCGGCTCCGCCCCGGCCGCCGGAGGCGGCGCGCATCCGTCCGCCCCTGGCGCCGTGGGCGACGCCGCCGCCTTCCTCCGCCGTTTCCACGCCGCGCACCCGGCGGTCACCGCCCGCACCATGGCGCACGGCCGCGCGCCCGACGGCCGGTCCAGTTACGAACTGCTGCGGGACGCGATGGCCGGGCGGCGGCGGGTGCTGGACGTGGGCTGCGGCGACGGCCTGCTGCTGGACATGCTCGCGACCGCCCCCGGCCGACGCGTCGCGGGTCTCGACCTGTCGGCGCCGGAGCTGGCCCTGGCCCGTTGCCGTCCGGGGCTCACGACGGCGGAGCTGCACACCGGGAGCGCCGACCGGCTCCCCTTCCGCGACGGCGCGTTCGACGGTGTCGTCTCGCACATGGCGCTGATGCTGATGGACGGGGTGGAGCGGGTCGCCGCCGAGATCGCCCGGGTCCTCGCACCGGGCGGGAGGCTGGCCGCCGTCATCGGCGGTGGGCCGGCCGGGGGCGGGGCGTACGCGGAGTTCCTGCGGCTGCTGCGACCGGTGCTCGACGCGGCGCCGCCCGAGCGCCGCATCCCCCGCCTCGGCGACCGGCGGCTGCGCGACCGTGAGGGGTTCGACGCTGTCTTCGGGCCCGCCGGGTTCACCCCGGTGGCCTGGGAGCGCGTACCGATCGACCTGACCGCGCCGCCGGAGACGGTGTGGCGGACGGTCGGCGGGCTCTACGACCTCGCCCCGCTGGACGCGGCGACCGTCGCGGAGCTGCGCGCCCGCTTCACCGCCGCCACCGCCCCGACGGCGCTGCCCGACGGCCGCATCCCGTGCGCGATGGCCGTGCACGTGGCGGTGGCCCGGCGCACGGGCTGAGCGGCGGGGCGCGCCCGGTGCCGGGCGCGCCCCGTGTCAGGCGCCGTACGGCCGCGCGGCGCGGCCCTCGCGGAGGGTGAGGGCCCACCAGGTGAGCTGGTGCAGCAGGGTGTCGGCCGCCTTGGTGGCGGGAGCCGGGTCGTGGAGTTCCCCGGTTTCGTCGAAGAGCGACCAGGCCAGCGGGAAGCTGACCGTCTCGCGGACCGTCGTGGCGTGCAACTCCGCGAAGACCAGCCGCAGTTGCTCGACCGCCCGCAGCCCGCCGGAGATCCCCCCGTACGAGACGAAGCCGACGGGCTTGGCGTGCCACTGCGGGTTCAGCAGGTCGATGGCGTGCTTGAGCGGGGCGGGGAAGGAGTGGTTGTACTCCGGGGTGATCACCACGAAGGCGTCGGCGGCCGCGACGCGCCCCGCGAACTCCTCGAACTCCGGTGTTCCGTGGCGCAGTTCGTACGGGCGGACCGCGTCCAGGTCGATGATGTCGACGTCGAGGTGCTCGTGAGCGGCGGCCCGGCGGGCGAACCAACCGCTGATGACCGGCGCGAACCGGCCCTCCCGGGTGGAGGCGACGAGCACGGCGAGGGTGTGCCGGGCGGGAGCGAACGTTTCGGACATGGTTTTTCCTCCGGAGCGGAAGCGGGAGTACGTGGCGCGACGGGGCGGCGCCGCCGTCGGGACCGACGCTAGAACCTCAAGTTGACTTGAGGTCAACCGGCGGGTGGCGCACCCTCCGTCCGCCGCCGACGAGTCCGGTCCGCGACCCCGCGCCGCCCGGTGTCCGCCCTTCCGCCCAGGGCTGCCGAGGAGACGCCGGGGCCCGGCCCGAAGGCCGCTCAGACCCCTGCGCGGCCGGGGGAGGGGACGCCCCGGGCCCTCACTCCCACGTCGCCCGGCACCGGTGTCGCGACGGGCCCGCTCCGAAGGCGCCCGGACACCGCCTGCGAACCACAGCGGGACCGGGCCGCACCCCGGCCCGGTCCCGCTCCGCCCGGGGCCCGTGCCCCGGTGATCCGCCCGCCCGGACGGCATCCGTCCGCTCAGGCGGCTCCGAACAGCTTCAGCAGCTCCGTCTTCTGGAACATCCGGGCCGTGTCGACGGCCGACGGCGTGCCCGCGGCCGGGTCCGCGCCGTGCTCCATCAGCACCTTCACGACCTCGTCCTCACCCTTGAAGACCGCGCCCGCCAGCGGCGTCTGACCGCGGTCGTTGGGGCGGTCGGCGTCGGCGCCGCGCCGCAGCAGCGCCTCGACGGTGGCCGCGTGGCCGTGGTACGCGGCCAGCATGACCAGCGAATCGCCCCGGTCGTTGGTGAGGTTGGCCGGGACCCCGGCGTCCACGTACGCGGCGACGGTGTCGGTGTCCCCGTGGCGCGCGAGGTCGAAGACCTTGGCCGCGAGCTGTAGCACCTCGGGGTCGTGGGCGTGCTCGGTCGCCTCGGGCCCCTGCGGTCCGGTCTGCGCGTCGCTCATGATCGCCGGCCTCCTGCTGTGATCGTCACCAACTGACTGTCGCCGCCACTGTAGGCACCCGCCCGGCCCTTTGTGCAGGCCAACGCCGTACGGCCGGAGAACCCCACGCGAGCGGAACGCCCGTCCGGAAGGCCGGACGGCCGCGGCGCCGGACGGCCGGCCGGGGCCCGGCGGGCGCGCGGACCACGGCGGGCGCCGCTCCCGGCCTCACCGGGCGCCGCTCCCGGCCCCGCCGCACCCCGCCGCTCAGAACGCCGCCCGGACCTCGCCGACCCGGACGCCGCCGCCCGTCAGCGGGACGTCCTCGATCCGCGCCAGCACCGGCGCGTCCACGCCCATCCCGCGCAGCACCCGGGCCAGCACCGGGCCCAGGGTGCGGGTGTTCCCGTCGTCGATCTTGAAGGCGAGGGCCCGGCCGTCGGGCAGCGCCAGCGCCTGCACCGCCTCCGCGCCCATCTTCGACAGCGTGCCGGGCAGCTCCCGCATCAGCCAGGTGTCCGGGCGCCGGGTCCCCGCGACGTACTCGGGGTGCGCCCGCATCGCGTCGGCGACCCGCCGCTCGGGCGTGCCCTCCTCGGCCAGCACGAACGTCCGGAACGCGCGGGCCAGACCGGTCAGCGACAGCGACATCAGCGGCGCGCCGCAGCCGTCCGTGCCGATGTGCGCCACCTCCGTGCCGGATGCCGCGCGCACGCACTCCAGCACCAGCCGCTGGAGCGGGTGGTCCTGGTCGAGGTAGCTCTCCGTGGGCCAGCCGTTGGCGACGCAGGCGGCGAGCATCGCGGTGTGCTTACCGGAGCAGTTCATCGTCAGCGGCGAGCGGACCTGCCCGGACGCCAGGTACAGCTCGGCCTCCTCCGGGTCGAGCGGCAGATCCGGCGGCGTCTGCAACTGCGCCGCGTCGAGCCGGAACTCGTCCAGCATCGTCCGGACCAGATCCAGGTGGAACGCCTCACCGGAGTGGCTGGCCGCCGCCAGCGCGAGCCGTTCGCCGGACAGTTCCAGGCCCGCCCGCAGCAGCGCCGCGGCCTGCATCGGCTTGTTGGCGGACCGGGGGAAGACGGGGGCGTCGGCGTCACCGAGCGCCGTCTCGACGCCGCCGTCCGCGGCCAGCACCACCAGGGAGCCGCGGTGGCGCCCCTCGACGAAACCGGAGCGGACGACCTCGGCGAGGACCGGGGCGTACGGCGCATCCGAAGGGGCGGATATCGGGCGGGACGAAGACATCGGTTAAGCCTTCCGGGAACGGGACCGGTCCTCCCCGGAAGGCTGGTGGCCAGGTCAGGACAGCAGGTCGTCTACTTGTGCTTCCCCTTCACGGTACCTGCGGGTGATTTCGCTGCTGCAATCGTCGGCCATCCGCTGGAGCGACTGCCGCCGCCCGGAGACCTGCTGCTCGTACCGGACGAGCCGGGTCATCGCCTCCGTCAGCTCCCCGTCGGTCCGCGCCCCCAGATCGGAGAGTTCGACCTCGCCGAGCATGTCGTCGGCGAGCCTGCGGTACTCCTCGCCGTGCGGGGTGCCGACCGTGACGTGCCGGGCGGACGAGCGGTGGCGGGAGGGGACGTCCGCCAGGATCTCCGGGAGCCGGTCCAGCAGCGGCGGCAGCGGCGCCGCCCGGCGTGCCAGCTCCGCCCGCAGGATGTCGATCCGGCCCTGGAGCAGCCGCCGCAGATAGCTCAGATCGGCCTCCTCACGCTGCGCGTCGCGTCGCAGCACCCGCAGCTCGGCCAGGGTCGGGGCGGTCAGGTCCGGCTGGTCGACGGGGTGGAAGCGGTCGCGCTGCTGCGGTGGACGGTGCTGCGACCGGCCGGCTTGGAGCATGGGGCCATCCTCGGTGCGGGGGCCGTCGGCCGGGGCCGTCGCCAGGGTCGTCCAACGGGCGGCGGTCGGTGCCGGAGCGGCACTCGGGGTCGTACGGGCGGGTGGTACGGGACCGGGGATCCGCCCGGCGCCGGCAGTGCTCATGAGTGGTTTGTCCCCTCGTCCGGTGCGGCATCCAGGGCATGTTGTCCATGAAACGCACCACGTGCACGCATCGTGCCACTCTGGGCGGTCCGTATGCAGGGCCATGACACCCGAACGGCCCCCGGAGGGGCACGGCTGTCCGAACGCCTCGAAGGCCCCGGCATGATGGCGGGTATGCGAGCAGTGGTGCAGAGAGTGGACGGCGCGTGCGTCGTCGTGGACGGCGAAACGGTCGGCGAGATCGTCGGCGAGGGACTGTGCGTGCTGGTAGGCGTCACGCACGACGACACGGAGGGCAAGGCGGCACAGCTCGCCCGCAAGCTCTGGTCGGTGCGGATCCTCCAGGGCGAGAAGTCCTGCTCGGACACCGGCGCCCCGCTGCTGGTCATCAGCCAGTTCACTCTCTACGGTGACGCGCGCAAGGGCCGCCGCCCCACCTGGAACGCGGCCGCGCCCGGACCCGTCGCCGAACCGCTCGTCGACGAGGTCGTCACCCAGTTGCGGGCCCTCGGCGCCCGGGTGGAGACCGGCCGGTTCGGCGCCGACATGAAGGTGTCGCTCACCAACGACGGACCGTTCACGGTGCTCGTGGAGGTGTGACCGTACGCGGACGGCCGCGGCCCTCCGATGAGGACCGCGGCCGTCGCCGTACGCGGGGGCGCCCTACGGCGCGACCACGACCTCCTGGGCCGCGGCGGTGCCCGCGGCGTCCAGCGGCGCGTCGACGGGGACGTTCCGCTTGATCAGGCCGAGGGCGATCGGGCCCAGCTCGTGGTGGCGGGCCGAGGTGGTGACGAAGCCGATCTGCCGGCCCTCGGGCCCGTCGGCGGCGAGCCGCAACGGCGTGCCGTGCGGCGGCAGATGCACCTCGCTGCCGTCCAGGTGCAGGAAGACCAGGCGGCGCGGCGGCTTCCCCAGATTGTGGACGCGGGCGACGGTCTCCTGGCCGCGGTAGCAGCCCTTCTGGAGGTGAACCGCGCTCTCCAGCCAGCCCAGCTCGTGCGGGATGGTCCGGTGATCGGTCTCCAGGCCCAGGCGCGGGCGGTGCGCCTCGACGCGCAGCGCCTCCAGCGCGAGGACGCCGATCGCCGGGCCGTGCGCCGCGGCGAACGCGTCCAGGGAGCCGCGCGGCAGGAGGAGGTCCCGGCCGTGCGGCGTCTCGCGGACCACCGTGCCCTCGGGCGCCTCGGTGATCGAACCGGCCGGGAGATGCACCACCGCGAGGTCCGCGGTGCGGTCGGCGACCTCGACGCGGTAGAAGAACTTCATGCTCTCCAGATAGGCGATCACCGCCTCCTGGTCGCCCGGCTCGGTGTGCATCCAGGTCGTCTCCCCGTCGTCGACGAGGTAGAGGGCGTGCTCGATGTGGCCGTGCGCGGAGAGGATCAGCGCTTCGGTGGCCCGCCCCGGCGGCAGCTCGCTGACGTGCTGGGTGAGCAGCAGATGCAGCCAGCTCAGCCGCTCCGGCCCGGTGACGGTGACCACGCCGCGGTGCGAGAGGTCCACGAAACCCGAGCCGTCCGCCAGCGCGCGTTGCTCGCGGAAGAGGTCACCGTAGTGCGCGGCGACGCCTTCGTCGGGGGCCTCGGCGGGGACGGCGCCGGGCAGCGACAGCAGGGAACTCTTCATGCCGCCAGCCTACGGCCCGGCCACCGGCCGCCGGGATCGCGGGCGCGGCTGCCAGGCCCCGGGGGACGACGCCCCTACGCCCCGCCGTCCTCCGCCTGCCGGGCGGCCCGCTCCGTGCAGCCGCGGCAGCGGCCGAAGATGGCGAAGTGCTTGAGGTCGGTGGTGAAGCCGAACTGCTCGCGCAGCGTGGCGGCGAACGGCTCGGCCACCGACAGATCCGCCTCGATCACATCCGTGCAGTCCCGGCAGACCAGGTGCATGTGGTGGTGGCGGTCGGCGAGGTGGTACGTGGCCGAGCCGTGTCCGAGGTGGGCGTGGGAGACCAGTCCCAGCTCCTCCAGCAGCTCCAGCGTGCGGTAGACGGTGGAGATGTTCACGCTGCGCGCGGTCTTGCGGACCTCGGTGAGGACCGCGTCCGGCGTCGCGTGCTCCAGTCTGTCGACGGCTTCCAGCACGAGCTGACGCTGGGGCGTCAGCCGGTAGCCGCGTTTGCGGAGGTCGCTCTGCCAGTCGGTGCTCACCACGCCCCCAGTGTAAGGAGCGCCGCCCGGCCGGGCGTCAGTCGTGCGGCCCGGCGGCGAGATAGCGGGCGAGCGCGCGGACCGCCGCCGGGTTGCGGGGCGATTCGACGAGGTCGGCGTAGTCCAGCGTGAAGATCCGCTTGTTCTTCACGGCGGAGACGTTCGCCAGCGGCCCGTAGTGGAGCAGGAAGTCCTTCTTCTGCGCGGCGCTCGGCGCACCGTAGTCGTTGATCACGATGACGTCGGGGTCGCGTTCGACGACGGTCTCCCAGCCGACGGTGGTCCAGGTGTCCTTGAGGTCCTTGGTGAGGTTGACGCCGCCCGCCTTGGTGATGATGTCGTCGGGACCGGCGAAGGCGCCCGCGGTCAGCGGTTTGTCGGTGCCGCTGTCGTAGAGGAAGACGGAGGGCTTCTTCCCGTCCTTCGGGTGCGCGGCGCGGACCGCGGCGATCTGCGCGCGGTACTCCCCGACCAGCTTCGCGGCGCGGTCCTCGACGTGGAAGATCTTCCCGAGGTTGGTCAGATCGGTGTAGAGCGCCTCCAGCGGCGGCATCACCCCGCGGGCGCTGCCGGAGCCGCCGTTGCGGCACGACTCGGTCAGCACGTACGCCCCGATGCCGAGCTTCTTCAGGGAGGCGGGCGTGAGGTCGTTGCCCTCGCCGAAGCCGTAGTTCCAGCCCGCGAGGACGAGATCGGCGCGGGCGTCCAGCGCGATCTCCTTGGTGATCGCCTTCTTCGACAGCCACGGCACCTTGTCGTACGCGTCCCGCCAGGCGACCTTCTCGATGTGGCCCCGGTACGACGGCATGACGTACCCGGCCATCCGGTCCTCAAGACCGAGCGCCAGCATCAGATCGGTGATGCCGACGTCGTTGGTGACGACCCGGGACGGCTTCTTCGCGAACGTCAGGTCGGTACCGCAGTTCTCGACGGTGACCGGGTACCCGGCGGCGTCCTCGCGGTCACCGCCCTTACCGGCGGAGATCTTCGCCCCGCACCCGGTCAGAGCCAGCGCGAGCACGGAGAGCAGAGCGGCGGAACGGCGCAGCATACGGGGCCTCATCTGGGGGCGGGGGAGGGGGCGGCGGACTCCGGACCGTGGTCCGGGGCGTGCGGGGTGCCCGGAGCGTCCGGGGCGGGTGCGTCCGGCGGGGCGGCGTCCGGGCCGGATGAGGGGCCGGACGGCCCGTCCGGCGGCGCGCTCCCCGGGCCGTCCGCCCCGTCCCGCCGCTCCGGCAGCCGGTCGAAGAGCAGCTGTACGGCGCCGGTCTCCGGGTGGCGGACACGGTGGGCGCGGACGCCGAAGACGTCCGCGAGCAGCGCGGCGGTGAGCACCTCGTGCGGGGCGCCGGACGCGACGATCCGGCCGCCGTCGAGGACGTACAGCGCGTCGCAGTGCTGCGCCGCGAGGTTGAGGTCGTGCAGCGCCGCCAGCACCGTCAGCCGGCTGTCGCGGACCAGCGTCAGGACCTCCAGCTGCTGGGCGATGTCGAGATGGTTGGTGGGCTCGTCCAGCACCAGCACCCGCGGCTGCTGGACCAGCGCGCGGGCGATCAGCACCCGTTGCTTCTCGCCGCCGGACAGCCCGGGGAAGCCGCGGTGCGCCAGATGCCCGGCGCCGACCCGGGCCAGCGCCCGCGCGCAGAGTTCCCGGTCGGCGGCGGACGCCCGGCCGGAGCCGCGCTGGTGCGGCAGCCGCCCCATCGCCACGATCTCGGCGACGGTGAAGTCGAAGGTGGCCTGCCCCTCCTGCGGCAGCGCGGCCAGCAGCCGGGCGCCCGCGCGCGCGTCCATGGCGTGCAGATCGGCACCGTCCAGCCGGACCGTGCCGCCCGCCGGGCGCAGCGCCCGGTACACGCACCGCAGCAGGGTGGACTTCCCGCTGCCGTTCGGGCCGACCACCCCGATCAGCTGTCCGGCCGCGGCGCGCAGCGTCACGTCGCGGATCAGCCGCCGCCCGGCGATCTCCACGGCCAGGTCCTCGATGTCGACGCGCATCAGACGCCCCCTCCGAAGCTGTAGCCACCCCGCCGCATCAGCAGCACGAAACCGGGTACGCCGAGCACCGCGGTGATCGCCCCGACGGGCAGTTCGACGGGCGCGATCACCACCCGCGACAGCACATCCGCCCAGACCAGCAGCACCGCGCCGAGCAGCGGCGCCACCGCCGTCACCCGCCGGTGGTCGGCGCCCACCAGCATCCGCGTCACATGCGGCACCAGCAGCCCGACGAAGCCGATCGCCCCGCTGACCGCGACCACCGCCCCGGCCACCGCCGCCACCACCAGGAACAGCTCCCGCCGCAGCCGCCCGGCGTCCACCCCGAGCGCCGCGGCCGTCTCGTCGCCCATCGCCAGCGCGTTCAGCCGGCCCGCGGCCAGCCACAGGTGGAGCACCGCGCAGGCCACCGCACCGGCGGCGAGCGGCACCGACGGCCAGCCCGTCCCGCTCAGACTCCCCAGCAGCCACATCACCGCCGACCGGGCCGCCTCCCCGCGGTCCGCGGAGAACACCATCAGCGTCGTCACGGCGGAGAAGCCGTAGTACATCGCCGTACCGGTCAGCACCAGCCGCAGCGGGGTCAGGCCGTGCGGGGTGCGGGCGGCGGCGTAGACCAGCGCCATGGCGAGCAGCGCGCAGACGAACGCCGAGGTGGACAGCGCCCACACGCCCAGCGCCCCGGCGGCGCCGAAGAGCAGGACGGCGTTGGCGCCGACGGCGGCGCCCGAGGAGATCCCGAGGACGAACGGATCGGCCAGCGCGTTGCGGACCAGCGCCTGCACGGCGACGCCGATGGCGGACAGCCCCGCCCCGACGATCGCGGCCAGCAGCGCCCGGGGGAAGCGCAGTTCCCAGATGACGGTGTAGCCCGCGGCGTCCTCGGCGGGCAGCGTCCCGCCGGTCACCCCGGCGGCCAGGTAGCGCACCACCTGCCCCCAGCCGACCCCGGCCGAGCCGAGGGCCACCCCGCACACCACGGAGCCGAGCAGCACCACGACGAGCGCCGCGACCAGCGGCGGGAGGGGAACGCGGCGCACCGGCGCGGGCGCGTCGTACGCGGCGCGGTCCGCGGTGGCCTGGGAGGGCGTCGGTTCCACGGGTGGTCCGCCTTCGGCTCGGGCCGTCCTACGGGTGAAGGCACGGCCCGCGCGGGCGTCCGCCGCGGGCGTCCCCTCGCAGTCCACGGCGAGTTGTCAGGAGCGTGCGCCGCCGCGGGTGGTCGGACTCGCGGACGCCCCGGACGGGGCGCCGCTCACCGTTGCGGGTCAGTGCCGGACTCTCACCGGACTTCCCCCGCGGGGCGCGTCATACGTATGCGGTTGTCGGTGTACGGGGCACCGGCCCCGTACACCGCCGAGCGGGCTCAGCCCTCGTACGGGGTGCCGTCGGCGTTGAAGAACGAGACGCCGTCCGGGGTGTCGGCGGGCAGGGTCTTCGCCCACTCCTCCAGGTCGACGACCTTCTTCAGGTGCGCCGACATGTACGGCCGCAGCGGCACCTCGGGGGTGGCCTTCTCGCCGACCCACATCAGGTCGCTGTTGACGTAGCCGTAGAGCCGCTTGCCACCGCTGTACGGACCGGCGGCCTCGGTGCGGGCGACGGCGTCGGTGGCCAGGTCGATCTGCGGCTTCTTGTCGGCCAGCTCGCCGTACCAGACCTCGACGACGCCCTGGTCGCGGACCATGACGACCTCGACCTTGCGGTTGTCGTCGATGCGCCAGTAGCCGCTCTCGCTCTCCAGCGGGCGGACCTTCTCGCCCTCGCCGTCGAGCACCCAGCTGTGCGAGGTGTACTCCAGGAAGTCACGGCCGTCGTGGGTGAACGTGACCTGCTGGCCGAAGTTGCACTTCTCGGTGCCGGGGAAGTCGGCGACGCCCGCGCCCTCCCAGTTGCCGAGGAGGAAGGCCAGGGGAACGAGGGCCGGGTTCAGGTCGGACGGGATCTCGATCATCAGCTCAGGCGATCTGTGGGAGGGACAATGCGGTACGTCGGGAGGCGGTCGTCAGCGCTGACCCTGGTAGAGCTTCTTGTAGGTCAGACCGGCGAAGGCGATGACGCCGACGCCGACCAGGACGAGCAGGGTGGTGAAGACTGCCTCAAGCACGGCGTGCTCCTTGGACGGAGTGGGGTGGAACGGACCGTGGACGAGTCTAGTCGGCGCCGTTCGCGTCGGCGCTGTGAGGTTCCCCGCCGGAGGATCAAGGACGGCGGACGGGACGGTGAGGGGCGCCGTCAGCCGCGGGCGGGCGGCGGGGCGTCGGACCAGACGCCGGCGGCGTCGAGGTTGGCGGTGGCGCTGCGGGCGGCGTGTGCCGCATCGCCCGCCCGGAGGGCGTCGAGCAGCTCCTCATGGCCGCGCGGATCCGCACCGTCGAAGCCGGGCTCGTCCCACTGCGCGGCCATCGAGCGGCGCAGCGGCGGGCCGAGCGCGGTGTAGAAGGCGGTGAGCAGGGTGTTGGCGCCGGCGGCGGCGACGCCCTGGTGGAAGGCGAGGTCGGCGCGGATCCAGGCGTCGCGGTCGCCGTCGCGCCAGGCGGCGGCGCGCTCGGCGAGGAGAGTGCCGAGCGCGGTCAGCTCCTCCGGTGTGATCCGGGCGGCGGCCAGCCGGGCGCCCTGGACGTCCAGGGCCTGGCGGACCTCCAGCACCTCGGCCGGCTCGCTGCCGAGCCGCTGGAGCGCTCCGGAGAGTTCGCTGGTGGCGCGGACGTACGTCCCGTCGCCCTGCCGGGCCTGGAGGAGACCGGCGTGGCTGAGGGCGCGGGTCGCCTCGCGCAGGGTGCCGCGGGCGACGCCCAGCTGCTCGATCAGCGCCGCCTCGGTCGGGATGCGGCTGCCGACCGGCCACCGGCCCGAGGTGATCTCGGCGCGCAGCCGCTCGATGACGTCGTCGACCAGGACCGATCGACGGGCGGAGGCGAGAGTCACGGGGGCCTTTCTGTCAGGGGGATACCGGGCAGTCTACCGGCCCCGGCGATAAAGGTTGGACGTTTAAAGGTTGGACGTTTTATGTTTCCGTCCATGCCCGCACCCGAACCCCCGCCTCCGGACGCCCTCCCGCCCGCCCGCCGTACCGCGGGCCACCGCACACCGCCGCCCGGCCCCGCCCCGGTCCGGCCCGCCGCTCCGCGCCCCGGCCCGGACCGCTCCGCCCAGGACCTCACCGCCGGGGACTGCCCCGCGCGGAGCCGCCCCGGCCACGACGGCTCCGTTCACGACGGCTCCGGTCACGACGGCCCTGCTCAGGACCTCCCGGCTCAGGGTCCGTCCGCTCCGGGCCGTCCGGGTGAGCCGGTGGGGAGCGCCCCGCCCGCCGTCCGGTCCCGAGCCGGGCTGCTGACCGCCGCCGGGATCGTGCTGATCGCCGTCAATCTGCGGCCCGCCGTCGCCACCGCCGCCGCGCTGCTGGAACAGCTCCGCGCGGAGCTGGGGTTCGGACCGTTCGTCGCCTCGCTCGTTCCGGCGCTGCCCACGCTCTGCTTCGCGGTGGTGGGCGCGACCGGCGCCGCGCTGGCCCGCCGTGCCGGGACCGAGCGCGCCGTCCTGCTGGCGCTCGCCGCGCTCGGCGCCGGGCTCGCCGTCCGCGCCGTGCCGTCGACGGGCGCGCTGCTGGCCGGCACGGTGCTCTCCGCCGCCGGGCTCGCGCTCTGCAACGTCCTGCTGCCCGCCCTGGTCAAGGCGCACTTCCCCGGCCGGGTCGCGCTGCTGACCGGCGTCTACACCACGGTGATGGCACTCGGCTCCGCCCTCGCCGCCGCCGTCGCGGTCCCCGTCGCCGACCTCGTCGGCGGCCCGTCCCCCGGCCTCGCCGTCTGGGCGCTGCCCGCCCTCCTGGCACTCGCGGTGTGGTCGCTCGCCCCGGGCTCCGTCCGGACGGACCCGGAGCCGGGCCGGGACGGGACGGGGCCGGACCCGGGCGGCGCCGGGGAAGGGTGCCCGCGCGGGGAGGCCGTGGGGCCTGGCCCCGGGCGGGGCGCCGGTACCGCCCCGGAGCGCGCCGCCGTGTCGGCGTGGGCGGCCGGACGTACCCGGTTCGGCCTGCTGGTGACGGCGTTCTTCGCGCTCCAGTCGCTGGCGAGCTACGCGGTGATCGGCTGGCTGCCGACCGTACTGACCGATCACGGCGTGCCCGCCGACCGGGCCGGTTCCCTGCTGGGGGTGGCGCTGCTGGTCGGGGTGCCCGCGGCGTTCGTCCTGCTGCCGCTCACCCGGACCCCGGCGCGGCTGCGGCTCGCCTTCTGCCTCGTCGGCGCCGCGCTGAGCGCCGGCTACCTCGGCCTGCTGTACGCGCCGTCGGCGGCGCCGCCGCTCTGGGCCGTCCTGACCGGCCTGGGGCTCTGCGCCTTCCCGCTGGTCCTGGCGCTCATCGGGACGAGCGGACGGAGCGCCCAGGAGACCGCGGCGCTCTCGTCCTTCGCGCAGAGCACCGGCTATCTGCTCGCCTCGGCCGGGCCGTTCGGCGTCGGTCTGCTGCGCTCCGCCACGGGCGGCTGGAGCGTCCCGCTCACCCTGCTGCTCGCCCTGGGCGTCCTGCAACTGCTCGTCGGACTGGCCCTGACGTCACGGCGTACGGCCCGCGGCTGACCCGGGCCGCACCCGGGACACGTACCGGAACGGTGCGAGCGACGGGCGCGGCGGTGCCGTCCGGGTACGGGGCGGGCGGCGTTCAGTGCGAGTGGTGGTCGTCGCGGTCGTCCAGCTCGCGCCACCAGCGGTCCGACTCCGGGTCGCCGGACTCGTCCCACCAGCGTTCGTCGGGGCCCCGGCGGTTGGCGACGATCGCCGCTACCGGCGGGATGACCATCGCGACCACGCACATCGCCACCGCGGCCGTCACCGACCACATCCGCACCACGCTCCAGGCCAGCACGAAAAGGGTGAGGCAGATCCCCATCATCACGAAGTACCAGCGATGACGACGGCGGGGTGGCAGCCAACGAGGCATACCTCCACGGTAAATCCGCGCCCCGCCGGAAAGAAGCCCCGATGGCCCGCCCGCGGCGCCTCCCGCCGGGCCGTACCCCCGACACCACGAAGGGCCGCGCCCCCGCATGGCGTCCAACCCCGGGGTGCGGCCCTTCGGCCGGTGGGTGCGCGGCCGTCGCCGCGCACCCACCGCGTGCGCTCGTCAGACGGCGATGGCGACCTCCGACAGACCGCCCTGCTGTGCGACCACGGTGCGGTCGGCGGTGGCACCGGGGACGAGGGCGCGCACCGTCCAGGTGCCCTCGGCCGCGTAGAAGCGGAACTGTCCGGTCGCGGAGGTGGGGACCTCGGCGGTGAACTCGCCGGTGCTGTCCAGCAGCCGGACGTAGCCGGTGACGGGCTCGCCGTCGCGGGTCACGCTGCCCTGGATCGTGGTCTCACCGGGCTTGATGGTCGACGCGTCGGGGCCGCCGGCCTGTGCTCCACACATGGGGATTCCTTGAGGGTCGAGAGGTGGGGCGGACTTACTTGTTGGCGCCGAGCTCGATCGGCACGCCGACTAGCGAGCCGTACTCGGTCCAGGAACCGTCGTAGTTCTTGACGTTCTCCTGGCCCAGCAGCTCGTGCAGCACGAACCAGGTCAGGGCGGAGCGCTCACCGATACGGCAGTAGGCGACGGTGTCCTTGGACAGGTCGACCTGCTCGGCCTCGTAGAGCGCCTTCAGCTCGTCGTCCGACTTGAAGGTGCCGTCGTCGTTGGCGTTCTTCGACCACGGGATGTTGCGGGCGCTCGGCACGTGGCCGGGGCGCTGCGACTGCTCCTGCGGGAGGTGCGCCGGGGCGAGCAGCTTGCCGCTGAACTCGTCGGGGGAGCGCACGTCGACGAGGTTCTTGGTGCCGATCGCGGCGACCACGTCGTCGCGGAAGGCGCGGATGGAGGTGTCCTGCGCCTTGGCCTTGTACTCGGTGGCCGGGCGGCTGGGGACCTCGGAGCCGTCGACCAGGTCGCGGGAGTCCAGCTCCCACTTCTTGCGGCCGCCGTCGAGCAGCTTCACGCTGTCGTGGCCGTAGAGCTTGAAGTACCAGTAGGCGTACGAGGCGAACCAGTTGTTGTTGCCGCCGTAGAGGACGACGGTGTCGTCGTTGGCGATGCCCTTGGCGGAGAGCAGCTTCTCGAAGCCCTCCTGGTCCACGAAGTCGCGGCGGACCGGGTCCTGGAGGTCCTTCTGCCAGTCGATCCGGACGGCGTTCTTGATGTGGTTCTTGTCGTACGCGGCGGTGTCCTCGTCGACCTCGACGAGGACGACCTTCGGGTCGTCGAGGTGGGCCTCGACCCAGTCGGCGTCCACCAGAACGTCGGTGCGGCTCATGTTCTTCTCCTCCGGGGCAGTTGCGGGGGTGTGCTTGCGGACGGGCACGCGGATACGCCGGGATGCGCGGCGGCGTCAGGGCGGCGCGCGGCGCGGCGTGGCACAACGGGAACGGCGATCAGACGGAGCGGCCGGGGGGCGGTCCGGCCGGTGACGGGAGCGGGCCCGTCAGACAGGGCGACAGAGCATGGTGGCGACGCGGCACAGGTCGACTGCCCGCCGCTTCGTGAGGTTCGCCTGTCCCCGGGAACGGAGACCGCTCGATGCGCTCTGCATGCCGTCGATCGTAGGGACGGAAACCCGGGCCTGTCACCGGTGTGTCACATGGCGAGATGTGATTGTCCAAGGAGTGAAACGAAAGCCGCCGCCCGGCGCCCCCTCGCGGGGGCCGGGCGGCGGTGGGGTGGTGGGGGGTCTGTCGTACGGGATGGGCCGTCTCAACGGCTGGACGGTGGGGGTCCGGGCCGGGCGGCGGGACGGTCAGCCGGGGAGCTTGACGTCCGTACCGGTCGCGGAGATCGCCACGCCGTCGGGACCGGCGGTCACCTTGTCCAGCTTGAGGTTGGCCGGCAGCTGGTCCAGCTTCCACTCGTGGTCGGTCTGCTCGCGGACCTTGTCGGCGCAGCCGGGGAGGAGCCGGCACATGGTCGGGATGGAGTCGGCGCGCAGCCGCAGGGTGTCGCCGTGCGCGGTGACCGAGCCGGTCACCTCCAGGGAGCTGAGCAGCGGGATGGCCGGCGAGATCTTCACCTGGCCCTGGCCGTCCTTCGTCCCGCCGTACGTGACCTGCACGTTCGCGCCGGACGCCTTGGTCAGGTCCGCGTAGGAGAGGGTGGCGGTGGCGGTGGCCGACGCGGCGTTCTCGATCGAGCTGTAGTCGTCGGAGAGCTTGACGTCGTGGAAGACCGCCTTCAGCTTGTCGACGCGGAGCGTGTGGCCGTCGGCGTTGGCCTTCACCCCGCCCAACTCGGCGTCGACCTCGTCGAGGCTGCGCCCGGCGACCTGGGTCAGGAACGGGAAGCCCTTGATCGAGACCTCCGGGGTCGCCGCCAGCCCCTGACTGTCGCGGATCTTCTCCGCCGCCTTGTCCTCGGCGAGATTGACCGCGACCCGGTCGGCGGCGACGAACAACCCGCCGACCACCACGACCAGCACCAGCAGCACCTTCAGTGCGCGCATCGAACCCTTCCCCCACACCCGGCCGGTCCGCCCGGCCACTCGCTTCGTCTCCGTACGCCACGGGCCCCCTGCCCGCGCACCGGCGAGCCTAGACGACCGGCGGCGGGGACCGGAGGGGACGACCGGCCGGGACGGCGGCGGGCGGCGGCAGGCCCCGGAACGCAGACGGCCGCCGGCGGGCGCGCGGGGCGCCCGGCGGCGGCCGGTGCGGGAGACGGGCGGGTCAGCTCAGGACCGGGCCCAGCAGATGGACGGCCGGGGCGGCCAGCGCCAGCGGCAGGGCAACACCCGCGGTGAGGTGGACGAAGCGCGAGGGGTAGTCGTAGCTCGCCACCCGCAGGCCGATCAGCGCACAGCACCCGGCGGCCAGGCCCAGCACGGCGCCCATGACGCCGAAGCTGTTGAGCTGCCCCGCGGCCGAGCCCGCCCCGGCGGCGGCGAGCAGCGCGAGGACCGCGGTGACCGGGCCCGGCAGCGGCAGCGCGCGCACCAGGGCGGCCAGGGCGACGCCGGCGGCGCCCACCACCACGGCGTCCGGGAGCGCGGAGAGCTGCCCGGCGGCGAGCACCGCGAGCGCCGTGGAGGTCAGCCCCGCGGTCAGCGCGTACATCCGCTCATCGGCGCCGGAGCGGTTGCGCAGCTGGAGGACGAGGACGAACAGGCACCACACGCCGAGCGTGCCGAGGCCCACCAGCGGCGCGTCCTCGCGGTCCGTCGCCAGCAGCGCCACATCCGTCACCGCACCGCCCAGGAACGCCAGCGCGATGCCCTGCCGCGCCGGCCACATCCCGTTCAGCCGGAACCACCCGGCCGCGGTGACCGCCTGCAACAGCACCACCGGCACACACCGCACCGCCTCCGGCAGCGGCGCGGTCACCGCCAGCAGCAGCGCGAGCACGGTGGTCAGCGCGGCCGGCTGGATCCCCGGCGGAATGATCGGCGACCGCCCCTCCGCCCGTGCCCGCTGGTTGGGCGCGAGCCGGGAGAGGTCCTGCGGCGCGTCCTGGCCCGGGGCGCTTCCGGGGGAGCCGTGGCGGGAGTCCGCCCCGGGGTCCGGCGCCGCGCCCGGCCCCGTGCCCCCCGCCGGGTGCGGCCGGGCGGCGCCGTGCGGGACCGCGCCGCCGTCGCCGGGAGCGGGGACGGCGCCGGGCGGGGCGTACGCCTGCGGCACCTGCTCGTACGGGGCGCCCGCCTGCGGAACGGCCCGGCGTTGCCCGTACGGGGCCTGCCCGTGGCCGGGCTGCGCCTGCGCCACCTGCTCGTACGGGGCGGCGGCCGGGGCCTGCCCGTACGCGGGGGAGGCCGGGGCCTGCCCGTACGAAGGGGCCGGGGCACGGCCGTACGAGGGAGAAGCCGGGGCCTGCCCGTAGGGGGCGGCCGGGCCGTCCGGACCCGGACCGTGCGGGGCCCGGTCGTACGGTGCCGGGCCGCCGTACTCCTGGCCGTAGGGGGCCCGGCCATCAGGCGTCCGGCCCTGGGGGAGCTGCCCGGCGTGCCCCTGGTCGTACGAGTGACCGTGCGGGGCCTGTTCGTACGCCTGCGGGGCCTGTTCGTACCCGTGCGGGACCTGCTCGTACGCCTGGGAGGGCGGGGCGGAGGGGGTGTACGGGCCCGGGGGCGGGGTCTGGCCGGGGTGCGGGCCGGGGGAGCCGTAGGGCCGCTGCGGGGAGTCGTTCATGATCGCTTTCTCAGCCTCCGGCGAAGGGCGGCAGGACCTCGACGGTGCCGCCCTGGGTGAGCGGGACGTCCGCGTGGTCGCGGGTGCCGACCGGGGCGCCGTCCACCAGGAACGAGCTGCGCAGGAGGACGCGGGCGAACTCCGGGCGGGCGGCGTGTGCGGTGCGCGCCGCGGCCAGCGCTTCGGCGAGCGTCTCCGCCGCGTAGGGCTCCTCGGCCGTGCCCGCGGCGGCCTTGGCGGCTGCCCAGTAGCGCACGGTGCCAGTTGTTGTCACGGCGGCCTCTTCGTCGTGGGTGTCGGGGTGCCGGGTGGGTGGTCCCGTCGCGGCGCCGTGGGTGTGCCCGCCCGCGGGCCGCGCCGTCCATGATGGCGTACCGCGGTGCGGGCCCGTCGCGGCCGGGGCCGGTGCGGGGGCCGGGCGGCGCGCCCGGCACGCGGGTGGCGGAGGGCGCGCGCACCGGCGCGGGGGCGGGCCCGGCGGCGCGGAACCGCGCGGACCGGCACGGGCCCGTGCCACCTGGCGCCACCCGGGAAGACCGCCCGCCGGTCGGAAACCCGTTGCTACGGGCAAGTGTTCGCATAAGGTCGTACGGTGTTGGTCCGACTCGCGTGGGCGCATCTGCGGCCCCACAGGCGCGCGATAGCGCTGATCGTCCTCCTCCAGCTCGTCCAGACGCTGGCCACCATCTCCCTGCCCACCCTCAACGCCGACATCATCGACAAGGGCGTCGTCCTCGGGGACACGGGCCACATCCTGCGCCTGGGCGGCTACATGCTCGCCATCGCGCTGCTCCAGGTCGGCTGCGCGACCGGCGCTGTCTACTTCGGCGCCCGTACGGCGATGCGGCTGGGCCGGGACATCCGGGCGGCGGTCTTCGACCGGGTCCAGACGTTCTCCGCCCGGGAGGTCGCCGCCTTCGGCGCTCCCTCGCTGATCACCCGGACCACCAACGACGTCCAGCAGGTCCAGATGCTGGTCCTGATGACGTTCACGATGATGGTGGCCGCGCCGATCATGTGCGTCGGCGGCGTGATCATGGCGCTCAACCAGGACGTGCCGCTCTCCGGCCTCCTCCTGGTGATCGTCGTGGTCCTCGGGGTGATCGTCTCCCTCATCGTGCGCCGCCTGCGGCCGCTGTTCCGCGGCGTCCAGGAGCGCATCGACACCGTCAACCGCGTACTGCGCGAGCAGATCACCGGCATCCGCGTCATCCGCGCCTTCGTCCGCGACCGCCACGAACGGCGCCGGTTCGCCGTCGCCAACACCGACCTCTACGACGTGTCGCTGCGCTCCGGCAAGCTGATGTCGACGATGTTCCCGCTGGTCATGCTGGTCGTGAACCTCTCCAGCGTCGCCGTCGTCTGGTTCGGCGGGCTGCGCATCGACTCCGGCGCGATGCAGATCGGCTCGCTCACCGCCTTCCTCAGCTACCTCATGTACATCCTCATGTCCGTGATGATGGCGACGTTCATGACGATGATGCTGCCGCGCGCCGAGGTCTGCGCCGAGCGCATCCAGGAGGTGCTGGACACCGACAGCAGCGTCACCCCGCCCGCGCACCCCGTCACCGCCCTCAGCCGCCCCGGCGAGCTGGAGCTGCGCGGGGTGGAGTTCCGCTTCCCCGGCGCCGAGGAGCCCGTCCTCAAGGACGTCTCGCTGCTCGCCCGGCCCGGTGAGACCACCGCCGTCATCGGCTCCACCGGCAGCGGTAAGTCCACCCTGATCGGCCTGGTGCCCCGCCTCTTCGACGCGACCGGCGGCACCGTCCTGGTCGGCGGCGAGGACGTCCGCACCCTCGACGAGGCGACGCTCGCCCGCACCGTCGGACTCGTCCCGCAGAAGCCGTACCTCTTCTCCGGCACCGTCGCCTCCAACCTCCGCCACGGCGACCCGGACGCCACCGACGACGACCTCTGGCGGGCGCTGGAGACCGCGCAGGCCAAGGAGTTCGTCGCGGCGATGGAGGGCGGACTCCAGGCGCCGATCGCCCAGGGCGGCTCCAACGTCTCCGGCGGCCAGCGCCAGCGCCTGGCCATCGCCCGCGCCCTGGTCGGCAAGCCGGACCTCTACCTCTTCGACGACTCCTTCTCCGCCCTCGACTACGCCACCGACGCCGCCCTGCGCGCCGCGCTGGCCCGGGAGACCGGCGGCGCGAGCGTCGTCATCGTGGCGCAGCGCGTCGCCACCATCCGCGGCGCCGACCGCATCGTCGTGCTCGACGAGGGCCGCGTCGTCGGCACCGGCACCCACGCCGAGCTGATGGCCGGCAACGCAACGTACCGGGAGATCGTGCTCTCCCAGCTCACCGAGCAGGAGGCGGCGTGACCACCGCGGACAGGGAAGCGGGCGTCCGCGACGAGGACGCCGAGAGCGCGGAGGAGCTGCGCCGCACGGCGCGCCCCGCCGCCGGTCCGGCGCGCGCGATGGGCGGCCCGCCGCTGGTGAAGTCGATGGACTTCACCGGCTCCGGCAAGCGGCTGCTGGCCCAACTGCGGCCGCAGCGCGCCGCGCTCACCGGCGCGCTGGCGCTGACCGTCGTATCGGTGGCGCTGACCATCACCGGCCCACGCGTCCTCGGGCACGCCACCGACCTGCTCCTCGCCGGGCTGGTCGGCCGCGATCTGCCGTCCGGCGTCAGCAAGGCGCAGGCCGCCGAGCAGCTGCGCGCCCACGGGCAGGACGGCCTCGCCGACCTCGTCGGCACCCTGCCGCTCGTCCCCGGCCACGGCATCGACTTCCCCGCCGTCGGCACCGTCCTGCTCTACGCCACACTGATCTACGCGGTGGCGGCGCTCTGCGGCTTCGTCCAGGCGCGGCTGGTCACGACCGCCGTGCAGGGCACCGTCTTCCGGATGCGGGAGCAGGTCGAGGAGAAGCTGGCGCGGCTGCCGCTGAGCTACTTCGACAAACAGCAGCGCGGTGAGGTGCTCTCCCGCGCCACCAACGACATCGACAACATCCAGCAGACGCTCCAGCAGAGCCTGAGCCAGATCGTCACCTCGCTGCTGACCGTCCTCGGTGTCCTGGCGATGATGTTCTGGATCAATCCGCTGCTGGCGGTGGTCGCGCTGGTCACGGTGCCGCTGTCGGTGATCGTCGCCACCCGGGTCGGCAAGCGGGCGCAGCCGCAGTTCGTCAAGCAGTGGTCGTCCACCGGCAAGCTCAACGGCCACGTCGAGGAGATGTACACCGGCCACTCCCTGGTCAAGGTCTTCGGCCGCCAGCAGGAGTCCGCCGACCGCTTCCGCGAGCAGAACGACGCGCTGTACGAGGCGAGCTTCCGGGCGCAGGCCATCTCCGGTCTCATCCAGCCCGCGATGACCTTCGTCGGCAACCTCAACTACGTGCTGATCGCCGTCGTCGGCGGACTGCGGGTCGCCGCCGGCGCGCTCTCCGTCGGTGACGTCCAGGCGTTCGTCCAGTACTCCCGCCAGTTCAGCCAGCCGCTCGCGCAGTTCGCGGCGCTGGCCAACCTCGTCCAGTCCGGCGTCGCCTCCGCCGAGCGGGTCTTCGAACTCCTCGACGCCGAGGAGCAGACGCCCGACCCCGAGGACGCCCCCGCCCCGCCGCGCACCGCCGGACGCGTCGCCTTCGAGAACGTCTCGTTCCGCTACGACGAGGACACACCGCTGATCGAAGGCTTGTCCCTCACCGTCGAGCCTGGCCAGACCGTCGCCATCGTCGGCCCCACCGGCGCGGGCAAGACCACCCTCGTCAACCTCCTCATGCGGTTCTACGAGACCCGCTCCGGCCGGATCACCCTCGACGGCACCGACATCGCCGCCCTCGGCCGCGAGGAGCTGCGCTCCCGGATCGGCATGGTTCTCCAGGACACCTGGCTCTTCGGCGGCACCATCGCCGAGAACATCGCCTACGGCGCCCCCGACGGCACCCCGCACGAGAAGATCGTCGAAGCGGCCCGCGCCACCCACGTCGACCGCTTCGTGCGCATCCTGCCCGACGGCTACGACAGCGTCGTCGACGACGAGGGCGGCAGCGTCTCCGTCGGCGAGAAGCAGCTGATCACCATCGCCCGCGCGTTCCTCGCCGAGCCCGCGATCCTCGTCCTCGACGAGGCCACCAGCTCCGTCGACACCCGCACCGAGGTCCTGATCCAGCAGGCCATGGCCCGGCTGCGCACCGGCCGCACCAGCTTCGTCATCGCCCACCGCCTCTCCACCATCCGCGACGCGGACCTGATCCTCGTCATGGAGTCCGGCGCCATCGTCGAACAGGGCGACCACGCCACCCTCCTCGCCGCCGACGGCGCCTACGCCCGCCTCTACGCCGCCCAGTTCGCCGAAGCGGTCACCGAAACGGAGTAACGCCCCGGCCGCCGCCGCCCGCCGCCCGCTCGGTGATCTCCCCGATCCGGGCGGGCAGGGCGGGGCGGAGATCAGCCGGCGTACGGGTCGGTGATGGTGTGCCGCCGCTGTGCGGTGTCCAGGACGTGCCGGGGGAAGCGCGGGCCCGCTGTGTAGTGCCGGCCTCGGGTCTGGCCGACGGCGTTCAGCACCCCTGCCTTGGTGAGGGCCTGGAGATCCCTCGTCGCCTGCTGTGTGTTGAGCGCCTCCGCCTTCTCGTAGCGCGAGCGCCGTACCCGGCCCACCATCGCGACCTCGTGCAGCGCGGTCAGCTGCCGCTCGGTGGCCCCGAGCCCGTCGGCCGCTTCCATCAGCTGGATCCAGCAGTCGTTGGACCGGTTCACCCGGTGCTGTACGCGCTGGGTCTGCTGGTGGTAGGCGAGCAGGTTGAACCTGATCCACGGAAGGGTGTCGCGCTCGGGTGACCAGACGGGGCCGCCCACCTCACGGAGAACCTTGTAGTACTCCCAGGTGTTGCCCGGCATGCCCAGCCACTCCTCGATGGAGGAGAACTCCGGGGCCAGCACCCCGCCGCGGGCGATGACCAGTGTCTGGAGCGAACGGGACATCCGGCCGTTGCCGTCGGACCACGGATGGATCTTCACGAGGTTCAGGTGGGCCATCGCGGCCCGCACGAGGACGTGCCGGTCGAGGTCGCCCTCGTTGAGCCAGGTGACGAGCTCGCCGGTGAGGTCGGGGAGGAGCTCGTGGTCGGGCCCCTCGTAGTCGGTGGCGAGCTCGTCGCCGGGGGCCGTGATGCGGATGGCGGTCCGGCGCCACTGCCCCGCTGTGGTGAGCGGGTGGTGGTGGCCCTGGAGCATCCAGTGCAGACCGTTGAGGAGCCCCTTGCTGTAGCGGAAGTCAGGGGCGTTGTGGAGCGACTGGATGTAGGTCATGGCCTGCTGGTAGGCGAGCGTCTCCGCCTTGTTCTCCTCGCTGGCGTCCACCTCGCGTTCGCCGTCCATCAGATCGGCCACGTCCTTGGCGTCGACCCGGTATCCCTCGATGGTGTTCGACGCGGCGATGGCCCCGGCGGTCAGGGCCTTACGGAGATCCAGCTCCCATTTCCTGGGCACCTGCTGCACCGCGTGCCGGAGCTGTTCCCGCAGACCGTCGATCTCGTGCAGGACCTTCTGGTCGGCGGGTTGGAGGCGAGGGGTGCGATACAGCATGACGCAATGATACCTGACTCCTATCATTGCGTCGCGAGGGTCCGCTCGGTGATCCACCCCCCGATCCGCTCCAGCAGATCGGGCCCGGCGGCGTTCTCCGCGTGGGCGAAGCCCGGTTCGAGCCAGAGGTCGCAGGTGGCCGGGGAGGCGGCGGCGTGGAGGGCCCGGGGGTGGTCGAGGGGGAAGTACGGGTCGCGGTCGCCGTGGACGAGGAGCAGCGGGACGGGGGCGATGAGCGGGACGGCGGCGACGGGGGAGAGCGGGACCGGGTCCCAGCCCTCGGGATGGACGCGGGTGCGCAGGCCGACGCGGGAGACGAGGCGGCCGGCGGGGCGGGTGACGGCCCAGTGGAGGCGGCGCATCGGGGCGGTGCCGCGGTAGTACCAGCGCGCGGGGGCGCTCACCGACACGACCGCATCGGTGTGAGCTGCGGTGCGCCCCCTGTGCGCCGGGTGCAGCGCCGCGTGGCGCAGCACCACCGAGCCGCCCATGGAGAAACCCAGGGTGGCGACGCGGCGATGGCCCAGCGCGCGGGCCCAGCGGACCGCCGCGGCCACGTCCTCCACCTCACGGTCACCGAGGGTGGAGCGCCCGCCGGAGCCGCCGTGGCCGCGGAAGGAGAACGTCACCACCGCGGCCCGCTCGCCGAACGCGGCGGCAGCCCGGCGCAGCGCCGGGCGGTCCAGGGAGCCGGTGAAGCCGTGCGCGACGACCAGTGCGAGATCGTCGGCGGACCCCTCCCCACCTGCGGCTGCGGCGCCGGAACGAGGGGTGTACGCCGCCTCGATACGGACGCCGTCGGCGGTCAGCAGCGACGCTCGGTGACCACCCGACGTGATCGAAGGAACACGGGTGCGGCCGGGATCGACCTCGGGTCCGGGGGACATGTGGGCTATTCTGCTGGGCGTGGAGGATCCGGGCAGCGTTGCCCCCGGATCCTTTTGTGCTTTCGGGCAGGCACGGTGCGTGGCCGAAAGCAGCGTACGAAGCAGTGCCGCAGACTCCCCCGGCCGAGGCCGGGTGGTGCCCCCGTCGCAGGGACCGAGGAGGAACCAGACGTCATGGGCGAGCGAAGCGAGCAGTACCGACAAGAACGGGCCGGGTACCGGGCAGGTGGTCGGAAGTGAGTTCCCTCCTGCTGCTGACCAACGCGCTGCAGCCGTCGGCGGAGGTGCTCCCCGCCCTCGGCCTGCTGCTGCACGGCGTGCGGGTGGCTCCTGCCGAGGGCCCGGCCTTGATCGACACCCCGGGAGCGGACGTCATCCTGATCGACGGCCGCCGCGACCTGCCGCAGGTGCGGTCGCTGTGCCAGCTGTTGCGGTCCACGGGCCCCGGCTGTCCCCTGATCCTCGTGGTGACCGAGGGCGGACTCGCCGCCGTCACCGCCGAGTGGGGCGTCGACGACGTCCTGCTGGACACGGCGGGCCCCGCCGAGGTCGAGGCCCGGCTGCGGCTGGCCCTGGGGCGTAAGCAGATCGGCGTGGACGACAGCCCGATGGAGATCCGTACCGGTGATCTCTCGGTGGACGAGGCGACCTACAGCGCCAAGCTCAAGGGCCGGGTCCTGGACCTGACCTTCAAGGAGTTCGAGCTGCTGAAGTACCTCGCGCAGCACCCGGGCCGGGTCTTCACCCGCGCCCAGCTGCTCCAGGAGGTCTGGGGCTACGACTACTTCGGCGGCACCCGGACCGTCGATGTGCACGTCCGGCGGCTGCGCGCCAAGCTCGGCCCGGAGCACGAGTCGCTGATCGGCACCGTCCGCAACGTCGGCTACCGCTTCGTGGTGCCGGACAAGGCGGAGCGCGCGGCCGAGGCGAAGGAGAAGGCCGCGAAGGACAAGGCGGCCGGCGAGAAGAAGGCGGCGGCCGCGAAGGAGACGGCGCGCGCCGGCGGCACGGCGGCCGGGGCGCGGTCCGGCGGGAGCTGAGTGCCGCCGGCGGTTCGCCCGGCGCCCCCGCTGAACCGCCGGCTCCTCCGGGCCCTGCCGTCGCGCTCCCGGGCCGCCCCCGCGGGCGGCCGGCGGGAGTGTGACGACAGGGCCTGGGGCCGTCCCGGTCCGCCCGCGTAGACTGCCGCGCGTGGCCAAGGTGACGCGGGACGATGTGGCAAGACTGGCGGGAACCTCGACCGCGGTGGTCAGTTACGTCATCAACAACGGACCGAGGCCGGTCGCCCCGGCCACCCGCGAGCGGGTGCTCGCCGCGATCAAGGAGCTGGGGTACCGCCCGGACCGCGTGGCACAGGCCATGGCGTCGCGCCGTACCGACCTCATAGGGCTGATCGTCCCCGACGCCCGGCAGCCGTTCTTCGCGGAGATGGCGCACGCGGTGGAACAGGCCGCGGCCGAGCGCGGCAAGATGGTGCTGGTCGGCAACGCCAACTACCTCGACGAACGCGAGGTCCACTATCTGCGCGCGTTCCTCGGGATGCGGGTCTCCGGGCTGATCCTCATCAGCCAGGGACCCAGTGAGCACGCCGCCGCCGAGATCGACGCGTGGGACGCCCGGGTGGTGCTGCTGCACCGCAGGCCCGACGCGATCGACGACGTCGCGGTGATGACCGACGACGTCTGGGGCGCGCAGCTCGCCACCCGCCATCTGCTGGAGCACGGCCATCCGTACGTCGCGTTCCTCGGCGGTACGGAGCAGACGCCGAAGTCCGGCGACCCGGTCACCGACCATGTCGAGGGGTGGCGCCGGGCGATGCAGGAGGCGGGCATCCCGCTGACAGGCCGCTACTTCCAGGCGCCGTACAACCGCTACGACGCCTACCAGGTCGCGTTGGAGCTGCTGGCCGGACCGGACCGGCCGCCGGCTTTGATGTGCGCCACGGACGACCAGGCCATCGGTGTGCTGCGGGCCGCGCGGGAGCTGCGGATCGATGTGCCGGGGGAGCTGGCGGTGGCCGGGTTCGACGATGTGAAGGAAGCCGGGCTGACCGATCCGCCGCTGACGACGGTCGCCTCGGACCGGGAGGCGATGGCACGTGCCGCCGTCGATCTCGTCCTCGACGACGGGCTGCGGGTGGCCGGCTCGCGCCGGGAGCGGCTGCGGCAGTTCCCCTCCCGGCTGGTGGTCCGCCGCTCCTGCGGCTGCGGGGGCTGACGCCGGGCCGCCCGCGAGGGGCGGGCGCGGCCGGCGGGCCGGGGCCGGGCGGGTGTTCTTATACCGGGCATACCTACTTCTGCCGGGTCTCTCAGGGCGTTCTCACCCGGTTCTCATGGTGGCCGCGCACAGTGGTCTCATGACCGAGAGCTACCGCCGCAGCGGAGATGAGATGTCCCAGGACGGGCCGTACGGCTACGGCCACGGCGACGACGCCCGCGCGGGCGGGGCGGGGGCGTACCCGCCGCCGCCTCCCTACGCCCCCGGTGGCGAGGGTGTGTACGCGGGGTTCGCGGGTGCCGGTCCGCAGGAGCCGCCGCGGCGGCGGGCGCGGCGGCCGGTCGCGCTGATCGCGGCGGTGGCGCTGGCGTCCGGTCTGATCGGCGGCGGCAGCGCGGCGCTGATCGCCGGGGCGACGCAGCACCGGCAGGACTCGACGGTGTCGGCGCCGCTGGTCAACGCGGGGAAGACCAGCGGGAGCGGGGTCTCCGCGGTGGCGAAGGCGGTCAGCCCGTCGATAGTCGAGATCCAGGCGCGGACCGTGGAGGGCGAGTCGACCGGTTCCGGTGTGGTCGTCAGCGGCAAGGGCGAGATCGTCACCAACAACCATGTGGTGTCCGGCGCCCGGACGGTGACCGTGGCGTTCAGCGACGGCAGCCGGAAGACCGCGACCGTCGTCGGGACCGACCCCGACAAGGACCTGGCGCTGGTCAAGGTGCACGACGCGAAGGGGCTGACGCCCGCGAGCCTGGGGAACTCCGACGGGCTGGCGGTCGGCGACCAGGTCGTGGCGATCGGTTCGCCGGAGGGGCTGACCGGCTCGGTGACCAGCGGCATCGTCTCCGCGCTCAACCGCGATGTGACGGTGCCGAAGAGCGACGGGCAGAGCCGGGGGCAGGAGCAGGACGGGGATCAGTGGCCGTTCGAGTTCGGCGGGAACCGCTACAACGGCGACACCGGTTCGTCGAAGACCTCGTACAAGGCCATCCAGACGGACGCCTCGCTCAACCCCGGTAACTCCGGTGGTGCGCTGATCAACATGGCGGGGCAGGTCGTCGGCATCAACTCCGCGATGTACGCGCCGAGTTCGGCGTCGAGCAGTACCGCGGGCAGTGTCGGTCTCGGCTTCGCCATCCCGATCAACACCGTCAAGGCGGACCTCGACGCGCTGCGCGGTGGCGGCAGCGGCGGGCCCAACAGCGGGGTGTGAGCCCCGGGCGGCGGGACGGCGGACGGCGGATCGGTGTGGGGCCGGTCCGCGGGGTCCGGGGCGGCGGGCCGGTGTGGGGCCGGTCCGCCGCCGCGGGCCGTGTCCGGGGCCCGGCCCGCCGTACGAGCGGCCCGCCGTACGAGCGGTCGCCGTACGAGCCGGGCGGGGTCCGCGGGCCGTGCCCGCCCGTGGTCGCGTCCGGTCTGTGTCCGTCCGTGCGCCTGCGTCCGGCCCGGCCTCCCCTCGGGCCGGACGCGCCGGTCACCGGCCCGCGCGTCCCGGTCCCGCTCGGGCGGGGTCCGGACCCCGGACCGCCCCCGTGCCCCGCCTCCCCCGTATCCCATGAGAGGACGACACCATGACCCGTGGTCTGACTGTTCCGGTCCGCCGTGCGCGGCGGGCGCTCGCGGTGGCCGTCGCGTGCGCGTCCGGGCGTCCCGGCGCGGCGGAGGGCGGCGGGCGGCGGGGGCGCCCCGTCCCGGCTTCCGGCCGCCGCACCGCCGATCGCCGCAGGTGAGGGCTGTCCCGTGGCGGGCCTCGGGCGTGCGACGCTTGGCGCGGGTGGCCCGCCGCCCGTCGTTTCCGTATCGCGTCCAGAGGTATGCAGAGGTAGCCGCGTATGAGCCCCGCCGACCACGGTGACCAGCCCGCCCGCGTCCTGATCGTCGACGACGAGCCCGCGGTCCGCGAGGCGCTGCGGCGCTCGCTGGCGTTCGAGGGGTACGCCACACAGGAAGCGGTCGACGGGCTCGACGCCGTCGAGAAGGTCGCCTCGTACGATCCGGAGCTGATCGTGCTGGACGTGCTGATGCCGCGGATGGACGGGCTGACCGCCGCCCGTCGGCTGCGGGCGAGCGGGGTGACGGTACCGATTCTGATGCTGACCGCCCGCGACACCGTCGGCGACCGGGTCACCGGCCTCGACGCGGGCGCCGACGACTACCTCGTCAAACCCTTCGAACTGGACGAACTCCTCGCCCGCATCCGGGCGTTGCTCCGCCGCAGCTCCTACGCGGCGGCCGGGGCGCGGCCCGCCGACGGTGACGTCCTCGCCTTCGCCGATCTGCGGATGGACCTCTCGACCCGGGAGGTGACCCGCGGCGGGCGGCCCGTCGAGCTGACCCGGACCGAGTTCACGCTGCTGGAGATGTTCCTCGCGCACCCGCGGCAGGTCCTCACCCGGGAGCAGATCCTCAAGGCCGTCTGGGGCTTCGACTTCGAGCCGACCTCCAACTCCCTGGACGTGTACGTGATGTATCTGCGGCGCAAGACGGAAGCGGCGGGCGAGGCGCGGCTGGTGCACACCGTGCGCGGTGTCGGCTACGTCCTGCGGGCCGAGGGCGGCGGCGAATGACGGCGCCGCCACCGCCGCCCGGCGCACCGGCCCCCGGCGGCGCCACCGCGGCCAAGGCCGCGTCCGGTCTGGCGGCCCGCGCCGCGCGCCGCTACCGGCAGCTGCCGCTCCGCTCCCGGCTGGCGATGCTCACCGCCGTCGCCGTGGCCCTCGCGGTCGCGGCGTCCGCCGCCGCCTGCTGGCTGATCACCCGCGACCGGCTCACCGAACAGCTCGACTCCACACTGCGCAGCGTGGACGTCGGCCAGAGCTATGTGCAGGCGCTGAAGATCTCCTGCTCGGGCACGGCCGACGGGCAGGTGGCGTTCCAGCCGACGCCGTACACCGTGCAGTTGGTGTCCACGTCGGGTGATGTGTGCACCGCGCCGGACAAGGACCCGGTGCCCGCGCAGCGCACCGATGTGGCTGTGGCGGACGGCCGTCTGGACGGTGTCGTGCACACCGCCCGCTCCGCGCGCGGCACGCAGATGCGGGTGGCCACGCTCCACTACCCGGGCCCGATCACCGACGCGCGCGGCAACCGCATCGCGGTCTCGGTCGCCGCGCCGATGGACCAGGTCACCCAGCCGCTGAACCAGCTGGCGCTGGTGTTGCTGATCGTCTCCGGGGTCGGGGTGCTGGGCGCCGCCACCACCGGGCTGTGGGTGGCGCGCGCCGGGCTCAAACCGGTGGACCGGCTCACCGACGCCGTCGAACACGTCGCCCGGACCGAGGATCTGACGCTCCGTATCCCGGACGAGGGTGAGGACGAGATCGCCCGGCTCTCGCGGGCGTTCAACTCCATGACGGCGGCGCTCGCCGCCTCCCGGGAACTCCAGCGGCAGCTGATCGCGGACGCCGGGCACGAACTCCGTACGCCGCTGACGTCGCTGCGCACCAACATCGATCTGCTGGTCCGCAGCGAACGCTCCGGCCGCGCGATCCCGCCCGCCGACAAGGAGGCGCTGCTGACGTCGGTGAAGGCGCAGATGGGGGAGTTGGCGTCGCTGATCGGCGACCTCCAAGAGCTGTCGCGGACGCCGGACGCAGGGCCGGGCGGCGGCGGATCGCTGCGGGTGGTGGCGCTGCACGACACGGTCGCCACGGCGCTGGAGCGGGCCCGGCTGCGCGGCCCGACGCTCACCATCACCTCGGACCTCGCGCCCTGGTACGTCCGCGCGGAGCCGGCGGCGCTGGAGCGCGCGGTGGTCAATCTGCTGGACAACGCGGTGAAGTTCAGCCCGGCGGGCGGCACGGTGGAGGTCCGTCTGGCCGCGGGCGAGCTGACCGTACGCGATCACGGCCCGGGGATCGCGGAGGACGAACTCCCGCACGTCTTCGCCCGCTTCTGGCGCTCCCCGTCGGCCCGTTCGCTGCCCGGCAGCGGTCTGGGCCTGTCGATCGTCGCCCGGACGGCGGAACAGGCCGGCGGCGGCATCCTGCTGCGGCCCGCGCCGGGCGGCGGCACGGAGGCGGTGCTGACGCTGCCGGGCGCGCCGACGCCGCCGCCTCCCACGCCGGGGACGGCACCGGGCGGGGAGTCCCCGGGCTGACGGCAGAGGCCGGGGCCGAGCGCGCTCCGACGGGAACGAGGACGGGAACGGGGGCGGGGCCCGGCCGGGTGATCCGGCCGGGCCCCGCCCCCGTACAGGCCGCCGCCCTTACTTTCCCGTCTTCTTCGCCGCGTCGC
This sequence comes from Streptomyces sp. NPDC027185, assembly GCF_055567035.1. Taxonomy (NCBI): domain Bacteria; kingdom Bacillati; phylum Actinomycetota; class Actinomycetes; order Kitasatosporales; family Streptomycetaceae; genus Streptomyces; species Streptomyces sp. NPDC027185. The sequence goes on along the minus strand of NZ_JBVHRF010000002.1, from coordinate 1,153,554 downwards.
CGAACGGCAGGTCGCGGCCGTCGAGTTCGGCGCGGATACCGTCCTCCTCGACGGAGATGTGGCGCAGCCGCACGTCACCGGGGGTCTTCGGGAGGCGGAACGAGAGGGAGAGCTGGTCGGCGAGTTGCGGTTTGGTCAGGCCGGAGAGGGCGCCGAGGACCTTGGGGTCGATGCCGACCTTCTGCAGCAGCCACGGGTGGTCGACGACGACATCGACGAGGTTGACCTTCATCAGCTTCGCCACGAAGTCCGGGGAGCCGGTCAGCTCGTGCAGCTTGTCCGAGCTGTGCAGCGCCTCGTCGACGTACTTCTGCGGGATGCCGATGCGCTGCACGATCGCCGGGACACTCAGCATCGACTTGATCTTCCCGGCCTGACGGCTCAGCTCCGCGGCGGCCTTACGGGTCAGCCGCAGGCCCTCCTCCTCGCCGGTGCCGGGGCGGTAGACGGCGACGTCGCCGATGTCCAGCCGCATCCGGCTGATCCGGGTGGAGACGCCACGGTCACCGGCCTGCTGGATACGGGCCTGGGCGTGCACCCGCAGTTCGTGGCCGGCGATCGGCAGGCGGCCCACGGCACGCACCTGGTTCGGGCCCATCTCGCTGAACTTGACCTGGGAGGCGCCCAGTTCACGGTTCATGTCGTCGAAGGCGAGCAGTACATCACCGTGCATCGTGCCGATGGTGGCGCCCTTGACGGCGGTGGGCAGATCGCCGTCAAGCCGGATGTCGCGGGCGCTGGCCTCGAACTTCGCGAGGGAGACCCGGTCGGCCGCCACGTCGGGGATGGTGACGTCGACCCGGTCGAGGTGCTTGTCCAGCACCTGGGTGAGGAAGGGGAAGCCCTTGATGCCGACCTCGGGCGCGGCGGTCAGGTGCAGTGCCTTCTTGATCTGCTGCTCGGCCTTGTTCTGCGCGTACAGCACGGCGAACCGGTCGCCGAGGGTGAGGAACGCGGCGGCCACCACGACCGCGACCACCAGCTTCAAGGTGAGCGGGACGGCGGCGAAGCGGCTGATACCGCGCTTGGTCCGCCGGTGGTTCGGCGGCTGCCAGGCGTCCTCGTCCTCCTCGTCGGAGCGCAGTCCGAGCCCCAGCGGATCGTCGCTGCCGTCCCGCTCGTTGAGGTAGCGGCGCCGCTCCAGCCGGTGCGGGGCGACGGGCTCCGGCTCCGGATCGGGCTCCGGGTCGGCGAGGGCGGCCAGGTCCGCGTAGGGGTTGACCGGCTCGAACTCGCGGGTGTCCCGCTCCGGATCGTCGGATGCCGGTGGGGCGGCGGTGTCCGGTCCGGGCCGTGGGGACGGGGGTGAAGATATGCGTTGGGGGGTTCGCATCCGCACATCTGACCATGAGCGGGTCCCCCGTTAGCAACTCCACCCGGCTGTAAGTGCGCAACGCCACGCTTGTACGCGGGGGGTGGGGGGAAGCGGGTGCGGCGGGCCGCTCGCGCGGGATGAGAGGCCGGGGCGGGCGGACGGGCGACGGGGCAGGCCGCCGGTGTCCGGCGGGGCGGGCGGCGGGCGCCGGGCTGCCCGGAGGTCCGGCGCCGGGTACGTCCGGTCGTCCCCGTGCGGGCCGCGCTTCGTCCGCCGCCGGGGCATCCCGGGCGCGGAGTGGGGGAACATGAGGGCTCGCGGGTTTCCGTGCCGCACCGCCTGCCGCGCCGACCCGCTCCGCCGTCACGAAACAGGGGGTCGCGCCGTATGGCCATGCTCAAATCCACGATGAAACAGCAGGTGGCCGAGGCCGTCTGCCGGGCGGCGCCCGGTGACCGGGCGCTGGTGACGTTCCAGGCGATCACCGGCCCGGTGCCCTGGCTGACCGCCGGGCTGCTGGGACACCTGGTGGCCACCTACTACTTCGTGACGCTCACCGACCGCGCGGTGGTCCTGCACCACCAGGCGGGCGTCGCCCAGCGCCCGACGGACATCGCCTACGCGATCCCCCGCGAGCAGGCCCAAGGGCTGGTCACCGAAGCCCGGTTGCGTCCGCTGTGGAGCGTGGTGCGCCTCGCCCTCCCCGGGGCACCGGCACCGGTCCGGCTGAACGTCCACCGGATGTGGCGCGCCGAACTGGAAGAGTTCCTCCCCCACGCCGGTGGCCCCGGCACCCCCGGCGGCGCCCCGCAGGGGTACGCCCCCGGGCCCGCCGGACCTCTCCAGGCGCCCCCGCCGGGCCCCCAGGGGCAGCCCGGTCCGGTGCCTCAGCCCGGTGCGTACGGCTCCCCGCAGGGGCAGGGCACCCCGCAGTCCCCGCAGCCGCCGGCCCCGTACGGGATCCCGCAAGGGCAGCCGGGGCAGCACTCCCCGGTCCCGCCGTCCGGCCCTTACGGGTACCCGCAGGGGCAACCGGGAGCGCAGCAGCCGGGCGCCCCGCAGGCCCCGGGCCAGGCGGGCGGCCCGCCCCAGGCGGGCCCGTACGGTGCGTCGCCGCAGGTCCCGGGCGAGGCGGGAGGCCGGCCGCAGTCCGGCCCGTACGGGGCGCCGCAGCAGCCGCCCGGCCCTTACGGCGCGCCCCCGCAGGGCAACCCGTACGGCGGCTGACCCTTCCCTTACGGGGCGGACGGTCGTCGTCGGGGCCCCGCGGGGGCGGGGGAGGGCGCGGGAGATGGTCAGGCGGGGCAGCCGCTCACCTGCTCCGCCGCCCGCGCGGGGTCACTTCACCACGGTGATCCGGTCCGCCTTCGGCGGCGTCAGCGGCTTGCCGGCCGAGGAGTGGGCCGTGAGGTAGGCGGTGAAGGAGTCCAGGTCGGAGCCGCCGACCAGCGGGTTCTTCCCTTCCTTGAGGGCGGGGAAGCCGTCGCCGCCGCCGGCCAGGAACTCGTTCATCGTGACGCGGTAGGTCTTCGCCGGGTCGAGCGGGGCGCCGTCCAGCTTCACCGAGTCCTTGACGATCCGGTCGGCGCCCTTCTTCGTCAGGTCCAGGGTGTAGGTGAAGCCGTCCGACACCTGAAGGATCTTCGGTGACGCCTCGTTGGCCCCGCTGACCTGCTGCTGGAGCGCGGTGAGCAGCTGGGCGCCGGTCAGGTCCACGGTCCGCATCATGTTGGTGAACGGCTGGACGGTGAACGCCTCCCCGTAGGTGACGACCCCGTCGCCCTCCTTGCCGGACGCCGCGTAGGCCAGATCCGAACGGATCCCCCCGGGGTTCATCAGGGCGAGCTGCGCGCCGCCCTTGTCCGGCGCCTTCGCCGCCTCCCGCTGCGCGTCGGCGACGACATCACCCAGCGGTGACTCCGGCTCTCGCGCGCCCCGGCCCGCGATATCGGCCGAGATGTGCCCGACGGGACGGTTCGCGACCGGCGCGGCCAGCTTGTTCCAGCGGGCGATCAGCGATGTCATGTCCGCCGCCTTGGGCTGCGTGCGGTCCACGACGTGGTTGGCGGCGCGCCCCGCGGCGCCCCGCGCCCGGACGTTGGTGCGCACGATGTCGCCGGTGGCGCGGTCGTACGTCAGCGTGGTCTCGGTGTAGAGCTTCCCGAACGACGCGGCGGAGGTGACCGTACGGGGGTTCCCGGCGGGGTCGGGGAGGGTGCAGACGTACGACTGGTGGGTATGGCCGGTGACCAGCGCGTCGACCTTCGGGGTCACCTTCTTGGCGATCGTGGTGATCGGCCCGGAGATCCCGTCGCCCGGCCCGGGGCTGTCGCAGTCGTAGTTGTACGAGGTGGAGGCGGGCATCCCGCCCTCGTGGATCAGGGCGACGACCGACTTCACGCCCTGCTTGTCGAGGATCTTGGCGTACTTGTCGATGGTGGCGACCTCGTCGTGGAAGGTCAGCCCCTTGACGCCGTCCGCGTTGACGATGTCGGGGGTCCCCTTCAGGGTCACCCCGATGAAGCCGATCCTCACGCCCTTGTGCTTCCACACGGTGTACGGCTTGAGCAGCGGCTTTCCGGTCTTGTCGTCGGTGACGTTCGCCGTCAGGTAGGGGAAGCCGGCGCCCTTGAAGGTCTTGCCCTTCTCGAAGCAGCCGTCCTTCGGGTGGCAGCCGCCCTTCTGGAGGCGGGTCAACTCGGCGCGGCCTTCGTCGAATTCGTGGTTGCCGACGGAGGTGACGTCGAGGCCGAGCTTGTTCATCGCCTCGATGGTCGGCTCGTCGTGGAAGAGCCCGGAGAGCAGCGGGCTGGCCCCGACCATGTCCCCGGCGGCCGCGGTCACGGAGTAGGGGTGTCCCTTACGGGCCGTGCGCAGCGACTGCGCGAGGTACTCGACGCCGCCTGCCGGAACGGCCTTCTTGCTGCCGTCCGGCTGGAGCTCCTCGACGGTCCCGGACGAGCCCTGCGGCGGCTCCAGGTTGCCGTGGAAGTCGTTGAACGAGAGCAGCTGGACATCGACGGTGCGGCCCTGGGCGGTGTGTGCGCGGGCGGTGTCCGGCGCCGCGCCGGACGGCAGGGAGGCCGCGGTGACCGCGGTGGCGGCGGCGAGTACCGCCGCTCCGGCCGTCAATCTGCGCGCGAGGCGGCGCCGTTGGGGTGTCGCTTGCATGGGTTCCCTTCCGTGGACCGGGCGGCCGGCGGCGCCGCGCGGAGGCGGGCGGCCGGGCGGTGGCTGCGGCACCGGCACGCTGACGCGTCCGGGCGGACCGCAGCCTACGGTCAACGCGCGTAGCGCAACAGGTCCGCAGGGGGACGGGGGAGGACGGGGAGATGACGGCGGGGTGGCGCCGAGGCCCTGGCGAGCGCGCTCCGGCGGGGCGGCCGGTGCGTGGCCGGCGTCTCGGGGAGCGCACGGCCCGGCCGGTACGCGGCGGCCGTACGGGCCGGGGCCTCACGCACGGCCGGGGCGTCGCGCGGGCCCGGTGCGGCGGGGCGCGGCCGATGCGCGGTGCGGACCCGGCGTGGCGCGAAACACTTGCCTTCCGGGAGCGGTTGGGCTTCGGTGAGACCCGCACCCGCCCGCCCGTGTCCCGCCGCCGTGCGGGGCCGCCCGGCGCCCGGCGGGCCCGTGCCCCGCAGACCGGATCGGAGCGTGACTTCCGTGCGCAAACTCTTCTCCTACGTGATGACCAGCGTCGACGGCTACTACGAAGGCCCGGACGGCGAACTGGACTGGGGGAACATCGACGCCGAGTACTTCGAGTTCGCCAACCAGAGCAACACCGCCATCGACACCCTGCTGTTCGGCCGGGACGGCTACGCGCACATGGCCGCGTTCTGGCCGGATGCCACCGGGCCCGACCCGGAGATCGTCACGTTCATGAACGGGGTCCGGAAGGTCGTGGTCTCCGACACGCTGGAGCGGGCGGAGTGGCACAACACCACCCTCGTCCGCGGGGACGACCTCGCCGCGACCGTCACCGCGCTCAAGCAGGAGCCGGGCAGGGAGATCGCGCTGTTCGGCAGCGTGAAGCTGACCGCGAGCCTGCTCGCGCTCGGCCTCGTCGACGAACTGCGCATCCTCGTCAACCCGGTCATCCTGGGCGCGGGCCACTCCCTCTACGCCACCCTCGGCCGCCGCCTTCCGCTCACCCTCTGGCGGACCACCACCTTTCGCTCCGGCAACGTGCTGCTGACGTACCGCCCGGCCTGACCGGTCCGGCCGCCCCGCGCGCCGGGGTCCCACCACGGGGCGGCCGGACCGGCCGCCCCGTGCGGCTTCCGTCCCGCGAGGAAATTCCCGGCATCACCCTGCCGCTGGTATTTATCCCTCCTTGTCCCCTGCTCCCTCTTTCCTCTTTCCCGGCCCCTTTTCCTTCTCTTGGGGAGCGCTTGAAATCGCCCGGGTAAGGTCCGCAGGGCCGGTTTCCGGAAATCGGAACCGGGCCCGCGCCGCAATTCCCGGACGTATCCGGCCGGGTCGTTCCGGCGCGGCGCACACAGAGATGACGCGAGAAGAAACCCAGGGGTTATCGAGGGTGACAAAAGAAAAGAAGGCCGAAGCGGAGGCCGGGGGGAAGGGCTGGGTCACGGCCCGCAAATGGGCCGCCGGGCTCATAGCCCTGACCGCTTCCGCCGCAGCGGCGGCGCCGGCGCACGCGGCCACGCTCCCCGTCGTCGGCACGGCGCGGAGCGCGGTCGCCGGTCCGGCCGTTTCCTGCGTATCGGCCGCTCCCGGTCTGGCGAAGCGCCTGGCCGACGACATGACGGCGCGGCTGAAGGCCCGCCGGAGCGCGGCCTCGCTGGCGCTCTACGACCGCAGGACCGCGACCACCTGCACCTACGGTGCGCACAAGAGGTACGACTCCGCGAGCACGGTCAAACCGATCGTGCTGGGCGCCCTCCTGCTGGACCGGAAGGGCAAGCTCACCGCACGGGAAGCGGAACTCGCGGCGAAAATGATCGAGCACTCCGACAACGCCTCGACCACGGCCCTGTGGCGGCAGCTGTCGAACCTCCGCAATCCGAAGCGGCCCGACCCCGTCAAAATCCAGCGCTTCCTCACCGCGGCCGGAATGACGGACACCGTCCTGGACCGGACCGGTAACTGGGGCCTGACACAGATCACCGCGGCGGACCAGGTCAAGCTGCTGAAACTGTTCACCGGCCGGAGCAACGCCGTGCTGTCCGCCGCCTCGCGCGCGTACGCCCTCCGGTTGATGCACGCGGTGGAGAAGGCGCAGCGCTGGGGGACGCCCGCCGGAGCGCCCGCCGGAGCGACGGTCGGCGTCAAGAACGGCTGGCTGCAGCGCTCGCAGACCGGCCCGAAGGACTCGTTCGACCGCGGCGACTGGAAGGTCAACAGCCTGGGCGCCTTCACCGGCGCCGGGTACGACTACGGTCTCGTCGTCCTCACCGAGAACAACCGGGTCCCCAAGGGCCGCCCGGCCACCGACGGTTGGGTCTACGGCATCAACACCATCGAGCAGGTGTCCCGCGCCGCGCACCACGCCCTGTACCCGACGGGGGCGGCCCCGCGCCGCTACGCCCCGCCGCGCCCCGGCACCGCGACGCTCAAACAGCTGATGACCCTCGGCTGACCCGTCACCCGCGGCCCGCCGGCCCGTAAGGGCCCGGCTCCGAGGCCCGGTCAGGCCCGTAAGGGTCCGGCACCGGGGCCCGGCCGGTCCCGTACGGGTCGCCCCGTAAGGCCCCGCCCCGGCGCGGCCCGGCGTCCCGTACGGGGTCCCCTGCGGCCCGTCGGCGGGCCCTTGCCCCCAGGGGAGCGGGCCCGTAGGGGCCGCCCCCCGGCAGTCCGTACGGGCCGGGCCCCGGGGCCGTACGCTTCGGGGCATGACTGACGCTGCACAGGAGATGGGCACCACCGGCCGCCGTATCCGGATCGCCGACGCGCTCACACCCGAGGAAGCCACCGCGGTGCTCGCGCTGATCGAGCGGGCCGCGCGGACCGACGGACAGCCGGCCGTGTCCGAACAGGGACGGCTCCAGCTGCGCGGCGGGGCCCGGGAAGGGGTCCGGCACCTGCTGGTCTCCGTACCGTCCGAGGAGGCCGCGGACGGCACCGAACTGGTCGGCTACGGCCAGCTGGAGGACACCGACCCGGTGGAGGCGCCCGCCGCCGAACTGGTCGTCGACCCCGCGCACCGCGGCCGCGGCCACGGCCGGGCGCTCGGCGGCGAACTGCTCGCCCAGTCCGGCCGCCGCCTGCGGGTCTGGGCCCACGGCGGCCACGCCGCGGCCCGCCACCTGGCACAGACCCTGGGGCTGACGAAGTTCCGCGAACTGCGCCAGATGCGCCGCCCGTTGACCGGCCTCGACCTGCCCGAACCACAGCTCCCCGACGGCGTGGAGGTCCGCACCTTCCAGCCCGGCCAGGACGACACCGCCTGGCTGGAGGTGAACGCCGCCGCCTTCGCCCACCACCCCGAACAGGGCGCGCTGACCCAGCGCGACCTCGACGACCGCAAGGCCGAGGCGTGGTTCGACCCCAAGGGCTTCTTCCTCGCCGAAGGCGAGGGCACCCTCCTCGGCTTCCACTGGACGAAGGTGCACGCCGACGAGGGCCTCGGCGAGGTCTACGTCGTCGGCGTCCGCCCCGGCGCCCAGGGCGGCGGCCTCGGCAAGGCCCTCACCACCATCGGCCTGCGCCACCTGGCCGCCGAGGGCCTGCCGACCGCGATGCTCTACGTCGACGCGGACAACACGGCCGCCGTCACGGTGTACGAACGCCTGGGCTTCGTCACCCACGAGACGGACCTGATGTACCGCTCGGAGACCTGAGCCCGGCCCCTTCTGCCCGAGGGCCCCGCGACCGTACGGCCGGCCGCGGGGCCCTCGGCGTGCGGCCGTACGGCCCGGCACCCGTCCCGTACGGGGGCCGGACGGCCCGCCCGCGGACGGCGGCGGGGACGGTCCGCCCCGGCCCGGACTACGCCGCCGGCTGCCGGGCGTCCAGCCAGGCGCGGTAGCGGCGCCGGGCCGTGCGCTCCCGGCACTGCTCGGCCAGGAGCGCGACGGCGGGACGGGTGCCCGGGGTGACGGCGCGGCCACGGGCCAGCCGGCGCAGCTGGTGGCGGACCTGCGCCATGCTCGCGGCCGAGGCGAGCGCCTTGTCGGACCAGGTCACCGGGGCCAGCGCGCGCTCCGCCTCGGCGCCGTCGGCCCAGCGGCGGGGCAGATCGGGGGTGACGGAGAGGGCGGTGCCCATCCCGGCGACCGCGACGCCGCCCGCGAGGACCCGCTCGGCGGTGGCGCGCCGGGTGATGCCGCCGGTCAGCATCAGCGGGACCGGGCTGGTGCGGACCAGATCGGCGGCGAGGTCGAGGAAGTACGCCTCCCGGGCGCGGGTGCGGTCGTCGGCGGCGCGGCCGGTCATCGCCGGGCTCTCGTAGCTGCCGCCGGAGAGTTCGACCAGGTCGACGCCGAGGGGCGCGAGCAGGGCGATCACCTCGCGGGCGTCGTCGGCGTCGAATCCGCCGCGCTGGAAGTCCGCGGAGTTGAGCTTGACCGCGACGGCGAAGGACGCCGGGACGGCGGCGCGGACGGCGCGCACCACGTCCAGGAGCAGCCGGGCGCGGCGGGCCGGGTCGCCGCCCCACGCGTCGGTACGGGTGTTGACCAGCGGGGAGAGGAACTGGGAGAGCAGATAGCCGTGGGCGGCGTGGATCTCCACCCCGTCGAATCCGGCCTCGGCGGCGCGGCGGGCGGTGACGGCGAACCGTTCGACGGTCGCCGTGATCTGCTCGGCGGTCATGGCGGAGGGGCGGCCGAAACGGCCGCTGTGCCGGCCGAGGTCCACGCCGAGGTCGGAGGGGCCCCACACCACACCGGGCATCCCGGAGGGGACCTGGCGGCCCGGGTGGTTGATCTGCATCCACACCTTCGCGCCGCCGGACCTGGCCGCCCGCGCCCACCGGGTGAAGGGCTCCAGCGGCGCTGCGGCGTCGAGGACGACACCGGCGGGACCGGTGAGCGCTTCGGCGTGGACCATGACGTTGCCGGTGATCAGCAGGCCGCTGCCGCCCTCGGACCAGGCGCGGTAGAGGGTGAACAGCTGCTCGTCGGGCAGCTGGCCCGGCCCGGCGAGGTTCTCCTCCATCGCCGCCTTCGCGATCCGGTTGGGCAGTTCCGCGCCCGATGCCAGCCGCAACGGTGTGAACAGGTCGTCCGCCATCGGGGTCTCCTCGTCCTCGCTCAGAATGTTCGCGCTGTACACATTAGGTCAAGAGTGTGAGCAGTGCAAACATAGGTGGGGCGGACCGGGGTACGGCGGGCCGGCCCGTGCCGTCGCGGCGATCCGTGCGCCCTGCCCCTGCGCGGTCCGTGCTCTTCCGCGCCCCCTCCGCCGGGCGCCCCCCTCCCCCTCCGGTGACCTGTCGCTTTGCCCGCGCATTACGTGGCCGCGCCCGGGAGTTGCCCGTACGGGCCGGGCTTCCGTACGCGGAAGGGCAGACCCGATAATTCGGCGGTTCGCGGCCAACTCCCGTCGCGGGGAACGCATCTCCTTCCATGAAAAGACGCAGAGCCAACGCCCTTGTCAGTGGCAGGGGTTGGCGCACCGTATGTGTACGGAACGGCGCTGAATTCAGCCCTGTCCCATGGAGGAAAAATGAAGTCCTGGCGTTCCCGTATCGGTATCGGCCTCGCCGTCGGTGCCGCGGCGGTTTCCATTCCGCTCTCCGCCGCCACCGCTTTCGCCGCCCCGCCGCCCGGCGACGGCTGGATCCCCGCCGGCGCCGAGCGCTACCCCTCGAAGGCGGAATGCGAGGCGAAGGAACTGCCCGGCGCCCAGGCGAACGGCTACCACGAGGTCTGGTGCGACGACAGTGACCCGATCATGGCGGTCTACTACCGCTGACCGGCCCCGCGCGGCGGGGTCCGCTCCACGGTGGCGAGGAAGAAGGTCTGTTTCCCCGGCGTACGGCGCCGGGGAAACAGACCTCCACTGCCGCTTCCCCCTTTCACGCCTGACCGTCTTCCCGCCTTCGCGACCGCCCGGACTCGCGGAGGGTGAATCCCGGGGAAGGGGAAACGCCGTACCGGGCGATGCGATCTGAAAGGGCCCTGTCCGAAAGGGCTCGGCGTTGTCCGAAATCATTCAGGTGCTGCCCGAAAGGGCCGGGGGAATGTGTACCCGGTGCTGCCTGGCAGGGGGCTGGTGAACTCGGCGGGAGCCGGTGCACCATGGCGCCTGTCGTTTGCTCGGGCAGTTGAGGTAGGTACGGGAGCGGGGGCGCCGGCCGAGCCGGTCGAATGGACGTTCTTGTTCCTCGCGCGACCGACCGGAATTCCCAGCCCGGTCCATGAGTACATCCACCACGCGAAAGAGGATGGAAAGCATATGACGGAGAACGAAACTCTCGCCGCCCACCACTTCAAACTCCAACTCGACGGCGTCATGTTGGAGGCGGTGAAAGGCATCAGCGATCTCCACATCGACAAGAACGGGGCGAAGGTCACCATCGTCCGCGGTGTGAAGACGAGCGCCGCGTTCACCGAGTGGGTCAACCGTTCGCTGCACGACGGCCATGGAGGGAGTGCCCTCACCATCAACGAGGAGGACTCCGCGGGCCGGACCGTCCGGCGCGTCCAGCTCGTGCAGGCCCGCGTCACCAAGTGGGAGTCCCGGAAGCCCAACGAGAGGGTCTTCGTCGTCGCCGGGCGGGGGTCGATCGAGTAGCACGCCGCCGCACCGGCGGCGCGTACCGGAATCGATCTCACCCGGCAGGACGCGTCTCCCGTCCGCCGCGGTGGGATCGGCGCCGGGGCCTACGCGCGGTACCCCTGCCGCATTTTCCGGATCAGCTCCAGGGAATGTTCCGGGGACAACGCGTGCGTCCTGATCAAGTCGTAGTCGTCCAGGGCGGATTCGACCGTCGTCACGGAATCGTGGACCCGCCCGCCGACCCGGGTTTCGGTGTAGAGCACCGTCGGGGCGTCGGGGAAACACAGCACGACGAAAGGCATCGCGGAGGTGCCGGGAACACCCGCCGAGAACGGCATCACCTGGAGCCTGACATACGACGATCCGGCCAGGGACCGCAGATATCCGAGCTGACCGGCCATGACCTCGGGGCCGCCGACGGCGGTATGCAGAGCCGTCTCGTGCAGGATGACCCAGAGGAACGGCGGATTCTCCCGCTCCAGTGCCGCACGCCGCCGTAGCCGGGCCGCGACTTTGTCCTCGATACCTTCCGGTGTCGCCTGCGGATGGGCGGCGCGGAGGGCCGCCCGCGCGTAATCCGCCGTCTGTACCATGCCGGGGACGAGGTGCGTCGCGTACATCAGGATCTGCGACGCCTCCCGTTCCAGATTCAGATACGGCACGAACCACGACGGGTGATTGCCCTCGTCGATCCGGGCCAGCATGGACTCGAAGCGGCCGTCGGCGCCGAAAGCCAGATCGCAGCCCTTGGCGAACTTCATGCTCGACATGACTTTTCCGGCTTCCACCATGCTGACGTAGGCGTGCGAGTAACCGGTGGCCGTGCCCAACTGTTTCTGGGTCATTCCGCGGTTCAACCGGACGCGTCGCACATCGAGTCCGAAGCGTTCCAGGGGATTCACATACTCCGGCGGTGTCGTCTCTTCCAATGCCGCGGCCTCTGCTTCTGAGGGTTCCGGGTCGACGTTACGGCAGGTCAACGCGGGCAGCGTTGCCGTTCAAGTGGCGCCATTCTCTTGCGCGCAGCGCTGTTGCGGGGCTGACGGGACGCCTGACGCGACGACTTCCGCGAGGCGCGAGCCACGGACCGGGGACGCAGGAGGGCAACGGTGATGCCGCATTCCGGGAAACGTAGCCGGACGCCCGTTCCGTACGCCACCGCGGGGAGCGGGAAACGGGCGGCCGGCCGTGCGCCGCCCGCGCGGGCGGATACGCCGGGGCCCGCGCACCGGGGCGAGAGGGCCGTTACCCAGGACGCCCGCGGGGCACGGCGGAGCCGGTACGAGAAGGCACCGGGGAGCGGACGCGACAGCCGGGTCCGCTCGCCGTACGGGTGCGGGCGGTACGGGCGCGCGGGGCGTCCGGCGGGGGTCATGTGCCGGGCGCCGGTGGCGGGTTGGCGGCCGGGCCGCGGGGCGGGGCCCTGCCGCACAGGTCTCCGTACGCGGTGCGGCACGCGGCAGTACGGCAGGTCGTGAGGGTGCGGCGGTACGCGGCGGGGGAGCCGGCGGCGGGGCCCGGGGCGGAAGAGGGCGGGGCGGCGGCCGGTTGACACCGGGGCCGGCGGCCGGAGTGCGGCCCGCGGGGAGCGCCGTGGCGCGCGGGCGGGCCGGTGCGGGCGCCGGTCGGTGTGGTGCTCGTGCCGAAGGCCGCGGTGCTCGGGGCGGGCGCCCGGCCGCGAGGTGGCCGCTGTCGCCCGGCCGCGCCGTGCCGCGGCCGGCCCGGGGGCGGCTGGGTCACTCCGGATGGTTCAGGGCTTCCTTCTGCAGTTGGACCGCGGCCACCAGGCTCAGCTTCGGCTCCGCCGTGCGGAGCGCCTTGACCGCCGCGACCGAGCCGGGGTCCCCGGTGAAGCCGACGGCCGCCAGCCGGGAGCGGACCCAGTGGGCACGCATCTGGCCGTCGGTGGCCGCGGCGGTGGCCTCCGCGAGCGCGGCGGCGCGCTCCAGACCCGGGCGCTCCTCGGGCGACGCCTCGGCCAGCGCCTGGCGCAAGGCGGACGCCACCACGTCCGCATCCCGGATGACCGGTACGACGTTGTGTTTTCCGCTCGGTCCCGCAATGGCTGCCATGCGAACAACCGTGGCATTCGTGCCCTGAGTGTGGCAAGTGGCTTGAGGTTTTCCAGAGAATCGCCCCGCGCCCGTCCGTCCCAGGTAGGAGCGGGGCGCGGCGGGTTGGCCGAGGGGCTGCCGCCGCCGGGGCCGTTCGGTGCGGGCACCGGTGGCGGCAAGCCGCCGCGCCGGGCGGGCGCGGACGGCCCCGCCGCCGGCGGCCCGCCCCTCAACTCCCCTCCGCAGCCCCCGTGTCCGTCTCCCGCAGCGCCCGCCATTCGCGGGCCGGCATCGCGTAGACGACCTCGTCCACCCACTCCCCGTCCAGGAACTCGTTCTCGACGAGATGGGCCTCGCGGCGCATGCCGAGGCGGGCGGAGGCGGTGTTGCGACCGTCCAACTCGGCCTGGATCCGGTGGAGTCGTAGGTGGTCGAAGCCGAGGGCGAGAAGGGCGCGGCTCGCCTCGGTGGCGTAGCCGTGGCCGTGGTGGTCGGGGTGGAAGACGTAGCCGATGCTCGCCTGTCGGTGGGCGGCGCTCTCCCAGACGAAGGTGACGTCGCCGACGAGGGTGCCGGTGGCGCGGACCACGACGGCGAGTTGGAGGACGTCGCCCTCGGCGCGCAGCGTCGTACGGGCGGTCTTGGCGGCGACGGAGGCGCGGGAGCCGGCTTCGTCGAGCGGGCCCCAGTAGAGGTACCGGCAGACCTCGGGGAGGCGCTGATAGGCGTGGATGGCGGCGAAGTCGCCGGTGGTCACCGGGCGGAGGTCGAGGCGGGCGGTGCGCAGCGGGTCCGGCGGGGTGAAGGGAAGCGGCGGGTGCGCGGGTGAGGTCGGCATCGGGGGGAGCGTAGACGGCTCAGGTTGACAGGCGCAGCCCCTTTCCCCCACTCTTCCACTACTTAATTAGTGGAATGAGGGGTGTGCGGGTGCGACGGGCGGTGAGTGACCCCCTCGGCGGCGTTCCGAGGGGTACGGCGATGGAGGCCATCGGCCTCGGCAGGCGCCACCGGCGCCACGGTGAGCTGCGGGACTGCACGTTCCGGCTGCCCGCCGGACGTATCTGCGCCCTGGCCGGCCCGCCCGGCGCGGGCACCGGCACCCTCCTCGCCCTCGCCGCCGGACACCTGCGCCCCACCGAGGGCACCGTCCGCGTCTTCGGCGCCGGCCCCCGCACGGCGGACGGCCGCGCCCGCGTCGCTTACCTCGGCCGCGAGCGGGCCGCCCGGTCCCGGCACACCGTCGCCGAGACGCTGCGCCGCGCCCGCGCCCGGCACGACGGGCCCTGGCATGCGGCGCGCGCCGAACGCGTCCTGGCGGCCGGCCGGGTGCCGCTCCAGGCGCGGGTCGGCGCGCTGTCACCGGCGCGCCACGCCCGCCTCGCCCTGGCGCTGACGCTGGCCAAGGACCCCGAACTGCTGCTGCTGGACGAGCCGTTCGCCGGACTCGGCCCGCTGGAGCGGCACGAGGTCGCGGCCCAGCTGATGGAACAGGCGGCGGTGTACGGCACCACGCTCGTGCTCTCCTCGTACGCCCTCGCCGAACTGGACGGGATCTGCGACCACCTGCTCTTCCTCGGCGGCGGACGGCTCCGGCTGGCGGGCGAGGTGGACGACGTCATCGGCGCCCACCGGCTGCTGCTCGGCACCGCCGGCCGCCCCGGGGCGCTGCCGGACGGCCTCGCCGCGCACCAACTCGTCGACGTCCGGTGGACGGGACGGCGCTACACCGCGCTGGTCCGGCGGTGCGGCCCGCTCGACGGGCCGTGGGACGCCGCCGAACCGTCGCTGGAGGAACTGCTCCTCGGCTACCTGCGCTCACCCGGGACGCCCGCGACGGCCGCGTACGGTGCCGAGGCGGTCGGCCCCCGGCTCTGGCAGCGGCCGGGCGTACCGGGGATGCCCCGCAACGCGGACGGCGGCGAGGCGGCGGCCCGGACGGCGGGCCCGCTGCTGCCCGGCATTCCGCGCGGACGGCGGGACGGCGGCGCGGACCACCGCGCGGCGCGGCGGGAACCACACGGAAACGAAGGGGTGACGGTATGAGCACGGCGACGGAGCCGCAGACGGCCGGGGTGGCGCGGCGCGCCGCCGGGACGGGCCGCCGGGGCGGTCTGCTGTGGGTGGTGTGGCGGCAGAACCGGGGCATGGTCCTCGGCCTGCTCGCCCTGCTGGTGGCCGGCGGCATCGGCATGGCGGTACAGCGCGGCGCGATGGCCGGCTACCTCGCCGAGCACGACATCGCGGGCTGCGCGCTGATCTCCACCGCTCCGCGGTGCCAGAACGTCCAGGAAGCCGTGGAGACCTTCCGGTCGTCCTACGGCGAGGGCTTCCGGCTCGCACAGGTGCTGCTGATGCTGATGCCCGCCCTGATCGGCCTCTTCATCGGTGCGCCGCTGTTCTCCCGGGAGCTGGAGAACGGCACCCACAAGCTGGTGCTGACCCAGTCCGTCGGTCCGCTGCGCTGGGTCACCGCGAAGCTGGCGCTGCCGGCGGTGTGCACCGCCGTGGCCGTCGCCGGGCTCGCCGCGTGCTACGTGTGGATGTGGCGCACCGGCGGCCAGGAGACGCTCGGTGCCTACTGGTACTCCGACTCCGGGTTCCTGGCGCTCGGCCCGGTGCCTGTCGCCCAGAGCCTGCTGGCGTTCGCGGTCGGCGCGCTGACCGGTCTGCTGATCCGCCGGACCGTCGCGGCGATGGTCGTCACCCTCGGGGTGACCGGCGCCCTGCTCGTCGCCTTCACGCTGGTCCGCCCGTACCTGCTGCCGCCGGTGATCACCGACTTCCCGCACGGCGGCTCGGTGCCCGACAACGCCTGGGTCCTGGGCGAGGGCAGCCTGACCACCAGCGGTGAACGCCTCCCCCAGGGCACCTGCTCCGCCGGCCCCGGCATGGAGAAGTGCCTGCTCGCCCACCACGTCGACGACGGCTCCTACGTCATCCAGCACCCCGCCGCCCACCACTGGCCGATGGCCTGGCTGGAGTCCGGTATCGCCCTCGCCCTGGCGGCGCTGGTGACGCTGGTGATCTACCGGGTGGTGCGGCGGAAGTTCGGCTGAGCGGGCCCGGCCCCTCCGGCCGGTTCCCCGTGGCGCGGCGGCGCCCGGCTCGTCCCTCACGGGGCGGGGCGGGCGCCGTTGCTGTGCCACGGGGGCGGACACCCGGCGCTCGCCCCGCACCCCTCCGGCATCTGCCGCCCGCCCCGAGCAGGCCCGGCGCCCGCTCCGCCCGCCCCGCCCCGCCCGGGTCTGTACGCCGCGAGCAGGGCTGAACCGGACGGTCCTTGCCGGGGGCCCGGCGGTGCGGCGGCTTCGGTGACCGGAGTCCGGTGGAACAACCCGTCCAGCCGTCAGAGCTGCTCGGTACAGCGGGTACTGGTGAACCATGACTGGCGCCTTCACCACCCGCACTGTCGACGTCACGGTCGACTCCGCCGAGACCATGCACGACCTGACGAACACGTGCTCCGCATTCCTCCGGGAGGTCACTCACGGGAGAGACGGACTGCTGAACGTCTTCACCCCGCACGCGATGTCCGGCCTGGCCGTCATCGAGACCGGGGCCGGCAGTGAGAACGACCTGCTGGCGGCCCTCCGTGAGGTTCTTCGCGCGGACGACCACCGGCAGGACCGCCACGGTGGCGCGCGCCCCGGCCGGGAGCACGTGCTCCCGGCCCTGGTTCCGCCCCACGCCACGCTGCCCGTGGTCGGCGGTGAGCTGGAGCTGGGGACCTCGCAGTCCGTAGTTCTGGTGACCACCGGCCGGGACACCCCCGACCGGAAGGTCCGGCTGTCCTTCCTCGGCTGACCGTACGCCGCGCTGCCCAGGCGCTCAGGTCCGCGGAGTGTTGCCGGTGCCGGTGAGGATCTGTTCGGCCGGGCGACATCGTCGGCCCGTACGGCTCTGGCCGTTGCGGCCCGTGCCGCGTCGGGTGGGACCACCCGCAGGGCGAGGTGATCGTTCCCGCAAGGTTGCCTGGTCGCGCGGGCCCTTTGGGTACCTGCCGGAGTAGGCTGAAGAAACCGGGAACACTTCGCACACCGGCCTCCACGCGGGTGTCGTTCCTGGCGAGTCACCATGCCGGGCCGCCGCCGTCGGGCCCGGGGCAGGGTTCGCATCATGGCTGTCACCATCGACCGTACGTGCACCGAGGGCCGCGCCCCTTCGCCGCCCGCTCGCCTGTCCTTGACGCCGGGAAGGGCGTCGGGGCTTCTGGACGGTGCCTGGTGGCCTCGCTCGCGTGACCTCTTCCGCGAACTCCCCGCACTGGCGGCGAGGCTGGACCGTTCCTGGGGGCGAGTCACCCACGTCACGGTGAATCCGGCCTTCTGGCCCGTGATCCCGCGCAAGGTGCCCGTCACCGGGCACACGGTGCACGTGGGGTGGTTCACGGATGAGCAGGACCCGCACAAGCTCCTCGTGTTCTCCTACACCGCGCACCGTCTGGACCTGCTGATCATCCCGCCGGAGACCGCCCCGGCCGCGGCCGCCAGGCTGATGTCCGCCTCGACCTCCCCCGGAGGTCTCCTCACCGCGAGCAGGCTGATGGAGGACGAACGAGCGACCGGCGAAGCGGCGGAGTCACGGGAGCGCGAAGAGGAATGGGAGACCGAGGGAGGGACCGCGCCTCCACAGGCCGGGAACCCGACCGGGCCTCCGCCCTCCGCCCGAGAGAGGTGAGGCCGGTGGAGATCGCCGTCACCCTGGCCGCGATCCTGGGCCTGATCACCGTGGGGCCCTCCTGATCCGCCGGCTCAACGCCCAGCACGACGAAAGGATCGCAAGCTTCCACTACAGCGGTGTCCTGCCCTGGCGCGACAGCAGCAGCCGACAGCACCCCCGGCGATCGACCCCGTCGGCCCCTCCTCGCCCGTAACGCCGCGAGCGACCACTCGGGGACCGCGAACGCCGCCGGATACCGCGCCCCCTCGCCCCGGAGGTGAAGCTCAGGGAAGCGCCGTACCGTTACCGCGCCGCTCCTGTTCAGCGGGCCGTCGACGGCCAGGAGCCTTTTGCGCCGTGTCGCCGCCGACGTGTCGCGGGCGCCCCGCCGCACCCCGCGTACGACCGCTCCCGCCCCGCGTGCGCCCCGTGCGCCGCCGCTGTGGCGCACCCGCCCCGTTCCGGCCCGGTAGCCCCCCGCTTGCCTGGTCGCCACGTTCGCGTTACCGGTGATTCAGACGCGCTTGCGAACCTCGGTGAATGCAGCCCGCTGTGCCGAACGTTCCCCCACCGCGGCGCTCCGCCGCGTCCCTCGCCGACGCGCCTGGAACGCACCAGGCGCGGAAGAATGAGGTCATGAAGCAGCAGCCGAGCGCTCAGGTCACCACCGCGACCGGCGAGCCGGCCGGGCCGCGGCCCGCCGTCGCGTCGCCGGGCCGGGGCCCCGCGGCCCAGCCGTCGGTCGGCTCCATCGCCGCCCACCGCCCGCACGCGGTCGGCCCCTCCGTCCCGGAGCTGGCACCCGACCTCGACTCCGACCCGGACGAGTACGAGGGGAGCGGCGTCCCGGGGGCGGCCGGTGAGGAGCTGCCCGAGGGACGGTTCCTCGACCGGGAGCGCAGCTGGCTGGCGTTCAACGAACGGGTGCTGGAGCTGGCCGAGGACCCGGCGACACCGCTGCTGGAGCGCGCCAACTTCCTGGCGATCTTCGCGTCCAACCTCGACGAGTTCTTCATGGTCCGCGTCGCCGGGCTCAAGCGCCGTATCGCCACCGGCGTCGCCACCCGCTCCGCCTCCGGACTCCAGCCCCGCGAGGTCCTCGACCTCATCTGGACCCGCTCGCGCGAGCTCATGGCCCGGCACGCCGCCTGCTACCAGCAGGACGTCGCACCCGCCCTCGCCGACGCCGGGATCCATCTCATCCGCTGGCCGGAGCTGACCGAGAAGGAACAGGCCCGCCTCTTCACCCTCTTCCGCCAGCAGATCTTCCCCGTCCTCACCCCGCTGGCCGTCGACCCCGCGCACCCCTTCCCGTACATCTCCGGCCTCTCGCTCAACCTCGCCGTCGTCGTACGGAACCCGGTCAGCGGCCACGACCACTTCGCGCGGGTCAAGGTCCCGCCGCTGCTCTCCCGCTTCCTGGAGGCGTCGCCGCAGCGGTACGTGCCCATCGAGGACGTCATCGCCGCCCACCTGGAGGAGCTGTTCCCCGGGATGGAGGTCCGCGCCCACCACATGTTCCGGGTCACCCGCAACGAGGACCTGGAGGTGGAGGAGGACGACGCGGAGAACCTCCTCCAGGCGCTGGAGAAGGAGCTGATGCGGCGGCGCTTCGGACCGCCGGTGCGGCTGGAGGTCGAGGAGTCCATCGACCCGTCCGTCCTCGACCTGCTCGTCCAGGAACTGAAGATCTCCGAGGCCGAGGTCTACCCGCTGCCCGGTCCGCTCGACCTCACCGGGCTCTTCGGCATCGGCGCGCTGGACCGGCCCGAGCTGAAGTACCCCAAGTTCGTCGCCGGCACCCACCGCGACCTCGCCGAGGTCGAATCGGCGTCCGCGCCCGACATCTTCGCCGCCGTCCGCGCCCGCGACGTCCTGCTGCACCACCCGTACGACTCGTTCTCCACCTCTGTGCAGGCGTTCCTGGAGCAGGCGGCGGCCGACCCGGACGTACTGGCGATCAAGCAGACGCTGTACCGCACGTCGGGTGACTCGCCGATAGTCGACGCGCTGATCGACGCCGCCGAATCCGGCAAGCAGGTCCTCGTCCTCGTCGAGATCAAGGCCCGCTTCGACGAGCAGGCCAACATCAAATGGGCGCGGAAGCTGGAGGAGGCCGGCTGCCACGTCGTCTACGGCCTCGTCGGCCTCAAGACGCACTGCAAGCTGTCGCTCGTCGTCCGCCAGGAAGGCGAGACGCTCCGCCGCTACGCCCACGTCGGCACCGGCAACTACCACCCCAAGACCGCCCGGCTCTACGAGGACCTCGGCCTGCTCACCGCCGACCCGCAGGTCGGCGCGGACCTCTCCGACCTCTTCAACCGGCTCAGCGGCTACTCCCGGCGCGGCACCTACCGCCGTCTGCTGGTCGCCCCGCGCTCGCTGCGCGACGGACTGGTCCAGCGGATCACCAAGGAGATCACCCACCACCGCGCGGGACGCCCCGCCTACGTCCGTATCAAGGTCAACTCGATCGTGGACGAGGCCGTCATCGACGCGCTCTACCGCGCGTCACGGGCCGGGGTGCCCGTCGACGTCTGGGTGCGTGGCATCTGCGCCCTGCGCCCCGGGGTGCCCGGACTGAGCGAGAACATCCGGGTCCGCAGCGTCCTCGGCCGCTTCCTGGAACACTCCCGGGTCTTCGCCTTCGGCAACGGCGGCGAGCCCGAAGTGTGGCTGGGCAGCGCCGATATGATGCACCGTAATCTCGACCGGCGGATCGAGGCGCTGGTGCGGGTCACCGACCCCGCGCACCGCGCCGCCCTCAACAGACTGCTGGAGACCGGGACTTCGGACACCACCTCGTCCTGGCACCTCGGCCCCGACGGCGACTGGACCCGGAACGCGGTGGACGCGGACGGCAAGCCGTTGCGCAACGTACAGGAAATGCTCATTGACGCGCGGAGGCGCCGGCGTGGCCCAGCGACCTGACCTCACGGCCGGGGGGCCGGGCGGTCTCATCGGCATCGGCAGCGGACACGGATCCGGCCCGTCGAGCGGCGCCCGCGCCGCCGTCGTGGACGCCCCCGGCCCCTGCGGCGACGGCCCCGGGGCGGCGGAGCTGCCGGACGGCGCCACCGCCGGGCAGGCCCTCGCCGGCTACCTCCACGACCGGTCCGCGGACTTCCTGCGCAGTCTGCGCCGCCACCGCGAGAGCGGACCGGACGCCGACGGTGCCGAGGAGGCCGCCCGGGAACTGCGCCGCGCCGCCCGCCGGATCAGCGCCGCCCTCTACACCTTCCGGCCGCTGACCGAGGAGGCGTGGGCCGACCAACTCCGCGCCGAACTGGGCTGGCTGGCGGGCATCCTCGCCCGCGAACACGCCGGCGCCGACCGCCGCGAGCGGCTGATGGCCGCCCTGGCGCGCCTCACCGGGCGCGACGGACGGCCGCAGCCCGCAGGCCGCGCCACCGGACGCGGCGGCGACCGCTCCGCCCGGGGCGCGGCGGCCACCCGCGCCCGCGCCGCCGCCCCGGAGACGGCGGCCGACACGGACGGACCGGACACCGACGGGCTGCTGTCGGCGGGCGCCGCCCGCGCCGCGGCCCTCCTCGACCGGCAGCTGACCCTGGCCCGCAGCCGCGCCCACACCGCCGCCCTCCAGGCGCTGGGCTCGGCCCGTTTCCACGCGCTCGCCGACGCCGTGGCGCTGCTGGCGTCCGAGGTGCCGCTGGCCCGCGCGGCGTCCGCCGCCCCGGCCGCCGGTGCGCTCCACCCGCTCGCCGAGCACGCCCACCGCCGCCTCGCCGAGGCCGTCACCGCGCTGCCGCTGGCCCGCGCCGGCCACGCCTACCAGGCCGACGCGCTCTCCGCCGAACACCTCCAGGACGCCCCCTGGCACCAGGTGCGGACACTGGTCCGGCTCAGCCGGTACGCCCAGGAGGTCGCCGCACCGGGCGGCGCCGACCCGCGGCTGGCGGAGGCCGGCCGGGTGCTCGGCCGCCACCGCGACGCCGCCGAGGCCGCGTCCGCCGCGGCGTCCGCCGCCCGTACGCCCCGTATCGCCCCGGCCACCGCGTACGCCCTCGGCGTCCTCCACGCCGACCAGCGGCACGAGGTGGCCGCGGCCCGCCATGCCTTCAGCCGGCTGTGGCTCCCCGGGCCCGTGCCCGAGAGCCGCTGGAGCTGAACGTCCGAGGAGGCCCGTGACCGGCAGGGAGAGCGACGAGATGACGACGGCGAGCGGGACGGTGCCCGGCCCGGCGGGTGAGGGGGCGCGCCCGATCCGGGCCGCCGGCTGTGTGCTGTGGCGCCCGGCCGGGTCCGGGGGCGGGCTGGAGATCGCGCTCGTCGGGCGGCCCAAGTACGGCGACTGGTCGCACCCCAAGGGCAAGCTGAAGCGGGGGGAGAGCTTCCGGGCGGCGGCGGTCCGCGAAACGGTCGAGGAGACCGGTATGACCTGCGTACTCGGCCCCCGGCTGCCCACCGTCCACTACGTCGTCGACGGCCGCCCCAAGGAGGTCCGCTACTGGGCCGCCGAGGCCACCGGCGGCGGCTTCATCCCCAACCGCGAGGTCGACCGGCTGCTCTGGCTGCCCCCGGAAGCGGCCCGCGCCCGGGTGACCCAGGACCGGGACCGTGGCCTGGTGGACGCCCTGCTGGAGGCGCTGCGGGGCGCCGGCGCGGTGGGCTGACGCCCCGCACGGCCAGGAGCGGGCGCAGGCTCAGGGACACCCGCGGGCGGACGCGGCCCGTCCTGGACGCGTCCGCCCGTCCTGGACGCGCCCGCCCGTCCGCCGGGGCCCGGTGCAGCCGACTTGGCGGCTCCCGGAACCTTCACCTTCCGGAACGCTCGCTTTCCGGCCCCCGCGGCGTCCCGTTCCCGGCTCGGGAATTCACGGTGGCCGGTCTTCCGTGTCAGGAATGTGCCGGGCGGATCTCCCACCGCTGGCTGCTGTTCCCGTTCGCCGTGTTCAGGTCCAGGCGGGGCGGATAAATGAGCAGCGGGGAGAGGTCGAGGGCGTAATGCGGGTCCTCGGCGGCGAGCAGCCGGTAGGTGCCGGGGGCGCCGGCCGGGGTGAGCCGCCAGGCCACGGGTGCCTGCTGCGTCGCCACCGGGGCGTGGGCGCTCGGCGCGTCGCGGTGGCCGAGGTAGGCGCCGCTGCGGACGTTGCGGAACGTACAGCCGCCGCGGTCGTCGCAGCTCACCCGCCAGCGCTGGGTGTCCGGGCGCTCCGCGGGCGGCACCAGCGTGGCGTGCGCGGCGGCGTCCCCGTCCGGCTGCGTCACCAACTGGCCGCGCTGCCCGAGGGTGTAGACCCCGTCGGCGAGCGGCGCGGCGGACGCCGGCGGGGTGGCCGCGACGCCGGTGCCGGGCACGGCGGCGGTCAGCACGGCGACCGCCACGAGGGCGGCGGCGCGGACGGTACGGCGGAAGGCACGGGGCCCCGGCGCCGGGCGCGGGGCGGTGGACGGACGGCCGGGGCGCGGTCGTTTCGGCAGGGTCAACGTTCTCTCCCGGGTGCGGAATTCACGGTGCGGCCGGAATTCTTCCCGGGCAATTCCCGGAATCCGGACGCCGGTCGAATCTAGTGCGGAATTCCGCTCCCGGGCGGACGGGTCCTGGCCGGCGGGCCGGTCGGGTGAGAGGAGTTCGAATTCCGGCCGGGGAATTCGAAAGGCCCGCCCCGGCGCCGCCGGGCGGGACCTCACCGCCGCCGCAGTGACGCGTCCGAGAGCGCCGGCGGTACGTAGTAGTTGTCGGCGGGGTTGAGGTCGCAGCCCGGCGGGACGATGGCGTCGATCCGGTCGAGGAGGTCCGCGCTCAGCGTCACGTCGGCGCCCTCCAGCAGGCCGTTCAGCTGGTCGAGGGTGCGCGGGCCGATGATCACGGACGTCACCGCCGGGTGGGCGAGGACGAACGCCGTCGCCAGATGCGGCAGCGTCAGCCCGGCGTCCGCCGCCAGCTGCGTCAGCTCCGCCACCGCCTCCGCCTTGCGGGCGTTCCCCGGCAGCGACAGGTCGAACTTCTGCGTCTCCAGCGACGCCCGCGAGCTGACCGACAGATCCCGCCCGGACAGCCAGCCGGCGCTCAGCGGACCCCAGGTCAGCACGCCCATGCCGTACCGCTGCGCGGTCGGCAGCACCGCCGCCTCCACGCCGCGCGCCAGGATCGAGTACGGCGGCTGCTCGGTGCGGAAGCGGACGTGGCCGCGGCGCTCGGACACCCACTGCGCCTCGACGATCTGCTCGGCGGGGAACGTCGAACTCCCCACCGCCAGCACCTTTCCGGCCCGCACGAGGTCCGAGAGCGCGCCGAGCGTCTCGTCCAGGTCGGTGTCCGGGTCGGGGCGGTGCATCTGGTAGAGGTCGATGCGGTCGGTGCCCAGCCGCCGCAGGCTGTCCTCGACGGCCCGGACGATCCAACGCCGCGAGCCGCCGCGCTCGTTGGGGTCGTCCCCCATGGGGTGGTAGAACTTCGTCGCCAGCACGACCTCGTCGCGCCGTCCCTCGATGGCCTTGCCGACGATCTTCTCGGACGCGCCCGCCGCGTACATGTCCGCGGTGTCCACGAAGTTGATGCCCGCGTCCAGGGCGCGGCGCACGGTCCGTACGCCCTCCTCGGGGGTGGTGCCGCCCAACGGGCCGAGCATCATCGCGCCCAGTGCGAACCGGCTGACGGAGATACCGGTGCCGCCGAGTGTCCTGCGCTTCATCTGCTGCTCCTCCTGCGGAGAGTGCGGTGTGGGTGCCGTGGCCACGGCGGACGGTGCCGCGCGCCGGTGTGCTGCGGGTCCCGGCGGCGGGCGGTGGCCCCAGCCTGCGGCCCCCGCACCGGCCCCACCAGACCCGCCGCAACCCGGGTCCGGCAGAACCACCCGAGCGGGCCCGGGTCGCATACTGGACGGATGCCGTCTGCCGAAGCCGAGATCAGCCCGTTCCTCAAGGCGCGCCGCGCGGCGCTCGATCCGGCCGCACTCGGGCTGCCCGGCGGGCTGCACCGCCGCCGGGTGCGCGGGCTGCGCCGCGAGGAGGTCGCCCAGCTCGCCGGGATCAGCGTCGACTACTACACCCGCATCGAGCAGGGCCGCGCCCCCGCGATCTCCGACGCCGTCCTCGACGCCCTCGCCGCGGCGCTCCGGCTGACCGGCGGGGAGACGGCGTACCTGCGCAACCTCGCCGCCCGCGGCCGCCGCGCCCCCGGCACCCAGGGACCGGCCGCCGGAACCGTACGGCCCGAGGTGCGGCAGCTGCTGCATGCGATGGACGGGGCCGTTCCGGCCATGGTCATCGGCCGGGGCCTCGACGTCCTCGCCTGGAACACGCTGGGCGGCCGGATCGTCTTCGACCTCGGCGCCGTCGCCCCCGAGCGGCGCAACTCCGCCCTGCTGGTCTTCCTCGACCCGGCGGCCCGCGCCCTCCACCCGGACTGGGACCGCGTCGCCGAGCAGGTCGTCGGCACCCTGCGCGCGGAGAGCGGCCGGTACCCGGGCGATCCGAGGATCGGCGCGGTCGTCGCCGAACTCCTCGACCGCAGCCCGGAGTTCCGTACGGCGTGGGAGGCGCAGGCGGTCAGCGAATGCCGGTACGGCGTGAAACGCATCGCCCACCCCTGGGCCGGCCCCCTGGACCTCACCTTCGAAAGCCTGCGGCTCTCCGAGGAGGACGACCAGACCCTCGTCACCTACAGCGCCCCGCCCGGCTCCCCGACGGAGTCCCGGCTGCGCGACCTGGCCCGCAGGGTGGCGGCGACGGCGGAACCGGGACGCGGGGGTGCGTCGGGCGCGCCTTCGGGGGAGCGGGTCCCGGCGGCGTGACGCGCCCCGGCCCGGTCGTCCTTCACCCCCGGGGCGCCACGGCCTCCCAGCACACCGTGACCTCGCCCTGACGGCGGCGGCGCGGGTCGCCGGTCAGGGGCCAGTCGGTGGCCAGGGCGCGGGTGGCGGCCAGCCAGCGCTGCCGGGCACCGAGGGCGCCGAGCGGCGCGGCGGCGGCCCAGGCACGGTCGAAGTCGCGGAGGAAGGCGTGTACCGGCTCGCCCGGCACATTGCGGTGGATCAACGCCTTCGGCAGCCGTTCGGCCAGGTCGGACGGGGTGTCCAGGGAGGCGAGCCGGGCCGCGAAGGTCACCGTGCGCGGCCCCTCGGGGCCCAGCGCCACCCAGACGTGGCGCCGTCCGATCTCGTCGCAGGTGCCCTCGACCAGCAGCCCGTCCGGCGCCAGCCGCGCGCAGAGCCGCCGCCAGACCGCGGCGACCTCGTCCTCGTCGTACTGCCGCAGGACGTTCGCCGCCCGGATCAACGCCGGGGCGCGTCCCGGGGCGCCCGGCAGCGGCACCTCGAAACCTCCGTGCCGGAACTCCAGACCGGGCCGCTCGAACGGCCGGGCCGCCGCCACCCGCTCCGGATCGATCTCCACCCCGACCACCCGCGCGTCCGGCCGGGCGGTCCGCAGCCGGGTCAGCAGCTCCAGCGCCGTCCAGGGCGCCGCGCCGTACCCGAGATCGACGGCGACCGGGTCCGGGCTGCGCCGCAGCGCCGCCCCGTGCTCGGCGGCGATCCAGCGGTCCATCCGGCGCAGCCGGTTCGGGTTGGTCGTCCCCCGGGTGGCGTTCCCGACGGGACGGACGGACGCGGGGACGGCGGAGCGGCGGGACATACGACGAGCCTAAGCGGCGCCCGGAGGGGGGCGGTCCGGTCCCGTGGCGGCCGGATCCGTTCCGTAGAATCCCCGGTCGTTCCGCCGCTCCGTCCGTCACGTCCAGTCGGCGCTCCGCCCCGTACGGTCACGGTTGGATAACGGAGAGAAGTCGGGCGGGCCGGGGGAAATGGATACCGGACCCGCGTTGTTGCACCAGGTCGGAGGCGCGCAGCCCGCCACGGAAGAGAGGTAGCTCGCAGTGAGCTCATACGTGTCCCGGCTCCGCAGTCGTCCCCTCGGCCAGCACCCGGGCCCGTCGCGGCTGCGGCTGCCCGGCGCCGTCCGCCGTCCGCGCCGGGTGGCGATGCTCTCCGTCCACACCTCCCCGCTCCACCAGCCCGGCACCGGCGACGCCGGCGGGATGAACGTCTACATCGTCGAGCTGGCCAAGAAGCTCGCCGCGATCAACATCGAGGTGGAGATCTTCACCCGCGCCACCACCGCCACCCTCCCGCCCGCCGTGGAGCTGGCCCCCGGCGTCCTCGTCCGCCACGTCGACGCCGGCCCGTACGAAGGGCTCGCCAAGGAGGAGCTGCCCGCCCAGCTCTGCGCCTTCACCCACGGTGTGATGCAGGCGTGGGCCGGCCACCGCCCCGGCCACTACGACCTCGTCCACGCCCACTACTGGCTCTCCGGCCACGTCGGCTGGCTCGCCGCTGAGCGCTGGGGCGTCCCCCTCGTCCACGCCATGCACACCATGGCCAAGGTCAAGAACGCCGCGCTCGCCGAGGGCGACACCCCCGAGCCCGCCGCCCGCGTCATCGGCGAGACCCAGATCGTCCGCGCCGCCGACCGCCTGATCGCCAACACGGCCGACGAGGCGGAGGAGCTGGTGCGGCACTACGACGCCGACCCCGGGCGGGTCGCCGTCGTCCATCCCGGCGTCAACCTCGACCGCTTCCGCCCCACCGGCCCCGGCGCCACCCCCGTGACGCTGACCGGCTCCGCCGCCGGCGCCTCCGTGGCCGCGAGCCGCGCCGCCGCCCGCGACCGCCTCGGTCTGCCGCAGGACGCGCTGATCCCCCTCTTCGCCGGGCGGATACAGCCGCTGAAGGCCCCCGACGTGCTGCTCCGCGCCGTCGCCGTCCTGCTGGAGCAGCGCCCTGAGCTACGCTCCCGGCTCGTCGTCCCGGTGGTCGGCGGTCCCAGCGGCAGCGGTCTCGCCAAGCCCGAAGGGCTCCAGAAGCTCGCCGCGCTGCTCGGCATCACCGACGTCGTCCGCTTCCATCCGCCGGTCGGCCAGCAGCAGCTCGCCGACTGGTACCGCGCCGCGTCCGTGCTGGTCATGCCCTCGTACAGCGAATCGTTCGGACTGGTCGCCATCGAGGCGCAGGCGTGCGGCACCCCGGTGATCGCCGCCGAGGTCGGCGGACTGCCGGTGGCGGTGCGCGACGGCGTCACCGGCCACCTCGTCGCCGGCCACGACCCGGCGGACTACGCCCGTGCGCTGGCCCGCTTCGTCGCCGACCCGGCGCTGCCCGCCACGATGGGCGCCGCGGCCGCCCGGCACGCCCGCTCCTTCGGCTGGGACACCGCCGCGGCCGCCACCGGCGACGTCTACACCGCCGCGCTCCAGGAGCGGCGCCGTCACCTACGATCACCCCATGGCTGACGAGGTGGCTGAGGTGAGGGACGGGCGGGACGCCGGAGCGAGTGCCGTCGCGGTGATCGAGCGCACGCTCGGCGACGCCGGGCTGACGTGGGAGTCCCCCGCCCCCGGCCGCTACGTCGTCACCCTCCCCGGCACCCGCAAGCTCTCCACCACCTGCTCCCTCGTCGTCGGCCGCCACTCCCTCTCCGTCAACGCCTTCGTCGTCCGCCGCCCCGACGAGAACCACGAAGCCGTCCACCGCTGGCTCCTGGAGCGCAACACCCGCCTCTACGGCATGAGTTACGCCCTCGACGGGCTCGGCGACATCTACCTCGTCGGCAAGTTCCCGCTCACCGCCGTCACCGAGGACGAGCTGGACCGCATCCTCGGCACCGTCCTGGAGAACGCCGACGGCAGTTTCAACACCCTGCTGGAGATGGGCTTCGCCACCGCGATCCGCAAGGAGTACGCCTGGCGCACCGCCCGCGGCGAATCCACCCGGAACCTCGACGCGTTCGCGCACCTCACGCGCGGGGGAGCGCCGGAGGACTGAGGCCCGGCGGGAGCCGTGCGCCGCCTCACCACGAGGTTCGCCGGGGCGCCGTGGGCGCCCGCCCCGCCCTGAATCGTCGGCTCGCCCTGAGTCGCCGCCCCGCCCGGGGCCCGTTCCGCGCCGGTTGCCGTCTGCCGTTCCGCCGGGGCCCACGCCGCCCGTGCGGAGGGGCGGCGCCGCGGCGGCCGGGCCCCGGACCGCCGCCGTCCGTCAGGAGGCGTACGGCGTGGGCGGGTACGGCGCCCCCGCGTCTCCCGGCGGTCCCGCCGTCCCTGTGGGCCGCACCGCCGGACGGGTCGGCGAAGCGGGCCCGGGGTGTCCGTGCGTCGGGCCGTTCCCCCAGGTCAACCCCATGATCAGGGTGACCGTCAGTACCGCGGCGGCGGCCGCGGCCCGCCGCACCATCCGTCGCTCCGCCGTATCCATCCGCACCGTCTCCCTCCTCGTCCACGCCGGCCGGACCCCGCGGGCCCCGCGGGGCCAGGGGCCCATCGGACCGGTACCCGCTGTCCCGGGCGCGCGACCCGGTCCGGGGTGCGCCGCCCGCTGCCGGGCCGGATGGCCACCGCGACCCCGCGTTCACCATCGTGGACCCGCCGTCCCCGGCGCGAGGGCGCTGACACCCGTATCGGATGCGCGGCCACCCCGACAGCGCGCCCCCGCGCCCGGATGCCACGGCGTTCCCGTCCGGCCCCCTTCCGCCCGCCCCCGCCCCGTGGCATCCTCACGCCGTCCGCAGTATGAACGTCGGTCACATACGTATACGTGGAGGGCGGGGCGCATGGCGACCACGAGACGAGGACTGCTCGGCAGCGCGATCGGCGTCGCGGCGGCGACCGCCCTGCCACCCGGCACCGCGACCGCCGCACCCCCGCCCG
Source organism: Streptomyces sp. NPDC027185 (assembly GCF_055567035.1). Taxonomy (NCBI): domain Bacteria; kingdom Bacillati; phylum Actinomycetota; class Actinomycetes; order Kitasatosporales; family Streptomycetaceae; genus Streptomyces; species Streptomyces sp. NPDC027185. The sequence goes on along the minus strand of NZ_JBVHRF010000002.1, from coordinate 1,124,177 downwards.
GCCCGGCCACCGGACGGCCACCGCTCCCGCCCGCGCCGGACCCGGCACCCGGGGGCGCCCGGCCCGCCGCCCTCTGGCGGGAGTTCACCCGCACCCCCTTCACCCACCCGCAGATTCCCTACGTGGGACGCGCCGGATACCGCGGCGGCGCCGAACCGCCCCGCCGCCCCGTGGTGGCCGACGCCGTCCGGGACTACGGCGCCCGCCCCGACGGCTCCGCCGACGCCGCCCCCGCCCTCAACCGCGCGCTGCGGGACGCCGGACGGCGCGGCGGCGGCACCGTGTACCTCCCGCCGGGCACGTACCGCATCGACGGGATCATCCGCATCGGCCACGACGACGTCGTGCTCCGCGGCGCGGGCAGCGGCCGCACCACCCTGCACGCCACCCGCAGCCTCACCGACCTGATCGGCCCGTACGGCAGCCGCTACGGCGGCGACAAGTCCAGCTGGTCCTGGGCGGGCGGCCTCATCTGGCTCTGCCCGCAGGCCCGTTGGGCCTCCCTGACCGACGCGATCAAGGCCCGCGACTGGCCGTTCGAGGGCTGGACCGGCAACCGCCGCGACGCCTGGCGCACCCTCGCCACCATCCGCCCCGCCCGCCGCGGCGACCGGGTCCTCACCGTCGCCGACACCACCGCCCTGCGCCCCGGCGCCCGCGTCCTCCTCCAGCTCTCCGACGACGCCGACCACACCCTGCTGCGCCATATGAGCGGCGACATCCCGGGCGCCGCCGCCTACTCCTGGGACGACAAGACCAAACTCACCTCGTACGTGCCCTACGAATGGCCCTGCCGGATCACCGCCGTCGACCCCCGGCGCCGCCGGATCACCCTCGACCGCCCGCTGCCGCTCGACGCCCGCCCCGCCTTCGACCCGCGCCTGACCACCCACATCACGCCGCTCACCGGCGCCGGGGTCGAGGGCCTGACCCTGGAGATGACCGAGACACCGCAGTCCCCGCACCTGCGGGACAAGGGGTACAACGGCGTCGCCCTCCAGTGCGCCTGGGACTGCTGGGTCGACGACGTCCACGTCCGCCACGCCGACAACGGCTTCCTGCTCGTCGCCGCCAAGGCGTGCACCCTGCGCCGCACCCGCGTCTCCGGGCGCGGCAGCCACCACCCGTACTGCTGCCGCGAGGGCTCGCACGACAACCTCGTCGAGGACTTCACCCTCGACCGCCGCACCGTCCCGGCGCCGCCCGGCACCCAACTGCACGGCATCAACGTCGAGGGTCTGTCCAGCTACAACGTCTGGTCACGCGGCCACATGGCGATGGGCACCTTCGACACCCACCGCGGACTGCCGTTCGCCAACGTCCGTACGGAGATCACCGTCACCAACGACGGCGCGCACGGCGGCGACGGCAGCGCCGGACCGCTCTACGGCGCCCGCTTCACCCACTGGAACGTCACCGTCACCAACCACCGCGCCGGCTGCCTACGGCTGGACGACATCGCCCCGTACAGTGCGACCGTCGCCCTGAGCACCGTCCGTCCCTTCGGCCAGATCGACACCCCCGACTTCACCGGACCGCTGCGCACCCGCACCGAGCTGTACGGGCACCCGGGCGCGGTCCTTCCGGCCAACCTTCACCGGGCCCAGCGGGCGCTGCGGCTGTGACCCGCCGACGGACGGCACCCGGCGCAGCAGCAGCGCGTAGCCGACCGCCGCGCCGGTGCCGACGACGGCGCACCCCGCCCACAGTGCCTGCGGCCCGAACCGGTCGATGACGGTGCCACCGGCCAGCGGCGCCGCCAGCGAGGCGACCGACCACGACAGGGAGTACATGCCCTGGTAGCGACCGCGGCCGTGGGTGGGGGAGAGCTGGACCACCAGCCCCATCTGCGTAGGGGCGTTGACGATCTCGCCGAGCGTCCAGACCGCGACCGTCACCGCGTACACCGCGACCGAACCGCCGACCGCGGTCAGCCCGAAGCCGTACCCGGCCAGCAGCGCGGAGCCGATCAGCAGCGCGGCGGGGCTGCGGTGTTCGATGAACCGGGTGGCCGGTATCTGGAGCAGCACGATCAGCACCCCGTTGACCGCGATGACCAGCCCGAAGTCGGTGCTGCCGAACCCGTCCAGACCCATCGACACCGGCAGCGACACGTACGCCTGCTGGAAGACGAGCGCGAGCAGGAGGTTCAGCCCGACGACCGTCATGAAGCGGCCGTCGCGCACCACCGTCAGCATCGACACCGAAGCCTCCTCCGGCGCCGTCCCGCCCGGCCCCGGCGCCTGCGGGCGGGACTCCGGCAGCTTGCGGAAGACCACCAGCGCGCAGGTCAGCACCAGCGCCGACTCGCCGAGGAAGAGCGCCAGATAGCCGTGCTCGGCGATCAGCCCGGCCGCCGCCGAGGAGACGGCGAAGCCGATGTTGATCGCCCAGTAGTTGAGCGCGAAGGCGCGGGCGCGGTCCTCGGGCGCGACGATGTCCGCCATCATCGCCTGGACCGCGGGCCGCGAGGCGCTGGAGGCGGCGCCGACCGCGCTCGCCACCACCGCGATGGCCACCGGATGCGTCATGAACCCGAGCGTCGCGACCGACGCGGCGGTCACCACCTGCGCCAGCAGCATCGTCGGCCGCCGCCCCAGCCGGTCGGTCAGCACCCCGGAGCCGAGCGACCCCACCACCCCGCCGAGCCCGTACAAGGCGCCGACCAGCCCCGCGTACGAAGCGGAGTAGCCGCGCCCGGCGGTGAGATAGAGGGCGAGAAAGGTCGAGACGAATCCGCCGAGCCGGTTGACCAGCGTGCTGGTCCACAGCCACCAGAACTGCGCGGGCAGACCGGAAAAACTGGCGGGCAGGGCCCGGACGAGCCGCGCCGGTGCGGGCATGGTGCTTCCCCCGATGGTGAGCGAGTGACGGCGCCGCGCACGGCACCCGACCGGAGCGGCCTCTTCCGGCGTCGCCCCGTACCGGAAAACTACTGAGCGCACCGGCCCCGCGGCCATCGAATTGACGGGAAACGTCAAGCGTCCCGGGGCCGGGCGGAGCCGGACGGCCGGACACCGGCCGTCCGCCCGCCGTCCGCCCCGCACCCGGCGGCCACCCCGCCCGCCGCACGCCGCCCACCTGCGACTTCGCCCCGGCACCCGCGCGGCCCGGCCTCAAGGCGTTCCCCGGCCGGGCGTCGATTAGGCTCGGAAACATGGCCGACGCACCGTACAAGCTGATCCTCCTCCGCCACGGCGAGAGCGAGTGGAACGCGAAGAACCTGTTCACCGGCTGGGTGGACGTCAACCTCAACGAGAAGGGCGAGAAGGAGGCGGTCCGCGGCGGAGAGCTGCTGAAGGACGCCGGTCTGCTCCCCGACGTCGTGCACACCTCCCTCCAGAAGCGCGCCATCCGCACCGCGCAGCTGGCCCTGGAGGCAGCCGACCGCCACTGGATCCCCGTCCACCGCAGCTGGCGCCTGAACGAGCGCCACTACGGCGCCCTCCAGGGCAAGGACAAGGCGCAGACCCTCGCCGAGTTCGGCGAGGAGCAGTTCATGAAGTGGCGCCGCTCGTACGACACCCCGCCGCCGGCCCTCGCCCGCGACGCCGAGTACTCCCAGTTCGACGACGCGCGCTACGCCTCGCTGCCGCCGGAGCTGCGCCCGCAGACCGAGTGCCTCAAGGACGTCGTCGTCCGGATGCTCCCCTACTGGTTCGACGGCATCGTGCCCGACCTGCTCACCGGGAGGACGGTCCTGGTCGCGGCCCACGGCAACAGCCTCCGCGCCCTGGTCAAGCACCTCGACGGCATCTCCGACGCCGACATCGCCAGCCTCAACATCCCCACCGGCATCCCCCTCTCCTACGAGCTGGACGCCGACTTCAAGCCCGTCACCCCCGGCGGCACCTACCTCGACCCGGAGGCCGCCAAGGCCGCCATCGAAGCGGTGAAGAACCAGGGGAAGAAGAAGTAATCCCCGCATCCCTCACGCCCCTCACCCGCGGACCCGATGGTGAGGGGCGTGAGGCGTCTTGCGGGGCCCTTGTGAGCCCATCGCCCCGAAGTTTCCCGGTTTTGACCCACGGCTCTGCCACTGGCGGCACTTTGACAGCTTGGAGCCGGGCGGTGACGACGCCATCGGAGTGTCCCGCAACGGCTTTGCAGCGGCCAAAATGAGACAATACGCGCTTCCCTTCAGCAGGGGGCTTGCGTGCTTGTGCGTTCGGTGCCGGTGTATGTGAATTGTTTCCCTCCCTGGCTTTTCGCCAGGTCAAGAGCTTGTCGCTGCATATGCGTTCCCTCCCTTCTTGGCTAGGTTGACCGGAAAGTAACGGGAAATGCGTCGCGTGGACCCCACTCCGCAACCGGCTTACTGAATTTGTTTCAGCCAAGATCATTTCTCTGTTAGTCAAAGGCTTGACGACTGAGGGTATCTTTGCCCGACAGTACTGCTGGCCGTGTGTAGGACGGTTTGTCTGTCTTCTCGTGGAGGGGTAAATGGCAGGTTACGGAGTTAGGGTCTCGGGTCCCGAAATTGACCGGTTCACGGTTGCCCTTGAGGAAGCTGCCAGGTCGACCGGACCAGCTGCCAACGAATTTATTGAGCCAGCTTCTGGCACGCTTGCTCGCGCCCTTTCCAATCGTAATCATCTAATCTTTGGGCGCCGTGGTTCAGGGAAAACCAGTTTGCTCCAGAAGGCGCGAAGCGAAATGATGGCCAACAGGCGCCCGAATGCGTATATCGATATGGAGAAGTTTAAGGGGCACGCATATCCGGATGTGCTCGTCAGTGTACTGATCGAAACCTTTGAAAATATTGAAGGTTGGTTGAATGGTGGTGCCGTCGCCCCGGCAAACAAAACTTCTTTTTGGAGCCGCGTTAAGCCTAAGCGGGGCCCGCTGAAGAAGCCCGTCGCTGCCGCGCTTTCGCGGGAGATCAGTAATCATATTAAGGAACTGAACGACCTTCTTTATGCCTATGATGACGCTGAAATTCAGACGCTAAGGAAGGATGAGAGTCAGCAAGAAGAAGGGGGAAAGGTGGATGTGGGCGGCCAGGTAAGTGCGCTTAAAATGAATAATTCGCGGTCGCGGACGGCTCGCGCTCTTTCCACGGACGAAGTCCATGAAACCGCTAGACGCTCAAAGATCGATGCCCTTCATCGACGTGTAATCGCATACCAGAAGACTCTGCGGGGTGTAGTGGAGATGTCTGGTGGGAACGGCTTCATCCTCCTCGATGACATGTACTACATTAAACGCACGAGTCAGCCCGAGGTTCTGGATTACTTTCATCGACTTTTCAAGGGGACTGGGTTGTGGCTCAAGGTCGGTACGATCCGACATCGTTCTTCTTGGTACAAAAATGGTGATCCCCCCCTTGGGATTAAGCTGGGAGATGATGTCGAAGAGATTGACCTCGACCTAACGCTAGAGAAGTATAAGACTGCTAAAAGATTCCTGATGCAAGTCACGGAAAATGTCGCATCGCGAAGTAATGTTGATATTCGTGATCTCATAAACGAAGGTGCGCGCGATCGATTGGTTTTGGCGAGTGGTGGCGTTGCGCGCGACTTTCTGTCAATTCTGCGAAAGTCTGTAGCTGTTGCGGCTGATCAAAGCTCGAGGAATATTGGAGTGGAGTCTGTAAATCAAGCCGCGGGGGAGCACGAGAGTTCGAAGAGGGATGAGTTTAATCGTGATGTTCTTGATGGGCAGAGGGAGCTGGAGGAAGAGCTCGAACGCATTAAAACTTTCTGCCTGGCCACCAGGAAGAAAAACTGTTTCCTTGTGGAAAAAGATCTGAGTGCCGGATCGCACGAGCGCGTGAAGGAGTTGGTCGACTTGCGCCTGATTCACTCCATCAATTCACGGGTCACAGTGCGTCACCGGCCAGGGCGTATTTACGAGGCGTACATGCTGGACATCTCTCAATACACCGGAGAGCGGAAGCGTCGAAACGTTGAGATCATTGAATTCTGGAAGCGTTCTGGAAGTGAGAAACTTCGAGGTGCATCGTTGATCTTTGCCGAGCGGTCCTCGTAATCGTATATTTATCTCCATGAGTTCGTGGTGAGCGCAGCCGCGAACTCATGGAGAGACTCTTGGGAGTCGGCGCATCCTGTCTCCGCCCTGCCGCGCCCCGCACACCACAAAGCCCCGCCCACCCGAAGGTGTGCGGGGCCGTCGTGCGCGGAAGGGCGGCCGCCCGGATGTCAGCCGCAGGAGCCGCCGCACTGGCAGGGCGCGCCGCCCTGGCAGCCGCAGCTGCATCCGGCGCCGCAGCCGCATGCGCCGAGCAGCGGCAGGCGGGGCCGTTCGCCGGGGACCTGTTCGGTGCGGGACGTCGTGTCGTGGTTCTCCGTGCTGCGTGCCATGACTGCCTCCTCTGGATCACCTGCCGCCATTCCAGTCCCGCGCACAGCGGCGCGTCAACGGCGCGTGGAGGCACACGGCCCCGGCGCACACCACCGGGGCCCGGGGGCGGGCCGGACGGCGCCGCCGCACCGTCCGGCCCGCCCCCGGGCCGTCACCGGGTCACGCGCCCTCGACCGCCGTCGGCGGCGCGATCTCGTCGGCGTGCTCACCGGTCACCAGGTAGACGACCCGCTTGGCCACCGAGACCGCGTGGTCGGCGAACCGCTCGTAGTAGCGGCCCAGCAGCGTCACGTCGACGGCCGTCTCGATGCCGTGCTTCCAGCGGTCGTCCATCAGGTGCTGGAAGAGCGCGCGGTGCAGCCGGTCCATCGCGTCGTCGTCCTGCTCCAGCTGGAGCGCCAGATCGACGTCCTTGGTGATGATGACCTCGCCCGCCTTCGCCATCAGCCGCTGCGCCAGCTGCCCCATCTCCAGGATGGTGGCGTGCAGGTCACGCGGTACGGCCGTCTCCGGGAAACGCAGCCGGGCCAGCTTGGCGACGTGCTGGGCGAGGTCGCCGGAGCGCTCCAGGTCGGCGCTCATCCGCAGGCTGGTGACGACGATCCGCAGGTCGGTGGCGACCGGCTGCTGCCGGGCGAGCAGGGTGATCGCGCGGGCCTCCAGATCGCGCTGGAGATCGTCGACCTTCTCGTCGGCGGCGATCACACTCTCGGCCAGCTTGAGGTCCGCGTCCAGGATCGCCGTGGTGGCGCGCCCGATCGCGGAGCCGACGAGCCGGGCCATCTCGACCAGGCCCTCGCCGATCGAATCCAGCTCCTCGTGGTACGCGTCCCGCATCTGTGACCTTCTCTCGCATCGTGGTGGCGTGGACGAACGGGGGCGCGGACGGTACGCACACACGTTCCGCTCCCACGCTCCCACGGACGGTGTGCGTACGGACCGGACTCCGCGAAGAGCCCGCCGGGCCGCCCGGGGCCCGGGGAAGGGGGTCCCGGGCGGACCGGACCGGTTCCGGAGCGGTCACCGGAAGCGATGGCTCCGGCGGACCGCGCCGGCGCTGTGGCCGTGCGCCGCTGCGGGACCGCTGCGCGCCCGCATCCGCACGGCCTCACAGTGCGCGGACATCACGACGAGCGGTGCCATCGGGGATGAAGCACGGACGGCCTCAAGGTGAACTCTGGGCGACGCGGCCACGGCCGGTGCGGCGTGCGGACCGGCCGTCCGGGCGCGGCTCGCGGCCGTGACGTGGCGCTTCCGGCGGTGCGCGGGGAGCGGCCCGCCGCCACCGGAGCGCCCGGAACCGACCGGCAAGTCCCCCGAACGGCCGATATGTGCCCTCCGGAATGAACCACCTCTGACGCCACGGTGAACTCTGGGCGACGGGTGTTCGAGCAGACACCCGGACGGCTGGGGAAGTGTCGGACCTGCCGCATAACCTGGAGCCATGAACGTGGACGCGGCCTTCGCCGCAGTGGCAGCGATCGCCGGTCTGGGTACCGGCGTCTTCGCCATGCTGGCGTTCCGCTGGAGCGAGCGGGACCAGGTCAAACCCACCCGCACCTCCCTGCACACCGACGCCGTCCTGCCGCCCGGCGTCGACACCGTCCTCTCCGTCCTCCGCTCCTCCGCCGTCGTGCTCGACGAGTCCGGCGCCGTCGTCAAGGCCAGCTCCGCCGCGTACGCCCTCGGGCTGGTCCGCGGCGGGAAGCTCGCCGTCGAGCCGATGATGCAGATGACCCGCGACACCCGCCGCGACGGCGAGATACGCCAGGTCGAGCTGGATCTGCCGCGCCGCGGCACCGGCCGCGGCGACACCCTCGCGGTCTCCGCCCGGGTCGCCCCGCTCGGCTCCCGGCTGGTACTCCTCCTCGTAGAGGACCTCACCGAGGCCCGCCGTATCGAAGCGGTCCGCCGGGACTTCGTCGCCAACGTCAGCCATGAGCTGAAGACCCCGGTCGGCGCGCTCTCCCTGCTCTCCGAGGCGGTGATGGACGCGAGCGACGACCCCGAGGCCGTCACCCGCTTCGCCGGCCGCATGCAGAACGAGGCCACCCGCCTGACCAACCTCGTCCAGGAGCTGATCGACCTCTCCCGGGTCCAGAACGACGACCCGCTGGAGGACGCCGAGCCGGTGGCGGTCAAGGAGCTGGTCGCCGAGGCGATGGACCGCTGCCGCCAGCCGGCCGGTACGAAACAGATCACCATGGCCTCCAACATGGGCGTCCCCTCCGGCGCCACCGCGGAGAGCGAGGGCCGGCGCCCGCTGCCCGTCCCCGACCTGCACGTCTGGGGCAACCGCGGGCAGCTCGCCGCCGCCCTCGGCAACCTCGTCGAGAACGCCGTCAACTACTCCCCGGCGCACACCCGCGTCGGGATCGCCGCCCGCCGGGTGTCCGCGCCCGGCGGCGACCTGATCGAGATCGCCGTGACCGACCAGGGCATCGGCATCTCCGAGAAGGACCGGGACCGCATCTTCGAGCGGTTCTACCGCGTGGACCCGGCGCGCTCGCGCGCCACCGGCGGGACCGGCCTCGGCCTCGCCATCGTCAAACACGTGGCCGCCTCCCACGGCGGAGAGGTCACGGTGTGGAGCGCTGAGGGACAGGGCTCCACCTTCACCCTGCGTCTCCCGGAAGCCGGCGCCGTACGCGACCGCGAACGGCCCGACGGCCACCCCGCTACGGAGGGCCTCGACGAAGAGGACCGCCCGTACGAGACCTTCAACGATCCACTTCCCGCTCACCCCGCCCCGGAGGTCCTTCCGTGACCCGAGTGCTCGTCGTCGAGGACGAGGAATCGTTCAGCGACGCACTGTCGTACATGCTCCGCAAGGAGGGCTTCGAGGTCGCCATCGCGGCGACGGGCCCCGACGGCCTGGACGAGTTCGAGCGCAACGGCGCCGACCTGGTCCTGCTCGACCTGATGCTGCCGGGCCTGCCCGGCACCGAGGTCTGCCGCCAGCTGCGTGGCCGCTCCAACGTCCCGGTCATCATGGTGACCGCCAAGGACAGCGAGATCGACAAGGTCGTCGGCCTGGAAATAGGAGCCGACGACTACGTCACCAAGCCGTTCTCCTCGCGTGAGCTGGTCGCCCGGATCCGCGCGGTGCTGCGCCGCCGCGGCGAGCCGGAGGAGGTCACCCCGCAGGCGCTGGAGGCCGGCCCGGTCCGCATGGACGTCGACCGCCACGTCGTCACCGTCGGCGGCGGCAAGGTCGACCTGCCCCTCAAGGAGTTCGACCTCCTGGAGATGCTGCTGCGCAACGCCGGCCGCGTGCTGACCCGTATGCAGCTCATCGACCGCGTCTGGGGCGCCGACTACGTGGGCGACACCAAGACGCTGGACGTCCACGTCAAGCGGCTCCGCGCCAAGATCGAGCCGGACCCGGGCGCCCCGCGCTACCTCGTCACCGTCCGAGGCCTGGGCTACAAGTTCGAGCCGTGACCGGGTCCGGCCGCCCTCCGGAGCGGTCGCCGCAACGCCGCTGGGGCGCTCCTTTCCGATCGGAAAGGAGCGCCCCAGCGGCGTTCGTGGTGCGAGCGGGCGGCTCAGTGGCCGGAGTGCGCCTCTTCGCCCTGCCCGCCGGGCTTACCGGACTCGGAGGGCTTGCCGCTCTCGGACGGCTGACCGGCCCCGGTCGGCGTCGTGCCGGGCTGCGGGACGACCTCCGGGCCGTACTCCTTGAAGTAGCTGTTGGCGGGCACGACCAGCGCGGCGATCTGCACCTTGCCGGTCTTGCTGAAGCTGAAGGTCACGTTCTGCGCGTTGCCGTCCTGAACGGCCTCCCGGCCGCTCGCCAGCACCGCCGTAGCGTTGCCCTTGCCACCGATCACCAGCGAACCGCCGGCGGGCACCGTGACGGGGCCCTTGCCGCCCTTCGCCGGGCTCAGCTCGGCGGTCTCGCCGGTGCCGGGCAGGGTGATGGAGTCCAGCTTCTGGTCCTGCGAGCCGTTGTTGAACACCGTCGCGGTGACCGCGGCCGGACCCTTGGCCTTCAGATCGGGCTGGGTGATCACGTTCGCGTTCTGGACCTTGATGTCGCCGACGGCGGTCGCGGCGTTGTCCGGCTTGACCTCCAGCGTCTGGGCGTCGTTCCCGGCGCCGCACGCGGAGAGCGAGGCGACGGAGAGCGTGAGGACGGTGGCGGCGAGGACGCCGCGTCGAAGGCTGCGGCTCACGGCGGCGGCATCTCCTTGGACGAGCTTCGGCGGCCGAACGGCGTCCGGTCGCGGATGGACGGCTGGGGCGGCGCAGCGTACGCGTCACGGTCGACGGGTACGTAAAGCCGCCCTAAGGGTGTGTCAGCGCCGCTAGGTTACCGAGCCGCCTCCGCGCCGCCGCACCCGACCCGCCCCCTGAGCGATCACGGCCCGCCCCGACGCATCGGAACCACCCCTTCCGGATGTGCCTTCCCCGGGGTGTGGCAGCGCATGGTTTGTGACGGGAATATGCACGGCAGGGGTGTTACCGGACCCGGTCGGCCGGATTCCGAGCGCTTCCCCGGCGAAAGAAGTATTCGCCGGGGAAATCGTCCGTCCACGGAATTGATCACCCGGTCGGCACACCACAAGGTGATCAATTCCAGAAACCCGTACGGAAGAACGGCGGAGCCCGAACGGAGTAGCGGAAGTCGCTCATACGGATCGGTGCAAAACGGGCCTTTCGTCCTGCCGGGCAGGGCCTCGCGGTCTCACCGCGGGCATGTTTCCGCCCGTCGGAGAAACGCCTCTCACCTGCGGATACCCGCGTTCCGGGGCCCCGCGCAGCACGGCGCGGCCACTGTTGTCAAGCCCCGAGATATGCCCTGACCTGCGAAAACGCCATTCAGAACGGTCAGTTCCCGTGTTAGCATGGATAGCCACGGAAGGGGTACCTGTCACATGACGTTCAAGGTTGGCGACACCGTGGTCTATCCCCATCACGGGGCCGCGCTGATCGAGGCCATCGAAACTCGCCAGATCAAAGGCGTGGACAAGACCTACTTGGTGCTGAAGGTCGCCCAGGGTGACCTCACGGTTCGCGTACCAGCGGACAATGCGGAGTTCGTCGGTGTGCGCGACGTGGTCGGCCAGGACGGGCTGGACCGGGTCTTCGAGGTGCTCCGCGCACCATACGCAGAAGAGCCCACGAACTGGTCCCGTCGTTACAAGGCGAATCTTGAGAAGCTCGCTTCCGGTGACGTGATCAAGGTCGCCGAAGTGGTGCGTGACCTCTGGCGCCGGGAGCGTGAGCGCGGACTGTCCGCCGGCGAGAAGCGGATGCTCGCCAAGGCGCGCCAGATTCTGGTGAGCGAGCTCGCCCTCGCGGAGAACACCAACGAAGACAAGGCCGAGGCCCTGCTCGACGAGGTCCTCGCGTCCTGACGACGCGCAGACCGCGCCGCAGCGCTCCGTGCGACGACACGGACGGACCGGCGTGGTGAGTGGTGCGCACGACGCGCCGCAGTGATGAGCACGCAGTGATGCCGCGGTGCCCGATGACGATCCGAACCCTTCGGGAGGATCTGTTGCCGGGCGCTGCGGCATATCTGCGCTCCGCACCGCTGCGTCCGAGCGGCCGCTCCCGGGACGGCTGACGCCCGCCGGGCGGCGAAGGTGGTGTGCCGGGCTCGAACGACTGCCTCGACCACTGTCACGGAAGGGGCGGTTGAGGCGTGGCGCCCGGCACGGTGAGGCCATACCCACGTCAGCCGCGATAACAAACCTGTCTGCCTTAATTCCGGGACCTCCCGGACTCCGGAGCCCTCGATGTCAGATCCTTCCCGTCCGCTCCGTACCGCCGCGGTGATCCCCGCGGCCGGTCGCGGTGTCCGTCTCGGGCCGGGTGCCCCCAAGGCGCTGCGCGCGCTCGGCGGTACTCCGATGCTGGTCCACGCGGTCCGCGCGATGGCCGCGTCCCGCGCCGTCTCCCACGTCGTCGTGGTGGCGCCGCCGGACGGCGCGCCCGAGGTGCGTGCCCTTCTCGACGAGCACTCCTTCGGGCGTGCCGAGCTGCTGGTGGTGCCCGGTGGCGAGACCCGCCAGGAGTCGGTGCGCCGCGGGCTCGACGCGCTGCCCGACGGCATCGACGTCGTCCTCGTGCACGACGCGGCGCGGCCGCTGGTGCCTGTCGACACCGTCGACACGGTGATCGCCGCCGTCCGCTCCGGCGCCCCCGCCGTCGTCCCGGCGCTGCCGCTCGCCGACACCGTCAAGCAGGTCGATCCGCGCCCCAAGGGCGAGGCGGAGCCGGTGACCGGTACGCCGGAGCGGGCGTTGCTGCGGGCGGTGCAGACGCCGCAGGGGTTCGACCGGGAGACCCTGCTCAAGGCGCATGACACGGTCGTCGAGGGCGAGGGCGCCACCGACGACGCGGGGCTGGTGGAGCGGCTCGGGGCGCCGGTCGTCGTCGTTCCCGGTCATGAGGAAGCGTTCAAGGTGACCCGGCCGCTGGACCTCGTCCTGGCCGAGGCCGTACTCGCCCGTAGGAGGGCCACTGATGGGTATGTCTGAGCCGGCCGAGCGGTCCGGGGCGGGGGCGGGGAGCCCGGTGGGGCTGCCCGGGATGCCGCTCGTCGGGATCGGCACCGACGTCCACGCCTTCGAGCGGGGGCGGGAGCTGTGGTGCGCGGGGCTGCTGTGGGAGGGCGCCGAGTACGGGCTCGCCGGGCACAGCGACGGCGATGTGGCCGCGCACGCCGCCTGTGACGCGCTGTTCTCCGCCGCCGGGGTCGGTGACCTCGGCGCGCACTTCGGCACCGACCGCCCCGAGTGGTCCGGTGCTTCCGGTGTGACCCTGCTGGCCGAGGCGGCACGCATCGTACGGGCCGAGGGATTCGCCATCGGCAATGTGTCCGTGCAGGTCATCGGCGTGCGCCCGAAGATCGGCAAGCGGCGGGACGAGGCGCAGCGGGCGCTGTCCGCCGCCGTCGGCGCACCGGTCTCGGTCTCCGGGACGACGTCGGACGGGCTCGGCCTCACCGGCCGCGCGGAGGGCCTCGCGGCGGTGGCCACGGCGCTGGTGGTCCGTACGGGGTGAGTCCGGGCCGGCTCGGCCGTCGGCGCGGCGCGGGTCCCGGGCGGGCGCGATGACATGGGGCCCGGCAGGGGCGGTTGCGGCGCCGCGTCGCCGGGCCGGTGCCGCCGTCGGGCGGAGCGGCTCTGGCCGGGTCGGCGTGCGGTGGTCCCGGCCCGTCCGTGGTGTGAGCCCGTAGGGGAGATCCCGGAGACGGGGTCCCCGGGCGGGGTGTGACCCTTACGGGGAGCCCCGGCTTCTCCCTGACAACGGCGGGAATGCCGTTGGACGGCGGGGGGTTGGGGAAGGAACGGAGTGTTCACCGCCGGACCGAGTCCCCAGGAAGGACATGTCGTGGCCGCCACCCTCTCCGACGCCCTCAAGAAGCTCCTCGACACCCCCGTTGTCGTGACCGTCGCCACGATCCAGCCGGACGGTGGTCCGCAGCTCTCCCCGGTCTGGGTGTGGCGGGACGGCGAGGAGCTGCTGATCTCCACCACCCGCGGCCGCCGCAAGGCGCAGAACCTCCGCCGGGACCCCCGCGTCTCCGTGCTCGTCCAGCCGGCCGAAGCACCGGAGACCTACGCCGAGATCCGCGGCACCGCCACCCTCGGCCCCGACGAGGGGCGCCGGCTGCTCGACGAGGTGTCGCGGAAGTACACCGGCAAGGACTTCGCGACGTACGCGCCGGAAGCGGCGGCGGAAGGGCCCGACGAGCGGGTGGTCATACGGATCACGCCGCGGAAGGTGGTCGAGCGCCTCTGACACACGCGGGCGGGGTGCGGTGCCCGTGGCCGGAATCCGCGGGGAGGAGGCAGCGGCGGGCGGCGTCGGATACGGCGGACGATCCGGGGCGGAAGGCGGGAGTGTCACGCTTCGGTGACCGCGGCCCCCGGGGGGCGCGGGGCACTCCCTCGTTCCGACTACCCTGGTTCCGTGACGATTCGCCTGTACGACACCAGCGCCCGGCAGATCCGTGACTTCACCCCGCTCGTGCCGGGCTGTGTCTCGATCTACCTGTGTGGCGCGACGGTGCAGGCTGCGCCGCACATCGGGCACATCAGGTCGGGCCTCAACTTCGACATCATGCGCCGCTGGTTCAGCCACCGCGGCTACGACGTGACGTTCGTACGCAATGTGACCGACATCGACGACAAGATCATCAAGAAGGCCGCCGAGCAGGGCCGCCCGTGGTGGTCGATCGGGTACGCCAACGAGGTCGCCTTCAACGAGGCGTACGACGCGCTCGGCTGCCTGCGGCCGACCTACGAGCCGCGGGCCACCGGCCACATCCCCGAGATGATCGAGATGATGCGCGGCCTCATCGAGCGCGGCCACGCCTACGCCGCCGACGGCAACGTCTACTTCGACGTGCGCTCCTTCCCCGGCTACCTGGAGCTGTCCAACCAGGAGCTGGACAGCCTCCGGCAGCCGTCCGGCGAGGGTGAGACCGGCAAGCGGGACGCGCGGGACTTCGCGATGTGGAAGGCGGCCAAGGAGGGCGAGCCCAGCTGGGAGACGCCGTGGGGCCGGGGCCGTCCCGGCTGGCACCTGGAGTGCTCCGCGATGGCCCACAAGTACCTGGGCAGCGCCTTCGACATCCACGGTGGCGGCGTCGACCTCGTCTTCCCGCACCATGAGAACGAGATCGCGCAGGCGAAGGCGTTCGGTGACGAGTTCGCGGTGTACTGGGCGCACAACGCCTGGGTCACCATGAGCGGCGAGAAGATGTCCAAGTCGCTGGGCAACTCCGTGCTGGTCAGCGAGATGGTCAAGCGGTGGCGCCCGATCGTGCTGCGCTACTACCTCGGCACCCCGCACTACCGCTCGATGATCGAGTACAGCGAGGAGGCGCTGCGCGAGGCCGAGTCGGCGTTCGCGCGGATCGAGGGCTTCGTCCAGCGCGTGGTGGAGAAGGCCGGGACGGTCGAGCCCGCCGCCGAGGTGCCGCCCGCCTTCGCCGAGGCGATGGACGACGACCTGGGCGTCCCGCAGGCGCTGGCGATCGTGCACACCACCGTCCGGCAGGGCAACTCCGCGCTGACCGCCGACGACAAGGAAGCGGCGGTCGCCCGCCTCGCGGAGCTGCGGGCGATGCTCGGTGTGCTCGGCCTCGACCCGCTCGACGAGCAGTGGGCCGGCGGCGGCGCGGAGCGCGGCGAGGACCTGCACGGTGTGGTCGACTCGCTGGTCCGCCTCGTGCTCGACCAGCGGCAGGCCGCCCGGGGGCGGAAGGACTACGCCACCGCCGACGCCATCCGCGATCAGCTCCAGCAGTCCGGCCTCGCCATCGAGGACACTCCGTCGGGCCCGCGCTGGTCGCTGTCGTGACCGGTCCGGGGCGCCGCGCCGCCGAGCTGCCCTGACCTCGCCGCTGGCCACGGCGGCAGCGTCCGCCGTGGCCTCCGGCCGCCGTCCGGATTCGCCCTCCCCGGCGGCCGCGGGCGACACTCAATCCATACGTACGTATCCACTCCACGTCGCGAGACGTCGAGAGCAGTGAAGAAACGGGTGACCCATGGCCGGCAACAGCCAGCGCAGGAACCGCCGCACGTCCAACAAGAAGGGCGCGCAGATGGGCAGCGGCGGCCAGCGGCGCAAGGGCCTCGAAGGCAAGGGCCCGACGCCGCCCGCCTCCGCGCGCAAGGGGCATGTCAAGAACCGCATCGCCAACGCCAAGGCCAAGCACGCCGCCGCCCGGCGTCCCGCCCCGCGGCGCGGGGGCGCGAAGGGCACGGCCGAGCTGGTCGTCGGCCGTAACCCGGTCTTCGAGGCGCTGCGCGACGGCGTGCCCGCGACCACCCTCTACGTCCAGCAGTTCATCGACTCCGACGAGCGGGTCCGCGAGGCGCTCCAGCTCGCCACCCAGCGCGGCGACATCAACCTGATGGAGGCGCCCCGCCCGGAGCTGGACCGGATGACCAACGGCCTCAACCACCAGGGCCTCGTCCTCCAGGTGCCGCCGTACGACTACGCGCACCCCGAGGACCTGGCGGCCGCCGCGTTCGACGACGGCGAGGAGCCGCTGATCGTGGCGCTGGACGGCGTCACCGACCCGCGCAACCTCGGCGCGGTCGTCCGTTCCGTCTGCGCGTTCGGCGGCCACGGTGTGGTCGTGCCGGAGCGCCGGGCGGCCGGGATGACCGCCGGTGCGTGGAAGACCTCGGCGGGCACCGCGGCCCGTACGCCGGTCGCCCGCGCCACCAACCTGACCCGGACGCTGGAGCAGTACCAGAAGGCCGGGCTGATGGTCGTCGGGCTGGCCGCCGACGGCGAGATGGAGCTCCAGGACGTCGAGGCGCTGGACGGCCCGGTCGTGATCGTCGTCGGCAGCGAGGGCAAGGGCCTGTCGCGGCTGGTCGGCGAGACCTGCGACGTGCGGGTGCGGATCCCGATGCCGGGCGGCGCCGAGTCGCTGAACGCCGGTGTCGCCGCCGGTGTCGTCCTGTGGGAGGCGGCGCGCCGCCGCGGCTGAGCGCACCTCGCCGGGCGCCGGGCCCCGGCCCGCGCCCGGCGGCCCCGCCGTCCGCAGTCGCAGGGCAAGGCATGACGCTCCGTGCGACTTCCGGCGATCCTGTGATTTTTTGACGGGTCTCGGACAGATCGGCCAGGTCAAGGCAGTGTCTTAACCGCTCGTCACTCGGTTAGATGAGCGTGGACACCAGAACACCCCGCATGCCTACGGGGGGACGCTCGCCGGGCTTCGATGACGAGCCGCCGCTGAGCGCGGTCAAGGTGCCGTGCGATCCCGCGCAGGTCATCGTCAACCACGCCAGCTTCCGGGTACAGCTCGCCGAGCCCGTCGTGGGCCGGGCCGGGGCCCGCGCCCCCGTCCTCGGCGCGCGGGGCGGCGGCCGCCGGGCGCCCGTGGTGTGGAGCGGCCGCACCGAGCCGGGCGGCTCGTCCGGCGCCACCACCCAGCTCCTGCGCGCCGTCCGCACCTCCGGTATCGGTCTGGACGCCGACGAGAGCGACGACACCGCGGCGACGCAGCTCCTGCCGCGCGTGCCCGACACCGGCCCCACCGTCATCGGCCAGCGCGGCCCCGCCGACGCCGACACCGCACTGCTCCGCCCGGTGCGCCCCGGCGGCCCCCACGACCCGTACGGGCCGCTCGCGGACGGCCGGGAGACGGCGTACGGCGGCGGGCGGGACGAGGCGTACGACGACGCCTACGGGGGTGAGGGCGAGGACCGCTTCGAGGCGCGGGAGAGTTACGACGGCGCCGGGCGGCGCCGGGGCGGCGACAGCGTCCGCCACGCGTACTACCCGGGCCGCCGGATGAATCTCGGCGTCGTCCTGCTGCCGCTGCGGATCTTCCTCGGCCTGATCTCGATCTACGCGGGCATGGGCAAGCTCTGCGACCCCGTCTACTTCGACGGCGGTGAGCGCGGCTCGATGGTGAAGTGGCTGTCGTCGCTCCAGCCGTGGGCGCTCGCCGTCCCGCTGCGTGACTTCGCACTCGGGCACCCGGTGGGCGCCGGGCTGACCGTCGCGTTCCTCCAGGTCGTGGTCGGGGTGCTGACCATCTGCGGGCTGTGGCAGCGGCTCGCCGCGTCGTTCGGCGCGCTGCTCTCCGCGGTGCTGCTGATGACCGTCACCTGGCGCAGCGTCCCGGCGTACGACGCGCCCGACATCATCTATCTCGCCGCCTGGAGCCCGCTGGTCATCGCGGGCGCCCCGGTGTACTCCCTCGACGCCCGGCTGGCGGGTGAGGCGTGGCGGCGGCTCGGTCCCCGCGTCGACGTCGGCGACCTGCGGCGCCGGGTGCTGCGCCGTGGTGCGGCGATGACCGCGGTGATCGCCGGGCTGACGCTGCTGATCGGCTCGGTGCTCGGCGGCGCCGTACGGTCGGCGACGGTCACCTCCGTCCCGCGGCCCGGCGAACCGGCGATCAACAACCTGCCCGGCCGTCCGCTGCCCAGCCCGCACCGGCAGGCGACCCGCCCGCAGCAGACCCGCACCGCCGCCCCGCAGCGCCCCGGTACGCCGCGGCCGGGCGCCGCGCACACCGCGGGGCCGACGGGTACGCCGTCCTCGACCGCGGGCAGCAGCTCCCCGACGGCGGGGGCGACCAGCGGTACGGGGCGGCAGCCCGGGACGGCCGCCACCACCGGCGCTCCGCAGCAGTCCCCCTCGACCGGGGCTCCGTCGACGGCGCCGGCGCAGTCGTCCGGCGGTACGGGCGGCGGAACCACCGGCTCCGGCGACGGCGGCACACCCGACGGCAAGCCGAAGGACCACACCGGAGCCCTGGGCGGCCTGCTGGGCTGACCCCGCCGAGCACCACGAACGGCCCCCGCGGACGGAGCGCATCCGTCCGCGGGGGCCGCTTCCGTGCAGAGGGCGGCCGGGCCGGGAGGGCGCGTCAGGCGTCCGGCAGCCCCCGCAGCCATGCGATCAACAGGCGGTTGACCTCGTCCGGCCGTTCCTGCTGGACCCAGTGGCCGCAGCCGTCCAGCAGGTGGGCGGCGGTGAGGCCCGGGAGGGTGGTGGGGAAGGCGGCGATGGCGTCGGCGAGCCAGGTGGTGGAGGCGTCCTCGGTGCCGCCGATGAAGAGTGACGGCTGGGGGACCGGCGCGCCCTCCAGGTCGGCGGTGGCGGCCCAGTCGCGGTCGGCGTTGCGGTAGCGGTTGAGCGCGCCGGTCAGTCCCGTACGGGTGAACTCGGCGGTGTAGAAGTCGAGTTCGCTCTCGCCGAGCCAGGCGGGGGTGCGGTCGCGGACGAAACGGTCGCTGAGGCGGCCGCCCTCGGGGACGAAGAAGTGGCCGGGGGAGGGCGGCATGGTGTCGCCGGAGAGCGAGGCGTAGAAGCCGGCGAGCCAGGCGCGGATGTCCGGTTCGATCTCCGCCTCGGCGCGGCCCGGCTCCTGGAAGTACCTGACGTAGAACTCTTCGTCGCCGCCGAGCATCGCGAAGACTTCGGACGGCGGGACGGGGCCGCGTGGGGCGTAGGGGACGCTCAGCAGGGCGACGGCGGAGCAGACGTCGGGCCGCAGCAGGGCGGTGTGCGCGGCGATCGGGGAGCCCCAGTCGTGGCCGACGAGGACCGCGTCGCGGGCGCCGAGGGCGCGGATCACGGCGGCGTTGTCGGCGACGTGCGCCGCCATGTCGTACGCCTCGACGGCCGCGGGCCGGGTGGAGCGGCCGTATCCGCGCAGGTCGAGGGCGGCGGCGCGGTAGCCCGCCGCGGCGAGGGCCGGGAGCTGGTGGCGCCAGGAGTACCAGGACTCCGGGAAGCCGTGCAGGAGCAGGACGAGCGGGCCGCTGCCCTGCTCGACGAGGTGGAGACGGCCGCCGGGGGTGTCCACCAGGCGGTGGGTCCACTGCGGTTGCGGTGTAGGTACGGGCTGCGGCATCGGTCCTCCCGGGGACGTCGGTCGCGTCAGGATGCGGCACCCGCCCGGCGGCCCCTGTACCGATTTGCCGTTCCGGCAAATCGGCCGCGCTCAACTCTCCGTCGCGCCAAGCTCCTTGGCGGCTTCGGTGAGGTCCTTGGTGGTGTCGATGGCGCGCCAGTACGCGCCGTGCGGGAGGGGGTAGCCGGCCAGCCGCCGCTCGCGGGCGAGCCGGGGGAAGGTGGTGCGCTCGTGGTCGCCGCGGTCCGGCAGCAGTTCGGTGAAGGCGGCGGAGAAGACGTAGACCCCGGCGTTGATGAGGTATGGCGACGGCGGCGCCTCGATGAAGTCGAGGACATGGCCGAACTCGTCGGTCTCCACCACGCCCCACGGGATCCGCGGCCGGGCCAGCGCGAGGGTGGCCTCCGCGCCGCGTTCCAGGTGGAAGGCGGCCATCTCGGTGAGCGGGAAGCGGGTCCAGATGTCGCCGTTGGTGGCGTACCAGGGCTCGTCCGGGCGGGGCAGTGACGCCGCCGCGTATTTGAGACCGCCGCCGCGGCCGAGAGGTTCGGTCTCGATGACGGTCGTGACG
Source organism: Streptomyces sp. NPDC027185 (assembly GCF_055567035.1). Taxonomy (NCBI): domain Bacteria; kingdom Bacillati; phylum Actinomycetota; class Actinomycetes; order Kitasatosporales; family Streptomycetaceae; genus Streptomyces; species Streptomyces sp. NPDC027185. The sequence goes on along the minus strand of NZ_JBVHRF010000002.1, from coordinate 1,103,931 downwards.
TTCAGCGGGAGGTCGGCCTCGGCCAGCCAGTCCTCCAGGACGTGGGCGAGGTGGCCGCAGGAGACGACCGCGTCGGTGACGCCCTCGGCGGCGAGCCAGGTGAGCTGATGGCCGATGATCGGGGTTCCCGTGCCGGGAATCTCGACCATCGGCTTGGGCCGGTCATCGGTGTACGGCCGCAGGCGCGAGCCCTGGCCACCGGCCAGGACAACGGCCTGCGTCGGATAGGGATACGGGGCGACTGTCATGGTTCGCACCCTATGCGGTGCGAGCGTCGGTCACTGGGCGGTGGCGACGCCGGAGGCGAAGGAGGTGTCGCACACCGGACGGGAGAACGCCTGCGCCCGGTGCCCGGCGCCGTACTTGGCGACGGCCGCCCGGCCCAGCGCCCGCGCGATGGACGTGCAGTGCTTGGCGAGCGACGGCCGCTCCGTGGTGGCCCGTTGGAGGTGGGTCAGCGCCACGCCCGGGTCCTTCTCCTGGAGTTCGAGGAGCAGGCGGTCGCGGAGGACGTCCTGCGGGGCCCGGGGGGCGGACTTGGCGGCGGTCTTCCCGCTGGACGCGGTCAGCAGCTGTGTGTCCGCGGACTTCGAGGCCCACGGGACGCTGGTGACCGCGAGCGTCCCGGAGAGGACGAGGACGACGGGGAGGACGAGGGCGAGAGTTCTGCCGATACGGCGCGCTGCGGAGTTCACGGTCGCGATGGTAGCGAGCGGTGATGATATGGCGACATTGCGTCACCTTATCGAGGGATGAGGGGGGAGGGTGGGGGAGGCGCGATGTTGACGAAGGGGGCGCGCGACCCGCTGCCGGGCGCCACCGGCGGGCGGCGGCGCGGTCGTTCCGCCCCGCCTCGCGCCCGGGTGCCGCCCGCCCCGTGAGCGCGGCGGCCATGAGGAAACAGAGTGGCCGGCCGCGGCGGGGAACACCGCGACCGGCCAACCGGTCCGCTGCGCAGCGGAGTCGGGTCAGTCCGCGAGGCGCTCGCCCGACGACGTCGAGAAGACGTGCGTCTCGCCCGGCTGCGGGACGACGTGCAAGGTGGCGCCCTTCTCCGGGACCTGGCGGCCGTTGACCCGGACGACCAGGTCCTTGGGTGCGCCGCCGACCTCGACGGTCCCGTAGACGTACGCGTCGGCGCCCAGTTCCTCCACGACGTTGACCGTGACGGCCAGACCGGCGGGGGCGTCGGAGGTCTCCTTGGACAGCGCCTTGGCGGCGCCGCCGTTCTGCTCGACGATCTCGAAGTGCTCGGGCCTCACACCGACGGTGACCGTCGTGTCGCCCTTGTCCGCCGCCGTGGCCAGCGCGTCCCGGCCCACCGGCACCACGCTGTTGCCGAACTTCACGCCGCCGTCGGTGATCGGCACCTCGACGAGGTTCATCGCCGGCGAACCGATGAACCCGGCGACGAAGAGGTTCGCCGGCCGGTCGTACATGTTCCGCGGCGAGTCGACCTGCTGGAGCAGCCCGTCCTTGAGGACGGCGACCCGGTCGCCCATCGTCATCGCCTCGACCTGGTCGTGGGTGACGTACACCGTGGTGATGCCCAGGCGGCGCTGGAGCCCGGCGATCTGCGTACGGGTCTGGACGCGGAGCTTGGCGTCGAGGTTGGACAGCGGCTCGTCCATCAGGAAGACCTGCGGCTCCCGGACGATGGCCCGGCCCATCGCGACGCGCTGGCGCTGACCACCGGAGAGCGCCTTCGGCTTGCGCCCCAGGTACTCCGTGAGGTCGAGGATCTTCGCCGCGTCCTCGACCTTCTGCCGGATCTCCGCCTTCGGCACCCCGGCGATCTTGAGGGCGAAGCCCATGTTGTCGGCGACCGTCATGTGCGGGTACAGCGCGTAGTTCTGGAACACCATGGCGATGTCCCGGTCCTTCGGCGGCAGATGTGTGACATCGCGGTCGCCGATGCGGATCGCGCCGCCGTCGACATCCTCAAGTCCCGCCAGCATCCGCAACGAGGTCGACTTACCGCAGCCGGACGGACCGACGAGGACGAGGAACTCCCCGTCCTCGATGGCGATGTCGAGCTTGTCGACGGCGGGCTTGTCGGAACCCGGGTAGATACGGGTTGCCTGGTCGTACGTGACCGTAGCCATGATGTGTCCCTTCACCGGCAGGAACGTGCCGGACGATCCGAGTAAAGGAGTGGCGTGGCCCACAACCGCGGGCCCGGCGCGACGCTACCCGCGGTGATCCCGGGTGTCAGCACCCCGGAGGTCACGAAATGGCGACCGGCACCCACCCCACCTGGGTACACTGCTCCCGCACGCCTCCTTAGCTCAGCTGGCCAGAGCACCGCTCTTGTAAAGCGAAGGTCGTCGGTTCGAATCCGACAGGGGGCTCTTGGATTGGGCCTTATGACCTGCGGGTTTGTCGCGCAAGGGCCCGGTGATCGGCCTCGGACTTCTGGTCCGGGGCCTTTTGCGTGAGCGGCCGGGCCAGCGGCGGATTCCCCGGCATCGTTCGCGATTCCGGTCGCGGTCGGACGCGCTCGCGGTTCGAGCCGGGCCGCCGCCTCGGCGATCGACAGGTCGGTCTCCGGCAGGAGGCTGGTGTACGTGTTCGCGGTGATCGCGATCGAGGAGTGGCCGAGCATCTCCTGGATGTCCTTGAGGTCCGCCCCAGCGGCGTGGGTCGGCGTGGCGGCGCCGTGGCGGAGGTCGTGGAGCCGGACGGGCGGCAGGTCGATCTCCTCGTACAGCTCGACGAACCGGCGGGTGATGTTGGCCGGGTGGAGCAACTCGCCGTTCTCGCGGGTGAAGACGCGTCCGGTCTCCTGAGTCCAGAAGCTCAGAGCACGGATCTGATGCCTATCGCCCACTGCATAGAACCGGGTTGATCCTCGCAGGCTCTCCTCGGGCAAGCTGCTTCGGGCGCCGAGCGGCTTGCCACCAACAGCAACCTCACCCCAAAGCAATACATAGAGTGGCCGACCTGGAACGCATTGTCAGTGGTCCCAGGTAGCGTCTCGCTTCTCGGTCTGAGGAGTGTGAGGAGACGTGATGACGGACGCGACCGTGCCCAGGGGTAGTCGGGCGAAGCAGGCCACGTATGTCTGGTTGATGAGCCTCACCGCGAACGAGGGGAGGTGTACGTACTGCGCCGTTCAGCCATCAACGACCCTGGATCACGAACAGCCTGTGGCCAGCAATGGCGCTGACGTGTGGTGGAACTTCCTCCCCGCCTGCAAGCCCTGCAACGATTGGAAGCGTGGGCGCAGCCCTATGGAGTGGCTCATCGATCAGAAACTCCATCGTGATCGCCCCCGAGACGGGTTCGACACTCGCAAGATGTCTGTCCGCATGTTCTCCGGTTTCGAGTCACGTATTGAACGAGTCCGCCGCGAGATTGGCGATCCGGACCGTCGTGACTGGTTCCGTCACCACTTCGGGGCTGACCGGTACAAGAACAAGGACGAGCTCTGGGGGCATCTCGAGCGCTGCAAAGAAACGCTGGCCAGCTACCCCCACCTCCCCTGGATGACCCCATGCGTTGCCCCCTCCGAACCGGACGTCTGCAGTCGGCGCATCTGCTGCGGGTGGAGGCACCCAGACGCACACGCCGTACGCGACGTGATCATCGGCCCCGGCCAGTACGCTGAGTTCCGCAAAGCGGCCTTCGACTCCAACATGTCTGTCGGCGATCTCATGTCGGCACTCGTCGTCCGCTACTTGCGTGACCGGCATGAAGGAGTGCCGGGCAGTCATGCGGCCCCGCAATCCGAAACGACGATCCCAACCCAGCGCAACTGAAGCGGCTAGCTCTGGATGTACGGGCTGCCCTTGAGGGAGACTTTCGAACGCTACTCGTCAGTCGCAGCTGAGCCGGTGGGAGGATCAGCTTTTCAGCCCCCCGCATAGAGTTCTCACTGAGCATCGAGTACAGACCTAGCGAGGCAACGTGGCGGAAGCTTCTGGGCAACCATTGGTGGTCGATGGCAAGCTCGAATCGTTGCCTTTCCATGAGCTGACTTCGTGGAGTCAGTTCGAGAAGTTGGTGTGCGAGTTCGTCCAAGCGGTCAAGCGGTTGTCACCTTGCCACCGGTACGGATCTCCCGGACAGGCACAGGGTGGTATCGACATAGCGGGACTGTCGGAGGACGGCAAGTGGCACGCCTTCCAGGTCAAACATGTTGCCCAGTTCGCTCAGGCGGATGCGAAGAAAGCCCTGGATCTCTTCCTGCGCGGTCCGCGGCCCTACTCGGCGACACGACTGGCCATCGTCACGTCCTGCAAAACTACCCGGGCCCAGGTCCGTGACCTGGTTCACCAATATCAAACCCAGCATCCAAGCCTGGTGCTCGAGCTATGGGACGCCGAGTATCTGGCCTCTCATCTGCGCCTCCAGCCGCGCATTGTGGCCCGGTACTTCGGCGATCATGTAGCGCGACGCTTCTGCGATACGGATGCCCTGGAGGCGTTCTACAAGGCTGGGGGCAGGGGTGAAATCGGCTGCCTTGTGCGTGACGCCGACCCGATCGGCCTGGAAGTCCACGAGGCGATCTCGGTCGATGAGAACACGGACCCTGAAGAGCCTGCTCTGCCGACCTACTTTCGAAGGCCCTTTGACGACGAACTCGACGTCGTCGTCGACAACGCTCTTGCTGGGAGCAGCGGGATGAAAGTCCTTCTTGCTGATTCCTCGACGGGCAAGACCCGAGCAGCCTGGGAATCCATTCAGCACCTCGGAAATGAGTGGCGGATATGGCATCCAGCCGACCAGGAAGACCTGCTAGCCTCGCTAGGCGCAGTAAAGCCGCACACGGTCGTGTGGCTCAACGAGATCAATCGCTATCTGCTCTGCGAAGACTCTCACCGAGATGAATACGTCGCGGCTCGACTCACAGAGCTACTACGCAATCCACGCCAGGCCCCTGTCCTGGTCCTGGGAACATCCTGGCATGTCCACTGGGTCGCGATGACCACCGCTCCTTCAGGAGAGCGCACGAAAACGCGAGCTCTCCTGTCTGGGCGCGCCCTCCCTGTTCCAGATCGGTTCAGTGATGACGAGGAGGCCGCTCTTCTCGATAAAGACCAGCACGCCGACCCCAGAATGCTGAAGGCCGCTCGCGAAGCCGAGGGAAGGCACATCATCCAGTTCCTGGCAGGTGGGCCAGCGCAATTGGAGCGGTACGCGAACGGATCGCCGACCGCTCGGGCCGTCCTGCATGCCGCCATGGACGCCCGGCGGCTTGGTCACGGCATGGATCTGCCTCGCGAGTTCCTCCAGTCTGCGGCCGCCAGCTATCTCACTGTGCTGCAACAGGACCTAGCAGAAACCGACTGGTTCCCTCGCGCCCTGCAATACCTGTCAGCTCCATGTCGCGGGGTTCGCGGACCCCTAGCACCGGTCCCGGGCTTCTCCACGAGCGACACCGAGCATCTCGGCAGCTACCGACTGGCGGACTACGTTGAGTTGCATGGCCGTCGGCACCGGAAACTCATCTGCCCTGAAGGTGAATTCTGGGACGCAGCGGTGGATCACGCTGCCAGCGCCAGAGATAAAGTCTCCCTTTCGCGGGCTGCACTTGAGCGGGGCAGGGTGGCCGAGGCAGAAACGCTGGCGCTAGCAGCAGCACAAGACGGAGATGGTGCTGCCCTTTCTCATTTGGCAGGTTGGATCCGCGAAAACCGAAAATCCGAAGATCCTGATGTCTACTACGAGCTGGCAGCTGAACTCGGCGACGTTGTTGCGCAGATCTCACTCGCTTTCCGTGCAGAGAACGAAGGGCGGCTCGAAAAGGCGGAACACTGGTACCGCAAAGCTATTGATCGAGACAGTCGTCGGTGGGATGCGATCGTGGGGCTGGCCTCCGTCTCATCTCAACGCGGAGACAGTGCACGCGCGATCGAGCTGTACAACCAGGCGCTCAGCGCCGGATTCTTCGGAGCTCGGGCTGTTGAGTACCAGGCACGTTGGCTGGCTGATCAAGGCCAGAACTCCCTCGCATTGCTCCTGGCGAAACGCTCCTTCCATGGCGGGAACACCGAAGCCTTTACAGGCTTGGCCTGGGCCTACATGTATAAAAACACGCCCCGAGCTATTGAGGTGTTCCAGTACGCCATGGCCGAAGGTGACGTAAATGCACCCAGGGAACTATCCTGGGCCCTCGAAAGAGAGGGGGATAGTGATGAAGCAGACCGTTTCTGTGAAATAGCCGTCTCTCTCGGTGAGACGAACGCTCTCCGTGGCCTGGGAATGATCCGTCGCAGTAAAGGTAACCACCGAGCTGCCGCCGCTCTCTTCTGGAGGGCCTACAACCTGGGTCTGACCTATGTGCTGCTAGAGCTGGCCAGGCTACGGGAAGAAGAGGGCGACCTGAAGCGAGCCGAGAGGATCTACTGGCGCGCCCTTGACGAGGGACAGTCCAGCGCAGCCCGGGAGCTCGTACGGATCTTGGAGACCGCTGGGAGGACACAGCAGGCCGAGCGTCTCGCAGGCACCTCGAAGGAACTTCTCGAAGCCTTGGCGAGAGCCCGAGCGGACCGAGGTGAATATGAAGCTGCGGAACAGCTGCTCCTTGTACCTGTTGCACAAGGTCATTCGAGCCTGCTTGTGACTTTGGCGCAGATTCGCAAGCAGCAAGGTGACCTGACAGGGGCCAAAAAGATGCTGCTGCGAGCACAGGACGCCGGAGTTTCCTACGTCGCGCGGTGGCTGGGGGAACTAGAAGACGACTTACAAGAGTAAAAACTAGTGGGCGGATTCCCATGTCCTGCACGTCTCCGGGCGACGTGCAGCCGAGCACGCGGGAGCCACGGCTACTAGGGGGGCACGCGTCCACCCACGAACGTGCCACAGGCGTCAGGCTCCACGGGGTTGATTGCCGTCACCCGCTGCAGCGGGAATCCCCAGGTCAGCATCTGCGGCCAGAACGAAGGAACACTAGAACGGGTCGGGGATGCTTGGGAATCGCGTGAGGCGTCGGTGAATGTCGGGGTGATGTGGGCGTACCGCGCCAAGACGCGGAGCCGTCTAAGCGCATCCAATTCCGTTGCGCCGAGCCCCTTCCTGCGTGAGCGGCGCGTGAGCGGACGGCGGAACACAAGGTGCTGAAAGCCGGACCCAAAAAACATCGTGCTGGGTGGTGCTGACCTGCAAGGTCAGCACCACCCAGCACGAATGAGCACCCTCGATCAAGAATTCGACCCCACTTGTAAAGCGAAGGTCGTCGGTTCGAATCCGACAGGGGGCTCTTGGATTGGGCCTTATGACCTGCGGGTTTGTCGCGCAAGGGCCCGGTGATCGGCCTCGGACTTCTGGTCCGGGGCCTTTTGCGTGAGCGATGCGTGAGCGGACCGGGTGCCCGGGAGGCGGTGGTGCGGCTCGGTCGGCGGTGCCTGGTGGGGCGGGCGGCGACGTAGGGGATTCCGCGGCACGGGCCGAGCCGGCAGGGACGCCGGCCTCTTACGGGTTCGGGGGGTTCTCCGGGGCGGCGGATTCCGCTGCGGTGAGGAGGGCGGCGGTTTCGGGGTGGGGGCCTTCGGCGGCCCATTCCAGAGGGGTGCGGCCGGTGCCGTGGTCTTCGCGGAGGCGGGGGTCGGCGCCGTGGGCCAGCAGGGTGCGCACCGTCGCGGTGTGGCCCCAGCAGGCGGCTGCGCACAGCGGGGTGCCCTCGGAGCCCAATCCGCTGCTCTCGGCGTTGGGCGAGGCACCGGCCCGGAGGAGCAGGCGGGCGATGTCCGCCGCTCCGTTGACGGAGGCCAGATACAGGGGTGTGGTGCCCGTGGCGTCCGGCGTGTCGGGGGTGAGCCCGGTCCGCAGGACGGCCTTCACGGCGCCGGCGTCACCCATCAGGATCGCGCAGAAGAGACGCCGGGAGAGCTTTTTGCGCTGTCTTTTGTTCATGGGCGCTGAGGCTAGCGGCGGGGGCGTTATGGGAGGTACCCGCGGGGGTCTCATCGGTTGTGGGGAAAGAACGCTGTGGCGCTGCGGAACGCGTAATAATCCGGTCGCGCCGCGGATACCGATCGGCCGCGGTACGTCGGTACGTGACCGGTGCGGCACCGTATTCCGCGTCGGCGGGGCGATTTTGTCTCCTGACCGCTTTCCGGGCGGCCGGTCAGCTGAGGAGGGGGAAGGCGTGGACGTGCCGTCCGCGGGGAGGGAGGGTGTGGGCGTACACCGGTCTCCCGTCGCCTGTCCTCTCCGGTTACCCTGCCTCGTTCTCGTAAAGGCTTGAAAGGGCTTGAAAGGCCAGGAGGTCCGTCCTGATGAGTAGTGATGCCCCGCCGGCTTTTCCCGAGCGGATGGAGCTTTCGGGGGAGGCGCTGGTGCTGCGGGATTGGGTGGAGGCGGATTGCGCGGAGATGCCGGCGCTGTTCGATCACCCGGATATCGCGCACTGGACGCCGATCGTCTCGCCTTTCGACGCGGCGGCCGCCCGTGAACGGTTGGAGCGGGCACGGCGGTTGCGGGCGGAGGGGACGGCGATTCTCCTGGCCGTCACGGTGGACGGCGGTGCGCCGCTCGGCGAGGTGATGCTGCGGCGCGCCCCCGAGGGGACGGAACTGGGCTACGCGATCGGGCCGGCGCACCGCGGGCAGGGGCTGGCGGCACGGGCGGTGCGGGTGATGGCCGGTTACGCCTTCGAGGAACTGGGGGCGGATCAGGTGATTTTGGAGTTGGAGGCGGAGAACGCGGCGAGTGTGGCGGTCGCGACCCGGGCGGGTTTCCAGCTGCTCGATGTGCCGTTGATCGTGGGGGAGGAGAAGGGGCGGCCGTACGCGTTGCAGACGTGGGGGCTGGCGCGGGAGCAGTTCTGACCTGACCTGATCTTGCCATGCCTCTTTCTGGCCTCCTTCTGATCCTCTGACCCCCGCCGTCCTGCCCGTTCCGGGCCCGCTCGTGCGCCCGGCGCAGGCAGGCCGGAACGGCTCCCGCCACCGCGCCGGCCACCTCACCGAAGATTCCTTGCGCCCACCCGCTGACAGAGCTCACCGTGGCTCGCTCCCCCTCGTAGCGCCGACGTGACCGGAGGCTTCTTCCACGGAGGTGCCGGACGGCCGCGGCAAGAGTGCCTCGGGTCGGGGCGCCACGGGGCCGGGCCGCCGTCCGTGCTCTGATGTCCCCATGAGTGAGGGCTCCGAGGAGCGCAACCGGCGCATGCTGCGGGCGCGGGACGCGATGGACCGTGCGTACGCGCAGCCGCTGGACGTACCGGCGCTGGCACGGATCGCGCACGTGTCGCCGGCCCACTTCGCCCGCACCTTCCGGGCCACCTTCGGTGAGACACCCCACCGCTACCTGCAACGACGCCGGGTCGAGCGGGCGATGTCGCTGCTGCGGGAGACCGACCGCAGCGTCACCGACATCTGTTACGAGGTCGGCTTCGGCAGCCTCGGCACGTTCAGCCGGACCTTCCGCGAGATCGTCGGACGCTCGCCGCGGACGTACCGCAAGGACCGCGGGGAAGCGGTGGCGGCGGGCGTGCCGACGTGTTTCGCCATGGCGTGGACGCGGCCCGTCGAATGAGAAGCGCGTGACCGTCCCCGGGCGGAGCGGAGCGCGGCGCCCGCAAGAGCGCAGTTCCGGAGAAGTTTCCGGCCACTCCCGCCCGTAGGTTGGAGCCATGTTCAACGCCATCACGCACTCACAGCTCTACGTCCTCGACCAGGACGAAGCCCTCGACTTCTACGTCGGCAAGCTCGGTCTGGAGGTCGCCGCCGACATCGATCTGGGGTTCATGCGGTGGCTGACCGTCGCCGTCCCCGGCCACCCGGAGCGGCAGATCCTCCTGGAGCGTCCGGGCACCCCGGCGATGTCCGAGGAGACGGCCGCCCAGGTCCGTGACCTGGTCACCAAGGGAGCGATGGGCGGCTGGCTCATCCTCGCCACCGACGACTGCCGCAGGACCTACGAGACGCTCCGGGAGCGGGGCGTCGAATTCACCCAGGAGCCGACCGAGCGCCCCTACGGGACGGACTGCGGACTGCGCGACCCCTTCGGCAACAACCTCCGCTTCACCGAGCCGAAGGCGTAAGCGCACCAGGGGCGTGCCGGAGCCCCTGCCGGGGGCGCGTCCCCCAGGCGACTGCGCCGGGCGTGCGGGCGAGGTGCGCGCGCCGGTGGCCGCCGGGGAGAGCCCCCGGTCACGGCTCGTGGCGAGCGGCTGCGGGGCCCGGGGCGGCGGGCGTAGATTGCGGCCATGGCGACCTCCATGACGCGTGACGCGTACGGGCAACGGATGGAACGGGCCGCCGCCGCGGCCGCCGCGGCGGGGCTCGACGGGCTGATCGTGACGCCGGGACCGGATCTGAGCTGGCTGTGCGGCTACCACGTCACGGCGGTCACCGAACGGCTGACCGCCCTCTTCCTCACCCCCGGTGCCCGGCCACGGCTGCTGGTGCCCGCCCTGGAACAACCCGACGCCGAGGCCGCCCCGGGCGCCGCGGCCCTGACCACCACCGGGTGGGGCGACGGTACCGACCCCTACGGACAGCTGGCGCGGTGGCTCGACCCGAAGGGCCGGTACGGCGTCTCGGACGCCACCTGGGCGCTGCACCTCCTCGGCCTCCAGCGGGCCCTGCCGGAGAGCGGCTACGGCGCGCTGTCCGAGGCGCTGCCGATGCTGCGGGCGGTCAAGGACGCGTACGAGGCGGAGCGGCTGGCGGCGGCGGGCGCCGCGGCGGACGCGGCGTACGACGACATCCTGGGGCTGCCGTTCGCCGGCCGCCGCGAGCGGGAGGTGGCCGAGGACCTCGCCCGGCTGCTGCTGCGGCACGGCCACAGCCAGGTCGACTTCACCATCGTCGGCTCCGGCCCCAACGGCGCCAACCCGCACCACCACGCGGGCGACCGGGTGATCCAGGACGGCGACATGGTCGTACTGGACTTCGGCGGTCTCAAGGACGGCTACGGCTCCGACACCACCCGTACGGTCCACGTCGGCGAGCCGAGCGCCGAGGAGCGCGCGGTGCACGACATCGTCCGCGAGGCGCAGCAGGCGGCGTTCGAGGCGGTGCGCCCCGGGGTGGCGTGCCAGGAGATCGACCGCGTCGCCCGCCGGGTGATCAAGGCCGCCGGATACGGCGAGTACTTCATCCACCGCACCGGCCACGGCATCGGCGTCACCACCCACGAACCGCCGTACCTGGTGGAGGGCGAACACCTCCCCCTCGTCCCCGGTATGTGCTTCTCGATCGAGCCCGGCATCTACCTGCCGGGCCGCTTCGGCGTCCGTATCGAGGACATCGTCCTGTGCACGGAGACGGGCGGCCGCCGCCTCAACACCACGGAGCGGGAGATGGCGTTGGTGCGGTAGCCGCACCGGGGCACGCCCCAGGTGCCTGCGCCGGTACGGGTGGGTCGTGCGGGTACGGGTCGGGGCGCGGGCGCGGAGAGGGCTCGGCGGAACGCGGGCGTGCGGCGGGCCGGTAGCGGTACGGGCACGGCGGCGCCGGGCGGGCCCCGGCGCCGCCGTGAGCGGGGCGGGCGTCCGGCCGGGCGGCGGGGTGCCGCGCCCGGGGTGGCCCGAAATTACTTTCCTCACGGCTTCACCGCAGGTCAGGCCGGGTTTCGCGGTGGTGGTGCCAGGCGGAGGGCGCCGCGGACGAGCTGTCGCCGACGGGAATTGTCAGTGGTGTGGTTCACGATGGGTGGCAGTTGGCGGTTGGGCGTACGCACGGTGCGCGTGGCCGTTCGTCCGGCCGCGGCGGTCACGGGGGTGCCGCCGCGCCCGGCGGGCGGACCGCGGGCGCGCGGGCGGCGGACGGAAGGCGGTGGAGCGTGGCAGGTCGGCGTACGGGGACGGTCCGGGCGGTGCGCCGGGCGGAGGTGAGACTGCCCGAGCTGACGGCGTACGACGGCGGCGATCTGGAGCCCGAAGGCGACTACGACGGGCTGGAGTTCACGGAGGTCGACGCGGCGGGTCAGTCGGCGCGTGGCGCACGGTTCATGGATTGCGCGCTCCGCCGCTGCGCCCTCGACGAGACGGTGCTGAGCCGAGCGCGGTTCATCGACACCGTCCTGAGCGGCATACGGGGCGTCGGCACGGACCTCTCCCAGGCGTCGCTGCGCGATGTGGAGGTCACCGATGCCCGGCTGGGCGGCACGCAGCTGCACGGCGCGGCGCTGGAACGGGTCGTGGTACGCGGCGGAAAGATCGACTTCCCGAATCTGCGCACCGCGAAGCTGCGGGACGTGGTCTTCGAGGGCTGCGTCCTGGTCGAGCCGGACTTCTCCGGCGCCGAGCTGGAACGCGTCACCTTCGAGGACTGCACGCTCGCCCGCGCCGACTTCACCGGCGCCCGGATGAAGGACGTCGACCTGCGCGGCGCCGCCGCCCTCGACGTGACCCGAGGCATCGACGGCCTCTCCGGCGCCGTCATCAGCCCCGCCCAACTCCTGGACCTGGCACCGTCGTTCGCGTCCCAGCTGGGGGTGCGGGTGGAATGAGGGGAGGAGGAGCGCGGCCCGTCCCGGCCAAGGCCGACGGCGACCGAGCTGTACGCACCGGCCCCGGCCGGGCAGGGAGATGTACGCACCGGCCCCGGCCGGGCAGGGAGATGTACGCACCGGCCCCGGCCGGGCCGGACGTCCCGTACGCATCGGCCGGGGCCAGACCGAAGGGCTTGTAAGCGCTCGCCGCGTCAGCCGTCCGCATCCGCCGCGTCGCCCATTACAGGTCGGCTTCGGGGCTCCCCGTAGGGGCCCGTGTGGGCCCGTGGGGCCCCGTGGATCAGACCCGGGGGAAGCGGGACTGGAGGGCCCAGATGGCGGGGTTGTCGGTGAGGCCGTCGTGCATGTCGCCGAGGTCGGCGATCAGGTCGTGGAGGAAGTCGCGGGCCTCGCGGCGCAGGGCGGTGTGGTTGAGGACGAGCGGGGGTTCGTCCGTCGTCATCCAGTCGGCGGTGACCTCGACCCAGCCGAAGCGCCGCTCGAAGAGCATCCGGTCGGCGGACTCCGTGAAGTCCAGCTCGGCGCGGACCGGCCGGGAGGACCTGTTGCCCCGCGGGTCGGTGTCCAACTGCTCGACGATGTCGCACAGCGCCCACGCGAAGTCGAGCACCGGGACCCAGCCCCAGGCCGTGGACACCTCACGGTCCTCCCGGGTGTCCGCGAGGTAGACGTCACCGCAGAAGAGGTCGTGCCGCAGGGTGTGGACGTCCGCGGTCCGGTAGTCGGTCTGCGGGGGGTCCGGAAAGCGGCGGGAGAGCGAGTAGCCGAGGTCGATCACGGCGTTGATGGTGTCATGCCCGGAGCGGGTCCGCGGCGGGGAGGCCACGGCGGAGGTGCCCCTGCCCACGCCGTAGGGGGCGCGGGGGCGGGCGGCGCCCTGCCCGATCGGCGCAGGGAGGCCGGGCGGCACGGTCGGCTGCGGTGGCGCCCCGCTCAGCCGGTCGAAAGGACGCCGGCGGCGGGCGGGGTCCGTTACGGCAGGGTCAGGATGCGCGGGCCGTCGTCCGTGATGGCCACGGTGTGTTCGAAGTGGGCGGCGCGGCTGCCGTCCGCGGAGCGGAGCGTCCAGCCGTCGGGTGCGGTGACGAACGCGTCCTTGCCGCCGGCGAGGAACATCGGCTCGATGGCGAGAACCAGGCCGTGCCGCAGCCGGAAGCCGCGGCCGGGCCGGCCCTCGTTGGGGACGGGCGGGTCCTCGTGCATCGCGCGGCCGATGCCGTGGCCGCCGTACCCCTCCAGGATCCCGTAGCCGGCGCCCCGGCCGATGCTGCCGACGGCGTGCGCGATATCGCCCATCCGCCCGCCGGGCACCGCCACGGCGATGGCCGCTTCGAGGGCCTGCCGGGTGGTGTCGAGCAGCCGCTGGTCCTCGGGGCTCGGCGCGCCGACGGCGAAGCTGACGGCGGCGTCGCCCGCCCAGCCGTCCACGACGGCGCCGCAGTCGATGCTGACCACATCGCCGTCGCGCAGCCGGGTCTCGTCCGGGATGCCGTGGACGACCGCGTCGTTGACGGACGCGCAGAGCACGGCGGGGAACGGTGTCGGAGCGAACGAGGGCCGGTAGCCGAGGAACGGCGAGGTGGCGCCGGCCTCGTCCAGGACGGTGCGGGCGGCCTCGTCCAGTTCCCGCAGCCGTACGCCGGGCGCGGCGGCGGCACGGGCGGCGGCGAGCGCGTCGGCCACGACCCGCCCGGCCACGCGCATCGCGTCCATCGCCGCATCGGTTTTGATCTCGACCATCGTGTTGCTGCCTTTCGTTGACTCGCGCACCGGAACCGCCGACGCCGCCGCGCACCCGGAGGGGCGCCCCGGTGCCCGGAGCCTCGATGTCCGGGCACCGGAGCCCGGACGTACGGGACACGTGCCTCGGGGTCGGGGCCTTCGGCAGGGCAGGGCGCAGCGATGGCGACACACCGGAGCGGTATTTCTTTACCGGTATTGGATTACCGGTATTAGTATCACGGTCATGGTGCGGACTCCACTGACTCCCTGGGAACGCGAGCGCGGCGAACGGCTCGGTGCGCTGCTGCGGGCGGCGCGCGGCGAGCGCAGCATGGTCGAGGTCGCGGCGGCGGCCGGACTGTCGGCCGAGACGCTGCGGAAGATCGAGACCGGACGGGTGCCGACGCCCGCGTTCTTCACGATCGCCGCACTGGCCGGCACGCTCGGCCTGTCGATGGAGGACGTCGTGCGCGCGGCCACTCCCGAAGGCACCCCGGACGAAGGGGCGGCACCGGCGCCACCGGTCCGGACGGTCATCCCTCACGGGCCCGCCGCCGCATAACGCGGTCATCCCTCATGGACCCGCCGCCGCATAACGCGGTCATCCCTCACGAGCCCGCCGCCGCGTAACGCGGAGGGGTGAAGCCGCGCGGCGCGGAGGGGGAGAAGAGGGAAAAGGGGGAGAGGGGGCGGCGGACTCCCGCCGTCCCGGCTCACCCGGATGTCCGGCGAGCGGCACGCTCCGGCGGAGCCGTGCGCACCGTCCCGCGGGCGCGGCGGCGCCGACCGGCACACACGGCACGGCGCCTGAAGCGTCATCGGAAGGGTGCGGCGCGGAGGAACGGAGGCGGCGGCGATCCCGGGCGCGCGGAGGCGGCGGCGCTCTCAGGGATGCGTACGGCACCTGCCGTCAGGGGCGGGGCCCGGACGCGGTGCGCTCGCCCTGTCCAGGGGTCGGGCCGTGATCGGTCGCCCGCCGCATGCGGGCTCAGGGGCGCGGAAGTTCAGGCGCACGGAATTTCAGCGGCGCGGGGAGGCCGTCCCCGCGGCAAGCGGGCGGTGCGGCGGGCCGGAGCCGTGCGGGCGGCCCGCCGCTGCCCGGGGTGTCAGACGTTGACGCCGAAGTCCTGGGCGATACCGGCCAGGCCCGAGGCGTAGCCCTGGCCGACGGCGCGGAACTTCCAGTCGGCGCCGTTGCGGTACAGCTCGCCGAAGACCATGGCGGTCTCGGTGGCGGCGTCCTCGCTCAGGTCGTAGCGGGCGACCTCCGCGCCGCCGGCCTGGTTGACGATGCGGATGTAGGCGTTCCGCACCTGGCCGAAGTTCTGGCTGCGGCTCTCCGCGTCGTAGATGGAGACCGGGAAGACGATCTTGTCGATGTCGGCGGGCAGCGCGGCGAGGTTGACGTTGATGGCCTCGTCGTCGCCCTCGCCCTGGCCGGTGGTGTTGTCGCCGGTGTGGACGATGGACTGGTCCGGCGTCGCCTTGTTGTTGAAGAAGACGAAGTGGGCGTCGGAGTAGACCTTGCCGCTCGGGTTGACCGCGATGGCGCTGGCGTCGAGGTCGAAGTCGGTGCCGGTGGTGGTGCGGACGTCCCAACCGAGGCCGACCGTGACGGCGGTGAGACCGGGCGCCTCCTTGGTGAGCGAGACGTTGCCGCCCTTGGACAGGCTTACAGCCATGGGATGTCCCTCTTTCCCTCGTTGAAGCATCGGGCTCCGTACTGCGGACGAAGCTACCGTTTCCCCACTGAACGCGAGCGAGGGGGCGAGAGGTTCCAGCTCCCTTTACTTTCTTTGCGGTTGGTTTTTCCCCCGAAGGGCCGAGGCGCCGGGGTGCGCGCGCCGCCGGCCGGGCCCCGGGGCGGGCCGCCGGGAAATGCGGATGACCAGGGGCGCGGAACGCGCGACCATAGAGGTATGTCCGGGCCCTATGTCATCCGCGGTGCGGTCGTTCTTCCCGAGGCCGAGCTGGTCTGGCGCTTCTCGCGGTCCTCGGGTCCGGGCGGTCAGCACGTCAACACCAGCGACAGCCAGGTCGAGTTGCGCTTCGACCTCGGCCGTACGCAGGCGCTGCCCGAGGTGTGGAAGGAGCGCGCCCTGGAGCGGCTGGCCCACCGGCTGACCGGCGGCGTGCTCTCCGTCCGCGCCTCCGACCACCGCTCCCAGTGGCGCAACCGCGAGACCGCGGCCGTACGGCTGGCCGCGCTGCTCGCGGAGGCGACCGCGCCGCCGCCCAAGCAGCGGCGGAAGGCGCGCGTCCCCCGCGGCATCAACGAGCGGCGGCTGCGGGAGAAGAAGCAGCGCGGTGACGTCAAGAAGGGCCGCTCGGGCCGCGGCTGGGACTGACCGGACGCGGCGTCAGCCCAGGCGCCGGTACTTCCCGCGGAAGTACGCCAGCGGGCCGCTGTCCTCGGCGGGGGTGGCGGCGGTCAGGACGCGGCCGATGACGAGGGTGTGATCACCCGCCACGACACGCTGCTCGGTGCGGCACTCCAGGGTCGCGAGGGCGCCGTCGATGAGCGGTGCGCCGCTCGCCTCGCCCCGTACATGAGCGATGTCCGCGAAGAGCAGTCGGTCGCTGATGCGGCCTTTCATGGCGAAACATCCCGCGATGTGGCGTTGGCTCTCCGACAGGACCGAAACCGCCCAGAGCGGCTGTTGCGCCAGCAGGTCGTCCATCCGGGAGTCGTTGCGAACGCTCACCATCACCAGCGGCGGGTCCAGGGAGACCGAGACGAACGCCGTGGCGGTCATGCCGGCGTCCTCGCCCCGCGGTCCGCCGTCCGGATCGTGCGCGGTGATGACCACCACACCGGCGGCGAGGCGGGACAGGGCGGCGCGGAACTCGTCGTCACTCACCCCACCAGAATGCGGGACCGGACCGCTTCCCGGCACGGCCGCGAGGCTGACGGGGGAGGTGGGGGCGGGCGGATCGGCGGATACGGCGGCGGGGCTTTTCGTGAACACGCCATGAACGCTAGCGCCGGGCGGTAGCGTCACGCATCGGGCCCCGGGACCACCCGCGGCCTAGGTCCGGCGACGGAGGGGCCGCCGGCTCGGCGCATTCGCGGAATTTGCGTTCAGGAAGCGCGGAACGGGCGGTTCTCCGTTTCCCGCGGCGGCTCTCAACTACACGTCACAGCCTGTGACTTGAGTCACAGCGTGCGGTAATTGTTGACCCTGTGTACCGAGTGGGCAGCTCACTGTGATTCAGTGGCCGTGGAAACGGACGACAAAGAAGCGTGGAGTTGCTGTCGAGGTCTCAGGGAGAGCGAGCGATGGAGGCCGAGTCGGAGCCGTATGTCCGCCTGACGACCTTGCGGCAGCTGCACCAGGCGGTCGCCGAGCTGAACACCGCTCGTAGCCTGGCGGACACCTTGCAGACCGTCGCGGACGGGGTGACCACCGGGCTCGGGTTCGAGCTGGCCGCGGTCAACCTCGTACGGCCGGACGGTGATCTCGTGGTGGCCGCGGTCGCCGGGAGCGCGGGCGCCGAGGCGCTGATGGCCGGGCGGATCGGCTCGCGTGACTCCTGGGAGCGGCGGCTGTCCATGGGGGAGCGCTGGGGCACGCTGTGCTTCGTGCCGTACACCGAGGGCTGGGTGCTGGACGACGACGACGTCCCGCAGTGGCACACCGGCGGCGCCGACCCCGGCTTCAGCGGCGCCTGGCACCCCAGGGACCGGCTCTTCGCCCCGATGCACACCTCGCCCGACGGCAGCGGTGAGCTGCTCGGCGTGATCTCCGTGGACCGGCCGCGCAACGGCCGCCGCCCCGGCGCCTGGGCCCGCGAGGCGCTCCAGATGTACGCGTTCCAGTCCGCCGTGGCGATCAGCAACGCCCGGCTGCGGTCCAACATGCAGCGGGCGCTGGTCCGGCTGGAGCGCGAGCAGCAGGCGCTGCGCGCCAGCGAGGAGTCCTTCCGGCAGGCGTTCGAGTACGCGCCGAGCGGGATGGCCGTCGCCGAGATGGGCGGTGACCAGCACGGACGGCTGCTGCGCACCAATGACGCGCTCTGCCGGTTGCTGGGCCGCCCCGCCTCCGCGATGCGCCGCTACTCCTTCTCCGACCTCGTCCACCCCGACGACATCGGCCTGCTGCTGCGCACCTCCGCCGAGGGGGGCCGCGCCGAGCTGCGGCTGGCCCGCCGGGACGGTACGTACATCTGGGTCTCGCTGCGCAACTCCGTCGTCGCCGACACCGCCGACGGGCCGCGGTTCCTGCTGACCCATGTCGAGGACATCGAGGAGCGCAAGCGGCACGAGCTGCAGCTCGCCCACCGCGCCAGCCACGACGCGCTGACCGGTCTGCCCAACAGCGCCGAGCTGCGGGCCCGGCTCAGCGCGCGGCTCTGCGGGCGGGCGCCGGGCGACGCCGCCGACGCGTACGCGGTCTCCGCCGCCGTCTTCGCCGGTGCCGGTGAGCCGACCCCCTTCCCGGCGGAGGGCGCCGAGGCGTACGAGGGGCTGGAGGGCATGGAGCAGAGCCTCGGCGGGGCGCTGCCGTACGACCACCATGTGCACACCGTCGCGCCCTCGGAGGGGCCGGCGGACGACGGCTCCAAGGGGCTCGCGGTCCTCTTCTGCGACCTCGACGGCTTCAAGTCGATCAACGACCGGTTCGGTCATCACACGGGCGACGCGGTGCTCATCGAGGTCGCCAGGCGGCTGACCAGCGGCGTCCGGGACGGTGACACCGTCGCCCGGCTCGGCGGTGACGAGTTCGTGGTCCTCGCCGACGGGCTGGGCACCGCCGACGCCCAGGACCTCGCGGTACGGCTGCGGAACGCGATCATCCCGCCGATCCGGGTGGACGGCCGCGCGGTCCGGGTCGGCGCCAGCTTCGGCATCAGCTGGGCCGGGTGCGGGATGACCGCCGAGGAAGTGCTGCAATCCGCCGACCAGCGGATGTACGTCGAGAAGCGGTCCCGGGCGAAGGCGAACCGCCGGGCGGGGTGACCGCCGCGCCCCGGCCCGCCACGGGCCTCGCGGACGGCGCTCCCGGGCCGGATCCGGCCCCGTACCGCACGTCACGGGCCCGGTGGCGGGCACCCGCCGTTCACCGATCCGTAGCGATCTTGTGCCCTGAACGGGCCCGGCGTGGTGTGGTCCGAACGGGGTAGGCTGCGCCGATGCGGCGCGGCGCCGCCGGGGGCTCGGAAAGTGCACAGACGCGCGGAGAACCGCAGGGGCATCCGGACGCGATACAGATCATCGCTGGGGAGTGACACGCAATGACGGCCGGCAACACGGGCTCGGACACGCCGGAGAACGACGACCCGTTCGGGTACCTCTACCGCTCGGAGGGCGGCGAGGGTGGCGGCGACGGCGCGACGCGGCAGCAGGGCGTTCCCCGGACCTCCTACAACCAGGTCCGCGCGGTCGGCGAGCGGCAGTACGGCGCGTCCCAGCAGTCCGGATACGGCCGGCCGAACGCCTCCTACGCGGCGCCCGAGACGCTGCCCGGCGGTGAGCGGCGTGCCGCGCCGGCCGGGCCGCCCCCGCCGCCGCAGCGCAACCACAAGGGCCTGCTGATCGGCGCGGTCGCCGTGGTGGGCGTGGTGTGCATAGCGATCGGCGTCGTCATGCTGACGAACTCGGAGAAGGACACCGGCGACGAGGCCCGGCCGAGCGCGACGGTGAGCACCTCCGAGGAGCCGGCGGACAAGCCCACCGAGAAGCCCAGCAAGGCGCCGCTGCCCAAGGACGACGCGGGCAGCCTGAAGCTCGGTGGCACCGCCACCACCTCCAAGGACGTCCCCGGGGCGCGTTCGGCCGGCGGGGTCTACGTCGGCGGGATGAACACCCCCGGCGCGTCGGCGACGTGGACGCTGAACGTCGAGGAGGAGGGCGCGTACAAGATGTGGGTCGGCTACGGCGTGCCGGGCAAGGACCAGAACCTCACGCTGACGGTCAACGGCAAGCGGGACTCCCGGCCGCTCAACATGGGCAACTTCGCGAACGCCGAAGAAGGCTCCTGGGACAAGTGGACGAAGACCTGGCAGCGGGTGCCCCTCAACAAGGGCACCAACACCGTCACGCTCTCCTGCGAGGACGGCAACAAGTGCGACGTCAACATCGACCAGCTGTGGCTGGAGAAGAAGATCTCCTGACCGCCGCCGGTCCCCGGGGCGGGGCCGGTCAGCGTCCCGGTGCGGTCGGGACGGGCAGTTCCGTCACCGGCACCTCGGGCAGCAGTTCCGCGTAGGTCGCCGCGTCGAACTCGCCGGCGGCCGCGGCCCGTACCGTCGCGGCGGACAGGGCGACCGCGCGGGCCAGGCGATCGGGCCATGACAACCCTTCGACCAGGCCGGAGAGCAGGCCGGCCACCGCGGAGTCGCCGGCGCCCGTGGGGTTCCCGGCGATCCGGCGCGGCGGGGCCGCCTGCCAGGCGCCGTCGGTGGTGACCGCGAGCATGCCGTCCGGGCCGAGGGACGCCACGACGGTGTGCGCGCCGCGGCGGCGGGCGTCGCGGGCGGCGCGCAGCGGTTCGGTGGTGCCGGTGAGCGCGGCGAGTTCGTCGGCGTTGGGCTTGGCGAGGTCGGGGCGGGCGGCGAGACCGCGGCGGAGCGGTTCGCCGCTGGTGTCGAGGAGGACCGGGACCCCGGCGGTGCGGGCGGCGCGGGTCAGCCGGGCGTAGACGTCGACGGGGACGCCGGGCGGCAGGGAGCCGCAGAGCGCCACCGCGTCCGCGTCGGCCAGCAGCTCGCGGTAGGCGCCGAGGAAGGTGTGCCACTCGGCGGGGGAGATGACCGGGCCGGGTTCGTTGAGCTGGGTGGTGTCGCCGGTGGCGGCGTCGACGACGGCGACGGTGCGGCGGGTGGCGCCGCCCACCGGCACCAGCGCGTCGGTGACGTCGCTCTCCTGGGTGAGCAGGGCGCGCAGCGTGTCGCCGGTGCCGCCCCCGGCGAATCCGGTGGCGACGGTGCGGTGGCCGAGTGCGGCCAGGACGCGCGCGACGTTCAGCCCTTTGCCGCCGGGGCGTTCGGCCACGTCGGTGACGCGGTGGGTGGTGTGCGGGGCCAGGCGCGGCACCCGGTAGGTCAGGTCGAGGGCGGCGTTGAGCGTGACCGTGAGGATCATGTTTCCCTCCCGCGCCGGGCCCGGTCGGCCGGTGGCCGGGCGGTGGTGGGCCGGGTGGCCGCCGCGGCGGCCACCGGACCGGCAACCGCCCCCGGGCGGCCGCGTACGGACAAGTGCGCGAGAGATCATGCCATCGTCGGCGGCGGTTGGCCCAGACCCGGGGCCGCCGCGGGGCCGCCGCCCGGAGGGCGGGGTACGGCGGCGCCCCGGCCCCGCGGCGGGTCAGACGCCGGACGGGCGGACCACCCAGGCGCCGCGCCGCATCACGCCCACGACCTCGTACGCGGCGTCCAGGACGACCAGATCGGCGTCCTTGCCGGCGGTCAGCGAACCGGTCCGGCCGTCGATGCCCAGCAGCCGTGCCGGATTGGCCGAAAGCGCCTGTACGGCCTGGTCGACGGTGAGCCTGTCGACGGTGAGGGCGCGGCGGAACGCGCGGTCGAGGGTGAGGGTGGAGCCCGCGATGGATCCGGCGGTGGGGCCGCCGGCGATCCGGGCGACGCCGTCGGTGACGTCGACGGACATCGGGCCGAGGCGGTACATCCCGTCGGACATGCCCGCGGCGCCCATCGCGTCGGTGATGAACGCGACCCGGCCGGCGCCCGCGTCCCGGAAGGCCATCTGGAGGACGGCGGGGTGCAGATGGGTGCCGTCGTTGATCAGCTCGACGGTGACCCGCTCGTCCTCCAGCAGCGCCAGGACTGGCCCCGGCGCGCGGTGGGCCAGTGCGGGCATCGCGTTGAAGAGGTGGGTGGCGACGGTGGCGCCCGCGTCGACGGCGTCGCGGGTGGCGTCGTACGTCGAGTCGGTGTGGCCGACGGCGGCGAGGACGCCCGCGTCGGCGAGCAGCCGTACGGAGTCGAGGCCGCCGGGGAGTTCGGGGGCGAGGGTCATCATCCGGGTGCTGCCGCGGCCGGCGGCGACGAGGGTGCGGACGTCGGCCGGGTCGGGGTCGCGCAGCAGTCCGGGCTGGTGGGCGCCGCAGCGGTGCGGGGAGATGAAGGGGCCTTCGAAGTGGATGCCGACGAGGTCGCCCTGTTCGGTCAGGTCGGCGAGGACGGCCGCCTGCCGGGCGAGGTCGCCGAGGTCGCCGGTGACGGTGGAGCCGATCATCGAGGTGGTGCCGCGGCGGCGGTGGGCGTCGACGACCCGCAGGCACTCCTCGGGGTCCGCGGACGAGAACGAGCCGCCGCCCCCGCCGTGCACATGCATGTCGACGAAGCCGGGCACGACGAGATGGCCCGTCAGGTCGGCGCGGTCCGCCGTGGCGTCCCCCGGGGCGCCCGGCACGGCGCCGTCCGGGGCGGGCCCGGACACCTCGGTGATACGGCCGCCCTCGACCGTGATCCGGCCGTCCTCGACGACGCCGTCCGGGGTCGCGATACGGGCGCCGGCCAGGACGGTGCGCCGGTCACCGGCACGGCCCGCGGATTGTTGCTGTGCCATCAGGCGGATACCTCCGTGGAGAGAAGATCCCAGGCGAGGAGCCCCGCGCCCAGGCAGCCGGCGGCGTCACCCAGCGCCGCCGGGACGATCGAGGGCAGCCGCTGGAACGTCACCCGCGCGGCGACCGCCTCGCGCAGCGGCGTGAAGAGCGTGTCGCCCGCCTCCGCGAGCCCGCCGCCGATGATCAGCGTCCGCGGGTCGAGCAGGGTGAGGCCGGTGACCAGCCCGTCGGCGAGCGCGTCCACCGCGTCCCGCCACACCGCGGCGGCGCGCGGATCGCCGGACTCCACGGCCTTCGCCGCGTCCGCCGCGCCCGCCGCCGGATCGCCGCACGCCTCGGCCCAGGCGCGGCCGACGGCGGCGGCGGACGCCACCGTCTCCAGACAGCCGCGCTGCCCGCAGCCGCAGCGCAGCCCGCCGGGGCGGACGACGATGTGGCCGATCTCGCCCGCGCTGCCGTGCGCGCCGGTCTCGATGCGGCCCCCGATGCCGATGGCGCCCGCGATGCCGGTGCCGAGGGGGACGAAGAGGAAGCGGTCGGCGTCCCGCCCGGCGCCGATGCGGCCCTCGGCGAGCCCGCCGGTGCGGACGTCGTGGCCGAGGGCGACGGGGATGCCGTCCAGCCGCCGGGAGAGCAGATCGCGCAGCGGCAGGTCGCGCCAGCCGAGGTTGGCGGAGTACGCGGCGACGCCGGTGTGTTCGTCGACGATGCCGGGGACGGCGACGCCGGCGGCGGCCGCGGGCGTGCCGAAGCGGGCCCGGCCGATGTCGCGCAGCTCCGCGGCGAAGCCGAGGACGGCCTCGACCACGGCGTCGGTGCCGCGCTCGCGCCCGGTGGGGCGCCGCGCCTCGTACAGCAGGGTCCCGTCCGCCCCCGCGAGGGCGGCTTTCATTCCGGTGCCGCCCACATCGAGGGCGATGACGTGTCTCACGGGAACAGTTTCGCGCGCCCCGGCACGAAAGGTCTAGTCCACTCGCGGTACGGCCTGGCCGTCCGTTCGCCTTATCCTTGGTGACACCCCATGGTTCGTTCGCCGTAAGGCCGCAGTGACCTGCGGAGTCCGGCGGCGCCGCGCGGCGGCGCGGACCGTGGCGCGGACCTCGTGTGCGGTACGCCGTCCAGGGCGCATGCCGCCGGGGCGGCGAAGGGCGACCCCCGGCGCCGTACGGCGGACCCGGTACCACCATCAATCCGGACAAAGGGCGGTAACAGCAGTGCAGCGGCGGTACACGAGCCTGGCGGCGGCGGGAATCGCCACCGCCCTGACCCTCACGCTCAGCGGCTGCGGCGGCGGACAGGGCGACCCCGTCACCCTCAAGCTCGTCGCCGCGGACTACGGCGACGGCACGGGCCCCGGCTCCAAGCAGTACTGGGACCGGCTGACCCGCGCCTTCGAGAAGAAGAACCCGGGCATCAAGGTCGACGTCGACATCTACAACTGGAAGGACGTCGACAAGAAGGTCGCCGATCTGGTGCACCAGGGCCACGCCCCCGACCTCGCCCAGGCCGGCGCGTACGCCGACTACGCGGCCCAGGACCAGCTCTACAGCGCCGACGACCTGCTCTCCATACCCGTCCAGGCCGACCTCCAGCCCACGCTCGCCGAATCGGGCGAGGTGGGCCGGACGCAGTACGGCATCCCCTTCGGCGCCAGCACCCGCCGCCTCTTCTACAACAAGAAGCTCTTCGCCGAGGCGGGCATCACCGAGGCACCGAAGACCTGGGACGACGTCGCCGAGGACGCCCAGCTGCTGAAGGACCACGGTGTGAAGACGCCGTACGCGCTGCCGCTCGGCCCGGAGGAGGCGCAGGCCGAATCGGCGATCTGGATGCTCAGCGGGGGCGGCGGCTACACCGACGACATCGGCAAGTACGGCATCGACTCGGCCGCCAACGTCAAGACGTTCAAGTGGCTGCGGGACGAACTCGTCGGCAAGGGGCTGACCGGCGGCGACCCGGCCACCCTCAACCGCGCGGACGCCTTCGCCGCCTTCGCCGACGGCAAGGTCGGCATGCTCAACGGCCATCCGGCGCTGATCAAGCAGGCGGAGGCGAAGGGCCTGGACTACGGCACCGCCGATCTGCCCGGTGTGAGCGGCCCGTCCCCGTCGACCCTGGGCGTCTCCGACTGGATGATGGCCTTCAAGCGCAACGGCCACCGCACCCAGGCGGGCAAGTTCCTCGACTTCGTCTACAACGACGACAACGTGCTGGCCTTCTCCCACGACTTCGGCCTGCTGCCGGTCACCACGTCGGCCGCCCAGAAGATGGCCGGTGACCAGCGCTTCGGCCGTCTCAAGGACTTCGTCGGCCCGCTGCGCGAGGCCCAGTTCTACCCCGCGAGCAAGACCTCCTGGCCCGAGGTCGCCAAGGCCGTCAAGTCCCAGATGGGTGCGGCGGTCGACCCCAAGGGCGACCCCGCGAGCATCCTCTCCGACCTCCAGAACACGGCGGAGGCGGCGGACACGGCCGGAGGCTGACCACCGGGGCCGGGCGCGGTACGGCGGCGGGTGCGGTCCGGGCGGGTGACCGTTCCCCGGACCGGGGCCGGACCGTGCCGGACCGGGGCCGGGTGCCCGGCCCCGCGGCCCAGCGGCCCCGCGGCGCCCGGCCGCGGTGCGCCGATCCCGTCCCCGTCCGGCCCATCCGCCTTCGCGACCAGGGGCTTATCGTGGGACGAGTGACGATGCGCGGTGAGGACGGTACGGGCCCGGCGGCGGACGACGGGGCGGAGGTGCCCGTTCCGCCGGAGGGCGGCCCGGTGCCCGCCGCCGGCGACGGCGCGACGGCGCCCGGCGGTGAACTCTCCGCGCTCGACGCCGCGGTGCTCGCCGTGGAGCGCCGCTCCTGGCCGTCGTCCGGCCCCAAGGAGCGCCACATCCGCGAGCACCTCGGCCTCTCCCCGACGCACTACTACCAACTCCTCAACGCCCTCCTCGACGACCCCCGCGCCCACCGCCACGACCCGGTCACCGTCAACCGCCTGCTCCGGGTCCGGGAGGCCAAGCGGGGCCGGAGGTGAGGGTCCGGTCGGGCGAGGGGGCTTGAGTCCGGGGCGCGGTCGGGCCAGGGCGTGAGCCAGAGGCGCGGTCGGGCCGGGGCCTGAGTCCAAGGGGCTTGAGTCCGGGGCGTGAGCCCGGGGCGCGGTCGGGCCAGGGCGTGAGCCAGAGGTGCGGTCGGGCCGGGGCCTGAGCTTCCCTTTCCCCGTCACGGGCCGGTCGGAGGCCCGCGCTCTCCTTTCTCCCGCCCGGGGCCGGGGCCGGTGCCCCGGGCCGTCCCTCCAGGCCCCGACTCCGCCGTACGCCGGGTGGGTGCGGGGCCGCGCCGGTACGCTCGCCCCATGGGCAGTTCCCCGGACGCCGCATCCTCGCCGGGCCCGGAACCGGGCCCCGTTCCCCCGCCCGGTACCGGCCGTACCCCCGATACCGGCCCCGACCTCCCCGTCCCCCGTACCGAAGCCGGGCGGGACGCGCTGGCCGCGCTGCTGGCCGCGCCGGAGGAGGCCGCGCTCGCGCTGGACTTCGACGGGACGCTCGCGGAGATCGTCGACGATCCGGAGACGGCGCGGGCGTATCCCGGGGCCGCTCGGGCGCTGGGGCGCCTGGTGCCCCGGCTGCGGGCCGCCGCCGTGATCACCGGGCGGCCGGCCGCCGTCGCCGTCCGGCTGGCGGGCGTCGCGGGCGCCCCCGGGCTCGACCGCCTCACCGTCCTCGGGCACTACGGCGCCGAGCGCTGGGAGGCGGCCACGGGCGCCGTGCACGCCGACGGGCCGCCGCCCGGCGTCGCCGCCGCCGAGGCCGAACTCCCCGGCGTCCTCGCCGCGTCCGGCGTCTGGCACGGCCCGTGGACGGACACCGCCGTCGAGCGCAAGGGCGGCCGCGCCCTCGCCGTCCACACCCGGCGCGCCCCCGACCCGCAGGGCGCACTCGACACCCTGCGCGCCCCCCTGGCCGCCCTCGCCACCCGCCACGGCCTCCTCGTCGAACCGGGCCGCTACGTCCTGGAACTCCGCCCGCCCGGCGTCGACAAAGGCGTCGCTCTCACCGGCTGGCTCCGCGAGACCGGCGCCCGCACCGTCCTCTACGCCGGTGACGACCTCGGCGACCTCGCCGCCTTCGACGCCGTCACCCGCCTCCGCGACGCCCCCGGCGCCCCCCGCCGCACCGGCCTGCTGATCTGCAGCGGCAGCGCCGAGGTCCCCGAACTCGCCGCCCGCGCCGATCTGGTCGCCGACGGCCCGGCCGGCGTCGTCGCCCTCCTCGAAGCCCTCGCGGACCGGGTGGACCGGGCGACGGGAGCGGAGCGACGGCGCGACGGGAGCGGGTGACGGACCGTCCGGCGCACCGCCCCGGGGCCACCGCGCCGCCCCGGTGGCCTTCCCCGGGCGCCGCGCCACGCAGCCCCTGACCGGCCCGCCCGTCCTACCCCCGCAACGCCGTCAACTGCTCCATGAACCACCGGTCCGGCGGCAGCGCCGTCGCCGCCGCCGCCAACCGGGCGGAGCGGGCCGCGCGCTCCTCCCCGGGCATCGACAGCGCCTCGTGCAGCGCGTCCGCCGTCGCGTTGATGTCGTACGGATTGACGCTCAGCGCGTCCTCGCCCAGCTCCTCGTGGGCGCCCGCCTCCCGGGAGAGGACCAGCGCGCACCCGGCGTCGGAGACCACCGGCACCTCCTTGGCGACGAGGTTCATGCCGTCCCGGATGGGGTTGACCAGCGCCACGTCGGCGAGGCGGTACGCGGCCAGCGACCGCGCGAAATCGTCCTCGACGTGCAGCACCACCGGCTGCCAACTGGGCGTGCCGTACGCGGAGTTGATCTCCCCGGCGACGCGCTCCACCTCGGCGGTGTAGTCCCGGTAGACGGCCAGATCCTGGCGCGAGGGGTAGGCGAACGCGAGATGGACGACGCGCTCGCGCCACTCGGGGCGGTCCGTCAGCAGCCGGCGGTAGGCGTGCAGCCCGCGGACGATGTTCTTCGACAGTTCGGTGCGGTCGACCCGGACGATCGTGCGGCGCCGCTTTGGACCGTCCCCGCCGCCGATCTGCGCGTGCAGCGCCGTCAGCCGCTCCTCGACGTCCGGACGGTGCGCCCGCTCCCGAAGGAACTCCGCGTCGGCGCCCAGCCCGTGCACCCCGATACGGGTGGTGTGCGGCTCGCGCCCCGGGAGCGCGGTGACGATGTGCGGCGCCTCGCCGTCCGAATGGTGGACGGCGCACCGCGCCCGAAGGGTGTCCGTGCAGCACGCCACGAACGCCGCCGCCCACCGCCGGGTCAGAAAACCCGCGCGGTCGGCGCCGAGCATGCCCCACATCAGCCGCTCCCGGATGTCGTCGGGCAGCAGCGCGAAGTACTCCGGCGGCGCCCACGGGGTGTGCGAGAAGTGCCCGATCCGCAGGTCGGGGCGGCGCTCGCGCAGCATCCCCGGGGCCAGCGCCAGGTGGTAGTCCTGGATCAGCACCGCGGCGCCCGGCGCCGCCGCCCGGTCCAGCGCCTCGGCGAACGCCGCGTTGTACGCCTCGTACGCCGCCCATTCCGCCCGGAAACCCGAGTCGAACGACGGCTCCAGCGGCGTCTGGTAGAGCATGTGGTGGACGAACCAGAGCACCGAATTGGCGATGCCGTTGTAGGCGGCGGTGTGCACCTCCGCCGGGATGTCCAGCATCCGTACGCGCTGCCCGCCGGTGTCGGCCACCGGAAGCTCACCGTCCACCCGCCGTACGGCCTCCCGGTCACCGTCGCCGAGCGCCGCGCACACCCACACCGCGTCCGCCTCCGGCCCGATCGCCGACAGCCCGGAGACCAGCCCGCCGCCGCCCCGCCGCGCACTCAGCGCACCGTCCGCGCCGAGGGTGTACGAGACCGGGCCGCGGTTGGACGCGACGAGCACCCCGGCGCCGCGCACCGCGGCGGGCGTCCGGGCAGAGGCGGTACCGCTGTGTTCGGAGGCCATGCCGCGACCCTAGCCCGCACCGGAACGGCGCACACGTACGAATGAGGCCAAGGGAGGGACGCCCCGGACGGGCCGTCGCCCCGCCGGGCGAGCCCGCCCCGGCTTCTCTCAGGCCGCCCGGCTCGCCGCGTACTCCGGGACCTCGGCCATCGGGGGCCGCTCCTCCGTGTCGACATCGCTCGTCCGGGGGACGAATCCGTTCTCGCCGCGCACGAACTGCGTCAGCTTGGGTCGCACCAAGTGGCCCCGGGCGAGCCGGAGTTGAGCGGTGCGGTAGATCGCCGCGGCCATCCGGCCCAGCGCCTGACCGTCCTGGTGGCGGTGTTTGCGCACCCCGACGTCCACCTGGGCCAGCGCGTCCAGACCGACCGTGTGCAACGCGTCGACCAGCAGCCCCAGCTCGACGCCGTACCCGACGGGGAACGGCAGCCGCTCCAGCAGCGACCGCCGCGCCGCGTACTCACCGCCCAGCGGCTGTACGAAACCGGCCAGCTGCGGCCAGTGGAGATTGAGCAACGGGCGGGCGACCAGTTCGGTGACCCGGCCGCCCTGCCCGGGGCCGCCGCCGGGCGCGCCGCCGGTCTCCAGCGGCCGGTCGTACATCGCCTTGACGAACTGCACGTCCGGGTCGGTCAGCAGCGGTCCGACGATCCCGGAGACGAACGCCGGGGAGAACTCCCGCAGGTCGGCGTCGACGAAGCAGACGATGTCACCGCGGGTGACGAGCAGCGACCGCCACAGCACCTCACCCTTGCCGGGCACCGCCGGCAGCCGCGGCAGTACATCGTCCCGCGCCACCACCCGCGCCCCGGCAGCGGCCGCCACCTCGGCGGTCCGGTCGGTGGACCCGGAGTCGAGGACCACCAGCTCGTCGATGAGCGGTACCTCCTCGGTCATCAGGGCGGCGCGGATGGCCGCGACGATCGTGCCGACCGTCGCCTCCTCGTCGAGTGCGGGCAGTACGACGCTGACCGTGCGGCCGCTGAGCCGTTTGGCCTCCAGCAGCTGCGGCAGCGGCCGGTCGGCAGCGGACCAGGAGCGGCGCCCCAGCCAGCGCTCCACCTCTTCCAGCACGTCTTCAGACTCCTCGGTGCGCGCCGTCTCGGCGGCGCATGTGATCCATCTCGCGGTTCGGACGGCTGGCTCTCGTGTCAGTGCCGTCGGTTACAGTCTTGAACAACGCGGATGACCGCCGCATGCCGGGGTCACCGCACCACAAACGCCTGGGATTTCCCAGCGCCATACCGCTCATCCAGAGGGGCAGAGGGATACGGCCCGTTGAAGCCCCGGCAACCCTCCAGCCGGTCTCGACCGCATCACGCGGCGCGAGGCTCCCGGCTAGGGAAGGTGCCAAATCCGTCTCGCGGCGAGATGCGTCGCGAGGAAGATGAGGAGAAAGGGCCTCGCCTCCATGGCTGCGCAAACTGTCGAAGTTACCGAAAACGCCTCCGCCGTCACTCTCGGTCCCGCCGTCGCTCTCTCCTGTCGCGAATGCGGTGAGCGTTTCCCGCTCGGCCCGATCTTCGCCTGTGCGACCTGTTTCGGTCCGCTGGAAGTGGCGTACGAGCTGCCGAGCGGTGACCCGGAAGCGCTGAAGAAGCAGATCGAGGCCGGTCCGAACAACATCTGGCGGTACGCACCGCTGCTGCCCGTCCCCGCGGACGTGGCCGAGAAGCCCAGCCTCAACCCCGGCTTCACCAAGCTGGTCAAGGCCGACAACCTCGCCCGTGAGCTGGGCGTCACCGGCGGCCTCTACGTCAAGGACGACTCCGGCAACCCGACGCACTCCTTCAAGGACCGGGTCGTCGCCATCGCCGTCGAGGCGGCCCGCGCCTTCGGCTTCACCACCCTCTCCTGCTCCTCGACGGGCAACCTCGCCGGTGCCGTCGGCGCCGCCGCCCGCCGCGCCGGCTTCCGCTCCTGCGTCTTCATCCCGCACGACCTGGAGGCCGGAAAGGTCGTCATGGCCGCGGTCTACGGTGGCGACCTCGTCGGCATCGAGGGCAACTACGACGATGTGAACCGCTTCTGCTCCGAGCTGATCGGCGACCCGCTCGGCGAGGGCTGGGGCTTCGTCAACGTCAACCTCCGCCCCTACTACGGCGAGGGCTCCAAGACGCTGGCGTACGAGATCTGCGAGCAGCTCGGCTGGAAGCTGCCGGACCAGATCGTCATCCCGGTGGCCTCCGGCTCCCAGCTCACCAAGATCGACAAGGGGCTGAAGGAGCTGATCGCCCTCGGCCTCGTCGAGGACAAGCCCTACAAGATCTACGGTGCCCAGGCGGAGGGCTGCTCCCCGGTGTCGACGGCGTTCAAGGCGGGCCACGACGTGGTCCGCCCGCAGAAGCCCGACACCATCGCCAAGTCCCTGGCGATCGGCAACCCGGCCGACGGGCCGTACGTCCTCGACATCGCACGCCGGACGGGCGGCGCGGTGGAGGATGTCGACGACGAGCAGGTCGTGGACGCGATCAAGCTGCTGGCGCGGACGGAGGGGATCTTCGCGGAGACCGCGGGCGGGGTGACCGTCGGCGTGACCCGCAAGCTCCTCGAAGCGGGCCTGCTCGACCCGTCCCTGACCACCGTCATCCTCAACACCGGCGACGGCCTCAAGACGCTTGACGCCGTCGCCCCGACCACCGGCCCCACGGCCACCATCCGCCCGAGCCTGGACGCGTTCCGCTCGGCCGGTCTGGCCGGCTGACTCCCGGTCGCCCCGGCCGGTAGCCGGCCGATCCGGTCCGTCCGCCGCCCGCCCCGTCCGGGCGCGGCGGGCGGCCTCGCAGACGTATCCGCAGTCGTTGGAAGGCAGAACCCATGAGCGTCAAGGTCCGCATCCCCACCATCCTCCGCACGTACACCGGCGGCGCCTCCGAGGTCACCGCCGAGGGCGCGACGCTGTCCGAGGTCATCACCGATCTGGAGAAGAACCACCAGGGCATCGCCGCCCGGGTGCTGGACGACGCGGGCAAGCTGCGGCGCTTCGTGAACGTCTACGTCAACGACGACGACGTCCGCTTCGAGCAGGGCCTGGAGACCCCGACGCCGGACGGCGCGGGCATCTCGATCATCCCGGCGGTGGCCGGCGGCTGCTGACGCCGGGCCGGGGGCGGGGAGCCGCCACCCTGGTGGCGAATGGTTTTCGCCATTCCTTTCTCTTACTGGCCGATAATCGCTCCGTTCGGATATCCGGACGGAGCGATTCCGCGTTGTGAAACAGTCCTGCAAAACGCGATACCATTTCGCGGATCCCCTTCTTCTGCTCGTCGAGCACGGTGCGGCGGCCTTCTCAGTGCCCCGGGATCGCGATGAGTTGTGTGCAAAGTGTGTGCGGTGTTTGCGTCTCAAGTGCCTTTTGTCCGGCCCGAGTTGCCCGGGAATATTGCCAGTTCTGGGCATATCGCCACTTCTCGCGCCGTCAGAATTCTCGTCCGATTGACCTGTTGCGCTGGGCGTCGGTGCGGATACATTCGGCGGCGGTCGACGCGTTCCGGCGCACACCCCACGGGCCATTCGCGGGGTGAGGTCTGACCCGGGTCCGCGGAGTGCGGTCCTGCGCAAGGGCCAGTAATAGGGGAGTTAGGCATGGCTCAGGGCACCGTCAAGTGGTTCAACGCGGAGAAGGGGTACGGCTTCATCGCGGTCGACGGTGGTGCGGATGTTTTCGTCCACTACAGCGCGATCCAGATGGACGGCTACCGCACCCTTGAGGAGGGTCAGCGAGTCGAGTTCGAGATCTCGCAGGGCCAGAAGGGGCCGCAGGCGGACATGGTCCGGGTGGCGGCCGGCTGAGCGCCGACCGACTGCAGCATCGAGCAGCATCGAGGAGACCCGCACCCCGGTTGGGGTGCGGGTCTCCTGCTGCGCGGGGGGGGGCGGGGCGGCGGAGGGGTCTCTACGTGCCCTTCTTGCGGAGGGCGCTTGCGCCCGCCCGTCGCCCGGCCACCGCCCCTCAACGTGCCCTTCTTCGAAGGGCGCCTTGCGCCCGCCCGTCGCCCGGCCGCCGCCCCTCAACGTGCCCTCCTTGCGGAGGGGCGCTTGCACTCGATGGGGTCGAGTGCTAATCATTGCGTTAGCACTCTCCGAGTGAGAGTGACAGTTTTGGACCGTCGGTGAGGTCCGCAGGCGGGGCGGGAAGGAACCGCTCCCTCGGTGGGCCGTCCGTCGCGGGCGCCAGCGCGGTCCGGAGGAAAGAGCCTCCACGCCCCGAAGGCGCGGGAGGTGCCCCCTTCGTCCTGGGAGGACCACTTCACATGGCCAAGATCATCGCGTTCGACGAGGAGGCGCGGCGCGGCCTTGAGCGCGGTATGAACCAGCTCGCCGACGCCGTCAAGGTGACCCTCGGCCCCAAGGGTCGCAACGTCGTCCTTGAGAAGAAGTGGGGCGCCCCCACGATCACCAACGATGGTGTGTCCATCGCCAAGGAGATCGAGCTGGAGGACCCGTACGAGAAGATCGGCGCCGAGCTGGTCAAGGAGGTCGCGAAGAAGACGGACGACGTCGCCGGTGACGGCACGACGACCGCGACCGTCCTGGCCCAGGCGCTGGTCCGTGAGGGTCTGCGCAACGTCGCCGCCGGTGCCAACCCGATGGCCCTCAAGCGGGGCATCGAGACCGCCGTCGAGGCCGTCTCCGCCGCCCTGCTGGAGCAGGCCAAGGATGTGGAGACCAAGGAGCAGATCGCTTCCACCGCCTCCATCTCCGCCGCTGACACCCAGATCGGCGAGCTGATCGCCGAGGCCATGGACAAGGTCGGCAAGGAAGGCGTCATCACCGTCGAGGAGTCCCAGACCTTCGGTCTGGAGCTGGAGCTCACCGAGGGTATGCGCTTCGACAAGGGCTACATCTCGGCGTACTTCGCCACCGACATGGAGCGTATGGAGGCGTCGCTCGACGACCCGTACATCCTGATCGTCAACTCCAAGATCGGCAACGTGAAGGACCTGCTGCCGCTCCTGGAGAAGGTCATGCAGTCCGGCAAGCCGCTGCTGATCATCGCCGAGGACGTCGAGGGCGAGGCCCTGTCGACCCTGGTCGTCAACAAGATCCGTGGCACCTTCAAGTCCGTCGCCGTCAAGGCTCCGGGCTTCGGTGACCGCCGCAAGGCCATGCTCGGCGACATCGCCATCCTCACCGGTGGCACCGTCATCTCCGAGGAGGTCGGCCTCAAGCTGGAGAACGCCGGTCTCGACCTGCTGGGCCGCGCCCGCAAGGTCGTCATCACCAAGGACGAGACCACCATCGTCGACGGTGCCGGCGACAGCGAGCAGGTTCAGGGCCGCGTCAACCAGATCCGTGCCGAGATCGAGAACAGCGACTCGGACTACGACCGCGAGAAGCTCCAGGAGCGCCTGGCGAAGCTCGCCGGTGGCGTCGCCGTCATCAAGGCCGGTGCCGCGACCGAGGTCGAGCTGAAGGAGCGCAAGCACCGCATCGAGGACGCCGTGCGCAACGCGAAGGCGGCCGTCGAGGAGGGCATCGTCGCCGGCGGTGGCGTCGCCCTGCTGCAGGCTTCCAGCGTCTTCGAGAAGCTGGAGCTGGAGGGCGACGAGGCCACCGGTGCCGCCGCTGTGAAGCTGGCCCTGGAGGCCCCGCTGAAGCAGATCTCCGTCAACGGCGGCCTTGAGGGCGGCGTTGTCGTGGAGAAGGTGCGCAACCTGGCCGTCGGCCACGGTCTGAACGCCGCCACCGGCGAGTACGTCGACATGATCGCCGAGGGCATCATCGACCCGGCGAAGGTGACCCGTTCCGCGCTGCAGAACGCCGCCTCCATCGCCGCGCTGTTCCTCACCACCGAGGCCGTCATCGCCGACAAGCCGGAGAAGGCCGCCGCGGCGGGCGCTCCGGGCGGCATGCCCGGCGGTGACATGGACTTCTGATCCCACCCCGTCCCGCCGTACGCGGCGGGACGGACGGATCTCCGTCCCACGGTTCGCCGGGGCGGCACCTCCTTCGGATTCTTCCGGAGGAAGTGCCGCCCCGGCGGCGTTTCCGGGCCCGTTCCCTGCGGATTCCTTCCCTGCGGATTCCTTCCTTGCGGGTGTGTTCCCTACGGGCGCGTCAGGTGGTCCACGACGGTCCGGACCGCTGTGCGGACGGCCGTGCGGAGTGCGTCGCGGTCGGCGTCGGCGTGGTTGTCGGCGGTCTCGAAGCCGTGGTGGCCTTTGGGGACATCGATCACGTCGACGGTGGTGCCGTGTCCGGCGGCGGCGGTCAGGAACTCTTCCACGGTCGCGGCGAGTTCGGGGAGTTCGCGGCCGGCCCGGACCACGACGAGCGGCAGGTCGCCCGCGCCACGGACCGCCCTCACCGGCCGGAAGCGGTCACCGTCCAGGCCCCAGTTGGGCAGCGGGGCGAGGATCGGGTAGTTCGCGGCGAGGCAGCGCAGCCACGGCGGCGGGGCGCTGAGCCAGTCGGCGGCCAGCAGTCCGCCGCCGGAGAAGAACCAGAGCGCGATCCGGTCGCCGTCCACCCGCGGGTCGGCGCGCAGCCGCGCCACCGCCGCCGCGATGTCCTCGGCGGCGTCCGGGTAGCCGTCGAGGTCGTGCAGCCGGTGGTCGAGGACCGCGCCGATCGCGCCGTGGGCCGCGATGAGGCGGGCGTACCCGGTGAGCGCCGGCCAGTCGCGCGGTGTGGGCCGGGCGCTCTTCGGGACCGGGCCGCCGTGGACGAGGAGCACCGCCGGGTGGGGGCCGTCGCCCCCGGGGAGGTGCAGATCGACGGTCTCGTTCCGCTCGCGCGGCACCTTTGGTACGTCGATGACGAACGGCCGCAGGTGCGGCGGCGGTTGGCTGCCCGCCGGGGTGAGGCGGCGGCCCTCGCCCGCAGCCGCGCGCAGCAGGACGTCGGCGAGAGCGTCGGGGTCGGAGAGCATCGGCCAGTGTCCGGTGGGCAGTTCGAGGAAGCGCACACCGGGTGCGGTGAGCGGCTGGAGCGCCGGTTCGCCGAGGTCGACCTGGATCTGGACCAGGTCGATGCTCGCGCCGTTGGCGGTGCAGAGGATGCCGGTCGTGGGGATGCCGGCGGCGGCGCCGGTCAGCCGCAGCGGCTGGAGGAGGGTGCCGAGGGGCTGCGGGGCGGCGTCCCGGGTGAGGCGTTCCAGGGCCGCTGCCGGGAGGCTCGCGGTGCTGCCCCAGCGGTGCCAGGCGGCGGGGGAGCCGGGCGCGGGGAGCGCGCCGACGGGTGCGCCGCCCGCGGTGTCCGCGGTGTCCGGCCGGGCCCCGCCCCCGCCGCCCGCGGTGTCCGGCCGGGCCCCGCCCCCGCCGCCCGCCGGGTCCGCTCCCGCGTGGCCCGCGAGTTCTTCCCGTATGCGCTGGTCGGGCACGGTGGCCCAGGCCGGTTGGCCGTTCCGGGGCGGGGCGGTGTCCAGGGCGATGAGCCGCGTCACGCGGTCCGGCCGCCGGTCCGCGGCGCCGAGGGCGGGGTGCAGGCCGTAGCCGTGGCCCACGAGGACGATGCCGGGGGCGGGTGCGCGGGTGGCGGCGGCCGGGCCGGGGGCGGGCGCGTCGCCGGGGGCCACGGGGGCGGAGTCGGCCGGGCCTTCGGCGGGTCCGGCGGTGGCGCCCGCCGCCCCGTTCCCTTCCGCCTCGGCCCTTTCCGCCCCGGTCTGCTCCGCCCCGGTCTCTCCCGCCGCGTCGATCGCGCGCACGACCACCGCGATGTGTGCCTCCAGGTCCGGCGCGGGCCCGTCCGGGTGCGCCCCCTCGGGGCCGATGAGCGTGACGGCGTGTGCCTGCGCGCCCGCCGCCGTCAGGCGGGCCGCGGTCTCCTCCCAGACCCAGCCGCCGGTGAAGGCGCCGGGCACCAGGATGAAGTGGGTGCCGGGCGGCGTCTCGTGGGCGGGGTGTCCGCCGTGGTTTCCGGTCCGCTCGTTCATCGTCCGCTCCTTGCTCGTCTCGTCCGTCGGGGCGTTCCCCGGGGGCGGAGGGGCGCGTCCGCGTCAGGGCGTGCGCCCCTCCGGGCCCGAGGGGCGGCCGGACGGCCCGTCCCCTGTCCGGGCCGTCCGCGCCGCGTCCGCCGGTACGGTAGGAACTCCCCCTGAGGGAGGTTCAAGTGACGGTGTCCGACGGGCTGTGGAGCATCGGTGAGCTGGCGGAACGTGGCGGGGTCACGGTCAAGACGGTCCGGTTCTACTCGGATCGCGGGCTGCTGCCGGAGCGGGCGCGCAGTGCGGGCGGCCACCGCCGGTACGGACCGGACGCGCTCGACCGGCTGCGGCTGATCCGTTCCCTGCGCGCCCTGGATCTGCCCGTACCCCAGGTGCGCCGGATCGTCGAGGACGAGGCGGGGGCGGGCGGGGTGCTGGAGGACGCCGTCGCCGGGCAGTTGCGTCAGCTCGGTGGCCGGATGGCGGCGCTGCGCTGGCGGGAGGCCGGACTCCGGCTCGTCCAGGAGTGTCCGCCCGGGGAGCGCGCGGACCGGCTGCGGCTGATCGGTGCTGGGCGGCGCCGCCCAGCACCGATCCGCTCGTCCGCTTCTGGCGCGCCTGGCTGCCGCCGCGGATGGCGCCCCGGGCGCTCGCCGCCTTCCTGGACCAGGCGGTTCCGGTGCCGCCGGACGATCCGACGCCCGCGCAGGTCCTGGCCTTCGCCCGCCTGCACGCCCTGGTGACCCGTCCGTGCGACGGCACCGCCCGCCCGCAGCCCGCGGCGCACCGCTCCGGCCCGGACTTCCGCCCGGAGGTCCTGTACGACGGGCTGGGCGAGGCGTACGAGCTGGCGGGCGCGCGGCTGCGGCGGGAGCGGGCGCCGCACGCCGGGGAGGCGCTGGACTGTTTCGTCGCCGCGTACGCCGCCTCCGGGGGTGTCCGGGACACGCCGGACTTCCGGCGCGTTCTCGCCGCCCGCCTCGCCGCCGATCCGCGGATCGACCCGTACTGGGCGCTCACCGCCGAGGTCCTGCGCCCGCGCGGGGGCCGTCCGGTGCCGACGCCCGGCACCGCGCACGACTGGTTGCTGGCCGCCCTGACCGACGAGGTGGCCGGGCGCGCCGCCTGACGCGCGGAGCCCAACTCCGTTGTCCACAGGGCCCCGTGTTGTCATACCCCTCTGGCAGGATGCTCCCATGTCGAACACGCAGACGATGACGTACGCGCGGGTCGGTGCCGTCCTGGAGGAAGCCGGGGTGGTGGCGCCGGAGCAGGTCCGGCGGGTGCTCGCGGAGTGTGTGACGGGCGCGGACGAGCCGTTGCGGCCGTACGAGGTCGCCTGTGCGCTGGAGACGTTCGGCATAGCGCTGTCCATCCACGCCGACGACATCGACTATCTGGAGCCCGGTTACGCCTCGCTGCTGGAGCGCGCCGCGGAGTTGACCGGCGGCGCCGTCACGGTCACCAAGGTCCGCCTGGTGGAGGGCGACCGCTCGCCGGACGGCGCCTCCCGGGACGACACCCTGGAGTTCGAGCGCAACGGCATAGCGGTCGCCGTCCCCGCCGAGCATTTCTCGGACGAGTACTACGACCATCTGGCGGCCACCGAGGCGATCGATGCCCTGGCTCCTGGCGGTGATGACCTGCGGACCTTCCGCTACGTCGACTTCCCGCGGGAGAAGTACGGCGTCTACGACACGATTCTGGCGCTGGTGACGCCCGATCAGGCGGAGCGGTTGGAGCAGGGGTTGGGGCTGGTGATGCGCTGAGACGGGGTGCTGCTGGGAGCCACCGGCGAGGTGGCCGGGGCTAGCGTGCGGTGATCACGCCGATCAGCGTCCCGGCCAGCATGAACGGACCGAAGGCCATCGCCGTGCGCCGGTCCGCGCGCCGCGTCACCATCAGCGCCACTCCGAACAGCGCGCCCGTTCCGAAGGCGGCGAAGGTCCCGAGGAGGAGGGCGGGCCAGCCGTACCACCCGAGGAGGGCGCCGACGGAGAGCGCCAGTTTCACGTCGCCGAGGCCCATGCCCGCCGGGTTGACGAGGAAGAGCACGCCGTAGAGCGCGGCGAGCGCCAGGCTGCCCGCCACCGCCGTCAGCCAGTCGCCGTCGTGCCCGGGGAGCAGCGCGGTCGCGCCCAGGAGGGCGACGGTCGCGGCGGCCAGCGGCAGGGTCACCGCGTCCGGCAGCCGGTGCACGGTGCCGTCCACCGCCGCCAGCAGCACCGCGAACGGCGCGACGAGCAGCAGCACCGCCAGCTCCGGGCGGGCGCCCACCACGGCGGCGAGCACCCCGCCCACCAGCGCCGAGACGACGGGGGCGACGGTCTGCCCGGTTCCGTACCGGCATCCGCTCTCCGCGGGTCCGCCGGACGGGCAGCGGGCGAGTCCGAGCCAACCGCCCCACGGCCCGGCGAGCGGGTGGCCGCGGGGGCACCGGGTGCGCCAGGGCTCCGCCGGTTCGACGGCGAAGCGGTAGGCGGCGCGCGGTACGAGCGCTCCGGCCGCGCCGCCGAAGGCGGCACCGAGGAGGGTCAGTGTGAGGTCCACGTCGGCACGGTAGTGGAGGGGTGGGTGGCGGTGGCCCGTCTCCGTACGGGTGACGCTTCTTGCCGGGTGCGGGGAGGGCGGAAGGAAGCGGGTGACGCCCGTGGGGAAAAGCCCCACCGGCGTCACCCGCCCTGGCGCTACGCCTGCGCTTCGGCCTGGACCTGGGCGTTGATCGCGTCCTTCATCGCGGCTCGGGCGGCGACGGCCTGCGTCAGCTCCTGCGGGGCGACCTCCCGGACGCCTGTGATCTTGGAGCGGAACGCGGCCTGGTTCCCGTGTCCGATGCCGATGTTGTGGTGGGTCCTTTCGTCGTAGACCTGGTTGACCTGCTCATCGGTCTTGAAGTTGGCGCGGTTCCCCTTGATCAGCTGCTCCTGGTGGACCGTTGCGGAGGTCTTTTCGCGGAAGACGCCCTTCTGCTGGTTCGGCCTTCCGTACTTCTGGTGGAAATCCCAGTAGGAGCGCCAGGGCATGGTGAACTCCAGGACGACCTCGCCCTGTGAGGCCGGAGACCGGTGCCCCGCAGGGTGCCGCCGAGGGCCGTGGTCGTGAAGCCATGGAGAATGCCGAGGACGAGTCCGGACAGCAGTCCGGCCGTGATGCGGTGCCGGGCTCTTCGTCCGGCCGTTTCGGCGCCGCTGTTCCCGTATGGGTGGATGCCGGACGGGCCCACGGACGCGTACGCGTCCATGAGCAGGTGGACGGCGCCGAAGAGGAGCCCGGTGAAGGGGCCCGCGACCACCCCGGTGGGCGGGAGGCCAGCGGGGCGAGGAGGGTGCCGACGGCGCCGCCGAAGATCCCGGTGACCACGCCGACGACCAGCGCGGTCACCAGCGCGCGCGTGGCCCGTGGCATCTCCTGGCCGAGCTCCCACCACTTCAGGTGCGAAGTGCCGGAGTGTCTCAGGTGGCACGTGAGGTGGCGGAGCCCGTGTTCAGCACGTTCAGGGGGCGATGGCGCCGCCCCGCGCCGAGTGCGGACGACCGTAGGTAGGCGGCGGGGGCGAGTCCGTCGAGGAAGTGGTCCTCCAGGTCCGTGGCGGTGCGGAACTGCTCGGTGTCCAGGAGTTCGGCCGGACTGCGTCCCGGGCTGGTGTCGTAGGCGGTACGGGTGAGCCTGACCATCAGCGGAGTGGCCAGCACCGAACTGAGGTTGACGGCGCCCCTGCTGCCCGGTGACCGCGCAGCGCGTACAGCACGGGGCGCCATACCAATTTGCCGCGCTCGTGGCGTGACAGGTAGTGGGCCACGTCGTCCGGGGTGAGGTCGGTCAGTTCCACTGTGGCGGCGGAGGTGAGCGGGCCGTCCTCCCACGCCGAGTCGGTGTATTCGGCGGGGCGATTCGTCAGCAGCAGGGTCAGCGCCGTAGCGCTGAGCGCCCGGAGTGCGGGTCGCCGCAGTCCTTCGGCGATCTCGTCGAAGCCGTCCAGTACGGGCAGGACGTAACCGGCTTCCAAAAGGGCGGCGGCCAGGCTCCAGGTGCCGGACCACCGGGTGGCCAGATACGGGTGGTCGTGCGCCAGCCGCTCGTCAGCCACTCGCGGAGCGTCCGGGCGGTCGGGTCCCAGGTGCGGAGCTCAAGGAGGTGCCCGCTCAGGCCCAGCGTCCCAAGTTCCTCGGTGCCCGGTGCCCGCTGGTGGTGTTCCACGTGTCTGTACGGGGTCGGCGCTCCGGTGCGGGGGAGACTGGCCCGGGGCGGCGATGCCGGGTGCCGGGAGGCCGGCTCTCCGGCGGACGGAGACTCAGTGAGGTGTGTGACCGGCCGCCAGCGGAGCGGGGGCAGGGACGGATTGTGGAGTCGCAGGTCTTCGGCATGATGTCCAAAGTTGGCGCAGGTCGTGTGTGAGCTGGTTGGCGGCGTCCGTCAGCGCTTCCTCCCGCGTCAGGGCCGGCCGTGCGCCACGCGGTCCGCTCTGTCCCACTGGGGCCGCAACCAGTAGTTCCGCGCGTCGCAAGGGTGTCAACTCAAGGGCGTCGGCCAGTCGCCGTGCCATGACCGGCCCGGAGCTCGCGTCCGCCGTTCTCCAGTGTGCGGAGGGCCGAAGGGATCACTCCGGCCCGCTGCGCCAGGCTTGCTGCGTCAGCCCGGCCTCTTCCCGTAACCGGCCCAACAACAGGCCGAACGCTCCGTTCATCGGCCACCCCCTTCCCGGCGTTTCCTGCACAGGCGTGAGGACACTAGCGCGCGTGTCGCTCGGAACGGGAGCTATCCACAGCCTGGCACCGTTCTGTCAACAGGCGGGCTGGGACGGGCCGTTCGCAGTTGCGGATGAAGAAGCATCGGTTCTGAAGATTTAGTCTGATTTTTGTGCGTACTCGGGCAGGAGGCGCTGGGTTCCTGCCTCCAACTGGCTGATGAAGGAGCCGCTCGCGCTGAGGAGTGTGGATCGAGATGCTTGGGTTTCACCATGGAGAAACCCAGGTCGCGGAGGGGTTGTTGTTGGGCCTGCGCCTCTTTCCCGGGCCAGCCGAATCCGGACATGCTGTGTAGCGAAAGTCATGCACAGTGTGGAAGGAGGAGAGTGAGGGCGGTGAGCGTGCGGCGCCGCGGGTGGCAACGTCCTCCCGTCGCTGGACGTCGACCTGATGTCGCGCGCGACGGCCGGTCCGCGCCCCCTGATCGCACTGGTCCGGTGCAATCGCGCCACCGCTCGGCGGCTCGTGGAGTTGATCGCGAGGTGCGGCGCATGAATACCAGGCGGTCCTGCGGGATGCCCCACGCTGTCGCCCGGGGTCGGACCGCTGGGGAACCGCTATGCCTGCGGCCCGGCGGCTACGCCGTCGACATACGGGACGGCCACCTCGGCGCTGCCGGCACGGCTGCCGTTCCGAGACGCGCTGGTCGGGTCTCACTGAGACCTGTGGTGATTGGTAGAGCTGCGCATGCGGGGCAGGGCGCCAATCGGCAATTGGCCCCCTTCCGAGGTCAGCACTCCAGCGGGAATCGCCGTTAGGTCGCTTGGTCTCGGAAGTCTGGAGCGGGGCCGCTCTCCGGCAGGAGTGAGTGTCACGGAGAAGTGGAAATTTTACGACCTCCTCCTTATTTCTTTTTTAGGTTGTTTGTGAGTCTTCATGCAGGATTTAAGGCTGGATTAGGTCTTGAGGTCGTGCATGTTGAGACAAGTTAAGCAAGTGGGGCGCGTGGAGTGGTGGTTCGGCGTATGTTTGATAGGGGTGCTAATTGGCACGCTTTTTGGTTTTCGCCGAGAATGGGGATTGAGTGGGTATGAGGGCTGGTCGTTTCGTCTCGATCGCTTGTGCGAGTGCGCTACTTGGAATGGCTGCTAGTGGACCAGCGTGCGCGGATGGGGTGGTGGGGCGAACTCCGTGCCCCGTGAAGGGTAAAGTGACTCAAGAATACCATCAGCCAAATCATGAGCCGAGTGGATATCATAATGGGCTTGATATCGCGGCGAAAAAGGGGACGCCTGTTAAGGCGGCACTGAAAGGCGTGGTCACCTACTCGGGGAGCGGTGGCGCTTTCGGGAAGCATGTGTGGGTGAAGCGGAAGAAGGGCATCTATAATCTTTACGCGCACTTGAGTAAGTTGAGTGTGAAGGTAAAGAGTCGGGTGAGTGCAAATACCGTAGTTGGCAGGGTTGGTGCTACCGGCAACGCATCCGGGCCGCACCTTCATCTGGGATCTTATGTGAACGGAAAAGACGTCAACCCGCGGTCTTACTTCTACTGTGGGCCCCCTCCGCGTATGTAAGGACGCCTATCCATATGCCTTCATGGAGGGGGCTGCGGGGTGAGCGGGTGGTGTGATCCTCGTCCGGTGTGGGGGCTTGTCTCAGCGGCGGTGAGCTGATGAGGGGCTCGAACAGGTCGGCCAGTGGGAGTCAGGGCCAGCTCTCCAGCCTCGGAGTAGCCGCTGTGGTGGAGGCCGCATCCTCCGGACGGCGCGCCGCACGGCCTCGCGCGTGTCCTGCCCGGCACCGGTACCTGGTGACGGGCCCGGTGCCGGTGCCCGGAGGCGATCTTCGGAGGCGATCTCCGGAGGGCCAGGCGGCGATCAGGCCGTGGCGGACTCCTTCGGGGGCGCGGTGGCCGGCGCCGAAGGGGCGGGGGACGGGTCGGTGCCCGCCGGGTCGGTGCCCGGGGCGGCGCCGTCGGCTGTCCGCGCCGGGCCGTCCCCGGCGGCGCCCGGGGCCGTACCCGCGGACGGGGCCGGGGCGGCGCCCGTGGACGCGTCCGGCGACGGGTCGCTCCCGGCGGCTCCCGGAGCGGTCGCCCCGGGGACGGCTTCCTCCGGGGCGGCATCCGGTGCCGCGTTCAACTCCGTGAGCATCTGGCGGCTGAAGCCGAAGAAGTACGTGGCGAGGAAGCCGGCGAGGTAGCCGACGGCCAGCCCGATGCCGTAGATCGCCAGCGTCGTGCCGAGGCCCGTGACGCCCTTGACCAGCGGGAACAGTGCCCAGCCGGACGGGCCTATGGCGGTGGAGCCGACCGCGTCGCCGAGTTGGTTGCACAGGCCGATGAAGCCGCCGCCGAAGGCCCCGCCCACACACGCCGTGATGAACGGGCGGCCCAGCGGCAGCGAGACACCGTAGATCAGCGGTTCGCCGACGCCCAGGAAACCGGCCGGGAGCGCGGACTTGATGGTGCGCCGGACCGAGACGTTCCGGGGCAGCCGGAGGTAGACGGCGAGGGCGGCCCCGACCTGACCCGCACCGGCCATCGCGAGGATCGGCAGCAGGACGGTGTACCCCTGCTGCTCGATCAGGGTGGTGTGGATCGGGATGAGCGCCTGGTGCAGCCCGAGCATGACCAGCGGCAGGAAGAGCCCGCCGAGGACGAACCCGGCGAGCGCCCCGCCGTGCGCCAGCAGCCAGTTGGCGGCCGTACCGATGCCGCTCGCCACCTCGCCCGCCACGAACATCAGCCCGTAGATCGTCACCAGGCCCGTGACCAGCACCGTCAGCGTCGGGGTGAGCAGGACGTCCAGTGCCTCCGGGACGCGGCGGCGGCACCACTTCTCCACCCGGACGGCGAGCAGCGCGGCGGCGAGCGCCCCGAGGGCCCCGCCCTGCCCCGGGGAGAGCTTCTGCCCGAACGCCGTGATGTTCGCTATGCCGGGGAAGACGATGACCGCGGCGACCGCCCCGCCCAGCACCGGCGTCCCGCCGAACTCCTTGGCGGTGTTGTAGCCGACGAACACGGCGATCAGCGACATGAAGCCGGAGGCGACCGCCGCCAGCGCCGGCACGACGGACGGCAGCCAGCCGAGGTTGGTCAGCAGCCCGTTGATCCCCGCGACGATGCCGCAGCCGATCAGCGCCGGGATG
This sequence comes from Streptomyces sp. NPDC027185, assembly GCF_055567035.1. Classification (NCBI taxonomy): domain Bacteria; kingdom Bacillati; phylum Actinomycetota; class Actinomycetes; order Kitasatosporales; family Streptomycetaceae; genus Streptomyces; species Streptomyces sp. NPDC027185. The sequence goes on along the minus strand of NZ_JBVHRF010000002.1, from coordinate 1,059,615 downwards.
AGCGGTACGAAGATGTTCGCGATCCGGCGCAGGAACAGCTTGAACGGCGTGGCGTTCCGCGCCTTCTGCCGCGCCTTGAGCGCGGCTCCCTGGGCGGCGAGATCGGTGGCGGTGGGCGCGGGGCCGCCGGGCGCGGAGGAGCCGGAGGCCGCGGTCGCGGCTTCGGGTGAGAGGGAGGCGCCGGGGGCCGGAGCCGAGGCGGGTGGGGAACCGGTCGGGGCGCCGGGAGCGCCGCCGCCCGCCGCGGGTACGCCGGACGGGGCGGCGGGGGCGTCGGGCACGGGGGGCACGGCGGGGCCGCCGGGCGTGGCGGGAGCCGCGATGCGGGACGCCGCGCCACCTGGGGCCGTCTCCGGCGCGGGGCCCGCCCCCGGCGCCGCCCCGGCGGTTCGCTCCTCCTCCACCAGCCGCTCGAACTCCGGGGTGACGCGGGCGACCGTTCCCGGGCCCAGCACGATCTGGTACGTGTCGTCCTCGACGACGCCCAGGACCGCGGGCAGCGCCTTGAGCGCCTCGTCCCGGACCTGCGAACGGTCCCGGATCCCCAGCCGCAGCCGGGTCATGCAGTGCGCGACGGAGGTGATGTTCCCCGCGCCGCCCACGAGAGGGAGGAGCGCGGCGGCGGTGGCGCGGTTCTTGTCTTCGGACATGTGCGGAGCCTTGCTGTGCGGACAACGAAGGACGGGAAGAACGGTTCGTATCAGGATGAATCGGGTGGCCGGAGGGCGCGACGGAACGGAACCGCGACGGTGCGGGACCGTCCGGGCCGCCGGGCGGGTGACGGCGCCGCTCGGGCGGGCCGCCGGCCGGATCAGGCGGTGCGGGCCGCCTCCAGGGCCTCGCGCAGATGCCCGCGCGAGGCGTCGAGGAGGCGCGTGGCCGACGGGGCGTCGACCTCGCCGAGCACGATCAGGATCGCGTTCTTCACCTCGCCGTCCGCCGCCGCGAGCGCGGTCTCTATCTCCGCGTCGGACGCCCCGGTGGCCAACGCCACGATCCGCCGTGAACGGGCCTGGAGCTTGTCGTTGGACGCCCGGACATCGACCATCAGGTTCCCGTACGTCTTGCCGAGCCGGATCATCGTGATCGTCGAGAACATGTTGAGCACCAGCTTCTGCGCCGTCCCCGCCTTCAGGCGCGTCGAGCCCGTCAGCAGCTCCGGACCGACGACGATCTCGATGCCGTGCTCCGCCGCCCCGGCCAGCGCCGAACCGGCGTTGCAGGACAGGCCGACGGTCAGCGCCCCTACACCCCGGGCGTGCTCCACCGCGCCGACCGCGTACGGGGTGCGGCCCGAGGCGGACACCCCGACGACGGTGTCCAGCCCGGTCAGCCCCAGCGCCGTCAGGTCCGCGGCGGCCAGCGCCTTGCTGTCCTCCGCCCCCTCCACCGCCGTGACCATCGCCGACGGGCCGCCGGCTATCAGCCCCAGCACCTCGGACGGATCGGTGTTGAACGTCGGCGGGCACTCACTGGCGTCCAGCACCCCCAGCCGCCCGGCCGTCCCGGCGCCGGCGTAGATCAACCGGCCGCCCTCGGCCATCCGGGCGGCCATCGCGTCGATCGCCGCGGCGATCCGCGGCAACTGCGTCGCGACCGCGCCGGGCACCCGGGCGTCCTCGTCGTTCATCGTCCGGGCGATCTCCAGCGTGGAGCGCCGGTCGATCTCGGCCAGCTCGGGGCGGAACGCCTCGGTCGTCAGCGTGTCCAGCTGGGCCCGCAGCCGGGCGTGATCGGTTGTCGAAGTCATGTGGCGGCTCTTTCCGGCTCGTACGGACGGATCTGTACGACGTGCGGTGGTACGGGTGCGGGCGAAGCGCCGGGCGGGGCGCGGGTCGGTGACCACCGGGCGGGCGCCACCGGGCGGGGCGGCGCGCGGCCCGGCGGCCGCTCAGCGGTGTGAGCGGGGAGAGTGGCGGTGGGCGAGCGCTTCGTAGGAGGCGGAGAGCGCGGGCGCCGCGGTGTCGTACGTCCGCTGCGCCACGCCTATGAACAGGCAGTCCACGACGAGGAGCTGGCTGGTCCGCGACGACATCGCCGCGGGCCGCAGCTCACTCTCCCGGGCCGTGGAGGTGGTCAGGATGTGATCGGCGTACGAGGCGATCTCGCCGTCCGGGCGGCCGGTGATCGCGATGGTCGTCGCGCCGTGGTCGAAGGCGACCCGCAGCGGCTCTATGACGTCCGTCGTCCGGCCCGAATGGGTGATGGCGAGGGCGACGTCACCCGTCCGCATCTGCACCGCGTTGGTCACCGCGAGATGCGGATCGGCGTGGGCGTGCGCGATCAGACCGATCCGCAGCAGCTTCTGCACCAGATCCTGCCCGACCAGGCTCGACGCCCCTATGCCGTACACATCGATGCGGCGGGCCGAGGCCAACGCGGAGACTGCCGCCTCCAGCTGGGTGACGTCCAGTCCGGCGGCGGTGTCGGCCAGACACTGCTGCTCCTCCCGCGCCAGCTTCGCGACGACGTCGATCAGGGAGTCGTCGACCGCTATGTCGGCGGTGACGGCGGGGGCGCCGCCCGCGGCCTGCTGCGCGGCGAGCGCGGCGAGCGCGAGCCGCAGATCGCGGTAGCCGGGATAGCCCAGCAGCCGGGAGGTGCGGACGACGGTCGCCTCGCTGGTGCGGGTGCGCTCGGCCAGTCCGGTGACGGTGAGGGCGGCGCAGCCGGCCGGATCACCCGCGACCGTCTCGGCGACGCGCTGCATGGAGCGGGTCATCGACGGACCGAGGGTGCGGACCTTGGCCGCCAGCGCCGCGGGGGCGGGCGGAGTGGGGGCGGGCCGGGACTCCGCGGCCACCTCGCTGAAAGTTTCCTTCACGCTGCTGCTCACGCCTGAAAAGTAATTTCAACGCCGGGGCGCGTCAATACCTCGGCCCCGGCCTGTGGATAACTCCGGCCGGGCCCGCGGCGGAGCTGTGGACGGCGGAGCGGGGTGTCACCGGTCCGCGCGACAATGGAGGACATGGAGCTGGAACAGGCATTGCACGCCGCGCGGGCGCTGGTCCTCGCCGACCTGGTGGCGAACGACGTCGCCGACGCCGACATCGTCTCGCTCGTCGAGGACGCGGTCGCCCACCGCCGCTGGTGGGTGGAGCAGTGGCCGGCCGGGGCGGAATTCGTCGCCGGGCTGATAGCCCAGGACGTCCAGGACGCTCTGCTGGAGCGGTACGGCCGCTGGCCGCTGTGCCCGGTGTGCACGGAGTCCGGCGATCCGCACGCGCTCGACGTGGAGCCCGAGTTGGGTCCCGATCCGCACTGGGTCTGCCCCAAGACCGCGGTCGCGGTGGCCCGGGTCGGCAGGCTCGGCGCGCCCGCGGAGCGCTGACGTGACGCTCTACATCGACCCGCCCACCTGGCCCGGCCACGGCCGCATGTGGTCACACCTCGTCAGCGACGTGTCGTTCGAGGAGCTGCACCGCTTCGCCGCCACCCTCGGCATCCCCCCGAAGGCGTTCGAGCGTGACCACTACGACCTGCCGCGGGAGCACTACGACGAGGCGGTACGCGCCGGAGCGGTCGAGGTCGGCAGCAAGGAGCTGCTCCACCGCCTGACCACCGCCGGTCTGCGCCGCCCCAAGCACCGTGCGCCGGGCGCCCCGCCCGGGGGCGGCGCAGGCGTCCGGCCCGGGGAGTAGGACGCGCCCGGCCGGTCCGCGTCGGCCGCCGGAGCGGCGGGGCGGCCCGGCACGCCCCGAACGGAGAACGGCCGCGGGCACCGCCGAAGAGGCGGCTCCCACGGCCGTACCGGCTCGGTGCCGGCTTCCGTACCCGACAGGTCAGGGGCGCGCGCCCGCCGTCGCGTCGTCCTCCTTGGTCAGCTCCACGCCGGAGACCGCACCCGGCACCAGACCCGGCTCCGAGGCGGCGACCACCCGGGAGCGCTGCGGCGCCCGGTGCAGGCGGAAGGCGACGAAGGTGGTGGCGACCGCCACGGCGGCCAGTCCCGCGCCCAGCCACGCCGTGTACTCGTACCCCAGGCCCGCGCTGATGACCAGTCCGCCGAGCCAGGGTCCGAGGGTGTTGCCGACGTTGAACGCCGCGGTGGTCGTCGCCCCGGCGAGGGTCGGCGCGGCGTTCGCGACGTTGAACATCCGGGCGTTCAGCGCCGGAGCGGTGGTGAACGCCGTCACGCCCAGCATCAGCGAGAGCGCGACCGCGGCGAACGGGCTGTGCGCCGTCAGCGCCAGCGTCGCCAGCACCAGCGTCGACGCGGAGATCCCGGCGAACAGCGTCGGGAAGAGATGCGCGTCGGCGACCCGGCCACCGATGAACGTCCCGATCAGCGCGCCGAGGCCGAACAGCGCGAGCACCGTCGGCACCCAGCTCTCCGCCAGCCCGGCGGTCTTGGTCAGCAGCGGCGAGAGGTAGGAGAAGAGCGCGAAGACCGCGGCGCCGTTCATCGCCGTGGCGGTCAGCGCCAGCCAGACCTGCTTGTCCTTGTAGATGGCCAGCTCACGACGGAGCCGCGGCTGATCCGCGCCCGTCGGCACCTCCGTACGGGGCACCGCGAGTGCCACACCCACCAGGCCGATCGCCGCCAGCGCGGCCACCGCCCAGAACGCCGACCGCCAGCCCGCGTGCTGACCCAGCAGGGCACCGGCCGGAACGCCCGCGATGTTGGCGATGCTCAGCCCGCCGACCATGACGGCCATCGCCTTGGCCCGCTGGTTCAGCGGCACCAGCGACACCGCGACGGCGGCGCCGACCGCCCAGAACCCGGCACACGCCAGCGCGCTCACCACCCGCGAGACGAAGAGCACGCCGTACGTCGGCGCCAGCGCGCCCGCGACCTGCCCCAGCCCGAAGACGGCGAGCAGGGCTATCAGTGTGGTGCGGCGCGGTAGCCGCAGCGTCGCGGCGGCGAGGACGGGCGCCCCCACCACCATTCCGATCGCGAACGCGGAGACCAGCAGCCCCGCTTGGGGAATGGAGACGCCCAGGTCCTGGGCGAGCGGTTGGAGGATTCCGGACAGCATGAATTCGCTGGTGCCGAGCGCGAAGACGGAGAGGCCCAGAATGTAGACGGCGACGGGCATACGGGAACGTGGGGAGGGGGCAGGCATGTCCGTCACCAACAGTGCCCGTCCACGGCGCATTCCCGCCACACCGAGGCCATCCGGTATGTCCGGAAGTGCCGGAAGGCTCGTGGTCGCTGCCATGGACCGGCACCGGCCCATGGCGCACCGGCCTCCCCCGGCGCCGAGCCGCCTCCCCCTCGCCCGCCCGTGAGCCCGGCCCGTCCCCGCAGGTCAGCGGCCCAGCAATGCCAACTCCGTCGCCAGGTTGTGCCGGGCGACGTGCTCCCAGCGCTCCTGTCCCAGCGGAGTCCGGAACAGCCTTGGCAGCTCCAGGAGTTGGCGCAGTACCGCCGCACGGCCCGCGGTGAAGTCCGGATCCGGTACGAAGCCGTACTCCTCGCGGACGGCCGCCGCGTACGCCGCGTAGGCGTCCGGCGTCCCGGCGAGCACCGCCAGATCGGCGTCGCACAGCACCTCGCCGTCCCGGTCGCCGGGCTCCGGGTCGTGGGTGACGGTGAGCCGCACCAGACGGGCGACCTCCGCCGTGCGGTCGGCGTCGAGCCCCAGCTCCGGCAGGGCGCGCTCGGCCAGCGCCGCGCTGCGCTCCTCGTTCTCCGAACGGTCCGGCCGGTAGACCGCGTCGTGGAACCACGCCGCCAGCTCCACGGTGCCCGGATCGGCGGCGTACGGGGCGAGTTCGTCGATGCGTTCCAGGACGGCCGTCAGATGCGCGACCGTGTGGTAGCGGCGCTGCGGCTCCGCCCAACGGGCCAGCAGGTTCGCCGCGTACGGGGCCGGATCGGGGCCGGACGCGCCACGGGTGCGGGCCACGGTCGCCGCCCAGCGGCGGTGCAGCTCCGCCGCCGGGCCGCCGGGCTCCGTACGGGAGTCGGAAGTCATACCGCCATTGTGGCGCGCCCGGTGGACGGTGGCCCGCCCCGGGCGCCGCGTTCTCCGCGCGTCCGGTGGACGGTGGCCCGCCCCGGGCGCCGCGCTCTCCGCGCGTCCGGTGGACGGTGGCCCGCCCCGGGCGCCGCGTTCTCCGCGCGTCCGGTGGACGGTGGCCCGCCCCGGGCGCCGCGCTCTCCGCGCGTCCGGTGGACGGTGGCCCGCCCCGGGCGCCGCGTTCTCCGCGCGTCCGGTGGACGGTGGCCCGCCCCGGGCGCCGCGCTCTCCGCGCGTCCCGGCCCCGGGTGGAGCGGGGCGGCGCCCCTAGGAGGCGGGCGCGTCCCGGCACGACAGCTGGCCCACGGAGTCGGCGGACGGTTTGAACGCCGTCTGCCAGTTCTGCACGCTCCTGGTGATGGACGGCAGCGAGAGGTCGAAGTCCCGCTCCCAGTCGGTGCCGTTGAGATAGTCGCGGAGCTTGTCGCTGAGCTTGCGGCAGTCCGCGCGGTATTTCTTCGCGATGGCGATGCCGTAGTCGTTGGGCGAGCCGACGACGATGCCCGGCACCACCTGAAGCCCCGGGTACTTCTGGGTGAAGCCGTAAAGGATCATCTGGTCGGTGGAGACCGCGGTCGCCCGGCCCTCCCGGAGGTCGGCGATGCAGCGGGAGGCGTCGGCCACCTGATAGACGCTGATCTGCCCGTACGCGGGCCTGTTCAGCTCCTGGAACGAGGTGGTGCCCTTCCAGGTGCAGACGGACCGGCCCTTGAGATCCTCCAGCTTCCGGATGCGCCGGGCGTCCTTGTCCCGGACCATCACGCCCTGGGACGTGGTCGCGTACGGGCCGATGAAGTCGACGTCCTTCATCCGCGACGGGGTGATCGAGTACGTCGCGGCGACCAGGTCCTTGTCGCCATCGGTGATCACCTGGCTGCGGTTCTCCGACGGCACACTGCTGAAGTCCGCCTTGGCGCCGACCCCTTCGAGCAGATGCCGGGCCACGGTGATGTCGAACCCGGCGAACTTGTACGAGGACTCCTCGCCGGTGCCCGGCTGGTCGTTCTTCACCCCGACCGACACCGAACGCTGGTCGAGGAGCGACGGCGGCGGATCGTCCGCGCAGGCGGACGCGGTCAGGGCGGTCAGGATGAGCAGCGCGGCGCCCCCGAGGGCGCGGCGCCGGGGCGCGGCTGAGGTCATGGAATCTCCCCGTTGTGCGTGGTGTGAGGGGCGGTACGCGGCGGCGGTCGGGCGCGCGGGCGTACCCGGTGGGCGCTCCGGGCGGCACGGCCACCGGAGCGGCCCGGATCAGGAATCGTGCAGCACGGCTTCGGTGGCCCGGATGTCCGTCCGGCAGTGCCGCCCCGGATCCTTCTCCGCCAGCATCACCTGGATCCGTACGGCAGGGGTGCCCGTGTTCAGGACGAAATCGAGCGGCCGCCCGGAGCGGACGGGCAACTCCTGGGCGGGCGCGCCGCCGTCCATCAGGTACGCGGTCGCCGCGGTCCGGTAGGCGCACGCCGGGGCGCCCGGGTCGTAGTCCGACACCGTCAGGGTCAGGCGCAGCCGCGCGCGGGGCTCGCGGAGCGCGGCGGCGCCGAGAGTGAAGCCGAGGGTGTTCGCCCGGCCCGCCAGCGGCAGCGTGCCGACGCGCCGCACCTGCCCCGTCACATCGATGTCGGCGTGCGTGGCGGTGTAACGGAACGAGAGCCAGCCGCCGACCGTGGCCAGCACCGAGACCAGCGACAGCGCGCCCACCGCCGCCACACTGGGCGTCTTGCGGATCAGTACCCGCACGGCGCCCGCGGCGACGGCGAGCGCGGCCAGTGTGACGCACAGGGCGTACTGCCCGGCCGGACCGTGCGGCTCGGTCGCCTGGGCGATCACCAGGGCGGCGCAGGCCAGCAGCAGCGGCAGCCAGCGGGCGCTGGGGTGCATCACCCAGCGGATGATCACGTTCTTGATGTCGTTGGCCGCGATGGAGTGCGGGCCGGTGGTGACGGGGTTGTTGTGCCGGACGTGGTGGTTGTGGACCTCGGCGCCGACACCGGCCGGACGGCCCCCGGGCCCGCCCGAGACCGAAGTCGCGCCGGCGTCGGCCGGACGCGGCTTCCCGGCGTCGGCTCCGGCTCCGCTCCCGGCGGGCTCCGGCTTCCGCCCGCGTCCCGGCTTCCCGGTGGCGCCCGGCTTCCCGCCTCCGGACCCGGCGCGCTCGGGATCTCCGGCCCCGGCGGGCTGCTGACCTGCGTCGTCGGCGCCGGGGCGCGGCCGGGCCGGGGGCTTTTGGGCCACCGTGCGCCCGGTGCGCCCCGCGCCCCGTGCCGGGCGCGCCGGTCTCCCGCGCCTCACGAGGCGCCGCCGCCCAGATGGACGGTGCCGTTCACCACACCGATCGCCGCGGAGTGATCCCCGTACGCGACGGGGGAGTTGACCGTGGTGCCGGAGAGGTGCGGCGCCAGGTGGGAGAGGAATCCGGCGGCGTCCCGCGCGGTGACGGGGCCGGCCAGCCAGGCGGTGAGGGCCTCCGCCAGCGCCTGCCGCTCGGCGTCGTCCAGCCGCGCCAGCCGCGCGTCCAGGGAGGTGGCGCGGTCGATGTCGAGCACGGGCTCCGTGCCGCCCCCGAGGCGGTCGCCGTCGCGCCCCAGCAGCCGCCGGAAGAAACCCTCGCCGGCGTCGACCGCGCGCTCCGTTATCCGCTGCTGGGCCGCCGCGAGCACGGACGTGCCGAGGCTGCTCGCCGCCATCGCGAGATACGGAGCGATCTCGGCGGACACCGTGGCCAGTTCTGACATGTGCCTCTCCCCCCGTCGGCGGGCCGCGTGCGGGGTGCCGCAACGCCCTTACCGGGAAGGCGTGTTACCCATACCCACCGGGTTTCACACCTTCTTCTCAACTCGCTCCGTGAGATGCGGAGCGGGGCGCCCCCGCGGGTGGCGCGCGCCGCCCGGGGAGGCGGCCGCGAGAGGGGTGTTCCCCGGCGGTGAGGCGTCCGCCGGGGGCTCCGGGGTGCCGCGGCCCGCCTATCCGGGGAGGGTCGCGGAACGTTTCCGGCCGTGTCCGTTCCGTAAAAAAGTCGTGGAGCGGTGGGCACCGTTTACGCTGGGGCGTGATTGGACTAGACCTATCGCGGCGGCTCCCCGGGCGTCGCCACCCGCACGACGCCCGCCCGCCGCACCGTCATCGCCACCACCGATTGGGGTCCCATGAGTAACCACCTTGGGGGCACACACCCTCGGCGCCACCACGCACTGCTGGAGGTGATCGCGCTCGACCCGCAGGACGCGGTCGCGGCGCAGACCGGCGGGGCCGACCGCCTCGAACTCGTCACCGACATCGCCGCCGACGGGCTCACCCCGCCCCGCGCCGTCTTCGCCGCGATCCGCGCCGCCGTCACCCTCCCGCTCCGGGTGATGCTCCGCCACCACGACGGCTTCGCCGCCGGAGACGTCGACGCCCTCCGCGCGGACGCCGCCGCACTGCGGGCCGAGGGCGCCGACGAATTCGTCCTCGGCTTCCTCACCCCCGACGGCCGCCCCGACCTCACCGCCGTCCGGGCGCTCACCGACGTGCTCGACGGCTGCCGCTGGACCTTCCACCGCGCCCTCGACCACGCCGCCGACCGTGAGGCGCTGCGCAAGGAACTCGCCGCGCTCCCCGGCGGCCCGGACACCTTCCTCACCGCCGGATCCGCCGCCGGTGTCGCCGAGGGCCTGCCCGTCCTCCTCGACGAACACGCCCGCACCACGGCCGGCGAACCCGGTTACGCCCCGCGGATGCTGGTGGGCGGCGGCCTCACCCTGGACCACCTGCCCACCCTGCGCGCCGCCGGACTCGACGCCTTCCACATCGGCGGCGCCGCCCGCCCGCACGGCTGGGCCGCCCCCGTCGACGCGGCGGCCGTACGGCGCTGGCGCTCCGCCCTGGACGGCGCGCGGGAGTGACGGTCCCGGGGCGCGCGCCGCATCTGCCCGCGCCCCGGGAAAACACGGCTCAGCGCACCGCCGCACCCCCGTCCTGCGTCGTCAACCGCTCCGGCAGCTCCGCCGCGTGGACGACGGTCAGCCCGGAGACCGGACGGGTCAGGCAGACGTAGAGCCGGCGCAGACCGGTGCGTTCGTCCGGCTCGCCGTCGACGATCGCGGCGGGCTCGTCCAGCACCACGTAGTCGTACTCCAGACCCTTGGCGAGTGTCGCCGGGACCAGCGTCAGCCGCGCCTCGGCGGACGTCTCCTCACCCGGGGCCAGACACCGCAGCCCGGCCTCCTCCAGAGCGGCACGCAGCACCGGAACCCGGGCGTCCGCCGCGATCAGGCCGACCGACCCTTCCTTGCCCAGGGCGTCGTGGCACGCCGCCAGCACCGAGGTGTCCAGCACCTCCGGACGCACCGTACGGATCTCGAAATCGCCCGCCGCCTCCCGGATCGAGGTGGCCTCCCGCAGATCCGGCGCGATCGCCGGGAGCAGCCGGGACGCGTACGCGATGACCTCGCGCGGCACCCGGAAGCCCTGCGTCAGCTCCTCCACCACCGAACCGGGCTTGCCCAGGTGCGCCAACGCCTCCTCCCAGGTGTCGGTCGCCCACGGCGTGGTCCCCTGGGCGATGTCCCCGAGCACCGTCACCGAACCCGTCGTGCAGCGGCGGCCCACCGCGCGGTACTGCATCGGCGACAGGTCCTGCGCCTCGTCCAGCACCACATGGCCCAGGGACGGTGTCCGCGCCACCAGGTCCATCGCCTCGTCGATCAGCACCGCGTCCGCCGAGGACCACTTGGCGCTCTTCACGCTCCGCGCCGGCTTCGCCCACAGGACGGCCTTCTGCTCCTCGGGCGTCAGCAGCCCCTCGGCGTGCGCGGCCAGGAACTCCGCGTCGCCCAGCAGCCGCAGCACCAGCTTCGCCGGATCCACCGGCGGCCAGACCGCCTTGACCGCCGCCTTCACCGCGGCGTTACGGGCCACCGCGTCCTGCACCCGGTCGTCCGGCGCCTCGCCCGCCTGCTCCATCCGCACCAGCACGGCGTGCGCGATCCGCTGCGGCAGCGCCTCGCGCGCCGCGCCGTACCGGATGTCCCGCTCCCGCAACTCGTCGACGATCTCCTGGAGTTCGTACGCCGGGACGCGCCAGCGCCGCGAGCCGCGCACCACCACGCACGCCTCCTCGGGCGAGGTGACGTGCGACCACACCGCCCGCCGCAGCACCTCGGCCATCCGCGCGTCCCCCTTGACCGACGCGGCCGCCGCGTCGTCCCGCGCGCGCACCTCCACATGGCCCACCAGGGAGTCGACGGTCGCCTGCTTGACCTCCAGCTCACCCAGGGCGGGCAGCACCTGCTCGATGTAGCGCAGGAACGAGTCGTTCGGCCCGATGACGAGGGTGCCGGAGCGCGCCAGCCGCTCCCGGTGCGCGTACAGCAGATACGCGACCCGGTGCAGGCCCACCGCCGTCTTCCCGGTGCCCGGCGCCCCCTGGACACACACCGAACCGCCGATCCCGGCGCGGACGATCTCGTCCTGCTCCGGCTGGATCGTCGCGACGATGTCCCGCATCGGACCGACGCGCGGCCGCTCGATCTCCGCCTGGAGCAGCGCACTCGTCCGCTCCGCCTCCGCCGGATCGCTCAGGTGCTCGTCCTCGTACGCGGTCAGCTCGCCACCGGTGTAGCCGAACCGGCGCCGCATCCGGAGGTCCATCGGATCCTTCTTGGACGCCCGGTAGAACGGCTGGGAGACCGGCGCACGCCAGTCGATGACCATCGGGTCGCCGTGCGCGTCGTGGACGTGACGCCGCCCGATGTAGAAGTTCTCGCCCCCGTGGCCGCCCGCGCCGCCCTCGGACGGGTCGAGGCCCGGCGCGTGCAGATAGTCGAGGCGGCCGAAGAACAGCGGGGTGTGGGCGAGGTCGGCGAGCGCCTTGATCCGGGCGTCGATCTCGCCCTGGAGGACCTCGGCGTTGACCCAGTTCGCGGTGACGTCGGCGATGTTCAGCGCCTCGGCGTCGGCGCGCATCGCGCGCAGCGCGGCCCGGGAGGCGGCGAGGTGGTCACGCTCACTGCGGAGCGGATCGGCGCCCTCACCGGCGGCCGGGGCGTGCGGGTCGGGTACGGGTTGAGCGTGCGCGGGCACGGGCGTTGCCTCCGGTGGACTCTCACTGCGGCGGGCACGCGCCCCTGCGGGCGGGCGCGGCGGGCCGTCGTTCGGAACGGACGCCGGGCGGGCCGCACCCTCGGGAGGCGGGGCGGCCGTCGGCGTGGTGCGAAGGACCGGCCGGTTTCCGTCCGGTCGGCGGCGCTCCTCGACGGAAAGGCCGACGGGAGGCAGGGAGACGCGCGAGTCTAGTCAGCGGGCGGAGCGGGCGCCAACGCATTTCCGCGGGGCGGGAAAGCGGGGCGGTGGGAGGCCGCGCGGGCGTACGTGGCGCCGTCGTGGCCGGACCTCGGCGGACTCCGGCGGGACCGCCCTCGCGCGCCGCGCGGGTACTCCCCGGCGACCTGCGCCGACCAGCCGGCCCGTACCTCCCTCGTAGGGGGCCGTACATCTCCGGTAGGGGGTGGGGGTGATACCGCAGTGAGAGGCCGGTCGGTGCGGGAATGGACCCATGGACCGATGTGTGGCATTCGCGTGAAAAGCATCATGGAGTCATGAGCAGCGCAACGATCTCCCCAGCAGCCGGACACCCGGCATCCCTGCACCCGATGAAGGGCGCCACGGCCCTCGGCACCGATCACGCCGGCCGCCACCCGGTCGGCAGCGCCCTGCGCGCCGTGAAGGTCTTCGCCTCGGCCGCCGTCAGCGTCGTCCTCCTCGGCGAGTACGGAGAGGAAGGAACCCGCCACCGCGTGCCCCGCCCCCGCACCACCGGCCCGATACGCCACTGACCGTCCGCGTCCCCGACGGGACTCCGGCACCGGGCATTCGCCCGCCTGTGCCACCGTGTGTCCGGCACGTCCACCACCGGACATCTGGTTGACCGGAAACGGTTACGGGCCATCGGCCCATATCGGTTAGCGTCGCCGCTGAGAGCGTGCAGGGCGATGGGGAGGGGAACGGAGTGTCTGCCGCCGACGGGACGCGGACGTGGACATGGCGGCGTACGTGGGCGCAGAGCGTCGCGCACCCGCGCCGCACGGTCATCGCCGGAGCACTGCTCGCGGCATCCCTCATCGGACTGGGCGTGCTCTACACCGTCCACCCGCTGGGGATGCCCGACATAGAGGTCTACCGCGCCGAGGGGCAGGCCGCCGCCTCCGGCAGCGATCTCTACGGCTTCACGACCACCAAGTGGAACCTCCCGGCCACCTACCCGCCCTTCGCGGCCCTGCTCTTCATCCCCACCACCTGGATCTCCCTCGCCACCCTCAAAATCGCCTGCTTCGTCGCCAACGCCGGACTGCTCGCCGTACTGATCCAGCTCTCCTGCAAAGCCGCCGGGGTACGCCGTTCCGTGTACACCGCGCCCGCCGTCGTCGGCGCCACGGCGCTGGGGATCTGGGTGGAGCCCGTCTTCCAGACCCTTGTCTTCGGGCAGGTCAATCTCGCCCTGACCTGCCTCGTCCTCTGGGACCTCGCCCGCCCCGACGGCGCCCGCTTCAAGGGACTCGCCGTCGGTCTCGCCGCCGGGGTGAAGCTGACCCCGGCGATCTTCGCGGTCTATCTGCTGGTCACCGGCCGGGTGAAGGCGGCCTGCACCGCGCTGGCCGGCTTCGCCGGATCGGTCCTGCTCGGCTTTTTGGTGCTGCCGGACGCCAGTGTCGACTTCTGGACCCGGCGGATGTTCGAGACGGACCGCGTCGGCAAGGTCTGGATCGTCGACAACCAGGCGCTCCAGGGCCTGTTCGCCCGTGTGCTGCACACCCCCGAGCCCGGCGCCGTCTGGGCGGTCGCCGCACTGCTCACCGCGATCGGCGGCCTCTGGGCCGCGTACCGCGTCCACCGGCGCCGCGGCTCGGACCTCTGGGGCGTGCTGTGCACCGCCGTCACCGCGCTGCTCGTCTCGCCGATCAGCTGGTCCCACCACTGGGTCTGGTGCGTGCCGCTGCTCATCACACTCGCCGCGCACACCCACCGTGTGCCCTGGCGCCGCGCGCTGCTCGCCGTCGTCACCGTCGCGTTCACCGCCCGCACCCTGTGGATCGTCCCGCACACCGGCTACCGCGACCTCCACTTCACCTGGTGGGAACAGCCTCTGACCTCGCCGTACCCGCTGCTCGGCCTGGCGCTCCTGGCCGCGGTGGTGTGGCACACCCGCGCCGCCTCCGCCCCGCCGGTCGCCTTCTCCGGCGGCGCCGTTCCCCGTCCCCGGGCCGCCCCCGCCGGGGCGTCCCGCATACCGGCCCCGGCGTCCGCCGCGGCGGACGCCGGCAAGGAAACGGCGAAGGGAGCGAGCTGAGCCCGCCGGCCGACCGACGGCCTCAGCTCGCCCGCCGGCCGACCGGCCGCGCCTCGGCGCACTCCCTCCGGAGGCACCCGCGGACGGCCGCGCCTGCGGATGTACGTGCCCCGGGCACCGGGGCCGGTCCGGGGCAGGCGCCCCGGGTACCAACCGCGCGGGCACAGCCTCGGCGGGCCGTGGCCTCAAGAGCCCGTCCGCCGTTCGCCGCCCTCGGGGCTCAGGCGTCCTCCTCCGCCGACAGCAGCTCCGTCGAGTCCACGATGCGGTACGCGTAGCCCTGTTCGGCGAGGAAGCGCTGGCGGTGGGCGGCGAAGTCCTGGTCCACGGTGTCGCGGGCGACGACGGAGTAGAACCGCGCCTCGTGCCCGTCCGCCTTCGGACGCAGCACCCGGCCCAGCCGCTGCGCCTCCTCCTGGCGGGAGCCGAACGTGCCGGAGACCTGGATCGCGACCGTCGCCTCCGGCAGGTCGATCGAGAAGTTCGCGACCTTGGAGACGACGAGCACCGAGATCTCGCCCTCGCGGAAGGCGTCGAAGAGCTTCTCGCGCTGTGCGTTCGTCGTCTCGCCCTTGATCACCGGGGCGTCCAGATGCGCGCCCAACTCGTCGAGCTGGTCGATGTACTGCCCGATGACCAGCGTCTGCTCGCCCTGGTGGCGCCGGACCAGCGCCTCGGTGACCCGCTGCTTGCTGCCGGTCGTGGCACAGAAGCGGTACTTCTCCTCGGTCTCCGCCGTCGCGTACGCCAGCCGCTCCGAGTCGGAGAGGCTGACGCGCACCTCGACGCAGTCCGCGGGGGCGATGTACCCCTGCGCCTCGATCTCCTTCCACGGCGCGTCGAACCGCTTCGGGCCGATCAGCGAGAAGACGTCCGACTCGCGGCCGTCCTCGCGCACCAGCGTCGCGGTCAGCCCGAGGCGGCGGCGCGCCTGGAGGTCGGCGGTGAACTTGAAGACCGGCGCGGGCAGCAGATGCACCTCGTCGTAGACGATCAGGCCCCAGTCCCGGGAGTCGAACAGCTCCAGGTGCGGGTAGACGCCCTTCCGCTTCGTCGTCAGCACCTGGTACGTGGCGATGGTGACGGGCCGGATCTCCTTCTTCGTCCCGCTGTACTCGCCGATCTCGTCCTCGGTCAGCGTGGTCCGCTTCACCAGCTCGTGCTTCCACTGCCGGGCCGAGACGGTGTTGGTGACCAAGATCAGCGTGGTGGCCTTCGCCTGCGCCATCGCACCGGCCCCCACCAGCGTCTTTCCCGCACCGCACGGCAGGACGACGACGCCGGAACCGCCGTGCCAGAAGCCCTCGACGGCCTGCTGCTGGTACGGCCGCAGCGCCCAGCCGTCCTCGGCGAGCTCGATCGGATGCGCCTCGCCGTCGACGTACCCGGCGAGGTCCTCGGCTGGCCAGCCGAGCTTCAGCAGCGTCTGCTTGATCTGGCCGCGCTCGGAGGGGTGGACCACGACGTTGTCCGGGTCCAGCCGCGCGCCGACCAGCGGCTGGATCTTCTTCGACCGCAGCACCTCCTCCAGCACCGGCCGGTCGGTGCTGGTCAGCACCAGCCCGTGCGCGGGGTGCTTGACCAGCGTCAGCCGCCCGTACCGCGACATGGTCTCGGCGATGTCGACGAGCAGCGCGTGCGGCACCGGATAGCGCGAGAACTGCACCAGCGCGTCCACGACCTGCTCGGCGTCGTGTCCGGCGGCCCGCGCGTTCCACAATCCGAGCGGCGTCACCCGGTACGTGTGGATGTGTTCCGGCGCCCGCTCCAGCTCCGCGAACGGCGCGATGGCGCGCCGGCAGGCGTCCGCCGCCTCGTGGTCCACCTCCAGCAGCAGCGTCTTGTCGCTCTGGACGATGAGAGGTCCGTTCACGCGCCTCGCCTTCCTACCTGAGTGCTGTCCGGTGCCGTCGCCGCCCGGTCACCGGCCGTGGCCCGTGGCCGGGCGGTTGGTCAAACGTCCAGTGTGCCGCATCGGGAAGGGAACGGGTCCGGGTCGCGCCGGACGCCCGGCGGCTTCCGGGTCAGGGGGCGGCCGGAGCCGGAGCCGCCAGTTCCGCCAGGCGGGCCCGGAGCGTGCCGGAGCAGTGGGCGGGGGTGACGACGGCGGGGCGGAGGACGGCGGTGAGGCGGAGGCCGTCGATGAGGGCGGCGAGGCGCTCGGTCTCGGCGGGTACGTCGCGGCCGGAGCCGAGCGCGCCGCTGCCGGCGAGACGGGTCAGGGGATCCGTACGGGACGTCCCTCACGGGCTGAGTCCGCGGGAGGCCCCGTCCCCCGGCTCACACCGTGTCGTCCGCCAGGTCGGCGACGCCGGTGATGCGGTGCAGGGGGTAGGTGCGGACCTCGTCGGCGGTGTGGTCGTAGGCGGTGACGAAGCCGCCCTCGACACGTACGGGGGCGATGACGCGTTGGCTGGCGGCGCCGTCGGCGTTGACGTAACCGATCCAGACGGCGGCACCCGTGAGGACGGCCGCCTGCATCGTGGCGAGGGTCTCCGCCGAGGTGGTGCGGGGCGGCGCGCCCGAGGACGGGGCGGCGGCGGTGACGGGCTTGCGGGTGGCGGTGGCGGCCAGATCCCCGGCGCGGATGGCGCGGACCGCCGCCTCCAGGAGAGGCGGGTCGGGGACGGGTGGCCCCTCGGGTACCGGGACGGGCGCGGTGCGCGGCCCCGTGCGGTACGCGTCGGGCCGGGCGATCACGACGTCGCCCTCGGCGGACTCGGCGGCGGGGGCGTAGCCCATCGCCCGGAGGCCGTCCAGGAGGAGGTCCGGGGGGATCTGCGCGGCCAGCACCGTGGGGGCGAGGCGGCGCAGCCGCAGCGGGGCGGCGCGGCGGTCGGCGAGGATCTCGGCGAGCAGCGCGTCGTCGTCGCAGCGGACGTACGCGCCGGCCGCGCCGACCCGCAGCCGCCCGTGCCGGCGGGCCACGTCGTCGATCAGGTAGGCGAGCGGTTGCGGGACCGGCGTCCGGGAGTGCTCGGTGAGGAATTCCTGCAGCTCGGCGGCGGTGCGGCCGGTATCGAGGGCGCGCCGCACCGAGGTGGGCGTGAAGCGGTAGACCGTCGCACCGCCCTTGGACTCGACGTCGGCGAGGACGCCCAGCGTCTCGGCGAGCGGCCGGCGCAGCGGCCCCGGGGCGACGGCGGTCAGGTCGGCCTGGAGCAGGACGTGGTCGAGCGGTTCGGGCAGCAGCGGCGCGAGGAGCGCCCCGGCGCGGGCCGCGGCCTCCCGGGTCCCGGCGGCGGTCGGGGCGGTACGGGGCGCCGCCGCTCCGGGGTCGGCGTCCGGGCCGCCCAGGAGGGCGCGGCCGGGTGCCGACAGGGCGCCGCGTCCGGTGACACCCAGGAGTTCGGCCTCGGCCAGCGTCCACCGGGCGAGGCGGGTACGGAGGTCTTCCCCGGGCGGGGGAGCGGCGCTCCCGGGGGCGCCGCTCCCCGTGCCGCCACCGGGTGCGGCGGGCGCGTGCTCCGGGGCGGTGCGCAGCGGGCGCTCCCAGTGGAGGCGGGCGAGGACGGCGGCCTCCGGGACGGCGGAGCCCGGCGGCAGCTCGGCGAGGAGGGCGAGGGTGCGGCGGCGGACCTCGGGGGCGGGGGAGCGGTCGAGGTGCGGGCCGAGGGCGGCGGCCGCCCGGCCCTTGGCGTCGGCGGTGCCGACCACGCCCGGGGTGCGGGTGGCGTCCAGCCAGGCCGCCACCAGCTCCGCCCAGCGCTGGGCGTCGGGCAGCTGCCGCCACTCCTCGGCGGCGGGCGTCGGCGCGTACCGCTCGTCGGCCTCGCCGTCGGAGGCGATCAGGCCCGCCCCGTGGGCCAGCTCCAGCCAGAAGGCGGCGGTCTGCTCGGTGGTGTCCAGGGCGGCCGCGGTGCGCTTGAGGTCGCGGACGCTCAGGCCCCCGGCGCGCAGCACCGCCGGACCGCCCAGATCCCACTCCTTCAGCAGTTCGTCGACGGTGGCCAGCGCCGTGAACGCCTGCCCGGCGGCGGCCGCGTCCACAGCCTGTGGATCCCGTGCGGTGACCGGCGCGAGGGCGGGCGGCACCGGCGCGGGGTCGCGGTGCGCGCGCCCCGCCCGCAGATGCAGCGCCACCTCCCGTGGCAGGACGACGTTGCGGGCGCCCGCGGGCAGCAGCAGACCGCGGTCCAGGAGCCAGCGCAGATGCGGTGCGGGCCGCTCGGTGACGCTGCCGTACGGCGGACCCCACAGCAGCCGGTCGAGGACGGCTACGGACTCGGCGGGCGCCTCGTCCAGCAGCGCCGCCATCCGCTCGCCATCCGTGAACAGTGAGGTCAGCGCGGCTACGGCGGTGACCGGGTCGTGGGTGGGCGGCAGTCCGGCGGCGGCGATGACCTCCTGGAGCCGCCCCGGCGACATCCCGGCCGCGGCCTCCGCCAGGGTCGGTCCGAGGCCGGTCGGCGACGGGTGCGCCGCACTCGGGGCCAGCAGCTCCCGGGCGGTCCGCACCAGCCGCAGCCGGTCGTCGGGCCCCCACACCAGGGCCTGTGCCCGCAGCGCCGCCACCGCACCGGGCAGCGCGGCCAGAACCGCCGCTTCCAGGGACGGGGCGTCCGGCGCGTCCGGCTCATCGGGCGCGCTCCCGGCCGTGTCCGGGGCGGGCGTGCCGGTTCCGGTCATCAGGGAGGCGAGTGTGGGGTACGGGCAGGGGTCGGGCGACACCGCCAGCGCCTCGGCGGTCTGCAGCGCGAACCGGTCCAGCCGCTCCACGGCCCGTACCACCGAGGCCCGGGTCCCGGCCCGGGTGGCGAGCTGGGTGACGTCGCCCGGCACCGGATTGAGCAGGTCGGGGCGGGTCCGCAGCAGATCGACGAGCCCGTCGTCGGTGCGGGTCCGAAGCTCCTCGGCCAGGGTGCGGGGCGTATCCGTCATCCGCCCTACGTTAGCCGGGCCGGTGCCCGCCGTAACGGGTTCCCGTTGTGACGGCGCGCACCCGGCCCCGTACGCACCCGCCGCACGCCCCGGACCCGGGATCAGGGGGAACCCGTAGGGGCGGGGCGTCCGGACGTCGGGGTGCCCGGGGTTCGGCCGTGGCCCCCGTAGGGGCCGGGCGGTCGCGGGGCGTTCCCCGTATCCGGGGCCGTACGCGCCGCCCCCGGTGTGCCCCGGAGGGGAGGCGGTACGGTCGGGGCAGTAACCAGCGGACGCCGCAGGGGATTTCGTGGGGATCGAGAGCGATCAGCTCGTTTTTGACTATCTGAGCCGGGTCGGCGACCTGGCCCAGCAGCGGGGCCTGCCCTCGGCGGTGCGGATGCGGCTGGTGGCCGATCTGCGGGCCGAGGCCACGGCCAGGATCGCGGGCCAGAAGTCCCCGTCGGTCTCCCAGGTGAAACGGGTGCTGTCCCGGCTGGGCACCCCGGAGGCGCTGGTGTCGGCGGCGGAGGCGGCCGGTGGGACGGAAAGCCGCCGGACGCGGGCGGCCGAGCGGCCGGGCCCGGAGGCCGGAGGGGCAGCGGCGGGGCCCGGGGCGCCGGTGCCTGACGTGCCGTCGGTCCCGGTCGCGCCACCGAGGCCGGCCGATCCGGCGCCCGCCTCGTCCCAGGGCGTTCCACCCGTTCCACCCGTTCCACCGGCGGCGGCCACCGGCCCCTCCGCACCGCTGGGCCTGTCCGAACCGCCCGCCTCCTCCGGTCTGTCCGGGAAGCGCGCCGCTTCCGGTCCGTCCGGCGGGCCCGGGACGGCCGGGGCCGTCGGCACATCCGAGCCGGCCGGTTCGCCGGACGCGCCCCGTCCCGCCTCGCCCGATGACACGGACGGTGGCACGCGGACATCCGGCGCCGCTGTGTCCGCCGCGCCGTCCGGACCGGACCGGCCCGTTGAGGGCGCCGGTTCCACGACGGCCGCCCCCCGTGGCGTACACGGGCGGCTCGGTGGTGAGGCCGCGCCCGGTGGGCGTGCGGGCGCGCCGGAAGCGCGGGGCGGGGACGGCGTGCGGGGCGGGGCGGGGCAGCCCGTTCCGCTCGGGAAGTCCGGGTCGGCGGGGGCGCCGGGGAAGGTGCCGCCGCCGCGGGACGGGGCGCGGGCCGGACAGTGGTCCGGGCTGTTCAGGAAGAGGCCACGGGAGGCGGGTTCCGGGGAGCCTGCGGACGCGGCGGGGCCCCGGTTCACGCTGCCGCCCGGGGGCGCCGCCCCGCCGCACCTGGCCGGCGCCGACGAACTGGGCGACGGCGACGCGGATTGGTGGCTGCCCCGCCCGGAGCCGACGGGCGTGGGCGAGACGGTGCCCGGGTTCGTCGGCGGCATCGAGATCCCGGAGATCTGGAAGCGGCCCGGGGAACAGGACGGTGCGGAGAAGACGGCGGACGCGGCGGACGGCACGCCGGGGGAGGCCGCCGGTGCGGAGGCCGGGGGCCGTCCGCTGCCGGGGCTGCTGCGCCGCGCCCTCGGCCGGAAGAAGGCGGCGCCCGCTCCGGAGGCGTCCGCGCCGGAACCGGCGGCCGAGGAGGCGCCCGCGCGCGCCCGGGTCCGGCTCAGCCCCGTGGTGACGCTCGCCGTGGTGCTGCTGCTGGCCGGTGCGGTCCTCGGGAGCTGGCTCGCGCTGGCCGCGGGCTGGGCGGTGACGTTCCTCTCGCGTCGGCTGACCACCGCCGAGGCGAAGTTCGCGGCGCTCGGCGTGCCCGGTGTGCTGGCGGGCGGCGCGGCCGTGTGGATGTGGGGCCGCGCCACCGGGCGGTGGGGCGACCCGATCGCCTCCGGGAAGACGGGCGCCGCGCTCCTCGACGGTCTGCCGGTCCTGGTCCGCGTCGCCGCCGTCGCCTCGGCGGTGTTCCTGGTGTGGCGGATGCGGCGCTGGTCCCGTTGACGGGCCCGGCCCGCCGGGGCTGACCTCTCCTCACCGGGCGGTCCTGTAGGAGGGGTTCGCCCTCGCAGGGTCTCTCGTACGGGTTCCCTCAGAGGAGACCCCGTACGGGCCCGCCTGCCCTTACGGGTTTCCCGTGCAGCACTTCCCGTAGGGGAGACCGGACGGGGCCGTTGCCACCCGCCGCCGCAGTCCTGGAACGCGTTCCGGCACCGCCCGCCCGCCCGGAACGCGTTCCGGGAACGTGGCCCCGCGTCCCCCGAATGCCTCCCGGAATGGGTTCCGGGAACGTGCCTCCCTGGAACGCGCCGGGTCGCCCGCCCCCCCCCGGGACGCTTCTCACCCCTTCGCCAGGCGTTCCCGTACCTCGTCGAGGATCTTGCCGGCGGCGGTGTAGCCGATGCCCTGGATCCAGAGCTGGTCGTCCACGCGGAAGGCGCGGCCGTTCTTCACCGCGTGCAGGTTCTTCCACAGCGGACCGCTGGTGACCTGCGCTTCCTTCGATTTCTCCGGGGAGCCATAGCTCGCGTAGAAGACGGCGTCGGCGTCGGCGCGGGTCATCTGCTCGGCGCTCAGCTCCGTCATCAGGCCGTCCTTGGCGCCGTTGACGACGTCCGTGGGACCGGTGCCGATGTCGTCGAGGACGGTGCCGATGTAGCTCTGGCAGCCGTAGACGCGGGTGTCGGCGCCCTCGACGAAACGGACGATGTTGGTCCGCAGTGCCTTCGCCTTCGCCGGTCCGCCGAGCGCCGCGGTGACCTGCCGGGCGTGTGCCTCGTACGCCGCGACGACCTTCTCGGCCTGCGGGATCCGGCCCAGCGCCGCCGCGTGGACGGCGAAGTTCTGCTTCCACCGGTAGCCGGTGCTCTCGGTCATCACCGTCGGCGCGATACGGGTGAGCTGCTGGTAGCTGCGGCCGTCGCGGACCTTGCTGGTGAGGATCAGATCGGGCTTGAGGGCGGCGACGGCCTCCAGGTTCGGGGCGCCGATCCTGCCGACGTCCGCGATCCCGGCGACCTCGTCCTTCGGCAGGTAGTCGAGGAAGCCCGAAGCGGCGTCGGAGCGGGTGGCGCCGACCGGCTTGATGCCGAGGGTGAGGGCGGAGTCCAGCTCCGCGGTGTCCAGGACCACCACCCGCTTCGGCGCGGCGGGCACCTCCACCTCACCCATCGCCGTGGCGACCTTGTGCGGACCGCCGCCCGAGGACGGCTGCGCCCAGTGCGTCACCGGCTGCTTCGGACAGGCGGCGGCCTTGCGGGACCCGCCGTCCTCGCCGCCCGCCCCGCCGCTCCCGCAGGCGGCGAGAGTGAGGGAGACGACGACCGTCCCGGCCACGGCGAGCGCGGCGGAACGGACGGGACGCGGCCGCGCCCCACGGCCGACCCGGCGGACGGTGGCACGACGGGCGAGGTGACGGCTCATGGAATGCCCTTTCATCTCGTACGGGAAGAGGGACCGGAACGGCCCGCACAGGTGGAACGGGAGCTGCCCGTACGGGGTGGAACGCCGCCGTCCCTCACGGATGGCACGCCGTCCTCCCCCACGGGTGGAACGGCACCCTCCCGTACGGGTGGAACAGTGCCCTCCCCTACGGGTGGAACGGCGGCCCCGCAGAAGGGAACGGACAGAAGGGAACGGACAGGACGCACCCCGTACGGGTGGGACGTCCCACCCGTACGGAGGGAACGAGCGACAGACACACGGAACGCCGAGGCACCCCGTACGCGAGCGGACGGTACAGGCCGGACCGCTCCCGGGCCACAGTCCGCGGCGTCCCACCGTCCGTCAGGCCCGGCGGCCCGCCTCAGCCCCCGGAAACCTCACGCGCCCCGGAAGCCCCGGCCCCGGAGACCGCGCCCCCGGACGCCTCGCCCCGCGCCCACGGCTGACCCGGTACCACCAGCGGTGAGCCCGTCACCGGGTCCGGGATGACGACCGCCTCCAGGCCGAAGACCTCGCGTACCAACTCAGCGGTGACCACCTCGCCGGGCGGGCCCTCGGCCACCACCCGGCCGGCGCGCATCGCCACCAGGTGATCGGCGTACCGGGCGGCCTGGTTCAGGTCGTGCAGCACGGCGACGACCGTGCGGCCCCGCTCGTGGTTGAGCTGGCGCACCAGGTCCAGCACCTCGACCTGGTGCGCGATGTCCAGATACGTCGTCGGCTCGTCCAGGAGGAGCAGATCGGTCTCCTGGGCCAGCGCCATCGCGATCCACACCCGCTGCCGCTGGCCACCGGAGAGCTCATCGACGGCGCGTTCGGCGAGCTGCGCGACGTCGGTGCGCTCCATCGCCTCCGTCACCGCCCGCTCATCCTCCGCCGACCACTGCTGCCACCAGTGCTGATGCGGCTGGCGGCCGCGCGCGACGAGGTCGGCGACGGTGATCGCCTCCGGCGCGACGGGGGTCTGCGGCAGCAGCCCCAGCGACCGGGCGATCCGCTTCGTCGGGATCCGCGCCAGATCCGCGCCGTCCAGGAACACCGCCCCGCCCCGCGGCCGCAGCAGCCGCCCCAGGGCGCGCAGAAGCGTCGACTTGCCGCAGGCGTTCGGTCCCACGACGACGGTGACCGCGCCCTGCGGCACGTCCAGATCCAGCCCGTCGACGACCGTACGGTCCTCGTACGCCAACGTCAGCTCCCGCGCCGTCAGCCGGCTCGGGGCGGGCCCTTCGGCCTCGGGGGCGGCGGTTGCGCCGGTCTCGGTCACGCTTCTCCTCCTGCGGCACGGCTACGGATCCCGGCGCGGCCACGGCCCGCCGCCCGGTTACGGGTGCGGTGGCCCCGGATGATCAGCCAGATCAGATACGGCGCGCCGACCGCGGCGGTCAGTACACCCACCGGCAGCTCCGTCGGCGCGAACAGCTTGCGGGCCAGCAGATCGCCGCCCACCACGATCGCCGCGCCCAGCAACGCCGAGCCGAGCAGCGGGATCTGCGCGGTACGGGTCAGCCGCCGGGCGATCTGCGGCGCCAGCAGCGCCACGAAGTCCACCGGGCCCGCCGCCCCCGTCGCCATCGACGCCAGCACCACGCCCAGCGCCACCAGGCCCAGCCGGGTGCGGCCCAGCCGGACGCCCAGCGCCGTCGCGGTGGCGTCGTCCATCGACACCGTCCGCTGCGCCCGCGCCGCCCACAACACCGCGGGCAGCAGCGCCAGCAGCGCCCAGCCCAGCGGCGCCGCCTCCGTCCAGCCCCGCCCGTTCAGCGAGCCCGTCATCCACACCTGCGCCTGCTGCGCGACGAGGTAGTCGCCCTTCGTCAGGAACAGCTGGATCACCGAACGCAGCGCCACCGCGAAGCCGATGCCGATGAGCACGAAACGCGTCGCGTGCAGCCCGCCGCGCCACGCGAAGACGTACACCAGCGCCGCCGCCAGCAGCCCGCCGGCCACCGACAGGTACGGCAGCGCCGTGGACGAGGTGATCCCCAGCGTCATCGCGCCGACCGTCAGCGCGCCCGCGCCCTGCGTCACACCGATGATGTCCGGGCTGGCCAGCGGGTTGCGGGCGACCGTCTGGATCAGCCCGCCCGCGACGCCGAACGCCGCGCCGACCAGCAGCCCCACGGTCATCCGCGGCAGCCGCAGCGTCCCGACCACCAGCTCCTGCGACGAGGGGCGCCCCAGGATCACGTCCAGCACGTCGGACGGTGCGACGAAGTCCTCACCGACGCAGAGGTACGCCAGGCACACCCCGGCCAGCAGCGCCGCCAGCAGCACGGCGACCACCGCCGCCCGCCGGTGCACCAGGAACGAGACGCGGCCGCCGCCCACGACGGCGTACCCGGCCGGACGGTGTCCGCGGGCCGGCCGCACGGGAGCCGCCGCGGAGGTCGTGGGGGCGCTCATGCCGCCACCGCCTTCCGCCGGACGAGGGTCACCAGGAACGGCACCCCGATCAGCGCCGTCATCACCCCCGCGGGCACCTCCGACGGCGGGAAGACGATCCGCCCGACGGTGTCCGACACCAGCACGATCACCGGGCCGAGCAGCGCCGCCATCGGCAGCACCCAGCGGTGATCGCTGCCGACCACGGCGCGCGCCAGATGCGGCACCGCCAGCCCGACGAACGCGATCGGCCCGGCCGCGGCGACACCCGCGCCGGTCAGCACCGTCGCGCCGAGCCCGCCGACGACCCGTACGACGGCGACCTTCTGGCCCAGCCCCCGGGCGACGTCCTCGCCCAGTGCCAAGGCGTCCAGACCGCGCGCCACCGCCAGCACCAGCACCGCGCCGACCAGCAGGAACGGCCAGATCTGGGCGGCGACCGCACTGTCGCGGCCGGTCAGCGAACCGACCTGCCAGAACCGGAACTCGTCCAGCGCCGCCGCCTGCGTCGTCAGCACCGCCATCGTCACCGACACCAGCAGCGCGTTGATCGCCGCCCCGGCCAGCGCCAGCTTCACCGGCGTCGCCCCGCCCCGCCCCCGGGTCGCGATGGCGTACACCACGACGGAGGCGAGGGCGGCACCCGCGAACGCGAACCAGACGTACCCGGTGAGCGTGTGCACCCCGAACAGCGAGATCGCCAGCACCACACCGACCGACGAGCCCTGGCTGATGCCGAGGATGCCGGGGTCGGCGATGGGATTGCGGGTGATGCCCTGGAGCACCGTCCCGGCCATCGCCAGCGCCGCCCCGACCATCAGGCCGATCAGCGTCCGCGGCAGCCGCAGATAGCGCACCACCTGCGCGGCGTCACCGTCCCCGCCGTGCACCAGCGCACCGATCACCTCGGACGGGGAGAACGCGCGGCTGCCGACGGCGAGTGAGAACAGGACGGCCAGCAGCAACGCCGCCACCGCCGCCAGGGTCAGGACGAGCCGCCGCCCGCGTATCCGGCTCATCGCGCGGCCCCGGGGCCGGACGGGCCGGGGCGCGCGGCGGTGCTCCGGGGGCTGCTTGCCTGGTCGGCTGACATCGGGTCCATTTCGAGATATCCGGGCGCAGCACGCACCCCCGGGCCGGGCGGCGGACCGTCCGGCGCCAGGGGCACGCTCTTAGGTAAGGCAACGCTAAGGGTACGACCCGGCGCCGGAGCGGGCCCGGCCGGGCGGCCCACCGGCTGTCGGTGGTCCCCGGCACAATGGGGGACATGGCTGCCACGACCGCCCCCACCGACCCGACCGCCGCGCGGCGGCCCGCCCCGACCGTCGGCTTCGATCTCGACATGACGCTGATCGACTCCCGCCCCGGCATCAAGGCCGCCTACCAGGAGCTGTCCGCCCGCACCGGCGTGTACGTCGACGCCGATCTCGCGGTCACCCGGCTGGGCCCGCCGCTGGAGCAGGAGATACGCCAGTGGTTCCCCGAGGAGCGGATCGGCGAGGTCAGCGAGTTGTACCGGGAGCTGTACCCGCGGTACGCGGTCGGGCCGTCGCCCGCGCTCCCCGGCGCCCGCGAGGCGCTGGCCGCGGTGCACGCCGCCGGTGGCCGCACGCTCGTGGTCACCGCGAAGTACGAGCCCAGCGCCAAGCTCCACCTCGACCACCTGGGCCTGGAGGTCGACATCCTCGCCGGCTCGCTGTGGGCGGAGGCCAAGGCGGAGGCGCTGCGCGCCCACGGCGCCACCGTCTACGTCGGTGACCACACCGGCGATGTGCGCGGGGCGCGGGCCGCGGGCGCGCTGTCGGTCGCGGTGGCCTCCGGACCGTGCGACGCGCTGGAGCTGCGCGCCGCCGGAGCGGATGTGGTCCTCGACGACCTCACCGCGTTCCCCGAGTGGCTCGCGGGCTACCTCGCGGGCGACGCCGCGTCCGCCTGAGCCCGGCGGCGCTGGCCGAGAACGGAGCGGACCACGCCCGCCCCGGCGATCAGGAAGCCCACGCCCATCAGCATGCACACCCAGTAGAAAACCGAAGGCAGCGGCTCGGCGCCGATGAACAGCGGCGTCATCGTGGCCAAAGTGGCCAGCGCGCCAATGAGGAACACGATCGCGCCGATTCGGACCAGCAGATCCCCGTCCCGGGGCGTTTCGTCAGACACCTGACCAGGGTAAGTCCGGGCCACGAACACCGAGGAACCGCCCGGTACGTCTTGTCACCGTGGCCGGGAGCATTAGCCTTGGTGACGGCGGGTCCGGGTGACCCGCTGCACTGCTATCCAGACCAGTTTTTCCGGCAGTTTTTCCGCACTTTCGCTATTTTCCCCGCAGTTCAGCCCGCATTTTTCCCACGAGTACGAGGACGAGGACAGACGTGCCTACCGGCAAGGTCAAGTGGTTCAACAGCGAGAAGGGCTTCGGCTTTCTCTCCCGCGACGACGGCGGTGACGTCTTCGTGCACTCGTCGGTGCTGCCCGACGGCGTGGACGCACTCAAGCCGGGCCAGCGCGTCGAATTCGGCGTCGTCGCGGGCCAACGCGGCGACCAGGCACTTTCCGTGACGATCCTCGACCCGGCGCCCTCGGTGGCCGCGGCCCAGCGCCGCAAGCCCGATGAACTCGCCTCGATCGTGCAGGACCTGACCACCCTGCTGGAGAACGTCGCCCAGCAGCTGGAGCGCGGGCGCTACCCCGAGAAGGCGCACGGCGCCAAGATCGCCGGAATGCTCCGCGCGGTCGCCGATCAGCTCGACGTCTGATCCGCGCCGCCGGGCCCCGCGCCCGGCACGGCCCGCGCCCGGCCGGTCCCTTCGGACCCGCCGGGCGCGGGCCTTGTCGCAGGCAGCCGGCCGGATCAGACGAACGCCAGCGCGTCCGGGCCGAGGGGCGGCACCAGCCCCTCGGCCGCCGCACGCGTCAGCAGTCCCCGCACCGCCGCGTAGCCGTGCTCGCCGAGGTCGGCGGTGAACTCGTTCACGTACAGCCCGATGTGCTGGTCGGCGACGGCCGGATCCATCTCCTGGGCGTTTTCGAGGACGTACGGACGCGACGCCTCCGGGTCGTCCCACGCCATCCGCACCGACGTCCGCGCCGCGTCCGCCAGGCGGCGCAGCGTCTCCTCGCCCAGGGAGCGCTTCGCGATGATCGCGCCCAGCGGGATCGGCAGGCCGGTGGTGCGCTCCCAGTGCTCACCCATGTCGGCGAGGCAGGTCAGGCCGTAGTTGCCGTAGGTGAAGCGGGCCTCGTGGATGACCAGGCCGGCGTCGACCTTGCCGTCGCGGACCGCCGGCATGATCTCGTGGAACGGCAGCACCACGATCTCCCCGACCCCGCCGGGCACCTCGGCCGCCGCCCAGAGCCGGAACAGCAGATACGCGGTGGACCGCTCGCTGGGCACCGCGACCGTCCGCCCGGCGAGCCCCGCCGCGTCGCCGCCCTCGCGGGTCAGCACCAGCGGCCCGCAGCCGCGGCCCAGCGCCCCGCCGCACGGCAGCAGCGCGTACTCCTGAAGGACCCACGGCAGCACCGCGTACGAGACCTTCAGCACGTCGAACTCGCCGCGCTCGGCCATGCCGTTGGTGACGTCGATGTCCGCGAAGGTCACCGACAGCTCGGGCGCGCCGGGGACGCGGCCGTGCGCCCAGGCGTCGAAGACGAAGGTGTCGTTGGGGCACGGCGAATAGGCGATGTCCAGCGGCCGGGTCACGGGTCCTCCTCACGGACGGGCCCGGCGCGGTGGCCGGGCCGGGGTGTCACAGGGCGCGCAGTGCGGCGGGCAGTGCCGCGAACGCGCCGGTCAGCGCGGTGAGCGCCGGGCCGATGCGCCAAGCCGCCCGGTCGCGGGGGCCGACCGCGTTGGAGACCGTACGGATCTCCAGCACGTCCGCCCCGTGGGCCACGGCCGCCTCGGCGACCCCGAAGCCCTCCATGGCCTCCGCCAGCGCGCCGGGGTGGCGCGCCGTCAGCTCCGCCGCGCGGGCCGCGGAGCCCGTCACCGTCGACACCGTCAGGACCGGGCCGGTGCGGGCCCCGCAGGCGGCGGCGACGGCCTGTACCAGCGCCGGGTCCGGGCGGTGTGTGACCGTCCCGAAGCCCAGCTCCGTCACCGGCAGGAAGCCTTCGGGGGTCTCGGCGCCCAGGTCGGCGACGGTGAGGGCGTCCGCGACGACGACCGAGCCCAGCGGGGCGGCGGGCGCGAAGCCGCCGCCGATCCCGGCGGAGATCACCAGGGAGTACGGTGCGCCGTCCAGCGCGGCGGCGGTCAGCGCGGTGGCGGTCCCGGCGGCGGCCGCGGCCGGACCGACCCCGGCGGCCAGGACGTCGAGGGCGGGGCCGCCGCCCGTACCGCGGTGCAGGGCGAGGCCGCCGGGCAGGGTGTGCGCGGTGTACGGGCCGCCCGCCGCGCACACCGCGTCGCGTTCGGCGGCGACCGCCGTGACGACGAGCGCCCGCGTCGGACGGCCCGTCCGGCGGGCGCCCCCGGTCAGCGCGCTCAGTCCTTCTGCTTCAGGGTGAAGTGCCACATGGTCTTCGGGCCCTGGCCGTTGCCCAGCTCCGCGACCTGGAGGGTGACCGACTTGGTGTAGCTGGTCTGGCCGGTCTGCGGGTTCTGCTGCATGAAGAGGGTGTCCGCGTCGAAGGAGCGGTACGTCTCCTTGCTGGGCTCGCGCATCACGGGGCCGCCGCCGATGACGATCCAGCCGGACTCGGCGACGTCCGGCGCCACGCCGACGCGGACCTTCTCACCGGGGTGCACGGTGACGGTCTTGCCGCCGTTCTTGGAGATGCAGGTCTCGACCTGCTTCTTGCTCAGCAGCTTGCCGTCGCCGTCGCAGCCGGGCGTGGCCTCGGCGGTGACGGTCGTGGAGCCGACGGTCACGGTCGCCAGGTCGGTCGGCTTCTCACAGGCGGAGAGGGTGATGAGGCCCAGGGACACGGCACCGATGGCGGCAGCGGCACGGCGGCCCTTGCCCCAGGAGATCAACGCAGCGGTCATGACGGGCAGGCTATCTGGCGCCCCGGCGCTCACCACGCCCGGGTACGGCGTGCCGCCCCACGCCGCCCGCTTGCGCAGCGCCGGGCCCGGCACCCGGGGCGCCGCCCGTACCTGGTGACGGGCGGGCCCGTAGCTGGTGGGGGAGGAGCCCGACCTGGTGGGGGCTGCCGCCCGTAGCCGGGGGGAGGCGGGCGTCCGTAGCCGGGGGAAGCGGGCGTCCGGGGCCGCGGCTGTCCGGGGGCGGGGAAGGCCGCCGCCCGCTCCGCCGGCCCGGCCCGCGCCCGTACCGCCCGCCTTCCGCCGCCCCGGCCCGGCCTGCGCACCCGCGTGGTTCCGCCCTGTCGCCGGCCCCGGACGGACCGCCGCCACACCTCACCGCACCCGCGCCCCCGCCCGTCCGCCGTGCCGGGCCGCGGCCAGCAGGCCCCGTACGGAGAGCAGCGCGCCGAGCGCCACCAGGGCGGCGCCCACCACCATGCCGACCTCGCCGACGAGCGGCAGGGCGATGCCGATGGCGCCGCCGAGCACCCAGGAGAGCTGCACCACCGTCTCCGAGCGGGCGAACGCGGAGGTGCGGACCGTCTCCGGGACGTCGCGCTGGATCATCGCGTCCAGCGACAGCTTGCCCAGCGCCTGGCAGATCCCCGCGGTGGCCGCCAGCACCGGGACGACCACCAGCGGCAGCGGCTCGTACCCGATCGCCGCCGAGACCGCCGCGGCCAGGGCGACGCCCAGCACCCCGGCGACGATCCGCTCCGGGCCGCGCGCCCGCAGCCAGGCGCCGACGGCGGTGCCGAGCGCGTTGCCGCCGCCCGCCGCGACCGCCACCAGCCCCAGGGACGTCGCGGCGCCCAGCCCGTCCAGCGGCTGCTCGCGCAGGAGGAACGCGAGGAAGAACGTCAGCAGCCCGGACAGGGCGCGCAGCGCGGCGTTGGCCTGGAGCCCGTGCAGCACCGACGGACCGACGCTCCGCAGCCCCGGCCGCCGCCGGCTCCCCGCGGACTGTCCGGACAGCAGCAGCGCACGGGCCTCGCCCTTCCCGGAGTCGACCGCGTGCGGCAGCGTGAACGAGAGGAAGGCGCCGCCGCAGAACACCAGGAACGCCCCGAAGAGCGGCCACATCGGACCGATCAGATGCAGTCCGGCGCCGACCGGCGCGGCCACCGCGGTCGCCAGCAGCCCGGCGAGCGTCACCCGCGAATTGGCCTTGACCAGCGAGATCCGCGGCGGCAGCAGCCGCGGCACCACCGCACTGCGCACCACCCCGTACGCCTTCGACGCCACCAGCACGCCCAGTGCCGCCGGGTACAGCTCCAGACCGCCGCCGGCGACCGCGCCGGACATCGTCAGCGCCAGCAGCGCCCGCGCCAGCATCGCGGCGGCCATCGCGGCCCGCCGCCCGTGCGGCACCCGGTCCAGCAGCGGCCCGACCACCGGCGCCAGCAGCGCGAACGGCGCCATCGTGACGGCGAGGTACAGCGCCACCCGGCCCCGCGCCTGGTCGGTCGGTACGGAGAAGAAGACCGTCGAGGCCAGCGCGATGGTGATCAGCATGTCGCCCGCGGAGTTCACCGCGTGCAGTTCGATGAGTTCGCCCAGGCCCGTCTCGCCCGCACCGTGGGCGTGGGTGGCGCGCCGGACGCCCCGGGCGGCGCCGGTGAACGGCCGGTGCAGCGACCGCCCGGCGGACCGCCCCGCCCGGCGCACCCGGTCGCGCCGCATCCCGCTCCGGGTCGACGCGCGCGAGAACCGCGACCCTCCCGGCCCCTTCGACGCCCGTGCGGCAGCCATCCGGCCATACTGCCCGAATTGGTCAGCTATCGGCTGGTTTCTAGGGCTTGTCGTGCGAGGTGGTGGCACCCGGCGCCCCTCGCGCCGCGATCAACGGCACCCGGTGATCGCATTTGCCGCTCCCGCCGAGGGGTCGTCCGTGGCCGAAGGGGTAGCGTGTGTAGCGCGCCACCGGCGGTCGTCCATGGCCGCGCGCCTTTGCGCGATCCCTCAGAATGGGTCGTGAGAGGTGCGCTCGACCCAAGCGATCGGGCGCGGACGTCGACGCGGTCCCCAGGTCCGCTCCGCCCGCCCCGCCCCGCCGGTCGTCCGGACAAGGACAGGACAGCTCCGGCTGGCGCACTCGTGAGACGGCGTGGAAGAGAGAATCGATTCTTGTGAGTGCTGCGATGCGAAGCCGTACCCCGGACCGCCTGTGCGCCGAGGCGGTCGACCTGGCCCGTGCGGCGGCCGAGGAGACCGCGCTGCCGGGCATGGTCGGCGAGCACCTGGAGGCCGTCGCCGACGGTGACCGCGTCGTCACGCACCTCTTCGCCTGCAAGGAGCCCGGCT
Organism: Streptomyces sp. NPDC027185; assembly: GCF_055567035.1. Taxonomy (NCBI): domain Bacteria; kingdom Bacillati; phylum Actinomycetota; class Actinomycetes; order Kitasatosporales; family Streptomycetaceae; genus Streptomyces; species Streptomyces sp. NPDC027185. Next base: position 1,027,354 of record NZ_JBVHRF010000002.1, on the reverse strand, counting down.
ACCGCGGCTGGCGCTGGGCCGTCACCGTCGCCCGCGCCTCCCGCGCCAAGGTCGTCACCCTCGACGAGTCGGTGCTGCTGCCAGGCCCGGACGCGATCCTCGCCCCCGAGTGGGTGCCGTGGAGCGAGCGGCTGCGCCCCGGCGACATGGGCCCCGGCGACCTGCTGCCCACCGACGCCGACGATCTGCGCCTGGAGCCCGGCTACACCGGGGAGGACACCCCGCCGCCGAACTCCGCCCTCACCGAGGACCTCCCCGCCGAGACCGAGGAGATCGCGCAGATCGCCGACGCCGAGGACGCCGACGTCGTCCCCGGCTCGCCCGCCGTCCAGCCCGCCCCCGCCCGCGGCGACCTCGCCTCCCTCGCCGACGAACTGGGCATGCGCCGCGCCCGTGTCCTGTCCCGCTACGGCCTGCACGAGGCCGCCGACCGCTGGGACGAGGCGTTCGGCGCCCGCACCCCGATGGCCCAGGCGGCCCCCGCCACCTGCGTCTCCTGCGGTTTCCTCACCCCGCTCGGCGGCTCCCTGCGCCAGGCGTTCGGCGTCTGCGCCAACGAGTTCTCCCCCGCCGACGGCCGCGTCGTCTCCCTCTCCTACGGCTGCGGCGGCCACTCCGAAGCAGCCGTCATGCCCGCCCCGCCCCGCCCTCCGGCCCCGGTCATCGACGAAACGATCATCGACCCCCTCACCCTCCGCCCCGCCCCCGCCGGCGGCTCCGTGGAAGACACCACACCCCCCGAAGACCTGGGCCACAGCTGACCCCGAGCCCTGCTTTTTCCTTTCCCTCCTTTCGAGGGGGCGGTCCGGCAGACGGCGTACAACGGGAGGTGGCGGGGCCGGGGGTGGTGGGGTGGGGGGAGAGCAGAGGAGAAGGACGGCATAACAACT
>NZ_JBVHRF010000002.1:645656-1026454 GCF_055567035.1 Streptomyces sp. NPDC027185 | reverse complement strand
GGGTGGTGCCGAGGACGTAAAGCGGAGCAGTCCTCGGCACCACCCCCGGCCCCGCCACCGCACCCACCATCCACCGAGGACCGCCCCCTCCCCCCGCCGGGCAGGCGCCCCGCGCTACGGCCGGCACACAACCCGTAGAAGCGGAGACGCAACGTGACCGGTACGCCAATGGTCCACGGGCAGCCCGAAGGGGCCGACCCCTTCGGCACCTCCCGGCTGCGCCGAGGAGTCCTGGAGGCATGGGCCGCCTCCCCCGCCCGCTTCCGGGAGGACGCCAACGCCGAGGAGGACCTCGCCCTCGGCGGCTACCGCGACCGCCTCGCCGTCGAACTGGCCCAGAACGCCTCCGACGCCGCCGCCCGCGCCGGCGTCCCCGGCCGCCTGCGGCTCACCCTGCACCCGGCCGACGGCGACGCCCCCGCCGTCCTCGTCGCGTCCAACACCGGCGCCCCGCTGGACGCCACCGGCGTCGAATCGCTCGCCACCCTCCGCGCCTCCGCGAAGCGGGAGGCGAGCGCCGCGTCGGGCGCGGTCGGCCGGTTCGGTGTCGGGTTCGCCGCCGTACTGTCGGTCTCCGACGAACCGGCGCTGATCGGCCGCACCGGCGGCGTCCGCTGGTCACTGGCCGAGGCGCGCGAGCTGACCCGCGAGATCGCCGCCCACAGCCCCGGGCTCGGCGGCGAACTGCGCCGCCGCGACGGTCATGTCCCGCTGCTGCGGCTGCCGCTGCCCGCCGAGGGCTCCGCGCCCGAGGGGTACGACACCGCCGTGGTGCTGCCGCTGCGCGACGCCGCCGCGTTGGCGCTGGCCGAGCACCTGCTCGCCGGGATCGACGCCGCACTGCTGCTGACGCTCCCCGGCCTCGCCGAGATCGTCATCGAAACCCCGGACGGCGTACGGGAGTTGCGGCGCACGCACGATGGCGAACTGGTCCGCATCGAGGACAGTGAGCGCGGCGACACCCGCTGGCGGGTCGTCACCGACGGCGGCCCGCTCCGGCCCGAGCTCCTCGCCGACCGGCCGGTGGAGGAGCGGCTGCGCCCGGTGTGGTCGGTGACGTGGGCGGTGCCCGTGGACGCCGACGGCGCCCCGGTGGCGCCCGGCACCGCGCCCGTGGTGCACGCGCCGACGCCGACGGACGAGCCGATGGGGCTGCCGGCGCTGCTCATCGCGTCGTTCCCGCTGGAGCCGACCCGCCGCCACGTCGCGCCCGGCCCGCTCGCCGACTTCCTGGTGGACCGCGCCGCCACCGCCTACGCCACGCTGCTCGGCGCCTGGCGCCCGCTGACCACCGCCGCCCTGGACCTGGTGCCGGGCCCGCTCGGCAAGGGCGGGATCGACGGTGCACTGCGCGGGAAGATCCTCCAGTCGCTGCCGCGGACCCGCTTCCTGCCCGCCGCCGCCCCGGCCACCGCGCCGCCCGCCGTGCCCGACGACACCTGGGACGAGCCCGGCACCGCCGCCCGCGACGGACTGCGGCCCGTCGACGCGGAGATCCTGGAGGGCGGCGGCGCCGACACCGTCGCCGTCCTCGCCGAACTCTTCCCCACGCTGCTCCCCGCCGGGCTGGAGCGCCGCCCGGAGCTGCGGGCGCTGGGCGTCGCCCGCGTCCCGCTCGGCGAGATGATCGACCGGCTCGCGGGCGTCGAACGCCCCCCGTCCTGGTGGTGGCGGCTGTACGACGCGCTGGCCGGCACCGACCCGGACCGGCTCTCCGGGCTCCCCGTCCCGCTGGCCGCGCCCGCCGGCGGCGCCGTCCGTACGACGCTCGGCCCGCGGCAGGTGCTGCTGCCGGTACCCGGTCAGGACGCAGCGGACACGGCCGACGGTGAGGCGGCCGCCCGGTACGCCACGCTGACCCGCCTCGGACTGAAGGTGGCGCACCCCGAGGCCGTCCACCCGCTGCTGGAGAAGCTGGGCGCGCTGCCCGCCTCACCGCGTACGGTCCTGACGACGCCGCAGGTCAGGGCGGCCGTCGCGGGCTCCCTCGACGCCGACGAGGACGCGTGGGACCTGCTCGCCGACCCGGACGGTCCGGGCGCCCCGCCCGGCGCCGACGAGATCGCCGAGACGGTCCTCGCCCTCGTCCGCGACGCGCACCTCGCCCCCGGCGACGAGCCGTGGCTGGCCGCCCTCGCCCTCCCCGGCGAGGACGGTGAACTCGCCCCCGCCGGTGAGCTGGTCTACCCCGGCAGCCCCTTCGAGCAGGTCCTCCGTGAGGGTGAACTCGCCGCCTGTGACGCGGAGTTGGTGGAGCGCTGGGGCGAACAGCCGCTGACCGCCGTCGGCGTGATGGCCGCCTTCGCGCTGGTACGCGCCACCGATGTGGTCCTCGACCCCGACGAACTGGAGCCCCGCGACGGCGACTTCGCCGAACCGGACGACGCCGGACTGCTCGACGCCGTCGACGTCTGGTGCGAGGACATCCTCGACGCCCTGCCCGACACCCCCGTACCGCCGGTCGTCACCGAACTGATCGCCGTCCGCGATCTCGACCTCGTCGACGACGATGCCTGGCCGCAGGCGCTCGCCCTCCTCTCCCAGCCGCCGCTGCGCGATGCCCTGACCAGCCCCGTACGGGTCCTGCTGCCCGACGGCACCACCGAATCCGTCCGCCCCTACACCGCCTGGTGGCTGCGCGGCCACCCGGTCCTCGACGGCCGCCGCCCGGCCGGACTGCGCTCCGCCGCCGGAGACCCGCTGCTCGCCGGGCTGTACGAGGCGGCCGACGCCGGGGACGTCGACCCGCAGGTGCTGCGGGCGCTCGGGGTGCGCACCTCACTGGCCGCGCTGCTGGACGAACCGGGTGGCGCCGCCGAACTGCTGGGCCGCCTCGCCGACCCGGACCTGCCGGTCACCGCCGCCCAACTCCACGCGATCCACGGCGAGTTGGCGTCGCTCGACCCGGAGGCGGTGACGCTGCCCGACGCGCTGCGCGCCGTCGTCCCGGACGCCGACGGCGGGCCCGGCGGCGCGGTGCGGGTGGTCGACGCGGCCGACGCGCTGGTGGCCGACGCACCGGACCTGATGCCGCTGGCGGCCGGGCGGGCGCTGCTGCCCGTCGCCCCGGACCGCGCCGCCGCGCTGGCCGACCTGCTCCAGGTGGCGCGGCTGAGCGAGGCGGTGGCGGCCGAGGTGCGCTCCGAGGGCGTCCGGCACGCGGTGCCGGACGAGGTCCGGGCGCTGCTGGGGCCCGCCACCCCCGAGGCGTACACCGAACACGAGGAACTGCTGGTCGGCGACGGTGAGGCCACCGCCGAACTGGACTGGCGCCTGACGCCGGACGGCGCGCTGCACGCCGCGACGCTGGAGGGTGTGGCCGCCGGACTGGCCTGGGCCACCGGCCAGTGGCCCCGCCGCTTCGAGGTCGCCGCCCTCCTGGAGGACCCGGACCGGGGCGACGAACTGGCCCGCGCCCGCTGGTTCGACTGACCCGGACGCTACGGGGCGGCTCCCGGCACCCGCCGGAGAGCCGCCCTGTACCGCCCGGTGCGTTGCGTCAGCGCCTCATCCGGCGAACTTCTTGATCAGCCCCCAGATGAGGGCGCCCGCGCCGACCAGGACGATGAGCCATTCCCACCACTGGACCGGCCCGGAGCCGCTGCCGGACGAGTGGTAGCTGTGGTGGTAGTGATGCGACCGTGCCAGTACCTCGTGGGTGAGGTCCCCCGCGGAGAAAGCCATGGGCAGGCACCTTAGGGGGCGCGGTACCGGCGGCGCCAGCCGCGGGCGGGCACCGTGACCGGGCCGGTACACCGTTCCCGCGTGCCCGCTCCCCATCGGCGAAGCACCCGTCCCTCCCGCCGCGTCCGCCCGCCGTGGCACGCCTGTGACAGGCAACTCGCACCGCGTACGAGGGAGTTCACGCTTCCGCCACCCGCACTGCGTAGACCTGCGGAGACATCCGCGGTGGACCTGCCACCGCCCCCATGGAGGTGTCCGCATGTCCCGTTCCCTCACCGCCCGCCCGGCGCTCCGCGCCGCGACCGCGCTCGTCCTCGCCGTGGCCGCCGGAGCCGTCGTCCCGGCCGCCGTCGCCGCCCCCGCCACGCCGCGGGCCACCGCGACCGCCGCCGTCGACGGCAACGGCCGGGAACTCGCCTACACCGCCGCTCCGGGCCAGGCCAACGACGTCACCGTCACCGAGTCGTACGAGAAGGACGACCGCACCCGGCTCACCTATCTGATCGACGACACCGTCCCCGTCACCGCGGGGCGCGGCTGTGTCCACCCCGACGCCGCCGACGCCACCACGGTCCGCTGCACGGTCGTCACCGTCGAGAGCCAGGACCCGTACGCCGCGCTGACGATGGACCTCGGCGACCGCGGCGACCACCTCGCGCTCAGCAACACCGTGGGCGAGACGTACTACGTCAGAACCTCTCCGGCGACGAGGGGAACGACAAGCTGTACGGCGGCCCCGGCGACGACAACCTGAGCGGCGGTCCGGGCGACGACGTCCTGTACGGCAACAGCGGCAACGACCACCTCTACGGCGGCCCCGGCAAGGACCAGCTCTCGGGCGGCCCCGGCGAGGACGTCGTCCAGCAGGACTGAGCGCGGAACGGGACGGCCCCGGCGGGGCGTCCGGGACACGGACACGCGTCCGGCCTGCGGCCCCGGGGCGCCCCCACCCCGGACGGCCCGGCCCGCCCGCGTACCCGGCACCCCGGCGCCCCCTCACGCCGACGACCGCCCCAGCCTTCGCCACACCACCTCCAGCGTGAGCCCGGCGAGCACCGCTACCCCCACCGCCGTCCACGGCAGGACCGTGCCCACCAGGCGCAGCGCGAAGAAGCGCTGGAGCCAGGGGACGGCCAGCACGATCAGGAAGGCGGCGCCCATCGTCGCGACCAGGGCCACCCGCCACCAGGTGTAGGGGCGGGCGATGATCGCCAGCACCCAGATCGCGGTGAGGAAGAGCGTCAGCGTCGCCGCGCTGGTCTCCGCGGGCAGCGCGTCCGGCCCGGTGTAGTGGTGGCGCGCCAGCAGATACGTCACGAACGCCGCGACGCCGGCGATCAGCCCGGACGGCACCGCGTACCGCATCACCCGGCGCACGAAGTGCGGCCGCGCCCGCTCCTTGTTGGGCGCCAGCGCCAGGAAGAACGCCGGGACGCCGATGGTCAGCGTCGACAGCAGCGTCAGATGGCGCGGCAGATACGGGTACGGGATCTGCCAGCAGGCCACCAGGAGCGCCAGCAGCACCGAGTAGACCGTCTTCGTCAGGAAGAGGGTGGCGACCCGGGTGATGTTGCCGATCACCCGGCGGCCCTCGGCGACCACCGACGGCAGCGTGGCGAAGCTGTTGTCGAGCAGCACGATCTGCGCCACCGCCCGCGTCGCCTCCGATCCCGAGCCCATCGCGACGCCGATGTCCGCGTCCTTCAGCGCCAGCACGTCGTTGACACCGTCGCCGGTCATCGCGACATGGTGGCCGCGCGACTGGAGGGCGGCGACCATGTCCCGCTTCTGCCGCGGGGTGACCCGGCCGAAGACCGTGCCGCCCTCCACCGCGGCGGCCATCCGCTCCGGCCGGTCGGGCAGCTCCCGCGCGTCCACCGGCGCCGCCGCCCCCGCCAGCCCCAGCCGCCCGGCGACCGCGCCCACCGACACCGCATTGTCACCCGAGATGACCTTGGCGGCGACGTCCTGCTCCGCGAAGTACGCCAGCGTCGCCCCGGCGTCCGGCCGCACCCGTTGCTCCAGCGCCACCAGCGCCGCCGCCGTCACGTCCCGGGCGAGCGCCGGATCGTCCAGCGCCCGCTCGCTGCGGGCCAGCAGCAGCACCCGCAGCCCTTCGGCGTTCAGCTCCTCGGTGTCGGCGAGCGCCGGATCACCGGGCGGCAGCAGCACGTCGGGCGCGCCCAGCAGCCAGGTGGTGCGACCGCCCGCGGGGTCGTCGAGGACGGCGCCGCTGTACTTCCGGGCGGACGAGAACGGCAGCGTGGCGGCGCACCGCCAGCCGTCCTGTCGGGGAAACGCCTCGATGAGGGCGAGCAGCGACGCGTTCGGCCGCGGATCGGCGCCGCCGAGGGCGCCGAGGACCTGCCGCAGCCGCGTCTCGTCGGCGCCGTTCAGCGGCCGCAGCGCGCTGACGTCCATCCCGCCCTCGGTGAGCGTGCCGGTCTTGTCGAGGCAGACGACGTCGACGCGGGCCAGCCCCTCGATCGCCGGCAGCTCCTGCACCAGGCACTGCTTGCGGCCCAGCCGGATCACCCCGATCGCGAACGCCACCGACGTCAGCAGCACCAGCCCCTCGGGCACCATCGGCACGATCCCGGCGACCATCCGCCGCACCGCGTCGTCCCCCGCCATGTGCAGGGTGAACAGATGGCTGAGGATCAGCCCGAGCGCGGTCGGGACCATCATCCACGTCACGTAGCGCAGGATCCGGCTGATGCCGGTGCGCAGCTCGGAGTGGACGAGGGTGAAGCGGCTGGCCTCCTCGGCGAGCTGGGCCGCGTACGCCTGGCGGCCGACCTTCGTCGCGGTGAACGCCCCGCCGCCGGCCACCACGAAACTGCCCGACATCACCGGCTCACCGGGCTTCTTCAGCACCGGATCCGCCTCGCCGGTCAGCAGCGACTCGTCGACCTCCATGCCGTCCGCCTCCAGCACGGTGCCGTCGACGACGACCTTGTCGCCCGGACCCAGCTCGATGACGTCGCCGAGGACCACCTCGGAGGTGGAGAGCGCGGTGGCGCGCCCGTCCCGCCGGACGACCGGCTTCGCCTCCCCGACGACCGCGAGGCTGTCCAGCGTCCGCTTGGCGCGCAGCTCCTGGAAGATGCCGATGCCGGTGTTGGCGACGATGACGAAGCCGAACAGCCCGTCCTGGATCGGCCCGACGATCAGGATGATCACGAAGAGCACGCCGATGATGGCGTTGAAGCGGGTGAGGACGTTGGCCCGCACGATGTCGGCGACCGAGCGCGAGGAGCGCACCGGCACGTCGTTGACCTCGCCGCGGGCGACCCGCTCGGCGACCTCGGCGGCGGTCAGCCCCGGATGCGCGGGCGGCCCGCCGCCCGGCGTCCCGGTGCCGTCATCGCCGTCCGGCCCCCCGGAGCCACTGCTGTCCGCCCCCGGCCCACCGCCCGGTTTCGCCCACTGCGTCATGGTTCGACGGTACGGGGAGGGGGCGCGGCGCACCCGCTGGGCGGGTGAAGGGGTGGCTCAGGCGCCGTCGGCGGAGGCTGCCGCGGCGGCGCGCTTGATGGCGGCGTCGCGCTTGCGGACGTACCAGATGCCGAGGCAGCCGAGCGCGCCGCCGGCCAGGCAGGTCCACACCCACCAGGCGTGGCCGTTCCGCTCGAACACGGGGTAGAAGGGCAACTGGCCGAGGAAGAGGACGAACCAGACGATGGTGCCGCCGGTGATCGTGCCGACGACGGGACCTTCGAGCGGCGCCGGAGCCGCGCGCAGTTCGGACTTCTTCCACATGGGCCCCAGCTTACGGGGGCGGTGCGGCGGCTCCGTGCGGGTGGTCCGGCCGCTTCCCGGGGGCGCCGGACGGCCGTGCGCGGCCGGGGTCTACGCGCGAAGATAGCGATCAACGAATTGTTTATTCATACTGAACTCTTCCGGATCTGACTGGTTTGAATCGTTGTTTGCTCCAAACTGATCGGGAAACGTTCTGTCCGTGCACCCGTCCCGGGACCACCCGGGCCGGGTCCCCGCGCCTGATCCAGGCCCGTCCCCCCAAAGGTCCCGCCCATGTCGTCCTCGGCCACCACCCCGGTCGAAAGCGCTCTTCGGAGCCCAGGCCATCCGCCCAAGAACGGGCTCGACCGCTTCTTCAAGATCTCCGAGCGGGGCTCCACGGTCGGCCGCGAACTCCGTGGCGGTCTGGCGACCTTCTTCGCGATGGCCTACATCATCGTGCTGAACCCGATCATTCTCGGCGCGGGCGTGGACAAGTACGGTCACCACCTCGACAACGGGCAGCTCGTCACCGCCACCGCCCTGATGGCCGGCCTCAGCACCGTCCTGATGGGCGTCGTCGGCAACGTCCCGATCGCCATCGCCGCGGGCCTGGGCATCAACGCCGTCGTCTCGCTCCAGCTCGCGCCCAAGATGAGCTGGCCGGACGCGATGGGCATGGTCGTCCTCGCCGGTCTGGTGCTGATGATCCTCGTCGCCTCCGGTCTGCGGCAGCGCGTCATGGACGCCATCCCGCCGGGGCTGCGGCGCGCCATCGCCATCGGCATCGGCATGTTCATCTCGCTGATCGGCCTGGTCGACGCCGGGTTCGTCAGCCGTAACCCGGACGCCGCGCACACCACCGTGCCGCTGGGCCTGGGGCAGGGCGGTCAGCTCAAGGGCTGGCCGGTGCTGGTCTTCGTGCTGGGCCTGGTGCTGATGTTCATGCTGGTGGTGCGCAAGACCAAGGGCGCGATCCTGATCGGCATGGTGGTCATGGCCGTCGTCGCGATCATCATCAACGCCGTCGCCACCATCCCGGACGCCGCCTGGGGCCTCGCCGTCCCGAACGTCCCGGACAAGATCGTCGGCGCGCCGGACTTCGGGCTCATCGGCCACATCAGCCTCTTCGGCGGCTTCAAGGAGGTCGGCCTGCTGACCGGCTGCCTCTTCGTCTTCACCGTGCTGCTCTCCGGCTTCTTCGACGCGATGGGCACGATCATCGGCGTCGGCGAGGAGGCCGGGCTGACCGACGAGAGCGGCAACCTGCCCGGCATGGGCCGCATCCTGATGGTCGACGGCATCGCCGTCGCGGCGGGCGGCCTCGGCTCCGCCTCCGCCAACACCTGCTTCGTCGAGTCCACCGCCGGTGTCGGCGAGGGCGCCCGGACGGGCCTGGCGAACATCGTCTCCGGCGGGCTCTTCCTGCTCGCGCTGGTCTTCACGCCGCTGGCGACCGTGGTGCCCGCCCAGGCGGCGACGCCCGCGCTGATCGTCGTCGGCTTCCTGATCATGGCGTCCAACGTCCGGGACATCGACTGGGGCGACTTCACCGTCGCCATCCCGGCGTTCCTCACCATGATCGCGATGCCGTTCACGTACAGCATCACCAACGGCATCGGCATCGGCGTGCTCGCCTTCATCCTGCTGCGCTCCGCCACCGGCCGCTTCAGGGAGATCCCCTGGCTGCTCAACGCCGTGGGCCTGTGCTTCCTGGTGTACTTCCTGCTCAACCCGATCGAGCAGCTGCTCGGCAAGTAACGCCCGCCGCTTCCTCGGAGGTGCCGGCCGCCGCGTCAGCGGGCCGGCACCTCCGGCGTTTCCGGGGCCGTCCCGCGCACCGGGCGGGCGGCGCCGATCAGCAGCAGCGGGGTGGTGAGGGCCAGCAGTCCGGCGGTGAGCAGCGCGGTGCGCGGCCCGGCGACAGCGGCGAGCAGCCCGCCCGACGCGGTCAGCGCCGCGATGGCCGCCCGGCCGGTCACCGACCACGCCGCCAGCACCCGCGCCACCCGGTCCGCCGGAATCCGGTCGAGCCGGTACGTGACGAGCACCGGGTTGTAGACGCCGATACAGCAGATCATCGCCAGTTCCACGGCGACGACCAGCGCGAAGCCGCCCGCTCCCGGCCCGGTCAGCGCCAGCCACGGCAGCCAGCACACCCGCAGCGTCCCGGCGGTCAGCAGCACCGCCCGCCGCCCGAACCGCGCGACGAGCGGCCGGGCCAGCCGGGAGCCGATCAGCCCGCCCGCACACGGCAGCGCGAAGGCCAGCCCGTACAGCCAGGGCGGGAACCCCAGCCGCTCCACGAGCAGCACGGTGAGCAGCGGCTCGGTCGCCATGATCAGCCCGTTGACCAGCACGGTGTTGAGGAACAGCGGCCGCAGCCCCGGATCGCCCAGCAGGAACCGCCAGCCGGTGAGGAGATCGGCGGGGCGGGGGCGGGGGTGCCGGGCCCGGGAGCCGGTCGTCGCTTCCGCGGTGGCCGGGGCGGCGGCGCCCGACCGGTGGCCGTCCGCCGCGTCCGGCTCCGGCCCACCGGACCCGGCGCCGCCCGCCTTCCCGCCGCCCGCGTCCCCCGTACGCGGTCCAGGGACGCCGCCCGGCCGGGGCTCGCCGCCGCCGACCGCCCGCAGCCCCAGCGCCGACAGCAGGTAGCTGACCGCGTCCGCCGTCACCGTCAGGACCGGGCCGAGGACGCCGACGGCGGCGCCGCCGAGGGGCGGGCCGAGCATGGTGGTGGTCCAGGTCGTGGCCTCCAGCCGGCCGTTGGCGCGCAGCAGGCGCTCCGGCGGCAGCAGCGCTTTGAGGAACGCGCCGCTCGCCGCGGCGAAGGCGATGTCGGCGGCGCCGACGACCACACAGACCACCAGGAGCTGCGCGAAGCCGAGGAGGCCCAGCGCGTACGCGGCGGGGACGCTCAGCATCGCCGCGCACCGCACCAGGTCCATCGTGATCATCACGGGCCGTTTGCGGCGCCCCTCCACCCAGGGCCCGAGCGGTACGGCGGCCACCGCACCGACCGCGGCACCCACCGCCGACAACGCCGCCACCTGCGAAGGCCCGGCGTGCAGGACGAGAAGGGCGGTCAGCGGCAGGGCGTTGAACGCGAGCCGGGTACCGAAGGCGCTGACCGTGTACGCCGCCCACAGCCGGTTGAACCGCCGCCCGAGCGGCTCCTCGGAGACCGACACGCCCGCGCACTCCTCGCCTCCCGGCCGCACCTCGCGCGCGGACCGGGCGACGTTAGCGGGGCACGGCCCCGGGGGCAAACGGTCCGGCGGGGGAGGGGCGCGGCGGCCGTACGGGTGCGGGCGCCGGCCGGGCGCGCGGAACGGAGCGGGTGGGGGAACGGCGGATCGGGCAGCCCGTCCGCTCAGCTCCGCCCCGCCCGCTCAGGCCCCGGCCCGCTCACCGGAGGCCGCCGCCGGGGATCCGCCGGCCGCTTCCGCCGGTGTGTCGCCCCAGCCGCCGAGACGTTCCGTCGCGTCGACGGAGCACTGGAAGCGTTCGTCGAAATCCTCGCGGACGAGCGTTTGGACGACGTAGTCCTGGACGCTCATACCGCGTTTCGCCGCGTGCTGCCGGATGCGCTCCAGCAGTTCGTCGTCCAGACGCAGGCTGAGCACTCGCGATCCCATGAGGACACCGTCCCCGCAGACCCCCGCCGGTCGCGTCGTTTTCCCGCGCGTCCTCACTCGTACGGGTGATGCGGATGCCGCCGTCTCCCACGGCTTTCTTTAGAAAGGGTAATGAGTTACGCTAACGAACATGCCGGACCTGTCCAGCGGCGACGACGCTGCCGCCGTGAGCGCCCTGCGGGGCGCCGTGATGCGCCTCTCCCGCCGCCTCAAGCACCAGCGGGTGGACGAGTCGCTGAGCCCGACCGAGATGTCGGTGCTCGGCACCCTCGCCCGCTGCGGCCACGCCACCCCCGGCGAGCTGGCCCGCAAGGAGCATGTGCAGCCGCCGTCGATGACGCGCATCGTGGCCATGTTGGAGGCCAAGGGACTCGTCCGGCTGGAGCCGCACCCCGACGACCGCCGGCAGAAGGTCGTCACCCAGACCGAGCAGGCCGAGGCGATGCTCGCCGAGAGCCGCCGCAAACGCGACGCCTGGCTCGCCGAGCTGGCCACCGGGCTGGACGACGACGAGTGGACGAAGCTGCGCGCCGCCGCGCCCGTCCTGGAGAAGCTCGCCCAGTTGTAGCGACACCGAAGCCGAGGAGGCGAACCGACGTTGAGTACGGGATCCGGATCAGACTCCGTCCCCGGACCGCACATACCGAACGGGACGACCCCCCGGGCCCCCGGGCGCGGAACGCCGCCGAGCGCACCCGCCGCCCCCCGGAAGGGCATGTTCAGCTCACTGCGCGTACGCAACTACCGTCTCTTCGCCACCGGCCAGGTGGTCTCCAACACCGGCACCTGGATGCAGCGCATCGCCCAGGACTGGCTGGTACTCAGCCTCACCGGCTCCTCCGCCGCCGTCGGCATCACCACCGCCCTGCAGTTCCTGCCAATGCTCCTCTTCGGGCTGTACGGCGGGGTCCTCACCGACCGGTTCCCCAAGCGGAAGCTGCTGCTGTTCACCCAGGCGGCGATGGGCGGCACCGGTCTCGCGCTGGCCGCGCTGACCCTCTCCGGCAGCGTCCAGGTCTGGCACGTCTACCTGACCGCGTTCCTCCTCGGACTCGTCACCGTCGTCGACAACCCCTCCCGGCAGGCGTTCGTCGTCGAGATGGTCGGCAAGGAGGACCTGCGCAACGCCGTCAGCCTCAACTCCGCCAACTTCCAGTCCGCCCGCCTCATCGGTCCGGCCGTCGCCGGTGCGCTGATCACCGCGTTCGGCAGTGGCTGGGCGTTCTTGCTCAACGGCCTGTCGTTCGCCGCGCCGATCGCCGGACTGCTGCTGATGCGCACCGCCGAACTGCACAAGGTGGAGCGGGTGCCGCGCAGCAAGGGCCAGCTGCGGGAGGGGCTGCGGTACGTCTCCGGGCGGCCCGAGCTGATCTGGACGATCGTCCTCGTCGGCTTCATCGGCACCTTCGGCTTCAACTTCCCGATCTGGCTGACCGCCTTCACCTACCACGTCTACCACCAGGGCCCGGGTACGTACGCGCTGTTCAACTCGTTGATGGCGGCCGGATCGCTGGTCGGTGCGCTGCTCGCGGCGCGGCGCGCGTCGTCCCGGCTGCGGCTGCTGGTCGGCGCCGCGGTGCTCTTCGGGGTGCTGGAGATGGCCGCCGCGCTCGCCCCGTCGTTCTGGGTCTTCGCGGCGTTGCTCGCGCCGATCGGCGTGGTCGGCCTGACGATCAACGTCACCGCCAACTCCAGCGTCCAGATGGCCACCGATCCGCTGATGCGCGGCCGGGTGATGGCGCTGTTCATGATGGTCTTCGTCGGCGGTACGCCGCTGGGCGCGCCGCTCGTCGGCTGGATCACCGACACCTTCGGCCCGCGGATCGGCTTCCTCTCCGGCGGCCTCATCTCGCTGCTCGCCGCCGTCCTCATCGGCCTGATCCTGGCCCGCGCGGGCGGTCTGCGGCTGAAGATCGATCTCCGCCGAGGCCACCGGCACGTCGCCTTCGTCCCCCGCGCCTCGCTCCCGGAGGACGGCGCGGAGCCGGCCGGCTCCCCGGACAAGCCGCTGACGGTCGCCTGACCCGTCCCTTCCGCCACCGGCCCCCGCCTCCCGAGGCGGGGGCCGGTGGCGGTTCCGGGCACCCGTTCCCGTACGGGGCTCCGTACGAACGCGCCGTCCCCCGGACGGAACCCTCCCGGCCGCGCGACACTGGCCGGGTGAGACTCTTCGCCGCCGTGCTGCCGCCCGGGACCGCCGTCGCCGAGCTGGCGCGTCAGGTCGGGGCGCTGCGGGAGCTGCCGGGGGCCGGGCGCCTGCGGTGGGCCGGGCGGGACGGCTGGCACTTCACGCTCGCCTTCTACGGGGAGGTCCCCGACGAGACCCTGCCCGAGCTGCGGGAACGGCTGGCCCGGGGCGCCCGGCGGCACGCCCCGTACGGGCTGCGGATCGCCGGTGGCGGACGGTTCGCCGACCGGGTGCTGTGGGCGGGCGCCGACGGAGAGCTGAGCGCGATCGGGAAGCTGGCGGGGACCGCCGCGGCGGCCGGGCGCCGGGCCGGGCTCACCGGGCCCGACACCGCCGGGCGCCGCGGCTTTACCCCGCATCTGACACTGGCCCGCAACCGCGACCCGCGGGTGGAGCTGGCGCCGTTCGCCGCCGCGCTGGACTCCTTCGACGGCAGCCCCTGGACCGTCGCGGAGATCGCGCTCGTCCGCAGCCATCCGCCCGCACCGGGCGTCGCGGGCGCGCAGCCGCACTACGAGACGGTGGACACCTGGCCGCTCGGCGGCGCGCCGGGGCCGCCTTGACGGCGGGGCGCGGGGACCGACGACCCGGTCGCTGAAACGTTCGGATCGCGCCCGGTACGCTCACAGGGTGGACCCCAAAACCCGGAACCGGATCATGTCCGGTCTGCTCGCGCTCCTGCTCGTCGTCGTCATCGTGGCGGCCGCCCTGCGCTGAGCGACCCCGCGCCGGACGGCCCGTGCGGGCGCGGGCCGTCCGGCGGCCCCTCCCGCGGGCCCGGCCCGTCCCCTCGCCGGACGGGCGGGCTTCAGTACGTCTCGACGAAGCACATGGCGAGGGCGGAGCCGCCGAGAACGACCAGCTGCGACACGCCGGAAACCCACCGCCGGAAGGCCAGGAGAGGGCCGGCGACGACGACCGTGCCGACGGCGAGGAGCCGGACGAAGTCCCACTTCGCCTCGGTACGCGTGGCCGCGTCGGGATGCTGCATCCCGGTGTGGATGCCGACGTCCCACATGCCTGCCCCGTAGAGCACGAAGAGGACGGGCAGGACGAGGAGCTCGCCCGCGAACAGGGCGACGGCTGTGGCGCGGTCGCCTGCTCGTATCGGTCGATCGGTGCTGGTCATACCGGGTACGACAGGTCTGCCGCGGGCCCGGTTGTGCCGGAAGCGTCCATGACCCGCCGGGGCCGGGGCAGGGCGCCTCGCACACCGCGGTACGCGGCGGGGCCGGCTCACCCCGCCGCGTACTGCGGTGTCCGGACGCCGGGGCGCGCCGCGTACGGCCCGCCGACGCCCCACGCCGCGTACAGCGTGCCCGCGAACGCCGCCGCCAGGGCGTGCTCGCCGGCGGGGGAGGGGTGGGTGCCGTCGTAGGTGTGGCGGGCCAGGTCCCAGGCGGGGGCCGGGGCGAGGACGAAGGGGGAGACGGGGGTGGTGAGCGCGGCGGCGGTCTCGGCGAGGAGGGCGTTGAAGCGGGCGCATCCGGCGGCGAACTCCGGGTCGTCCACCGCGCGGGAGTTGGGCAGGACGGGCAGCAGCACCGCCCGGAGGTGCGGATCGGCGCGGCGGGCGGCGGTCAGGAACGCCCGGACGTTGGCGGCGGTCTGCTCCGGGTCGGTGTAGAAGCCGAGGTCTATCAGCCCGAGGGAGACCAGCAGGGTGTCCGGCCGGTGGGCGCGGACCGCGTCGCCGATCAGCGGCGCCATGTGCAGCCAGCCCTCGCCCCACCCGGCGAGATGGCGCCGCGCGTCCGCCGGGAAGGCCGGGTCCCCGTAGCGCTGCGAGGTGGCGGTGTCGGTGGCGGTGTCGTGCAGCGCGTCGCGCGGCCCGACCAGCCGGAGCGGCCCGTCGTACGTGGCGCGCAGGTGCTGCCACAGGCGGTAACGCCAGGTGAAGTCACCGCAGCTGCCGATGGTCATCGAGTCACCGACGGGCATGATCCTCATCCGGACATGATCGCCGACGGCGTTACCGGGCGGTACGTGACGCTGCCCACGCGGGCGCGGAGGCCCGTGCGGGCCGTACGGGGCTCGCGTCCGGTGTGCGGACGGTGCCGGGGCCCGCGTACGGCGGGGAGGGCGGGGCCGCGGGCCACCGGGAGGGGCGGGATGTCCCGCCGCGTCCGGCCCGATCGTCCCCGCTCACCGCAGCGGCGTCCTGCGCCGGGAGGCGGGATGGCACCCTGAGCCCATGCGTTCGCTTCTGTGCGCGGCCGGTGCCGCGGGGCTATTGATGAGTGCGGCCGCCGCTCCCGCGGCCGCCGCCGAACCGGAGGGCTTCCGGATCGGCGACCACCGGATCACCGAGTCCAGCGGCCTGATCGCCAGCCGCGCGCACCCCGGCGTCTACTGGACCCACAACGACAGCGACGACGGCCCGTACGTCTACGCCGTCGACTCCCGCACCGGCCGCACCGTCGCCACCGTCACCCTGCGCGGTATCGGCGACCCCCGCGACGTCGAGGCGATCTCGCTCGGCCCGGACGGCAACCTCTACGTCGGCGACATCGGCGACAACCTCGGCGGCAAGTGGGACCACGTCTGGATCTACCGCTTCCCGGAGCCGAAGCAGCTGCGCGACCAGACCGTCACCGCCACCCAGTTCGACGTGGCGTACGCCGACGGGCCGCGCGACGCCGAGGCGCTGATGGTCCACCCGAAGACCGGCCGGGTCTACATCGCCAGCAAGAAACAGGACGGCGGCGGTGCCCTCTACGCCGCCCCCGAACACCTGACGACATCCGGTACGAACGTCTTCCGCAAGGTCGCCCCGATCGACCTGTGGGTCACCGACGGCTCGTTCTCCCCCGACGGCACCCGGCTGATCCTCCGCAGCTACTTCGGCGCTCGCATGTACGCCTGGAAGGACGGCCGCCCCGAGGACCTCGGCAGCGTCGGCGTCCCCGTCCAGCAGCAGGGCGAATCGGTCTCCTTCACCCCCGACGGCCGCACCCTGATGTTCGGCTCCGAGGGCGCGAACAGCCCCGTCGAACCGGTCGGCCTCAGCGGTGAGCAACTCCCCGAATCCGCTGCCGGCCGGCCCTCCGACGACACGGAGAACACCGCCGGGAAGGACGGGTCCGGCTCCGCGCTCAGCCCCGGACTGGTCAAGGCGGGCCTGGTCTTCGTCCTGGCGGTGGTGGTCGTCACGGGGCTGCGGCGGATGCTGCGGCGCAAGGGGTGAGGGGCGGCGGCGCTCCTCACCGTGGGGGCGGCACCCTCACCGCGGCGCGTCGAGGACGCAGAACTGCTGGCCGCCCGGGGCGGTGAGGACCCGCCACGGAGTGTCGCCCTGGCCGATGTCGGCGGGGGTGGCGCCGAGTTCCGTCAGACGGGCCACCTCCGCCGCCTGGTCGTCGCCGCGGTACGGCATCACATCGAGGTGGGCGCGGGTGCGGACGGTGTGCGTGTCGGGGGTGCGGAGGAACTCCAGGTAGGGGCCGACGCCTTGGGCGGAGCGGAAGCGGGCGTGGTCGTCGGTCACCTCGTGGAGGGTCCAGTCGAGGGCTTCGTCCCAGAACCGGGCCTCGGCGCGGGGGTCGGCGCAGTCGACGACGATCGCGGCGACGGGGCCGGTGTCCCGGTAGAGCTCGCGGGGCTCCAGGACGCAGAAAACGTTGCCCTCGGGGTCGGTGAGGACGTGCCAAGGGACGTCGCCCTGGCCGATGTCGGCGGGGGCGGCGCCGAGTTCCGTCAGACGGGCGACCAGCTCCGACTGGTGGTCCGTGGAGGTGGTGGCCAGGTCGAGGTGGACGCGGTACGCGACCGTTTCGGGGTCCGGGACGGTGACGACGTCGACGCAGACGGCTTCGGGTCCGGGCCAGTTGAAGCCGACGGGCTCCACGTTGGTCACACCGGGGCCCTCGCTGGACAGTCCCCAGCCGAGGGCCGCCGCCCAGAACCGGCCGAGCGCCGTGTCGGACCGGGCCTTGACGTTCACGTTCACGAGTCGCAGGGGCATGCGGCCGATCGTAGGCGCCGGGCGGGGGCGCGGGAGAGGGAACGCACACCGGGCCCGCACGCGGAGGAATCGCCGTCCGGCGGAGTGGTCGTCCGGGGCGGCGGTGGCCTGATGCAGCGGACGGGACGAAACCGGACGGTGGGGACGAGAGCGCAGGTCCGGGGCGTACGGGGGACCATCGCCGGGATTTTCGGGCGCTGTTAGCGGGGCGTTAGCGGGACGCCAACGCCCCGGCCCATGGTGGAGTGGTCGAACCCCACGGCCCGGCGCCTCCGGCAGGCCGCTCCCCCCATGGCAAAGGAACGCACCACCATGTCGCACCGCACTCTTCTCCGTCCGGTCCGTACCGCCGCCGCTCTCACCGTCGTCGCCGCAGCCGCGTTCGGGCTGACCGCGTGTGACAAGTCGGACGGCGGCTCGGACTCCGCCGCTTCCTCCTCCGCCTCGGCGTCCGCCACCACCGGCGGCCAGGCGAACGCCGAGGGCCCGGGGTCCGACGACGCCAAGCCCGGTGACCCGGCCGCCACCGGCGGCTCGACCGGCGGCTCCGGTACGTCCGGTGGCTCGACGGGCGGTTCGACCGGTGGTTCCGGTGCGGCGGCCCGCGCGGCGGCGTCCGCCGCCTCGAAGGACTCCTCCGGCGACCGCTGCGAGGCCGACGTCCTGAAGCTGGAGCTGGGCCAGGGCGACGCGGGCGCGGGCAACATCCGCTACCCGCTGTCGTTCACCAACACCGGAAAGAAGAGCTGCACGCTGCGCGGCTACCCCGGTGTCGCCCTGAGCGCCCGGGACGGTGTGGTCATCGGCCACCCCGCGGACCGCGAGGGCCCGGCGGGCTCCGCCGTCACCCTGGCGCCGGGTGCCTCCGCGCACGCCGTGCTGCACACCGTCAACGAGGGCCTCAAGGACGGCCCGTGCTGGAAGAGCGCCGACCTGGTCCAGGTGTACGCGCCCGGCTCGAAGACCCTGATGACCGCCCGCGCCTCGCAGGGCCTGCGGGTCTGCGGCAACGAGTTCCTGGTCTCCGCCCTGGAGTCCGGCAGCGGCAGCTGACCCGCCGCGGCGGCCCCGGATACGGGGCCCGCGCCCGGGTCCCGTACCCGGGCCCCTGAGCCGGCCCGCGGGAACACCTGCCTCCCTCGGGCCGACCCACGGCCCCGCGCCGCCCGCCGCCGGAACCGGACTTCCCCTTCCCGGTCCCGGCGGCGCCCGGCGCCCGGGGCCACCCCCGCCGGTTGCCGGCACCGCCCCCCGACGGTGCCGGCAACCGGCGCGTTCCGGGGGCGTACGGGCCGGTGGCGGGCGTGCTGTGGGGGCCGTCCGCCACCGGCTCCGCACGAGCGCCCGGCCGGATGCCGCACGAGCGCCCGGACGGGTACCGGGCCGGATCCCGGACGAGCGCCGGGCCGCCCCTCCCGCAGCGCCGGCGGCCTCGGGCACGGCCGCCCGCCCGGCAGATCCCGCCCGCGGGCACGCCGGGCTCGCCCGCCCCGGCCCCCGCTACAGCGCCCCGCCCTCGTCGTCCCACCGCTTCTCCGCATCCGTCTCCGTCTCCGGGCCCGTCTCCGGCCCGGTGTCCCGGGCCTCCGGCTCCTTCAGACCGGTCAGGCGCAGTTCGTAGTGGAGGGTGGCGTCGCGGAGGACGCGGTGGGCGAGGGGGACGAAGAGGCCGTGCAGCAGCGGGTACTTGCGGGTCAGACTGCGTCCGGCGCGGCGGTACTCGCGGGTCGCCGGATCGAGCGGCCGCACCCGCGCCCGGTAGGTGGGACCGGTGGGGCGGCCGCGCCAGGTGGAGCAGCAGATCTCCACATCGGGGAAGTTCCGCATCCGCTTGACCTTCGCCGCCTTGCCGTACGTACGGAAGTACGCGTGATCGCCGTCGACGGAGAGGTTGACCGGGGTGCCGACACCGGTGCCGTCCCGTTTGAAGGTGGTGAGCAGCACCGCGCCCTGTCGGACGAAGGAGGCGAGGCCGGGATCGGTGGGGGGAGTGCTCATATCTCCCATGGAGGCACGGACGACGCGCTCCGGCTCGCGGGGGCGGGGCCGTTCGGGCGGGGCGGCGGCCCGGACGCGGGGGCCCGCGGGCCCGTACGGCGAGGGCCGGTGCGCGGACGCGGCGGCCCCGCGGACATGGCGGGGCCCCCGGATCCGCGCGGGAGCCGGGGGCCCGGTGCCGTGCCGTGCGGGCCCGGCCGCCGTACGGCCGGGCCCGGGAAGGTCAGAGCTGGCCGATGACGTGGTCGATGCAGACCGTCAGCGCCTCGACGTCCGCCGGGTCGATCGCCGGGAACATCGCGATGCGCAGCTGGTTGCGGCCGAGCTTGCGGTACGGCTCGGTGTCGACGATGCCGTTGGCGCGCAGCGCCTTGGCGACGGCGGCGGCGTCCACCGAGTCGTCGAAGTCGATGGTGCCGATGACCTGCGAACGCTTCGCCGGGTCGGTGACGAACGGAGTGGCGTACGAGGACTTCTCGGCCCAGCCGTACAGCGCGGCGGCGGAGGCGGCGGTGCGGCCCGTGGACCATTCCAGACCACCCTGGCCGTTGATCCACTCCAGCTGCTCGTTGAGCAGGAAGAGGGTGGAGAGCGCCGGGGTGTTGTACGTCTGGTTCTTGACGGAGTTGTCGATCGCCGTCGGCAGCGAGAAGAACTCCGGGATGTGGCGGCCCGAGGCGTGGACGGCGCGGGCGCGCTCCAGCGCGGCGGGGGAGAAGACCGCGATCCACAGTCCGCCGTCGGAGGCGAACGACTTCTGCGGGGCGAAGTAGTAGACGTCCGACTCGGCGATGTCGACCGGCAGACCGCCCGCACCGGAGGTGGCGTCGACCAGGACCAGCGCACCCTCGTCCGCGCCCGCGACCCGCTTGATCGGGGCGGCGACGCCGGTGGAGGTCTCGTTGTGGGTCAGGGCGTAGACGTCGGTGCCCGCCTCGGCGTGCGGCTCCGGGTGGGTGCCGGGGTCGGAGGCGACGACGGTGGGCTCGGCGAGCCACGGTGCCAGCTTGGCCGCCTTGGCGAACTTCGAGGAGAACTCACCGAAGGTGAGGTGCTGGGACTTGTTCTCGATCAGGCCGTGGGTCGCGATGTCCCAGAAGGCGGTGGAGCCGCCGTTGCCGAGGACGACCTCGTAGCCCTCGGGGAGGTGGAACAGCTCGCGTACGCCGTCGCGCACCGAGCCGACCAGGTTCTTGACCGGTGCCTGGCGGTGGGAGGTGCCGAGCAGGGAGGAGCCGGTGGCGGCCAGCGCGGCCAGCGCCTGTGTCCGCACCTTGGAAGGGCCCGCGCCGAAGCGTCCGTCGGCGGGCTTGATGTCAGCGGGAATCTGGATATCAGCCACGCAGGCAGCCTAATCCGTCCCCGATGCGGGTCCGGCGCCGCGTCCATCCGATGAGATACGGGCGCCTTGTTCCTCGGGCGCGCCCTTGCCGTTCCTGGCCGGCCCGTTCCGTAATGGACAGGTAAAAGGAAAACAAGGAATCTCGTCCGGGAAGCGTTGCGGCGGATGTGCGCCGGGCGCCGCACCCTGTCCGGGAGTGACGGACTGTACACATGTTGACCTGCGGCGTAAGGGTTCATCCGGGAGAGCGGAACGGTGTGTCGGTGTGCGTGTCGCGAGGCAAACGGAAGGCAAAGTTTGCAAAGTTCTTCACGGCCCCCGCAGAGCGCGTGGGCTCTTCCCCCTTGCGATATGACGCCTCCCTTCGGCGTGCCCGGCGTACGCCGGCGCCAGGGAGGGGTGATATTCCCACCCCGGAAAAGAGGTCCCATGACCCACGGAAGCGCACTCCGCGACGAAATCCGGTCCCCCGGAACGACTCCGCTCATCGGCGTCTACGACATGTACTCGGCGTCCATCGCCGCCACCCGGTTCAACGGTTTCTTCGTCTCCGGATTCGGCTTCGCCGCCTCGCATTACGGACTGCCCGACATCGGATTCATCGCCTGGCCCGACATGGTCGCCTTCGCCGAAAGGCTGCGGCTCGCCTTCCCGGCCCACCATCTGCTGGTCGACATCGACGACGGATACGTCGATCCCGAGGTCGCCTGCCACGTCGTGCAGCGCCTGGAGCGCGGCGGCGCCTCCGGCGTCATCCTGGAGGACCAGATGCGCCCGCGCCGCTGCGGGCACGCCGACGGCAAGCTGGTGCTGCCGCTGGAGACGTACCTGGAGAAGCTGAACCTCGTCCTGGAGAGCCGGCAGGACCTGGTGGTCGTCGCCCGCACCGACGCGACGGAGGAATCCGAGATCCTGCGCCGCGCCGAGGCGCTCGCCGAGACCGACGCGGACGTGGTCCTCGTCGACGGCGTCCGCAGCGTCGAATGGCTGCGCCGCATCCGCAAGGTCATCGGCGACAAGCCGCTGCTCTTCAACCAGATCGCCGGCGGGAAATCCCCCCGCCTCTCCCTCTCCGAACTCACCGACCTGGAATGCCAGGTCGCCATCTACAGCACGCCCTGCCTGTTCGCCGCCCACAGCGCCATCGACGCCGCCCTGGAGAACATCCAGAATTCCGACGGCCGGCTGCCGGAATTCGCCGGAGCCAACGCGATCGGCGTCCGCAGCTCCACCGAACTGCTGGAGAAGAACATCAGCCGCCACCACACCCCGCGCCGCCCCGTCTCCGTCTGACGCCGGCCACCGTACGGAAGACCCCGGGGCCGGTGCCGCACCACGCCCACCGGCCCCGCACCCGGCGAGAGAACGGAAACGGAACATGACGAACGGAAGGGCCCCGGCGGCGCCCCACGCCCACCGGAGGCGGAACGGAACCCGCGTCACCGAGGCGCTCCGGACCGCCCGCACGGCCCTCGCGGTCGCGGTCGGCGTCTGCTGCGCGGTGCCGTACACGGCGGGCACGGCCCTCGCCGACGCCCCCGACGGCGGTATGGAGACCCACCACGGCCCGTCCCTGATCACGATCGACAACTCCAACGCCGACTCCTGGCTGGAGGTCGACCGGACCCTCAACATCCTGGCCCCCCTGAGCAAGGGCACCGCCGGCAGCGACCACGACGGCGGCGGTGGCGCCATCGACCAGCGCGTGGAGAACTCCCAGGGCGCCAGGCAGAAATCCGTCCCCCACGACGACCCCCGCAGCGAGGACGAGGACGAGGAGGAGGACACCCCGCCCCCGCGCACCCGGGACGCGAAGGCGGGCGGGGACGATCCGGAGGGGGACGCGGACCGGGACGACCGCCCGGCGAAACGGGGGTGAGACCGCCCCCGCACCGCCCCCACTACGCCACCCGCACCCCCTCCGCCCCGCCCGGCCACGCCGTAACGCGCGAACCGGGCTGCGGATGGGCAGGCTGCCTGCATGCCTGAGCGTACGGAGACACAGCGGCGGGAACTGGTGCGGGAGCTGGCGGCGGCGGTGCGGGGGGAGGTTTCGGGGGATGCCGGCGCGCGGGCGCTCATGACGATGGACGCGTCGAACTACCGGCGGGTGCCGGAGGCGGTGGTCGCGCCGCGGGACGCGGGGGACGTGGCGGCGGCGCTGCGGGTGTGCCGGGAGCGGGGCGTGCCCGTCGTGCCGCGCGGGGGCGGGACGAGCATCGCGGGGCAGGCCACCGGGGTCGGGGTGGTGCTCGACTTCACCCGGCACCTGCAAAAGATCACCGCGCTCGACCCGCGGGCGCGGACCGCCACCGTTCAGCCGGGGGTGATCTGCGACGACCTGCGGGCCGCCGCCGCCCGGCACGGGCTGACGTTCGGGCCGGATCCGTCCACGCACAGCCGGTGCACCGTCGGCGGCATGATCGGGAACAACTCGTGCGGCTCGCACTCGGTCGCCTGGGGCACCACCGCCGACAACGTCGAGGAGCTGCGGCTGCTGACGTACGGCGGCGAGGAGGTGCGGGCCGGACGCGGGACCGGTGCGGACGGGGCGCCGGACGGGCTGCCGCCGCGGCTCGCGCACGGTGTACGGGACCTCGTCGGGCGGGAGCTGGCGCTGTTGCGGACCGGTTATCCGAAGCTGCCGCGGCGGATCTCCGGGTACGCGCTGGACGCGTTGCTGCCGGAGCACGGGACGGATCTGGCGCGGGCGCTGACCGGCAGCGAGGGCACGCTCGGGGTGCTGACCGAGGCGACCGTACGGCTGGTCGAGGCGCCCGCGGCGCGGGCGCTGGCGGTGCTCGGGTACCCGGACGAGTCCGGTGCCGCCGAGGCGGCGCACACGCTGTTGCCGTACGGGCCGCTGACCGTCGAGGGGATGGCCGCCGACCTGGTGGGGGACGCGGCCGGGCTGCCCGAGGGCGGGGCGTGGCTGTTCGTGGAGACCGGCGGGACGAGCGCGGCGGAGGCGGCGGCGCGGGCCGAGGAGATCTGCCGGGCGGCGCGCGGCGAGACCACCGGGCACACCGTCGTCGCCGATCCGGCCGGGCAGCGCGCGCTGTGGCGGGTACGGGAGGACGCGTCGGGGACGGCGACGCGGCTGCCCGATGGCACCGAGGCGTGGCCCGGTTGGGAGGACTGTGCGGTGCCGCCCGCGCGGCTCGGGTCGTATCTGCGGGAGTTCCGGGCGCTCCTGGCCCAGCACGGGCTGCGCGGTACGCCGTACGGGCATTTCGGGGACGGGTGCATCCACGTCCGGATCGATTTCGATCTGCTGAGCGCGGCGGGGGTGCGGCGCTTCCGGGAGTTCTCCGTCGACCTCGCGGACCTCGTCGTCGCGCACGGCGGGTCGCTCTCCGGTGAGCACGGCGACGGGCAGGCCCGCGCCGAGCTGCTGCCGCGGATGTACGGCGATCGACTCGTCGGGGTCTTCGAGGAGTTCAAGGCGCTCTGGGATCCGGCGGACGGGCTCAACCCGGGGATGCTGGTGCGGCCCGCGCGGCTGGACGAGAACCTGCGGTTCGCGGTGTTGCCGCGCGGGCCGGTGCCGGTGGAGTTCGGCTATCCGCAGGACGGCGGGGACTTCTCGGCCGCCGTCCGCCGGTGCGTGGGCGTCGCCCGGTGCCGTACGGAGCACGTCGCGCCCGGCTCGGCGGAGGTGATGTGCCCGTCGTTCCGGGCGACCGGTGAGGAGCGGCATTCGACCCGGGGGCGGGCCCGGCTGCTGCACGAGATGCTGGCCGGGGAGGTCGTCACCGACGGCTGGCGCTCACCGGAGGTGCGGGAGGCGCTGGATCTGTGCCTGTCGTGCAAGGGGTGCCGCAGCGACTGCCCGGTCGGCGTGGACATGGCCACGTACAAGGCGGAGTTCCTGCACCACCACTACGCGGGGCGGGTGCGGCCCGCCGCGCACTACAGCATGGGGCGGCTGCCGGGCTGGCTGCGGGCCGCCGCCCCGCTCGCGCCGCTGTTCAACGCGGCGGCCCGCACCCCGCTCGCCGCCCTCGGCAAACGGCTCGGCGGGATCGCCCCGCAGCGCGATGTCCCGGAGCTGGCGGCGGAACCGTTCACCCGCTGGTTCGCCCGGCGCGCCCGGGGGCGGACCGCGCCGCTGGATGCCGCGCGGACCGTCGTGCTGTGGCCGGACACCTTCACCACCTACCTCGCGCCGCAGGTCGGACGGGCCGCCGTCCGCGTACTGGAGGCCGCCGGGCAGCAGATCGCGATGCCGGGCCCCGGCGTCTGCTGCGGGCTGACGTACGTCTCCACCGGGCAGCTCGACAGCGCGCGGAAGGTCATGCGCCGCACCCTGGACCGGATGGCACGGGCCGGCGGCCATCCGCTCGTCGTCCTCGAACCGAGCTGCGCCGCCACCCTCCGTACCGACTTGCCCGAACTGCTGCCGGACGACCCGCGGGCCGCCGCGCTCGCCGCGTCCGTCCGCACCTTCGCGGAGGCATTGGAGGAACGCGCCCCCGACTGGCGGCCCCCGCGCCTGGACCGGCCGGTCGTCGGCCAGACCCACTGCCACCAGCACGCCGTCCTCGGCGACGCGGCCGACCGGCGGCTGCGCGAGAAGGCCGGTCTGACCGGCACCCTCAGCGGCGGCTGCTGCGGTCTGGCCGGCAACTTCGGCTTCGAGAAGGGCCACTGGGACGTCTCCGTCGCCTGCGCCGGGGAACAGCTCCTGCCCGCCGTACGGAACGCCCCGGACGGCGCGGAGGTCGTCGCCGACGGATTCTCCTGCCGCACCCAGCTCGCCCAGCTGGCGGAGCGGCCGGGGCGGCACCTGGCGGAGGTGCTGGCGGAGGGGCTGGACCGGGCGGCGGGCCGGGACGGAGGGACGCCCGGGGGAGGGGACCGGGGCGGGCCGGTCGGGTAGGGGCCCGGCCACCGGAGCCGGGTCCGGGACGGTCCCGGTGCCCCGGTCGCGGCCTCGCGGAGGGACGGGCCGCCCCGCTCGCCGCCGCCCTTCACCCCTCCCGCAGCACCTCCCGCGCCAGCCGCCGCAGGTCCGCCAGGGCCGGATGCTCCGGCTCGTCGCGCCAGGCGAGGACGACCGGGACCGGCGGGGCGTCGGTCAGCGGGATGTACGCCATGGTGGGCAGCGGGTGCATCCGGGCGGTGGCGGTGGTGGTGACGCCGACGGCCCGGCCGCCGGTGATGGCGGCCAGCCAGTCGTCGGTGTTGCCGATGGTCACGGTGGACGCGGGGCGGGCGTCCGGGGGCCACAGGTCGAGGGTGGTGGTGCCGGAGACGGTGTTCAGGGCGAGGGTGCGGCCGGCGAGGTCGGCCAGCGCCAGGTGCGGGCGGGCGGCGAGCGGGTCATCGGCGGCGAGACCCGCCACCCGCTCCTCGGTGAGCAGCAGTTCGGTGACGAGTCCGGGGGTGCGGACCTCACCGCGCAGCAGCGCCGCGTCCACGTCACCGCGCGCGAGCCCCGCCGTACGGTCGTCGATCCGCAGCAGCTTCAGCGGGGTGTCCGGATGCTCCTGGTGCCAGCGGCGCAGCAGTCGCGGGGTGTACGGGCCCGCCGCCGACCAGGCGTGGCCCAGCCGCAGCGGCCATGCGGCGTCCCGGGCGGCGCCGAGCGCGCGGTCGAAGGCGGCGGTCGCGAGGGCGGCCTGATCGCGGAAGCGCAGACCCTCGGGGGTGAGCGCGAGGTGGTGGGTGGAGCGGTCGACGAGGCGGACGCCCAGTTCCTGTTCGAGTTGGCGCAGGGTGCGGGAGACGGCGGGCTGCGTCAGATGCAGCCGTTCGGCGGCGCGGGTGACGCTGAGGGTGTCGGCGATGGCGAGGAAGCAGCGGAAGTGACGCAGCTCGATGCTCATACGCGCGGAGCATAACAACAGGAAAAACGGCATTTCACGGACCGGATCGGCGGGCCTTAGCGTGGTGGCGTGAACACCTCGTCCCCCGATCCCGACGGCGCCGCCGTGCCCGCCTCCGCCTCGTCCACCGCCGCCGCCCGCCCCGATCCGGCGGCCCCGGACGCGGCGCACGCCCCGCTTGCCGTCCCGCCGTCCCCGGAGGTCGCCGCGGCCGAGGCGGCGGGCGGTGGCGCGGGCGGCGGGCGCGGCCGGCTGGTGTCGGTGGCGCTGGTGATCGGCGGCATCGTCTCGCTGCAGTTCGGCTCGTCGGTGGCGGTGCTGCTCTTCCCGCGCGCCGGTGCGCTGGGCGTCGTCACACTGCGGCTGGTGGTGGCGTCGCTGGTGCTGCTGATCGCCTGCCGCCCGAAGCTCCGCGGTTACGGGCGCGGCGACTGGGCCACCGTCGTCGGCTTCGGTATCGCGCTGGCCGGGATGAACTCGCTCTTCTACCAGGCGATCGACCGCATTCCGCTGGGTGCCGCGGTCACCTTGGAGTTCCTGGGCCCGCTGATCCTGTCGGTGGCGACGTCCCGGCGGGTGCTGAGCCTGGTGTGGGCGGCGCTGGCCCTCGGCGGTGTGGTGCTGCTGGGGCGCGAGGGCTTCGACGGGCTGAACCTCACCGGTGCGGTGTTCGCGCTGGCCGCCGGTGGACTGTGGGCCGCGTACATCCTGCTGTCGGCGCGGGCCGGGCAGCGGTTCCCGCAGGCCGACGGGTTGGCGCTGGCGATGACCGTCGCGGCGCTGCTCAGTCTGCCGCTGGGGATCGCGTCCGCCGGGCGGGCGCTGCTCGACCCGGTGACGCTCGGGCTGGGCGCCGCCGTCGCCCTGATGTCGTCAGTGCTGCCGTACACCCTCGAACTCCTCGCCCTGCGCAAGCTTCCGGCCTCCGGCTTCGCCGTGATGATGAGTCTGGAGCCGGCCGCCGCGGCGACCGCCGGGTTCCTCGTCCTCCATCAGGCGCTGGGCTGGGCGGAGATCGTTGCCATCGGCCTGGTCGTCATCGCGAGTGTCGGCGCGGTCCGGAGCGCGGGGAGCGGCCACGGCTGACCTGGCGGTTTCCGGATGACGCGCGGGGCGCGGGCCTGAGAGTCCGCGCCCCGCCGGCGTTTCCGGGACCGCGTGCGGCGCCCGCGCGCCTGGCTGGGCCGTGCGCCGTGCGCGCTCCGGGGCGCCCCGCCCGTCCGGCCAAAAACCATGCAGGCGTGCTTGATTGTTTCTCCGGGGGCTGCCACGCTCGGACCGCGCCACGGGTGCAGGCGCCGCGATCGAGCGGCCTCCCCGGGCGCGTACGCGCAGCACGTCAGCACATCAGCAGGTGCACACCGAACAGTCGGGCAACTGATCCGGGTCCGCCCGCGCGGGCCGGGGAGGGAGTGTCGCGTGGCCGATCCCGGCGCCGTACTGGCGGACCTCAGGGACGAGAGCGAGGAACTGGACACGCTGGTGGCCGCGTTGCCCGCCGCGCGGTGGGCGGATCCGACGCCCGCCGCCGGATGGAGCATCGCCCACCAGATCGCCCACCTCGCCTGGACCGACCGGCAGGCGCTCGCCTCCGCGACCGACCCGGACGCCTTCGCCCGCGCCGTCGAACGCGCCCTCGCCGCACCGGACACCTTCGTCGACGAGGGCGCCGAGGAGGGCGCGCGGCAGGAGCCCGCCGCCCTGCTCGCCGGGTGGCGGGCCGGACGCGAGGCGCTGCTGACGGCGCTGCGGGCGGTGCCGGACGGCACGAAACTGGCGTGGTTCGGCCCGCCGATGAGCGTCGCGTCGATGGCCACCGGGCGGCTGATGGAGACCTGGGCGCACGGACAGGACGTCGCCGACGCGCTCGGCGACGCGCGGACGCCCACCGCCCGGCTCCGCCACGTCGCCCGGATCGGCGTCCGGGCCCGCGACTTCTCCTACGCCGCACGCCACCTCACCCCGCCCGGCGAGGAGTTCCGCGTCGAGCTGCGGGCCCCGGGCGGCGCGACCTGGGCGTACGGACCGGCGGACGCCCCGCAGCGGGTCACCGGCGACGCGCTGGAGTTCTGCCTGCTGGTGACCCAGCGGGCACACCGCGACGACCTGCCGACCCTGCGCGCCGAGGGCGCCGACGCCGACCGCTGGCTCTCCCTCGCCCAGGCGTTCGCGGGCCCGCCCGGACCGGGCCGGGCGCCGTCCTCCGCTGGCCGGGACGCCTCCCGGTGAGCGCGGACGTCCTGCGCGTCGGCAACGCCTCCGGCTTCTACGGCGACCGCTTCGACGCGCTGCGCGAGATGCTCACCGGCGGCCCGCTCGATGTGCTCACCGGCGACTACCTCGCCGAACTGACCATGCTGATCCTCGGCCGCGACCGCCTCAAGGACCCCGGGCGCGGCTACGCCAGGACCTTCCTGCGGCAGCTGGAGGACGGCCTCGGCCTCGCCGCCGAACGCGGCGTCAAGCTCGTCACCAACGCCGGCGGACTCAACCCGGCCGGACTCGCCGACGCCGTACGGGAGTTGGCGGACAAGGCCGGCGTCCCCGTACGGGTCGCCCATGTCGAGGGCGACGATCTGCTCGCCACCGGGGACCGCGCCCGGTGGGGCGAGGGCGTGCTGACCGCCAACGCCTACCTCGGCGGCGACGGCATCGCGGAGTGCCTGCGGGCCGGCGCCGATGTGGTCATCACCGGCCGGGTCACCGACGCCGCGCTGGTCAGCGGCGCCGCGGCGGCCCACTTCGGCTGGGGGCCCGACGACCTCGACGCACTGGCCGGAGCGGTCGTCGCCGGACACGTCCTGGAGTGCGGCACCCAGGCCACCGGCGGCAACTACAGCTTCTTCACCGAGCACGACGTACGCCGCCCCGGCTTCCCGCTCGCCGAGATCGCCGCCGACGGCAGCTGCGTGATCACCAAGCACCCCGGCACCGGCGGCGCCGTCACCCCCGACACCGTCACCGCCCAACTCCTCTACGAGACCGACGGCGCCCGCTACGCCGGACCCGACGTCACCGCCCGGCTCGACACCGTACGGCTGCGACCGGACGGGCCCGACCGGGTGCGGATCGACGGGGTGCGCGGCGAGGCGCCGCCGCCCGCGCTGAAAGCCGGGCTGACCCGGCTCGGCGGCTGGCGCAACGAGGTCACGTTCGTGCTGACCGGGCTCGGCATCGAGGAGAAGGCGGCGCTGGTCAGGGAGCAGATGGCGGCGGCGCTCGACGCGGCGGGGGCGCGCCCCGCCGAGGTGCGGTGGACCCTGGCGCGCACCGACCATCCCGACGCGGCGGTCCAGGAGGAGGCGAGCGCGCTGCTGCGGCTCGTCGTCCGCGACCGGGACGAGACGGCCGTCGGCCGGGCCGTCAGCGGCGCCGCCGTCGAGCTGGCGCTGGCCAGTTACCCCGGCTTCCACGTCACCGCCCCGCCCGGCAAGGGCACCCCGTACGGCGTCTTCGAGGCGGTGGCGGTGGCGCGTACGGAGGTGACGCACACGGCGGTCCTGCCGGACGGGACCCGCCGCGTACCGCCGCCGCCCGCCGCCACCCGGGAGCTGGTCCGGCTGCCCGATCCGGAGCTGCCGGAGCCGCCCGCCGCCGGGCTGCCGGTCCGCCGCGCCCCGCTCGGCGCGGTCTGCGGGACCCGCAGCGGCGACAAGGGCGGCTCCGCCAACGTCGGTGTGTGGGCCCGGACGGATACGGCGTGGCGGTGGCTCGCGCACACGCTGACCGTCGAGAAGTTCCGTGAACTCCTCCCGGAAACAGGGGAGTTGGCCATCGACCGGCATCTGCTGCCCGGTCTGCGGTCGCTGAATTTCGTGGTCCGGGGGCTGCTGGGGGAGGGCGTCGCCGCACAGGCGCGCTTCGATCCGCAGGCCAAGGCGGTGGGGGAGTGGCTGCGCTCCCGGCACCTGGAGATACCGGAGGTTGTGCTGTGACCGTCCTGCCCACCGCACTCGACCCCGCGGACGACGCGTTCGCACGGCGGCGTACGGAGATGCTGGCCAAACTCGCCGAGGTCGAGGGGGCCCACGGACAGGCGCTCGCGGGCGGCGGTGAGAAGTACGTCAGCCGGCACCGCGAGCGCGGCAAACTGCCCGCCCGCGAACGCATCGAGCTGCTGCTCGATCCGGACACGCCGTTCCTGGAACTCTCCCCGCTCGCCGCCTGGGGGAGCGATTACACGGTCGGCGCCGCGCTGGTCACCGGTATCGGCGTGGTGGAGGGCGTGGAGTGCCTGATCACCGCCAACGACCCGACGGTCCGCGGCGGCGCCTCCAACCCCTGGACGCTGAAGAAGGCGCTGCGGGCCAACGAGATCGCGTACGCCAACCGGCTGCCGGTGATCTCGCTCGTCGAGTCCGGCGGCGCCGATCTGCCCAGCCAGAAGGAGATCTTCATCCCGGGCGGGGCGCTCTTCAAGGACCTCACCCGGCTCTCCGCCGCCGGCATCCCGACCATCGCCGTGGTCTTCGGCAACTCCACCGCCGGCGGCGCGTACGTGCCCGGGATGTCCGACCACGTGATCATGGTCAAGGAGCGGGCCAAGGTCTTCCTCGGCGGACCGCCGCTGGTCAAGATGGCCACCGGCGAGGAGAGCGACGACGAATCGCTGGGCGGCGCCGAGATGCACGCCCGCACCTCCGGACTCGCCGACCACCTCGCCCTCGACGAACCGGACGCGCTGCGCCAGGCCCGCCGCGTCGTCGCCCGCCTCAACTGGCGCAAGGCACACCCCGATCCGGCTCCCGCGCCGCCGCCGAAGTACGACGCGGAGGAGCTGCTCGGTATCGTCCCCGGCG
This sequence comes from Streptomyces sp. NPDC027185, assembly GCF_055567035.1. Classification (NCBI taxonomy): domain Bacteria; kingdom Bacillati; phylum Actinomycetota; class Actinomycetes; order Kitasatosporales; family Streptomycetaceae; genus Streptomyces; species Streptomyces sp. NPDC027185. The sequence goes on along the minus strand of NZ_JBVHRF010000002.1, from coordinate 995,269 downwards.
ACCTCAAGGCGCCCTTCGACCCCGGCGAGGTGATCGCCCGGATCGTCGACGGCTCCGACTTCGACGCCTTCAAACCGCTCTACGGCACCAGCCTGACCTGCGGTTGGGCCACGCTGCACGGCTATGCCGTCGGCATCCTCGCCAACGCCCGCGGCGTGCTCTTCAGCGAGGAGTCCCAGAAGGCCGCGCAGTTCATCCAACTCGCCAACCAGCGCGACATCCCGCTGCTCTTCCTCCACAACACCACCGGCTACATGGTCGGCAAGGAGTACGAGCAGGGCGGCATCATCAAACACGGCGCGATGATGATCAACGCGGTCTCCAACTCGAAGGTCCCGCACCTCTCCGTCCTGATGGGCGCCTCCTACGGCGCCGGCCACTACGGCATGTGCGGTCGCGCCTACGACCCGCGCTTCCTCTTCAGCTGGCCCACCGCCAAATCCGCCGTCATGGGCCCGCAGCAACTCGCCGGTGTCCTGTCGATCGTCGCCCGCGCCTCCGCCGCCGCGAAGGGCCGGCCCTACGACGACGAGGCGGACGCCGGGCTGCGCGCCATGGTCGAGCAGCAGATCGAGGCGGAGTCGCTGCCGCTCTTCCTCTCCGGGCGGCTCTACGACGACGGCGTCATCGATCCGCGCGACACCCGCACCGTTCTCGGCCTGTGCCTGTCCGCCGTGCACACCGCGCCCGTCGAGGGCGCGCGCGGCGGATTCGGCGTCTTCCGGATGTGAGGCGACCCATGACCGATCGGACTACCCCGCCCTCGACACCCCTCACTCTTTCGAGTGTTCTTGTCGCCAACCGCGGGGAGATCGCCCGCCGGGTTTTCCGCACCTGCCGGGAGCTGGGCCTCGCCACCGTGGCCGTGCACTCCGACGCGGACGCCGGTGCCCCGCACGTCCGCGAGGCCGACACCGCCGTCCGGCTGCCGGGCGACGCGCCCGCCGACACCTACCTCCGCGCCGATCTGCTGGTGAAGGCCGCCCTCGACGCGGGCGCCGACGCCGTCCATCCCGGCTACGGCTTCCTCTCCGAGAACGCCGCGTTCGCCGCCGCCGTCACCGACGCCGGGCTGACCTGGATCGGGCCGCCGCCCGAGGCGATCGAGGCGATGGCGTCCAAGACCCGCGCCAAGGAGCTGATGGGGGCGGCCGGCGTCCCGCTGCTCGCCCCCGTCGACCCGGCCACCGCCACCGAGGCGGACCTCCCGCTGCTGGTCAAGGCGGCGTCCGGCGGCGGCGGACGCGGGATGCGGATCGTCCGTGAACTCTCCGCACTGGAAGGAGAGCTGGCGGCGGCGCGGGCCGAGGCCGCCGCCGCGTTCGGGGACGGCGAGGTCTTCACCGAGCCGTACGTCACCGGTGGCCGCCACGTGGAGGTGCAGCTCCTCGCCGACGCGTACGGCGGCGTCTGGACGCTGGGCACCCGCGACTGCTCCCTCCAGCGCCGCCACCAGAAGGTCATCGAGGAGGCGCCCGCACCCGGCCTGTCCGACGCGCTGCGCACCACGCTGCACGAGGCCGCCGCCCGCGCCGCCCGCGCCATCGGCTACCGCGGCGCCGGCACCGTCGAGTTCCTCGTCTCCGCCGACGGCCGCGCCCACTTCCTGGAGATGAACACCCGCCTCCAGGTCGAACACCCCGTCACCGAGGAGATCTACGGCCTCGACCTCGTCGCCCTGCAACTCTCCATCGCCGAGGGAAGAGCGCTGGACGCCGCGCCGCCGCTGCCCCGCGGCCACGCCGTCGAGGCCCGCCTGTACGCCGAGGACCCGGCCGCCGGCTGGCGCCCCGGCACCGGCCCGCTGCACCGCCTCGACGTCCCCGGCTCCGTCCGCCTCGACTCCGGCGTCACCGACGGCACCGTGATCACCGCCCACTACGACCCGATGCTCGCCAAGGTCATCGCCTGGGCCCCGACCCGCGCCGAGGCCGTCCGCCGCCTCGCCCACGCCCTCGAACGCGCCCGCATCCACGGCCCGGTCACCACCCGCGACCTGCTGGTCCGTTCACTGCGCCACCCCGCCTTCACCACCACCGACGGCCTCGACACCGGCTTCTACGACCGCCACCTCGCCGAACTCACCGCCCCCGGCGAGGCGCACACGTCCCGCGTCCGCCTCGCCGCGCTCGCCGCCGCCCTCGCCGACGCCCACGGCCGCTCCCGCTTCGGCGGCTTCCGCAACATCCCCTCCCGGCCGCAGATCAAGACGTACGCGGCCGAGCCGGGCGGCGAGCCGTACGAGATCCGCTACCGGCTGACGCGCGGCGGCGCCCTGCACGCCGAGGACTTCCCCGGCGTCCGGCTGCTGGTACACACCGCGGACACCGTCGTCCTCGAAGCCGGCGGTCTGCGGCGGGAGTTCGCGGTGGCCCGCTACGGCGACCGGATCCACGTCGACACCGCCACCGGCGGCCACGCCTTCACCGCCCTGCCGCGCTTCCCCGACCCCGCCGACCGCACCGAACCCGGCTCACTGCTCGCCCCGATGCCCGGCACCGTCGTCCGCCTCGCCCCCGGTCTGGCCGAGGGCGACCGCGTCGAGGCCGGCACCCCGCTGCTCTGGCTGGAGGCGATGAAGATGGAACACACCGTCACCGCCCCGGCCACCGGCACGCTCACCAGCCTGCCGGTGAGCGTCGGCACACAGGTGGAGGTGGGCGCGCTGCTGGCGGTGGTGAGCGGCTGAGGGCGCGCCCGGCCGAAGCACGCCGGACCCCCGCCCCGGACACCCACCGCTCCACTCCGCCCCACCCCCCCGACCTCTCGTACGTCTCACGCCTCACCCACCGCACAGAGGGAGCCCCCATGAGCACCGCCCTGCGCAACTTCGTGACCGAGACCGAGGAACAGCGTGATCTGCGCGCCGCAGTCGCGGCGCTCGGCAAGCGGTACGGCCGGGAGTACTTCACCCGCGTCGTCGCCGAGGGCCGCCACACCGACGAGCTGTGGGCGGAGGCCGCCTCACTCGGCTACCTCGGCGTCAACCTGCCCGAGGAGTACGGCGGCGGGGGCGGCGGAATCGTCGAACTCTCCCTCGTACTCGAAGAGTTGGGGGCCGCGGGGTGCCCGCTGCTGATGATGGTGGTCTCCCCGGCCATCTGCGGCACCGTCATCGCCCGCTTCGGCACCGAGGAGCAGAAACGCCGGTGGCTGCCGGGGCTCGCCGACGGCAGCCGCACCATGGCCTTCGGCATCACCGAACCGGACGCCGGATCCAACTCCCACCGCATCACCACCACCGCCCGCCGCGACGGCTCCGACTGGGTGCTCACCGGCCGCAAGGTCTTCGTCTCCGGCGTCGACATCGCCGAGGCCACCCTCATCGTCGGCCGCACCGAGGACGCCCGCACCGGCCGCCTCAAGCCCTGCCTCTTCCTCGTCCCGCGCGACGCCCCCGGCTTCGGCCGCAGCCCCATACCGATGGAACTCGCCGCCCCGGAGAAGCAGTTCGAGCTGGTCCTCGACGACGTCCGGCTGCCCGCCGACGCCCTCGTCGGCGACGAGGACGCCGGACTCCTCCAACTCTTCGCCGGGCTCAACCCCGAACGCATCATGACCGCCGCGTTCGCCCTCGGCATGGGCCGCTACGCCCTGGAACGCGCCGTCGACTACGCCCGCACCCGGCAGGTCTGGAAGGACCCCATCGGCGCCCACCAGGCCATCGCCCACCCCCTCGCCCAGGCCCACATCGACCTGGAGTGCGCCGGCCTGATGATGCGGAAGGCCGCCCACCTCTACGACGCCGGCGACGACACCGGCGCCGGCGAGGCCGCCAACATGGCGAAGTACGCTGCCGGGGAGGCCGCCGTCCGCGCCGTCGACCAGGCCGTGCACACCCTCGGCGGCAACGGGCTCACCCACGAATACGGCCTCGCCTCCCTCATCACCGCCGCCCGCGTCGCGCGGATCGCCCCCGTCAGCCGGGAGATGATCCTCAACTACGTCTCCCACCAGACGCTCGGCCTGCCGAAGTCCTACTAGCCGAAGCCCTGCCGGAGACCGCGCCGCCGCGCCCGCCCGGCGGGCGCCACGCACCGGCCGGCCACGGCGGCACCGGGGGAGAGACCACCACCCACCGAGCGCGGCGCGGCGCACCCCGCGCCCGCGCCGCGCTCCGGCCACGGAAGGAACCCCCGCATGACCTCTCATGTCCTGCGCAGCGACCACCCGCCGATCGCCCCCGTCACCGAGCCGGTCCACTCCTACGTCCTGGCCGGCGCCGCCGAGCGCGGTGACCACCCCGCGCTGATCGACGCCGCCGACGGCACCACCCTCGGCTACGCCCGCCTCGACCACCTCACCCGCCGCCTCGCCGCCGGACTCGCCGCGGCAGGGCTGGCCAAGGGCGACGTCCTCGCCCTGCACAGCCCGAACAGCGTGCTCTTCCCCGTCGTCTGCTACGCCGCCTGGCGCTGCGGCGCGGCCGTCACCACCGTCCACCCGCTGGCCACCGCCGAGGAGTTCGCCGGTCAGCTCGCCGACTCCGGGGCCCGCCGCGTCGTCACCACCGCCGCCCTCCTCGGCACCGCCCGGGACGCCGCCCGCCGCGCCGGAGGCATCACCGAGATCCTGGTCTGCGACCGCGCCGACGGCCACCGCTCGGTACTCGACCTCGCCGAATCCGCCGCCCCGGCACCGGACGTCACCCTCGACCCCGCCACCGACCTCGCCGTCCTGCCGTACTCCTCCGGCACCACCGGCACCCCCAAGGGCGTGATGCTCACCCACCGCTCCGTCGCCACCAACCTCGCCCAGCTCGACGCCTTCCTCAGCGGCGGGCCCGACGACCGTGTCCTCGCCGTGCTGCCGTTCTTCCACATGTACGGCCTCACCGCCCTGATGAACGCCCCGCTGCGGGCCGGCTCCACCGTCGTCGTGCTGCCCCGCTTCGACCTGGAGCAGTTCCTCGGCGCGATCCAGCGGTACCGCATCACCGCCGTCTACGCCGCGCCCCCGATGGTCCTCGCCCTCGCCAAACACCCCCTGGTCGACGCGTACGACCTCACTTCGCTGAAGTACCTGGTCTGCGCCGCGGCCCCGCTGGACGCCGCGCTCGCCGACGCCTGCGCCCACCGCCTGGGCCTCAAGGCGGTCCTCCAGGCGTACGGCATGACCGAACTCTCGCCCGCCAGCCACCTCGTACCGCCCGGCACCGAGGCGCCGCCCGGCAGCGTCGGCCGGCTGCTGCCCGGCACCGAGATGCGGCTGGTCTCGCTCACCACCGGCGAGGACCTGCCGCCCGGCGAGGACGGCGAGATCGTGCTGCGCGGCCCGCAGGTGATGAAGGGCTACCTCGGCCGCCCCGAGGCCACCGACGCCCTCATCGACGCCGACGGCTGGCTGCACACCGGCGACATCGGCCGCGCCGACGCCGACGGCTGGCTCTACGTCGTCGACCGCGTCAAGGAGCTGATCAAGTACAAGGGCTACCAGGTCGCCCCCGCCGACCTGGAGGCGCTGCTGCTCGCCCACGACGACATCGCCGACGCCGCGGTCATCGGCGTCCCCGACGACGACGGCAACGAGATCCCCAAGGCGTACGTCGTCCGCCGCCCGGGGGCCGCCCTCGTCGCCGACGACGTTCTCACGTACGTTGCCGGACGAGTCGCCCCGTACAAGCGGGTGCGCCGCGTGGAGTTCACCGACTCGGTGCCGCGCGCGGTGACCGGCAAGATCCTGCGACGCGAACTCCGCGCCAGGGAAAGGAGCTCCACGGCCCGATGACCACCGACACCCCGCCGGGCGCCACGCCCCCGGGCGACCCGGACGCGACGGCGACCGCCCGATCCGGCTCCGCGCCCGGCCCCGCACCCGCCGCCGACGCCGCCCCGCTCGTCCGCACCGCCCACAACCAGGGTGTCACCACCCTCACCCTGGACTCCCCGCACAACCGCAACGCGCTCTCCGCCCGCCTCGTCGGCGAGTTGCACGCCGCCCTCGCCGAAGCCGCCGCCGACGACGCCGTCCGCGCCGTCGTCCTCACCCACACCGGCACCGCCTTCTGCGCCGGGGCCGACCTCACCGAGGCGACCGGCGGCGCCCCGACCGACGCGCCGCTGGGCCTGACCCGGCTGCTGCGCGCGGTCGTCGAACTGCCCAAGCCGGTCGTCGCCCGCGTCACCGGGCACGTCCGCGCCGGGGGCACCGGGCTGCTCGGCGCCTGCGACATAGCGGTGGCCGGGCCCGGCGCCACCTTCGCCTTCACCGAAGCGCGCCTCGGACTCGCCCCGGCCGTGATCTCGATGCCGCTGCTGCCCCGCCTCGACGCGCGCGCCGTCGGCCGCTACTACCTCACCGGCGAGCGGTTCGACGCCGCCGAAGCGGCCCGCATCGGCCTGGTCACCCTCGCCGCCGACGACGTCGACGCCGCCCTCACCCCCGTGCTCGACGGGCTCCGCAAGGGCTCCCCGCAGGGCCTCGCCGCCTCGAAGGCCCTGGTCACCGCCGAGGTGCTGCGGACCTTCGACCGCGACACCGAGCGGCTGGCCGCCGAGTCCGCCCGGCTCTTCGCCTCCGCCGAGGCCCGTGAGGGCATGACCGCCTTCCTGGAGCGAAGGGCCCCGCGATGGGCACGGTGAACACCGCCCGCACCGCCAAGGTGCCCCAGCAGGACCGCAGCCGGGCCACCCGCCGCGGTCTGCTGGAGGCGGCGGTGGCCTGCCTCGCCGAACACGGCTGGGCGGGCTCCACCGTCGCCGTCGTCGCCGAACGCGCCGGAGTCTCCCGCGGCGCCGCCCAGCACCACTTCCCCACCCGCGAGGACCTCTTCACCGCCGCCGTCGAACACGTCGCCGAGGAACGCTCGACGGCCCTGCGCGCCCTCTTCCCGGCGGACGCCGGCGCCCCCGCCGACCGCCGCGCCGTCGTCGCCGCCGTCGTCGACCTCTACACCGGCCCCCTCTTCCGCGCCGCCCTCCACCTCTGGGTCGCCGCCCCCTACGAGGACCAACTACGGGCCCGTGTCACGGAGTTGGAGGCCCGGGTCGGCCGGGAGTCCCACCGCACCGCCGTCGACCTGCTCGGCGCCGACGAATCCGTCCCCGGCGTCCGCGAAACCGTCCAGGGCCTCCTCGACATGGCCCGCGGTCTGGGCCTGGCCACCCTCCTCAGCGACGACACCCCCCGCCGCGAACGCGTCGTCGACCAGTGGGCCACCCTCATCGACGAGGCGCTGGGCTGAGCCGAACGGGACGGCCCAAGAGCACGGGTGCGCTCCGGCGGCCCCGCCCCGCCGGAGCGCACACGGCAGGCCGCACACCGGGAATCACACCGGCGCGCGGCCTGCCGCTCCCGTGGTGAAGACCAGGGGCACGCCCCTACGGGATCGGGGCACGCCCCTACGGGATCGGGGCACGCCCCTATGGGATCGGGCCCCGCCCCTACGGGTGGCGAGCCGGAACCCACCGCCCGCGGGCCCCGTGAGGGCCGTCCCTCAGTGCGCCGCCGCGTCGAACCCGGAGATCTCCCGCGGGCTCCGCGACGCCGGCCCCACGTACCGCGCCGACGGCCGCACCAGCCGCCCGGTGCGCTTCTGCTCCAGGATGTGCGCGCTCCACCCGGCGGTACGGGCACAGGTGAACATCGAGGTGAACATGTGCGCCGGGACCTCCGCGAAGTCCAGCGTGATCGCCGCCCAGAACTCCACGTTCGTCGCCAGCACCCGGTCCGGACGCCGGTTGTGCAACTCCTCCAGCGCCGCCTTCTCCAGCGCCTCGGCCACCTCGAAGCGGGGCGCGCCGAGCTCCTTCGCGGTCCGCCGCAGCACCCGCGCCCGCGGGTCCTCGGCGCGGTAGACGCGGTGCCCGAAGCCCATCAGCCGCTCGCCCTTGTCGAGGGTCTTGCGCACGTACGCCGCCGCGTCCCCGGTCCGCTCGATCTCCTCGATCATGCCGAGCACCCGCGACGGCGCCCCGCCGTGCAGCGGCCCCGACATCGCCCCGACCGCCCCGGACAGCGCCGCCGCCACATCCGCGCCGGTCGACGCGATGACCCGGGCGGTGAACGTCGACGCGTTCATGCCGTGCTCCGCCGCCGACGTCCAGTACGCGTCCACCGCCGCGACGTGCTTGGGGTCCGGCTCCCCGCGCCAGCGCCGCATGAACCGCTCCACGACGGTCTCCGCCTTGTCGATCTCCCGCTGCGGCACCATCGGCAGCCCCTGCCCGCGCGCCGACTGCGCCACGTACGACAGCGCCATCACCGCGGCGCGCGCCAGATCGTCCCGCGCCGTCCGCTCGTCGATGTCCAGCAGCGGTTTGAGCCCCCACACCGGCGCCAGCATCGCCAGCGCCGACTGCACATCGACGCGGATGTCCCCGGAGTGCACCGGAATCGGGAACGGCTCGGCCGGCGGCAGCCCGGGATCGAACGCCCCGTCCACCAGCAGCCCCCACACCTTCCCGAACGACACACTGCCGACGAGGTCTTCGATGTCGACCCCGCGGTAGCGCAGCGCACCGCCCTCCTTGTCCGGTTCGGCGATCTCCGTCTCGAACGCGACGACACCCTCAAGTCCGGGTACGAATGCGGACATCTGGCGACTCCTCAAGGTGCGGACGGCCCACGGTCGGTGACCGGTTGCCGTGCGATCGGCTCGGTGTGCGGTGCCGGAACGGCTCCACGGCTGCGCCCGGCAGCTCGCGGTCCGCGCCGGTCACCTGATGCCTCGCGAGGGCATGGTGACGCGGTACCCGCCCGGGGCGGACGGCCCTCGGGCGCGGCAGGGGTGGTGCGCTGTGCGGCCCACGGGACGTACGGCCCCGGCGCGTTCACGGCGGGGCCCGCCGGTCCGGCGGCCCGGACACGATGGTCGCCGATATATGAAGCCCACAGTGCACCGACCCGCAAGTTTGGCGCTTTCCCCACCTGCAAGGAAGCGTGACGTCCGGCACACTGGTCGATTCGCCTACGAGAGGGTTACGTCCGGGCGACGAGGGGCAAACTTCCGGCCCTCGCCCTGCCCCGGGGGCGGGCGGATGCTGCAAGATGAGGCCGTGCACTCCGCCGACGCGCCCACCCCCGATGCCCACGAATCCCTCGATCCCTCGTCGATGCGCGCCCATTACCGCGCCGAGGGGCTGACCGAGACCGAGCTGGCGGCCGAGCCGTACGCACAGTTCGCGCGCTGGTTCAAGGAAGCCGCCGCGGCCGGGCTCCACGAGCCCAACGCCATGGTCGTCTCGACCGCCGACGCCGCGGGCCGCCCCAGCTCACGCACGGTGCTGCTGAAGGCGTTCGACGACCGCGGCTTCGTGTTCTTCACCAACTACACCAGCCGCAAGGGCCGCGACCTCGCCGAGAATCCGCACGTCTCGCTGCTCTTCCCCTGGCACCCGCTGGCCCGCCAGGTCATCGTCACCGGCACCGCCGCCCGCATCGGCCGCGACGAGACCGCCGCCTACTTCCGCTCCCGCCCGCACGGCTCCCAGCTCGGTGCCTGGGCCAGCGACCAGTCCGCGCCGCTCACCTCCCGCGCCGAACTGGAGGACGCCTACGCCGCGTTGGCCGCCCGCTACCCCGAGGGCGAGCAGGTCCCCGCGCCCCCGCACTGGGGCGGCTACCGCGTCACCGCCGAGACCGTCGAGTTCTGGCAGGGCCGCGAGAACCGTCTCCACGACCGCCTCCGCTACACCCGCGCCACCACCGGCTGGACCGTGGAACGCTTCGCCCCGTGACGCCGGAGCCTGATCCCCGGCCACCGCCCGGAAACGGGAAGCGCCCCGCGCGGGTCCGGGGATCAGGCGGCGGCCGGTACGCGCCGCGACCGCGGCGGGGGCGCCACTCCGGCGGGGAAGGCCCTGAGCCGCCGCCCCGGACCGAGGACCCGGGCCCGCCGGGCGGACACCGGAGCCTCCGGGCGGCGGACCCGGGCTCTCCCGGGCAGCGAAAAGGGCCCCGTGCGGGGCCCGGAAACGCAGACGACCCGTGGGCCGCTTCCGCCGCGCCGGTGGCGCGGCGACCGGTCGGACGAACCGGAGGCCCACGGGTCGGGTGACTGCTGGGAATTGGCCGGCGACGCATCTGCAGTATGCGCGGGCCGGCGCTGCACTGGGTGTGAAGCGGCGGCCCTAGGCCGCAGCCACCTCACGCGTCCGGTGAGAAATCATTGTCCGAACCACCTCCCTTCTCGTGTACGCCCCACCCTAGGAACGCCCCCGGACCCGCACAACCGAATTAATTTCCCGGCACGTGCGGGGCGGCTGCGGCGCCCGGGACGCCCGCGCCGTCCCGGGGCGCCCCGACGCGCGGGACGGCCGCGGGATTTCCACGAAGGGGATGTGGGCTGGGTCACGTTCGAGTTGAATGTGCCCAGGTCCAGAACGCGCCACCGCGCCCGTAGGGGGTTCCCGTGACCGCTTCGTACGGCTCCGCTTCGTACGGTTCCTCGGCGGAACACCACACCCCGGGGCCGGCTGCCGTGCCGCCGGGCCCGGCCGCGCCCGCCGGGGACACCGGGCTGCTCGCCGCCCTCCTCGACGGGATGGACACCGCGTTCCTCGCCCTCGCCGCGGACGGCACGGTCACCCACTGGAACCACGAGGCCGAAGAGCTTCTGGGCTGGCCCGCCGCCGAGGCCGTCGGGCGCCGGGGGCTGACCGGCTGGGCGGTCCGCGGCGCGGACGCGGACGCCACCGAGTCCGCCCTCCTCGCCGCGCTGCGCGCCCCCGGCCGCCAGGTCCACGACCACGCCCTGCTCACCAAGGACGGCCGCCGCGTACTGGTGCGCGGCCAGAGCGCCGCCGTGCGCGGGCCCGACGGCCGGGCCACCGGCGTCTACTGCGTCTTCACCGCCGTCCACGACCAGATCGGCCTGGAACGCTCCCTCGCCCTGAGCGAGGCGCTCTGCGCCGACGCGCCTTGGGGCGTGGTCCTCGTCGACGCCGACCTGCGGCCCGCCGTCGTCAACGCGCCCGCCGCCCGCGCCCTGGAAGCCGGCCCGGACGTCCTCCTCGGCCGGCCCCTCGGCGAACTGCTCGACCAGGGCGCCGAGGAGGTCGAGGCGGTGCTCCAGCACGTCCTGGCGGAGGGCGAGCCGCCCGGACCGAGCGACCTGTGGGTGACGCTGCGCGCCCCCGACGGCGAGCGCCCCCGCCGCTGCTGGCGCAGCGGCTTCGTCCGCCTCGCCTCCCCGCTCTCCGAGGAACCGGCCCCGCTCGGCGTCGCCTGGCTCTTCCAGGACGTCACCGACGCCAAACAGGCCGAACAGGACGGCGCGCTGCTCCGCTTCCGCACCCAGCAACTGCACCGCGCGAGCCGCGCCGCCGCCGACTGCCCCGACCCGCGGGAGGCGGCCACCGTCCACCTCGACTACGCCCTGGCGGGCTTCGCCGATCACGCCCTCGTCGATGTCGTGGCGCCGTGCCCCGGCCCGGACCGGGAGGGCGAGGCGCCGGGCGGCTCCGGGGACGCCACCACCCCCGTACGGCTGCGGCGGGCCCTCGCCTCACCCGCGGGCGTGCCCGGCCCCTGCACGGCCCCGCAGCCGTCCGCCGTCCCGGTCGCGTACCCCGAGGGGCACCCGGCCCTCCAGGCGTACGCGCGCGGCGGTTCGGTGCGGGCCAGTGCGGGGGCGTCCGATGACGAGGACTGGGCAGCCGCCCGCCGGTGGCCGGACGGCGCGGTGCACGGGCTCTGTGTGGTGCTGCGCAGCCGCGCCCGCCTCCTCGGCGTCGCGACCTTCCTGCGTACTCCGGCGCGCCGCCCCTTCGACCGCGCCGACGCCGCCTACGCGGAGGAGGTGGCCGCCCGGATCGCCGCGGCCCTCGATCTGGCGGCGTCCGCCGGCTGAGCCGCGCCCGGCGGTGTCCGCGGCCCCGGGGGCGGGCCGGCTCACTCCTGGTAGAAGATCCGGTCCGCGTACTCCCGCAGCACCCGGCCGTTCCACTCGCGGCCGCCGTCGACGTTGCCGGACCGCAGCAGCGGCGGTTCGGTGCCCCGCTCGGCCAGCGCGCCGGCGGCCGTCGCCACCACCGCCTGCATGATCGCGCTGGTCACGACGGTGGACGCGGGCGCGAACGGCGCGCCGCTCCCCGGCAGCCGCAGCTCCGCGTCGCCCACCGGGATGCGGCTGTCGAGCACCAGGTCGCAGTGGTCCTTGAGGAAGGTGCCCGAGGCGTGCCGGGAGGTGGTGGCGTCCGCGTAGGCGACCGACGTCAGGCCGATGACCTTGATGCCGCGGGCCCGCGCGGTCAGCGCCATCTCCACGGGCAGTGCGTTCCGCCCGGAGAGCGAGATGATCACCAGTGCGTCACCGGCCCGCAGCGGGCTGGTGTCCAGCACCGCGGCGGCCAGCCCGCCGACCCGCTCCAGCGCGCTGCCGAGCGTCGCGGGCCGGACGTCCACGCCCACCATCCCCGGCACCGTCAGCAGGTTCATGACGGCGAGGCCGCCAGCCCGGTAGACGGTGTCCTGCGCGGGCAGCGAGGAGTGCCCGGCGCCGAAGGAGAAGACCCGGCCGCCCGCCTCGACGGTGTCGGCGATCAGCCGCCCGGCGGCGGTGACGGCGGGCCCCTCCGCATCGCGTACCTGCCGCAGCAGCTCGATCGCGGCGTCGAAGTACTGCCCGGCAAGCCGGTCGCTCTCAGCCATTCCCGCGGACTCCCTCGTCGCAGCTCATCGCTTTCCCCCGCCCCGGCCGGCCCACGAGGCGCCGGTCGGGGGCGGCCGTGGCGCGGATCACGTTGCGGTCTGGACCAGTGCGCTGTCAATACGGCTGACGCGACGGCCCCCGGACGGCTTGTTCCCGGCCCCGGGCGGCGGCCGCCGGGGGCGCGGGCGGCGCCGTTGTCGGCGGGATGCGTCAGAATTGAATCCAGGGCCACCGCACGACACAGCTAGGGGCACGCATGTCCGGACTGATCGACACCACGGAGATGTATCTCCGCACCATCCTCGAACTCGAAGAGGAAGGTGTGGTCCCGATGCGCGCCCGCATCGCGGAGCGGCTCGAACAGAGCGGCCCCACGGTCAGCCAGACCGTGGCGCGCATGGAGCGGGACGGTCTGCTGTCCGTCGCGGGCGACCGCCATCTGGAGCTGACGGAGGAGGGCCGCCGGCTGGCCACGCGCGTGATGCGCAAGCACCGCCTCGCCGAGTGCCTGCTCGTCGACGTCATCGGGCTGGAGTGGGAGCAGGTGCACGCCGAGGCGTGCCGCTGGGAGCACGTCATGAGCGAGGAGGTCGAGCGCCGCGTCGTCGAGCTGCTGCGCCACCCGACGGAGTCGCCGTACGGCAACCCGATCCCGGGCCTGGAGGAGCTGGGCGAGCAGGCGGAGGCCGACCCGTTCCTGGAGACGGGCATGGTCAGCCTCACCGAGCTGGACGCCGGCCCCGAAGGCAAGAACGTCGTGGTCCGCCGCATCGGCGAGCCCATCCAGGCCGACGCGCAGCTGATGTACACCCTGCGGCGGGCCGGGGTCCAGCCGGGCGCGGTGGTCAGCGTGACCGAGGCGCCCACCGGCGTCCTCGTCGGCAGCAGCGGCGAGGCCGCCGAGCTGGAATCCGGAATCGCCGCCCACGTCTTCGTGGCCAAGCGCTGACACTCCGCCGGACGCCCGGAGTCCGGCCGTCACCTCCCGCCCCCGTGCTCGCCGAGCACGGGGGCGGATGCGTGGGGACGGGTGTGGTGGCTGCGCGGGCGGGGTGCGGCGGTTGCGTCGCGGGGCCTGGCGCCACGGGTCCGGGAGGGGCATCCGTACGGGCCCGGGAAACCGCTGCGGAGGGGCGTACGGGGCCGGGGCGGCCCTCCGGCCGTCGCCGCGGATCCGGCGTTGCGGCGCCCGGGGGAGGAGGGCGCCCTCGCGCCCCGGGAGAGTGGGGCACGGGCGTCGTCGCTGAGCCGCTTCACGGCTCGGGGGCGGGGGGCTCCGGTGTCACGGTGGTGGGCTTCTATCCACCGATTTCTCCCCGTCGGCCGTTCTGATCTGCGCAGAGGCGGGGCGGTGGGGGTGGTGGCGGCTTCCTGGCGGGATGAGGAATTGCGCGAACCGGTGCGGAACGGCCGAGGACGTGTCACCCTTGGCGCCCACATGGATGCCCGCCGTGGTGCCGGACGGCCCGCGGACGGGACCGGTCCGGGCTGCGGCGGCCCGGACGCGGAACGGTACGGGGGAGCCGCGGTCTGACGGCTTCCGGGGAGGGGGCGCTGGTGGGGGCGGCGGAACCGGACCGAACACGGCGGACAGCGGCGCGCAGAACCCGCGGGACGCGACGGCGCGCGGTGCGATACGGAGCCCGCGACACCTGGGGCCCGGCGGTGCGGCGGAGGATGCGCGGGCTCTCGGGGCCCCGGCGCTGCGAACATCCGAGGCCCCGCCACCCCCAGCTCCCCCGTCAGGACCTGGAGCCCCGAGCTCTCAAGGTCCCGCATCACGGACCCCTCGTCCGGCGAGGTCCGTCCCCCTGTAGCTGTCTCCCCGGGCGGCTCCCCGACTATCCCTGCCCGTCGTCACCCGAACGAGGGGACTTCCGCACGAGACCGCCGTATTCGAATAGGCATTCGATAGTCTGGAGCGGGTCACAGGACGAGTGGGGGTGTCGGGGCACATGGTGCGGCGCATCGAGGTGACGGGAGCCGGCGGGGTCCGGCTCGCGGCCTGGGAGTTCACCGATCCGCCCAAGGGCGACGGCGGACCGGAGGGGGGCGAGCGGCGCCCCGGCGTCCTGCTGCTCCACGGCCTGATGGGGCGCGCGTCCCACTGGGCCGACACCGCCCGCTGGCTCGGCGCGCGGTACCGCGCCGTCGCCCTCGACCAGCGCGGTCACGGCCGCAGCGAGAAGCCCGCCGACGCCCCCTTCGACCGCGCCGCCTTCGTCGAGGACGCGATAGCCGCCGTCGAACAGCTCGGCCTCGCCCCCGTGACCCTCGTCGGCCACGCCATGGGCGCGCTGACCGCCTGGCAGGTCGCCGCCCGTCGGCCGGATCTGGTCGGTGCGCTGGTCATCTGCGACATGCGGGCGTCCGCGTTGGGCGCCGCCTCGCAGCGCGAATGGGCCGAGTGGTTCGCCACCTGGCCGCTGCCCTTCGCCACCCTCGCGGACGTCCGCCGGTGGTTCGGCGAGGACGATCCGTCGCTGGAGCGCCCCCGCCCGGCGCGCGGCGCGTACTTCGCCGAGGTGATGGCCGAGGGCGCCGACGGCTGGCGCCCGGTCTTCTCCCGCCGCCAGATGCTCACCGCCCGCGAGACCTGGGTGACCGACGCCCACTGGGAGGAGCTGGCCGAGGTCCGCTGCCCCGCCCTCGTCGTCCGGGGCCAGGACGGTGAACTGGGCCGCGCCGAGGCCCAGGAGATGGTCCGCGTCCTGCCCGGCGGCAGCTACGCCGAAATACCCGACGCGGGGCACCTGCTGCCCTGGGAACATCCCGACGCCTGGCAGCGCGCCGTTGAGCCTTTCCTGCGGGCGGCGACACCGGAGTGAGGGCGCCGGGTGGGCCACGGGGCCGCGTCTCCGTGGGCCGCTGCCGGGTGGGCTGGACGGACCTCCGCCTGTGGCGGCCGGGCCTGTAGGAGCCGGGACGGGCGGCGGTGTGCGACTGCCAGGCACGCCGGGTCTGCCCTGCGGTGGCTCCACCGGCTGCTGAGGGGGCGTCGAACGGGGCGGTTCGCCGGCCGCCGGTACGAGCCCTGCCTGCCCGGGACCCGGGGCCCTCGGTCCGGGTGCTGCCGCGCGGGAGCCGGGTGTTCGGGGCATGAGCGGTGGGGCCCGCCGTCCGCCGGGGCGAGGGCCCGCCGGAGCCGGGGCTCGTCGGGGCGGGGCCTCGTCGGGACGGGCCGGTGCTGAGTTTCGGCCAACGCTACGATCACTGCCGTGCCGCGTCGGCCGTCCGTCCGCGTGGGCAACCCCGCGGGTGCGGCGCCCGCGTGAGGCATTCCCGTAGCTCCGACCGGTTTCTCGACAGACGTGGAAGGCCCGACGATGGACTCCTTGCTCCCGGACGACCCGCGACACCTCGGGCCGTACCGACTGTTGGGCCGGATCGGGGCGGGCGGGATGGGGCGGGTCTACCTCGCGCGGTCCGCCGGGGGGCGCACCGTCGCGGTGAAGGTGGTGCGGCCGGATCTGGCGCAGGACACCGGGTTCCGGGGGCGGTTCCGGCAGGAGGTGGAGATAGCCCGCGCCGTGTCCGGGCGGTACACCGCGCCGGTCGTCGACGCCGATACCGAGGCGGTGTTGCCGTGGCTCGCCACCGCCTTCGTCCTCGGGCCGTCGCTGACCGAGGTCGTCGAGGCGCACGGGCCGCTGCCCGACCACAGCGTCCGGGCCCTCGGTGCGGGGCTGGCCGCCGCGCTGACCGAGATCCACTCCGTCGGACTGGTCCACCGTGACCTGAAACCGTCCAACGTACTGCTCGCCGCCGACGGCCCCCGCGTCATCGACTTCGGTATCGCGCGCGCCGTCGACGGGAACCGGATGACCCAGACGGGCGTGGTCGTCGGCTCGCCCGGCTACATCCCGCCCGAGCAGGTTCTGGGGCAGCGCGTCGGTACGGCCGGTGATGTCTTCGCCCTCGGCGCGGTGCTCACCCATGCCGCCACCGGGCACGGCGCGTACGCCGAGGGCACGCCCGCCGCGGTGCTCTACCAGGTCGTACACGGTGAACCGGATCTCGGCGGGGTGCCCGCGGCGCTGCTGGGGCTCGTCGCCGCCTGTCTGCACCGCGATCCGGAACAGCGGCCCGCCCCCGCCGAGGTGTTGCGGACGCTCGCCCCCGAGGGCACCGGCGCGGCTTTCACCAACTGGCTGCCCGGCGCCGTCGCGTCGACCATCGCCACCCACGCCTCCCGCCTCCTCGACCTGGAGACCCCCGCCGACCCGGACCCCGCCGGCCCCGGCGCCCCGGCGCCTGCTCACGGCCCGGCCGGGCCGGGGACGGGCGTGCCCCAACGGCCGGGCGCGTCACACGAGTTCGGGACGGCGCCGACGTATCTGCTCGGTGCGGACAAGGACGCCGGGCCCGGTGACCGCCACCCCGGTACGCCTGGCGGCGGTCACCCCGGAGCGCCCGGCACCGCCGCCGGTGTGCCCGGTGGCGGTGCCCCCGTACCCGTCGCCGCGCCGGGTGTACCGACGTACGTGCCGGACGGGCCCGGGGCGTACCCGCCCGCCGGCCTCGGGGCGGGCGCGCCGACCGTACCCGGGGGGACGACGGACCCACGCGCACCCGGTGACGCCCCCGCGCCGTCCCGGCGGCGGTTCCTCCAACTCGCCGCCGGGGCCGCGGCGGGGGTGGCGGCGCTCGGTGGTGCCGGGGTCTGGGCGTTCAGCGGTGCGCCGGGCGGTGCGGGCGCCGAGGACGGCGGGAGCGGGGGCGCGACCCCGGAGGCCGACGATTTCACCACCCCGCCGCCCGGTACCGCGCCCGCCGTCCTGTGGCACCGCACCGCCGAGACCGACAGCCTCAACAGCGATCAGCCGCTCGCCGTCCACGACGGGTTGCTGCTGATCAGCGGGGATCCGCTGGTCGCCCGCCGGGCGAGCACCGGGGCCACCGTCTGGAGCCGGAAGGGCGTCGCCGCCGCCGGTGCCCCGCTGATCCTGGCCGACCGCAAACTCTTCCTCGTCAGCACCGAGTACAACGGCGACGTCATCGCTCTCGACCCGGGCACCGGCAAGGAGGTGTGGCGCAGCCGCCTCGGCGGTGACCTCACCGTCCAGCGCATCCTCGCGGCCGACGGGCAGCGGCTCCACGTCGTCGCGTCGGTACGCAGCGAGGACACCACCGAGCACCCGACCGCCGTCGCGGCCATCAACCTCCGTACGGGCAAGCAGGACTGGAGCGAACCGCGCGACAGGGGGACGACTGACTTCGACCTGGAAGGCACCGTCTCCGGCAACCGTCTCGTCTACACCGACGGCCGGAGCAACGTCACCGTCCGCGACGCCACCGACGGCCGTCAGCTGTGGAGCCGCAAACTGGGCGACGACATCGCCTGGCGGCCCGCCGTGCACGCCCGGCGGATCTTCCTCGGCGGCTCGCGGCTGCGCGCCGTCCACCTGGAGACCGGCGAGCAGGACTGGTCGCTCTCCTCCGCCGGGCGGCTCAGCTTCTACCAGCCGACGGTCGTGGACGGAGTGGTGTACGCCGCCGATCACAGCGGTGGCGTCTGGGCGGTGGACCCGGTGCGCGGCCGCAGGCTCTGGCTCTGCGAGGACACCGGCGCGCGCCGGGCGCCGACGGAGTTCCTGTCCGTCCGGGGCACGCTCTACGGCGCGTCGTACGACGACGCCGGCGGCATCTTCGCCCTCGACCCCGCGACCGGCAAGGTCCGCTGGCACTACAACGACAACACCGGCAGTCTCGACCAGTGGCACGTCACCGCGTCCGGCCGCCGGTTGCTGGCCACTCACGGCGATGAGATCTACGCGTTGCCGGCGGTCTGAGGAAGCCACCTGAGCCGCGGTTCCGCGGTGCGCTGTCCTCCTCGGGTCGCGATGGCCGAGGCCCGGCCCGGGGCGGCCGACCGCGCTCGGTACGGCGGGCGGCCTCCTGCGGGCGCGGTGGACGCGGCGGGTGCGGCGGGCGTGCGGCACGGTGTCACGCCGCCTCCCGTCTGCGGTATTCGCCCGGAGACAGGCCGAGGACCCGCTTGAGGGCGACGTATCGGACAGGCAGGAGGCCCGCGCCGTCGAGGGCGGCGAGGACCGCCCCGGCGGCGTGGCCGCCCACGCCCTCGACCCGGACTCCGCCGACCGGTTCTGGGAGTACGCCACCGTCGCGCCGCACCGGGGCTGACGGGCCGGCCCGGCCCGCCGGGCGACCTGTCCGGCCGGTCGGCCGCCCGGCGGGCCGACGGGACCACCCGGCCGGGTGCCCCACCGGTCCTCTTGCCCTACGAAGCCTCCAACGTGCGGGTGAAGTCCCCGCGTTGGACGCGTACGGCGAGGGAGTCGTCGGGCTCCCCGGAGAGCAGGGAGCCGTAGCCGGTGGCGGCCCAGAGGCTGCGGGCGGTGTCCACCTCGAAGTACGGGACCGGGCGGTCGTTCTCCCGGTCGGTGAGCACC
Organism: Streptomyces sp. NPDC027185; assembly: GCF_055567035.1. Classification (NCBI taxonomy): domain Bacteria; kingdom Bacillati; phylum Actinomycetota; class Actinomycetes; order Kitasatosporales; family Streptomycetaceae; genus Streptomyces; species Streptomyces sp. NPDC027185. The sequence continues at coordinate 976,264 of NZ_JBVHRF010000002.1, read as the reverse complement.
TCGGGGCCGCGGCGGGCCCGTATCGCGCGGACACAGGACTCGCAGGCCGCCACCCGCAGCTCCTCGCGGCGGCCGAGCGGACGCCACGGCAGGACCCGGGCGGCGGGCCCGTGCAGCGGGTGGAAGAAACACAGGGGCAGCGGGGCGTCCTCGGGGCCGAGCGCCGCGCGCCCCTCGGCTATCAGCGCGAACACCCCCGCCAGATCCGGCACGCCCCGCGCGCGGTCCAGCACCGAACCGGCCGCGGAGTACGCGTCGAGGGCCCGCCCGACGGCCTGCGGATCGCCCTGCGCGGCACGGGCCTCCTCGCCCAGCCGCACCACTTCCCGCGCCGCCCGCTCGCGCAGCTCCGCCTCGTCCGCCCGCCGGGCCGCCGCGAAGACGGAACGCGGCAACGCGAACGGTGTGGCCAGATCCCGCACCCGGGCACGCCGCCGCCACAGCAGCCCCACCGCGCCGAGCACCAGCAACGGCCCGGCCACCAGCGTGAGCATCCGGACCACCGGCGACCCGGAGGACGCCGGTGCCCCGGCCGCCCCCGAGGCGCCCGGAGAGCCGGAGGACGCGGACGGGGCGGGGGCGTGGAGATCGGCGGTGGCCTTCTCGTACTCCTTCTCGCCGTCGCCCGCCGCGATGATGTCGATGGCCCGCTCGACACGGCGGGCCGTCCCGGCACCCTCCATGTCGCTCTGGTGGAAGACGGCCGCCGCGGCCTGCTGCGCCTGGTGCGCACGGGCCGGCCACTCGCGGGCGGCGATGTCCTCGGGGAAGTCGCCGAGCGTGATGATGATCGACGGTTCGCCGCCCATCCGGTCGTGGACCACCTCGGCGAGCTGCGCGGGATCGCCGCCCCAGCTGTCCCCCTCGACCAACGGCACCAGCACCACCCGGATCGGCAGCCGCGTCCCGCGGATCCGCTCCGCCAGCCGCTGCCGCTCGGCCGCGCCGACCGCCGAGTCCAGCGACGGATCGACGTACACGGGGGAGCGGCGCAGCGCATCGGCGATCTTCTGCCCGGGGCTCCCGGCGGCGGCTCCCGGCGTCGCCGTGCACCAGACCAGGGTCAGCGCCGCCAGCGCCGCGACGGCGGCACCGGGCACGGCGGACATCCGGCGGCGGGCCCCGGCCCGGCGCGGACGGCGGTGGCGAAGGTCAGTGAACACCGAAGTACTCCCGTACGTCGCGGGTGAGTTGGCCGATCCGGGCGCCGTCGGCGAGTGCGGCCAGCGGCCCGGGAAGATCGGGGTACGGCACACGGTCCGCGCGGCCGGTGTCCGTCGCCGGGCCCAGCCGCAGCACCGGCGCCGGGGTGGCCCGGCACCGTTCGCAGACCGGCAGCGACCGGGCGCGGCCACCGCCTGCCGGGGCCATCCGGCGGGTGGCGGGCGCCGGGCCGTGCAGCGGGTTGCGGTGGCACAGCCACTCCGGCGCCGCGGACCTCTCGGCGGCCGCCCGCCCGGCGCGGGCCAGCGCGACGGCGCACGCCAGGGACGCCGGGGTGGCGTCCGCGTCGACCCGGCCGTCACCGTCACCGTCGATGAGCAGGGCGGCGGCGTCCAGACACTCCCAGGCCAGCCGGTGTGTCCCCGCCGGCAGGGCGCTGTGGGCGTCCAACGTGGCGGTGAGGGCGTCGGCCTCCTGCCGGGCGGTGCGCCGCAGCCACGCCAGGGACGGAGCGTTGGGCGCCTCGAACGTGGCCGGGACACCACCGGGGGGCGGGCCACCGGACCTCCGGTTCCGCCGCACCGCGCCGACCGACGCCACCAGCCCGAGCAGCAGCGTCGCGAGGAACGCGCCGATCATCAGCCCCGGCGCGAAATCCCCCGCGAACACGCTGGACAGCCCCCGCTCCGCGGCCGGGTCGGCGGCGGGCCCGGGATCGTACGGCCGGCCGCCCGCCGCCACCTTCGGAGCGCGGGCGACATCGCGGAGCAGCGCGTCGAGCCGGTCGCCCAGCGTGCGGTGTTCGTCCTCCTCGGGGAAGGTGGAATGCCGGCTCTCCAGGGCGTACGCGTCCACGGGAGCGCCGTAGTTGATGACGGAGAGGCGGTCCGACAACGGATCGGCGAGGACGAACAGCGCGTCGCGGTGCAGGCGTTGGTGGAGCGACCGGACGAACACGTCGCCGTCGCCGCCCGATTCGTCGTCGGTCACGCTGGGGACCGCCGCGATCAGCACCGGGACGTCGAGCGCGGTGAGCCGCGCGCGCAGCCGGGCGCGCTCGGCCGCGGTCAGGACCGGTTCGCTCTCCGGGTCGGTGTACAGGGGGTCGTGGCGCAGACCGGCGGTGACCCGCTCGATACGGGAGTTCAGATCGGCCGCGGTCGGCAGGGCGCCGACGTCGGAGCTGTCGAAGAGCCGCGCGGCGGTGACGGCGAGCCCGCCCGCCAGGAGCACCGCGCCGGCCGGCAGCACCACCACGCCCCGGGCCGGCCGCCGCGGCCGGACGGAGCGCCCCGGTGCGGCGCCGCCCTTCCGCGCCGGGCTCGCCGCACCGCCGCCGTCGCCCTTGACCTCGCCCGCCGCGGCACCGGACTTCCGGAGCGAGGGCGCCACGCCGCCCCGGGCATCGCGCGGGCCGGGCACCGGTGCGCCGCCGCGGGCCCGGTGCAGCCGGCGCCGGCGGCGTACGTAGAGGCCCACCAGCAGGACGGAGAGGGGGAGCCCGGCGACCGCGATGCCCGCGACGAAGCTCTGGTTCTCCTGGTCGGTGCGGTCGGGGTGGAGCTTCGGCACCTCGGCGCCGCCCTTGGCCGCGGCGCTGCCCGCCTCCGCCCGCTCATGGGCCCGCCCCGAGCGGAGGACATCGACGAAGTGCCGGAACAGCTCCAGGGGCGTCGCGTCGTACGGCATCTCGTAGAGCGTGGCGCGGGCCGCGTCCCGGGCGCCGCGCACCTCCGTGCCGTACGCCTGGACCTCCGGCATCCCCGGGCCGCTCAGGACGACGTACAGACCGTCGCGGCCGAGCCGGTCGTGGACACCGGCGAGGAATCCGGCGTCGTCGGCGCCCAGCGCGGTGTCGGGCAGGACCATGACGTATACGGGCACCCCGAGCCGCGCGGCCTGCGCGGCGAAGAGGGGGGCGCTGGAGCGGGGGACGTCACGCGGCAGTTGGTCGCTGATGTACACGGGATCGCGGCGCAGTTGCCCGGCGAGGTACGCCGTCCTGCTGCGCGGGGTGTCCGCGCCGGAGCCGGGAGCCGTGACCGCGGGGGAGCCGTCCGGGCCCGCCGCGGTGGTGTGCTCCGCCGCGGGCCGGTGGGCCGCGTGCCCGGGGGACGCGGGCTGCGCCACCGCGGGGACACCGCTCAGCAGTACCGCCAACCAACCCGTGACCAGCATCAGCGCGCCTCGACGCACCGCCCCCACCCCCTCGTTCCGCATGACGCCCTGACGCTACCTCCCGCACGCGGATGCCGTGCGGGCCTGTGGACAACGTCCGGGATTCAGAGATTCCGGCACGTCAGCGGCGGTGTGCCGGCCGCGGCGCCGGGCGGGCGCGGCAGCCGGGACCTCCCGGCCGGCCGGGAGAGGCGGGCCCGGCAGCGAGCCGCCGCCGGACCCCGCGGTCACCCCACGGGCCGCTCACGGGGACGGCCGGGCCGCGGGCCGGGAACGGCCACCGGCCGGGCCACGGCCGTCCCGTCGCAGGCCGCCGCGCCCCGCCTCAGCCCTGCCGCACCGCCGACAGGATCTCCGGCACCCGGCGCACCACCAGGGGCGCCGCGATCCGCAGGCCCACCTGGGCCATCGCCGTGCCGTAGACGATCCCGGCGGGCAGGAGTATCCACAGCAGGGCGTGGTGGCCGGCGAGGTGCAGCCAGATGGTCAGGGCGACCAGCGGCGCGCTCAGCACCGTGCCCGCCAGCAGACCGCCGAAGAGGCTGAACCAGGCGATGGACGTCTGGCCCGGCGCGATGTTCTTGTTGCCGTCGGACGGGACGGAGTAGGGGAAGAGCGTCGAGGTCAGCGCGCCCGTCGCCACCAGCGTGCCGAGCAGCGCCAGCGACAGCCCGTAGATCTCCACCAGCGACGGCCAGGCGTCGAGGAACGCGACGGTGCCGACCGCCACCAGCGTGACGTACGGGACCGCCACCAGGCACAGCGCCAGGGCGCGGGCCCGCAGTTCGCGGTAGGCGTCCCGGGGCGTGGCGAGGGTCGAGGCGACCATCCAGAACGCCGAGGTGTCCTGGCCGAACTGGTTGTACATCTGCGTGCCGAGCAGCGCGGGCGCCACGAACGCCGTGTAGACCGTGCCGTTGCCCTGCGCCGCGTAGACGACCGGGATCAGCAGGCCCACGCCCATCGACGTGGCCCAGCCCATCTTCGTCTTCGGGTCGCGCCAGGCGTAGCGCAGGGTCCGCAGCACGACCGCGCCCGTCCGGCCGTCCGGCAGCAGCCGGGGCGTCCCCCGGGAACTGCTCCTCGCGCGCTTGCCGTCCTTCTCCGCCGGCTGGATCGTCGACCCGTCGGGCGAGGTCATCAGGGTCGTCAGCATCCGCTGCCACCACCACAGCAGCAGCACCAACGCCAGCGCCGTCAGCGCCAGCCCGGCGGCGGCCGTGGCCCACGCGCCCCGGCCCGCGTCGGCCACGGCGCTCATCGCCGACGCCGGCGGCACCCGGCGCAGCACCTCACCGACCGGCTCCAGGACGGCCAGCCCGTCCGGGCGGCCCAGCTTCTGCGCGACGAGATTGACCAACTGCGCGCCGAGCGCGGCGAACAGCCCGCCCAGCACCGCCAGATCCCGGCCCCGGCGGCTCGTCAGCAGCCGTACGGACGCGGTGGCGACGACCCGCGCCAGCGCCACGCAGACCAGCATCACCAGGGGCACCGCACACACCGCGACGGCGGTGGCGGCCGGACCGTCGGCGACCGCGACGGCCGCACCGGTGGCCAGGACGAGGGTGACGAGCGGCCCGACGCCCACCAGGGACGCCGTCAGCAGCGCCACGACCAGCGGGCGGGGCCGCAGCGGCAGCATCACCAGGCGCGTGGGGTCCAGCGTCTCGTCACCGGACGGGAAGAACAGCGGCATGACCGCCCAGCCCAGCGTGAGGAGCCCGATGAGCAGCACCACCAGCGCGTCGACGTGCGCCACACCGCGCAGCAGGACCAGCCCGGTGGCCGCCAGCCCGGCGAACACCACGCCCGCGAGGACCGACGCGACGTAGGCGGCGGCGCGCCCCGGGGAGCGACGCAGTCCGTTGCGGAGCAGCGCGAGCTTCAGGCGGACGAACAGCGGTGTCAGCGCGGTCGGGGACGCCGGCCGCGGGGCGCCCGGCGCGAAGGGGGCACTCATCGGGCGCCGCCCCCCAGCCAGTCGAGGTGCTGCCCGGCGCGGGTGCGGCTCCCGGCGCCGACCAGCTCCAGGAACGCCTCCTGGAGCGACGGCGCGTCCCCCCGCACCCGGTCGAGGGGCCCGTCCGCCCGGATACGCCCGGCGGCGATCACCGCGACCCAGTCGCAGAGCGATTCGACCAGCTCCATGACGTGGCTGGAGAAGATCACCGTCGCCCCGGAGGAGGTGTACCGCTCCAGGACGCCGCGGATGGTCTGCGCCGACACCGGGTCGACGCCCTCGAACGGCTCGTCCAGGAAGAGAATCTCGGGGTTGTGCAGCAGCGCGGCGGCCAGCCCGATCTTCTTGCGCATACCGGTGGAGTAGTCGACGACCAGCTTGTGCTGGGCGCCGGACAGTCCGAGGACGTCCAGCAGCTGATCGGCGCGCTTGTCGGTCTCGGCGCCGGGCAGGCCGCGCAACCGGCCCATGTACCCCAGGAGTTCCCGGCCCGACAGGCGTTCGAAGAGCCGCAGGCCCTCGGGCAGCACCCCGATCCGCGACTTGACGGCCACCGGGTCGCGCCACACGTCGTGCCCGCCGATGAGGACCTCGCCGGAGTCCGGCCGCAGCAGGCCGGTGACCATGGACAGCGTGGTGGTCTTGCCCGCGCCGTTCGGCCCCACCAGTCCGATGAAGCGGCCCGCGGGCAGCGTCAGATCGATACCGGCCACCGCGGTCTGCTGCCCGAACCGCTTGGTCAGCCCCCGGATCCGCACCGCGGGCACGCCCTCGGCGGTTCCGCTGCCCGGCGGCGCGGCCACCGGCTCCCCGCCGCCACGCTCGGTCGGCTCTCCGTTCTTCTCCGGTCCGTTCGCCACCGGTCCAGCCCTTCGACGTCCCCGCAGAGGCCGGGCGGCCCCCGTCCCCGTTCACGATACGGACCGGTACTGACAGCGGGCCGGGCCCCGCCCGCGCACGGCGACGAACGGCCCCCGCCCGCCCCGGAAAGCCGCGGCGCGGGCCGTACCGGGGCGGCCCCTGCCGTACGAACCGCCCCGATGTGGCCCGTACCGCCCGGAGGGACCGGAAAGAGGGAGGGGAGAAACGCGTGTCCCGGGCGCACCTACCGGCACGTGGGGCGCATGGAGGCATCGGCGGGGGCGCGTAGCGGTGGTGAGCCGGGTGCGGGGTAGCGACCCGCCCTTCCGGGCAAGCAGGATCGCCGCATACGGACCGTGGGGGCGAAGGGCCGTGGGAGCACCGGGACGCACCGGCGCCGCGGCGCCCCGTGCGGACACCGCCGTCACCCGGGCCCCGCGTACCTGACGCACCCCGCCCGCACGGCACAGCCCACTCGTACCGCGGATATCCGGAATCCCACCGGATATCCGGCGATACGCGGGGAATTAATCGCAACCAATCGCACCGACCGGCGTTCACCGGTGGACGCACTGCCGCAACAGGGGGTACCAACATGGCCGCAAGGCCACTCGTCGCTCGTCAGCCCAACGAGCGGCTCCAGGCGCTGATCCAGGAGGCCGCCTGCTCCAACGCGGGTCTGGCCCGCCGCGTCAACATGTGCGGCGCCGAACACGGCCTCGACCTGCGCTACGACAAGACCTCGGTGGCCCGGTGGCTGCGCGGTCAGCAGCCGCGTGGCCGCGCCCCCGCGATCATCGCGGAGTCCCTGGGGCGCAAGCTCGGCCGCACGGTCACCATCGACGAGATCGGCATGGCGGACGGCAAGAACCTCGCGTCCGGTGTCGGGCTGCAGTTCTCCCCGACCGTGCTCGGCGCGATCGAGCAGGTCAGCGAGTTGTGGCGGAGCGACGTCGGGCGGCGCGACTTCCTGAACGGCTCCTCCGTCGCCGCCTCCGCACTGGTCGAGCCCAGCCGCGACTGGCTCATCACCGGGGCGGACCCCCAGGTGGCGCGGAGCGCGGGCGCCCGGGTGGGGCGCGCCGACGTCGAGGCGGTACGCGCCATGACCACGGCCCTCGGCGACCTCGACCACCGCTTCGGCGGCGGCCATGTCCGGCCGGTCGTCGTGCACTACCTCAACAGCGTCGTCTCCGGGCTGCTCGCCGGGTCCTACCGGGAGTCCGTCGGCCGGGAACTCTTCGCCGCCGTCGCGCGGCTGACCGAACTCGGCGGCTACATGGCCGTCGACACCGGGCAGCCCGGTCTCGCGCAGCGGTACTACATCCAGGCGCTCCGCCTCGCGCAGGCGGCCGACGACCGCGCGTACGGCGGCTACGTCCTCGCCGCGAGCATGAGCCACCTCGCCGCCGAACTGGGCACCCCCCGCGAGATCGCCCAGCTCGCGCGGGCCGCGCAGGAGGGCGCGCGGGGCCGCGTCACCCCGCGCGCCGAGGCGATGTTCTGCGCCGCGGAGGCGCGCGGCCACGCGCTCATGGGGGACGGCCGGGCCTTCCAGTCGGTCGCCGCCCGCGCGCTGACCGCGATGGAACGCGCCGAGGCGGCGGGCGACACGGGCGACGACCCGGACTGGATCGGCCACTTCGACCGGTCCTATCTGGCCGACGAACTCGCCCACTGCCACCGGGACCTGGGCCAGGCCGCCGCCGCCGAGGAACAGGCCCGCCTGGCGCTCCAGGGGCTGCCGCGCACCAAGGTCCGCCGCCGCGCCATCGGGATGGTGCTGCTGGCCGGTGCGCAGGTGCAGCAACGCGAGGTCGAACAGGGCTGCCACACCGCCACCGAGGCCGCGGAACTGCTCGGTGAACTCCGCTCGCAGCGGGGCGTGGAGTACCTCGACGACTTCCGCCAGCGCGTCGAGCCGTACCGGGACGAGCCGGTGGTGCGGGAGTTCGGCGCCCGGCTGGAGCTGCGCGTCGCGGTGTGAGGAGACCGGGTGCCCCGGGGCGGGCCCGTGGTGCCGCGCCTGGTGCGCGGCCCGCGGGCCCGTCGCGTACGGGGCGTCAACGGGCCGGGGAAATGCGGGGAATGCCCGGATGGCCGGTGTGGCCGGCCCGGGGGACGCGGTGCGTTCCCCCGGGGACGCCGAGCCGGTCGCCGCCTCCGGGGCGGGCGGCGGTGGTGACCAGGGGACGTGGTCGAACGCGTCGGCGACCCGGTAGCGTGAGCCGACGATTCCGTAGGTCTGCAGAGGTAGGAGTCCCGGTGACGCAGAGCGGACAGGGTCACGACCCGCAGAATTCCGCGGACGGCCAGGCGCGAGAGGGCGTGGTGCTGCCCGCGGGCGGTGAGGCATGGCCGCCCGTCCAGCAGGCCGCACCCCCGGCCGGTCAGCCCTGGGGGCAGCCCTGGGGCCCCGACCAGCAGAACCCGCAGGCATACGGCCAGGGGCAGCAGCCTCCCGCGCAGCCCCAGGGCCAGGCACCCGCGCAGTCCCAGGGCCGGATATCCGGGCCGTACCCGGGTCAGCCCCAGGGCGCAGGTCAAGGGCAGTCCCCGACGTACGGTCAGGGGCTTCCCCCGCAGCAGCCCCCGCAGGCCCAGGGGTACGGCCAGGGCGCGGTCCCGCAGGCGCAGCCCCAGCCCTACGCTCAGCCGCAGCCCCAGCAGGCCGCCCCGGCGTTCCCGCCCCCGCCGCAGGGGCAGCCGCCGATGCCGCCGATGCCGCCCACCGCACCGCAGCAGGCGCCGGGCCCGCAGCCGCCCGCCGCGTCGGACGCCGAGGAGACGGCGCTGATCCCGCCCTTCGGCTCCGGCGCGCTGCCGCCCGAGGGCGCCGCCCCGTCACCGCAGACCCTGGGCGGACAGCTGGTGAAGGCCACCCCGCAGCAGGCCGCGCCGCTGCCGCCCGCCTCGGACGACGCGGACGCCACCGCCCTGCTGCCGCCGGTCGGCGCCGGTGCCGCGCCCGGTGCCGCGCCGCTGCCGCCGGAGACCTCCGGCCGCCCCGAGACGCCCGGCGAGTCCACCCAGATGCTCCGCAGCCTCCGCCCGCCCCGTAACCGCGCGGCCGCGCCGCCCGCCGCCCCCGGGGACTCCGAGGCGACCCAGTACCTCCCGCCGGTCGGTGCCGGCGGTCCCGCGCCGCAGCCGCAGCCCGGTGGCGCGCCGGTCGGTGCCGGCGGTCCCGCGCCGCAGCCGCAGCCCGGTGGCGCGCCGTTCGGTGCGCGGCCCGGGGGCGCGGAGCGGCCCACCCCGGCCGAGTTCGAGGGCCTGTTCCGCGCCGCTCCCGGGGCCGCCGCCCCGCCCCCGGCGCCCGACGCCACCGCCCAGCTGCCGCGCTTCGACGACCAGGCCCCGCCGCCGTATGGCCCCGGGGGCGACCGGCACGGGTTCCCGCCCGGTGGCGGCCACGAGGCGCCGCACCCCGGGTACGACGACGCGCCCGCCGGGCGCCGGCGGCTGAGCCCGGTCGTCGTGGTCGGCATCGTCGTGGTGGCGCTCGCGGGCGCCGGCATCGGGCTGGGCTGGGCGCTCAGCGGCGGGGACGACGAGGCGAAGAAGAAGCAGCCGAGCGCCGGGGCGGCCCGGTCGGCCACCGAGGACGCCGCGCCGCCGTCGCCGACCGCCGACCCGGCGGAGGAACAGGCCAAGAAGCTGGACGCGCTGCTCGCCGACAGCAACAGCAGCCGCTCCGCGGTGATCAACGCCGTCCGGGACATCCGCGGCTGCGACAACCTTCCGGGCGCGGCGAAGGACCTCAAGGGCGCCGCCAACCAGCGCAACCAGCTGGTCAGCCGCCTTCAGGGGCTGCCCCTCGACAAGGTCCCGCGGCATGCGGAGCTGACCGCCGCCCTGACCACCGCGTGGAAGTCGTCGGCCGCCGCCGACAACCACTACGCGGCGTGGGCCGGTCAGGTCGCCGGGAAGAAGGGCTGCCACAAGGGCCACGCCCGTAACACCGGCCACACCGCGCAGGGCACCGCGGCCAGCGGCGCGGCCACCAAGGCCAAGGAGCAGGCGGCCCGCCTCTGGAACCCGATCGCCCAGAAGTACGGCCTGCGGACGCACCAGGCCGGCGACCTCTGAGCCGCCGGCCGGACGGCCCCCACCGGGTGCTCCGCGCGCCCCGGGGCCGCCCGGTCACGGCTGACGCAGCGCCCGCCGGAGCCGCCGCGCCCGCTCCGTACGCCCCCGGCGCCCGCCGCCCGGGACGCGCCCCTCACATGTCCGTGCGCCGCCGCTCCAGCGTCCCGGCGACGTTCACGAAACCGTCGGACGCGGCGAGCACCTGACCGTCCGCGACCGTCTGGTACATCACCTTCGCGTTCACGATCCGCGGGAAGTCCTGCACGGCGAGCATGTCCTCCGCGCGCCACCGCAGCTTCGGCGTCAGCCCACCGGTGTCCACCGGATGCTTCCCCCGGTCCAGCACCTTCTGGAGCGCGTACGGGGTGATCTCCTCCGCACCGTCCGCGTCGAGCTGTTCCACCATCGCGCGCAGCACCGTGTACGCGATCCACGTCGTCTGTACGCCCTGATCGGCCGGGTCGACGCGGTTGTCGCCGAAGGCGTGCTCGTTGATGACCTTGCGCATCGGGGTCCACCGCGGATCGCCCGCCGCCGGGTACCAGCCGGTGACCAGCGCGCCCTCCAGGGGCCCGGAGCGGCCGCCGGTGCGGTTGACCAGCGCCTGCCCGACGCTGCCCAGCACCGAGGCGACGTGCACCTTCGGGCTCTGCTGCTGCAGGCGCCGGAAGGAGTCGAAGAAGGCGTCGGTGTGATCGCCCAGCGACGCCGCCACGCAGGAGCCCGGCGCCCGGCCGCCGTACGCCGCCGTCCCGTAGCGCACGGGGTCCGCGCCGACGGCGTCCAGCGCGCGCCGTACCTCGGCGGAGTAGTCCGTACCGTCCTCGGGCGCCCGGATGTCGGTGACCGGCGAGCGGCGTCCCTGCTGGAGCCCGGAGTCGAGGAGGGACGGCATCTGGTCGCCCTGGATCGTGTCGGGCCGCACCAGGGCGACGCGGCTGCAGTCGCGCGCCAGCTGACGCCCGTTGCCGGCGAGCAGCGACGCCTGACCGCCGTTCACCGGATACGACAGCGGACTGACGAACTCCTCGTCGGAGGCGCCGTAGCCGCCTATGTACGGGATGCCCTCGACCTCCAGCGGCGACATGAACGCCCGGCCGAACTGGCTGTACGAGCCGACGACGGCGACCGCGCCCTCGTCGACCGCGCGCTGCGCACAGCGGGTCGCGCCCACCGAATCGTTGCGGTCGTTGCAGGTCAGGACCTTGAGCCGGTGCCCGGCGAGGCCGCCCGAGGCGTTGATCCAGCGGGCGTAGGTCTGCGCCATCGCCGGCATGCCGGGCATATTGGTGGCGCTGGTGCCCTCCGGCGCCCAGGTCATCACCGTGATCGGTGCCTTCTGCGGCCCGGTCCCCGGCAGTGAGCCGCAGCCGGAGAGCAGGGACGCCAGCGCGGCCGTACCGGCGGCCCATCGGGCGGCGGTCCGTGCGGGGGCGGGCGGGAAGAGGCGGGAGGAGGGGCGGCGCCGTCCGGTCATGGTCCGTGAGCCTCGCGCTCCGCCCGAAACGCGTGAGTGATTCCAGGTCAGCGGAGAGTGACGGTGAGGTGAACTCCGGGGGGCGATAGGTGATCGGGAACGAGGAACGTACGATCGAATACTGTGCAAGGTTCGGAGAAGTCTTCCCGTCGCGGCCGCCGCTCGACCACCATGGGCGGTATGCCACACAACGACATGCCGTGGTGGCGCTGGCGCAGCAATGTGCGCTCCGCGCTGCACATGCTCTCCGACCCCGGATTCCACCAGGAGACCTGGCTGACCGGCCGCCCCGGTTACGGCGACGTGACCGACGCGGTCTACCGCCTCGTCGAGGACACCTGGCTCGACAACTGGTCCGCGGAGAAGTACGTCGGCACGATCTTCCGTGACACCCAGGAGGCGGCGCTCGTCGACGCCGCCGTGCTGCGGGTGCTGCGGATCATGCACCAGGTCGGCGCGGACTCGCCCGTCACCGCGTACGTCGCGCACCCCGCGTGGCCCGAGGCGGTCCGTGCGGCGCGTGAGGCGCATGTCCGGCTGGCCCGCGCGGACGGCGACGATGCGGACGCGCCGCCGCTGTCGCTGGAGGCGCTGGCGCAGTTGACCGGGGGCGTGGCGGCCGGCGTGTGAGCCGAGGCCCGCGCCGGTGCGGTGTCCGGGTATGCGACCCTATGAGGTCATGAGCGAGTCGCAGTCCTCCACGCCCGGCCCGAACGACGGGGCCGCCCCCGGCGGTTCCGGTCCGGACCGCCCCACCGACCAGTACGTCCTGACGCTGTCCTGCCCGGACAAGCAGGGCATCGTGCACGCCGTGTCCAGCTTCCTGTTCATGACGGGCTGCAACATCGAGGACAGCCAGCAGTTCGGCGACCACGACACCGGACTGTTCTTCATGCGGGTGCACTTCAGCGCGGACGCCCCGGACAGCGTGGAGAAGCTGCGCGCCAGCTTCGCCGCGGTCGGCGACTCGTTCCGGATGGACTGGCAGATCCACCGCGCCGACGAGAAGATGCGCATCGTTTTGATGGTGTCGAAGTTCGGCCACTGCCTGAACGACCTGCTGTTCCGCTCCCGCATCGGGGCGCTGCCGGTCGAGATCGCCGCCGTCGTCTCCAACCACACCGACTTCGCCGAGCTGGTCGCCTCGTACGGCATCGCCTTCCACCACATCCCGGTGACGAAGGCGACCAAGGCGCAGGCGGAGGCGGAGCTGCTGGAGCTGGTGCGGACCGAGCGGGTCGAGCTGGTGGTGCTGGCGCGCTACATGCAGGTGCTCTCCGACGAGCTGTGCACGGCGCTCTCCGGCCGGATCATCAACATCCACCACTCCTTCCTGCCGAGCTTCAAGGGCGCCAAGCCGTACCACCAGGCACACGCCCGCGGGGTGAAACTCATCGGCGCCACCGCCCACTACGTCACCGCCGACCTCGACGAGGGCCCGATCATCGAGCAGGAGGTCGAGCGGGTCGGCCACGGTGTCACCCCCGACCAGCTGGTCGCCATCGGGCGGGACGTCGAGTGCCAGGCGCTGGCCCGCGCGGTGAAGTGGCACAGCGAACGCCGGGTGCTGCTCAACGGGACCCGGACGGTCGTCTTCGCGTAGCAGAGACCCCGGGGCCCTCCGCCGCCTCCCTCGCCCGCTCAGAGCCGGGAGAGGGAGGCGGTCGCGTAGAGGACGTCGCGGATCGCCTCGCGTTCGCCGTCCGAACCGGCGGCCGCCTCCTCCGGAACGATGTGTCCGGCCGCCAGCTGGCAGAACTCCTCGCCGTCCAGCGCGAGATGGGCCACGGTGTGCTCCGGCGAGCCGACCGCCGCCGGGGAGTCCAGGGCTATGTACCAGTGGCCGCCGCCGTCACCCTCGATCTCCAGATGGAGCGTCCGGCCAGGCGCGCCGGCCGCCACCAACTGCCGGGGCGGGGCGGCGAGACCGGCCCGGCGGCGGTGGGCGAGCGCCCGCGGCAGCAGCCGGGCGGCGAGATCCACCAGGCTGTGCAGATGGTCGGCGGCCGGGCCCTCGTGCGGATAGGCGACCGCGTCGGCGATGTCACCGGCGTGCAGCCAGCAGCCGAAGGCCCGGTCGAGGAAGGCGTCCCGCAGCGGCAGCCGGACCGGGCCGTACGCCACCGCCAGCTCGCCCACCCCGCCGCCCGCGAACGAGGCCGTACGGATCAGCGCATGGCTCTGCTCGCGCCACGGCCGGTGGACCGCGGGCGTCCGGGGTGCGTCGCCGAGGGTGCGCCACAGGGCGTGGGTACGGGCACCGGGCCCGGCGCCGGCGGCGGGCGCGGCGTCGCCGAGCGGGTCGGGCAGGCCCAGCACCGTGGCGAGGAGGCCGTCGACCGCCATCAGATGTCCGAGCACTCCGGCGGCGGTGGTCTCGCGGTGCACCGGCCGTTCGCCGTCGAACCACCGCAGCCGCACCGGGGCGCGCCATTCGGCGTCGCCCATGTCGCGCAGCAGGGCGTCCAGCTTGGCGGTCTCCGCGTCGTACGGGGTTGCCCACTCGGGCACCGGGATGCGCGCCGGACGGCGGCCCAGGCAGCCCTCCAGGACGCGGGAGCGCAGCAGCGGGTCGAGATCGAGGCTGTCGGCGGGGTGGAGCAGGCCGACGGCGTCCCGCAGCCGCAGCGCCTCGTCGGCGCAGGAGGCGCAGTCGGTGAGGTGCGCCTCGACGGCGGCGGTCTCCTCGGCCGAGCAGGCGGCCAGCGCCCACGCGCCGAGCAGCGAGGTCAGCACGCGGTGCGGCAGCTCGGGCCGCCCGTCATCCGGCCGCCCGCCACCGGGGGCCGCCGGGGTCTCCGGGGGAGGGCCGTCGCCGGGTGCCCCGGCGCCGGCTCCCGGGGAGCCGGGCCGCTCGGCGCCGGTGCCCGCGGCGGCGGGGTCCGTGTCGTCGCTCCGCAGGGGCGCGCCGTCGGGCAGCGGGCCGCGGTCCTCGGCCGCGGTGCGCGGGGACGGTATCCGGGGCCGGGCCGCGGACGGGCCCGGGACGGCGCCGGGCACGGGCGGTCCGCCGGGCCCGTCGTACGGCGGGCAGGCGTCCTCGCGGCCGTACCCCTCCCATTCCTCCGGGCCGTTCACCGGGGCGCTCCGTTTCCGTCGCCGGGTCCGCCGGGCGGCAGCTTCTGGTGGTGGGCGGTGGACAGCAGCTGGAGGCCGAGGCGGAGCCTGCGGCGGGCCTCGTCCGCGGTGACGCCGAGGTCGGCGGCGGTCTGGCGGTAGTCCCGCCGCTGGAAGTAGGCCAGCTCCAGGGCCTGGCGCAGCGGGGCGGGCATGGAGGTGACGATGTAGTCGGCGCGGGCGGCGGTGGAGGCGTCGCGGATCTTCTGCTCGACCTCGGCGGGCGCGGGTCCGCCCGCGTCACGGGCGAGGGCGGCCTCGGTCTGGCGCAGCCGGTGGACGGCCTGGCGCTGGGTGAGGGTGGCGACCCAGGAGCGCAGCGAGCCCTGCTTGGGGTCGTAGGCGTCCGGGTTCTCCCAGATGTAGCCGAAGACCTCGCGGGTGACGCGGTCGGCGGCGTCCTCGTCGCCGAGGACGCGGTGGGCGAGGCTGTGCACGAGCGAGGCGAAACGGTCGTACAGCTCGCCGAGGGCGGCGGCCTCACCGCGGGCGAGCCGCTGCTGCATGCGTCTGTCCCAGCGTGGTGGTGCGTCCCTCGCCATCGGTCCCTGCCCCGTTCCTCACCGCCGCCGTACGGACCGCCCGTGGCGCGGCCGGGCTGCGTGCGGTCGTCCGCCTGCCCGCGTCCCGCCGGTACGGGCGGTCCGCGCCATCGAATGTAGTCGGGGGGTACGACACCGCACGCTTCTTTGCGGCAAACCGTCCCGGAAGGCGGGAGCGGATGGTAAGAGACTCGTCACTTTGGGGTGGTAATGCCCGGTCGGGTGCGTGCGAAGAAGATCGTTCCCGCCTGAATCGGAGAATGCGTTACGGGTGTGTGACCGAAATTCGGCAAAGAGTGACCGCGGGCTGGGCATAGCCTTGACGGGAACGGCCCAGTGCGTCACGCATTCCGCGGTGTTTCAGGGGAGAGAGGCCGGGCAGTCGAGCCGGGGAAGGTTGAGTTCCGGATATTTCCGGGATCATCCGGTCCACAAGCGAGCGAAAGGCTTCGAGCGCGTGTCGTTGAAGGTGGCAGAAGACGAACAGGGCCGGTGGGCCGTCCTCCAGGTGTCCGGCGAGATGGATCTGGTGACCTCTCCCGCGGTACGCCAGCACGTCCACGACGCGGTGGCCGACGGCCGGCGGAACGTCGTCCTCGATCTGTCCGAGGTCCGGTTCTGCGACTCCAGCGGTGTCGGTGTGCTCATCGCCGCCCGCCGCCTGATGCGCTCCTGCCAGGGCCGCCTCCGGCTGATCCTCCCCGCCCAGGGGGCCGTCGACGGCTCGCACGTCAACCGCGTCCTCGCCGCCCTCGGCGTCCGCCGCCTCTTCGAGGTCTACCCCGATCTGCACACCGCGGTCGACGAGACCGCCGCCCCGCTCTCGGCCTAGAGCCCGCCGCTCCCCGGAGCGAGGCGCCCCGGGGCCGTCACCACGCCCCGTAGGGGGATTCCGTCCCGTACGGGGGCTCCGCCCGGTACGGGAACCGCGCACGGACGACGAAACCGCCGTCGGCGGTGTGCCGCGTCTCCAGGGTGCCGCCCAGGCTCTGGGCCCGCTCGCGCAGCCCCACCAGCCCGTGTCCGCCGCCCGGCAGCGCCGGGGACGCCGCCGAGGCGTCCGGCGGCCCGTTGCGGATCTCCACCCGCAGTCCGCCCGCGCCCGCCGTGTCCGCCGGCTCCCCGGAGTCCGGCGCCTCCAGCGGATCGATCCGGACCAGCACCCGCGCCCCCGGAGCGTGTTTGCGGACGTTCGTCAGCGCCTCCTGGACGGTACGGAACGCCGCCCGCTCCACCGCCCGTGCCCCCTGCGCGCCCGCCACCACGCCCGGCTCGTACGTCACGTCGAGCCCGCTCATCCCGATCAGCCGCGGCAGCTCCGCCAGATCCGGCTGCGGTGCGGGGCGGCCCGCCTCCTGGGGGCCGCCGGCCGCCCGCAGCACGCCGACCATGTGCCGCAGCTCCTCCAGGGTGCGCACCGACAGCTCCCGGATGGTCCGTGCCCCGTCCCGGGCCGCCTCGTCGCCCGTGCTGACCTGCACGGCCCCCGCCTGGAGGCTGATCAGGCTGACCTGGTGGGCGACCACGTCGTGCATTTCCCGGGCCAGCCGGGCGCGCTCGGTGGCCTGCACCCGGTCGGCCAGCAGCCGGTCCTCGCGGCGCAGGCTCCGGGTCAGCTCCTCGACCCGCGCGGCCAGCTCGCCCCGGGTACGTACCAGCAACCCCAGGGTGATCGGCGCCGCCGAGGTGACACACGCGTCGATCAGCACCAGCGTGTTCTCCCGGTACGCGGTCAGCTCCAGGTCGGAGAGCGGGTACGGGAGGAAGTGCGCGGCGATCAGCAGCGCCGCGCAGCTCCCCAGGCGGGCCCGTCCCGGGCGCCGCGCCGCCACCGTGTAGAGCGCGATCATCGGCGCGAACCAGATGTAGCCGATGTACAGCCCCGGCAGCGTGACGAGGAAGACCAGCAGCGGGAAGCGGCGGCGCAGCAGCAGCGAGGCGGCCGCGACCAGCGACACGGCCAGCTCCAGGGGGAGCGAGAGCCCGTTGACGAGGAACGCGTCGGCGATCCCCAGGAGCGCCGGGACGGCCACCGGGGCGACCCGGCGCAGCCACCCCGGGACCCGCGCCCGCAGGCCCCCGCGCGCCCCCGGCGCGACGGCCGGCACCCGCGCCCCCGCGCCCTGCCCGTGCCCCGGCTCGTCCCCGGACGCCCCGGGTACCGCCGGCAACCGGTCGTCCCGCGTCCCCGGTACGTCCCCGGGAGCGGGTGTCCGCCGCGCGTCCCCCGTGTCCGCCACCGTCAGCACGTCCCGCGGGGTATGCCGCCGACCAGACCAGCGCGGTCGGCGACGATCGCCGCCTGGACGCGGTTGAGGCCGCCCAGCTTGCCCAGCAGGGCGCGGACGTGGTCCTTGACGGTGCTGGGCGCGAGGCCGATCCGCTCTGCGATCTGGGCGTTGGCCAGACCCTCGCCGAGCAGTGCCAGCACCTCCGACTCGCGCGGTGTCAGGCCCGTCACGGCCCGCGCCGCGGCGATCTGGTCCTCGGCGGTCAGATAGCCGCCGATCACCGCCCGGGTCACTCCCGGGTCCAGGACGCTGCCGCCCGCCGCCAGCGTCCGTACCGCGCGCACCAGCTGCTCCGGATCGGAGTCCTTGAGCAGGAAACCGGCGGCGCCCTCGCGCAGCGCCGCGGTGAGGTACTCCTGGGCGTCGAAGGTGGTCAGCATCGCGACCACCGGTGGCTCGGGGGCGGCGCGCAGCTGCCGCAGTACCGTCAGCCCGTCGACGTCCGGCATCCGGATGTCGAGCAGGACGACCTCGGCGCCGCTGTCCCGCACCGCCCCGACCGCCTCGGCGCCGCCGCAGTCGGCGACCATCTCGATGTCCGGGGCGGTGCCCAGAATCATCCGCAGCCCCGACCTGACGAGCCGCTCGTCGTCCACCACAGCGACACGGATCACCGGGCGCCCCTCTCTCTCGCACGTTCCCGGCGGGCGCGCGCCGTCCGGCCGCCCCCGCGCCCTGCCCGCCCCGGGGAAGCCGCCCTCCGAAGGCCCCGTACCCCCGCCGGGCGGCGGGGGTACGCCCGGGACCTGGGAACGATGCCTCACCGGGGCGTACACCGGCAGAGTGCTTTCATGCTGCACCACCGGCCGGGTCACCGGCACGGGAGGCGGTGCAGCTCACAGCGACGGCCGCCGCGGCCCCCACACGCGGCGGCCGTTCTTCTCCGCCGCCCCCGGGGCCCGGGACCAGGGGCCCGTGCCCTCAGCGCCCCGCGGCGGCCGTCCGCAGCCCCTCGCCCCGCGCCCCGCAGTACGGGCCGCCCGGCCGCGCCGAGGCCAGCACCACCACCGACGTCATCGCCGCCAGCCCGTACGCCGTCGTCACCAGCCACAGCACGCCCTGCGGCGTCTCCAGCGACCGGTTGAAGTAGTCGGTCACGGCCAGCTCCACCACCGACCGCACCGTCAGGTAGAGCTGCACCGCCCCGTACGTCAGCAAGGCGCTGCGCACCTCCCACCGGGCGCCCCAGGCCAGCGACCCCAGGGTCAGCAGCACCAGCACCGCGCCCGCGGAGGCGAACTCCGGGGCCGCCGCGAGCCCCGGCGTCCCCGGTACGGACGCGTCGACGACCGCCCGCAGGAAGCGCGCCGCGTGCCCGGAGGCGAGGACCGGACCCTGCACCGTCCACGCCAGCTCGACCAGGCCCATCACCAGGAACAGCACTCCGCAGATCCGCGAGGGGCGGCGGCGCCAGGCGTCCCCCGGCGCGGGACGGCCGCCGGGCGCCCCCCGGCGGCCGTCCCCGAGCGGCAGCAGCGCACCCAGCACCACCAGGGCGGTCACCAGTCCCAGGCACCGGGTGGCCAGCAGCCAGCCCCAGTCGGTGACGGTCACGTACCGGGAGCGGTAGGCCGCGTCGCACAGTCCGACGCCCTCCCGCACCGCGGCGGCCAGCAGCACCCAGCCGAGCAGCAGCGCCGCCGCCCGGCACGCCCGCCGCCCGGCCAGCGCCGGACCGGCGACGGCGAGGAACGCCACCGTGAACGCCCACTCGTACGGACCGAGCACCGGCACCGCCCCGGGGAGCGCGGGATGGAAGAGTCCCTCGACGAAGTCCCAGAGCCCGCCGCCGCCCCGGACGGCGCCCGCCACCGTCCAGCCCGCCATCGCCAGCCCCAGGAGGCCCAGGCACGCCCCCGCGGCGCGGTAGCGGCCCCGGTGCGCCGGATCGGCCCGGCCCGGGTCGGGGTCGGGCCGCACGTCCACCGCGCCGTCGTCCTGCATCGCCATGCCCCAGACCCCCGCTCCGCCCGCCGGCCGCGATAACCGGACCGTCCCGTACCGCAGCCTCACTGTGCCAAGGACGGCAGGAGCGGCGGGGGAGGTTCCCTGCCGTGTCGGAGCGCGCCCGGCACTTCACCGGGGCGCGCGTCCGGAGAGGCCGCGGACGGCGAACTCCCCCTGGAGGACGCCGTTCCGGCCTCCGCGCGACGACGCCACCGGCAGCGGCACCGCACCCCGGGGGGCTGGCATGATGCGGCCATGACGGAAACGGGGGAGGCAGCTGACGGCGGGCCCGCGCACCACGGCGGCGTCCGCCTCACCCGGCGTGGCCGGATCGTCCTGGGGGCGCTCGCCGCGGCCGTCGCGGCGGCGCTCGCCGCGGTACTGGTCAGCGCCGCGGACCCGTTCGGTACGGACGGCGCCCGACGCGCCGCCCCCGGCGTGTCCCGCCCGCCGCGCGCCACCCCCGCGCCCTCGCCCACCACCCCCGTCGTCCTCGACTGGCAGGTCCACCACGAGCGCAAGCTCCGCGCCTGGCCGGCCGTCCCCACCGCCTACGCCACGGTCGTGCACGACGACGGTGACGCCTCGTACCGCCGCCGGGGCAGCCGGATCGTCGAGTACGTCGTGCCCGGCGACGACAGCAACCGGCTGCGGCTGACCACCTACGCCCACCGCCCCCGTACGCTCGCCGCCTGGGGCGCCCAAGAGGCCGCGCGGCTGCGGCAGTTCTGGCCGGACGCCGAGGTGCGTACCGCACCGGCCCGCTTCCAGGGGCGCCCCGCGCTGCTCCTCGACGCCACGTACACCTTCTCGCCGCAGGCCCCCACCCGGACGCGGCGGCTCCAACTCCTGACCACCGCCGCCACCGGCCGCGCCTACGACCTGTACGTGGAGATGCCCCGGGTCCCGGCGGCCGAGCACACCGGCCGTGCGGTGTTCCGGGGCGCCCGCGACCGGCTCCGTCTGGACGGCGGGCCCGCCCGGCCCTGAAGCCCCGGGTCCGCCCGACGGGGCGTCAGCCCGCCCCCGGATACCGACCGTTCCGCCGGCGGCGCGCCCGGCGTGATGTGCCCATGCGCCCCCGGGCCTTCCGTGCGCCCCGCCCTGCCACCCGGGTGGCGCCCCCCGGGCCCGAACGGGCCCCGAACGGGCCGGTTCCGCCGCGTTCACCGGTGGCCGGATCCGGCTCCCCGCCCTCGGCGTTCCCGGGCCCCCGGGGCCGTCACCTGCCCTTTCGCCGCGCTCGGGCCGCCGTTCGACCCGTCATGGTTCGTGCCCCCAGTGCCAAATCCCCTGAAATCCTCCAGGTGTCCGGCGTCGTCGCTGACCAGCGGCGATTCCGCCATCAATTGCTGGCGTCATGGCGGCGGGGTGTCGAAAAGCCGTTACCAGCGGGTACACAAAGTGGCCGGGTGCCCCTACGCTCGCCCGCATGACGGACTTGAAGGACAACCGAAAACCTCCGATCGAGGCCCCCGAGATCCCCGGGTCGCCCGCCGCGACGGACCCCACAACCGCCGCGACGACCGTGCCCTTCCGCCGTAACCCCGTCGCCCCCGCCGTGCCCGGTGCCCGCACCGCCGCCGGCGTCGTCACCCCGGAGATCGTCGCCCAGCTCGTCAGAGGTGTTGTCGGCAGCGGCCGCACCGTCAACCACACGCCGCTCACCGGTGAGAAGCTCGCCGATCTGCCGGAGTCCACCCCCGAGGACGTCGCCACCGCCTTCGACCGCGCCCGCGCCGCCCAGGAGCGCTGGGCGAAGGTCCCCCTCAAGCGGCGCGCCGCGGTGCTGCTCCGCTTCCACGACCTGGTGCTGCGGCGGCAGGCCGAGGTCCTCGACCTCATCCAGCTGGAGACCGGCAAGGCCCGGCTGCACGCCCACGAGGAGGTCCAGGCGGTCGCCATGGCCTCCCGCCACTACGGCCTCAAGGGTCCCGCCTACCTCCGCCCCAAGGGGCACACCGGCGCCGTCCCGGTCCTGACGAAGGTCAGCGAGGTACGCCAACCACGCGGCGTCGTCGGCCAGATCGCCCCCTGGAACTACCCGCTGGAGCTGTCCGTCGGCGACGCCCTGCCCGCCTTCGTCGCGGGCAACGCCCTCGTCATGAAGCCGGACACGGAGACGGCGCTGACCGCCCTGTGGGCCCGGCAGCAGATGATCGAGGCGGGGTTGCCCGCGGACGTCTGGCAGGTCGTCATCGGCGAGGGCCCGGTCGTCGGCCCGGCCGTCGTCCGCCACGCCGACTACGTCTCCTTCACCGGCTCCACCCGCACCGGCCGCGAGGTCGCCCAGGGTGCCGCCGCCCGGCTCGTCGGCGTCTCCCTCGAACTCGGCGGCAAGAACGCGATGTTGGTGCTGAAGGACGCCGACGTGGACAAGGCCGTCGACGGCGCCGTCCGCGGCTGTTTCTCCTCCGCCGGCCAGCTCTGCATCTCCATCGAGCGGCTCTACGTCCACGCCTCCGTCGCCGACACCTTCCTGGAGCGCTTCGCCGCCCGCACCCGCGCCATGCGGCTGGGCACCCAGCTCGCCTACGGGGCGGACATGGGCTCCCTGGCCGGCGCCCGCCAGCTGGAGACCGTCACCCGTCATGTCGACGAGGCCGTCGCCCAGGGCGCCCGCGTCGTCACCGGCGGCCGCGCCCGCCCCGACGTCGGCCCGTACTTCTACGAACCGACCGTCCTCGACGGCGTCGGCGCGTCCATGACCGTCTGCGCCGAGGAAACCTTCGGCCCGGTCGTCTCCGTCTACCGCTTCGAGGACGAGGACGAGGCCGTCACCCGGGCCAACTCCACCCCGTACGGCCTCAACGCCAGCGTCTGGACGCAGGACTCCCGCCGGGGCCGCGCCGTCGCCGCCCGGCTGCGCGCCGGAACGGTCAACGTCAACGAGGCGTACGCCGCCGGATACGGCAGTGCCCGCTCGCCCATGGGCGGTATGGGCGACTCCGGACTCGGCCGCCGTCACGGCTCCGAGGGCATCTTGAAGTACACCGAGGCGCAGACCATCGCCCAGCAGCGGGTGATGCCGCTCGCCCCGGCCTTCGGCCTGACCGACGAGAAGTACGCCGCCCTGATGACCCGCAGCCTCCGGGCGATGAAGGCGTTCCGGCTGCGCTGAGCCGTCCGGGGCCCGGCCACCGGCCGCGGCCCCGGCGCCCGGTCCGCGCGACCGAACGGACATGCTGCCCCACCCACACCCAGGAGAGCCCGTGCCGCAGCAGAACTCCCACCCACCGCTCCCGGGGCAGCGCCGGGCCCCGGACCGTCCGTACGACTACGACGTGCTCGTGGTCGGCTCCGGTTTCGGCGGCGCGGTCTCGGCGCTGCGGCTGACCGAGAAGGGCTACCGCGTCGGCGTCCTGGAGGCCGGGCGCCGCTTCAGCCGCCGGACGCTCCCCAAGAGCTCCTGGGACCTGCGCAACTACCTGTGGGCCCCGGCCCTCGGCTGCTACGGCATCCAGCGCGTCCACCTCCTCGGCAACGTCATGGTGCTGGCCGGAGCCGGTGTCGGCGGCGGCTCCCTCAACTACGCCAACACCCTCTACGTCCCGCCGCCGCAGTTCTTCCGCGACCAGCAGTGGGGGCATCTCACCGACTGGCAGGACGAGTTGGCGCCCTACTACGACCAGGCCAAGCGGATGCTCGGCGTCCGGCTCAACCCGACGACCACCCCGTCCGACGTCCACCTCAAGGAAGCCGCCGAGAAGATGGGCGTCGGCGACTCCTTCCACCTCGCACCCGTGGGCGTCTTCTTCGGCGACGGCCAGGACGCGGACGGCCGTACCCGCGCCGAGCCCGGCGGCCAGGTCCACGACCCGTACTTCGGCGGCAAGGGCCCGGCCCGCACCGCCTGCACCGAGTGCGGCGAGTGCATGACCGGCTGCCGCCACGGCGCCAAGAACACCCTCAACGAGAACTACCTCCACCTCGCCGAACAGGCCGGAGCCGTCATCCACCCGATGACCTCCGTCGTCACCGTCACCGAGGACTCCCGCGGCGGCTTCGCCCTCGGCACACTGCCCACCGACGACAAACGCCGCGGCCGCGCCCGGATCTTCACCGCCCGCCACGTCGTCCTCGCCGCCGGCACCTACGGCACCCAGACACTGCTGCACCGCATGAAGGACAGCGGACTGCTGCCCGGCATCTCCCCGCGCCTGGGCGAGCTGACCCGCACCAACTCCGAGGCTCTCGTCGGCGCGCAGACCAACGACCGCCGCTACCGCAGGAAGTACGGCAGCCGCCCCGACTTCACCCGCGGCGTCGCGATCACCTCGTCCATCCACCCCGACGAGAACACCCACATCGAACCGGTCCGTTACGGCAAGGGCTCCAACGCCATGGGGGCGCTCTCCGTCGTGCAGGTCCCGCTCGCCGCCCGCCGTGGCCGCCGCGCCCTGGCGTGGGCCGCCCGCGGTCTGCGCCATCCGCTCCAGACCGCGCAGTCGCTCTCCAACCGCCGCTGGTCGGAGAAGACCATCATCGGCCTCGTCATGCAGTCCCTGGACAACTCCCTGACGACGTACCGCAAACCGTCCGGCCCCGGAAAGGGCCTGCTCACCGCCCGCCAGGGCCACGGCGCCCCCAACCCGGAACAGATCCCCGAGGCGTACGAGGCGGCCGGGCACCTCGCGAAGGCGATCAACGGCTTCCCCGGCAGCAACGTCGGCGAACTGATGGGCACCCCGCTGACCGCGCACTTCCTCGGCGGCTGCCCCATCGGCGAGGACGCCGACCACGGCGTCATCGACCCCTACCACCGCCTCTACGGCCACCCCGGCATCTCCGTCGTCGACGGCTCCGCGGTCTCCGCCAACCTCGGCGTCAACCCGTCCCTGACGATCACCGCCCAGGCCGAGCGTGCCATGGCGTTCTGGCCCAACAAGGGCGAGGCGGACCCGCGGCCGGCACCGGGCCGGACGTACCGGCGACTGGCTCCCGTCGGGCCCGTCGCCCCCACCGTCCCGCCGTCGGCCTTCGCAGCCCTGAAGCTGCCGCTCCTGCCGGTGCCCGCTGTCCCGCCGAAGCGCGCCGACGCCCCGGAGCCCGCCCCGGACGGCGACTGACCACCGCAGCGCACGAAGGGCCCCGCGACACGTCCGCGAGGGGGAGGTGCGGACGGCAGCGGGGCCCTCGGCCGCCGGTGCCCGAGGACGGGCACCGGGGGAGCGGCGCCGGGGGAGGGGAGCGCCGCGGGATCAGGGGAGTACGGAGCGGGTGCGGCCGGAGCGGACCGGCCGGGCGTCGAGGCGGCCGCGCCGGGGCCGGCGCCACCGCGGTGTGCGGATGCGGGCTGGGTCGGATGCGGCCGGTCCCGGGCGTCCCCAGGACCGGCCACCCATCGATGTGACCGGGCTGCTGTCCCCTGCTGACCGGTCACCTCACCGGAGAGAGGTCCCACGACGCGGGCCGTCGAGCGGCCGGCGTCTCATCCCTCCGGCGTTCCGCCCCGGGGGCGGCGTCTACGCGTAGTCCTGCCGCCGCGTCTGGCTGACGCGGCACCCGGCACAACGAAGCGGTTCCGCGGCTGGTCACGCGCCGGACGGGTGAGAGGGCAACCGAACTCAGATGCGCCGCTGCACCCGGCGCACGCCCGCGTCGCCCGCGCCGGTCCCCGCCCGCCGTCCGGCCCCGCTCAGACGCGGCCGCGGGACAGCTCCAGCAGCGTCATGGCCAGCGCGGTCCCGGACCGGCCGAGCTGTCCGCGGTAGTGCTCCAGGATCTCCATCTCGCGGGAGAGGTTCACCCGGCGCCCGCCGGAGGCGATGCGTTCACGCTGGATGACGGCGGAGACCGCCATCCGCTCCTGGACGAGGCCGATGATCCGGCCGTCGAGGTCGTCGATCCGCCCGCGCGCGTCGGTGATCACCCCGACCGCCTCGGGGGTGCGCGCCCCGGCGCCGGCGGCGGGCGCGGGTGTGGCGGGGGCGGTGGTGGTGTCGCTGCTCATGTCCGGATCTCTCCTGGGGTCGGTGGCCCCGCGAGCCGACGGCGGACCGGGAACGGCACAGGCGCCCCGGGCCTTGTCGGCCCGGGGCGCCTGGGAAGTCGCTGGTCAGTTGATCAAGCAGCGCGTCCATGGCAGCCGGCCGGGCCGGTGCCATAGGTAAAGACGGAGGTCAGCTGCTTGGACATGGCGCTCAGTATGAGCCCGTTAGAATCGAAAGTCCAACCCCTGCTCCACACCGCCGGAAGGCCGCCGAAGTGCCATCAGCGCCCCCTGCCGCCGCCCCGGACGTCGTCCTCGTAGTCGACTTCGGCGCGCAGTACGCCCAGCTCATCGCCCGCCGCGTCCGCGAGGCGCGGGTCTACAGCGAGGTCGTCCCGTCCACCATGCCGGTGGCCGAGATGCTCGCCAAGAACCCCAGGGCGATCATCCTCTCCGGCGGCCCCTCGTCGGTCTACGCCGACGGCGCGCCCAGCGTCGACCGCGCGCTGTTCGAGTCCGGTGTCCCGGTCTTCGGCATGTGCTACGGCTTCCAGCTCATGGCCACCACCCTGGGCGGCACGGTCGACAACACCGGCGCCCGTGAGTACGGCCGCACGCCGCTGGCCGTCTCCAGGCCCGGCTCCACCCTCTTCGAGGGCACCCCCGCCGAGCAGTCCGTCTGGATGTCGCACGGCGACGCCTGCTCCGCCGCGCCCGAGGGCTTCACCGTCACCGCGTCCACCGACGTCGTCCCGGTCGCCGCCTTCGAGAACGACGAGAAGAAGCTCTACGGCGTCCAGTACCACCCCGAGGTCATGCACTCCACGCACGGCCAGCAGGTGCTGGAGCACTTCCTCTACCGCGGCGCGGGCATCGAGCCCAACTGGACGCCCGGCAACATCGTCGAGGAGCAGGTCGCGGCGATCCGCGCCCAGGTCGGCGACAAGCGCGCGATCTGCGGGCTGTCCGGCGGCGTGGACTCCGCGGTGGCCGCCGCCCTGGTCCAGAAGGCCATCGGCTCCCAGCTGACCTGCGTCTACGTCGACCACGGTCTGATGCGCAAGGGCGAGACCGAGCAGGTCGAGAAGGACTTCGTGGCCGCCACCGGCGCGAACCTCAAGGTCGTCGACGCCAGCGAGCGCTTCCTGAACGCCCTGGCCGGCGTCTCCGACCCGGAGACCAAGCGCAAGATCATCGGCCGGGAGTTCATCCGCGTCTTCGAGCAGGCGCAGCTGGAGATCCTCCAGGAGGAGGGCCCCGAGGTCGCGTTCCTCGTGCAGGGCACCCTCTACCCGGACGTCGTCGAGTCCGGCGGCGGTGAGGGCACCGCGAACATCAAGTCGCACCACAACGTCGGCGGGCTCCCCGACGACATCGAGTTCGAGCTGGTCGAGCCGCTGCGCCAGCTGTTCAAGGACGAGGTCCGCCTGGTCGGCTCCGAGCTGGGGCTGCCGGACGAGATCGTCCAGCGCCAGCCGTTCCCCGGCCCCGGCCTGGGCATCCGGATCGTCGGCGAGGTCACCAAGGACCGCCTCGACCTGCTCCGCGAGGCCGACGCCATCGCCCGCGAGGAGCTGACCGCGGCCGGTCTCGACGCCGAGATCTGGCAGTGCCCGGTCGTGCTGCTCGCCGATGTCCGCTCGGTCGGCGTCCAGGGCGACGGCCGCACCTACGGCCACCCGATCGTGCTGCGCCCGGTCTCCTCCGAGGACGCCATGACGGCGGACTGGACGCGGATGCCGTACGACGTCCTGGCGAAGATCTCGACCCGGATCACCAACGAGGTCGCGGACGTCAACCGCGTCGTCCTCGACGTCACCAGCAAGCCCCCGGGCACCATCGAGTGGGAGTGACCCGCTGACCGGTGCGCCGGTCCTCCCGCATGACGACGCCGACGCCGTCGCTCCCCGTGAGCGGCGGCGTCGGTGCGTTCCGGGCCCTGCTCGGGGCGGCGCGGGCGGTTCGTTCCCGGCGGGCGTTGACGTCGGCGGCGTCACCTCGCATCATGGCGGACGAGGATTTCGCATGGCGATATCTATACTCCGAGATACGAAATACCCAGTGAATGGTGGACGGTACGGGCCGCGGGGCGGCGTACCGGTGGAGCAGTGAGGAGCGGCGCGCGATGAGCACGATCGGATTCATCGGACTCGGCATCATGGGCAGCCCGATGGCGGTGAACCTCGCCCGAGCCGGGCACACCGTCCGCGGCTGGAACCGCACCCCCGGCCGGGCGGACGCGCTGGTGGCGGCGGGCGGACAGGAGGCGGAATCGCTCGCCGACGCGGTGCGCGGCGCGGACGTGGTGATCACCATGGTCCCGGCGTCCCCGCAGGTCGAGGCGGTCGCCTACGGCCCGGACGGCGTCCTCGCGCACGCGGCGCCCGGGACCCTGTTCATCGACCACTCCTCGATCACCCCGCAGACCTCGGTCGACCTCGCGAAGGCCGCCGCGGACAAGGGCGTACGAGTTCTGGACGCGCCGGTCTCCGGCGGTGAGGCGGGCGCCGTCGAGGGGGTGCTGTCGATCATGGTCGGCGGTGACGCGGCGGACTTCGAGGACGCCCGTCCGCTCTTCGACGCGGTCGGCACCACGGTGGTCCACTGCGGCCCGCACGGCGCCGGACAGACGGTCAAGGCCGCCAACCAGCTGATCGTCGCCGTCAACATCCAAGCGGTCGCCGAAGCCGTCGTCTTCCTGGAGAAGTCCGGTGTCGACCTCGACGCGGCCCTGGAGGTCCTGGGCGGCGGCCTGGCCGGTTCGACGGTCCTCGCGCGGAAGAAGGAGAATTTCCGCAGCCGCGACTTCACCCCCGGCTTCAAGCTGGAACTCCACCACAAGGACATGGGCATCGTCACGGACGCGGCCCGTACGGCCGGTGTCCCGCTCCCCGTCGGCTCGGTCGCCGCCCAGCTGATCGCGTCGGCGGTCGCCCGGGGCGACGGTGGACTGGACCACTCGGGGCTGCTGCGGGGAGTGGAACTGCTCAGCGGCGGCGGGCGGTAGGCAGATCCGCGCGTCGGCCGGCTGCGCCGGGCTTTTCCGGGGCCGGGCTCCGGCCTGAGCTGGGCTTTCCCGGGGCCGGCTTCGGTGGGGGAGTGAGGTTGGGCCGGACCTTGCGGGCGAGGGCGTCGGAGGGGGCGTGGCCGTGCCCGTGCTCGTGGCGGTGCGTCCGCGGACAGGCGCTGCGGGCCGGCTGCTCCCGGGGTCGGGCCTGAGCTGCGGGCCGAGCCGGGGGCGGGGCCTGTGGGCCGAGCCGGAGCCGGGGCCGTGTGGTTCGGGGGAGGTCCGGCTCGCGGTTCCGGGGGGGCTGATGGCGTACGGGGGCGGGTCTGGGGTCGGTGGTTACGGGGCGGCCCCGGAGTGGTGGGTGGGGCGCCGGAACTGTGTATCGGGCGGGTTCGGTGCGGGTGCGCGGGGCGGGGCTCGTGCCCGGCTTCCGTAGATTCGGGTGCTCGGCGGAGCGGGCATTCGGACGCTCAGTGGGGCGAGCGGCCCGGCGACCAGTTCTTCGGGCGGATCAGGGTGGTTCA
Source organism: Streptomyces sp. NPDC027185 (assembly GCF_055567035.1). Lineage (NCBI taxonomy): Bacteria > Bacillati > Actinomycetota > Actinomycetes > Kitasatosporales > Streptomycetaceae > Streptomyces > Streptomyces sp. NPDC027185. The sequence continues at coordinate 947,172 of NZ_JBVHRF010000002.1, read as the reverse complement.
GGGCGGTTCACGGCGACGGGGTCGTGTGCCACGGGCAGGCCCGGCGCGGGCGCCCGAGAGGGCTGCTTCCCGGGGCCTCGGATTCGGGAATTCGGGGCGAGCGGGCTGGATGACCGGTGTCCTCGGGCAGTTCAGAGGCGGGGGGCGGGCCGGACGGCGGAGCCGACGGGAGCGGGGGAAGGCCGTCGCGTCCGGGCGGGGCGGCGACCCTGCCGGTTCGCCGGGGATTCCGACGGAGGCCGCCGTGTCCGGTCCGGCCGCGACCCCGCCGACCCGCCGGGCGGCCCCTCCGAAGGTGCCCTCCGGTGCGGCCGTCATGCTCCGAAGGCCCGCCCCGGCACCGTACGCGCCGGGGGAGCCGGAGGTCTTCGCGATCAGTTGCGTCCCAGGAACCCCCGGGCCGCTTGGACGAACGCGGCACGTGCCGCGGTGTACGCCTCCCATGCGCCGTCCGGTACCGCATCGAGGCGGTGCAGGTCGCGAAGCTGACCCCGCAGGTCACGGGCCTGCTCGACCGGGCCGACGCCCTCCACGTCGAGGACGTTGAACGCGGCCTGGGTCGCCGCGTAAGCCTCCCGTGTCGCCGCGAGCGCGTTCTCGGGGGAGTCGTAACGGCCCTCCACCCGGCGCCAGATCACCGCGCCCTCGGCGTCGCTCGCGGTGAGGAACGCGGCGTACGCGTCCCGCCGCGCGAGATACATCAGCGGATCCTTCGGCAACGCGGCCACCTCCACCGTGCGGGGACTGGGCGGCAGTATCGGCCGCGCGGCCCGACTAGTGAAGGCCCGGCGCGGAGGCGGCTGCGCGGTCGTCCGGGCGCACGCCGGGGTGTCAACCCGGGGGTGACGCGTTCACCCGCCGCCATCTGGACGTTTTGCCGCACCACCCGGCACCTGCGGCACACTGCCCTCCGAACGTAATCCCTTACGAGGGAAGGAAGTTGACACCGGACACGGCCCGAGGGCCGCCCGGGGTCATGGCGAGCGGCGGTGACGTGGCGGTGGAAACGGCAGGCGGGGCGATGGGGGAGCCCGGCGCGGGTGTGGCTCCGGGGGCCGGCGGCGATCCCGGAGGTGAGCGGTGCCACTGCGGCCACTGCGGGCACGGGGTGAACGCCGCGCACCGGAAGGCGGTCGCGGCGTTCGTGGCGTTGCGCGAGGAGTATGCCGCCGGACGCGGCATACCGGCCGGCCTCGCCCGCTCCGCCGGAGCCGCCCGCCAGTGGGTCTCCGACGAACTCGCCCTCTCGGCCCGCGCCTTGACCGAACGCGCCGCCGCCACCCGCACCACCTGGCTCGACGCCGTGCACCGCGGCACCCTCCGCACCCTGTGGGGCGCGGTCGCCGTACTGCTCCTCGGCCAGGCGCTGACCGCGATCGGCGGCGGCTGGACCCCGCACCGCACGGCCACACTGACCGCCGCCGTCGCCCTGGCGCTCGGCGGCACCGTGACGGCATGGCGCCACCGCGGGCACGGCGGGGTACTGGCTCCGCTCACCGGCGAGGACCACCGGCTGTCCACCTCCCGTACGGTCGCGGCCGGTTGGTCCGGCCTGACGGTCTTCACGGTCCTGACCGCGGTGGCCGGGAACGTCCTGCCCACCGCGGGTGCGGACCCGGCGGACCCGGGCGCCGCGGACGGTGCGCTGCCCGGACGGGCCGCGCTCGCCCCGCCACTGCTGCTCGCCCTGCTGGCGGTCTGCGGTACGGCGGTGGCGGCCCGTGCCGTGGTGGCCGCGCGGGTACGGGCCGGGCGGCTCCAGAAGCCCGCGGCCGAACGCCCCCGCGCCGTCGACCTGTTCGCCGACGACGCGGGCCGCGCGGACCTCGCCGCCACGCAGTACCTGCTGGTGAACACGGTGGTGGCGGCACTGGCCCTGACCGCGGTGATCGGGCCGCCCGGCCTCGTCCGGACGCCGGAGGGCTGGGCCGCCGCCGCGCTCGTCGTGGTCTCGGCCGCCGGCTACCTGGCCGCCAAGTGGGGCGAGGGCGGCGGCCCCGTCATCCTGTCGGTCGTCCGCGCCCGGGAGCCCGGAGACCTGCCCGCGCCGATCCGTCCGGGAGACGACATCGAGATCCGCGGTACCGGCTTCGTCCCGCCGGGCGCCCGCACACCGGACCTGCTGGCCCGCATCGTCGTCCGCATCGGAACGGTCCACGTACCGGTCCCGCTGGTGCCCGCCCCCGGCGGCTTCAGCAACCCCGCGGACGCCACCCTGACCGTCCCCGTACCGGCCGATATCGAGCCCGGTCCCACCGAGATCCGGGTGATCACCGCTTCCGGAGCGGAGACGGCGGGCTGGACCGCCGAGGTCGGGGAGTAGCCGGCCGCCCCGGGCCGGGTCGCCGGAACTGGCCCGGTGGCCGGACTTCCCATCCCTCGGCGGCGTGGCCCTGTTGCCGCGCCACCTCCGGCGCCGGGGGCCGCGATGCCCCCCGGTGCCACGGCCGGCAAGCGGTGGCTCGCCTTCCGCCGCCCGCCGTACCGTGTCGTCCGCCCGGGGCCCGTCGCTACCGCTCCGGCCCCGGGCGCCCCCGGCGGGCGACGGCCCAGACCACGGCGGTGACGCCGGAGGCCAGCAGGCCCGCCGGTATCACCAGGAAGAGCCAGGGGCCGGGGGCGTGCCAGCCGCCCAGCGCGTCGAGGCCGTATCCGACGCCGACGGTCACCGCCGCCAGCCCGCAGATCAACCGGGACGGTTCGAAGGGGTGACGCTTCATGAGGTGCCTCCCTGGGGCGGCCGAGCGGTGAGAGCGGGAGCGAGGGTGCGCGTAGCGGCAAAGGGCACGGCGGCGGATATGCGCACGGTGGACGGCTCCGGCGAGCCATCCGGCACGAACGGCGCGACCACGGCAGCCGGCCGGGCCCCGGCCCGGGAACCGGCCTCCGGCGGGGACGCCTTCCCGGACGGCGACGGGGCGGAGGACGACGGGGGCGACGACGGCTGAGCGCGGCGGACGTCGATCTGGCCCGCGCCCACCCGGAGCGTCAGGTCGAGGAAGCCGCGCGGCTTCTCCCCCTTCTTCAGCCCCTCGGCGGGCAGGGTGACCGTCCGGGTGCGGTCACCGGCGGAGATCCGCACATCGTCGGCGGACTCGCCGGGCAGACGTACGTCACCGAGTCCCAGCGTCAGATGGACCGTCGTCCGCACGCCCCGTGGCAGCGTCACCTCCAGACGGCCCGCGCCCACCTCGGCGCCGGTACGGAGCGTGCGGCCGTCCTTGACGGTCAGCTCCCCGAGGTCCAACCTGCCTTCTCCGGAGCCGAGTGCGTAATGCCGCTGGACGGCGGTGACTTCGGTGGGGGTCCAATGACGGTTCTGCCACTGCGCGCTGAGGTTGTCGGGCAACACCGTCGACACCGCGAGGAGGACGGCGGTCAGCACCACCATGACGACGGTGCCGCCGCCCGTCCGGCCCCACCAGGCGCCGGCCACCAGCCCCAGCCCGAAGACCACCAGCGCACAGGCGAGGCCCGCCTGGAGTGCGTGCGCGAACGGGGCGTGCCGTGCGACGCCGAACGCCGTACCGGCGCCGCCGAGCACCGCCAGCAGGAAGACCACACCGCCGATCCGCCGCCCGGCCCGCTGCCGGGGCGGCGTGGCGGGCGCGCCGGACTTCCGGGCCGCCGCGCCACCGGAACGAGGGCCCGGGGGCCACGCTGCCCAGCCGTCGTGCGCACCGGGGCCGGGCCGGTAGGCGATGGGCAGCTCCGGGCCCCACAGGTACATCAGCCCGGGTGGCTCCTTGCCGAGCGGACCCCGCCACCACGACGGTGCCTGCGGGCCGGGCGGGGCCGTGGTCTCCGGCGGTGCGTCGGCGGCGACCTGCGCGGCGGCCGCGTCCCGGGCGTCGGGGCTGTCGGTCCGGCCGCGGTGGCGGCGCGACCAGTACGCGGCGCCGGCCACGGCCAGTGTCAGCAGCACCGCGAAGGACATCACGCTGCCCTTGCCCAGTGTGGTGAGGAACAGACCGCAGCCGACCAGCGCGAACAGCAGCGCCGTCAGCGCCGAGCCCTCGACCCGGCCGGAGAGCAGCCGGCGGCCCTCGTTCTCCTCCTCGCCGTGCAGCGGGACGAGCAGCCAGGCGAAGCCGTAGAAGATCAGCCCCAGGCCGCCGGTGACGGAGAGCACGGCGAGGGCGATCCGGAAGATCACCGGATCGAGGTCCCACTGCCGGCCCAGGCCACCGCAGACACCGGCGACGACCTTGTGCCGCCGGCTGCGGCGCAGCGGCGGACGCGGCGGGGCGGAGCCGTCGGCGCCGGGCGGTGCCGAGTCCTCGGCGGGGGCTGCTTGATTCATGAACCCATGGTGACAAGCGCGGCGGAATCCCGGCATCAGTGGAAACCCTGGCTGAACCCTGAGATCGACCCTGAGCAACCCCGATATCCCCCGCGGGTTCGCATATCCCCCCGAGAACCGCCCTCGCGGCGAACGGACCGTGCACAGGCGCGGCAGGCGGGGGCCGGATCGGCCGGGTCGGAGACTATCGTTGCGCCCTGGATACGTACGGGTTTCCGGAGGGGCGTGCGGTGACGGAGGCGGCGTCGGTGGACGAGGGGCGACTGGTCGCCGGGCGGTATCGCCTGATCGAGCGGATAGGCCGCGGCGGTATGGGCACCGTCTGGCGGGCCCGGGACGAGGTCCTCGCACGCCAAGTGGCCGTCAAGCGGTTGCACGTCTCGCCCCAGTTGGACGCGGAGGAACTGGCCCTGCGCCACGAGCGGACCACCCGCGAGGCGCAGGCCGCGGCGCGCATCAACCACCCCAACGTGGTCAGCGTCCACGACGTGGTCATCGACGACGGGCTGCCGTGCATCGTCATGGAGTACGTACCGGCCGGGACGCTCGGCGACCTCATCAAGCAGGCGGTGCGGGAGAACCGTTTCGTGGATCCCCGGGAGGCGGCCCGGATCGGCCGCGGCATGATCGCCGCGCTGCGCGCCGCGCACGCCGCCGGGGTGCTGCACCGCGACGTCAAGCCGGGCAACGTCCTCCTGGGCGACGAGGGCCGCGTCGTCCTGACCGACTTCGGGATCGCCGTCGCCTCCGGTACGTCCACCCTCACCAAGACCGGGGAACTGGTCGGCTCCATCGACTATCTGGCGCCCGAGCGGGTCAAGGGCGGCACCCCGGGGCCCGCGTCCGACCTGTGGGCCCTGGGCGCGACGCTCTATCAGGCGGTCGAGGGACGGCCCCCGTTCCGTAAGGCCACGGCGGTCGAGAGCGCGTACGCCATCGCCGTCGACCCGTTGGAGCCGCCGCGCCACGCCGGACCGCTGACGGCGCTGATCGAGGCGCTGCTGGCGAAGGAGCCCGGCGACCGGCCGACGGCCGAGGTCGTCGAGCAGGCGCTGCGCTCCGCCGAGGCGGAGGTGGACACGGCGCTGATCGGCTGGCCGACGCTGGCCCTGGGCACCGTGGGGCGCGGCGGCTCCGACACGGCGGGTGACGGTGAGGCGCCGACCCGGCCGGTCGTCCCGTCGGACACCGCGGGCGACGGGCGGTCCGCCACCGGGAGCGGCGGTACGGGCCCCACCACCGGGCTCGCCGGGAGACCGAGCGGCACCGGGGCGGTCGCCGACCCCCGGATAGCCGCCTCCCTGGGCAGCACCACCGCGACCGGCACCACCACCGGTACCGCGGCCACCGGCACCGCCGATACCGCGGACGCCGGGACCACCGGCCAGGTCGGGGAAGCCGCGGCGGACGCGCGCGCGCTCGTCGGCGTGGACGCGGCGGCGCAGCGGGTCGCCGAGGCGGACACCGGGTCCCTGGGCGGCGCGCTCGTACCGCCCGGCACCGGGGAGGCACTGGCGGCCACCGACGACACGGGCCGGATCGCGGTGTCCGCGCCGCCCCGTAAGCGCCGCGGACGGGTAGTCCTCTGGTGCGCCCTCGGAGTACTGGCCGCCGGGGGCGGCGCGGGCGGTGCCTGGTACGCGCTCCACGGGAGCACCGGCGGCACGGAGCCACAGGGGAGCAGTTCCTCCGGGCAGCCTCCCGTGCCCCGGCAGACCATCGGCCCGCCGCCGCCCACCCCCGACGGCATGCACCGCGTCGAGGAGCGGCAGCTCGGCGTCTCCTATCCGGTGCCGGACGGCTGGAAGCGGCAGGTCAACGACGGCGGCCGGCAGATCGTCTACATCTCCCAGGAGTCGCTCGCCCAGCTGACGATCAGCGTCCTGGATTTCTCGTCCGGCGACCAGGTGGCGCACTTCAAGCAGGTCGAGAGCGATCTGCAGAAGCAGTACCCGAGCTACTCGCGCAAGCGGCTGCAGGACACGATGTACCAGAATGACCCGGCCGCCATCTGGGAGTTCACCTTCCAGGGCCGGGTGCGGGAGTACCGCGGTATCGACCTCGGATTCGGCCGCGAGGGCGAGAAGGAGTACGCCATCTACGTCTCCGCGCCGAGCGCCGACTGGGCCACCTACCGCGACCTCTTCTCCAAGGTGAAGGACGGCTTCCGCAAGCGCGGGGACGGCTGACCCGCGGCGCGCCCCTCGGACCCGCCGGGCGGCACCGCCGCCTTCCTCCTCGGCCGCCGTGCGGCCGGATCCCGGCCGTACCTCCGGCCGGCCCACGCCCGCACCCGCCGCCCCTCGTACGGCGCCGCGTGAACGCCCCGCACCGGCGGAGTCCGTCCGTGCCGCGCGGGCGCCGAAACCCCCGGAAATCTCAGGGATCACCTCAGGGTCCACCCTGATGTCCCCGGACCTGCCGCGTGTGACGATCGGTGCATGACCACAGCCCCGCCGCGCGCCGGAGCGCACCACGCGTCCGCGCAGGAATACGACGAGCCGCCCGTGCGCAAGCTCTACCGCAGCGCCGACGGGCGGCTGCTCGGCGGCGTCGCGCGCGGACTCGCGGGCCATCTCGGTCTCCCCGTCTCCTGGGTCCGGGTCGTCTTCGTCGCGCTGTTCCTCGCCGAAGGCATGGGCGCGCTGCTCTACGCCGCGTTCTGGTTCTTCGTCCCGCTCGGCGTCGGCGGGGTGGAGGAGCGCCGGAGCGCCGCGGACGGCGCCCGTCGCCCCGCCGTCCGCAGACCCGATGCGGGCCAGGTCATCGCGTTGATCGCGCTGCTGGCCGGGTCCGCGTTCGTCGCCTCCCGGTTCCAGCTGGGGATCGGCAGTGGCTATCTGTGGCCGGTGCTGCTGATAGCCGCGGGGGTCGCCCTCGTCTGGCGGCAGGCCGACAACGCGCGCCGCGCGCAGTGGCTGGAGCTGGGCCGCCGCAAGGGCGTCCTGCCGGTGCTGCGCGGTGCGGCCGGAGTGGCGCTCGTCGGCGTCGGGGTGACCGGCATCGTCGTGCTCCAGGGCTCGGTGGGCCACCTCGGCTCGGTGCTCCAGGCCGCACTGGCCGTCCTCGTCGGTATCGCCCTGCTCGCCGGCCCCTATCTCGTCCGTCTGGTCCAGGACCTGTCCGAGGAGCGGCTGATGCGTATCCGCGCGCAGGAGCGGGCCGAGGTCGCCGCCCACGTCCACGACTCCGTGCTGCACACCCTCACCCTCATCCAGCGCAGCGCCGACGACCCCCGCGAGGTCGCCCGGCTCGCCCGCGCCCAGGAACGGGAGCTGCGGGCCTGGCTGTACCGGCCCGAGAGCCGCACCAAGGAGGAGGACGAGGAGCCCGCCACCCTCGCCGACGCGGTGCGGACGGCGGCGGCCGAGGTCGAGGACCACCACGGCGTACCGATCGAGGTCGTGATCGTCGGCGACTGCCCGCTGGACGAGGCGCTGGGCGCGCAGATGAAGGCCGCCCGCGAGGCGATGGTCAACGCCGCGAAGTACGGCGGTGAGGGTGGGCCGGTGCAGGTCTTCGCCGAGGTGGAGGGGCGCACCGTCTTCGTCTCCGTACGCGACCGGGGGCCGGGCTTCGATCCGGACGCGGTGCCCGAGGACCGGATGGGGGTCCGCGAGTCCATCATCGGGCGGATGGAACGCCATGGCGGCACCGCCCGGTTGCGGTCCGTGCCCGGTGGCGGCACCGAGGTCGAGCTGGAGATGGAGCGCGCCGAATGACCGCTCCCGCGTCCCGGCCCGCCGCCGTCCCCGCCCCCTTCCCGACGACCACCCCCACGCCCACTCCCACGACCGCATCCACCTGCACCCCCACACCCACCGCCGCGCCCTCCGGGCGCCGTATACGCGGTGGCGACACGGCTCGCCGCACCGCGCGATGATGACGACGCAGACCACGAGGGACGGATGAAACACATGCACAGCGACGGCGCACAGCAGGGCGTGAGCAGCGACGACGCTCCCCGGAGCACACCGGTCGGCACCGGCACACCGGCCGCCCACGGCACCGCGGAGGCCGCCGGGCCCGCGACCCTGGGGCCGGCGGACGGTGACCCGGCCACCGGGGGAGCGGACGGGGAGCGCACCGTACGGGTGGTGCTCGTCGACGACCACCGGATGTTCCGGACCGGTGTCCAGGCGGAGATCGGGGTGACGGAGCGGACCGGTGTCGAGGTGGTCGGCGAGGCGGCCGACGTCGATCAGGCGATCACGGTCATCACCGCCACCCGCCCCGAGGTCGTCCTGCTCGACGTCCATCTGCCCGGTGGCGGCGGGGTGGAGGTGCTGCGGCGCAGCGCGACGCAGATGGCCGACCCGGAGCGGCCGGTCCGCTTCCTGGCGCTGTCGGTCTCCGACGCCGCCGAGGACGTCATCGGCGTCATCCGGGGAGGCGCACGCGGCTACGTCACCAAGACGATCACAGGGAAGGACCTGGTCGGCGCGATCTTCCGGGTGGCCGACGGGGACGCGGTGTTCTCACCCCGGCTCGCCGGATTCGTACTCGACGCGTTCGCCTCGACGGATGCCCCACCGGTGGACGAGGATCTGGACCGCCTCACCCAGCGGGAGCGCGAGGTGCTGCGGCTGATCGCCCGCGGGTACGCGTACAAGGAGATCGCCAAGCAGCTCTTCATCTCGGTGAAGACCGTGGAGTCCCATGTCTCCGCGGTGCTGCGCAAGCTCCAGCTCTCCAACCGTCATGAACTGACCCGCTGGGCCGCCGCCCGCCGCCTGGTGTGACACGGCGGCGGGGCTGACGGGCGGCCGGCCGGGCCGGGCGCCACCGCCCGGCGGCATCCGGCGCGTTGCCGGAAGGATCCGGTCCGCCGCCGGAGAGGTTCGCGTCACATACCAGGGATCTATCGGTAAAAACTCTGACAAAAGGAGGAAAGAAGCTAGCGAAAAGGAGCAACCAGGACGTCGTGGAACGCCATCTAAAGGCGCGGAGAGCCTGCTGCCGTCGGCGCGGCCACCACCCCGTCGACCCGTACACGCCGTACACGTCCTGGAAGCGAGATCCCGATGAGCCTGACGGGCACGCCCTTCTTCCTCACCTCGCTTCTGCTGCTGGTCGTCGCCATCGTCGTGCCGCTGGCGCTGTGGAGCCGGATAGCGGGGCCGCGTCTGGTGCGCGGCGCCGTCCGGCTGGCCATGCTGCTGTTCGCGCAGGCCACCGCCATCACCGTGGTCTTCGTGCTGGTCAACAACGCCAACAACCTCTACGACACCTGGGACGACCTCCTCGGCACCGGGAGCCACATCGAGGCGGCCCACGACCTCGGGCCCGACGGGATGGGCGGCCTCCAGATATCCGACGAGCCCCGCCGGGCCCAGCCGTTCCGTCCCGCCGACGATCCGGTGGTCGGACCCGGCGTGCAGATGACGGAGCTCCAGGGCCGTATCTCCGGTGTCAGCGGCGAGGTGTACGTCTGGCTGCCGCCGCAGTACCACGATCCGGCGTACCGCACGAAGAAGTTCCCGGTGGTCGAGCTGCTGCCCGGCTACCCCGGGTCGGCCAAGTCCTGGCTCGGCACGCTGGGCGTGGCGCGGCAGCTCCAGCCGATGATGGAGCGCGGGGAGATCGAACCGTTCATCCTGGTCGCGCCGCGTACCAACATCTACCGGGGCGCCGACACGGGCTGCGTGAACATCCCCGGGAAGGTCAACGCCGACAGCTGGCTGACCGTCGATGTGCGCCAGATGGTCATCAACACCTTCCGGGCCGGGGACCGCCCCGGCTCCTGGGCCCTGGCCGGGTACTCCGCCGGGGCGCACTGCGCGACCAGGCTCGCCCTGGCCCACCCGGACCGCTACCACGCGGCGGTCAGCATGTCCGGATACAACGACCCGGCGGGCGAGGCCACCTCACTCGCCGGCAAGGACCCGAAGCTGCGGATCGAGAGCAACCCGCTGCACGAACTGCGGGAGGCGAACGCCGCAGGCCGCCCGCCGCACACCGCGCTCTTCCTCTCCGGCGCCCCCGGCGACGGCTACGAGGCCGGCCTCGGGCTCCAGCGGGAGGCCCGGCGGCCGACCACGGTGACCGTACGGCGGATCGGCAGGGACGCCGGCGGCCACACCACCGCGGTCTGGCGCCAGCAGGTCCCCGAGGTCTTCCGCTGGCTGAGCGGACAGATCAGGGCCTGACGCACCGGGCCGCGCGGAGCGCCCGTGCCGGTCGTCCGGCCTGCCGCGCCGCCGGCCCCGCCGCCCGCACCCCGTGCACCCGGACCTGGCAACCCGTACGGGACGGGCCCGGTCGGCGGCACCGACCGGGCCCCGCGAAGTGGCGCACCCGCCTTCCCTCACCTCCGTGCGGCGCGCCCGAGGAGCGGCCACCGCGTTCCGGACAGGACGGGAACAGGGCGGGAACAGGCCGGGAACGGCCGCGACGAGGCCCCCGGAAGGGGGTATGGGGGAGACCGTTACGATCCGCACTATGGACGTAGTAATCAATATCTTCGTCGGTCTGCACATCATCGGAATCGCCTCCCTGCTGGGAGGCTTTCTGACGCAGATGAAGGCGATGAGCGCGGGCACCGCCCGGTTCGTGCCGGCGATGCTGCACGGTGCGCTGACGATGCTGGTCACCGGCATCGCGCTGGTCGGCCTGAACCAGGCCCAGGGCAGCCCGGTCGACAACATCAAGATCGGCATCAAGCTGGCCGTCCTGGTCGTCATCCTGGGGCTGGTCTACGTCAAGCGGGACGAGGAGAGCGTCGCCAAGCCGCTGTTCGGCACGGTCGGCCTGCTCACCATGGTCAACATCTTCATCGCGGTGCTCTGGGTCTGACCCCCGCCCAGGGGCGCGCGGCGAAGCCCCCGCGCTCCCGGCGCACCCCGCGTACGCCACCGGCCCGGCCCCTGTCCGAAGGGGCCGGGCCGGTGCCGTTCTCCGGGGCGGTCACACGGCCCCGGCGGGGTGTCACGCCGGGCGGACGCTCCCGTAGACCGGCATGTAGTAGATCGACTCGACGCGGACGCTCGCGCCCGGCTTCGGGGCGTGGATCATCTTGCCGTCGCCGATGTACATCCCGACATGGCTGATGTCGTTGTAGAAGAACACCAGGTCACCGGGGGCGAGATCCTTGGTGGCGACGCGCTGGCCGAACTTCACCTGCTCCCAGGTCGTCCGCGGCAGGTCCACCCCGGCGGCCTTCCACGCGGCCTGCGTCAGCCCGGAGCAGTCGTAGGAATTGGGTCCGGTGGCGCCCCAGACGTACGGCTTGCCCATCTGCGCGCGGGCGAACGCGAGCGCCTTCGCGGCCTTCGTACGGTACGAGCCGTCGGCCGGTCCGCCGCCCTGGCCCGGGTCGGTCGTCCCGGGGGAGCCGGTGTCCGTACCGCCGCCACCGGGCTGCTCGCGCTGCTTGCGGGCCTCCTCCTCGGCCTTGCGGCGGGCCGCCTCCTCCTTCTTGCGCTCCAGCTCCGCCAGACGCGCCTTCTCCTGGGCGGTCAGGTCGGCGAGCAGCTGCCGGGCCTCGGCCAGCTTGCCCTGGACCGTCCGCTTGGAGCCGGCCAGCTCGCTCTGCGACTCCTGGAGGCGCTCCAGGCTGCGGGTCGCCTCGGCCCGCTGGTGGGCGGCGGCCGCCTGCTGCTCCTGATAGGCGTCGACGGCCTGCTGCTGCCGGCCGGTCAGCCGCTCCATGAGGTGGCTGCGGTCGGCGAACTGCTGCGGATCCTTGGCGAACATCAGCTGCGCCGTGGTGCTCATCCCGCCGCTGCGGTACTGCGCGGCGGCGAAGGTGCCCAGCTCACGGCGGGCTTCGTTGAGCTTTCCGGTGCGGCGGGCGGCGGCGTCCTGGAGGTCGCTGACCTCCGCCCGCCGCGCGTCGACGCGCTCCTTGACGGCGTTGTACTTCTGGGTCGCGACCTCCGCCTGGTGGTAGAGGGCATCGACCTTCTTCTTGACCTCTTCGACGGTCGGCTTCGGGGCCCGGGGGGCCGCCTCGGCGGACTGCGACAGCAGGGTGACGGTGGCGAACGCCGCGGTCGTCAGCCCGGCGGCCGTCCGGCGGCTGCCGGGCGAGGTGAGGGCGCGGGTGCGCGGCTTGCGGTGCGACGGCAAGGCCGGCGACTCCTTCCGTGGACCGCCTACCGGGTTAGCTGTCGGGTTCGGGCGGTGTCACAACGGAAGGCTTGCCCTACGGCCGGTGCGTCCGCGCGCGGCGGCCGTACCGGTCGATTCACCCCGGTGGTGCTGGTGGGTCCCCGGCTCCGGGTGCCGTGGGGCAGGGCCGGACTCGGCGGAGGCGGCCCGTGCGGACGCTGTCGGCCGCGGGACGCGGGCTGCCCGAGCGTGAACCTAGCCAACTCGTGTGGCTCCTGTGAAGGCAGATGTTCGAATTGCCCGAAACCTTTTCGTGACCTGTGTGCATGAAGTGACGATCGCGTGGGCAGGGCGGGGCATCTGCGCCGAATGCCGGAATCATGGGAGCTGGGGACGGAACCCCCCTCCTTCCGGCCTTTCCCCGGCTCCGGCCCCGACTGTCAGTGGGGCGGCCTAGACTCGGTGGGCGATGAGCAGCCTCTTTGACGACAGCTTCCTGGCGGACCTCGCCCCCAAGGACGAGGAGCCCCCGCCGCCCCCCGAGGACGAGCACGGCCCGGCCCCGGAGGAGGTCCCGCACGACCTCTTCAGCGGGAAGTTCGACGCGCCCGTGCCCCGGGACGCGCACTACCGCGACGGCGCCGCCCGCCCCGCCGTCGATCCGGCCGCGCTCCTGGAAGGGCTCAACGACGCCCAGAAGGCCGCCGTGGTGCACTCCGGCGGCCCGCTGCTGATCGTCGCCGGAGCCGGTTCCGGCAAGACCCGGGTGCTCACCCACCGCATCGCCCATCTGCTCGCCGCCCGCGGCGTGCACCCCGGCCAGATCCTCGCGATCACCTTCACCAACAAGGCCGCCGGTGAGATGAAGGAGCGCGTCGAGGAGCTGGTCGGCCCCCGGGCGAACGCCATGTGGGTCTCCACCTTCCACAGCGCCTGCGTCCGCATCCTGCGCCGCGAGTCCAAGCACCTCGGCTTCACCTCGTCGTTCTCGATCTACGACGCCGCCGACTCCAAGCGCCTGATGGCCCTGGTCTGCCGCGATCTCGATCTCGACCCCAAGCGGTTCCCGCCCAAGTCCTTCAGCGCCAAGGTCTCCAACCTCAAGAACGAGCTCATCGACGAGGAGACCTTCGCCGGGCAGGCGGCCGACGGATTCGAGAAGACCCTGGCCCAGGCGTACGCCCTCTACCAGGCGCGGCTGCGCGAGGCCAACGCCTTGGACTTCGACGACATCATCATGACGACCGTCAACCTCCTCCAGGCGTTCCCGGACGTCGCGGCCCACTACCGCCGCCGCTTCCGCCACGTCATGGTCGACGAGTACCAGGACACCAACCACGCGCAGTACACCCTCGTCCGCGAGCTGGTCGGCCCGGCCGAATCCGCCGCCGAGCTGTGCGTCGTCGGTGACGCCGACCAGTCGATCTACGCCTTCCGCGGCGCCACGATCCGCAACATCCTCCAGTTCGAGGAGGACTACCCGGACGCCACGACGATCCTGCTGGAGCAGAACTACCGCTCCACCCAGACGATCCTCTCCGCCGCCAACGCCGTCATCGAGCGCAACGAGAACCGCCGCCCCAAGAACCTCTGGACCGAAGCGGGCGAGGGCCCCCGCATCACCGGCTACGTCTCCGACACCGAGCACGACGAGGCGCAGTTCGTCGCCGACGAGATCGACCGCCTCACCGACGCCGGGGACGCCCGCGCCGGGGACGTCGCGATCTTCTACCGCACCAACGCCCAGTCCCGCGTCTTCGAGGAAATCCTCATCCGCGTCGGGCTGCCCTACAAGGTCGTCGGCGGCGTCCGCTTCTACGAGCGCAAGGAGGTCCGCGACATCCTCGCGTACCTGCGCGTGCTCGCCAATCCGGAGGACACCGTCCCGCTCCGCCGGATCCTCAACGTCCCCAAGCGCGGTATCGGCGACCGCGCCGAGGCGATGATCGACGCCCTGGCGCTCCGCGAGAAGATCAGCTTCCCGCAGGCGCTGCGCCGCGTCGACGAGGCGTACGGCATGGCCGCCCGCTCCGCCAACGCCGTCCGGCGCTTCAACACCCTGATGGAAGAGCTGCGCACCGTCGTCGAATCCGGTGCCGGCCCGGCCACCGTCCTGGAAGCGGTTCTGGAGCGCACCGGCTACCTCGCCGAGCTGCAGTCCTCCACCGACCCGCAGGACGAGACCCGGATCGAGAACCTCCAGGAACTCGCCGCCGTGGCCCTGGAGTTCGAGCAGGACCGGGTGGCCGGCCCCGCCGCCGAGGAGGCGGACGCGGACGAGCCCGTCTCCGGCGGCACCCTCGCCGACTTCCTGGAGCAGGTCGCGCTGGTCGCCGACTCCGACCAGATCCCCGACGAGGACGAGGACGGCAGTGGCGTCGTCACCCTCATGACCCTGCACACCGCCAAGGGCCTGGAGTTCCCGGTCGTCTTCCTGACCGGCATGGAGGACGGCGTCTTCCCGCACATGCGCGCCCTCGGCCAGACCAAGGAGCTGGAGGAGGAGCGCCGCCTCGCCTACGTCGGCATCACCCGCGCCCGCGAGCGGCTCTACCTCACCCGCTCCACGATGCGCAGCGCCTGGGGCCAGCCGTCGTACAACCCGCCGTCGCGGTTCCTGGAGGAGATCCCCGCCGCGTACGTCGACTGGCGGCGCACCGGCCCGGCGACCCCGTCCGCGACCATGGGCCAGCTGCGCTCCTCCGGCAGCGGCGGCGGGATCAGCTCCGGGTTCACCCCGTCGCGGGCCAAGAGCGGTCCGAGCGGGTTCGCCACCCGGCGGGGCAACGACCGCCCGGTGGTGGCGCTCGCCGTCGGCGACCGCGTCACCCACGACAGCTTCGGCCTCGGCACGGTCACCGGCGTCAAGGGCAGCGGGGACAACGCCGAGGCGACCATCGACTTCGGCGGTGAGAAGCCCAAGCGGCTGCTGCTGCGGTACGCACCGGTCGAGAAGTTGTGAGCGCCCGGAAGCCGTGAAAAGGCCCGGCCCGTCAGGGGCCGGGCCGCCGCAAGGACGCCTGCCGGACTTCGGGCGCCGGACGTCAGTTGGGGTTGAGGCCGTGGCTCTGCAGCCACGGCAGCGGGTTGATCGGCGAGCCGCCGCCCGGCCGCACCTCGAAGTGCAGATGCGGTCCGGTGGAGTTGCCGGAGCTGCCCGAGTACGCGATCTGGTCCCCCGCCTTGACCGAACCGGAGCGGATCTTGGTGCTGCTGAGGTGGCAGTACCACGTCTCCGTGCCGTCGGGCGCCGTCACGATCGCCATGTTGCCGTAGGCGGAGTTCCACTGGGTGCGGACGGTGCCGTCGGTCGCGGCCATGACGGGCGTGCCGTACTGCACGGGGAAGTCGATGCCGGTGTGCACGGACATCCAGTTGACGCCCGCCTGGCCGAAGAGGGCGCTCAGCCCGTGCTGCGCGACCGGCAGCAGGAACTTCGGGCGCGCGGCCTCCTTGCGCCGCGCCTCTTCCTCCTTGCGCTTCTTCTCGGCGGCCTGCCGGGCCTTGAGGTCGAGGCGCTCCTGGGTACGGCTCGCCCGGTCGGCGAAGTCGTCGGCGCCGGCGCTGAGTCCCGCGAGCTGGGTGTCGAGCTTGCTGTTGGCCGCCGACGGCTTGACGCCGCCGGCCTCCGGGGCGGCCTGCGCCGCCTCGTCCTTCTCGTCGCCGCCGAAGCTGCCGACGGTGGCCGCCGCGGCGGCGCAGACACCGAGGGCGGCGACGGAGGGCACCGCGATGGTCAGCAGCGCGGACCGCTTGGCCGTGCGGCGGCGGCCCCGGCCCCGCACGGCCAAGGCGGCGGCCCGGCCGTGACCGGGGGCGTCGTCGGCGGGGCCGGACGGGACGACCGGAACCGCCTGGGTCATCGCGTCGGCGACCGCCGCGGCGCGCGCACCCGAACCGGCTCCCGGGGATCCGGCCTCGGGCCGCGGCGGTTCGGCGGGTTCGTGCGGCAGGGCGTCCTCGGCCGGGGGACCGCCCTGGGCCGGGATGATCGCGGTGGCCGCCTGGTCGATCGCGGGCCACACGGCGGTGGCGTCGTGCCCGGACGCGTCGTGCCCGGCGTCCTCGGTGACGGCCGGCTGCACGAGCGTGGCGGTCGCCGCCTCGTAACCGCCGGTGCCGTACGCCGTCCGGTCGTCGTACCCGGCGGCCTGTCCGTCGAAGGAGCCGCTACCGAGGGGGTCGCCGTAGCCGTACGCGCCGGTGGCGGTGTCCTGCCCGAACCCGCTCGCGTCGTAGGCGCCGGTGGCGTAGGTGGTGTGCGCACCGGTCGGGTAGGCGCCGGTGTCCTGGCCGTACCCGTCGCCGTAGCCGTAGGCGTGGGCGCCGGGGGGCTCGTGGCCGGTGTGGGCGTACGGGTCGTAGGCACCGCCCTGCGTGTCCGGGCCGTAGCCGGTGCCGTACGTCATGGCCTGGTGCGTGCCGGTGTCGTACCCGGCCGTGCCGTACGCGCCGGTGTCGTAGGAACCGGTGTCAGGGGCGCCGGCGCCGTACGACGCGGTGTAGGTGCCGGAGTCGTAGGCGGCGCCGTACGGCTCGTTGCCGTAACCGGTCGCCGGGTACTGCCCGATGTCGTAGCCGCCGGGCAGGGAACCGAAGAGCGGATCGGCGGCGTCGTACGCGGGGTAACCGGCCGCGGCGTGCTGCCCATAGGTGTCGTACGCGGGGGAGTGCCCGTACGAGGCGTCGGGAGCGGGGCCTGTCGGGAGCGGAACCTCCGACGGGTGACGGTCGTTCACCACCAGCTTCTCTTTCGCCTCGGCAGCAGGAGAATTAGCGGCGACTGTACCCGGCGGTACGCGACGCCGACAATCTTCCTCAGGTTTCGGCGTGACCCGGGCCGGGCATTTGGCCGCCTTTCGGTGGCATCCCCGCCTGCTCCCGTTGCCTCCGCCCGGTCGGTACGGGGGCGCGACCGACCGGCGGGGCGCGCCCCGGCCGGGCCCGCGAGGCCGGAATTCCCTTGACGTGTCCGGTGGATGCCGGGCGTGGCGTCCGGGCCGCCGTCGAATACGGGGATTCGCGCCACGGAATGGCGAGGGATGGCTTGATATCGATCTTTTCCCGGTGTCGGATGGTTCCGGAAGGGGCGCTGTGGGCGGAATGCGGGCGGCGCGAACGAATGGCGTCATGAATATCGGGCGAATTCCGGTGGATGTTCCGGTGGGTGCGCGGTTGTCGTCGGGAGGTCCGGCGGGGCAGGTGCCCTCGGGGGCGCTCCGGCCCGGAAGCGGTCCGGCGCGGGGCGCGGGGCCAGGAGGTGTGGCGGGGCAGGGGCGCGCGCCGTGTGATTTCCCCCTCCCCGCATGTCACGGGGCCGCGGGGTACGCGATGCTGGGGATAACGTTCGTTCACCTGTGGCCGCCGGACCGGACGGTCGCACGATCGGTTGTCGGCTCGGCGGCACACACGACGTGCCGTGCATGACTTGGAGGCGGTTATGGGTGTGGCACGGCATGACGAGGCGCAGGCGCACGGCCGGGGCGCGGCCGGTACGCAGGGCCCGATCCGCGTCGTGGTGGCCAAGCCGGGGCTGGACGGGCACGACCGGGGAGCCAAGGTCATCGCGCGGGCGCTCCGCGACGCCGGTATGGAGGTCATCTACACCGGGCTGCACCAGACCCCGGAACAGATCGTCGACACGGCCATCCAGGAGGACGCCGACGCCATCGGCCTGTCGATCCTCTCCGGCGCCCACAACACCCTCTTCGCCAAGGTGATCGCGCTGCTCAAGGAGCGCGACGCGGACGACATCAAGGTCTTCGGCGGCGGCATCATCCCGGAGGCGGACATCGCACCGCTGAAGGAACAGGGCGTCGCGGAGATCTTCACCCCGGGCGCCACCACCACCGCGATCGTGGAGTGGGTGACCGCGAACGTCCGCTCCCTGTCGGCCTGAGAGGGCCGGCGGAGCGGGCCGGTCCGGGGGCTCGCGCCCTGATGACGGCCCGCTGCCGGGCGGCACGCCGTGCCCCGACGACGGGCGGCGGGGTACGGCGCGGGGAGCTGAGGCTTCCGCCATCGGGTCACTCCGTTCGAGGCGCGGCAGTGGTGGCGGGCGCCGGGCCGGGAGCGGGCGCCGCGGGCGCGGGCGTGTGGCCGGGAGCGGCGTCGGTGCCGGAGGCGTCGGTGAGTTCGGCGAGCATGGTGGCGCGCAGGCGGAGGGTGCCGACGAGGCGTTGGAACGCCTCGGCCCAGTAGCCCCCGGAGCCGGGGGACGCGCCCTCGGGCTCGTCGGTGACCGCGGTCAGCATGTCGAGCCGGTCCGCGGCTGACGGGTCCAGACAGCGTTCGGCCAGGCCCATCACCCCGCTGAAACTCCAGGGGTAGCTGCCCGCGTCCCGGGCGATGTCCAGGGCGTCGACGACCGCCCGGCCCAGCGGCTCGGACCACGGCACCGCGCAGACCCCCAGCATCCGGAACGCGTCGGCCAGACCGTGCGCCGCGATGAACCCCGCCACCCAGCGGGCGCGTTCCTCCGGTGGCAGGACGGTCAGCAGTTTCGCCGTGTCGCGGGACGAGCCGCACGGCGCGCCCCCGGGGTCCTCGGGCGCCGCCCCCGGAGCGCCCAGCAGGGCCCGCGCCCAGGCGGCGTTCCGTTGCCGGACCGCCGCGCGGCACCACGCGTCGTGCAGTTCGGTGCGCCAGCCGTCCGCCACCGGGAGGGCGGCGATCTCCTGCGGAGTACGCCCGCCGAACCGCTCGGACCAGCGGTGGAGTGGCGCCGATTCGACCAGCTGCCCCAGCCACCAGGCGCGTTCGCCACGCCCCGCGGGAGCCTTGACGGCCACTCCGTCGCGTCGCATGCCCTCGTCGCAGCTGCCCGGCGGCGTCACGACGAGGACCGGACCGGACCGTCCGCGACGGGCCGCACGGGGGGCCGCCCCCGGGGAGAGGGCGACACAGGCGTGGGCGCGGGCCGCCATCCGCGCGGCGAACGCGGACCCGGGCAGCGTGGAGAGGAGTTCGGCGGCGGTGGCGCGGACGGTGCGGCTGCGGTCGGACAACGCCCCTTCCAGGAAAGGCTCGTCGGCGGGCGAGAGGCCCTCGCGCAGGGTGTCGAGGAACAGCAGCCGGTCCTCGGCGTGCTCCGCCGACCAGCTGCCGGCCAGCAGCTCCCGGCCGGCGTCCGGCGCGTTCCGCCGCACCGAGGCCAGTAGGGCCACCCGCTCCGCGAACAGCCCTTCCTCCCACAGGCGCCGCACCGCGTCGGGGGCGTCCGTCCCCGGCGTCGCACGGGCACCGGTGCCACGGAGCGCGAACTTCCATTGGCTGTTCAGCTCCGCCAGCCAGCGGGCCCGCGGACCGGCCAGCGCCAGTGCCGCCGGACGCAGGTCGGTCCGGGCGCGGGCGGCGTCGAGCAGGGCGGGCAGCAGCGCCTCGGGGGCGCGGTAGCCGCGGGCTCCGGCGGCGGCCAGCCACTGGGGCAGCAACTCGGTGAGGTCGGGCGCGGTGCCGCGGCGGTTGTTCCCGCCCGTATGGCCGCGGTCCGCGAGCAGCAGTGCCAGACGGCGGCGGGCGGCCGGCGGTATCACCGGCCGCGGGTCGTCCGGGGCGGGTGCGGGGCGGTCGGCCGCGGGCGCGGGCCGCAGGGCGGCGCGGCGGCGCACCGTGCTGACGGCCGCCGCGTCCAGCAGCGCCGCGGCCGCACTCCGTCCGGGCCGCACCGCCACGGGCGGTGTCCGCCGCTCCGTCCCCAGCAACGCCGCGCTCACCAGGGCGGACCACGGGGCGGCCGGGGGCGGAGGAGCGGCAGGCCCGGCGGTGGTGGAGGTGCCGGTCGAAGGCGGTGCGTCCACGCTGGTGGCGGCGGCTCCGTCGCGCTCCGGTGGGATTCCTCGGGGCCTCGATCCGGGGGCGGGGCCAGGGGCGGTCGGTGCGGACGAAGAACCGGAATCGGTGGGTGTCATGCCGTACTCCAGGAGTCGTCGGGTGAGGGTGTGGGGCTGGAGCTGTCAGATGGGCGCAGGGGCCGGGGCGGGGCCGACCGTCCGGTGGATTCCTGGCGGTGTGCGGGTACGGGGTCCTTCCGGCGTACGGGTCAGGTGGGGTCAGGAGGTCGGAGTTCGGGGGGCGGGTGCTCAGGCCGTCCCGGGCTCGTACTGCTCGGTCGGGTGGGGCGACGGGGCGGGGCGGCGAGGTTGCGAGGGTTCGGCGCGGCTTCGGGGTGAGAGGCCCGGCCCAGGGGTGCCTGGGGCAGGAGTCCTGGCTCGGGTCGGCCTGGGCCCGGGAGGGCCCGGCCGGTGAGGCTCCGGCTGGCGAGCCCTCCGTACGGGGGCCGCCCGAGCGCAGGAGCCTCTGAGCGCAGGGAGTTTCAGGTGTCCGGGCCGCCTGTCCGGGCCTGTCCGGCCCGCGAGGCTTCTGGTCCGCGAGCCCTCGGCCCGGGACCGCCCGAGCCGGGGACGGCCCGGACATGCGCACTCCGGGCACCCAGGAGCCCTGTGTACCGCCCGGTTCGGCACAGCGAGCCTGCTCCGGGCGACCCGGCCGCGCTATTCGCGGCCCGCTCCGCCGAGCCCTCCTGGTCACAGGGAGACCGGGGTCGGGTCCCAGGTGGTCAGGGGGAGGAAGCCGCGGTGGCCGCAGGTGCCGAAGACCGTGAGGGGGCGGCCGCCGGATATCGCGGCCAGCCGCCACAGGCCCGGTCGGCGCAGGCCGCGCGGGTCCAGCGGCAGCGCGGATTCGCCGTCCGCGTCGGCCAGTTGCCACCCCGCCCCGTCGTCCACGGGAACCGGTACGACGTCCGCGAGCACCACCGGCCAGGAGCCCAGCCAGGGGTCGTCGCGGAGCGCCTCGCCGTACGCGCACAGTGCGGCGTCGACACCGCACCCCGGCGGCACCGTCCCCGGGAACGGTGGTGCGTGGTGTTCTCCCAGGACGGCCCGCAGAGGTCGGGACCCCGGGTGGAAGGCGAGGTCGGCGTCGAGCAGCAGTCCGGGCGGGAGCGTCGGCTCCAGAGGGCGGCCACCGCCGGAGAAGGAGAGGAGGAGTGCCATCCGGCCGGTCCGCTCGCCCCGCAGATGGATGCGGCGGGCAGTCAACCTGCCCTCGTCGGTGTCCTGTTGGGACAGCACCAGCCAGCGGTCGCGCACCGGCGCGGCCTCGGGACCGGTCAGCAGCTCGGCGGTGCTCGTCGTCAGGCCCACACGGGCCCGGACCGTCGCGGCGAGCGGCGGCGGCAGCCGCTCGACGGCGAGAAACCCCTGGTCGAGGAGGTGGAGCAGGGCGGACTCCTCCAGCAGGCGCGACGGCCAGTCGCCACCCGAGTGCGGCAGGGTGCCCAACTCCCTCACGATAGCGGCGAGTCCTGGAGCCTGGGCGTCCACCATGCGGGCGGCGGTCTCCTCCCAGGAGGTGTGGCCGGCGTCCTCCGTGGCGGCGAGCCCCGTGCTCAGCAGGTCCTCCAGGCGCTGCTCCAACTCCGTCGCGCCCGCCGCGATCCGGGCCGCCCGCCGTGCCGCGCGCCGAGCGGACTCCGTACCGTCGGACGTGCGCAACGGCTTCTCGCCGCCCGGCGGTGCGGCCGCCCGGCGGTCGGCCGGCTCCCGGCGGCCGGTCAGCCACTCCTCCGCCCAGGGCGGCGGTGTACCGGCCGGGACCGTTCCGCTCCCGGCGGACCAGAGCAGCAGCAGCCCCAGCGCGTGCTTGCACGGGAACTTACGGCTCGGGCAACTGCACCGGTACGCCGGGCCGGTGAGGTCCACGACGGCTCGGTACGGCGCCGGACCGCTGCCCTCGCACAGGCCCCATACCGCGTCGCCGCCGGTGCCCGCTCCCGACCACGGACCGGGCCCGGCGAGCCTGCCGCCCACCTTGCGTGATGTCGCGTCAGGCGCGAGCGCGAGCACCTGCTCCGCCGTCCAGCGTTCCCCCTGCTGATTCATGTCACCGACGCTACGGCCGACCACTGACAATCGGCCGGACAGCGTGGGAAAGCGCAGGTCAATAGCGGTTTCAGGGGCGTTGTCAGTGGTCGGGTGCAGAGTGGGATCCAGCAAGCGGCCGACGGCCTGCCGGGCGTCGGTGGCAGTTCGTTCGATGAGGGGGAGCCATGTCCGCGGACGGGTGGAAGACGGCGGAAGCAGCGGCGGCGCCGGAAGCCGGCGGGGGGCGCGCGACACCGCGTGAGCGGGCGGGCGGGCGCGCGGCGGACGGCGGGGGAGAGGTGCTGCGGCCGCACGCGGAGGAGACCTTCGCGGACGAACTCGCCGCGCTGGCCGCCGCCGACGACCGCCCGCGGCCGGAGCGCTGGCGACTGTCGCCGTGGGCGGTGGCGACATACCTCCTCGGCGGCACGCTTGCCGACGGCACGGTCGTCACACCGAAGTACGTCGGCCCGCGCCGCATCGTGGAGGTGGCGGTGACGACGCTGGCCACGGACCGCGCACTGCTCCTGCTGGGAGTGCCGGGGACCGCGAAGACCTGGATGTCGGAGCATCTGGCCGCCGCGGTCAGCGGCGATTCCACCCTGCTCGTCCAGGGCACCGCCGGCACCCCGGAGGAGGCGATCCGCTACGGCTGGAACTACGCCCGCCTCCTCGCCGAGGGCCCCGGACGGGAGGCGCTGGTGCCCGGTCCGGTGATGCGGGCGATGGAGCGGGGCGCGACCGCCCGTGTCGAGGAGCTGACCCGTATCCCGGCCGATGTGCAGGACACCCTGATCACCATCCTGTCCGAGAAGACGCTGCCCGTCCCGGAGCTGGGCGAGGAGGTGCAGGCGGTCCGCGGCTTCAACCTCATCGCCACGGCCAACGACCACGACCGCGGGGTCAACGACCTCTCCAGCGCCCTGCGCCGCCGCTTCAACACCGTCGTCCTGCCGCTGCCCGCCACCGCCGAGGCCGAGGTGGAGATCGTCTCCCGCCGGGTCGGGCAGCTCGGCCGCTCCCTGGACCTGCCGGCCGCCCCCGAGGGGCTGGACGAGATCCGGCGTGTCGTCACCGTCTTCCGGGAGCTGCGCGGCGGTGTGACCGCGGACGGCCGTACGAAGGTCAAGTCTCCCTCCGGGACGCTCTCCACGGCCGAGGCGATCTCCGTGGTGACCAACGGCCTGGCGCTGGCCGCCCACTTCGGGGACGGTGTGCTGCGCCCCGGCGATGTGGCCGCCGGGCTCCTGGGCGCCGTCGTCCGCGATCCGGCCGCGGACCGCGTCATCTGGCAGGAGTACCTGGAGACGGTCGTCCGCGAGCGGGACGGCTGGAAGGACTTCTACCGTGCCTGCCGGGAGGTGACGGTATGAGCGGGCCCCACGGACCGGGGGCGTCCGGTCGGATGAGCGGGCGCGGCTCCGGCGCCGCCGGTTCCACGGAGCCGGTGCTGCTCGGGGTGCGGCACCACGGGCCCGGTTCGGCGCGGGCGGTGCGCGCCGCACTGGAGCGGACCGCGCCGCGTGCGGTGCTCATCGAGGGGCCCCCGGAGGCGGACGCCCTGGTGCCGCTCGCCGGGCACCCCGGTATGCGACCGCCGGTCGCCCTGCTCGCCCACGTCCGCGACGCACCGGGACGGTCGGCGTTCTGGCCGCTGGCGGAGTTCTCCCCGGAGTGGGTGGCGCTGCGCTGGGCCCTGGAACGGCAGGTGCCGGTCCGCTTCATCGACCTCCCGGCCGCCCACTCCCTGGCGATGCCGGAGCCCGCACCCGAGCCCGTACCGGCGCGGGGCGGCGAGGCCCGGCCGGACCCCGCCGCCGGACGGGCGCCGGACGGCCACCGTCCGGGCGGGCCCCCGGACGCCGCAGAGACCCGGGGGGCCGTGCCGGGGCCGGCCGGAGACCCGTCCGCGACGGCCGCACCCGGGCCCCCGGGGCAGGGGAGCACCGGCGGTGAGGCCGCCCCGGGGGCGGCCGGCGACGCGCTCCGGACCGATCCGCTGGGCGCACTCGCCCGGGTCGCCGGATACGACGATGCCGAGGCGTGGTGGGAGGACGTCGTCGAGCACCGCACCGCGGACGGCGCCGGGGAGGCGGACGCCCTGGCACCGTTCGCCGCCGTCGCCGAGGCGATGGCCGCCCTGCGCGAGACGTACGGCGACGGCGGGCGGTCCGACGACCCGGTCCGCGAGGCCCATATGCGGCTGCGGATCCGGGCCGCCCGGCGGGAGTTCGGGGACCGCGTCGCCGTGGTCTGCGGTGCCTGGCACGTCCCGGCGCTGACCCGCCGCACGACGGTGGCCGCCGACCGCCGGCTCCTGACCGGCCTGCCCAAGGTCAAGGCCGAGCTGACCTGGGTGCCCTGGACCCACCGCCGCCTCTCCCGGCACAGCGGGTACGGCGCCGGTATCGCCTCACCCGGCTGGTACGGCCACCTCTTCCGGGCGCCCGACCGGCCCGTCGAACGCTGGCTGACCCGGGCCGCCGAGCTGCTCCGGGAGGAGGACCACGCCGTCTCCCCGGCGCACGTCATCGAGGCCGTACGTCTCGCCCAAGGGCTCGCCGCGGTCCGCGGCAGGCCGCTCCCGGGGCTCGCCGAGACCACCGACGCGATCCGCGCCGTGATGGGCGACGGCTCCGACGTCCCGGCCGCGCTGATCCACGACCGGCTCGTCGTCGGGGACGCCCTCGGGGAGGTGCCCGACGACGCGCCGGCCGTCCCCCTGCAGCGCGATCTGACCCGCACCGCACGCACCCTGCGTCTCAAGCCGGAGGCCGCCGAGCGCGAGGTGGAGCTGGACCTGCGCAAGGAGACGGACGCCGGGCGCAGCCGCCTGCTGCACCGGCTGCGCCTCCTCGGCATCCCGTGGGGCGAGCCGGTCCGGTCGCGCACCACCACCGGTACGTTCCGTGAGACCTGGCGGCTGCGCTGGGAGCCCGAACTGTCGGTGAAGGTCGCCGAGGCCGGGATCTGGGGGACGACCGTCCGGTCCGCCGCCACCGCCAAGGCCGAGGCGGACGCGTCCGCCGCCACCGTGCTCGCCGGGGTCACCGCCGTCGCCGAGAGCTGCCTGCTCGCCGGGGTGTCCGATGCTCTGCCGCAGGTCATGCGCGTGCTGGCGGACCGCGCCGCGCTGGACACCGACGTCGGACGGCTCGCCCAGGCGCTTCCCGCCCTCGTCCGGGCCGTCCGCTACGGAGATGTGCGCGGCACGGACGGCGCGGCGCTGCGTGAGGTGGCCGCCGGGCTGACCGAGCGGGTCTTCGTCGGACTGCCGCCCGCCTGCGCCGGCCTCGACGCGGACGCCGCCACCGAGATGCGCGGCCACCTCGACGCCACCCACCGGGCGGTCACCCTGCTGAACCGTCCGGAGGCCACCGGGGGAGGGGCCGGGGGCACCGGAGCCGACGAGGTACCCGAGGGGGGCAGGGGCACCGAAGCCATCGAGGGCACCGGACTCCCCGAGGGACCCGAGCGCGCCGACTCGAACGGGTCGGCCAAGGTCCCTGGCCTCAACACGGGACCCGCTTCCTCCGGACACGCAGGTACGGACGGAGTGCTCAACACCGCTGATATCAAGGTGAGTTCGAAGGCGGCCGGACACACCCGAGCGCCCGCACCCCTCACCGACCTCGCGCCCACTGCGGACACACTCCCCGTCGGGCCGTCCCCGGCCCTCACCGGGCCCGCCACCCCAGGTGTGGCCTCCGATGTGAGCCCCGGTGACCGGTGGGCGCGGGCGCTGCGGGCGGTCGCCGGGCGGGAGGGGGTGCCGGGGCTGCTCCGGGGGCGGGCGGCGCGGCTGTTGCGGGACGACGGGCGGCTCGGTGACGAGGGCGTGGCGCGGCTGATGGGGCTCGCCCTGTCGCCCGCCGCGCCTCCCGCGGACGCCGCCGGATGGATCGAGGGCTTCGCCGGCGGCGGGGACGGCGACGGCATGCTGCTGGTCCACGACGAGCGGCTGCTCGCCCTCGTCGACGACTGGCTGACGGGGGTACCGCCGGAGGCGTTCACGGACGTTCTGCCGCTGCTGCGCAGGACGTTCGCCGGGTACGGGCCCGGGGTCCGCCGCGCCCTCGGCGAGCTGATACGCCGGGGCCCCGCCGCCCTCGCACCACGAGCACCGGGGCGCGGCACGGGCCCGGACGACGCCGTACCGGTCCCCGGCTTCGGTCCCGGGCTCGACCGTGACCGCGCCGCCGCCGTCCTGCCCGTCCTCCATCTGCTGCTCGACTCCGCCCCGTACGCCGACGACCCTTTGGGGAGGGCCTGTTGAACGCCATCGAGCGCACCGATCCGGCTGCCACGACCACCAGCCCCACCATCCTCGGCCCCACCACACCCGGCCCCGCCGCGCTCGCGCCTCCCGCCCCGGCGGACGAGCGGCTGCGGCGCTGGCGGATGGTGCTCGGCGGCGGAGAGGGGGACGGCACCGGACGCGAACTGCGCGGACAGGACCGGGCGATGGACGAGGCGCTCACCGCCCTCTACGACCAAGGCGGTGCCGACCGGGACGGCGCCGGACGGGGCGCCGGCGGGCGGCGCGCCGCCGGACTCGGCGCGTCCGCGCCCGGCATGGCGCGCTGGCTCGGTGACATCCGCAGGTACTTCCCCACCCCGGTCGTCCAGCTCATGCAGCGGGACGCCATCGACCGGCTCGGCCTGTCCGCACTGCTGCTGGAGCCGGAGCTGCTGGAAGCGGTGGAGGCGGACGTCCACCTGGTCAGCACCCTGCTGACGCTCGGCAAAGCCATGCCCGGGACGACCCGGGAGAGCGCACGGGCCGTCGTCCGGAAGGTCGTCGCACAGCTGGAGCGACGGCTGGCGGCACGGACCCGCGCCACCCTCACCGGCGCGCTGGACCGCTCGGCCCGCACCGCCCGTCCCCGCCACCGCGACATCGACTGGGACCGCACCCTCCGCGCGAATCTCAAGAACTACCTGCCCGAGCACCGCACGGTCGTCCCCGAACGGCTGATCGGGTACGGCCGCGCCGCGCGGTCCGCGCGGAAGGAGGTGGTGCTCTGCCTCGACCAGTCCGGCTCGATGGCCGCGTCCGTCGTCCACGCCTCGGTCTTCGGCGCGGTCCTCGCCTCGATGCGGAGCCTCGACACCCGGCTGGTCGTCTTCGACACCTCCGTCGTCGATCTCACCGACCGGATCGACGACCCGGTGGACGTCCTCTTCGGCACCCAACTCGGCGGCGGTACGGACATCAACCGCGCGCTCGCCTACTGTCAGTCCCGCATCACCCGCCCCGCCGACACCGTCGTCGTCCTCATCAGCGATCTCTACGAGGGCGGCATCCGCGACGGGATGACCGGGCGGGTCGCCGCGATGAAGGCGGCGGGGGTGCAGTTCGTCTGCCTGCTCGCCCTGTCCGACGAGGGCGCGCCCGCCTACGACCGGGAGCACGCGGCGGCTCTGGCGGCCCTGGGCGTACCGGCGTTCGCCTGTACGCCGGACCGGTTCCCGGATGTCATGGCCGCAGCAATCGAAAAGCGCCCCCTATCCATAGCCGACATGCCGGAGCAACGGTGACGGGTCGTACGGACGGACCTTGCGGCCGGCCGCCGCTCCGGGCAAGGTCGCCGTATCGCCCACGACGTGAGCGGAACCGCGGCCCGCGCGCCGCGACCGTTTCTGTCCTCCCGCGGAGCACTCACCGTTCCGTCGTTCCGTACGCCCTGTCCGCGCACGGGCGGTGTCCGGGGGAGCGGCGCGGCGGGCGCGGCACACCCACACCCCGCACCTCCGGATTCGCCGGTTCCCGCCGCCAACGGGACGCCGGAGAAGCCCGGTTGTGCGCCTGAACCGTCGGCGCCGGGCTCTGCCGCGCGGGGCGGGTCAGGCCAGTTCGTCAATTCCAGAAGCGAAGGATTGTCACCATGCGCCATCCCGTTCGCCGTTCCCTGGCCGTGGCCGCCGCCGCAGCCGGTCTGCTCGCCTTCGGCGCCACCGCCGCCCAGGCCGACAGTGACTGGCGGGGTACTGACAAGATCGGCAGCCAGGTCTTCGCAGCCGCCGAGGACGGCGGCCGCGTGGTTCTGCCGCCGGTCGGCGACTGTGACGCCGGGCCCGGCGAGGTCTGCCGCACGTACCCGGAGCTCCCGTCCGGTTACTCCGTGGTCAAGCGGGCGTCGCTCCCGTCCGGCGACGAGGGCCAGGTCGTCCCCCGTCTTCCGGTCGAGGGTGGCGAGACCCCCCGCCTCCCCGCCGATCCGGGCGAGGCTCACTGCTTCCCCAGCCAGAGCGGCCGCGAGATCTGCTTGCCCGCCGGCTGACATACCGATCCGGTACGGCGGCGGCGTCCGCCGCACTCCCGTCGGCGTGACTGACGCGCCGACGCCCCGAAACCGCCGGGTGGTCCTCTGTGGGGGAGGATCACCCGGCCTCGGTGTTTCCGGTCCGGGCGGCACGGCCTCTGCCGCGCGGCAATTCCCCTGTGTGCATGAGGGATGGCCGTCGCCTGTTGCCGCTCGCCCCTCGGCCGGCCCGTACCTGCTGCGGGCCTCCGGTCCGCATACTGCTGCCAGCCCCTGACCGCGGCCCTATCCTCCGTTCATCATTGACGTACTGTCATGAACCCGACGGCGTGGGCATGGTCGCCGCATGAGGGAACTCGCGGCGCACATACACAAGGAACGCGCGTAGATCCCGAGGGAGATCGAGAAAGGCCGTGGGAGCCCCGGCCGAACGCCGCGCCTTACACGTATCGATCCCCCTGGCCGCGCCCCCGTTCAGCCTCCATTCCCCGGTAAATCGAAAGCCGTTCGTACGTCATACCGGACATGGCGGAGGAACGTGACAGGAGCGCCGAGGGGACTTGCGGGTGCCCTGGCCCCTCGTGCAAGGATCGGGACATCGCTTGATCACCCGTGACGAGAGCGACGCCGTGGCCCGTGCCCGGTGTCCCCGTCCTTCTGGGAAGGCCCCCTCCGTTGTCCGCTGTGTTCGCCGTGTCTGCCGCCGTGCGCCTGCCGCGCACCGTGGCCGTGCGGCGTGCGCTGCTGGCGGGGCTCTTCCTGGTGGGTTTCGTGGCCCTCGGCTTCGCCTTCGGCCCCGGCGCCCACGCGGACGACCGTACGCGGCTGCCGGGTCAGCTCTCCCCGGCGAACGTCGTCGCACCGACCGGTGATCAGCCGTCGGACCAGCCGTCGTCGCAGGTCCGGGCCGTGCCCGGGGGCCGCACGACGGCCTCGCCCGCCGAGGCCACGGCCGAGGCGGCGGCACCGGTCCGGGCCGCCACCCGGACCGCGTCGCCGGACCACCTGGAGCACTCCAAAACCGCGGTCACGCGGGAAGGATCCCGGGCGGGCGCGGCGACCGAACGCCGGGCACGGACCGCGGCCGGCGACCTCGCCGACGCCGTACGGCCCACCGCCGAGCGCACCGTCATCGACCCGGTGACCGGTCTCGTGCGGCGGCTGGGCGACACGGTGGACGCCACGCTGCCGCTGCCGTCCGGAACGCACCCGGGGCACCCCGGGGACGGCGGTCGGCCGCAGCACGGTGGTGCTCCGCACGGCACGCCGCAGAGCCCGGCGCACCGCGTCGGACCTGCGAAGAAGGCGAACCTGCCGCAGAACGGCGGGAAGCGGGCGCACGGCGCAGAAGGGGCGCGTGACGCCTCTCGTGCGCCGGGTACGCCGGGCCGGGACGGTGCGTCGGCGCCGCTCCCCGGGGTGACGTTCACCCCCGCCTCGCCGACCACGGGCGACGGCCACGGGCCCCGCGGTGATCAGCACGCCGCGTACGTGGCGGAGACCGCGTACACCGGGCGGGTGCCCGGCGGTACCCACCGGACGCCGGACGCGCCGACGCGTCACCGGCCCCACGACATCCTCGAATTCCCCGGCTAGGGCGGACCGTTCCGCGTCCTTGTGACCTGCCGCGCGGGGGCGGCACAGGTCTGCCCGTTCACTCCCCTGAATTCGAAGGATCCCTTCCCATGCGTATCGCCATCCGCCGTTCCATCGCCGTCGCCGCCACCGCCACCGGGCTGTGGGCCCTCGGCACCGTCGCCGCCAACGCCGCCGAACTGCCCGCCGTTCCGGAACTGCCCTCCGTCGGTTCGCTGTCCGACGCGGGCAAGAAGGTGACCGGCACCGTTCCCGCCCTGCCCGCCGAGAAGGGCCTGCCCGCCGGTCTGTCCGACGCGGCGGGGAAGACGCCGCACGTCATCCCGGCGAAGCCCCGCGTCCCGGCCGGTCTCTCCAAGGCGGCCAAGAAGACGACGCGTTCGCTCCCGCTGCAGCACGGCGCCCCGGCCGGTCTGTCGAACGCGGCGGAGAAGACCCCGCACGTCATCCCGGCGCAGCCCCGTGTCCCGGCCGTCCCCGGCCTGACCGACCTGGCCGACCTGACCGTCCTGTCGGGCGTTCCCGCGGTCCCGGCGCTCCCCGCCACCGACGCCCTGCCCGCCACCGACGGTCTGGGCCCGGTCCTCAACTCCCTGGGCGGCATCCACACCACGATCGCCGAGGGTGACCAGTACGGGCGCCTTCAGGAGGACCTCAGCCGTGCGGTTCCCGGTGCCGAGCTGACCGACCCCGCCAAGCTGACGAAGGTCGCCAAGGTTGCCAAGGTTGCCAAGGTGACCAAGATCGCCAAGGTGACGAAGCTGACCAAGGTCACCGAGCTGACCGACCTGGGCACGCCGGCGAACCTGACCGACCTGGCCCAGCTCACGGACCTGACCGACCCGGTTCCGTCCGTCCCGGCGCTGCCCACGACCCCGGCCGTCCCCTCGGTCCCGTCGATCCCCGCGCTGCCGGCGCACTCGACGGTGCCGTCCGTCCCGGCGCTCCCCGGTAAGCCCGCGCACGGCGCCACCGGCTCCCTCGTCAAGGGCGCGCTCGCCCTCGTCGTCCCGGTCACCCAGCAGACCGTCAACGGTGTCACCCCTGCCGCCGTGCAGAGCATCGTCGTGACGCTGCTGCCCGCCGGCACCGTGCCCACCGACCTGACCGACGCGGCCGGCATCCCGGCGCTCCCGGCCGGTGTCCCGGCCGTCCCGGCGGTCCCGGCCTCCGTCCCCTCCGTCCCGGGCATCCCGGCCGGTGACACGGTGCCCTCGATCCCGGCGCTGCCCGGTATCCCGGCCGGTGACACCGTGCCCTCGATCCCGGCGCTGCCCGGCGTCCCGGCCGGTGACAGCGTCCCCGCCATCCCCGCGCTCCCGACCCAGAGCGTCTGACGGCGGTGACTTCGCGACGCACCCCCTGCGCGGGTGACGTCGCGCCGTGAACAGCCGGGTGGCCCTCTGTGGGGGAGGGCCACCCGGCTTCTTCATGTTTCCGGCTGCCTGTGGGGCCGGGCCGACGGCGGCGGCCCGGCCCCACAGGCATGTCCGAAACCTCGCCCGGCGCACGTCCGGGGCCTCGCGCACGGACAGCCCCGGGCCCGGACGTCCGCCCCGGGTGACCGGCCCGCACGCGGACGTCCCTGACGCCGCGGCCGCCCGCCGTCCGTCGTGACCTCGCCCTACGACGCGGGGACCGCCAGGCGGTCCCAGCTGACCCGGCCGGGGATGCCGTCCGCGTCGTCGCCGGAGAATCCCAGCTTCCGCTGCCAGGCGGCGTACGACTCGCGGTCCGCGTCGGTCCACTCGGGGCCCGGACCCTGGCGGTAGCGGCCGCAGCCCTCCGCGACCAGGCGTTCGCCCATCGCCGTGATCACCGCGCTGCGGGTGCCGGAGCGGAAGAAGTCCCGCCCGGGGAACGGCTCGTGGGCCGAGGGGGCGTCCCCGCCGCCGTCCGTCCCGCCGCCCTCCGTCTCCCCGGCGTCGGCCGGACCCGCCAACCGGGCACGGATCCGGGCACGCAGCGCGTCCATGGTGAAGCCGCGCGGGTCGACCTTGCCCGGCTGCCACTCCAGATGGCCGATGACGGAGCGCTCGCCCCAGCCGTGGGCGCGGCACAGCGCCGCCGACGCCCGGACGATCGCCTGGAGTTGGGCCTCGGGCCACGGGTCGTCGCCGTCGCCGAGGTTGATGCATTCGAAGCCGTAGAAGTGCGGATTGCCGTCGGTGTCGGCCTCGTTGTCGTGCGGCGGCTTCTCCTCGGCGACGACGGCGCGCAGGACGTCGCCGTCGCCCGGCCCGGCGTGGTTGGCTCGGCCGTTGCCGACGAGGTGGATCTCGCCCTTCTTGTCGATCACGCCGTGGCAGAGCGGTCCGGGCAGGTCGGAGCGGCCCTCGTAGCAGAGCGCCACGGAGTTGTCGGTGCCCTTGGTGGCGGTGTGGTGGATCATCACGCCGTTCAGCGGGCCCCAGGCGCCCTGGGCGTTGCGGTTGTGGGTACGCCAGTCGCGTACCTCATGGACGGTCAGCCCCTCGTCGCGCAACGCCTTGAGCAGGCCGGACGCGGTGAGTGGTGTCGCCATCGGATTCCCCCATGCTGTCGTCGTGGCCGTCGCCGCCCGTCGTGGCGGAGCGGGACGGACGGTCCCGGCGGCCGCGCGCCGGTCGTCGTACGGACGGCGGACCGCGCGGGCACCCGGCCCCGGGCCGGGCACTCCCCTTGTACCCAGGTGGGCGGCGGGTAGTGCACCAGGTCGTCGTGCGCCGTGCACGGTGTCGTGCGCCGGTGCGCCCTCCGGGGCGGCGGGGGTGGCTGGAACGGTGCGCGGATTCCGTGGCGGACGGCCGTTCGGGCGGTGACGTGAGGCGTTCCACAGTGACGCCTCCGGCCGTGGCGAAACCCCCGGTCCAAGGCGTCCGTACGGGTACTGCCTGCGATTCTGTGACCGTAATCACCGCTCCAGCGTGAGCTGTGATTTAGGGCCGCACCGCCTGCGGCGATAACCTGCGAGACGGACATGCCGCGTATTCGGTCACCGTGTACGCCTCCCCTGTGACAGCGCCGTCACGTTGCCCTTCGCGGCACGCCCATCGCAGAGAACGACCCGCGATCACTACGGCGATTCTGAGAAGACAAGGGACGGACGCGCGTGGACCTGTTCGAGTACCAGGCGAGGGACCTCTTCGCCAAGCACGGTGTACCGGTGCTGGCCGGTGAAGTCATCGACACGCCTGAGGCAGCCCGCGAGGCGACCGAGCGTCTGGGCGGCAAGTCGGTCGTCAAGGCGCAGGTGAAGGTCGGCGGCCGCGGCAAGGCCGGCGGCGTCAAGCTGGCCGGCACCCCCGACGAGGCGGTCGAGCACGCGACCAACATCCTCGGGATGGACATCAAGGGCCACACGGTCCACAAGGTGATGATCGCGGAGACCGCTCCCGAGATCGTCGAGGAGTACTACGTCTCGTACCTCCTCGACCGTACCAACCGCACCTTCCTGGCCATGGCCTCCGTCGCCGGTGGCATGGACATCGAAGAGGTCGCGGCGACCACCCCCGAGAAGCTCGCCAAGATCCCGGTCGACGCCAACGAGGGCGTCACCAAGGAGAAGGCCCAGGAGATCGTCGCCGCGGGTCAGTTCCCGGCCGAGGTCGCCGACAAGGTCGCCGACGTCCTGGTCACCCTGTGGAAGACCTTCGTCGCCGAGGACGCGCTCCTCGTCGAGGTCAACCCGCTGGCCAAGGTCGCCTCCGGTGAGGTCATCGCCCTCGACGGCAAGGTGTCCCTGGACGCCAACGCCGAGTTCCGCCAGCCGGAGCACGAGGCCCTGGAGGACAAGGCCGCGGCGAACCCGCTGGAGGCCGCCGCCAAGGCCAAGGGCCTGAACTACGTCAAGCTCGACGGCGAGGTCGGCATCATCGGTAACGGTGCCGGTCTGGTCATGTCGACCCTGGACGTCGTCGCCTACGCCGGTGAGAACCACGGTGGCGTCAAGCCCGCCAACTTCCTCGACATCGGCGGCGGCGCCTCCGCCGAGGTCATGGCGAACGGCCTGGAGATCATCCTCGGCGACCCGGACGTCAAGTCCGTCTTCGTCAACGTCTTCGGTGGCATCACCGCCTGTGACGAGGTCGCCAACGGCATCGTCCAGGCCCTGGAGCTGCTGAAGTCCAAGGGTGAGAACGTCAGCAAGCCGCTGGTCGTCCGCCTCGACGGCAACAACGCGGAGCTGGGTCGCAAGATCCTCAGCGACGCCAACCACCCGCTGGTGCAGCGCGTGGACACCATGGACGGCGCGGCCGACAAGGCCGCCGAGCTCGCGGCTGCGAAGTAAGGGACGAGGTCAGACACCACCATGGCTATCTTCCTCACCAAGGACAGCAAGGTCATCGTCCAGGGGATGACCGGTGCCACCGGCATGAAGCACACCAAGCTCATGCTCGGTGACGGCACCAACATCGTCGGCGGCGTGAACCCCCGCAAGGCCGGCGAGAAGGTCGACTTCGACGGCACCGAGGTGCCCGTCTTCGGTTCCGTCGCCGAGGCGATGGAGCAGACCGGCGCCGACGTCTCCGTCATCTTCGTGCCGCCGAAGTTCGCGAAGGCCGCCGTCGTCGAGGCGATCGACGCCGAGATCGGTCTCGCCGTCGTGATCACCGAGGGCATCGCGGTCCACGACTCCGCCGCCTTCTGGGCGCACGCCAAGACCAAGGGCAACAAGACCCGGATCATCGGTCCGAACTGCCCCGGTCTGATCACCCCCGGCCAGTCCAACGCCGGCATCATCCCGGGCGACATCACCAAGCCCGGCAAGATCGGTCTCGTCTCCAAGTCGGGCACGCTGACCTACCAGATGATGTACGAGCTGCGCGACATCGGCTTCACCTCGGCCGTCGGCATCGGTGGCGACCCGGTCATCGGCACCACCCACATCGACGCTCTGGAGGCCTTCGAGGCCGACCCGGAGACCGAGCTGATCGTCATGATCGGTGAGATCGGCGGCGACGCCGAGGAGCGTGCGGCCGACTTCATCAAGGCCAACGTCACCAAGCCGGTCGTCGGCTACGTCGCGGGCTTCACCGCGCCCGAGGGCAAGACCATGGGCCACGCCGGCGCCATCGTCTCCGGCTCCTCCGGCACCGCCCAGGCGAAGAAGGAGGCCCTGGAGGCCGCCGGCGTGAAGGTCGGCAAGACCCCGTCGGAGACCGCCCGTCTGGCCCGCGAGATCCTCGTCGGCTGACGCCAAGCCTTCCGGCA
The DNA here is from genome assembly GCF_055567035.1 of Streptomyces sp. NPDC027185. NCBI lineage: Bacteria > Bacillati > Actinomycetota > Actinomycetes > Kitasatosporales > Streptomycetaceae > Streptomyces > Streptomyces sp. NPDC027185. The sequence continues at coordinate 911,896 of NZ_JBVHRF010000002.1, read as the reverse complement.
CCACCGGGCCCGCACCCTTTCAAAGGGTGCGGGCCCGGTGGCGTTTGCCCAGGTGGGCGGGGGACGGAGGCGCGGCCGGTGCCTGGTGCCCGGTGCGTGGTGCCTGGTGCGTACGGTGCCGCTCCCGGGCCGGCGGCCGTACGTGCGGCGGGGGCCGGTTCCGTACGGCGTCGGGTGCCGGGCCGGGCGTCAGCCGTGCGGGCCCGGGGCGGACGGGGGCCGGGCGGGTGGTGTGGCCGACGGGGCCGCGGGCGGGTGGACGGACCGGGGAGCGGCCGGGCCGCGGGTGGTGGGCGCCGGGGCGGGCGGGGCCGGGTGGGGCGAGGCGCCCGGTTTCCGCGGCGGGTCGGTGGCGGGGGCGGTCCGCGGCGGGGCGCCCGGGGCTGTGTCCGGTGCGGGCCGGGGGCCGGGGTGGCCGCCGCCCGGGGTGGGGCGGGCGGGCTTGCCGTCCTCGTCGTCCCCGCCGTCGTCCGCCGGGTCGGGGCCGTAGTCCTGGCCGGACGCGTCGCTGCCGGGGTCGTCCCGGTCGTGCGCCGGGCCGGTGCCGGGTGACGGGCTGTCGTGGGCGGGCCCGGCGGCCTCCCGGGGCGGGCGGTGGCTGCTCGGGGCGGTGGCGGGACGGGCGGGCGTCCGGGGGTGTTCCGGGGACGCGGGCTGTTCCGGCCACACCGCGGTGACCAGCGCGAAGACGGTGGTCGCGGCGAGCAGTCCGGTCAGCCCGAGCGCCCCGTAGGTCAGCCGGCGCACACTCAGGTCGCTGCCGCCGCGCACCTCGTCGGCGGGGGGCGGCGCCACCGGCTGCGCCGCGGCGAGCCTGGCGAGCCGGTCGTGCAGGATCGCGCCCTGCCGCTCCGGGGACGCGTCGGACAGCTCCAGTTCGGGCATCCGTTCCGCGACCGTCGCCCGCGCGTGGGCCAGCCGCCCGGTCGCCGCCCGGGTACTCGCCTCGACCTCCAGGGCGGTCGCGCCGAGCCCCAGCCCGACGCCGTCGTGCAGCAGCAGCACCCGCCGGTAGGGGGCGGGCAGCTCCAGCAGGGCGCCCAGCAGCGCCCGGTCGCCGGGCCCGGTGGGCGGCGGCGCGGGCGCGGTGGGCGTCGGGCGCTCCGCCGTCCGGTGGCCCGCGCGCAGTCCGTGCCACGGCGACAGGGCGTACTCGTGGGTGGCGGCCCGTACCCAGCTCACCGGGTCCGGGGCGCCGGCCGCCTCGGGCCAGCGCTGCCACGCCAGCCGGAACGCCCGCTCGACCGCCTCCTGGGCGCGCCGGGGCCGCCCGGTGAGCAGGTACGCCTGCCGGATCAGCGCCGGTGCGTGACGGTCGTACAGCGCGTCGAACGCGGCGACGGCGGCGGCGCCGGGGTCCCGCACCGGGCCCGGACCGGTCCGGACGCCGGGCCGTGGCGGGGCGATGGTGACGACCGGGATCTCCATGGTGTCGGCGGGGTCCCCGGCGAGGACCGGCAGCTCGGCGGTGTCGTCGAGCGAGGTGTCGCGGGGCGGGGCGGGGCGCCCGGAGGCGGCGCCCCGGTGGTGGCCGGGCCGGGCGTCCGCGGGGGACGGCGCCGGACCGGGCCGCGGGTGGTGGTCCGCCGGTTCCGGGCCCGCCCCGGGCGCCGCGTCCGTCCCGTGGGGCGGCGGGGCCGGGGTCCGCCGCGTCCGGGGGCGCCGGGCGGGGGGCTCGGGGTGCCGTCGGCGTGGGTGCTGTCGTTTGCGGTGACTCATGCCGTCCTCTCCACGCGGCCCCGGCGCCCCGGCGGTACGCGGCCCGTCCGGGCCGGTATGCGGTGCACCGGATTCGCCGATCGAAGTCGCCTCGGGGTCGCTCAGGGGATCGTGCGTAATCCGGAACACAAGACAGTGTGAAAAACCAGATAAGCGGATCATGTGCGACACGTCGGTCATTTGGTCACTACGCGAAGGAATCGGGTGTTGTTGGCAGCATGGCGCCGTGAGCGAGCTGACCGACCGTGGCCCCGGACCGTTCCCGACCGGCCGCCCCGCCGCGCGCCGCCCCTCCGCGATCGGCGCGGCCTTCTTCGGCGGGGCGACGGCCGCCGGGCTCGGCCTCGGCGCGGTCACCGTCGTCGTCCTCCTGCTCTGGATCGCCTCGCCCTACCCCGGCGGTGACCCGGAGGAGGCCCTGCACCTCGCCGCCGGTCTGTGGCTCCTCGCGCACGGCGCCGACCTCGTCCGCACCGCCACGCTCGGCGGGGCACCGGCCCCGGTGGCGCTCACCCCGCTGCTCCTCGGCGTCCTGCCCCTCTGGCTGCTCCACCGGGCCGCCCGCCACGTCCTCGCCGGACCGTACGGCGACGGCCCCGCATCCGCCCCGCCCGCACCGTCCGACGCCTCACCGGGCGCCCGGCTGACCGCCCTGCTCACCGGATATCTGCTGGTCACCGCCGGTGCCGTGGCCTATACGTCGACGGGCCCGCTGCGCGTCGACCCGCTCAGCGCCGCGCTCTGGATCCCCGCCGTCACCACCGGCACACTGGCCCTCGGCGCCTGGTACGGCTACGGGTTCCCGGAGACCGCGCCCCGATGGCTGCGGGCCGTCTCGGGGGGCGCGCGCGGGGAGGCGGTGCGCCGTGCGGCCACCGCCGCGACCCTCGCGCTGCTCGCCTCCGGGGCGGTGCTCACCCTCGTCGGCCTGGTCCTGCACGCCGGCGACGCCCGGCGCGACCTGCTCACCCTCGCACCCGACTGGGTCGGCCGCGGCACCGTGCTGCTGCTCTGCCTCGCCCTGCTCCCCAACGCGGCCGTCTGGGGCGCCGCGTACGGCCTGGGCCCCGGCTTCACCGCGGGCGCGGGCGCCCTCACGAGCCCGCTGGGCACCTTCGCGCCCACCGCCCTCCCGCACGTCCCGCTCCTCGCGGCCCTCCCCGAACCCGGCCCCGGCACACCGCTGACCTGGAGCGTCGCGGCCGGGCCGGTCCTCGCGGGCATCCTGCTCGGCCGGTACGCGGCCCACTTCGCGACCCGGCCGGACGCCGCGGCACCCTGGCGGCGCCGGACCACCCTCGGCGTGGCGGCCCTCGCCGCCCTCGCCTGCGGCGCCGCGACGGCGGTCCTGGCCGCGCTGGCGGGCGGCGCCCTGGGCACCGGACGCCTCGCGCTCTTCGGCCCGTCCTGGTGGCTGACCGGCCTCGCCGCCACCGGCTGGACCGCCCTCACGGGCCTCCCGTCCGCCCTCCTGCTCCGCGCCTGCCGCCACCACTCCCAGCGCAAGCGCGCCCGCACGCGCCCCGGGTACGGCACACCGGACGCACCGGGAGCCGAGGGGCGTACGACGGGAACGGAGGGCGCGGACGGCTCGGCGAGCGCTCCGGCGCCGCCCGGACCGGAGGGGGACGTCACCGCACCACCCCGGCCGGCCGGCCCCGGCACGGCACCCGCGCTCCCGTCGCCCGCCGGACCGGACGGCGCCGGGGTGCCCGCGCCCGCCCGGAGGCGCCGGTCGCACCGTACGGGTGACGGGGCCGGCACCCGGCGGACCCGGGACACGGGAGGGGCCGGGCGAACGGGGCGGACGGGACGGGCCGGAGCCGCGGAGCCGGAGCGCGGGGCGGACGGGCCGAAGCGCAAGGCGACGAGGGCGGAGCGGAGAGCCGCCAAGGCGGAGCGGAGAGCGGCGCGGGCGGCGCGGTCCGGCGGCGGGCGGCAGGACGCCGACCGGGCGTCGTCCGACGAGTACGGGCTCGACATCCTCCTCCACCGCTTCGACCCCTGGCACGAGGACGGCACCCGGGAATCCCGCTGGGCGGAGCTGCGGTCCCGCGCCGACGACGGCCTGCCGGAACAGGGCGGGGAGACCGCCCCGCCGGCCCCCGGAGAGCCTGTGGAAACGGGCGGCCGCCGCCCCGCAGGGGACACCGGATCCCTCGGCTGAGGGGGGCGGCCGCTCCGCCACGCCGCCGGAGAAGCCGCGAGCCCCCCGGCGCGACCGCCGGGTCCGGCGGCCGGGCCAGGGGGCTCGGGTCGTACGCGAGGTGCGGGGGCCGGGGGGGGCCGCCGGTACCCGGACGGTCAGTCCTGGGAGCCCAGCAGCGGGCGGAACTCCTTGGGCAGCAGCTTCTCGCAGGACTGGGCGGAGGCGCGGGTCAGGGCGTCGTCGACGCAGGTGAAGTAGTCGCGGTAGGCGAGCTTCACGAAGAACGTCGCGGCCACCATCAACAGCGCCAGGGATGCCGTGACCAGGCCGCTGATCGCCGCCGTGGTCTGCGGACGGGTGGACGCCGGCGCGGACCGGTCCGCGCCGGAGGGGGCGCCGGGCGGTGCCGGGCGGCCCTCCATGGCCGCCGTCGTCGCCGCGGCGGACGGCTTCCCGGCGCGCGGTTCGGCCCGCAGCGAGCTGATGCCCCAGTAGAGGGCGAGCGCGCCGAGCAGCAGCGCGACCTCCGGGAGGCTGAAGAGCGCGAAGAAGAACGCCCACATCCCGGCGAGCAGGGCGTACCGGGCGCGCCGCTGGGCCGGGTCGGTCGGGTCCCAGCGCAGCCCGCCGGGGCGCCCCTCGGGGCCGCCCTGCCCGGTGGGGCGCCCGGGGCGGTTGCCGAAACCGCCGCTCTGCCGCCCCGGCTGGCGGCTGCTCCACTGGCTGCCCCAGGCCGGCGGCCCGTCCTCGCCCCGGCCGCCCTCGGGGTGCGCCCCCTGGGCGCCGTCGTGCCCCGCGCGCCGCCGCGGCCGCCACTCCTGGTCCGGCGCGCCCTCGGGCGGCGGCGCGAAGGGATTGCGCTCCCGCCGGCCGGGATCGGAGCCGTCGCCGGTTTCCGGCGCCGTCCCGGAGCCGTTGTCCGTGCCGTCGGCCGGGCCGGAGCCCGTGCCGGAGCCGGTCTCCGGACCCGTACCCGGGCCGCCCCCGGAGCCGGACCCCGTACCGTCCCCGGGCTCCCCCGACCGCAGCGCGAGGCCGCCGTCGGGGCGGCGCGGGCCGAGGGCGGCGGGGAGCCGCAGGGAGCGCGGGGAGGAGGAAGCAGCGGCGGTGCGGAGGGGGCCTCCGCCCGGCAGGCGGGCCGCGCCGGGGGCCGTCGCGGGCAGCGGGAGGAGGGGGGCCGCGCGGCGGCGTCGGTCCGGCATCTGGAGTGAGTCTTCCCTTTGTCTCGGCCGCCCTTCCGGCCGGGGCCGGGGGGACGAGCACCGTGAACTGCGTGCGTTCCTGCGCCCGACGCTACCTCCCGTGCCCGCCCCCGTCCCGTGGGGGCCGCTCGGTGTGCCGGTATCGTTGCTGACGGTCGGCGCCTTCGTAGGGTTCCCCGTATTCACGCGACCCATGGCTTCGTACGACCGCACAAACGCCGGACAAGGCCGTCGGGCGGCGGGTGCGGGCACCGGCCCGCAGCACCCCGCCCACCGCACCGCAGCAGCACCACGCGAGAGAGACCCGCACCGTGGATCCCCTTCTCCCCCCGCGCCGCCCGGACGCCGAGGCGTCCCCGGTCCGGCTCGTCGTCCTCGTCTCCGGATCCGGCACCAACCTCCAGGCGCTGCTGGACGCCATCGACGAGGCGGGGCCCGACGCGTACGGCGCGCGGATCGTCGCCGTCGGCGCCGACCGTGACGCCATCGCCGGTCTGGAGCGCGCCGAGCGCGCCGGACTGCCGACCTTCGTCTGCAAGGTCCGCGATCACGCCTCGCGCGCCGAGTGGGACGCCGCCCTCACCGAGGCGACCGCCGCCCACGCCCCGGACCTCGTCGTCTCCGCCGGATTCATGAAGATCCTCGGGCCGCGGTTCCTGGCCCGGTTCGGCGGCCGGGTGGTCAACACCCACCCCGCCCTGTTGCCCAGTTTTCCCGGGGCCCACGGCGTCCGCGACGCGCTCGCGTACGGCGCGAAGGTCACCGGGTGCACCGTCCACTTCGTCGACGAAGGCGTCGACACCGGGCCGATCATCGCGCAGGGCGTGGTGGAGGTCCGTAACGAGGACGACGAAGCCGCGCTGCACGAGCGCATCAAGGAAGTCGAGCGCACTCTGCTCGTCGAGGTCGTGGGGCGTCTGGCCCGTCACGGCTATCGCATTGAGGGACGAAAGGTACGTATCTCGTGACCGCCACCGCCGAAGACAGCAAGCGGCCGATCCGCCGCGCCCTGGTCAGCGTCTACGACAAGTCCGGTCTGGAGGAGCTGGCGCAGGGGCTGCACGCGGCCGGTGTCCAGCTGGTGTCGACCGGCTCGACCGCCGGGAAGATCGCCGCCGCCGGTGTGCCGGTCACCAAGGTCGAGGAGCTGACCGGCTTCCCCGAGTGCCTGGACGGCCGGGTCAAGACCCTCCACCCCAAGGTCCACGCGGGCATCCTCGCCGACCTGCGGCTGACCGAGCACCAGAAGCAGCTCGCCGACCTCGGCGTCGAGCCGTTCGACCTGGTGATCGTCAACCTCTACCCGTTCCGGGAGACCGTCGCCTCCGGCGCCACCCCCGACGAGTGCGTCGAGCAGATCGACATCGGCGGCCCCTCCATGGTCCGCGCCGCCGCCAAGAACCACCCGTCGGTCGCCGTCGTCGTCAACCCCGCCCGCTACGGCGAGGTCCTCGACGCCATCGGACAGGGCGGCTTCGACCTCACCGCCCGTAAGCGGCTCGCCGCCGAGGCGTTCGGGCACACCGCCGCCTACGACGTGGCCGTCGCCTCCTGGTTCGCCGCCGACTACGCCGCCGCCGACGACTCCGGCTTCCCCGACTTCCTCGGCTCCGCCCTGGAGCGCAAGAACGTCCTGCGCTACGGCGAGAACCCGCACCAGGGCGCCGCGCTCTACCTCGACCCGGCAGCGCAAGGCGGCCTCGCCGACGCCGAGCAGCTGCACGGCAAGGAGATGTCGTACAACAACTTCACCGACACGGACGCCGCGCGCCGTGCCGCGTACGACCACGACGAGCCGTGCGTGGCGATCATCAAGCACGCCAACCCCTGCGGCATCGCGATCGGCCAGGACGTCGCCGAGGCGCACCGCAAGGCCCACGAGTGCGACCCGCTCTCCGCGTTCGGCGGCGTCATCGCCGTCAACCGCCCGGTCAGCAAGGCGATGGCCGAGCAGGTCGCGGAGATCTTCACCGAGGTCATCGTGGCCCCCGGCTACGAGGACGGCGCGCTGGAGGCGCTGACGAGGAAGAAGAACATCCGCGTTCTGCGGGTGCCCGGCGCCCCGTCCGCGCCCGTCGAGGTCAAGCCGATCGACGGCGGTGCGCTCCTCCAGGTCACCGACCGGCTCCAGGCCGACGGCGACGACCCGGCCAACTGGACGCTGGCCACCGGCGAGGCGCTCTCCGACGCCGAACTGGCCGAGCTGGCCTTCGCCTGGCGCGCCGGCCGCGCGGTGAAGTCCAACGCGATCCTGCTCGCCAAGGACGGCGCCACCGTCGGCGTCGGCATGGGCCAGGTCAACCGCGTCGACTCCGCCAAGCTCGCCGTCCAGCGCGCGGGTGAGGAGCGGGCGCGCGGCGCGTACGCCTCCTCCGACGCGTTCTTCCCCTTCCCCGACGGCTTCGAGGTGCTGGCCGAGGCGGGCGTCAAGGCCGTGGCGCAGCCCGGCGGTTCGGTCCGTGACGAACTGGTCGTCGAGGCCGCCGAGAAGGCCGGCGTGACGATGTACTTCACCGGGACCCGGCACTTCTTCCACTGAGCCGCCGCCCCTTACGGGGCATGCCGACGGGCCGTGCGTCGTCCTTTGTGACGGGGCGCGGTCCGTTCGCGCGTCTGAGGGGCGGGGCCCCGGCGTCTTTTTCCACTCGGGTGAAGCGGTCCCGAAGCACCTCTGCGCGGACGAGTCGGGAACCGGCCGCGGCCGGTCCACCCGTCGTAATCCGCGGAACTGCTCGCCGTCCGCGCCGAGTTCTGCTGAACTCGCTGCTCGGGATGGTGAGCCCCGCGTAAGCGGGGATGCCCCCGTGGCGACCCCATGGTGTGTCGCGGATTTCGGTTGTGCCCTGCGGAGGCAGGGATGGCCCCGTGAAAGTGATCGCCTCGTTTCCGGTCTCGATCCGTGCCCGCGTGGGCGGGAGGCCGGGGCGGGCGAGGGCGCCGGCCTTCGCCGGACGGGCCGGGCTCCGGCACCATCCCGTCAGGCGGAGGCCCCCGGAACGGCCGCAGGCCCCCTCGCGCGGTGCGGAGGGGGCCTGCGGACGGGCGGTACGGGGTCAGTACCGCGGGCGGTTGAACCACGCCTTGCCGTCCTCCTTCGAGGTGAAGGCGATGATCAGGATGCCCATCACGGTGTGGATCAGACCGAACGGGAAGACGCAGAAGCTGACCACCAGGGTCGCCGCGCCGAAGACGGCGGCGCCGACCCGGACGCCGTTGCCGCCGTTGGCGAACTGCAGCGCCAGGACGACGGCCAGCACCGTGAAGATCGCGATGACCACGATCAGGAAGATCAGCAGGCCCTTGCCGACGGCGGTCGTGTCACGGCTCTGCCCCATGGCGGTGCGCGCCGCCCGGCTGACCGCGCCGAGTCCGGCCACCGCCAGGCACAGACCGATGAGGTTCATACCGGCGAGCACGAACAGCAGCACCCGGGCGGCCTTCACCCCGCCGGGCATGCCGGTGAGCGGCGGCTGCGGTATGCCGCCCGGCGGCATCCCGGGCGGCATGCCGCCGCCCTGGTAGGGCCCGTAGGGTCCGGGCTGCTGGGCGGGGAAGCCGTACCCCGGCTGGGGCGCGGGCGGCTGGCTGTAGGGGTTCTGGTTCGGGTAGCTCACGAGCGGTCCTTCGGGCGGGGTGGCCGGACGAGCGGGACGGTGGCCGGGTCCTCATGGCGCCGCGAAGGCCCCCGGCCGCGGTGCGGCGAGGGCCTTCACAGGACGCGGGGACCGGCCCCGCACCGGCTCACTGGGTCTTGACGACGACCGAGCTGACGATCTTGTCGGCGAAGGTCTGGGACTTCTCGTCCCACAGCGGCCACAGGTAGCCCAGGCTGCACAGCATGCTGTCCACGGCGTGGCAGATCTTCCGGAGGAAGGCCATACCGAAGCCGAGCGGCTGACCGGTCGCCTCGCTGACGAGCTTGATGTGCAGCGCCTTCTTGCCGGGCGTCTGACCGGTGCTGCCTTCCTTGGCGATCAGGAAGATGCCACCGCACAGCGCGGCCAGACCCGCCAGGACGATCAGCAGGATCGCGAAGACCGGCATACCGGCGGAGGCGGAGTTGGAGACGTCGTTGACGCACTGGAGGTCGCCCGGCGCACAGCTGTTGAGGTCCGACTGGACCGAGCTGGCCGACGAGGCGGCGACGATGATCGCGATGATGTAGAGGATCATCGGCACGACACCGACGATCAGACCGTCGATCAGGTACGCGCCGACGCGGGCGCCCCAGCTCGCGTAGCCGGTCGGCATACCGGGCACACCGGCCTGCTGCGGGTAGCCGTAGCCCTGCTGCGGGACCTGCTGCTGCGGGTAGCCGTAGGGCTGCTGCTGGGGAGCGGCGGGCTGCTGCGGGTAGCCGTAACCGGGCTGGCCCTGCGGCGGGACCGGCGGCTGCTGGCCGTACGGGGCCTGCTGCGGCTGCTGGCCGTACGGGTTGTTCGGGTCGCCGAAGCTCATGTGGTGTTTTCCTCCGTTGGGTCAGTGGGGGACGACGCGGCGCGACTTCGGAGGAATACAGGTTGTTTCACTTGGCTTGCCCCCGATGATGCCTGCGGCACTGGCGGGCAATCCTTCTAGTTGTCGATGAACGTTGTCCAGTCGCGGTGGGAAGGTGTTGTGCAAGTGCAATGATCAACTTCCGTTTTCTCGGCATTGAGCAGCCGGAACGCCGAGCGGCGGGCCCGATTGGTACGCGGCCGCCCCCATCCGGGAGGATGGGGGTATGAGCGCCCAGATTCTCGATGGCAAGGCCACCGCCGCCGCGATCAAGTCCGAACTGACCGAGCGGGTGGAAGCGCTGAAGGCCAAGGGTGTCCAGCCCGGTCTCGGCACCGTCCTGGTCGGCGACGACCCCGGCAGCCGCTGGTACGTCAACGGCAAGCACCGCGACTGCGCCCAGGTGGGCATCGCCTCCCTCCAGCGTGAGCTGCCCGCGAGCGCCACGCAGGAGGACATCGAGGCGGTCGTCCGGGAGCTGAACGACAACCCCGAGTGCACCGGCTACATCGTCCAACTCCCGCTCCCCAAGGGCATCGACACCAACCGCGTCCTCGCGCTGATGGACCCGGCCAAGGACGCCGACGGCCTGCACCCGATGAGCCTGGGCAAGCTCGTTCTCGGCGAGACCGGCCCGCTGCCCTGCACCCCGTACGGCATCGTGGAGCTGCTGCGCCGCCACGGCGTGCAGATCAACGGCGCGCACGTCGTCGTGGTCGGCCGGGGCATCACCATCGGGCGCCCGATGCCGCTGGTGCTGACCCGCAAGTCGGAGAACGCCACCGTCACGCAGTGCCACACCGGCACCCGTGACCTGTCCGCGCACCTCAAGCAGGCGGACATCATCGTCGCCGCCGCCGGTGTGCCGCACCTCGTCAAGCCCGAGGACGTCAAGCCGGGCGCGGCCGTCCTCGACGTCGGCGTCAGCCGGGACGAGAACGGCAAGATCGTCGGCGATGTGCACCCCGGCGTCGCCGAGGTCGCCGGCTGGGTCGCCCCCAACCCGGGCGGCGTCGGCCCGATGACCCGCGCCCAGCTGCTGGTCAACGTCGTCGAGGCGGCCGAGCGCGCGGCCGGCTGACCGGCGCGGGCGACCATCCACGACCCAGGACGACGGACGGCACGAATGAACACGGAGGGACAGGCGGCCATGGGCGACGCAGCGCACCCGGACGGCGCGTCCGGGCCCCGGCGCCTGACGCGCCGCTTCCCGCAGCTGACGAGGGACACCGCACGCCCGCAGGGCGGCGGCCGGGCGGCGCCGGGCGACCACGCGGCACCGGTCCGCCAGTGGCCGCTGCTCTCGGTCATGGGCGGTGTCGGCCTCGGGCTGCTGCTCGTCGCGGTCGATGTGTTCCGGATCGGCTCGATCGTGATCGGTCTGGCCCTGCTGGGCGGCGCCGCGCTGCGCTGGGCGCTGCCCTCGGTCGGCATGCTGGCCGTCCGCTCCCGCTTCACGGACATGCTGACCTACGGCGTGCTCGGCTTCGTGATCGTGATCCTGGCGCTGATGGTGCAGCCCAAGCCGTGGCTGCACCTGCCGTTCCTGGACGACCTGGTGCATCTCACGGTCCGGTAGCCGGACCGGGTCCCTGACGGCGGGCCGCCCTCTCCTTTCGGGGAGGGCGGCCCGCCGTCGTTCTCCGTGCGGGCGGTGCCGGGCCCTCGGCTCCGGGGCGGGCGACGGTCCGCCGTTCCCGGTGCGGGCCGTCGGGGCGGACGGTCCGCCGTTCCCGGTGCGGGCGGCCCGGCCGGATCGTCCGGGATCGTTCAGCGAGGCTTCCTGAAGGCTGCTCCGTGCCGTCCGTGCCGTCCGTGCCGTCCGTGCTGTCCGTGCTGTCCGTGCTGTCCGTGCCCGACGGTGACGGTGACGGGGCGGGGCGGGCACCGGCCATCAGTCCGTACGTACCGGCCGGTGGTTCCGGGCCGGGTGGTGTCCGGGGTGCGGTGCGGCGCCGGCCTGACGGGACGGTGCGGGCGGGGTGCGGGGTGCGGGGCGCGGTGGGCGCGGGTCGCGGGGGAGGGAGCGCGGAGCGCGGGCGCGGGGGCCCTGTACGCGCCGGGGAGGCCCTCGCCGCCCCTGTTTCCGCCGCTCACCGGGGGCCGGAACCTTGGTATCTGTAGGCAGATCGAGGCGCCTCCTTGCCGGGAGACACCGCATGCCTATGGGGTGAACATGGCACGTTGGCAGGAACTGCCCGTCCCTCCGGACCACCGGGTGCGACACCTCGCGGTACGGATGCGGACGTTGAAGCGCCGCAGCGGGCTGAGCCTCCTCACGCTCGCCGCCCGGACCCCGTACGGCCGCGCGTCCTGGGAGCGGTACCTCAACGCCGAGGAACTGCCGCCGCGCGACGCCGTCGAGGCGCTGGCGCGGCTCTGCGCGGCCGATCCGGTGCGGCTGCTGGCGCTGTGGCGGTCGGCCGCCGAGGCGTGGGAGGAGCGGCGCGCGCAGCCGGTCACCCGGCGCGCGGCGGTGCCGGAGCGCCCCGTGGTCCCGGCCCAACTGCCCCGCCCGGGGGCGCCGCAGCCGCTCGACGGCGGTGAGGACGGCGGCCCCCGGACCAAGGTGGTCGGGGTGCTGGGCGGCGTGATGCTGGCGACCTTCGTCGCTGGACTGCTGGCGGGCCGCCCCTGGCTGGGCCCGGAACCGGTCGACGCGGCCCAGGGCGTGTTCACCGTCCGCCGTGGCCAGGAACGCGGCTGTGTGCTGACCCGCAGCGGCGGCTTCCTGTACGCCGGGCACAGCCGCACCGAGGTCCGGCTGCTGGGCACCGGCAGCACCGGCTGGGCGGTCGTCGAGGCCCAGTGCCTGCTGCGCCACCACGGCTACGACCCGGGTGTCGCCGACGGCGTGTACGGCCTACGGACCGAGCGCGCGGTCCGCGCCTTCCAGAAGGCGGCGCGACTGGCCCGGGACGGCGTCGTCGGGCCGGACACCTGGGGGGCGTTGCGGCGATGAACATGATCACGCTTCTCCCCGGGGGTGTGGGAGCGGGGTGCCGTGCGACGCGGCGCCCGAGGACGGCGTACCGGTGGGAGGCGCCTGCGGCGCGCCGTCCGCCGGTGCGTCCGGAGAGGGGGCCGGCACCGCGTCCGGTGCGGCACCGGCCCCCTCGGCGGGGCCGGGGCCGGGCCCGGCCCCGGGGCCCGGTCGTGGAGGGCGGCCGGGCCCGCGGGGGAGGCGCGGTGCCGCCCCGTACGGCACCGGGGCGGCCCGGCCCCGGTGCCGTACGGGGCCTCCCCGCAGGGATTCCGTACGCGGCGGGCGCGTGGGATGACCGTGGGCGCCGGGGGCGTGCGCGGGTGGCGGGAGCGCCTGGTTCGATGGGGCGGGGGATCGGTGGAACGGCCGGTGCCGGTGGGCGGCCCGGGGACGGACGGCGACCGTACGGCGTGATGTACGCGTACGGGGGAGAGGGGGAGGCATGCCGCGCTGGCGGGCGCTTCCGGAGGAACTGGAGCCGGAGATAAGGGAGTTCGTCCGGCAGTTGCGCGGGGTCGTGGACCGTGGCGGGCTCAGCGTGTCCGACGTCGCCGAGCGGACCGGCACGCCCCGCGCCGATTGGGTGCGCTACCTCGACGGCCGGCAGCCACCGCCGCGTACCGCGCTCGACGGCCTCGCCCGAGCGGCGGCGGTCCCCGCCGAACACCTCGCCGCCATGGGCAAGGAGGCGGAAGCCGCCTGGCACCGCCGGGCCGAGCGGAGCGACGGCCCGCCGGGGGCGCCCGGAGACGCGGGGAAACCGGGTCAGGCCGGCACACCGGGGGCGGCCGGGGCGGAGGGAGTGCCCGGCGCGCCCCGGAGCGGTGTGCGGGGTGTCCGGCGCCGCCGGGCCGTGCTGGCGGCGGGCGCGGGCGGCGCGCTGCTGCTGGTCGCCGCCGCCGTACTGCTGGTCCGGCCCGGCAGCAGCGACGCGGCACCCCGGAGACCCACCGCCACGGCGACGGCACAGCGGAGCGCCCGTCCCGTCCCGCCCCCGGGCGTACAGTGCACGGCCGACGGCTGCATGGGGCGCGACCCGGAGGCGTCCGGCTGCGCCGCGAAGGCGGTCACCACCGCACGGGGCACGGCCGGTGGCGTACTGATCGAGGTGCGCTACAACGCGGACTGCCGGGCCGCCTGGGCACGGATGGTGGGCGCCGACCCCGGCAGCCAGGTCAGCGTCAGTGCCCACGGGCACAGCGCCCGCGCCGCGGCGGGCCGCTCCGGCGCCGCCCTCACCCCCATGGTCACCGTGCCCGGCGCCCCGGGCGCCGCCACCGCCTGCGGCACCACCGCCCACGGCGCCCAGGGGTGCGCCCAACCGCTCGCCTCACCGGTACCGGTGACGGCGCCGGGCTCGGGCTCGTAGAAGCCAGGGGCGCGCGGCGGCCCGGCGCGCGCCCCTGAACCCGCCCCGTACGGGCCGCCCGTCCGGCCCCGGCGCGGGACACGCCCCGGGCTCCGAGGCCCGAGGCCCCGGCCCCCCGCAGTGCCCCGGGCAACAACGACGAGCGAGGGCACCGGCCAGGAACCCGGCCACCCGGGCAGCACTTCGTCCCGTAAATCCGGTGCCGTCACGTGAGAGGGCCGGGGCACCGCGCCCCGGGGTACTCCCGCGGCTCCCGGACCCGCCCGCCCCGCGAGGAGAACCGGTCTTCGCACCACGCGACCCACGGAGGGGGGAGAGCCCGGCGCACACGTCATGCGCAGGCGCGGGCACACGGGCGCCCACGCGACCCGCCTGGAGGGAGAACCCGGCCCGCGTCCCGTCGCATCCCGGCCGACCCGTGTGCGCCTGGTAGCGCATCAGAAACCCGCGCCCCGCGATGATTCCCCAGGTACCGGCGGTGCGCGGTCGGGTGACGGGGCGCGGGCGGCCCCCGGTGAACTGGCCGGTAATGACCGGAGGGGCCGGTGTGGTCCGTGTCGTGAGGCATGCCGTCGTTCATCCCGGGCAGGCGGACGTCAACCCCCCACGGGTGTGCACAACCCGGCGGCCGCCCGCGCCCCTCCACCAGCGGGCGGCCGCCGCGTCGTGCGGACGGGGCCACGGACGCCGGCGCGCGGACCGGACCGGTACGGACCGGAACGGATCGCGCGGACCCCCACGGCACCCGGGCCCGCCCCGTACGGGCCGGCCCCCCACCGGCCCGTACGGCGCACCCGGGGAGAGCGTCCCGGCACTCTTGAGGGGGACAGGCGCGCAGGGGCGCGCGCCGGTGGATGTGCCGCACCGGCCCCGGCACCCGGGTGAGGCCGGTGAGCCGCGCCACACCGGCCCGGCGCCGGGCGCGGGACGGGGTCCGATAGCCTGACGGACAGGTCTCTCGATACCAAGAGACTCGTCGAGAGTCGTCGATGAGACCTCGAAAACGGGCAGACACCCACCGCCACCCAAGGTGGACCGGGGCTTGCCCCCGGAACACATCGCGCAGGAGATCGCCATGACCCGCACTCCCGTCAATGTCACCGTCACCGGCGCCGCCGGCCAGATCGGTTACGCCCTCCTCTTCCGCATCGCCTCCGGTCATCTGCTCGGCGCGGACGTGCCGGTCAAGCTGCGCCTGCTGGAGATCCCCCAGGGCCTGAAGGCCGCCGAGGGCACCGCCATGGAGCTGGACGACTGTGCCTTCCCGCTGCTCCAGGGCATCGACATCTCGGACGACCCGAACGTCGCCTTCGACGGCGCCAACGTCGCCCTCCTCGTCGGCGCCCGCCCCCGCACCAAGGGCATGGAGCGCGGCGACCTGCTGGAGGCCAACGGCGGCATCTTCAAGCCGCAGGGCAAGGCCATCAACGACCACGCCGCGGACGACATCAAGGTCCTCGTCGTCGGCAACCCGGCCAACACCAACGCCCTCATCGCCCAGGCCGCCGCGCCGGACGTACCGCGTGAGCGCTTCACCGCGATGACCCGCCTGGACCACAACCGCGCGCTCTCGCAGCTCTCGAAGAAGACCGGCACCCCGGTCTCCGAGATCCGCAAGCTCACGATCTGGGGCAACCACTCCGCCACCCAGTACCCCGACATCTTCCACGCCGAGGTGGCCGGCAAGAACGCCGCCGAGGCCGTGAACGACCAGGCGTGGCTGGCCGACGAGTTCATCCCGACCGTCGCCAAGCGCGGCGCGGCGATCATCGACGCCCGCGGCGCCTCCTCCGCCGCCTCCGCCGCCAACGCCGCCATCGACCACGTCCACACCTGGGTCAACGGCACCGCCGCCGGCGACTGGACCTCCATGGGCATCCCCTCGGACGGCTCCTACGGCGTCCCCGAGGGCCTCATCTCGTCGTTCCCCGTCACCACCAAGGACGGCGCGTACGAGATCGTCCAGGGCCTGGAGATCAACGACTTCTCCCGCGCCCGCATCGACGCCTCCGTCAAGGAGCTGTCGGAGGAGCGCGACGCCGTCCGCGGTCTCGGCCTGCTCTGACCCGCGCCGCCGGGCCGCCGCCCCGACCGGGGCCGACGGCACCGGCGCGGCCATCCGGCGTACGGCCACGGGCCCGCGCGGTCCCCAACGGATCGCGCGGGCCCGGCCGTTGCCCCGTCCGCCCGTCGAACGCGCTGGCCCGAAGCGGGCGGCTCCCCTATGCTGCCGCTCCGTAGAACGCGCGGCGGAGGGGCCGACAGGGCCCGAACCACGGCTCCGGGACGCGCCTTGGGGGAAGAGCGGTGAGTCAGACGAACGTGCCTGCCCAGCCCGGCGACCACGACAACCACATCTCCTTCGGCAAGGGCCGGGCCGCGCCTCCGCCGCCCGCGGCGCCGCCGTCCTCCGCCGTCCCGCCCGCCGCCAGCGAGGCCACCCGCCTGCTGTGCGCCGGCACCTACCTGGACGACACCTTCCGTGACGCCGTCATCGACGAGCTGTACGTCCACGAGGAGCGGTTCACCGCCCCGTCCCTGGGCATCGACGCGGCCCGCGTCCTCGCCCACGCCCTGCGCGCCCGCCGCCTCCAA
The DNA here is from genome assembly GCF_055567035.1 of Streptomyces sp. NPDC027185. Classification (NCBI taxonomy): domain Bacteria; kingdom Bacillati; phylum Actinomycetota; class Actinomycetes; order Kitasatosporales; family Streptomycetaceae; genus Streptomyces; species Streptomyces sp. NPDC027185. Next base: position 895,379 of record NZ_JBVHRF010000002.1, on the reverse strand, counting down.
CTGGGCTGGGCCGCCGCCCTCCTGGGCCTGTGGCTCATCTCCGTCCCGATCTCGTTCGGCCTGAGCGGGCTCTACGTCTGGCCGGTGCTGCTGCTGGGCCTGGGCCGGTTCGTCCGCCGGCTGCGGCTGCTGCCGTTCTGGCTGGCGGCGGGGGGCGCCTTCCTGCTCCGCTGGTACGGACGGATCACGGCGGCGATGATCGTGGTGTTCCTGGCGGCCGGCGCGTTCGGCTCCACCGCGTCGATGCTCGACTGGCTCGTCCCGGGCGTCTCCGACGACGGGTACTCCACCTATGCGGGCGACGGCGCCGACGCCACCGGCTGGGCCGGCTCCGGCGGACTCGACGGCGGTTCCTCGTCCGGTCCGGGCGTGGTGCAGATGTGGACGGCGCTGATGCTGCCCGTCGCCACCGCCGTCCTCGTCGCCCTCCAGCGGCGCCGCGTCGCCCGCGTCCTGCGGGAGGAACTCTCCCGCAGCCGCTTCCCCGACCTGCGCCGCGACCCGGCCGAGGCACACACCGGCGCCCGCTTCCAGCGGCTGCGCGACCGCGTCCGCACCGAACAGCACAGCCGGCTCGCGATGTACCGGCCCGGCGAGCCGTTCCGCGGCGCCGGGGAGGCGTACGGCACCTGGTCCCTCTCGGTGGAGCTGCGGCCCCGTACGGACACCGAGGTCCGGCCGCTGGACAACGCCGCGTTCCTGGAGCGCATCGTCCCGCTGGTGCAGGCGCTGCGGGTGCCCTCGGCGCACCGCTCGCCGCAGGCGCGGTCCGCGGTCCGCGACCGGCTGCGGGAGCTGGAGACCGACGAATGCGTCTTCCTCCCGGCCGACGGCCTCCCCTCGCGCGCCGCCGCGCCGTACGCCCCCGCGGAACTGGCCCGGCACCTCGCCGACGCCGTCGAGGAGGGCGGCGAGACCCGGCGGCACTTCCTGCGCATCCGGGTCGGCGGCTGGCACGAGGGCGTCGTCACGACGCTGTTCGTCCGGGTCCACACCCAGGGCGGCATGCTGATGCTGGAGGTCGCGCCGCATGTGCTGTGGCCGCTGCGGCAGGACTTCCAGGACGCCGACCGCTTCGCCCACCAGGAGGCCCACCTCCACCCCGTCGTACAGGGCCTGCGGGCGCTGACCGGGACGTCGCGGGCGTGCGCGCACGCGGTCACCGGCGTCGCGCGGTGGCTGCGCTCCGGATGGCGGATGGCCATCGGCGGCCACGGGACCGCGCTGCCCGAGGGCCCCGCCCTCGCGGTGCGGGAACTGGGCTCGTACGGCGACGCCTCGCTCTTCCAGGGCATGGACGCCGCCCGGTACCTCAAGACCGTGCAGCAGCGGGTCGCCGCCGGGGTGACCACCGCGCTGCACGAGGCCGGGTACGTCACCGAGGAGTTCGAGCGGCGCGTGATCAACGTCGCCGAGGGCGGCGTCTACGTCGAGTCCGCCCAGGGCGCGGTGGCCATCGGCGACCGCAACACCGTCACTCACAACGACCGGCGCACCGGCGCGCCCGGAGAAGGGGCCACCCGTGGCAACAACTGACGACCAGGGCAGCGGCATCCGCATCGGCACGGTGAACGGTGCTCTCGCCATCGGCAACCACAACACCGTCACCCAGAACACCGGCGGGGGTCCGGCCACCGACCCGGCGCACGCGGAGCTGCTGCGCGCCGTCCGCGCACTCCGCGAGGACCTCGCCCGCGCGGTCACCACCCCGCAGACCGAGGCCCTGGGCGGAGAGCTGGCGGACACCGAGACGGAGATCGAGGACCGGGGCGCCGCGGGCCCCCGGCGCCTGGAACGGCTGCGGACCGCGCTCACCGACGCCGGTTCCGTCGTCGGACTGCTCTCCTCCGGTACGGCCGTCGTCGAGGCCGTCGCCGCGCTGGTGGGCGGATGACCGCACACGGCGGTGGCCCCGCCCGTTGGAACAGCGACACCCAGCGGTGGGAGGACGGCGCCCCGCCGCCCGCCCCGTACACGGGTCCGCCGCCGCCCCGCCCGGCCTGGACCCCGCCGCCGGCGGCCCCGTCCGCCGCACCGGCGGCCGGGCAGAAGGCGGGCGGCTCCGGCGCGTCCGGTGCCGCGACCGCACCGGACGAGGCCGCTCCGGTCGCCGCGCCCGGGACGCCGCCGCCGTCCGCGCCGGAGCCGGCGGCGGCCCCCGCGCCGTACGCCGGTCAGGCCGCGCTGGACGCGTTGCCGGGGAGCATGACGTGGGACGAGCGGCCGACGGTCGCCGGGCGCCGCTCGCCGCGCCGTACCGCCGTGCTGGTGGCGGGCGCCGCGGTCGCCGTCATCGGGCTGGGCTTCGGCGGCGGCTGGCTGCTGTGGGGCAGCGGCGCCGCACCCGACCCGGGACCGGCGCCCGCACCGACCGCCGCGGCGAACGGCGGCCCGACGTCGCACCTGGAGCTGCCCACCGAACCGGCGGAGCCGACGCCGACCGGCACCGGCCTGCCCGAGGGCTTCCATCTCGTCCACAACACCGACAAGGACTTCACCCTCGCCGTACCGGAGGGCTGGCAGCACAGCTCCCGTACGGACGGTGAGTTCTACACCTCGCCGGACGAGCGGGGGCTGGTGCAGGTCTTCGAGATCAGCGACCCGGACGAGACGCCCCGCCACTCCCTGGAGACCGCCTCGAAGAGTCTGGCGGGCAACCCCGGCTACACGGAGATCGAGCGCGGCGCGTTCGGCGACGGCGCGCCCTCGTCGGACGCCGCCAAGCTGGTCTACGCCTACGACAGCGCGCAGCTGGGCGAACGCGTCCAGGTGGTGGACTGCGCCTTCAGCACCCCCGACGGCCGCCAGTTCGCGGTTCTGGTCCGCGGCCCGGTCACCGACTGGCCCCAACAGGAATCCACCCTGCGCGCGGCGCTCAACGCGTTCGTCCCGCACGCGTGAGGAGAGCGGGGCGGGGGCTGCCGGCCCCGGAGCGGGCGGGGGCCTGACGCCGGATCGGGGCGCGGCCCGGTGACCCGGGACCTGAGCGGCCGTCAGGCGCGCTCCGGGCCCGGCCCCGTCGCCGGATGCCGGCGGTCCCGGTCCCGGCCCGTCACCGAACGCCCCGGGCCCCGGGCGCCGCGCCGCTCACCCGCCGGGGCGGGCCCCACCGCCCCGGCGGTACAGGCACTCACCCCGGCAGTTCCGTCCGTTCCCACCACTCGTAGACCGGGAGCCGGCCCTCGGGCGTCTCCTCGTGGCGGCCGGTGGCGCGGAAGTGTTCGTAGCCGTTGCGCCAGGCGATCTTGATCTCCGGTCCCGGTGGCTCGATCGGCACGATCCGCTCCGGGAAGTCGGCGGGTCCGCCGCTCAGCACTGCCTTCGTCTCGGTGTCAGCCATGTCCGGATTGTCGTCCCGGGCCCGCCGTCGCCGGGCGGCACCACGCCGACGCGGTACGCGCCGGGGCGGCGACGGGCGCACGGACGGCGGACGCATTCCGGCCGGGCCCCCGCGCCACCCCCACAGGTGGTTTGCCCGCCGACCCGACGACCTACGGGCGGGCCGCTGCCCAGACTGCGGACATGACGGAACACGGCGAGGAAGTGCCCGCGTACCGCACCATCAGGGTCACCGCTCAGGACGGCCCGGTGGCGGAGTTGTCCGAGGAGGAGGCGTGGCGGGCGCGGGAGCGCTACCCGGAGCTTCTGGGCACCGGCGGGCCGGTCTTCGGCGCCGCGCGCGAGCGGGAGCAGGGCGGCTGGGAGGTGTGGTGCTTCGGCGGCAGCGGCCCGCAGACCGCCCGTGACGCCCTGGCCGCCGAGTTCCGGCGCCGGGCCCGCCGCTCCGCCCGTACCGGGCAGGCCCCCGCGTTCCTCGCCGCCGCCGCCCGGCTGGAGCGCGAGCGGCCCGACGACCTGACCGTCCTGGGGGCGCGCTACCGCGTCGTGCGCTGCGAGGAGTTCGTCCGGATGGGCCCCGACGGACCGGAGCCGCCGCGCCCTTCGGACCCGGACCCGGCGCGGTACGGCGATGCCTGTCACCCGGGCCGGACGCAAGGTTTCGTCATCGACCCGGCGGCCGGTACGGGTATGGCGGACGGCGTCCTCAAACTCGATCTGCTGCAGTTCGTCCGGGTGGCGGGCTCGGCGCCGCCGGACGTCGAGCGGGACGAGCGGCGGGCGGCCGTCAGCCACCCGGGCGGGGTGCTGCTCCCCGCGGCGTTCATGGTCGCCGAACGCACCGGCGGCGAATGGCAGGCCCACACCGCCTCCTGCGACACCCCGCAGGACGCCCGCGACGCGCTGACGATGTGGCTGCGCGTCCTCGCCCCCGTCACCCTCAAACTCGCCGGTGCGGAGCGGGCGGCGTACGAGCGGGCCGGCGACCGGCTGGCCCGGCGCCCCGGCAACGACATCCGCGTCGAGGGCCACCCGGGCCGCTGCTTCAAGGTCGTCCGCGTCGAACGGCTGGTCCGGATCGGTCCGGACGGCCCCGAGGGCCCGCGTCCCTCCGACCCGGACCCGGACGCCCCGTCCGCGGACCGCGCCCGGCGCCGCGACGGTGCCCCGGAACGCGGCCAGAGTCATGGATGAGATGTGCCGGATGAATCAACTGACGTGCAGTGAAGGGGAGTTGGGGGACCCGGCGCGCGGAGCGACGGCCGGGCGGCCCGTGTCGCGGCCCCCGCATAGGGTGTGGGCATGAACACGCCCACCCCACCACCGTCCGGCAAGGGCGACGCCCACGCCCGGATCGCCGCCCTGGAGGAGAGCCACCGGCGCATGGCCGCCGAGATCGAGCGCCTGGAGGACGAGGTCCGACAGCTGCGCCGCCCCGGCCTCGGGTTCATCGCCCGGGTCGGTGTCGGTCTGATCGTGCTGGTGATGGCCGTGCAGATCGCCATCCCGATGACGCTCGCCCTGGCCTCGGCGGTCTTCGGCCGCGCCGCCCCGGCGGTCGTCGGCCTGACCCTGACCGCCCTGATCGTCGCGGGGCTCCTCACCTACACGGTGCGTCGGGGCCGGGCCAAGAGGGCCTGAGAGGGGTGCCTCCGGACGGTCAGTCGCGGGGGAAGTCCTCGGTGGCGAGCGTGATGCCGACGATCGTGCCGGTCAGGTCGACGGGCTCGCCGTACGCGAGGGTGAGATCGCTCTTGTAGTCGCCGCCCTCCGGGTGGGTGAAGACCCGGCAGCGGGCGGTGTACGGATCGGCGATCAGGTACACCGGCACCTCGGCCTGTGCGTAGGCGGCCTTCTTGGGGCCGTAGTCGTTGACCCCGGTGCCGCGGGCGACGACCTCGGCGACGAATTCGATGTCCTGGTGGCGCCAGCGGCCGTGGGTGTCCTTCTCGGCGTCGGCGGCGAGCGCCACCACGTCGGAGGCGAAGCCGTTCATGTGACCCGGGAAGTCGATCCGGACGTCGGACTTCACGCGGTTTCTCGGGTAACGGTCCCGCAGCGCCTCGATGATGATGAGAATGATCTCCCAGTGTGTGTCCCGCTGCGGTGACATGAAGACGTTCCCCTCGACGATCTCGACCTTGTAACCCTCGGGGACTGGCATCTTCTCCAGGCGCTCGAACAGGTCGTCCAAGCTGAGGTCGCCGTTCTCGGGCATGTCGATCCTGTCGGTCTCGATTACGTCGGTCCGTACGAGGCTGATGGTCATCGTGCCGCTCCTCCCCGCTGCCGCGCGGCGCGGGCAGCCGCGTGGTCCAACGATACGCGCGGGGAGGCGTTACGTGCGTACGTGCGAAAAACATTCCTGTTTGCGTACCGCGCACGGGAGTTGGTGTCGCTGCCGTGTCCCTGGCCTCACGTCTCCTGGGAGGGCGGTTTCGCGCCCGGGAGCTGGTCCTCGACCTCGGAGATGTCGAGGCTCTGGGCGGGGGTCGGGGTCTTGGACGGGACGTGGGCGCCGTAGTTGCTGAGGAGGATGGTCGCGGTCTGGTGGTCGACCTCGGCGGTCATGCGGCGGGGGACGTGTTTGCCGTCGATGGCGACGTAGAGGGTCTGGCTGGCGTTGCCGCGGGTTTTGAGGACGGGCAGGACGCGGGTGCCCTCCTGGACGGTCGGTTTGCCCTTGCGCAGGGTGAGTTTCGGCTCGGGGGAGGAGCCGGGCGGGGGCGGGGTGGGGGACGCGGAGTCGCCGGAGCCGGCGGTCTGTTTCTGGAAGGCGGCCAGGTCGCAGGCGGCGGCGATGCTCGCGGGGAGCGGGTCGTCGGTGGTGCCGTGCAGGTAGCGGCCCTTGACGCGGGCGATGACGGAGGCGGCGGCGTCCGCGGAGAGCTGGCCCTTCCAGAACGCGTCGTCCGGCTTGAGCCAGATCTCCCGGCCGTGCTTGATCAGCTCGACCTTGCCGTAGCGGCCCTTGCTGATGGCGCCGGCGCAGTCGCCGGAGCGGTCCATCGTGAGGTCGAGGCGGGTGGCGTCGACGCTGGTGCTGGTGCGCAGCCGCAGGGAGGTCGCGGCGAGGAGTTCCTTGCGGGCCAGCTCCGAGATCTGTTCGGCGGACTTCCCAGCCAGATCGCCCTCGTCCCCGGAGTCGCCCGCGCGGGCGGGCGCGGTCCCCGCGAACCCGCCGAGAAGGGCTGCGCCGCAGGTCAGGGCGGTGAGGGTGGTCGCGGTTCGGCGTCTGCTGCTCATCCGTGGGCACCTCCGCACCAAAAGGGGCGTACGTGGGGACGTACGGCTATTCAGGGTACGTATGCAGACATTCGGCCGCACATTGAGTGACTCGGGCCACTTTCGACGAATGGTTGGGCATAGCTGTAGAGGTTTCGGGGAGGGGTCCCCGTTGCTGGTGTGAACCAGTGGAACAAATCGGTAACGGAAGGCAGAACAGACGTGTCGGCAAGCGAGACCATTCACGTAGACGGGGTGTGGCGCGCCGCCGCATCCGGCGCCACGCGGGAGGTCCTCGATCCCGCCGACGCCACGGTCATCCAGCTGGTGGCCGAGGGCGGCGCGGAGGACACCGACGCGGCGGTGGCCGCGGCCCGCCGCGCCTTCGACGACGGCACCTGGCCCGCCACCCCGGTCGCCGAGCGCGCCGCGCTGCTGCGCCGCGTCGCCGACCTGCTCCAGCGGGACCGCGAGGAGATCGCGCTCATCGAGAGCCGCGACACCGGCAAGACACTGGAGGAGGGCCGCGTCGACGTCGACGACGTCACCAACGCCTTCCGCTACTTCGCCGACACCGTCATGAACGAGAGCGGCGGCCGCGTCGTCGACGCCGGCTCCGCCGATGTGCACAGCGTCGTCGTCCACGAGCCGGTCGGCGTCTGCGCGCTGATCACGCCGTGGAACTATCCGCTGCTCCAGGCCAGCTGGAAGGTCGCCCCGGCGCTCGCCGCGGGCAACACCTTCGTCATCAAGCCCAGCGAGGTCACCCCGCTGTCGACGGTGCACCTGGTGAAGCTGCTGGTCGAGGCCGGTCTGCCGGACGGCGTCGCCAACATCGTCACCGGCGCCGGGGTGCCGGTCGGGCAGCGGCTCGCCGACCACCCGGACGTCGACCTCTTCTCCTTCACCGGCGGTCTGGTCTCCGGCACGAAGGCGGGCGCCGCCGCGGTCGCCGGCGCCAAGAAGATCGCCCTGGAGCTGGGCGGCAAGAACCCCAACGTGGTCTTCGCCGACGCCTGCGCCACCGAGGAGGGCTTCGACACCGCCGTCGACCAGGCGCTGAACGCCGCGTTCATCCACAGCGGCCAGGTCTGCTCGGCCGGCGCCCGGCTGATCATCGAGGAGTCCGTCAAGGACCGCTTCGTCACCGAGCTGGCCCGCCGCGCCGAGAAGATCAAGCTCGGCCGGGGCACCGAGGACGGCGTGGAGTGCGGTCCGCTCGTCTCCCAGCAGCAGCTCGACAAGGTCGAGGCGTACGTCGCCTCCGCGCTCGCCGAGGGCGCGAAGCTGCGCACCGGCGGCTCGCGCCCCGAGCCCAGCGACATCCGCCCGGCGAGCGGCTACTTCTACTCCCCGACCGTCCTCGACGGCTGCCACCGGGAGATGAAGGTGGTCCGCGAGGAGACCTTCGGGCCGATCCTCAGCGTCGAGACCTTCACCACCGAGGACGAGGCCGTCGCCCTCGCCAACGACACCGAGTACGGCCTGGCCGGCGCGGTCTTCTCCGGCGACTCCGCCCGCGCCCGCCGCGTCGCCGCCCGGCTGCGCCACGGCACCGTGTGGATCAACGACTACCACCCCTACCTCCCGCAGGCGGAGTGGGGCGGCTTCGGCAAGTCCGGCATCGGCCGCGAGCTGGGCCCGTCCGGCCTGGACGAGTACCGCGAGTCCAAGCACATCTACGAAAACCTCCGGCCCGAGCCGGTCCGCTGGTTCGGCGGCTGACCGCGCCGCACGGCGGGCGGCGCCCCTGACCGCCGCCCGCCCCGCCGGGGCCCGGAGCCCCGGCCGCCCGGGGCCGCCCCGCGCCCCGCACCGCCGCCGGACCCCCGCGGCCCCGCCCCACCCCGCAGCAGCTCAGGCACTGTGCACGAAGGAGTACCCGTATGCCCCCGTCTTCCCCCGCACCGCGCACCGTCACGGCCGACTACGTCGTCGTCGGCGGCGGTACCGCGGGTTCGGTGATCGCCTCCCGGCTGACCGAGGACCCGGACGTCAGCGTCGTCGTCATCGAGGGCGGCCCCACCGACATCGACCGCGAGGACGTGCTGACGCTGCGCCGCTGGCTCGGTCTGCTCGGCGGCGACCTCGACTACGGCTACACCACCACCGAGCAGCCGCGCGGCAACTCCCACATCCTGCACAGCCGCGCCAAGGTCCTCGGCGGGTGCTCCTCGCACAACACGCTGATCTCCTTCAAGCCGCTGCCGTCCGACTGGGACGAGTGGGAGGCCGCGGGCGCCGCCGGCTGGGGCGCCGCGAAGATGGACCCCTACTTCGGCAAGCTCCGCAACAACATCGTGCGGGTCGCCAAGAAGGACCAGAACGCCATCGCCACCGACTGGGTCGAGGCCGTCAAGACCGCGCTGGACGTGCCCGAGGTCGTCGGCTTCAACGACCAGCCCTTCGACGAGGGCGTCGGCTTCTTCGACCTCTCGTACCACCCGGAGAACAACAAGCGCTCCTCCGCCTCCGTCGCCTACCTCCACCCGCACATCGAGGCCGGGGACCGCCCCAACCTCACGCTGCTGCTGGAGACCTGGGTCGACAAGCTGGAGCTGGACGGCACCCGTGCCACCGGCGTCCACGCCCGGACGAAGGACGGCGAGGAGCTGTTCGTCGAGGCCGGGCGTGAGGTGCTGCTCTGCGCCGGCGCGGTGGACACCCCGCGGCTGCTGCTGCTCTCCGGCATCGGCCCGAAGAAGGACCTGGAAGCGCTGGGTATCGATTGCGTCCTGGACCTGCCGGGCGTCGGCGAGAACCTCATCGACCACCCCGAGTCGGTCATCGTCTGGGAGACCAACGGGCCGCTGCCCGACAACTCCGCGATGGACTCCGACGCGGGCCTGTTCATCAAGCGGGACGCCGACCACAAGGGTCCTGACCTGATGTTCCACTTCTACCAGATCCCCTTCACGGACAACCCGGAGCGGCTGGGCTACGAACGCCCCGAGCACGGCGTCTCGATGACCCCGAACATCCCCAAGTCCCGCGCCCGCGGCCGCCTCTACCTCACCTCCGCCGACCCCGAGGTCAAGCCCGCCCTCGACTTCAAGTACTTCGAGGACGACGAGGACTACGACGGCAAGACCCTCGTCGACGGCATCAAGCTGGCGCGGAAGGTCGCCGAGGCCGAGCCGTTCAGGAAGTGGCTCAAGCGCGAGGTCTTCCCCGGCCCCGAGGTCACCGACGACGCGGAGATCAGCGAACTGGTCCGCAAGGCCGCGCACACCGTCTACCACCCCGCCGGCACCTGCAAGATGGGCGCCAAGGACGACGAACTCGCCGTCGTCGACCCGGAGCTGAAGATCCGCGGTCTGTCGCACGTCCGGATCGCCGACGCCTCCGTCTTCCCGACGATGCCCGCCGTCAACCCGATGATCGGCGTCCTGATGCTGGGGGAGAAGGCCGCCGACCTGCTCCGCGAAGCCCCGGCCCAGGGAGGTGAGGCCTGATGTCCGCCTCCGCCTCCGGCACCTCCGGCATATCCGCCTCCGGCACCTCCGCGGCCGACGGGAACGGCACCGGGGCCCCGGCCCCGGCCGTCCCGGCCCCCGCCGCGAGCCCCGAGGACACCACCGCCCGCGACGTCGTGTTCTCCGCCCGCAACCTGTGGAAGGTCTTCGGCCCCAAGGCCGACCGCATCCCCGGCGACACCTCCCTGACCGGCCTGAGCGTCCCCGAGGTGCGCGAGCGCACCGGCTGCACGCCCGCCGTCCGCGACGTCTCCTTCGACGTCCGCAAGGGCGAGGTCTTCGTCGTCATGGGCCTCTCCGGCTCCGGCAAGTCCACCCTCGTCCGCTGCCTGACCCGGCTCATCGAACCGACCGGCGGCACCCTGGAGATGGACGGCGAGGACGTCCTCGGCATGGACCGCGCCGCCCTGCGCGACCTGCGCCGCCGCCGCGCCGCCATGGTCTTCCAGCACTTCGGTCTGCTGCCGCACCGCACCGTCCTCGACAACGTCGCCTACGGCCTGGAGATCCAGGGCGTCGGCAAGGCCGAACGCCGCGAACGGGCCGCCGAGATGGTGGAGAAGGTCGGCCTCGCCGGACTGGAGAAGCGCCGCCCCGGCCAGCTCTCCGGCGGCCAGCAGCAGCGCGTGGGCCTGGCCCGCGCCCTCGCCGTCGACCCCGAGATCCTGCTGTTCGACGAGCCGTTCAGCGCCCTCGACCCGCTCATCCGCCGCGATATGCAGGAGGAAGTCGTCCGCCTGCACCGCGAGGAGGGCCGGACGATGGTCTTCATCACCCACGACCTGGCCGAGGCGCTGACCGTCGGCGACCGCATCGCCCTGATGCGCGACGGCGAGATCGTCCAGCTCGGCACGCCCGAGGAGATCGTCGGCTCCCCGGCCGACGACTACGTCCGCGACTTCGTCCGCGACGTCCCGCGCGAGCAGGTCCTCACCGTCCGCCGCGCCATGCGCCCGGCCGAGGGCGACGAGGCCGAGCAGGGGCCCGCGCTGGCGCCGTCCACCCTCATCTCCGACGCCATCGAGGCCGTCGCCCGCTCCGGCGGTGCCGTCCGCGTCGCCGAGGACGGCCGCTGCCTGGGCATCGTCGACCACGCCTGCCTGCTGAACGTCGTCGCCCGGGTGGACGTGGCGCGCACCGAGGTGGCCGCCTGATGTACCCCGCCACCCCCCACGGCGTCGCCCTGCGCGGCACCCGCGTCCACCGCACCCTCGTGCTGCCCCGGCTCCGCGCCGCGCTGCGCCGCCACTGGCGGCAGGCGCAGCGCGCCGCCGCGATGAACGTGCCCGCCGGCACGGTGAAACGGGGCCGCGCATGAGTGCCGCCACCGCCACCACCGCCGTGCCCGACGCCCCGTCCGCCGGCCCGCTGCGCGCCCTGCTGCGCCGCCGTGGCCTGGCCAAGCTGGTGCTGCTCGCCGTCGCCGCCGCGGTCCTCGTACCGCTGCTGCACGCCAAGTGGTCCGGCGGCCTCTGGCCCGAGGCGCTGACCGTCGACGTGTCGAAACCGCTCGGCAGCGCCAGCGACTGGATCATCGACAACCGCGACAGCCACCCGCTGTTCGTCTACTTCCTCGGCCACCTCTCCAACGCCGTCGTACTCTCCGTCCGCGGCGTCTACCTGGCGCTGCTCGCGCTGGGCTGGACGGGTGTCACCGTCGGTGTCACCCTCGTCGCCTGGCGCGTCGCCGGCCGCCGCATCGCCGCTGTTGCCCTGGTGTCCTTCCTGGTCAGCGGCGTGCTGGGGATATGGGTGCCGACGATGCAGACCCTCGCCCTGATGATCGTCGCGGTCATCGCGTCGGTCGTCGTCGGCGCGCTCCTGGGTCTCGCGGGCGGCCTGTCGGACCGGATGTTCCGGCTGCTGCGCCCGGTCCTGGACACCATGCAGGTGCTCCCGGCCTTCGCGTACCTGCTGCCCGTCGTGCTGATCTTCGGCATCGGGGTGCCCGCCGCGCTGCTGGCCACCGTGGTCTACGCGGCGCCGCCGATGGCCCGGCTCACCGCCCTCGGGCTGCGCGGCGCGGACGCCGGTGTCCTGGAGGCCGTCACCTCGCTCGGTGCCACCGGACGGCAGCGGCTGCTGACCGCCCGCCTGCCGCTGGCCCGTAAGGAACTGCTGCTCGGCCTCAACCAGACGATCATGATGGCGCTGTCCATGGCCGTGATCGCCTCGATGATCGGCGCCGCCGGTCTCGGCGACCGCGTCTACCAGGCCCTCGCCTCCGTCGACGTCGGCGCGGCCCTCGCCGCCGCCGTCCCGATCGTGCTGCTCGCCATCGTCATGGACCGCACCACCGCCGCGGCGGGCGAGAAGGCCGGAGGCGCCCGCGCCGCCGGGCCCGCCCTGCTGCGCGGCCGGCGCGGCTGGGCCGGCGTCGCCGTCGCGACCGCCGTGGTCGCGGTGGCCGGCCGGCTCGCCGGTTCCGCGGTCTGGCCGACCGGCGCGACCGTCGCCATCGCCCGGCCCGTCAACGACGCCAAGGAGTGGATGGTCGACCATCTCTACTCCGGCATCCCCGTCGTCGGCGGCACCGCCGACTGGGCCGCGCACTTCACCAACTGGGTCCTCAACCCGCTGCGCGACGGTCTGACCGCGCTGCCCTGGTACGCCACACTGCTCATCGTCGCCGCGCTGGCCTGGCTGATCGGCACCTGGCGCACCGCGCTGACCGCCGTCCTCGCGATGGCCGTGATCGGCGTGCTGGGCGTGTGGAAGCCGTCGATGAACACCCTGTCGCAGGTGCTCGCCGCCCTCGTGGTGACGCTGGTCATCGGCGTCGGCACCGGCATCCTCGCGGCCGGCAGCAGGCGTCTGGAGGCGATCCTCCGCCCGGTCCTGGACGTCATGCAGACCATGCCGCAGTTCGTCTACCTGATACCGGTCGTCGCGCTGTTCGCCGTGGGCCGCGCCCCGGCCGCCGCCGCTGCCGTCGTCTACGCGCTGCCCGCCGTCATCCGCATCACCACCCAGGGCCTGCGCCAGGTCGACCCGGCGGCGATGGAGTCGGCGACCTCGCTCGGCGCGACCCGCTGGCAGATCCTGCGCCAGGTCCAGCTGCCGCTGGCCCGCCCGGCGCTGCTGCTCGCCGTCAACCAGGGCGTGGTCCTCGTCCTCGCCGTCGTCATCATCGGCGGTCTGGTCGGCGGCGGCGCTCTCGGCTACGACGTCGTCACCGGCCTCGCCACCGGCGATCTGGCCCTCGGCCTCGTCGCGGGTGTCGCCATCGTCTGCCTGGGCCTGATGCTCGACCGGGTCACCCAGCCGACCGAACGCCGCGCCGCGAAGGGAGCCTGACCCATGTCCCGTACCCGACGGATCGGTACCACCGCCGGAGCCTCGCTGCTGGCCGGGGCGGCGCTGCTGGCGCTGTCCGGCTGCGGCAAGGCCGACATGACCAAGCAGGCGTCGCCGTTCGCCGCCGCCAAGGGCACCAAGTCCGTGACGCTGTCCGTGCAGACCTGGGTCGGCGCGCAGTCCAACGTCGCGGTCGCCAAGTACCTCCTCGAACACGAGCTGGGGTACCACGTCGACACCGTCCAGGTGGACGAGATCCCCGCCTGGGACGCGCTCAGCCAGGGCCGCGTCGACGCGATCCTGGAGGACTGGGGCCACCCGGACCAGGAGAAGCGCTACGTCCAGGACAAGAAGACGATCACCGACGGCGGCGGCAACGGCGTCACCGGCCACATCGGCTGGTTCGTCCCCAAGTACTGGGCCGACGAACACCCCGAGGTCACCAGCTGGAAGAACCTCAACACGTTCGCGAAGCAGCTCCGCACCCCCGAGAGCGGCGACAAGGGCCAGCTGATGGACGGCTCCCCGTCCTACGTCACCAACGACAAGGCGCTGGTCGACAACCTCAAGCTGGACTACCAGGTGGTCTTCGCCGGCTCCGAGGCCGCCCAGATCACCCAGATCCAGCAGTTCGCCAAGGAGAAGAAGCCCTTCCTGACGTACTGGTACGAGCCGCAGTGGCTCTTCAACCAGGTCCCGATGGTCGAGGTGAAGCTCCCGAAGTACACCGACGCGTGCGCGGAGAAGGGCGCGAAGGACCCGGCGACCGTCGACTGCGCCTACCCGACGACCCCGCTCAAGAAGTTCTTCAACACCGACTTCGCGAAGAGCGGTAGCACCGCCGCGTCGTTCCTGAAGTCCTTCCACTGGACGAAGGACAATCAGAACGAGGTCTCCGAGATGATCGCCTCCCAGGGCCTGACCGCCGACGAGGCGGCCGAACGCTGGGTGAAGAAACATCCGGACGTGTGGAAGCGGTGGGTGCCGCAGAAGTGAGGCACCGAAAGGGCGGGGCGTTGGCACCGAGGCCACCGCCCCGCCCTTTCTCATGCGCCGCGCAGGGCCCGTGCCTCGGCGGTCACCGTGGCCAGCGCCCGGCGTTGCTGCCAGGGGCCGAACGTGACCCGGGTGGCACCCAGGGCGCCCAGCTCGTCCGGGGAGGGGCCGTCGGGTACGGCGAGGGCGTTGAGCGGCAGGCCGATGGCGTCGGCGAGGGCCGCCAGCTCCTCCGGGGGCGCCAGGATCGGGTAGAGGCAGTCCGCCCCGGCCGCGGCGTAGAGCCGCCCGCGCCGCACCGTCTCCGCCGTTCCGCCCGCCCCGCGGACGTGGGTGTCGATGCGGGCGTTGATCACCAGCGCGTCGCCCGCCGCGGCGCGGACCTCCGCCAGCCGCTCGGCCTGTCGCTCCGCGTCGACGAGTCCGCCGGTGGCGCGGTCGCCGTCCTCCAGGTTGCAACCGACCGCGCCCGCCTCGGCCAGCCGCTCGGTCAGCTCCCGGGCGCCGAGCCCGTAGCCGTCCTCGACGTCCGCCGTGACGGGGATGTCCACGGCGCGGGCGATCCGGCCGATCGCGGCGAACATCTCGTCCGGCGGCACCGCGCCGTCCGCGTACCCGAGGGCGGCGGCCACCCCGGCGCTGGGCGTGGCGAGCGCCGGGAACCCGGCGTCGGCGAACGCCTTCGCGCTCGCCGCGTCCCACGGGCCCGGCAGCACCAGCGGCAGCCGGGGCCCGTGGTGGAGGGCGGCCAGCGCGGCGGCGCCGGTCAGCACGGCGCCCCGCCCGCCTGTGCGGACGTCAACGTCGCGGGCACCGAAATCACACCCGGCCCGGGGCCATCCGGGTGGTCACCGCGAAGCGGTTCCACGCGTTGATGGTGGTGATCAGCGCGATCAGCTGCGCCATCTCGGCGTCGTCGAAGTGCGCCGCGGCCCGCGCGTACACCGCGTCCGGGACGAAACCGTCGGTCAGGACGGTCACCGCCTCGGTCAGCGCCAGCGCCGCCCGCTCCTGCTCGGTGAAGTAGCCGGCCGCCTCCTCCCAGGCGCTCAGCAGGTAGATCCGCTCCTCGCTCTCGCCGTTCTTCCGGGCGTCCTTGGTGTGCATGTCCAGGCAGAACGCGCAGTGGTTCAGCTGCGAGGCGCGGATCTTGACCAGCTCGGCCAGGGTCGGGTCGATGCCCTTACGGGCCGCCGCGTCCAGCGCGATCATGGACTTGTAGACCTCGGGCGCAAGCTCCGCCATCCGCAGACGGGGAGCGTGCTCGGTCGCGTTCGGGGTGGTGTCGTTCGTCGTCATGCCACCGAATCTACGACCGTGGTGGCACCCGCGTATGGTCCACTTCCATGGACAATTCCTGGGCCACTTCCTGGGACGCCTTCGGCCGTGACCTCCATCTGGACCTCGCCGGACCGGGCGGGCTGCGCCTCTCCCTCATACGGGCGCTGCGCGAGGCGGCCCGCACCGGACGCCTCGCCCCCGGCACCCGCCTGCCGTCCTCCCGCACTCTCGCCGCCGACCTCGGCATCGCCCGCAACACCGTCGCCGAGGCGTACGCGGACCTCGTCGCCGAGGGCTGGCTCAGCGCCCGCCAGGGCTCCGGCACCCGTATCGCCGACCGCACCCCGCCGCGCCCGGTACCGGCCCGCCGCACCCCGCCGGGCCGCCCCGCGCCCCGCTTCGACCTCACCCCCGGCACCCCGGACGTCTCCGCCTTCCCCCGCGCCGCCTGGCTGACCGCCGCCCGCCGCGCGTTGCACGCCGCCCCGTACGACGCGCTCGGCTACGGCGCCCCGCAGGGCCGCCCCGAACTGCGGGCCGTCCTCGCCGACTACCTCGCCCGCGTCCGCGGGGTCCGCGCCGACCCGGACCGTCTCGTGATCTGCGCCGGGTTCATGCAGGGCCTCGCCCTCGTCGCCCGCGCGCTGACCGCCGTCCGCGGCCCGTCCAGTACCGCGCCCGCCGTCGCCACCGAGGGGTACGGCCTCGGCTTCCACCGCGACGTCCTCGCCCGCGCCGGACTGCGCACCGTCCCCCTCCCCGTCGACGCGCTCGGCGCCCGCACCCCGGAACTCTCTTCATACGAAGGGGTGTTGGCGGCGCTGCTCACCCCGGCGCACCAGTTCCCCACCGGCGTCCCGCTCCACCCCGACCGCCGCGCCGCCGCCCTCGACTGGGCCGTGGCGCACGACGGCTGGATCCTGGAGGACGACTACGACGGCGAGTTCCGCTACGACCGGCAGCCGGTCGGCGCGCTCCAGGGTCTCGACCCGGACCGGGTGATCTACCTCGGCACCGCCAGCAAGAGCCTCGCCCCGGCGCTGCGGCTGGCCTGGCTGGTGCTGCCGGACCGCCTCGTCGATCCCGTTCTCGCCGTCAAGAGCGGCGGCGAGTGGCAGTCCGGCGCCCTCGACCAGCTCACCCTCGCCGAGTTCATGGCCGGCGGCGCGTACGACCGTCATGTGCGCGGCAGCCGGCTGCGCTACCGGCGCCGCCGTGACCGGCTGGTCGCCGCGCTCGCCGAGCACGCCCCGCACATCGAGGTCTCCGGTATCGCCGCCGGGCTCCACGCCGTCCTCGAACTCCCGCCCGGCACCGAGCGGTCGATCATCGAGGCGGCCCGCTGGCAAGGTCTGGAACTGAACGGTCTGCACGCCTTCCGCGATCCGGCGGCCCGCGCGATGCCCGCCCGCGACGGCCTCGTCGTCCCGTACGGCAGACCCCCGGAACACGCCTTCACCGGCGCCCTGGAGGCCCTGTTGCGGGCCCTGCCCCCTGACCCGTCCGCGGGAACCGTCTAGGGTTGGCATGTTCCTGCAACTGCTCCACGGGGGAGACGGAAGATGGCCGAAAAAGCACACCGCCGGCTGCGCTCGGGCACGGTGATCCTCGGCGGTATGGGCGTCCTCGCCGCGACACTGACCGCCTGCAGCTCGGAGCCCGACAAGCGCTGCGTGGACCGCAACAGCTACGACGCCACCCGCGGCTACCGCGTCGTCGACGCCAAGTACTGCCGCCCCGGCGGCGACACCTCGCACACCGGCACCGGCCGCACCGGCAACAGCCGCACCGGCAAGAAGTCCGTCCTGGGCCAGTGGTACTACGGCCCCGGCAAGTCCGGCTCGTACGCCGACGGCGGCTCGTTCAGCAAGGGCGGTTCGGTCAGCCGCGGCGGCTTCGGCCACTCCGGCTCCAGCGGCGGGTGACCGGCCCGTGGAACGCCACACCCTCACCCCGCGCCCCGGCTGGCAGCAGACCGTCGAGGCCCAGGGCCTGATCTACCCGCTCACCCGCTACCCGGATGGTGAACTCCGCCCGTACTGGGACGAGAGCGCCTACTACTCCTTCACGCTCCCCGAGGTCGAGGCGCTGGAGGAGACGGTCGAGGAACTGCACACGATGTGCCTGGCCGCCGCCGACCACCTCGTCACCCGAGGCCGCCTCGCCGACCTCGGCGTCCGCGACCCGCGGCTGGCCGAGCTGATCTGCGAGTCCTGGCACCGCCGCGCCGAACTGCCGTCCCTCTACGGCCGGTTCGACCTGCACTACGACGGCACCGGCCCGGCGAAGATGCTGGAGTACAACGCCGATACGCCGACGTCGCTGGTGGAGGCGGCGAGCCCGCAGTGGTTCTGGATGGAGGAGCGCTTCCCCGGCGCCGACCAGTGGAACTCCCTCCACGAACGCCTCGTCGACGCCTGGAAACGGCAGGCTCCGCTGCTGCCGCCCGGCGCCCCGCTGCACTTCGCACACTCCACGGGCGATGAGCTGGGCGAGGACCTGATGACCGTCGCCTACCTGGAGGAGACCGCCCGCCAGGCGGGCCTGGAGACGGTCGCGATCCCCGTCGAGGAGATCGGCTGGGACGGACTGACCGGCCGCTTCGTCGACCAGCGGCTCCGCTTCATCCGCGCCTGCTTCAAGCTCTACCCCTGGGAGTGGCTGGCCACCGACGCCTTCGGACCGCACGTCCTGGACACCCTCGACAACGGCGGCGGCACCGGCACCACCCTGTGGATCGAGCCGGTCTGGAAGATGCTGCTCTCCAACAAGGCGCTGCTCGCCATCCTCTGGGAGCTGTACCCCGGCCACCCGAACCTGCTGCCCGCCTACCTCGACGGCCCCCGCGAGCTGGCCGGCACCGCCGGTTACGCCGCCAAACCGCTGCTGGGCCGCGAGGGCGAGGGCGTCACCCTCCACCCGCCGGGCAGCCCGGCGGCCCCGCGCGGCCCCGAGGACCCGTGCTGCTACCAGCAGTTGGCGCCCCTGCCGGACTTCGACGGCAACCGCGTCGTCCTCGGCGCCTGGGTCGTCGAGAACGAGGCGGCGGGCCTGGGCATCCGCGAATCCTCCGGCCTGATCACCGACGAGTACGCACGGTTCCTGCCGCACGTGATCCTCTGAGGACCACGTGATCCTCCGGGGACGGAGACGGAGACGGGGCCCCGGGGTGGGGCCGGGGAGCCGGGCGCGGTGGCGGGCCGTACGGCCCGCCCCGGCCTCACCCGGGTCCGCACCGGTCCGCCCCGCCGTGCTCCGGTGCGCGACCCGCTCCGCCCGGCGCGCGCCCGGCGGCCTCCGGCGCGTGGCACCCGCGCCCGCCGTCCCGGGCCGCGCGCCCCGGGTGCCGCCGCCCACGGGCGACCTCGCGTGGGGGAGCTCCCCGGACCTGAGACAATCGACGGCATGGCTCTCGAACTCCCGCGGGTGCTCTCCGGCATCCAGCCCACCGCAGGCTCGTTCCACCTCGGCAACTACCTCGGCGCCGTCCGCCAGTGGGTGGCGCTCCAGGAGTCCCACGACGCCTTCTACATGGTCGTCGACCTGCACGCGATCACCGTGCCCCAGGACCCCGCCACGCTCCGGCAGAACACCCGCGTCGCGGTGGCCCAGCTGCTCGCCGCCGGGATCGACCCCGACAAGTGCACCCTCTTCGTGCAGAGCCATGTGCCCGAGCACACCCAGCTCGGCTGGGTGATGAACTGCGTCACCGGCTTCGGTGAGGCGTCCCGGATGACGCAGTTCAAGGACAAGTCCGCCAAGCAGGGCCAGGACCGCACCACCGTGGGCCTGTTCACCTACCCCGTGCTGATGGTCGCCGACATCCTGCTCTACCAGGCCGACCAGGTCCCGGTCGGTGAGGACCAGCGCCAGCACCTGGAGCTGACCCGCGATCTCGCGGACCGCTTCAACACCCGCTTCGGCGACACCTTCACGGTCCCCAACCCGTACATCGTCAAGGAGACCGCGAAGATCTTCGATCTTCAGGACCCGGCGGTGAAGATGAGCAAGTCGGCGTCCTCGCCGAAGGGCATCATCGACCTGCTCGACGACCCCAAGGCCACCGCGAAGAAGATCAAGAGCGCCGTGACGGACACCGACACCGTCATCCGCTTCGACCGCGAGGCCAAGCCCGGCGTCTCCAACCTCCTCACCATCCTCTCCACCCTCACCGGCACCGCCGTCCCCGAGCTGGAGAAGGAGTACGAGGGCAAGATGTACGGCGCCCTCAAGACCGACCTCGCCGGCGTCATGGTCGACTTCGTCACACCCTTCCGCGACCGTACGCAGGAATACCTCGACGACCCCGCGACCCTCGACGCGATCCTCGCCAAGGGCGCCGGGAAGGCCCGCGCGGTGGCCGCCGAGACCCTGGCCACCGCCTATGACCGGCTGGGATTCCTCCCCGCCGCACACTGACGGCACCCCGCCGGGCCGGTCACCGACCGGCCCGGCGGCCCCCGGGCGGGCCACCCGAAGCGGCCCCGCCGGCCGCCCCGGCCCCGCCCGCCCGGGGCCCGCACCGCCGCCGGGCGGTGCCACACGCGTCACACTGGTAACGGTGTGGCGCCTCGGACGAAGCGGCGCACCCGCCCGTGCGGCCCCCGAAGGGGCGGTCGCCCGGCACCGCGCACACAGTGGAGGGAGAACACAGTGGGGACCGTAACGCTGGGCGTTTCGATCGCGGTCCCGGAGCCTTACGGCAGCTACCTCCAAAGGCAGCGCGAAGGCTTCGGTGACAGCGCCGCACACGGCATCCCCACCCACATCACGCTGCTCCCACCGACCGAGGTGGACCGCGCCGCGCTGCCCGCCGTCGAACGGCACCTCGCCGAGGTCGCCGCGGACTTCCGGCCCTTCCCGCTGCGCCTGGAAGGCACCGACACCTTCCGCCCGCTGTCGCCCGTCGTCTTCGTGAAGGTCGCCGAGGGCGAGGAGGGCTGCGCCGCCCTCCAGGCCCGCGTCCGCGCCCCCGGCGGCCCCTGCGCCCGTGAGCTGCAGTTCCCGTACCACCCGCACGTCACCGTCGCCCACCACCTCGACGACGCCGCGATGGACCGCGCCCAGCACGACCTCCGCGACTTCCGCGCCACCTGGACCATCGGCGGCTTCGCCCTCTACGAGCAGGGCCCCGACGCCGTCTGGCGCCTGGAGCGCGAATACCCCTTCGGCCCCCACCCCGCCGCCGTCCCCCGCCAGGCCGACCTGACCCGGCCGCCCGCCCCGACCCGCTGAGCGTCCGGACGGCCGCAGGGCCGTACGGACAGCCGTACGGGCGGGAGGCGCGGGCACCGGGGCTTTCCGGAGCCCCGGCCCGGTACGGGGCGCCGGTGTGACGGTCGGACTTCTGACCGGACCCCGTGACGGCACGACGCGCGGGCGCCTGGGCTTTTGGGGCTCGGGCTTCCGGAGCCCGGGGACGGACGGACCACGAGCCCGACGGCCGGAAGCGTTAAGTCCGCTGTTCCGAGGGGCAATTGGCCCGCAAGGGGGCCGCCGAACCCCTACGGGATCACCCGTACGGGCCCGGCCCTGGCCCGCCCCCCGGCCCCGCCCCGTGCACGACGCCCGCGGAACGCTGGGCGGGCGCCCTCAGCACCCGGTTCCGGCCCGCCGCCGCGCGGTGGCTACAGCGCCAGCCGCCGGAACGTCCGCCGGGGGACATGCCGCAGCGCCGCCATCACATACCGCAGCTTTCCCGGCACCCACACCACCTCCGACCTGCGGCGCAGCCCCGTTTCGACGGCCTCGGCGACCTCCTCCGGGGTGGTCACCAGCGGCGCCGGCGACAGCTCCGGCGTCATGCGCGTGCGCACCCGGCCGGGCCGGACCACCATGACGTGCACCCCGGACCCGTGGAGGGCGTCGCCCAGTCCCTGCGCGAACGTGTCCAGGCCCGCCTTGCTCGACCCGTAGAGGAAGTCCGAGCGCCGGGCCCGCTCGCCGGATGCGGAGGACAGGACGACCAGGGAGCCGCCGCCCTGGTGCCGCAGCTCCTGGCCGCAGATGAGCGCGGCGGAGACGGCGCCGGTGTAGTTGGTCTGCGCGAGCCGTACCGCGTGCCGGGCGTCGCGTTCGTCGCGCGGCTGGTCCCCGAGGACGCCGAACGCCAGCAGCACCATGTCCAGCTCACCCTCGGCGAAGACCGCCTCCAGCGTCCGGCGGTGGCCGGCGGTCTCCAGCGCGTCGAAGGCGACGGTCCGCACCTCCGCGCCGTACGCCCGCAGCCGGTCCGCCGCTTCCTCCAGGCCCGGCGACGGCCGTCCGGCCAGCCAGATCGTCCGGGTGCGGCGGGCGGCCAGCCGCTCCGCGGTGGCCAGCGCGATCTCGGAGGTTCCGCCGAGCACCAGCAGCGACCGCGGGCTCCCACAGGCGTCGTTCATGCGGCGACGGTAAACGGTGTGACATCCCTATTAGCGGCCCGAACCGCCCGCCGCGACCACGTCTCGCCCGAACGGGTGGCCGCCTCCGCACGACGGCCCGGCCCGGCACCCGTACAACGCCCGGTTCCGGGGTACGCGGACGCTAAGGTTCCGGATCACCCGGGGGACGGAACACCGGGCGTACGACGCGCGACGAGGGGAACGCCATGGACTGGCTGAGCAGGCTGCCGCTGATCGGACCGGCGGTGACCTGGCTGATGACCACTCACCTGTGGCGGGCCTGGACCCGGATACAGCGGGCACACTGGACCCGGCTCGCCGCCGCGATCACCTTCACCAGCTTCGTCGCGCTCTTCCCGCTGATCACCGTCGGCGCCGCGATCGGCGCCACCGTCCTCGACAAGAACCAACTCCACACCCTCGAAGGCCGCCTGGCCGCCCAGATCCCCGGCATCTCCGGACAACTCGACCTCGGCGCGCTCGTCGACAACGCCGGGACCGTCGGCCTCATCGCGGGCGCCGCCCTGCTCCTCACCGGCATCGGCTGGATCCAGGCGCTCCGTGACTGCCTCCGCGCCGTCTGGGAGAAGCCGGACGACGACACCAACTTCTTCCTCGGCAAGCTCCGCGACGGCGCCGTCCTCATCGGTCTCGGCGGCGTCGCCCTGCTCTCCGTCGCCTGCTCCGCCTTCGCCTCCGCCGCCGTCGGACGCGCCGCCCACAGCGTCGGACTGGCCGGCGGCGGCATCGGCGGTGCCCTGCTGACCGCCGCCGGCTTCTGCATCGCCGTCCTCGCCGACTTCCTCCTCCTGGTCTACGTCCTGACCCGGCTCCCCGGCGTCCGGCCCCCGCGCCGGGCCGTCCTCACCGCCGGACTCATCGGCGCCGTCGGCTTCGAAGCCCTGAAACTGCTGCTCAGCGGCTACCTCCAGGGCGTCGCCTCCAAGAGCATGTACGGCGCCTTCGGCACCCCCATCGCCCTCCTGCTGTGGATCAACTTCACCGCCAAACTCCTGGTCTTCTGCGCCGCGTGGACGGCCACGCAGGAACCGGAGGACGGGACGGACGAGGCGGGGAACGAACGGGACGCACCGGGGCACGGGCCGGGGACGAGCGGGAGCTCACGGGAGGGGACCGGGCGGGTGGGGTGAGCCTCCCCCGCGCCCAGCCTCCCCGCCCCTCCTACTTCTTCCGCCGCCGTACCGCCTCCGGCAGCGGGCGGCGCCGGCGCACCACGAGGGTCACCGCGCCCACCACGACCAGCGCGCCGCCGGCGACCCCGACCGCCGTCCACGCCCCGCTCGACGAACCGTCCGCCTCCGGCGCGGCGGCGTCACCGCCCCGCCCGGCCCGGTCACCGGACTTCGCGTCGTCGCCACCGGCGCCGCCGTGCCCGGCGGCCGTCGCGTCGCCCTCCTCGCTCCGCGGCCCGACCAGCCGCCCGACCGGCTCGACCTTGCCCGCCGCCGCGAACCCCCAGTCGAAGAGCGCCGCGCTCTCCTTGTACGACTCGTTGGGCTCGTTCTTCGCCGGATTCATGACGGTGACCAGCAGCTTGCGCTTGCCGTGCTGCGCGACGACGGTGAGCGTGTTCCCGGCGTGCGTCGTGTAGCCGTTCTTCACCCCGGCGATCCCCGGGTACGGGTCGAGCCCGGGGGCGCCGGTGAGCAGCCGGTTGGTGTTCTGGATGCCGAACGTCGCCCGCTTGCCGTTCTTGTCCGTGTCGCCGGGGAACTGCGCGGTCGCCGTCGCGCAGTACTCCCGGAAGTCGGCGTTCTGCAGCCCCGCGCGGGCGAACAGACTCAGGTCGTACGCGCTGGAGACCTGCCCCGGCGCGTCGTAGCCGTCCGGTGTGACGACATGGGTGTCGACGGCGTTCAGGTCCTTGGCCCGCTGCCGCATCTCGGCGACCGTCGCCTCCGTGCCGCCGTTCATCGCCGCGAGCGTGTGCACCGCGTCGTTGCCGGAGCGTAGGAAGACACCGAGCCACAGGTCGTGGACGGTGTACGTCAGGTTCTCCTTTATCCCGACCAGGCTGCTGCCCGCCCCCATGCCCTCCAGGTCCGCGGGCTTGACCTTGTACTTCTCGCTCTTGGGGAACTTCGGCAGAACCGTATCGGCGAACAGCATCTTCAACGTGCTCGCGGGCGGCAGCTGCCAGTGCGGGTTCTTCGCCGCCAGCACCTCACCCGACTCCGCGTCGGACACGATCCACGACCGTGCCGAAATCCCCTTCGGCAGCTTCGGCGCCCCGTCCTTCAGCTGCACCTGCACCCCCGGCATCCCCAGCCGCTCCCCGCCGACCCGCGACATCGCGGCGGGCGGCGCCGGCTCCTTCGCCCGCTTCCCTGCGTCACCGTCCGCGGCGTACGCACTCTGGCCACCGGCCACCACGGACGGCACCAGCAACGCGGACAGCGCGAGCGCGGACACCGCCCGCGGCGATCGCGGACGGGGAATCCGCACCGCCCGCGGAGCGGGAACCCGCACCGCCCGCGACGCGGACACGGAAGCCCGGCGGACGGCACCACGGGGAACGGGCAGGGGGACCGGGGAGGAGGACATCGTCGACACGTCCGCGAACGTACCCGCAGCCCCTGTGCCCGCGTCGGGGACCCCGCGCATTCCTGCCCCGGCCGTCCGGTTCCCGGCCACCTTGCCCATACTGGAAGCCATGAAGCTCTCTCGCCCCGTCTCCTGGTTCCTGCTCGCCTTCGGGGTCTGGAGCTGGTTCATCTGGATCACTTTCGTCAAGAACCTCTGGAAGGACGGCAGCGGCCTCGCCTTCGACGGCGCGGGTGACCCGACGGCCTACTTCTGGGTCCACCTGCTGCTCGCGGTGGCTTCCTTTCTTCTGGGGACGGCAATCGGAGTGATCGGGTTCCGCGCGGTCCGCGCCCACCAGCGCGAGCGGTCGGCGACCAACGCTCCGAAGCCTCCGACCGGGGACCAGCCGTAACCACCTCTCCGGGGCTGCCCCCGGGCGCACGGCGTCCCGCCCGCATGACCCGGCCGCCCTCCGCGCCCGCCCATGCCGTCACCCGCGCTCACGTCCGCGGGGGCCGCGGGAGCCACGCCGCCGTCCGTCGGCCCACGCCCGGCTCCCGGCCGCCGCGGGCGCACCCGAAGCACCTCGCGTGCGTTCCGCCGGATGCGTCCCGGGCAGGACAGGTTGCCTCGACTTGGTAACAACAGCCCTACAGAGCTTCGCGCCATCTGGCGCTAAATCGGACACATCAGGACTTTCAACGTTGGCCGAGCGGACGTCAACTCCCTAGTATTGACACTCTTTACGCTGCTCCGGGCGCAGGTTTGCCGGACGCGGAATGAAGGACAACGGGGGAGTGATCGCGGTGAGCGACAAGTTTCAGGTCGACCTGGACGAGCTGGACGGCGTCGTCCGCAGACTCAAGCGCCTGCAGGCCGACATGGACGAGCCGAACGAGAAGATCAAATACAGCACGGTCATCCCCAAGTCCGCATTCGGCATCAATTTCAACGAGGCCGAGGACATCAGCAGCGCTCACGACAAGATGCACGACTACATGGCGCAGGTCATCGCCGCCCTTCAGGACCTCATACGCGACTTCGGCGGCAAGGCCGAGCGTAGTCACGGTGCCTACGACGACCAGGAGCAGGAGACGAAGGCGTCGATGAGCAGCTGATCCCCGTGCGGGGGAGGGTGCGTCGGAGATGACTAGGGGGAGTAAAGCATGCCGGGCCCGATGGACAACGACGGCAACAAGGCGTACGCGAAGCAGATCGACGAGAAGCACCGCACGGAGGGGATGAAGCAGTTCGACGGCTACAAGCCGATCCCCAAATCCGATTCGGACTTCCACCATCACGGGATCAACGCGCTGCGGAAGATGGTGGAGAACTCCTCACCGGAAGCCCTGGAGCGGTCCGGTGACCACTGGCGGGCATCGGCGGATCGACTCGGGGGGCAGGACGGCCGGGGCGGGATCCGCAAGGCGTTCATCGACGCCGTGGACCACGCCTCGGAACACTGGCGTGGCACGGCGGCCGATGCCTTCCGGCGCCAGGCGGAAAAGGTGCTGACGAAGATCGACCGCACTTACGGGCATGCCCGCAGTGTCGAGGCCATGCTCATCGGAAGCCGGTCGACGGGGCCCGAGTACGGCGTCGCCCACAGCCTGCGTGAGGCCAAGAAGGCCATGTCCAAGATCGAGGACCCGGGCAAGGTCGAGAGCGCGTTCAACTCGTCCGGCGATGACACCCAGTTCCACAAGGACATGGCGAATCCCAAGATGGACGCCAGGATGGCCCTCGAACTCAACCGGGACAAGCTCTCGTTGAGCAAGGAGCGCCAGGTCGAAGCGGTCATCGTGATGGAGGAACTGGCGAACCGCTACAAAAAGGCGCACCAGAACCAGTTCAACCCGGGGCCGCCCCCCTCGGCCGACCCTGACTGGCCGACCGATCCTCCTGAGTACAAGCCTCATCCGCCGGTCAACATGCCGACGATCGGCGGCAACCACCCCCGCCTGACCACGGCCACACCCCACGGCTCGGGCCCCGGAATCCGTCGTGACGACCTCGGGAACATCAAGCCGCTCGGGCCATCGCCCACCACCGGTCTCGACGGGTTCCAGAGCGGTACGTTGACGCCGCCTCCCGGTAACACCGGAGGCACCTTCGGTTCCGGACACACTGGCGGTGGTGCCGGCGGCAGCGGCTCGGGCGGGGCCGTGCCTCCAGGGCTCATGCCCGGGATGGTCGGTGGCACGGGCGGAGCCATGCGGCCCGGCCCAGGAGCCGGCCGCTCCGGGATGCCGGGCGTGGGGGGCGGAGCCTCGCGCGTTCCCGGCGCCGGGAAGGGGAAGCCCGGCGGCCCGGCCGGCGGCCTGAAGCAGGGCGGCGCGGGACTACACCGCAGCCGCGGCGGTGCGCAGGGCGGCCCGGGTATGGCCGGAGCCGCAGGCAAGGGCAAGAAGGAGAAGAAGCGCGAGGGCAAGGAGCGCCCCGACTACCTTGTCGAGGACGAGGAGACCTGGGCCTCGCGACGTAATGTGGCGCCGCGCGTGATCGAGTAGCACGAAGACGGCTCCGGCGACCCGCCGGTGCTCACAGGTGCCCCGTACAGCCTGGTACGGGGCACCTTCGCAGGCGGTCGGCTGCCGCCCGGGAAGAAGCAAGTGAGGAGCAAGGCATGAGGGTCACACGTACCCTTCGCGCGACCGTTGGCGCTGCGCTGACCGGAGCGCTTTTCCTCGGCACCACCGGGTGGGCCGCCGCGGACGAGTCCGGCAACGATCAATGGCCGCTCACTGCCTTTGACGCGGCGAGCACGCACGAGCGGGCCACCGGCAAGGGTGTCACGGTGGCCGTGATCGATGCGGGCTTCCACCTGGAACAGCAGGACCTTACGGGCAAGTTCCTGCCGCTGCACGAGTTCAGCGGAGGCTCGAAGGGCAAGATGCAGGCGCTGCCGGGCGAGGACATCCGGACGCACGGCACCAGCATGGCGGCTCTCATCGCAGGACACGGGCATGGAGCCGGTGGTCAGCAAGGGCTGCGCGGTCTGGCGCCGGATGCCAAGATCCTTCCGCTGGCGGAGGACAACGCGGCTCCCGAGGCGACGCGTTATGCGGCCGATCACGGAGCGGACGTCATCAACATGTCCATCGGTGTCTCCAAGCACACCCCGGACATGTGCGAGGCGGTGCACTACGCGGTGGAGAAGGGCGTCGTCGTGGTCGCGGCGGTCGGTAACGATGCCGGGTCGGAGGAGAACTACCCGGCTGCCTGTCCCGGCGCGATCGGCGTGGGTGCGGTGGACGAATACGGCAAGGCCTGGGACGGCGGAAACTACAACTCCACCGTGGATCTCCTGGCCCCGGGCGTCGACGTCCCCGTCCTCGGCGGTGACAGCTCGCGCTACGGCAAATCCAGTGGTACCTCCATCTCCACCGCCTACGTCTCCGCCTCCGTCGCGCTGCTCAAGGAGAAGTTCCCGGATCTCACGCCGGGGCAGATCGCGAATCGGCTGGTGAAGACCGCGGGGTTGCCGGAGTCGGCGCAGAAGGAAAGGCTCAAGCTTCCTGATGCGCATTACGGCTACGGCTTCATCAAGCCGTTGGTCGCGCTGACGAGCGACATCCCCGCCGGCCCCGCCGCCGGTCCGCTTCCCATGCCGGAGGGGAAGGCGTCGAAGACGCCGGTCGTTGCCGGTGCGGACAAGGGGCAGGACCCCGACCCGCCGATGGGCGGGAAGCAGGCGGTGCTGCTGTACGGCGGTATCGGGCTGGGCGTGGTGATCGTGCTCGGGGTGATCATCGGTGGTGTGGCGCTGGCCCGGCGTAAGGCGAACGCGGGCAGTCAGTCCTGGGGTTGATCCCGGGGCGTCCACCGCGCACACGGACGAGGCCGCCGCCCGGCACCGGGCGGCGGCCTCGTCCGTGTGCGGGGGCGGGGCCGCAGGCGTGGAGCGGGCCAGGGGCGGTGGCGGAGAAAATCGGACGACACGCCCGGGGGTCGCTGTTACGTTCCTGGTTATGGACCCCGTAGGTGAGAAACAGATCCGTGCCTCCTTTGTGAACTGCTCGAAGGGGGAGGCGAGCCGGATCAATCTCCCCCGTGACCTGGGGGAGCTGCCGTGGGGGGATCTCGACTTCCTGGGGTGGCGGGATCAGGGGGCGCCGGACCGGAGTTATCTGGTGGTGCCGCGGGCCGGCGGGCTGACGGGGGTCACGCTGCGGGTGCCGCAGGGGGTGCGGCGGAGTTTCACGAAGACGACGGTCTGTTCGGTGTGCCTCACGGGGCATCCCGGCTCCGGTGTCAGCCTGCTCGCCGCCCGCCGCGCGGGCGCCTCCGGGCGCGAGGGCAACACTGTCGGGGCGTACTTCTGCGCCGACCTCGCGTGCTCGCTCTACGTCCGCGGCAAGAAGCGGTCCCAGCTCGCCGCGCGGTACGAGGAGACACTGCCGGTCGAGGAGCGCATCGCACGGATGGCGCGGAACCTGGACGAGTTCCTGGAGAAGGTCACCGCGGGAGCATCGGCGGCCCGCAGGCGGTAACCCGCCGGGCGCCCGGACCCGCAGCCCCGGACCGGCACTCCCGGGCGCTTCTCCCCGCACACGACCGACCGCGCCACCCGAGTCCCGCCCGGTTCCCTGAGCGGCGGGCCCGGCCCGAGCCCCGCCCGGCACGCCCCGGTGCCCCGATCGGCGCCCCCGCCCGACGGCTCCCCGGCGCACCCCACCCGAGCCCCGACACGGCGCCCCCACCCCGCAAACAGCGCCCCACACCCCGCGGAAACGTGAAGAGCCCCGCACCCGGAATCCGGATGCGGGGCTCTTCACCTGCCCCAGGGCCGTCGGCCGGCAGGCGACATCGGGCCCGTAGGAGGATCAGAAGCGCCGGGTGATCAGCGCTCGCTTGACCTCCTGGATGGCCTTGGTGACCTCGATACCGCGCGGGCAGGCGTCCGTGCAGTTGAAGGTCGTACGGCAGCGCCAGACGCCGTCCTTGTCGTTGAGGATTTCGAGGCGCTGCTCGCCACCCTCGTCGCGGCTGTCGAAGATGAAGCGGTGCGCGTTGACGATCGCGGCGGGGCCGAAGTACTGACCGTCGTTCCAGAACACCGGGCAGGACGACGTGCACGCGGCGCACAGGATGCACTTGGTGGTGTCGTCGAACCGCTCGCGGTCCTCGGGGGACTGCAGGCGCTCGCGGGTCGGCTCGTTGCCCTTGGTGATCAGGAAGGGCATCACGTCGCGGTACGCCTGGAAGAACGGCTCCATGTCCACGACCAGGTCCTTGAGGACCGTCAGGCCCTTGATGGCCTCGATCGTGATCGGCTTCTGCGGGTTGATGTCCTTGATCAGCGTCTTGCACGCCAGACGGTTCTTGCCGTTGATGCGCATGGCGTCGCTGCCGCAGATGCCGTGGGCGCAGGAGCGGCGGAACGTCAGGGTGCCGTCCTGGTCCCACTTGATCTTGTGGAGGGCGTCGAGGACGCGCTCCTTCGGGTCGATGTCGAGCTGGAAGTCCTGCCAGCTCGCCTCGTCCGAGATCTCCGGGTTGAACCGGCGGATCCGGAAGGTGACCTTGATCGTGTGGGATGCGGTGTTCTCGGCCGCGTCCAGCGCCGCGGAGTGCTTGTCGAGAGTCGGGGTGCTCATCAGTACTTACGCTCCATCGGCTGGTAGCGGGTCTGGACGACCGGCTTGTAGTCGAGACGGATCGACTCCTTGCCGTCCGCGCCGACCTCGCGGTACGCCATGGTGTGCCGCATGAAGTTGACGTCGTCGCGGTTCGGGAAGTCCTCGCGGTAGTGACCACCGCGGGACTCCTTGCGGGCCAGGGCGGAGACCGCCATGACCTCGGCCAGGTCGAGGAGGTTGCCCAGCTCGATGGCCTCCAGCAGGTCGGTGTTGAACCGCTTGCCCTTGTCCTGGATGGACACGTTCAGGTAGCGCTCGCGCAGCTCACCGATCTTCTCGACCGCGGTCTTGATCGTCTGCTCGGTGCGGAACACCATCACGTTGGCATCCATGCACTCCTGGAGCTCCTTGCGCAGCTCGGTGACGCGCTCGGTGCCGGTGGAGTTGCGCAGCCGCTCGACCTGGTCGATGACCTGCTTCGCCGGGTCCTCGGGCAGCTCGACGAACTCGTGGTCCGCGGAGTACTCGGCGGCGGCGATGCCCGCGCGGCGGCCGAACACGTTGATGTCCAGCAGCGAGTTGGTGCCCAGACGGTTGGCGCCGTGCACGGAGACACAGGCGACCTCGCCGGCGGCGAACAGGCCCGGGACGACGGTGGTGTTGTCGGCCAGCACCTCGCCCTCGACGTTGGTCGGGATGCCGCCCATCGCGTAGTGCGCGGTCGGCTGGATCGGGATCGGGTCCGTGTAGGGCTCGATACCGAGGTAGGTCCGCGCGAACTCGGTGATGTCCGGGAGCTTGGCGTCGAGCTGCTCCGGCGGCAGGTGCGTGAGGTCGAGGTAGACGTGGTCGCCCTCGGGACCGCAGCCGCGGCCCTCCCGGATCTCCGTGTAGATGGAGCGGGAGACGACGTCACGGGAGGCGAGGTCCTTCATGACCGGCGCGTACTTCTCCATGAAGCGCTCGCCGTCCTTGTTGCGGAGGATGCCGCCCTCACCGCGGGCGCCCTCCGTCAGCAGGATGCCCATCCGCCAGATGCCGGTCGGGTGGAACTGGAAGAACTCCATGTCCTCCAGCGGCAGACCCCGGCGGTAGCAGGCGGCCTGGCCGTCGCCGGTCAGGGTGTGCGCGTTCGACGTCACCTTGAAGAACTTGCCGGTGCCGCCGGAGGCGTAGATGACCGACTTCGCCTGGAAGACGTGGATCTCGCCGGTGGCCAGCTCGTAGGCGACGACGCCGGCGGACTTCTTGACGCCGTCCTCCTCGACGACCAGCTGGTCCAGGACGTAGAACTCGTTGAAGAATTCCACGCCCTCCTTGACGCAGTTCTGGTACAGCGTCTGGAGGATCATGTGGCCGGTGCGGTCGCCCGAGTAGCAGGCGCGGCGGACCGGGGCCTCACCGTGGTTGCGGGAGTGACCGCCGAACCGGCGCTGGTCGATCTCGCCCTTGGGCGTACGGCCGAACGGCAGGCCCATCTTCTCCAGGTCGAGAACGGCGTCGATGGCCTCCTTCGCCAGGATCTCGGCGGCGTCCTGGTCGACCAGGTAGTCGCCGCCCTTGATCGTGTCGAAGGTGTGCCACTCCCAGTTGTCCTCCTCGACGTTGGCGAGGGCGGCGGCCATGCCGCCCTGTGCCGCGCCGGTGTGGGAGCGGGTCGGGTAGAGCTTCGTCAGGACCGCGGTGCGGCTGCGCTTGGTCGACTCGATGGCCGCGCGCATGCCCGCGCCACCGGCGCCGACGATGACGGTGTCGTACTTGTGGATCTTCATTGGTCTCGTCAGCCCCGGCGTTAGCGGATGTTCGGGTCGAAGGTGAAGATCACCAGCGTGCCCAGGAGGACGGTGAACACCGTGGCGGTGTACAGCAGCATCTTCAGCCAGAAGCGGGTGTTGTCCCGCTGGGCGTAGTCGTTGATGACCGTACGCAGGCCGTTGGCGCCGTGCAGCATCGCCAGCCACAGCATCAGCAGGTCCCAGACCTGCCAGAACGGCGAGGCCCAGCGGCCGGCCACGAAGGCGAAGCCGATCTTGGAGACGCCGCCGTCCAGCACCAGCTGGATCAGCAGGTGGCCGAGGACCAGGACGACCAGCACGATGCCGGACAGCCGCATGAAGAGCCAGCCGTACAGCTCGAAGTTGGTCCGCGTCGACTTCGGGGTCTTCCCGGTGCGCTTGCGGGGCGGCTCGATGACGGGCGCGGGGTTGTCCACGTCGTAGAGGGTGACGTCGGAGGAACCCGCGGGGGAGGTCGTTTCAGCAGACATCTCGCGTCATCAGCTCCCGAACAGCGTGCGCAGGGTGTGCTGCAGCACGGGGTAGAAGGCACCGGCCATGAGCACGACCCAGACGCCCACAACGGTCCACAGCATCTGCTTCTGGTACTTCGGGCCCTTGGACCAGAAGTCCACGGCGATGACGCGGAGACCGTTGAGCGCGTGGAAGAGGATCGCGGCGACGAGGCCGTACTCCAGCACGTTGACGATGGGTGTCTTGTACGTCGCGACGACGTCGTCGTACGCCTCGGGCGAGACGCGGACGAGAGCGGTGTCGAGGACGTGTACGAACAGGAAGAAGAAGATGAGGACGCCAGTGACTCGGTGAGCCACCCAGGACCACATGCCTTCCCGGCCGCGGTACAGCGTTCCAGCCGGCACGGAAAAACCCTCCGGGAGCGGGGATTGGGGCCTGCCGGCTTCTCTGTCGGTCGGGCCCGGCCGGGTACGGTCCACCGGCCCTGGCCATCGTAGCGACGCCTTGTCGGTTCATTGCCCCCGGGCCCTTTAGGTGTGATCAAACAGCCACCAACGGGCTATCACACAAGAGCAAAACGGGATGTTATGGGCATCCCGTGATAAGGCGCGCCAGACGCCCGCGAACGGTACGACGCAGCTCATCGGCGGCGACCGCGCGCTCCTCGTCCGGGTCGTTGCCCAGCCGGGTGCGGATCCCGGCCAGCATCTGGTCCAGGACCTCGTCCTCGCCGAAGCCGTCGAGGCAGATGACGAAGGCGTGGCGGAAGCGGCGCTCGTACTCGGCGTGGGCGGCGCGCAGCGCGGTGTGCGCGGCGAGGGTGCCCGGACCGGGCGCGCCGGCCGGCAGCGGGGAGGCCGATTCCGCGGCCAGCGCCTCGTCCAGATCGGCGGCGGACAGGTCGTAGCACGCCTCGTCGGAGGCGGCGAGCAGCGCGCCGAGATCCGGGTACGGGCGGTGCCGGGCCAGCCGCACCGCCCAGCGGTCGCTGCCGCAGCAGGACAGCAGGGCGGTGCGGACGTCGTCGGCCGGGAGGGCGTTGAAGGTGGCGGGCACCGTGGTGTCCGGGAGCGGCGGCCGGGCGCCGTGGCTCTGCGTGGGTATACCGCGCCAGGGCGCGCGCGGCGGGCGCAGCATCGTCGGCCGGGCGGCCGGAGTGTCACCGGACAGCGGAGGCTCCTCGGACGTATCGGTCGAGCGGATGGCGGGGTACGGCGGAGGCGGTGCGGGTGTTCGGATCGTGGGCGCGGCGGCCGGGGCGGGCCGGGGCGGCGGAGGCGCCGGCCGGGGGCCGTCCGGAGAACGGAGGCCCTGCGCGCGGTGTGATGAACCGAAACGCCACCGTAACGACGCCGGGCGGGCGCTGTCCGACGGATGCGCGAATTTCACCCGGATGAGAGAGGTTTTCTTCAGGGAATCCCTGTGACGGGACGGTGTCCGTCCGTGAGCGCCCGCGGGCGGTGGGCGGGCGCCGGACGTGGCGGGTGCCGCCCCGGGGAGCTCCGGGAGGGCGAACGCCCGTGGTGCGGCGGGTCCGCGCGGCGGGAGCCGCGCTCCCCGTACCGGTACGTCCGGCGCGGGGCGCGGCGGCACACCGAGGAGTGAACCGAGCAGTAAGGAGCACGCGATGTCGTACCCGAACCGGCCCGGACGCCCCGAACGGCCGAAGGCGGCGGCGGAGAACGGCCCGCCGGGCGGCCGGCGGAGGGAACCGCGCGGCGCGCGGCCCCGGGAGCGGTGCGAGGAGCGGGCCCGGGGACGGCGCGGGGACCGGCCCGCCGCACGGCGGCACGCGCCGTGCGGCGGCCGCCCGCCCGTGGGCCGGGCCGCGCTGCCCGCCGCACTGCTGGCCACCGCGCTCGCCCTGGCCGGCTGCTCCGACGCGGCCGACTCCCGGGCGCCGGGCGCCACCGGCCCCACCCCGGCGCCCACCCCCACCTGGCAGAAGGTCACCGGGACACCGCGGACCGTCCCCGCCGTACGGGAGTTCCGGGCGGCCGACGGGCGCGGCTGGCGGCCCTCCAAGGGCGCCCGGATCGTGGTGCCCGCGGGGGAGAAGAGCACCGTCGCCGACGAGGCGCGGCTGCTCGGGCAGGATCTCGGCGGGATGCCGGTGGTCTGGGGCGACACGCCTGTACACCCCGGGGACGTCGAGGTGAAGCTCGCCGGGAAGGGCGGCAGGGCGGCTCCGGCGCGGCCGGACAACGCGCCCACCGGGGACCCCGCCGACGAGGCGTACACGCTGACCGCCCGGGACACCCGCCTGACCCTCGCCGCCCCCACCGACGCCGGGATCTTCTACGCGACCCGCACCGTCAAGCAGGCGGTCCGCGCCGCCGGCGGACTGCCCGAGGGCACGGTCGAGGACCGGCCCGACCGGGCGCAGCGCGGGATGCTGCTGGACAACGCCCGCAAACCGTTCACCGCGAGCTGGATCGAGGACCGGGTGCGGG
Organism: Streptomyces sp. NPDC027185; assembly: GCF_055567035.1. NCBI lineage: Bacteria > Bacillati > Actinomycetota > Actinomycetes > Kitasatosporales > Streptomycetaceae > Streptomyces > Streptomyces sp. NPDC027185. Next base: position 860,548 of record NZ_JBVHRF010000002.1, on the reverse strand, counting down.
AGCTGGGTGATCTCAAGCTCAACCAGCTCCAGCTGCACTTCTCCGACGACCAGGGCTTCCGCATCGCCAGCGACACCCATCCGGAGATCGTCTCGAAGGACCATCTGTCCAAGGACGAGGTCCGGCGGATCCTGCGGCTCGCGCACTCCCGGCACATCAGCGTCATCCCCGAGATCGACTCGCCCGGCCACCTCGGCGCCGTCCTCGACCACCACCCCGACCTCCAGCTGCGCAACGCGAGCGGGAGGGTGCTGCGCGGCGCGATCGACATCTCGAAGCCCGCCGCCGGGAAGCTCATCGACGAACTGATCGGCGAGTACGCGAAGCTCTTCGGTGTGCCCAAGGGTTCGGCCGCGTACTGGCATCTGGGCGGGGACGAGTACCAGGCGCTGGCGGTCTCCGATCCGGCCGCGTCCTACCCGGGGCTGGCCCGCGCGGCGCGGGAGAAGTACGGGCCGAAGGGGAAGATCGAGGATCTGGCGACCGGCTGGCTCAACGACCGGCAGCGCGCCGCCGAGAAGGCCGGGCGGGACCGCATCGAGGCGTGGAACGACGGCTTCTTCGCGAACGCGCAGGTCAAGGCCGACAAGAACCGCACCGTCGGCTACTGGACCGGCACCGAGATCGGCGCCAACGACCCGGCCCGCTTCCTGCGCGAGGGCCGCACCGTGGTCAACCTCAACGACGCGTACCTCTACTACGTCCTCGGTGAGCCGAACCAGTTCACCTATCCGACCGGTGAGCGGATCTACCGCGAGTGGACGCCCGCCGTACTGCGGCACACCACGCCCGTCGGCGTCCCGGCGGACATGACCACCCCGGAGCGGATCCCGGGCGCGCGCTTCGCGATCTGGTGCGACCGGTCGCAGGCGCAGACGCCGCAGCAGATCGTCCAGGGCATCCGGCTGCCGCTCGCGGCCCTGTCGCAGAAGGTGTGGGACCCGCGGAAACCCGCGCTGAGCTGGGCGGACTTCAAGAAGCTGGCGACGAAGGTGTCCGGCACGGGCTGAGGCACGGGCCCGTGCGGACCCGGCCGCGCCGCTCCCGCGGCGGGTCACGCGGGTGTCTCGGACCATGCTGCCCCGGAGGTACGGAGGGAGAGGAACGCAGGAGTCGAAAGGGACGGCCGGAGCCGCCACCCCCCACAGGAGAGGCTCCGGCCGTCGTTCGCGGGAGAGGCCCGTCACGGGCCCCTCATCCGATACAGCGCCGTACGCGCCAAAAGCGTCACAGGGGGTGTGGAAGGCCGCACCCCGACGCTCTGGACGGCGGCCGGGCGTGGCCCGTAACGTGCCAGTTCGCGCCGGTCGGCGCGCTTGTCGTACGACTGCCGCGGCCGGCTCGGGCCGCCGCCGACAGGGGGTTCGATGGATCCGTACGCGCCGTACGTCCCGGGTCGTCCGCGGCGGATTCCGGGCCCGGGGCCCTCCGTGGTGATCAGCCGGGATACCGTCTGCGGAGCCACCGGTGTTACCGGGGGTTCCGCGGAGCCGGCCGGAGGCGGCGGCCGGTAGCGGAAGCAGTGGGGCAGCAGCAAGGACCGGGCAGCGGAGATTCCGCACGCGACAGGAATGGACCCGTGCGAGGGGACGACACTCAGCCGGACGACAGCCGGCTGACCGCTGCCGTGCAGGCGGCACAGGACGGCGACGAGGCGGCGTTCCGCGAGGTCTACCGTGCGGTGCACCCCCGGCTCCTGGGCTATGTGCGGACGCTGGTCGGTGAGGCGGACGCCGAGGACGTCGCGTCCGAGTCCTGGCTCCAGATCACCCGTGACCTGGGCCGGTTCAGCGGGGACGCCGACCGGTTCCGCGGCTGGACCGCCCGGATCGCCCGCAACCGCGCCCTGGACCACATCCGGATGCGCGGCCGCCGCCCGGTGACCGGCGGCGACGAGAGCGAACTCCTCGGCACCCCGGGCGCCTCCGACACCGAGGGCGAGGCGCTCGCCGCCCTCGGCACCGGCCGCACCCTGCGGTTGATAGCCACGCTCCCGCAGGACCAGGCGGAGGCGGTGGTGCTGCGGGTGGTCGTCGGGCTCGATGCCAAGAGCACCGCGAAGGTCCTCGGCAAGCGGCCCGGCGCGGTCCGGACGGCCGCCCACCGCGGACTGCGGCGCCTGGCCGAACTCGTCGGCGAGGCGGACGACGGGACCACGGCCGTGACGGAGGGTGACGGTGTGGCGGAAGGCGGCCCGGCCCGCCGGGCGACGGGCGGACCGCGCGGGGGCGGTGGAACGATGGGCGGGGTGCCCGTCCAGGGGCGAAGACGCCGTGACGGCGTGGCGGAATCGTACGTACCGGGTGTGACGGAAACGGCCGCGCGAACGCAGAAGGACATGTGATGGCCGACGACCGGTACAACTGGCTCGACAACGATGCCGCGGAGCGCCTGCTGCGCGGCGAGCCGGTCGGCACCACCGCACCCGGCGCCCCCGCACTCGCCCGGCTGCTGGCTAACGCGGCACCGGCCGATCCCGGCCCGGCGCCGCTCCCGGGGGAGGAGGCCGCCCTCGCCGCCTTCCGCCGCGCCCGGAACGATCTCCCGGCCCGCCCGGGGGCCCGTGCGCCGTCCCGGGTCCGCACCGGTCTCGCCCGGCCCTTCCGGCGCGGGATCGTGGTGGCGCTGGCGGCCTGCGCGCTCGGCGGGGTGGCGGTGGCGGCCGGTACGGGCGTCCTGCCCAGCCCCTTCGGCCCCGGCCCCACCCCGGCGACCAGCGTCTCCACGGACGCCACCCCCGGCGCCCTCGAATCCCCGGCCGCCTCCGGCACCACCGCCCCCGGCACCCCGGACGCGACCGCGGGCGGGCGGCCGACCGGCCCGGCGACCGTCTCCCCGACCCCGGACACCTCGCCCGGCGCCACCGCCCCGCCGTCCTCCGGCGCCTCCCGGAGCCCCGGCCGCGGGGTGCCCGGCGTGCCCGGGAACGGCAAGAACGGTTCCGCTGAGCGCCGCACGGTGGTGCTCGCGCTCTGCCGGGACTACGAGGCGGGCAAGCGCGGTGAGATGGACCGCGAGACCGTGCAGCGCCTGGAGCGCGCCGCCGGCGGCCCCGCGAAGGTCCACGCGTTCTGCCGCCGCTATCTCCAGCAGCAGGGCAGCGGTGACGGGAGCGGCGGTGGGGACGGTGACGGTTCCGGCTCCGGCTCCGGCGGGGAGAGCGGCCACGGCGGTGGCGGTGGCGGGAACGCCGGCGGCGGACAGGGCGGCGGGAAGGGCGGCGGCGACGAGGACGACGACGGACAACCGTCCACCGCCCCCAGCTCTCCGGCCCCCGCCCCCAGCTCCCCGGCGCCGGACGCCTCGGACCCTGCGGCCACGCCCACGCCTTCGCCGGGCACCGCGTCCCCGGCGTCGGCCGTCCCCCCGGGAACCGCGTCCCGGGCCCGTGCCGCTTCTCCGGATACGCCGCGGCCCGTAGCGGTGTGACGTTTTTCCGGGGCCCGGCGCAGTACTGAGTGAGCCGACTGGTCATCGGCGGCGCGTGGGCCGGGTTCCCCCCGTACCCAGGGCCTCGCGCACCCGGCGCGGGCGGGGCACGTTCCCCCGGCCCTGCCCGCGCCCCCCTCTTTCCCGGTGTCTGCGACGGTGGTCCTCCACCTCTTCCCCGGGCGTTCCCCGGCGGGTGGTCTCCGGCCGCCGGGCGGGCCGTGCGGGGGCTGCGTCACACTGGTGCCATGTCGTCACCCCGCCGCGCGTGCCCCGTCTGCACCCGAGAGATCGCCGTTGTCGGCGGCCGTTTCGCCCGCCACGACCCGCCCGGACGGCGCACGGTGCTGGAACTGGTCTCCTGCCCGGGGTCGCGGCGGATCGCCCCGATGATGGCGCCCGCGGAGAAGCTCTTCGACCCGGAGGAGCCGCCGTTCCCCGGCCAGCAGCCGCTGTTCTGAGCGGCACCCCGTGACGTCCGCGGGTCTTACGGCGCGAGGACGTCCAGTTCGGCCATGGCGCCGACGGTGATCTGACGGGTCAGCTCCTCGGCGCGTGCCGCGTCGCCGACCCGTACCGCCTCGGCGACCTGGACGTGCAGGGAGACCGCCGCCGGGTCCGGGTCGGTGAACATGACGTGATGGGCGGTGCGGCCGGTCAGGACGGCGGCGACGACGTCGCCGAGGCGGGCGAACATCTCGTTGCCGGAGGCGGTCAGCACCACGCGGTGGAACGCGGTGTCGTGCACCAGATACGCGTCGAGCTGCTGGCCGCGGGAGGTAGCGACCATGCCCATGGCGTGTTCGGTGAGCGCGGCGCACTGGCCGGGGTCGGCGTGGACGGCGGCGAGCCCGGCGGCGACAGGTTCGACGGCGGAGCGCAGCACGGTCAGTGAGCGCAGCTGCCGGGGGCGGTCGCGTCCGGCCAGCCGCCAGCTGATGACCCGCGGGTCGTAGACGTTCCACTCCTCGGGCGGCAGGACCGTCACGCCCACCCGGCGGCGGGAGGTCACCAGCCGCATGGACTCCAGGACCCGGATCACCTCGCGGACGACGGTGCGGGAGACGTCGAACGCCGCCGCCAGCTCCTCGGCGCGCAGGACCGTGCCCGGCGGATGATCGCCCGCGGTGATCGCCGGGCCGAGGGCCTCCAGCACCCGTGCGTGCGGCCCCTGCCCCTGGTTCTCCATGGGATAACCCTACGTTCCGCCCGGTCCCCGCTTTAAGTATGACGTTTGCGCCACATCCCCTTGAATAAGTCGTACGTAATGGGTTTCAGTGGGGTGTCATACCGAGGTCGAAGAAGACAGCGAGGTACACGGGTATGAGCACGCCCCACGTCATCGTCGTGATGGGAGTCGCCGGCACCGGCAAGACGACGATCGGCCCGCTGGTCGCCCGAGCGCTCGGTGTGACCTACGCCGAGGGCGACGACTTCCACCCGCCGGCCAACATCGCCAAGATGTCCGCCGGAACCCCGCTGGACGACGCCGACCGCGGCCCGTGGCTGGACGCCATCGGCGCCTGGGCCCACGGACAGGCCGGACACGGCGGCGTGGTCAGCTGCTCCGCCCTCAAGCGCCCCTACCGCGACCGGCTGCGCGCCGCCGCCCCCGACGTGCTCTTCCTGCACCTCACCGGCGACCGCGCGCTGATCGAGCGGCGGATGGCCGAGCGGAAGGGCCACTTCATGCCGACCGCGCTGCTCGACTCGCAGTTCGCCACCCTCGAACCCCTCGGCGCCGACGAACGCGGCGTCGCGGTGGATGTCTCGGGCACTCCCGAGGAGATCGCCGCCCGCGCGGCCGACGCCCTCCGGGCCGTCCCCGCCGCCTGACCCCCGGGCCCCCGGGCCCGCCCTCCGGGAGCCGTGAGGACCGGGCCCGCCCGGAACCCTCCCTCCCCTTCCTCTAGGAATCGCCGTGACTCATCTCAGCGTCGAGATGCTCGCAGCGGACGCGGCCGAACCGATCACCTCGGCCGGTCATGCGCAGCTGGGCATCGCCGTTCTGGCGGGCATCGCCGTCATCGTTGTGCTCATCACCAAGTTCAAGCTGCACGCCTTCCTGTCGCTGATCATCGGCTCGCTGGTGCTCGGCGCGGTCGCCGGGGCGCCGCTGGACAAGGCGATCGCCAGCTTCTCCACCGGGCTGGGCTCGACGGTCGCCGGTACGGGTGTCCTCATCGCCCTCGGCTCGATCCTGGGCAAACTGCTCGCGGACTCCGGGGGCGCCGACGAGATCGTCGACACGATCCTGGCGAAGGCGAACCGGCGGTCGATGCCCTGGGCGATGGTGCTCATCGCCTGCGTCGTCGGGCTGCCGATCTTCTTCGAGGTCGGCATCGTGCTGCTGATCCCGGTGGTGCTGCTCGTCGCCAAGCGCGGCAACTTCTCGCTGATGCGCATCGGCATCCCCGCGCTGGCCGGACTCTCCGTCATGCACGGCCTGATCCCGCCGCACCCCGGCCCGCTCGTCGCGATCGACGCGGTCGGCGCCAACCTCGGCATCACCCTCGCCCTCGGCGTCGTCGTGGCGATCCCCACCGCGATCGTCGCCGGGCCGCTCTTCGCCCGCTACGCCGCCCGCTGGGTCGACATCCGGCCGCCCGAGAACATGGTCCCCGAGCGTGCCTCGGCGGAGCTGACGAAGCGGCCGCGGTTCGGCGTCACCGTCGCCACCGTGCTGCTGCCGGTCGTGATGATGCTGGCCAAGGCGCTGGTGGACATCGTCGTCGACGATCCGGAGGACTCCGTGCAGCGGGTCTTCGACGTCGTCGGCTCGCCGATGATCGCGCTGCTGGCCGGTGTCATCGTCGCGATGTTCACGCTGGGCCGCTCGGCCGGATTCACCAAGGGCAAGATCGCCACCACCGTCGAGTCGTCGCTCGGCCCGATCGCCGGGGTGCTGCTGATCGTCGGTGCCGGCGGTGGCTTCAAGCAGACGCTGGTGGACGCGGGCGTCGGCCAGATGATCCTGGACATCTCCAAGGGCTGGAACATCTCCGCACTGCTGCTGGCCTGGCTGATCGCCGTCGCCATCCGGCTGGCGACCGGCTCCGCGACGGTCGCCACCATCTCCGCGGCGGGTCTGGTCGCCCCGCTCGCCGCCGATATGAGCAGCACCCATGTCGCGCTGCTCGTCCTCGCCATCGGCACCGGTTCGCTGTTCTTCAGCCACGTCAACGACGCCGGGTTCTGGATGGTCAAGGAGTACTTCGGCATGAACGTCGGCCAGACCCTCAAGACCTGGTCGGTGATGGAGACCCTGATCTCGGTGGTCGGCATCGGGTGCGTCCTGCTGCTGTCACTGGTGGTCTAGCGGCGCGCGACCCCCGCGACGGGGCCGTACGGGCGGGGAGCCGCCGGTGCGGCCCCGTCGCACATCGAGGGCGGGGACGGTGCGGCCCCCCCCGCGCGGGCGCGGGTCAGGACGGGGCGGCCGGGCGTTTCAGCAGGACGATGCCGTCCTCCTCGGTGATCTGCCGGTAGCCGTGGGCCCGGTAGAGGGCGAGCATGCGGCCCGTTCCGGCCGCCGGGCAGGGGGTTTTGACGGTGGGGTCGTGCCGGTCGGAGATCACCCAGTCCGGCAGGGTGCGCGGCAGCCCGGTGGGCGCGGCCGGATCGCCCCCGGTGCCGAAGCAGACCAGGCTGACGGTGGTCCGGCCGGTCAGCATCGGCGCCAGCCGGTTGGACGAGGCGACGCGTACGCCGTCGGGGATGCGCGCCGCGACCCGCTCGGCGGTGCGGACGTGCGCGGGGGTGCGCCAGGCCGACGGCAGCACCAGATCGTGGAAAGGGTAGACGGCCGCCGTGATCAGCGTGAACGTGGCGGAGAAGGCCAGCGCCCGGCGGCGCAGACGGCCCGGGAACAGCTCCGGGCGCCGGTGCAGCACATCGATCAGCCCGGCGAACACCAGCGGCATCAACGCCGCGTTGTAGTGGAAGTTCGGCTGCCAGTAGTGCGGGTTGCCGGCGACCAGCCGCCAGCCGAGGGTGGGCAGCGTCAGCAGGACCAGCGGGGAGCGCAGACCGATGAAGGCGACCGGCGCGGCCAGCATGAACAGCAGCAGCCACTTCATCGGCGGCCAGAAGAGATGCAGCACCGCCGAGGCGAGGCCCGTCCCGCCGGACGGGGCCCCGCCGCCCGGCAGCTGCTGCCAGTAGTCGAAACCGCCGTGCGGGTTCATGGCGGGCAGCAGCACCAGCATCTCCAGCGCGGTCCCCGCCACCCCGGCGACGACGGCGCCGATCCCGAGGAACAGCGGCCACCGGGGGTGGTCCGCGGGCGCGGCACGGCGGTCGCGGGCCGACTGCCACGCCACATAGCCGCCGATCGCGGCCAGGGTGAGCCCGAGGTCCTCCTTCACCAGGAGCAGCGGCGCGGCCCAGGCGACCGCTGCGCCGCCGGTGGCCGAGCGCCGTCACGGCGAAGGCGAGGAGCGGGACCGCGAAGCAGATCTCGTGGAAGTCCTTGGTGACCGCCGTGGCGATGCCCCACGAGGCGCCCATGCCGCAGCCGATGACGAGCCCCGCGACCGGCCCGGCCGCGCGGTGCGCCCACCGGGTCAGCGGGTAGCAGGCCGACGCCATCAGGGCGGCCTGTACGACGAGGAGGGTGGTGGCGCCGGGGAAGAGCCGGTACACGGGGGCGACCAGTACCAGGATCGGGTGGAAGTGGTCACCGAGGAGGTTGAAGCCGGGGCCCTTCAACTCCACGACCGGGGCCCGGCCATGGGCGTAGGCACGGATCGCCTGCTCGAATATCCCCAGGTCGTAGCCGGCGTTGAGCATCTGACGGTGGCGCAGCAGGGCGACGGCGGTGTACAGGACGAAGCAGGCGGCGGTCAGGGACCAGGCGAGGGGCCGGGGCCCGGGGAGGCGGTCGCGCAGCGCGGACAGCAGTCTCTCCGGGCGGCGTCCGGCGGTCCTGGGGCTCCCGGGTGCCCGGGGGCCGGGTATCGGGGACGCGCCGGGGTCCGCTCCGCCCGCCGGTCCCGGGGGTATCGCCTCCGGTGTTCCCTCGGCCCGCTCCGCCGCCGTCGCCATCGTTCCGCCTGTACTCGGCCCGCGGTGACGCGCGGTGCCCGCCCGCGGGCCGTCGGGGGTCCGGTACCTGGTCCGGCCCTTTCCTCTCGGGCCCGGCAGTCAAGGGAGCGTAAACCGGACACCGCTCCCACCGGCGCGTTCGTGCCGCGGTGGGGAACCGGCGGTCTGCGGGCGCCCCGGGGGGGGAGCGGGCCCGGCCGTCCGCCGCGCAGCGCCACACCGGCCCGGGAAGGTGCAGGCCGTCCGTCCAGGGGCGGGGACGCCGAGGCAGCGCACCGGAGGGCGTGGTCGGGGGCCCAGGCGGTGGCGGGTCCGGCCGCGGCTTCTCCTCCGCGGACGGGCCGCCGCCCTTCCGTACCGGCGGGGGCGGCAGGGCCTCGACGCCCGGCCGCGGGGCGGCAGGGCCTCGGCGCCGCCCCCGCGGCCGGTCCGCCCCGGCTCACCACCCGGGGAGCGCCTCCTCTCCGAAGAAGGAGCGCAGGGCCTTGGCCGCCCGGCCCGCGGCGCCCTCCGCCGGGGCCGCCCAGGCGATGTAGCCGTCCGGCCGTATCAGGTACAGGGCCGGGTCCGGGCCGTAGGCGGCGCGGAGATGGCCGTGGGTGTCGAGGAGGCCGGCGGCCGGGCCCTCGGTGCGGACGGTGCGGAGCACGGCGGGGTCGGTGGGCAGGACGGCGGCGTCCAGGGCGATGTCGCCCAGGGCCAGCAGGGTGAAGTGCGGGCCGCGCAGCAGGTCGAAGAGGCGGACGGGGGTGCCGTCGGGGGCGGTGCAGGGGGCGTCGGGGGCGCGGTCGCCGGCGTGCGGGGTGGTGTCGGGGACGTGCGGGCGCAGCTCCTGGGTGAGGAGGCTGTCGCGGTAGTCGATGCCGAGCTGGTGGAGGTCGCGGTCGCGGCGCCAGCTGCGGGCGCGGTGGAGGCGGGTGCTGGTGGCGAGGATGTCGTCGGCGATCGGGCGGCGCTCGGCCTCGTAGGAGTCGAGGAGGGTGGCGGGGGCGCCGTGGCGGAGCACCTGGCCGAGCTTCCAGCCGAGGTTGTAGGCGTCCTGGACGCCGGTGTTGAGCCCCTGGCCGCCGGCCGGGGAGTGGATGTGCGCGGCGTCGCCGGCGAGGAAGACCCGGCCGGCGCGGAAGGTGTCGGCGCGGGCGGCCCGGGGGCGGTAGACGGAGGTCCACAGCACCTCGCGGATCTGCTCGGGCGCGAGGTGGGTGTGGCGGGCGAGGGCGGCGCGGGCGCCCGCCTCGCTCGGGTCGGGGGTCTCGCCCGGGACGATGACGAACGACTGGAAGAGGTCGGTGCGGGCCAGCGGGAGCATCCATACCGCGCCCCGCTCCTCCGGCAGGGGCCAGCGGTGCCAGTGGTCGCGGTCGAGCCCCTCGACGCGGACGTCGGCGAGGAGGGCCGCGCCCTCCTCCAGGGACGGGCCGCTCATGGTGATGCCCAGGGCGTGGCGGACGGTGCTGCGGCCGCCGTCGGCGGCGACCAGATAGCGGGCGCGGACCGGGTACGCGGCGTCGTCGGGCCCGCGGAGGACGGCGGTCACGCCGTCGGCGTCCTGGGTGAAGGTGGTGAGTTCGGTGCCGAGGCGCAGTTCGCCGCCCAGCTCCCGCAGCCGGGCGCGGAACAGCTCGACGGCGCGGAAGAGCGGCACCATCAGCGTGTTGGCGTACGGCGTGGCGGGGGTCGGCTCGTACCGCTCGACGGCGCGGAAGGTCTTGGTGATGCGGCCGTCGTGCCAGACGCCGACCTCCGGGTAGGGGCCGCCGGCCGCCTCGACGGCGGCCAGCAGCCCGAGGTCGTCGTAGACCTCCAGGGAGCGTGGTTGATGGCCGGTGCCGCGGGCGCCGGGGGAGAGGGCCGGCTGCCGCTCGACGACGAGGGCGCGCAGCCCGCGGCGGGTGAGGTCGATGGCGAGGGCGAGGCCGGTCGGGCCGGCTCCGCAGATCAGGACGTCGACCGGGGCGCCCGCGCCGTCGGGGGTGGGCAGGGGGGCGGCGGAGGTTTCCTTAACGGCGTTAAGTTCCATGCTTCCGAGGCTGCGCTTAACGGTGTTAAGTTGTCAACATGGTTTCGCGCATCGACCGGAAAAAGATGGTGGACACCGCCCTCCAGCTGCTCAACGAGGTCGGTCTCGACAAGCTCACCGTCCGCCGCATCGCCACCGAGCTGCACGTCCAGGCGCCCGCGCTCTACTGGCACGTCCGCAACAAGCAGGAGCTTCTCGACGAGATGGCCACCGAGATGATGCGCCGGATGGCCGCCCCGCTGATGGCCGAGCCGGGCCCCGGTACGACCTGGCAGGAGCAGCTGGCCGAGGTCTGCCGCGGGCTGCGCCGCGGACTGCTCGGCTACCGCGACGGCGCCAAGGTCTTCGGCGGCACCCGGATGGTCGGCCAGGGGTACGCCGCGCCGTTCGACGCCTTCATCCGGCGGCTGGTCGAGGCGGGCTTCGGCTTCCCCGAGGCGGTCCAGGCGTGGTGGACGGGGTACAACTTCACCGTCGGACTGGTCATCGAGGAGCAGTCGGTCCACCCGGATCCGGCCCGCCCGGAGTACCGCGACCCGGCCTACGACGACATCGAGCGTGAGCGGCGGCTCGGCGGCCGGTACCCGTACGCGGCGCGCGCCGGTGGTGAGCTGTTCGGTGACATCGAGCGGAACTTCGAGGCCGGGCTGCGGATCATCATCGCCGGTATCGAGGCGACGACGGAGATACGCCCGGCCGCGACCTGAGCTGCTGCGGCACCGGGCCGTCCCGCACGCCGCACCGCCGGCCGTCCCTGGGCCGCCCCCGGCACGCATCAGGGGCGCGGACCCCGCCGGCCCGCGCCCCCGTGTGCTCACCGCCCGCCGTTCACCGCTTCGGGTTGATCGCCCGTTTCAGCAGCGGGGTCAGCGGGCGTTCCACCCAGCAGTGCAGCAGCCACGCCAGCGCCAGCATCGCGGTGACGGTCAGCGCCAGCGTCGCGTACGAGGGCAGTCCGGCGCCGAGGTGCAGGGCGTGGACGACGACCCAGCCCAGGTGTTCGTGGACGAGGTAGAAGGGATAGGTCAGCGCCCCGGCGACGGTCAGCCAGCGCCAGTTCGCCCACCGGAAGTGGCCCAGCGCGACGGCCCCGACGAGGACGAAACCGGCGGTGACGACGGCGACGATGCCGAACTGCGAGCGGTAGGAGAAGCCGCCCGCGGACGCTGGGTGCCACAGTCCGGCCACCGCGAAATGCTGTCCGATCAACCAGCTGACCAGCACGATCGACCAGGCGATCGGGTCGCGGGCGCCGTAGCGGTGCAGCAGGTACAGCCCGATGCCGCCGATGAAGAACGGCGCGTACTCCGGCATCAGGACGGTGTCCAGCAGCGGTTCGTGGGCCGCCTGCGCCAGCGCGGCGGCCAGCGTCCAGCCCGCGCAGAACAGCACCACCCGCCGCCGGGTCGCCCCGGGCAGCACCACGCAGAGCGCGAAGAGGGCGTAGAACCGCATCTCCGCCCAGAGCGTCCAGCACACGCCCAGCACCCGGTGTGCGCCCAAAGGCAACTGAAGCATCGTCAGATTGGTCAGCACCTCGCTGGGCCGCACAGTTCCGTAGACCACGCCCGGCAGTGCGAACACGGCCGTGACCAGCAACACCGCGACCCAGTACGCCGGATACAGCCGGGAGATCCGGGACGCGATGAACGCCCGCAGGGTGCGCCCCCAGCCGCTGAGGCAGATCACGAAGCCGCTGATCACGAAGAAGATCTGCACGCCCAGACAGCCGTACGCGAAGAAGCCGGAGGCGGTCGGGAACTGCTCCGCGGGCGAGGAGCCCCACGCCGTACCGATCTCGCCGTCCCGCCCGCCGTAGTGGTACGCGGCGACCATCAGCGCGGCCAGCAGCCGCAGCCCGTCCAGCGCCCGCAGCCGGGACGGCGCCCGGCGCGCCCGCTCCGGGGCGGCGGTCGGCGCGTCCGCCCCGGCGGCGGGCGCCGGGGCGGTCAGCTGCCCGGTCATCCGGTCGCGACCCGCTTCTTCAGCCGCCGCTGCACCGCCCGCGCCCGGCGCGCCACCCGCAGCACCGCGGGGTTGCGCGGCAGGAACGCCAGCTGCGAGGGGATCGCACCGGGCAGCGCCAGCGCGGTCAGCCGCCGCCGCTTGAAGTAGCGCCGGGTGTACGGCGTCAGATGCGCCGTCAGATACCGCTCGGCGGCCGGGCGCAGCCCCGGGTAGATCTGGTGCTGCATCGCGTAGCCGACCGCCTCCACCAGTCCCGGCGGAACGGGCTTGACCCCGGTGGCCGCCGGATCGTCGAGGTCCGGCACGGTCGCGTCGACGAGCGTCACCGGGATGCGGTTGCTGTTCTGGTACGGCGTGAGCCGCTCCAGCAGCAGCGCGGTGCCGGTGCGGGCGACCGGCAGCCCGTAGAACGCCGATGCCGTCAGCAGCGCCGTGGAGAAGCAGCCGACGACGAGATCCGGCCGCATCCGGGCGTAGACGACCTCGGCGAGCACCGGGGTCTCCAGCACCGTCAGCGCCACGTCGAGCTTCTCGGCCTCCCGCTCCAGCAGGCGCGACCAGCGGGCCGGGGCCGACGGGTGCGGTTTGAAGACCAGCGTGCGGTGACCGCGCGCGACGGCGCCGCGCACCATCCGGACGTGCAGGTCCTCCTCTTCCTGCGGGGTGAGGATGGAGAGCGCGGAGAGGTACTGGCCCAGCAGCAGCGCACCGCCCTCGGGAAGGTCCAACGGGCCGGAGGCGTCGTCGAGTTCGCCGAGGACCTTGGTGAACGCCTCCGTCGGCACCGTCTGCGGCGCCACCCCGAACTCGGTGAGCAGCAGCGGGGTGAGGCCCGGCACCAGGTCCAGGTGGAGGAGTCGGGCGATGCGGGTGCCCACCAGCGGGTCGAGCTTGTTACGGGTCGGGCCGTAGCTCATCAGCCCGTCCGCGTAGACGTCGACGGGCGCGTCCGGGAAGAGCTGGGCCACCGCGAGCGCCGGGTTGACCTGGATGGACTCGACGACCAGCGCGACGCGGTCGTCGCCCAGCCCCCACTCCCGGCGCAGATGGCGCTCCCACAGCGGTACGTCGTCCGGGCGCGGGGACCAGCCACCGGGGTGGAAGGGGCGGATGGTCTCGTTCCAGGACAGCACGGAGTCGAAGCGGGAGCGCAGCTTCGCGAAGCCGGGCGCCGCGTCCAGCCCCGGTGTGGTCTCCGGGGTCGCCGTGTTGTTGCAGATCAGCAGTACGTTGCGGTCGGCGGGGGAGAAGGCGCCGCTGTCCAGGGCGGCGGCGAGGGTCGCCGTGCCGTACAGGGTCGACGCCAGGAAGATACGGGTGAGCGGCCGGGTACCCATCAGGCGGCGACCCCCGAGGCGACGGGCCGACGGCGCAGCCGCCGCAGCCGGGACGCACGCTGCACATCCATGGAATCCAACGCTTCCTTCAGTACGTCCTGCGGCATACGCCTCAGCGCCGCCGCGCTCAATTCCCGCAGGGCGCGGGCCACCTGCGGCTCGAACCGTTCAATGGAGCCGAGATGGTGGGAAATGATCGCGCAATACGTCCGGACGGCTTTCGGCAGCAGTTTGTCCGCATCGCGGTCCTGGGCGGTTTCCTCGATTACCTGATCGAATGCGCGCAGGAAATCCAATTGCCGGACATCGCCGATCTGCGTGAGCGACGACGCCACTCCGCGCCGGTAGAAAATACCGAGCAGTCCGACGACCGCCATCGATTCCGCCTCGCGGTGCAGCCGCCAGATCCACGGCCGGTCCTCCGCCGTCCGCAGCCCGTCCCGGAAGCGCAGCACGCCGCTGTCGAGCAGCCGCCGGTGGTAGATCCCCGCCCAGGCGTACGCGTAGTCGACGGAGGTGGAGCGGTCCGCCGGCAGGATCACGTCGCGCGGGTTCATCACCACCCCGCGCCGCCCGTGCGGCACCCGGCTGATCGTGCGCGCCCGCGCCGTGCACTGGACGTGGTCGGTGCGGACGAAATCGCACCCCAACTCCTCGATGGCGCCCAGCAGATCGCTCAGATGGCCCGGCGCCAGCCAGTCGTCGCCGTCCAGAAAGGTGAGGTACTCGCCGCGCGCCGCGTCCAGACCGGTGTTGCGGGCGGTGGCGAGTCCGCCGTTCTTCTCGTGCCGCAGCAGCCGGGCGCCCGGCAGTTCGCGTTCGGCGCGCTGAAGGATCTGCGGTGTCTCATCGCGCGAGCAGTCGTCGACGAGCAGGAATTCGAAGTCCTCCCGGGCGTTCGCCGCCAGGCTCTTGAGGGTGTCGGGCGCGTATGTCTGCACGTTGTAGAACGGCACGATGACGGAGAGCTTAACCACCCGGGTGACGTTAGGGGCGGCGCCGCCATTCGTCTTTACCGGCGGCGGACGGCACGGTGAACGAAGAATGGCGGGACGGTTAACCGGCCCGATCCGGCGCCCGGTTCGCCATTCGGCGACCGGCTGTTAACCCTTTGTTGCGCGGTGGTTGGCCCGCCGAACGAAATGGATTCCTAGCGTCATCGACGTGCCCTCACGTACCCCTTCTACGCCGCGGGTCGCGGTACTCGCCGATTCGGACACCCGGTGGAAATGGGGCGCTTCGACAGCGTACCGAATCCACCCGGAGGCCCGGCTCGACGGCTACCTCTTGCGCGGTCGAGCCACCCCCACGGTCCGCCAGCTCCACGAGGTCGGCGCCCGCGCCGAGACGCTGCGCGAGATCCGCGGCATCGACTTCCTCGACCTGATGCGCGGTGACGGCGGATCCGCCGAGCCGTACGACACCCTCGTCCTCGCGCTGGTCGGCGGCGGTGTCCAGGCGATGCTGCACGGACTGGCCCGCGCCTGGGAGGGCACCGACCGCCGCCCCGCCGTCGTCACCGGCTACGTCGGCGTGGTCTACGAGAAGCTCGCCGACGGACTGCTGCTGCGCCACGGCGCGGACGTCGTCCTCGCCAACTCCCGGCACGACGCGGACCGTTTCCGCGCCGTCTACCGCGGCGTCGGCGCCGACGACTCGGCCGTCACCGAATGTGCCCTGCCGTTCCTCGGCGGCGCCCCCTACACCGGTGAACACTCCCCGTACACCGTGGTGTTCGCCGCCCAGCCGTCCGTGCCGGACAACCGCGCCGACCGGGCGTACCTGCTGCGCCGCGCCGTCGAGCACGCCCGCAAGCACCCCGCCCGCGAGGTGCTGATCAAGCTCCGCAGCAAGCCGGGCGAGCACACCACGCACATCGAGGAGCTGCCGTACCAGAAGCTGGCGGCGAAGGTCCCCGGCGGCCTGCCCGCCAACTGCCGCCTGGTGTACGGGAACATGGGCGAGGTCCTGGACCGCACCGACCTGATGGTCACGGTCTCCTCGACCGCCGCGCTGGAGTCGCTGCACCGCGGCGTGCCCACCGCCGTCCTCACCGACCTCGGCATCCGTGAGGTCCTGGGCAACCACCACTTCCTCGGCTCCGGCTGCCTCGCCTCCTGGGACGAGCTCGACGCCGGGCACCGTCCCGAGCCCGACGCCGGCTGGCTCGCCCGCCAGGGCGTCTGCGCCGACGGCGGCTACGGGCGGGCCTTCGACGCGGTCCGCGAGAAGGTCGCGGCCCTGCACGCCGCGGGCCCGCTGCCGCCCCTCGCGCCGTACTACACACCGCGCACCGCCCCCGGCTACCTCCCCGGCATCCTCGCCCGGCACGGTCTCGACGCCCGCGGCGTGCCCGTCGCCGGGTACGCGCCGGAGGGCCGCGAGGCGCCCGGCGGGCTGCGCGCAGCCGCCCGCACCGCGGTCCGCGAGGCCGCCCGCGGCGCCTACCGCCACGGCGTCCAGCGCGTCGCGCCCGCCATCCGCCGCTGGGGGCAGCTGTGACCGTTCCGCCCGTCCGCCAGGGGAGCCCGCGCGGCCCCCGGAAGGAGCCCGCCATGCCGCACCGCCCGCCCGCCTCCCCGCCCGTCGTGGTGGCCGTCATCCCCGCGCGCGGCGGTTCCAAGGGCGTGCCCGCCAAGAACCTCGCGGCCGTCGGCGGCGTCCCGCTGGTCGCCCGCGCGGTCCGCGCCTGCCGCGCCGCCCGCCTGATCACCGACGTCGTGGTCTCCACCGACGACGACGCCATCGCGGCGGCCGCCCGCGGCGCCGGCGCCGTCGTCGTCCGCCGCCCCGGCGCCATCGCCGGCGACACCGCCACCAGCGAGGCCGCCGTGCTGCACGCCATGGACGCGTACGAGGCCGAGCGCGGCACCCGGGTCGACGCGGTGCTGCTGGTCCAGTGCACCAGCCCGTTCCTCACCGCCGAGGACGTCGACGGCGTCGCCTCCGCCGTCGTCGAGGGCGGCGCCGACACCGCGCTGACCGTCGCCCCCTTCCACGGCTTCGTCTGGCGCGACGCCGACACCATGGCCGAGGCCGCCGGCGCCCTGGAGGACGGCGCGCTGGAGGCGGCCGCCGGCGCCGCCCCGGCCGGCCGCCGCGCCACCGCCACCGCCGTCGCCCCGTCCGGCGGCTACGGCGTCAACCACGACAAGTCCTTCCGCCCGCGCCGCCAGGACCGCCCCCAGGACCTGCTGGAGACCGGCGCCGCCTACGCCATGGACGCCGCCGGCTTCCGCGCCGTCGGCCACCGCTTCTTCGGCCGCACCGAACCGGTCCGCACCGACCCGGCGCGCGTCCTGGAGATCGACGACCCGCACGACCTGGCCCGCGCCCGCGCCCTCGCACCGCTCCTCGACGGGGCGCGGCCCGGCGCACTGCCCGGCGCGGACGACATCGACGCGGTCGTCATGGACTTCGACGGCACCCAGACCGACGACCGGGTGCTGATCGACGCGGAGGGGCGGGAGTTCGTCTCCGTCCACCGCGGTGACGGCCTCGGCATCGCCGCGCTCCGCAAGGCGGGCCTGAAGCTGCTGATCCTCTCCTCGGAGCGCAACCCGGTGGTCGCCGCCCGCGCCCGCAAGCTCCGTATCCCCGTCCTGCACGGCATCGACCGCAAGGACCTCGCCCTCAAGCAGTGGTGCGAGGAGTCCGGCGTCGCGCCCGAGCGGGTGCTCTACGTCGGCAACGACGTCAACGACCTGCCCTGTTTCGACGTCGTCGGCTGGCCCGTCGCCGTCGCCGGGGCGCACGACGTGGTGCGCGGCGCGGCCCGCGCCGTCACCGCCACACCCGGAGGCAGCGGCGCCGTCCGCGAGATCGCCTCCTGGCTCCTGGGCCCGTCCCTCTGAACACCCGGAACCGAACCGCACCCCGGGCACCGCGCCCGGCACCCACCACACACGAAGGACCTCCCCATGAGCGGCAACTCCCGTATCCGCAACCTCGGCAACCGCGAGGCCGGCCCCGGCCGCCCCGTCTACGTCACCGGCGAGATCGGCATCAACCACAACGGCGACCTGGAGAACGCGTTCGCGCTGATCGACGCCGCCGCCGACGCCGGCTGTGACGCCGTGAAGTTCCAGAAGCGGACCCCGGAGATCTGCACCCCGCGCGACCAGTGGGACATCGAGCGCGACACCCCCTGGGGCCGGATGACGTACATCGACTACCGCCACCGCGTCGAGTTCGACGAGGAGGGCTACCGCGCGATCGACGAGTACTGCAAGAAGCGGAACATCGCGTGGTTCGCCTCCCCCTGGGACGTCGAGTCCGTCGCCTTCCTGGAGAAGTTCGACGTCCCCTGTTACAAGGTGGCCTCCGCCTCCCTCACCGACGACGAGCTGCTGCGCGCCATGCGCGCCACCGGCCGCACCGTCATCCTCTCGACGGGCATGTCCACCCCGAAGCAGATCCGGCACGCCGTCGAGGTCCTGGGCAGCGACAACATCCTGCTCTGCCACGCCACGTCCACGTACCCGGCGAAGGCGGAGGAGCTGAACCTCCGGATGATCAACACCCTCCAGGACGAGTACCCGAACGTCCCGATCGGCTACTCCGGCCACGAGACCGGCCTGCAGACCACCCTCGCCGCCGTCGCCCTCGGCGCCACCTTCGTCGAGCGCCACATCACCCTCGACCGCGCGATGTGGGGCTCCGACCAGGCCGCCTCCGTCGAGCCGCAGGGCCTGTCCCGCCTCGTCCGCGACATCCGCACCATCGAGGAGTCCCTCGGCGACGGCGTCAAGAAGGTCTACGAGAGCGAGCTGGGCCCGATGAAGAAGCTCCGCCGGGTCGCCGGCGTCGTCGCCGAGGCGGAGGCCGTCCAGACCCCGGCCGCGGTCTGACCGGCCCGGGAAACGGCGGGACACCACCGTGAGCGCATCCGAAGGCCCCCGCGCCGAGCCGCCCGCGCCCGGCGCGGCGGCCCCGCCCCGGGAGGCGGCGGGCACCCCCCGCCGGCTCCCGGGGGTGCCCCGCCCCCGCGACCGCGCCGCCACCGGCGCCACCGCCCTGCCCCCGGCCACCCTCGCCTTCGTCGAAAGCCCGGTCCAGCTCCTCAACGTGCTGGAGTGGGCCTACGAAGAAGGGGGTGCGGGCGGCCCGGACGGCGCCGGGACACCGGCCGCCCCGGCACCCGGCGCGGCTTCCGGCCCGGCGGCCACCGGCGCCCCGGCCGGCCCGCCGCCCGCCGCGCCCCCGGTCGCCCCGGGGCACATCGGCGGGCCCGCAGCCGTCGCCTCCCCGGGGCACGGCCCCGGCAGCCGGGCGCCCGGCTCCGTCCCCCTCACCGTCGTCGTGCTCTCCCCGCACGACCCGATGACCCGCGGGCAGCTGCGCCGGATGGCCGAACTCGCCCGCGAGGAGGGGCACACCGTCCGCTGGGAGGACGCCCGGGGCGGTGCCACCGCCCCCGTCCGGACCATCGGCGGCCTCGCCCCGCTGCTCCGCCGCGCCGAACGCATCGTCATCGGCGACCCCTTCTCCCGCTACGTCCAGCTGCTGCTCACCCTCGCCCGCGCCCGTGACCTGGTCGTCGTCGACGACGGCACCGCGACGATGGAGTTCATCGCCCAACTGGCGCGCGGGGAGCGGCTGGTGCGCTGGCACCGGCACGGCAGCGGCCGGGGGGCGCGCGATCTGGTCTTCGCGCCGTTCGCACGGGCCGCGCGCCGCCGTCTCACCCCGGCGCCGGACGGTGGCCGCCGCACCGTCGGCGTCTTCAGCTCCATGCCGGTCGAGGCGCCGCCCGGCGTCCGCATCGCCACCAACGCCTTCGCCTGGACCCGCCGCCGTTTCGGCCCGCCGCGGCTGACCCGCGCCGCCGACATCGTCGGCACCTCCCTCGTCGAGACCGGCGTCGTCGACACCGACCGCTACCTGGAGGCCGTCGCCCGCCTCGCCCGTACGCACGGCGCCACCCGCTACTTCGCCCACCGCCGCGAGCACACCGACAAGCTCCACCGTCTCGCCACCGAGACCGGTCTGGAGGTGGTCCGCCCCGATCTGCCCCTGGAGCTGATCGCCCGCCGCGGGCCGATCGGCCGGCTGATCGTCAGCTTCCCCTCGACGGTCGTGCACACCCTGCCGCTCGCCCTCGTCGGCACCGGCGTCCGCGTCGCGGTCTGCGACGTCGACCCCGCCTGGCTGACCAGCCGCGCCTCGCCCCGCGCCCAGGGCTTCCTCGACGACGTCACCGGCACCGCCCGGGGCGTCGACCGGCTGCCCCCGGGGCGGCCGGAGCCGGAATGAGCGGACGGCCCCGGGCGGCGGCGCGGCGCTGCCCGGGTCGGTGCGAAAACCAGAGGAAGTACCCCACCACCGGGTCATCCATGCGGCGTACGGCCCGAAAATCTTCCCCTGACGGGCTGAACTTTTGTTGATCCAGGGACAGTTGCCCCCGCCGGGACCGTAACCTTCCCGGCGTGAACCAACTGATGTACCCTGCCGCCGCCCCTGACCCCGCCGACCCGCAGGACCTGCTCCCCGGAGCACTCTCCGAGGCGTTGCACACCGAACTCATCGCCTTCCGCCGCGACCTGCACATGCACCCCGAGCTGGGTAATCAGGAGTTCCGCACCACCGAGGCGATCCGCGGCCGACTGGAGGCGGCCGGGCTGCGGCCCCGGGTGCTGTCCGTCGGCACCGGCCTCATCTGCGACATCGGCACCGACCCGGCCGACCCCGCCCGCGGCGCCACCGGGGCGGACGGCTCCACCGGTACCGCCGCCGCCCGCCCGCTGCTGGCCCTGCGCGCCGACATCGACGCGCTGCCCATCCCGGACACCAAGACGGTCGCGTACCGCTCCACCGTCCCTGACCGCGCGCACGCCTGCGGCCACGACGTCCACACCACCGTCGTCCTCGGCGCCGGACTGGTCCTCGCCGACCTCGCCCGCCGGGGCCTGCTGCCGTACCCGGTCCGGCTGCTCTTCCAGCCCGCCGAGGAGGTGCTGCCCGGCGGTGCTCCCGACGCCATCGAGTCCGGCGCCCTGGACGGCGTCGGCCGCATCCTCGCCGTCCACTGCGATCCGCGCGTCGACGCCGGACGCATCGGCCTGCGCACCGGACCGATCACCTCCGCCTGCGACCGCCTGGAGGTCACCCTCGACGGTCCCGGCGGCCACACCGCCCGCCCGCACCTGACCACCGACCTGGTCACCGCCGCCGCCCGGGTGGCCGTCGACGTCCCCGCGCTCGTCGCCCGCCGCGTCGACGCCCGCTCCGGTCTCGCCGTCACCTGGGGCCGTCTCGACGCCGGGCACGCCTGCAACGTCATCCCGCAGCACGCCGAACTCTCCGGCACGGTCCGCTGCCTCGATCTGGACGCCTGGCGGCGCGCCCCCGACCTCGTCCACGCCGCCATCGACGAGATCGCCACCCTGCACGGCGCGAAGTCGCAGATCACCTACGTCCGCGGCGTCCCGCCCGTCGTCAACGAAGCCACCTCCGCGCAGTTGCTGCACGACGCGATGACCGCCCGCTGCGGCCCCGCGTCCGTCGAGTCCACCGAACAGTCCCTGGGCGGCGAGGACTTCTCCTGGTACCTGGAGCAGGTCCCGGGCGCCATGGCCCGCCTCGGCGTCCGCGCCCCCGGCAGCAACGACCGCCACGACCTGCACCGCGGCGACTTCGACGTCGACGAGTCCGCCATCCGCACCGGCGTCGAACTCTTCACCGCCGCGGCCCTGCTGTCCGGCGCGGCCCCGCTGCTCTGATCCCGTAGCCGTAGCCGTAGCCGTAGCCGTAGCCGCTCCGCAGCGCTTCGCCCCGCCGATCGTCCGGTCGACGGGGCGAAGCGCTGGTCCGGACGGGTGCCGGGAGACCGCACCGGGGCCCGGCGAGCCGCTGCCAGCAGTGGCCGGGCACGCCACCGGTCCCGTCGCCGACGAGGGCCCCGCCCCGGCCGGCGGACGGTCACCGGATCTGCGGACGGCCCCGGGCCTACGGGTGGTACTTCTCCGCGACGACCTCGGCGGCGCCGAGCTCGGCGTTCAGGGTGACGCGGACGGTGACGCTGTTGGTCCTGGCGGCCGTCTCCAGCTGCTCCACGTCGCACTTGTAGGTGCCGAAGCCCTCCTTGTCGATGGCGACGTTGCCCTCGGGGTCGCCGCAGATCGCGGCCGCGCCGAGCACCTTCGTGGCGTTGGAGACGAGGAACGCCTGGTCCATGCCGCCGCTGTCGGGCTTGACGATCAGCTTTCCGGGCGCGAGGTAGGACAGCTTCCCGACGAGCGTCCGCGCCTGCCCCGGCGCGGTGCCGCCGCCGGTGGACCCGCCGCCCGCCGCGGACCCGCCGCCTCCGGTCGTGGAGTGCGCGCCGGCCCCCGTGCTCCGCGCCGACCCCTTGCCGCCGTCCTGCCCCTGCCCGTCGGAGCCGCCCGCGGACTGCGACCGGTCCGCTTCCTGAAGGGCCGACGAGGAGTTGACCTTGCCCACCCCCGTGTCGCTCTGCCCGCAGGCGGTGAGCGATGTCCCCAGCGCCGCCGCGGCGGCCACGGCGAGGGCGATACGGCGGGCGGCGCGACCGCGGAAGCGGTGGGCGGTGGCGGTGATCATCATGGGCTCCCGATGCAGTGGCGTGGGCGTCTCGTTCCCGGACGATCACCACTCTGGGAGAGCGGCCTGCCGTTCTGCTAACAGGCCGCTAATGGGTTCCGCACGGCCCGGTCGGGCACGGGCCGGGGGAGCCGGGCCCTCAGCGCCGGTTCCCGTCGCTTCCGCCGCGCCGACCTTCACGATCCCCGCGCTGACCCTCACGATCCCCGCGATCCCCGCGATCCGCGTCCGTGCGGGGCGGGCCGCCGGACGGCGCGGGGGCGGAGCCCGCCGTCGCCCAGGAGGCCAGGATGCGCAGGCCGTCGTGGGTCGGGGTGCCGGGTTCGGCGGTCCAGACGACCAACTGCTGATCCGGGTCGTGGGCGCAGGCGAGAGCGTCCCAGTCGAGCGTCAGATCACCGGTGACGGGGTGGCGCAGGACCTTGCTGCCCCGGGTCCGCGCGGCGACGTGGTGCTCGCCCCACCAGCGGCGGAAATCCGCGTCCTTTATCGACAGCTCGCCGACGAGCGCCGCCATGCGCGGATCATCCGGATTGCGTCCCGCCTCCATACGGAGCATCGCCACGCACGATCGAGCGGTGCCCTCCCAATCCGCGTGGATTTCCCTCATGGCCGGGTCCGAGAAAACCAGCCACGCGTAATTCCGCTGTTTCTGCACAAGCGCCGAGAAATCGGTGAGCAGCGCGGCGGCCATCGGATTCCAGGCGAGTACGTCCATGCGGCGGCCGAGGACGAGAGCCGGGCTCACCGGCAGTTCGCCGAGCAGCCGCCGCAACTGGGGGTGGGCCTGTTGCACGGCCTGTCCGCGCGGTTTCGCGGTGGCCTTCCCGGCCAGTTCGAAAAGGTAGGCGCGCTCCTGGTCGTCCAGGTCGAGCACCCGGGCGAGGGCGGTCAGGACCGGGGCGGATGCCTGCCTGCGGCCCTGTTCGAGCCGGGTGTAGTAGTCGGTGCTGATCGAGGCGAGCAGGGCCACCTCCTCACGGCGCAGCCCTTTGACGCGCCGGCCCGCCCGGGTCTCCGGGAGCCCGGCGGCCCGGGGGGAGACCTCGGCCCGGCGAGCCTTCAGAAATTCCCCCAACGCGTTCGCATCGCTGCTTCCCATACCGACAAGTGTGCCAGCGGAAGGCTCGGGGAGAGGGGGCCAACTCTGTCCCTGGACCGTGTTGTCCGGGGACGCGGCCGTCCCATTGTGGGAGGGCGGACGGGGTGCGACGGTGAATGAGGCAGCCGGTGAGGTAAGGAATCGGTTTCCGAAGGTCCCGGAAACCGCGTACCGGAGGGTCACGAATTCCCTGCCCGGCCCATCGGTGATCTCCCCGCAGAAATCCCCCCCGTGAAAGAAAAGGCGAAGGATATGAAGACCGACGTTACCTTTCCCAGCAGCGGCATGAACCTGGCCGGACACCTCTACGCCCCCGAGGGCCGCGCCGAGGGCGACCGCCTCCCCGCACTCGTGATCGGCCACCCGACGACCGGGGTGAAGGAGCAGGCGCCCGCTTCGTACGCGCCCCGGCTCGCTGCCGCGGGCTATCTGGTGCTCACCTTCGACGCCGCCTACCAGGGCGCCAGCGAGGGCGAACCGCGTGGTCTGGAGGACCCGTTCCAGCGCGCCGAGGACTTCCGCAACGCCGTCACCTACCTGACCACCCGCGCCGATGCCGACCCCGAGCGCATCGGCGTCCTCGGCATCTGCGGCTCCGGAGGCTACGCCCCCTACGCCGCCCAGACCGACCACCGTATGAAGGCCGTGGCCACCGTCAGCGCCGCCGATGTGCCGGCCTTCTTCCGGAGCGCCGACCCCGAGGGCTTCCGGCAACTCGTCGAGGAATCCGGGCGGGCGCGCACCCAGGAGGCGCTCGGCGGGCCGGTCCGGATGGTTCCGGTACTGCCCGACACGGTCGACGACTCCACCCCGGCGTTGGTACGCGAGTTCCACGACTACTACCGGACGCCCCGGGCCCGGCACCCCCGCTCCGTCGGCGCGTACGCACTGCGCAGCGCCGACCTGCTGGATCAGTACGACTCCTACGCCGAGGTCCACAAGATCGCCCCGCGCCCGCTCCTGATGATCGCCGGCTCCCGGGCCGAGACCCTGCCCTTCAGCAGCGCCGCCGTGGAGAAGGCCGGTGCCACCGCCGAGTTGTTCCTCGTCGACGGCGCCACCCACGTCGACCTCTACGACCGGGACGAGGCCGTCACCCCCGCCGTCACCAAGCTGATCGCCTTCTTCGGCAAGCACCTCTGACACCCCGGCCCGACGCCCACACGAACACACGCTCCTCCGCAAGGGCACCTCGGCGCCCCGGGTTCCCCGGGGCGCCGCTGCGAGCCGGCCGCGCGCCCCGGGCCCGGTGTCGCGTCCGGGCGGCCCGGGACCGCCCGCCGGCCTGCGCCTCCGCGCGGCCGGCGGGCCCGGCCGCGCGGCCTCCTCGCCTCCGGCGCGGGCGACGTGTTCGGCACGGATGTCCTGCCGGCGCGGGTAACCGCTCATGATCGGCCTCCTTCCCCCCGCCCACCTTCCACGACGAATCGATAACGGCAGCGCCGTAGAGGGTTTTGCGCCATGTCTACGCGCGTTAATCTCCCGCTAAGCCGGAGCCACAGGGGGCTCCGGGAGCGAAGGGAAGGCCCCGTGCGTCGGGTCACCAGGATTGCCGCCGCGGCCAGTGCCACCGCGGTTCTCGCGCTCACGGCCACCGCGTGCGGGCAGAGCTTCGCCGAGGCCAACCGCGCCAAGCACGCGGGCGTCGGACTCGCCTTCGACATCGGTGGCCGCGACGACCACTCGTTCAACGAGGCGGCCGCGCGGGGTACGGAGAACGCCCGCAAGGATCTCGGCGTCGACGTCAAGATGCTCACGGCGAAGAACGGCGAGACCGAGGCCGACCGCGAGCAGCGGCTGACGTCGTTCGCGGAGGCCGGGTACAACCCCGTCATCGGCGTCGGCTTCGCCTACAGCCAGTCGGTGCAGAACGTCGCGAAGGACTTCCCGGACACCACGTTCGGCGTGGTCGACGCGGTGCCGACGGGTAAGAACGTCGATGCGATGGTCTTCGCCGAGCACGAGGGTTCGTATCTGGCGGGCGTCGCCGCGGCGCTGAAGAGCAAGAGCCACAAGGTCGGCTTCATCGGCGGGGTGAACAACGCGCTGATCCAGAAGTTCCAGGCCGGATTCGAGCAGGGGGTGCGCGCCACCGACCCGAAGGCCAAGGTCGTCTCGCAGTACCTCTACCCGAACAACGACAAGGGCTTCAACGACCCGGCGGCGGCGAAGGCCAAGGCGTCCGGCATGCTCGACAGCGGTATCGACGTGATCTACTCCGCGGCCGGTCAGTCCGGCGCCGGGTCCATCGAGGCGATCAGCAAGCGCAAGGGCGCCTGGGCGATCGGCGTCGACTCCGACCAGTACCAGCAGGCGGGCCTGGCGAAGTACCGCGACTGCATCCTCACGTCCGTCGTGAAGAACGTCGACGTCGCCGTGTACGACCTGATCAAGAGCGTCGAGGACGGGAAGCCGCTGACCGGCATCCACGCCTACGACCTCAAGAAGAACGGCGTCAAGCTCGCCACGTCCGGCGGCTTCATCAAGGACATCCAGCCGCAGATCGACGCGGCCCGGAAACAGATCGTCGAGGGCAAGGTGAAGGTCAAGGAGACGCCGTAGCCCGGGACGGCGCACCCCGGTGGCCCGGTCGGGGCCCCGGGGCCGACCGCCGTGCCCCTCCGTGACCCTCGCGCGTCACACCCGCCCCTTCCGCTCCTTCATCCCCGAGGGGAGTGCGTCATCAACGCAGCAGCCACGAGCAGCGCCCCGGCCCGGCCGGACGCCCCTGCCGTAGAACTCCGCGGAATCACCAAACGGTTCCCGGGCGTCGTCGCCAACCACGACATCCACCTCACCGTCCGCCGCGGCACCGTCCACGCCCTCTGCGGCGAGAACGGCGCCGGCAAATCCACCCTGATGAAGATCCTCTACGGCATGCAGAAGCCGGACGAGGGCACCATCGCGCTGGACGGCACCGTCACCGCGCTGAACACCCCGGCCGACGCCATCGCCCACGGCATCGGCATGGTCCACCAGCACTTCATGCTCGCCGACAACCTCACCGTCCTGGAGAACACCGTCCTGGGCGCCGAGAAACTGCACGGCATCGGCGGGCGCGCCCGCACCCGGATCATGGAGATCTCCGACGCGTACGGCCTCGGCGTCCGGCCCGACGTGCTCGTCGAGGACCTCGGCGTCGCCGACCGGCAGCGGGTGGAGATCCTCAAGGTCCTCTACCGCGGCGCCCGCACCCTCATCCTCGACGAGCCGACCGCGGTACTCGTCCCGCAGGAGGTCGACGCGCTCTTCGCCAACCTGCGGGAGCTGAAGTCCGAGGGCCTGACCGTGCTGTTCATCTCGCACAAGCTGGGCGAGGTGCTGTCGGTCGCCGACGACATCACCGTCATCCGCCGCGGCACCACCGTCGCCTCCGTCGCGCCCGCCGACACCACGCCCAAGCAGCTCGCCGAGCTGATGGTCGGCAGCGAACTGCCCTCGCCCGAGACCCGCGAGTCGACCGTCACGGACGAACCGATGCTCCAGGTCGAGGGGTTGCACCTGTCGGCCACCGACTCCGACGGCGTGGTCCGCACCGTCCTGGACGGCATCGGTTTCACCATCCACAAGGGCGAGGTCCTCGGCGTCGCCGGTGTCGAGGGCAACGGCCAGGCCGAACTGGTCGAGGCGATCATGGGGACCCGCACGCCCGACCGCGGCACCGTCACCCTCGACGGCACCGACCTGTCGGGCACCTCCACCCGCCGCCGCCGCGAGGGCGGCATCGGCTACGTCCCCGAGGACCGCCACCGCCACGGCCTGCTGCTCGAAGCGCCGCTGTGGGAGAACCGCATCCTCGGCCACGTCACCGAACGCCCCAACAGCAAGGGCAAACTCCTCGACCCGGCCGGTGCCCGTAAGGACACCGCGCGGATCGTCGAGGAGTACGACGTGCGCACCCCCGGCATCGAGGTCACCGCCGCCTCGCTCTCCGGCGGCAACCAGCAGAAGCTGATCGTCGGCCGCGAGATGAGCCACCATCCCAAGCTGCTGATCGCCGCGCACCCCACCCGAGGGGTCGACGTCGGCGCGCAGGCGCAGATCTGGGAGCAGATCCGCACGGCCCGCCGTGAGGGCCTGGCCGTCCTGCTGATCTCCGCCGATCTGGACGAGCTGATCGGCCTGTCCGACACCCTGCGGGTGATGTACCGGGGCCGGCTGGTCGCGGACGCGGATCCCGCCGTGATCACCCCGGAGGAGTTGGGCTCCGCCATGACCGGTGCCGCCAGCGGCCACCTCACCGCGGACGGGGACGCCGACGCCGGCGCCCCCGCGTCCGAGCAGACGGGCGGTGACCAGGCATGACCGCCGCCGAACCGACCGCGCGGGGCGCCGCGGGGAGCGCCACCCGCGACAAGCTGATCCTCGCCCTCGCCGCCCCGCTGCTCGCCGTCGTCGCCGCGATAGTGATCAGCTCGCTGGTCTTCCTGGCGTCCGGTGAGAACCCGTTCCGCGCGTACGGGATCATGGCCGATTACGGTCACTACAGCGACAGTCAGGTCTGGATCGTCAACAAGGCGGTCCCGTACTACCTGTCCGCGCTCGCGGTCGCCATCGGCTTCCGGATGAACCTCTTCAACATCGGCGTCGACGGCCAGTACCGTCTCGCGGCGTTCGCCGCCGCGGCGGTCGGCGGCTCGCTGGTGCTGCCCGGCGCGCTCCAGATCGTGCTGCTCATCGTCATCGCGATGCTGGTCGGCGCGGTCTGGTCGGGGATCGCCGGACTGCTGAAGACCACCCGCGGGGTCAGCGAGGTGATCACCACGATCATGCTGAACTCCATCGCGGCGTCGGTCATCGGCTACTTCCTCCAGGACGGCCGCCTCGCGATCAAGGACGGCAACCTCCTGCACACGAAGTTCCTGCCGGAATCCAGCCACTTCTTCTCCTTCCCGACCCACCCCAAGCCGGTCTACGGCTTCGTGGTGATCGCGGTGATCGCCGGAGCCCTCTACTGGTTCCTGCTCTCCCGCACCCGCTTCGGCTTCGACCTGCGGGCCGTCGGCGCCTCCGAACCGGCCGCCGAGGCCAGCGGCGTCAGCGTCAAGCGGATGGTCGTCATCTCGATGCTGCTCTCCGGCGCCGCCGCCGGTCTGGTCGGCATGCCCACCCTGCTCGGCGAGTCCTTCCAGTACGGCACCGACTTCCCGGCGGGCATCGGCTTCACCGGCATCGCCATCGCCCTGCTCGGCCGCAACCACCCGGTCGGCATGGCCTTCGGCGCCCTGCTCTGGGCCTTCCTCGACCGCACCGGCTCCCGCCTGGAGTTCGAGGGCTACGCCCAGGAGATCGTCGGCGTCATCCAGGGCGTCATCGTCCTCTGCGTCGTCATCGCGTACGAACTGGTGCGCCGCTACGGCCTGCGGCTCCAGCAGCGCAAGGTCGGCGAGGAACTGGCCGCGGCCGCCCGCACGCCGGGTGACGCGACCGGCAACAACGACAAGTCGGAGGTGTCGGCGTGAGCGCGGACCTCAAGCCCGCGGCGCAGCCCGCCGCGGCCCCCGCGAAGGGCGGGCGGCGCAGGCTGACCTACCCCTGGATCCTGCTGATCATCGCCGTCGCGCTGCTCGCCGTCTCCGGCCTGCGGGCGCTGACCGGCACCGCGGACCTCACCTCCACCGGCCAGTTCGGTGCCGCGCTCTCCGCCGCCGTACCGATCGGTCTGGCCGGTCTGGGCGGTCTGTGGTCGGAGCGGGCCGGTGTGGTCAACATCGGCCTCGAAGGCATGATGATGCTCGGCTCGTTCGCCGCCGGCTGGATCGGCTGGCAGCACGGGCCGTGGGCGGCGGCAGCCGCGGGCATCGTCGGCGGCGCGCTCGGCGGACTCATCCACGCGATCGCCACCGTCACCTTCGGCGTCGACCACATCGTCTCCGGTGTCGCGATCAACATCCTGGCGCTCGGCGCCACCCAGTACCTCGCCACCCTCTGGTTCGGCCAGGAGGGCAGCGCGGCGCAGGCGGCGGGCGGCAACGACAAGCAGTCGCCGCCGATGCCGGACATGCCGACGTTCACCGTCCCGGGCCTGTCCGACTGGCTCAACTCCGTCGAGGCGCACCACTGGTTCTTCGTCTCCGACCTCGCCGGCATCCTCGGCGCGGCCGTCACCAACGTCTCCTGGCTCACCCTCGGCACCGTCGGCCTCTTCGTCGCCACCTTCTACCTGCTGTGGCGCTCGTCGTTCGGTCTGCGGCTGCGCTCCTGCGGTGAGGCGCCGCTGTCCGCGGAGTCGCTGGGCGTCAACGTCTACGCGTACAAGTACGCGGCGGTGCTGGTCTCCGGCGCGCTCGCCGGGCTCGGCGGCGCGTTCCTCTCCATCGGCGTGCACTTCTACCAGGACGGCCAGACCGGCGGCCGCGGCTACATCGGCCTCGCCACCATGATCTTCGGCAACTGGCGGCCGGGCGGCGTCGCGATGGGCGCCGGACTCTTCGGCTTCATGGACGCGATGCAGCTGCGCAGCGGCGGCCCGACCGTCCACGCGCTGCTGCTGGGTCTGGCCGCGCTGCTCGCCGTCCTCGCCCTGCTGCGGCTGCGTGCCGCCAAGCGGGCGCAGGCGGCCCTCGCCGCGGTCGTCGCCGTGGCGCTGGTGGTCTGGTACGCCGTCGCCGATACGGTGCCGCTGGAGCTGGTCGAGGCCAGCCCGTACATCGCCACTCTGCTGGTGCTCGCGCTCTTCTCGCAGCGGCTGCGGCCGCCGAAGGCGGGGGGCCGGCCCTACCGTCGAGGACAGGGCGCATGACCTCACAGGAGCCGGTCGACTGGACCGCTCTGCGCGCGCGGGCCCGGGACGCGATGTCCCGGGCCTACGCCCCGTACTCCGGGTATCCCGTAGGGGCCGCGGCGCTCGTCGACGACGGCCGTACGGTCATCGGCTGCAACGTCGAGAACGCCTCGTACGGCCTCGGGCTGTGCGCCGAATGCGGTCTGATCTCGGCGCTGTTCGCCACCGGCGGCGGCCGTCTGACGGCGTTCACCTGCGCGGACGCGGCGGGCGAGGTGCTGATCCCGTGCGGCCGCTGCCGCCAGCTGCTGTACGAGCACGGTGGCCCGGAGCTGCTGATCGACACCGTCTCCGGCATCCGCCCGCTCGCCGAGCTGCTGCCGGACCCGTTCGGACCGCAACACCTCGTCGGCTGAGAGCGGTTGGCGCGGCGGACGGCTCGGGGGAGCGGATCCGGGGTTCTCCGGGGGATACCCGGGGCGGGCCGGGGGCGTCCCGGGGTATGTGCGTCGGGACGGGGCCGGGTTCGAGGCGGCTCGGAGCGTGCGGGGCGGGCGCGGCGCCCGGTCGGGCCCCGGAGTGTTGCGGGGCGCGCGGGCGGTGCCTTCGCGCTCGGGACCGTGGTGCTTCGGGCGCCCCGTACCGCCTCGGACCGTGGCACCTCGCCGGGCCGGCTCGCGGCGTCCCTGGGCGTGCGCGCCGGGGTGGCCCCGGCCCGCCCCGCGTCGCCCGACCCTTCCGCCGGGCCACCACCCGTATCCCCGGCGCGCCTTCCGCGCCATCCGGCCTCGCCCCTCCTGTTCTATGCGTGTAGAACAGGAGGCAACCGTTCGAAAGGAAGCCTCCATGGACGTCATCTCCGTCATCCGCACCAAGCGCGACCGCGGCGAGCTGACCGCCGATCAGATCGACTGGGTCATCGGCGCCTACACCCGCGGCGAGGTCGCCCACGAGCAGATGTCGGCCCTGGCCATGGCGATCTTCCTCAACGGTATGAACCGCACGGAGATCGCCCGCTGGACCGCCGCGATGATCAACTCCGGTGAGCGGATGGACTTCTCCTCGCTCACCCGCCCCACCGCCGACAAGCACTCCACCGGCGGTGTCGGCGACAAGATCACCCTGCCGCTCGCCCCGCTGGTCGCCGCCTGCGGCGCCGCCGTCCCGCAGCTCTCCGGACGCGGACTCGGCCACACCGGCGGCACCCTCGACAAGCTGGAGTCCATCCCCGGCTGGCGCGCCCAGCTCACCAACCCCGAGATGCTGGACGTGCTCCGCGACGTCGGCTCCGTCATCTGCGCCGCCGGTGACGGGCTCGCCCCCGCCGACAAGAAGCTCTACGCGCTGCGCGATGTCACCGGAACCGTCGAGGCGATCCCGCTCATCGCCTCCTCGATCATGTCCAAGAAGATCGCCGAGGGGACCGGCTCCCTCGTCCTGGACGTCAAGGTCGGCTCCGGCGCGTTCATGAAGAACCTCGACGACGCCCGTGAACTCGCCTCCACGATGGTGGAGTTGGGCACCGACCACGGCGTACGCACCACCGCGCTGCTCACCGATATGGCCACGCCGCTCGGCCTGACCGCCGGCAACGCCCTCGAAGTCCGCGAATCCGTCGAGGTGCTGGCCGGCGGCGGCCCCCGCGACGTCGTCGACCTGACCCTCGCGCTCGCCCGCGAGATGCTGGACGCGGCCGGACTGCCCGACGCCGACCCGGCCAAGGCGCTCGCCGACGGCTCCGCCATGGACCACTGGCGGCGCATGATCCTCGCCCAGGGCGGCGACCCGGACGCGCCGCTGCCCGTCGCCCGCGAACAGCACACCGTCAACGCCCCCGCCACCGGCATCCTCACCGGCCTCGATGCGTACGCCGTCGGCCTCGCCGCCTGGCGGCTGGGCGCCGGCCGGGCCCGCAAGGAGGACCCGGTGCAGGCCGGGGCCGGTGTCGAACTCCACGCCAAGCCGGGCGACTTCGTCGCCGCCGGACAGCCGCTGCTCACCCTGCACACCGACACCCCCGAGAAGCTCCCCTACGCCCTCGAAGCCCTCGACGGCCACCTCCACGTCGGCCCCGCCGACACGGAGTTCACCGCCGCGTCGGTGGTCCTGGAGCGCGTCGGCTGAGCGGCGCGGGCCGTCTCCCGGGGACGTGGGCGCGGGTCGCTCCCCGGGGGCGGCCGCTTCGCGAGGCGCCCCGCCGCTTCCGGGAAGAGCCTTCGCCCCGGCGCGGTCGCCTCACGCCAGGTGCCGCATCGGCCCGAGCGGTCGCGTGCCCGAGCGGAGCCGGGCCCGCCCTGAGCGTGCCCGGCTCCGCGCAGGGCCCGGCCCGCTCGCCCCACGCCGGAGTGGCGGCGTGGCGGCCCGCCCGGCCCGCCGTCCGCCGTGGCTCGCCGCCCGCGCGGTGCCCGCCGCCGTATCCCGGGTGTCCGCTGCCGTCAGCAGTGCACCCGCGGGGGCAGCCCCTTCACGTCCACCGGCCGGTCACGGTACGACGCGGCGAAGTCCAGGAAGGCGCGGACGTCGGACTCGTGGGACGAGACGCCCAGCGAGACCCGTACCGCGCCGCCGAACGGCAGCCCCAGCGCCCGCACGTAGTCGTCGACCGTGCCGGACTCCCGGCGGCTGACCGTCTCCAGGGCGGCGCGGGGTATGCCGAAGGCGGTCTCGCCCGCGCCGGGGTTGCAGAAACAGCCCGTGCGCAGCGAGATGCCCCGGGCGGAGCTGTCCCGGGCGACGGCCCGCTCGTCGATGACGGCGCCGTGCGGGTCGAGCAGATGCAGTGCGACCGTGCCGCCGCGCATCCGGGTGCCGGCGGGCCCGTACACCCTGGCCAGCGGCGCGCCGTTGGTGTGCCGCAGGTCCCGCAGACCGTCGAGCAGCCGGGCGGTGAGCGCCGTGACGTGGGCGTGGACGGCCTCGGGCCCGATGCCGTCGAGCCAGTCCAGGCCCGTGGCGATGTCCGGGATGCTGAGGTAGTTGAGCGTGCCGTCCTCGAAGGCGCTCTCGTCGTCGGTCATGCGGTGCCAGCCGCCGCCGGCACTGGCGACCTGGACGGTGCCGCCGGAGAACCACGGCCGCCGCAGCACCGCCAGCGCCTCCCGGCGGGCGATGAGGGCGCCGATCCCGGTCGGATAGCCGAAGACCTTGTACCAGCTGAGCGCGACGAAGTCGGGGTGCACCCGGCTCAGGTCGAGCCGGGTGGTCGGCAGCTGGGCGGCGGCGTCCAGCAGCACGTGCCAACCGCGCTCCCGCGCCCGCCCGATCCAGTCGAGCGGATGGCGCACCCCGGTGAAGTTGCTCTGTGCCGGATAGGCCAGCAGCCGCGGCGCGCCGCGGCTGTCCGCCCCGCCGAGCACGTCGTCCACCTCCGCGTCGGCGATCCGCAACTCCCGGCCGGTGAACGGTATGGAGGTGACGGACGCGCCGCCCGCGGTGGCGAACGACCTCAGCCCGAGGACGGAGTTGTGGTTGTCCAGCGTCAGCGCCAGCCGCCCGCCGGGCGCGAACGGGTACGCCTCCCCGACCAGGCGGCAGGCGCCGGTGGCGTTGGGAGTGAAGATCACGGCGTACTCGGCGGGGTCGGCGCGCAGGTACCGCAGCACCCGCGCGCGGGTGTGTTCGATCAGCGCGGTGGAGGCGGCGGAGGTGGGGTTGGCGGAGTGCGGGTTGCCGAAGCAGCCCGCGGCTATGCGGTCGGTGTGGGCACGCAGGCTGCTGCGGGCCGGGAGCCCGGCGCCGGCGTGGTCGAGGTAGACGTGCCCCTGCGCGTCGAGATAGTCGAACTCGGTGGCGCGCAGCGCGTCGAAGCCCTGCGCGGGGGGTGCGGGGGTGGCAACTGCGTCGGACATGGTTCCTCTTCGGACGTCGCGGGTGGGGCGCGGAGCGCCGGTTCGCGGGTGCGCGCCTCTTCTTCAACGTACGCCTGACCGGCCCTCAACAACCGTCCTGACAAAGGGATTAAGGGGATACCCGGAGAGATTTAGGGGTCTTGTTCGAATGTCCCCCGACGCCCTGGAGGGCCGGCCCCTGACGTCCGGCCGCCCGGCCCCCGAGGCCCTGCCGCCGGGCGCCCGGCTCACCGCCCTGGAACCAGCCGCACGGGCCCCGGTGCCCGGCCCGGCATCATGCCCCGACGCCCCGCCTCCGCGCCCGCCCCCGGCGTCCGCGCCCGCTCCGCGCGTACGTCCGCGGGCCCATCGGGACGGCCCCTCCGCCGCCTCGCCCGTAGTGCCGGAACGTACCTTCTGACCTGCGGTTTCTCGTTCGGGTGAGAGCGTTGCGTGGACGGGGTGGGCGCCCGCCGGGCATGCTGGGATGGGTGACGTACCGATAGAGGAGACCGCCATGAGCGCACTCACCGTCGACCACACTCCGGACCAGGGCCGCGAGTGGGACGACACCGTCCGCATCTGGGAACAGACGGACGCGCCGGAGGGCTGCAAGGTGGAGATCATCGAGGGGATCGTCACCGTGTCACCGCCGCCGGACACCGCCCACAACTTCATCGCCGACAAGATTCAGCGCCGTCTCTACACCGTGCTCCCCGAGGACTGGGGCATCTACCAGACCCTCGGGGCGGAGGTCCCGTCCCGTAAGGGGCTCTACATCCCGGATCTGGCGGTGGTTCCGGACGCGGTGGTCCGGGAGGTGACGGGCTGCTACGTCCCGGCGGGCGCCGCCGAGCTGGTGGTCGAGATCACCTCGAAGGCCAACGCGAGCCACGACCGGAGCGCGAAGGCCGCCGGGTACGCCCGTGCCGGCGTTCCGCTCTACCTCCTCGTCGACCGGTGGGCTCCCGGCGGGCCCACCATCACGCTCTACGGGGAGCCGACGGGCGACGTCTACCGCGTGCTCCAAGCGGTGAAGTTCGGCGACGAGCTGGCCCTTCCGGCGCCTTTCGACCTCCTGCTGGACACGGGGATCTTCCCCGCCTGACCACCCCACGACGAAGGGCCCGCCCCACCAGGACAGGTGGTGGGGCGGGCCCTCCGGGTTCGAGGGGGCCTTACGCGGCCTTCTGGAGGCGCAGCATCCGCTGTTCGGCGAGCGCCTTGCGGGTCGCGTAGAGGGTGATCGCGGCGGCGGTGACCATCGCCAGCAGGCCGAGGACGACGGTGCCGTCCCAGCCCGCCGCGCGGAAGGCCATGGCGCCGAGCGCCCCGCCGACGCTGCTGCCCGCGTAGTACGCGCACTGGTACAGCGCCGACGCCTGGGCGCGGGCCGACTTGGCGGCGCGGCTGACCGAGGACGAGGCGACCGCGTGCCCGGCGAAGAACCCGGCGGTGATCAGGACCAGCCCGGCCAGCACCCCGGCGACCGTGTCGGAGAGGGTCAGCAGCAGCCCGGCGGTCGTCGTACCGACCGCGAGGTAGAGCGCGCCGCGGCGGCCCATCCGGCCGACCAGCTTGCCCGCCGCCGCGGACGACGCCGTACCGACCAGGTACACCAGGAAGACCGAACCGACGATGCCCTGCGGCAGGTTGAAGGGTTCGGAGACCAGGCGGTAGCCGATCACCGTGTAGATCGCGCCGAAGACCGTCATGAACAGCGCGCCGATGCCGTACAGGCGGCGCAGCAGCGGATCGGCGAGATGCGTGCCGAGGGTGCGGGCGAGGGCGCGCGGGCCGACCTGACGCGAGACGAAGTGCCGGGCGCGGGGCACCAGCACCCGGAAGATCACCGCGCACACCACGGCCATCAGACCGACCGCGGCGAGCGCCGCCCGCCAGCCCCACGCCTGCGCGACCCAGCCGGTGACGATCCGGCCGGACATCCCGCCGATGCTGTTGCCCGCCACGAACAGGCCGATCGCACCGACCAGCGCCCGGGGACGGACCTCTTCCGCGAGGAACGCCATCGCCGACGCGGGCAGCCCGGCCAGCGCCACGCCCTGTGCGACGCGGAGCGCGATCAGCCAGCCCAGCGACGGTGCGAACGGCACGAGCAGGGCGAGCAGTGCGGCGACGGTCAGCGAGGCGGTCATCATCGTGCGGCGGCCGAAGCGTTCGGAGACCGCGCTGAGCGGGATCACCGCGAGGGCCAGCCCGAAGGTGGCGCCGGAGACCGTCCAGCTCGCCTGGTCCGGCGAGACGTGCAGGGACGCGGAGATCGCGGGGAGCAGCGCCTGCGTGGAGTACAGCAGCGCGAAGGTCGCGAGACCCGCGGCGAAGAGGGCGAAGCTCATCCGGCGGTAGCCGGGCCCGCCCGGGTGCAGCTTGGCCGCGTCGGGGTCGACGGCGGCGGCTGCGGAGGAGGAGTCGGGGGACGACAGGGGAGAGGCGGCCGCACGGGTGGTGGCGGTCGCCCCGGTATCAGCGGGAGGCATGGTGTGAACGTAGGCCGCCCACGTTTTATGTGTCCAATGCATGGAAACGCCATAATCGATGTGCTGGCGTATGACAGCAGTTCAGCGCGGGCGGTGTCACCGCTTCGCAACAGAAAAGACATCCGGAGCAGCAAACGGGAAGGCGGTCGGCGATGGCGAAGGAGCGGACACGGGGCCGTACCGGGGGCACGGACGCCGGGCGCGGCGCGGGCCGTCCGTCCGATCCGGGCCGGACGCCCGGCGCGCCGCACCCGTCCCCCGGGCGGCGTGCCACGGGCCGCCCCGCGGACGGCTCCCGGACCGCCGCCCCGGCCACCGGCGCGGCACGGTCCGCCCCCACCGGCACCGAGCGCCCCGCCCCCACCGGTACGCCCCGCCCCGCCACCGGCTCACCGCGTCCGGCCACCGGCGGTCCCCGCCCCGGCAGCCCGGTCCGCCGCACCACGCCCCGCGCCCCCGCCGAGGCGTCCGACGGCGCCGATGTCGGCGCGGGGTCGTGGGCGCTCGCCCTCGCGCCCCGGCTCGCGCAGTTCACCGCGGTCGCCCGGTACGAGCACGTCACCCGCGCCGCGCAGGAGCTGGGGATGCCGCAGCCGACGCTCAGCCGGGCGCTGGTGCGGCTGGAGGACGAGTTGGGCGTCGCCCTCTTCGCCCGGCACGGCCGTACCCTCTCGCTCACCCCGGCGGGCCGTGCCTTCCGCGCCCAGACGGAGAAAGCGCTCGCCGATCTGGACCGCGCCACCGAAGCCGTCCGCGCCGACGCCGACCCCGCCGCCGGGAAGGTCGCCTTCGGCTTCCTCCACACCCTCGGCTCCGAGACCGTCCCCGGGCTGCTGCGCACCTTCCGCGCCGACCACCCCCGGGTCCGCTTCCAGCTGGTGCAGAACCACGGCGAGGCGATGATCGAGCGGCTGCGCGCCGGCGACCTCGACCTCTGCCTGACCTCGCCGGTCCCGGACTACCCGGACCTCGTCGCCCGTCGCCTGGACGAGCAGAAGCTGCGGCTCGTCGTCCCCGACGACCACCCCCTGGCCGTCCGCAAACGCATCCGGCTGGCCGAGGCGGCGACCGAACTCTTCGTCACCCTGGAGCCGGGCTACGGGCTGCGCCGGATCACCGACGCGCTCTGCGCGGAGGCCGGGTTCGCGCCCCGGATCGCGTTCGAGGGGGAGGAGGCGGAGACGCTGCGCGGGCTGGTCGCCGCCGGGCTCGGCGTGGCGCTGCTGCCGCCGCCCGCGGTGCCCCGGCCCGGCGTCGCCGAGCTGACGGTCACCGCGCCCCGCGCCGTCCGCGAGATCGGCCTCGCCTGGCTCGACGGCCACCAGGACACCCCACCGGTCGCCGCCTTCAAGAAGTTCCTGCTGAGCCGCCGCGGCCTGCTGCTGCGCTGAGGAAGCCCGTAACTCCTTGTACGGAAAGGGAGTTACGGGCTTCCTCGCGGTCCTCGCGTACGACGATCCGGCGGTCCCGGCTACCGCCGCAGCGACGCGCCGAACCCGGCGGCCAGCGGCATCCGCAGGCCCAGGGGCGGCGGCGCGGCCATCGCGTCCTGCACCGGGCGGGCGAAGTCCTCGGCGAAGAGCACGCCGAGCAGGAAGTCGACGGCGAGCGCGTGGACCTCGAAGCGGTGCTGGAGCAGCGCGTGGCCGTCGGAGTGCACCTCGAACCGGCAGGTGTCCCGGTTGATCTTCTTGACGCGCTCGGCGTAGCGGTACGACAGCTCCGGGTCGGTCCGCCCGTCGTTCGTCCCGTGCACCAACATCACCTGACGGCCGACGAGTTGCTTGACCGGATCGGACGTCTGCGGCGGGGCGCCGGACTCCGTCGCGTCCCGCGGACCGGACTCGTCCGCCCCGTCCGGCTCCGTCCGCCGTCCGCCGTCCGCCGCGTCCGGCTCCGGGAACCACGGCGCGAGCCCCAGCACCGCGCCGACCGCCGGATGGCCCGCCGCGTGCAGCGCCGCCCGCGCGCCCATCCCGGCACCGACCAGGCAGACCGGCACATCGCCGTACCGGCGGACCACCTCCTCGACCGCCCAGGCGGCGTCCCGTACCGGATCGCCCGCGGCGCCGTTCCAGCCCCGGTGGCGGTAGCGCACGACATGGGCGGTCAGCCCCTCGGCGCGCCCCGCGCGGGCCAGCCGGCCGGCGAGCGGCCGGACCGCGAGCGCTGGCCACGGCGACGGGCGCCCCGTCCCGTCCGGGGGTCCGTCCGGCAGTAACAACGCCACCCCGCTGACCGAACGCCCGGATCCGCCCGCGCCGCCTCGCCGCAGAGCGGCGCGTACCCCCTCGTCACCGGATGCTCCCAGCGGTTTTCCCAGCCGGGCGTCACGCACCGGCAGTGCTTGCTGAGCCATGCCAGAACGATGGCAGATCGTAGCGGGTGGGCCACCCCGCCGACGGGTCACCGTTACGTATCGTTCGGTGAGTTCTACGCGCGTAGGCGCTAGAGTGCCGCAATGACGAGCGAGACCAGCACCCTCCCGACCAGTGACCAGATCCGGCGCGCACCGAAGGTGCTGCTCCACGATCACCTCGACGGCGGGCTGCGCCCCGCCACCGTCGTCGACCTCGCCCGCGCCTGCGGATACACCCAACTGCCCGAGACCGACGCCGGAAAGCTCGGCGACTGGTTCCGCGAGGCGGCCGACTCCGGTTCGCTGGAGCGGTATCTGGAGACCTTCGCGCACACCTGCGCCGTCATGCAGACCCGCGAGGCGCTGACCCGGGTCGCCGCCGAATGCGCCGAGGACCTCGCCGCCGACGGCGTCGTCTACGCCGAGATCCGCTACGCCCCCGAGCAGCACCTGGAGGGCGGGCTGAGCCTCGAAGAGGTCGTCGAGGCGGTCAACGAGGGCTTCCGCGAGGGCGAGCGGCGGGCCCGCGCGGCCGGACACCGCATCCGCGTCGGCGCGCTGCTCACCGCGATGCGGCACGCCGCCCGCGCCCTGGAGATCGCCGAACTCGCCAACCGCTACCGGGACTCCGGCGTCGTCGGCTTCGACATCGCGGGCGCCGAAGCCGGCTACCCGCCCACCCGCCACCTCGACGCCTTCGAATACCTCAAGCGCGAGAACAACCACTTCACCATCCACGCGGGCGAGGCGTTCGGCCTGCCGTCGATCTGGCAGGCGCTCCAGTGGTGCGGCGCCGACCGGCTCGGCCACGGCGTGCGGATCATCGACGACATCCAGGTCGGCGACGACGGCACCATCACCCTCGGCCGCCTCGCCTCGTACGTCCGCGACAAGCGCATTCCGCTGGAGATGTGCCCCAGCTCCAACCTCCAGACCGGCGCCGCGCCCTCGTACGCGGAGCACCCGATCGGGCTGCTGCGGCGGCTGCAGTTCCGGCTCACCGTCAACACCGACAACCGGCTGATGAGCGGTACGACGATGTCCCGGGAGTTCGGCCACCTGGTGCGGACGTTCCGCTACACCCTCGATGACATGCAGTGGTTCACGGTCAATGCGATGAAATCAGCATTCATTCCTTTCGATGAACGTCTCGCCATGATCAACGACGTCATCAAGCCGGGCTACGCGGAGCTGCGCGCGGAGTGGCTCTTCCCGAAGGCGGTCCCAACTACCGCGTGACACACGGCTCCTGAGGGGGCGTGAGCCCTCGGGCGGGGGAGCGGACGGGGCGGTCGGGGCGTTGCGCACCGGCCGTTTTCCCGCGCCCGGGGATGTTTGCGGCACCCTGGGCGGCTCACTACGTTGCGTTGCCGGTCGACTCCCCATCACGAGGACGTAATTGCGATGAAGCAGGCAACCATCAAGACGCTCGGCACCGCCCTCCTCGGCGTGGCCTTCGCCGCCACCGCCGCGGGCTCCGCCTCCGCGGTCGACGCCGGTCAGCTCGGCGGCGTGCTCCACAAGCTGCCGGTCAAGCAGACCGCCGACACCGTCTCCGGCGTCTCGAAGACGGCCCACTCGGCCACCGGCGACATCCGGGCCACGCCCAACGCCAAGGGGAACCGCCTCCTGGGCGGCCTGCCCACCAACGCCCTCGGCAAGGTCCTCGGCGGCTGAGCCCCGCACCGCACCGTGCCCCGGCCCCGCCTAGCGCAGGGGGCCGGGGCACCGCCGTGTCCGGGCGCCGCTCACCGGGGGTTCACCAGGCGGTGGCGGCGCTCTCCGACTCGGACGGCAGCAGCAGCCACAGCGCCAGGTAGACGAGGAACTGCGGGCCCGGCAGCAGGCAGGAGAGGACGAATATCACGCGCATCGTCGTCGGCGTCGTACCGAAGCGGCGGGCCAGACCCGCGCAGACTCCGGCGATCATGCGGTTGGTGCGGGGGCGGACCAGTGCGGCGGCCATGAGGACTACTCCTTCTCGACGGAACGGGGCGAATGCCCCGGTATCTCAAAGGTAGGTACGCGACGCGGAGAGGACATCAGCCTTCGGGAGGGGGCCGACCCTGGTGATTCTCGGGGTCGCAACCCTGAGAGCCTCCGCCCGGCGGCGGAGCCGGGCCCGCACCCCGGGGACGACGGCGAGATGCGCCAGCGCCACCCCCAGGACGTTCAGCAGCAGCGTGTCGATGTCCGCCACCCGGCCCGGCACCGAACTCTGCAACGCCTCCAGGACCAGCGCCAGCAGCCCGCCGGCGCCCACCGTGCGGAGCAGGGACAGCACCGGGGAAACGTTCAGTCGCCCTCCGGCGAGCGGCAGCAGCACGCCCAGCGGGGCCAGGGCCAGCAGCGGTACGCCGATACCGCACACCGCCTCCCACGGGCCGCGGGACAGCGCGGCGCCGATCGTCGCCAGCGGTTCGAGATTGGCCTCCGGGACCCAGGGCACCTGCCGGGGCCACAGCATCAGACGGCCGATGACCAGCAGATGCACCACGAGGAGGAGCCGTCCGGTGGCGCGCATACGGAAGGTGGCGAAAACGCCGGGGCCATGCTGCACACAGCCCAGGACGCCGGGACCGGCGGCCGCGGTTCCGCCCCGCGTCCGGGCCGGGCCCGGCAGGGGGGAGGGCCGCGGGCGGGCGCTCCGGGGAGCCGCGCCCCTTCGGGCCTTCACGGGGAGCGCGGACCCCTGAGGGGCGCGAGCGCGGACCCCTGAGGGGCGCCCCTGAGCCCGAAAGCCCCGCCCCCGACACGAGAGCCCGCCCCCACGAGGGAGAGCCCGCCCGAGGAGCCGGACGCGAGGCCGGGGCCGCACGCCCGGAGGCCCCCCGCGCGCCCCTACGGAACGACCGGCGTCTCCTCGACCGTCTCCCGCCCGGCGTCCGGGTGGGCGCGGACGGCCGCCGTGCAGGCGTAGCGGTGCGGCGGTTCCGTGGCGTCCGGGCCGCCGAGGACCGCCGCGTGGGAACGGCCGAGCGCCGGGACGTCCCCGAAGGTGCAGGCGAGCTGGGCCAGCGCGAAGGACGGCAGGGCGTCCGGGGGCACGCTCAGCCGCAGCGTCCCCGCGGGGTCGCCCGGCCGTGCTTCCGCGACCGTCAGGTCCTCCGGCACCGCGGACGCGAAACCGGCCTCCTCCTCGGGCGCCGACGGCGGGCGGCGCAGCTCACCGAGGAGGGTCCGGGCCGCCTCCAGCGGCGCCGTCCCCGCGGCACGCGCCACCGGGCGGTCGACGGGCACCAGCGCCCCGCCGCACACCAGGTACACCGTGACCGTCGTCCGGTCCGGGCCCTTTTTCCCGGCGCCCTCCTCCTCGGCCTCGCAGCTCACCCGGGACGGCGCGCCCCCGGCGTCCACCGGGACCGTCGTCCCGCGGACCCCGCAGCCGGCCAGCGTCAGGGCCGTGACGGCGATCAGCGCGCCGCCCGCCGCCCGGCGCGGCCGTCCCGCCCGGCTCACCGTCCGCCCTCCGCGCCACCGCGGGCACCGTCGTCCCCGGCGCCCGGCGTACGGGTCACACCGCCGTCCTCGCCGCGGTCGTCGCCGGCCAGCCGGGAGGCGTCCATCGGCAGCCGCAGCGTGAAGACCGCGCCGCCCTCGGGGAGGTTGGCCGCGGTGATCTCACCGCCGTGGATGTGCGCGTTTTCCAGGGCGATCGACAGGCCCAGACCGCTGCCGTCGGAACGGGGCCGGGACGCGCTCGCCTTGTAGAAGCGGTCGAAGACGTGCGGCAGGACCTCCTCGGGGATACCGGGGCCGTGGTCGCGCACCCGGATCAGCAGGGAGCCGTCCGCCGGGCCGTCCGCCGGCTCCGCGCCGGACGCCGCACTGCTGCCGGCGCGGACCGCCTCGGGCGGGCACCGGTGCTCGGCCCCCGACGCGTCCTTCGTACGGACCGACACCCGCACCGGCGAGCCGCCGTGCTTGAGGGCGTTGCCGATGAGGTTGGCGAGGATCACGTCGAGGCGGCGCGGGTCGAGGCGGGCGACGATGCCGCGGTCCGCGTCCAGCTCCACGGCGTCCAGCCAGGCGCGCGCGTCGATGCACGCCGTCACCTGGTCGGCGACGTCGACGTCGTCCAGCACCAGCCGGGCGGTGCCCGCGTCGAAGCGGGTCACCTCCATCAGGTTCTCCACCAGGTCGTTCAGCCGCCGGGTCTCGCTGACCACCAGCCGCACCGCGGGCTCGATCATCGGGTCCAGGGAGTCGGCCTCCTCCTCCAGGACCTCCGAGACCGCGGTGATCGCCGTCAGCGGCGTCCGCAGCTCGTGCGACATGTCCGCGACGAACCGCCGGGACGCCGCCTCCCGCGCGCTCAGCTCCTCCACCCGCTGCTCGACCTGCTCCGCCGTACGGTTGAACGTCCGGGACAGATCAGCCAGTTCATCGGTGCCGGTCACCCGCAGCCGGGTCTCCAACCGGCCCTCGCCCAGCTGCCGCGCCGCGTGCCCGAGCCGCTGCACCGGACGCAGCACCATCGACGCGGCGGCCTGCGCCAGCAGCGCCGAGCCGACCAGCGCCAGGGCCGTCGCGATCCCCAGCGACCAGGCCAGGGAGTTGAGGTCCTGCCGCTCCGTCGCCAGCGACTTCATCAGATAGCCGGTCGGCCCGCCGCCGGTCACCTTCGCCCCGGCGACCAGGTACGGCACGTCGCCGACCTCCTTGCGCTGCCAGTACAAGTGGTGCGAGAAACGGTTGGCGTCGTCCACCGGGCGCGCGGTGTCCACCGCCGTGCGCAGCGACGCGGGGACGCTCCCCGGCGTCAGCAGCTCCCGGTCCGTCGCGGCCACGCACTCCTTGCCCTCGGAGTCCGTACCGATCAGCAGGACCGCGTAGTTCTGCGGCCCGGCGGCCATCTGCCGCGCCGCGTCCTTCAGTTCCCCGCACCGCGGCTGCACCGGCAGCGCCCCGGCACGCTCGGCCAGCGCCGTACGGAAGTCCTTGAGCACCGCGTTCTGGGTGCGCTCCAGGACGGTGTTGCGGTTGAGCCAGTACGCGATGCCGGACGCGGAGACCGCCGCCGTCAGCGCGACCAGCGCGAAGACGAACACCAGCCGCATCCGCAGGCTCGTCCAGCGCAGCAGCCCCGCCGCCCGGCGCCGGAACCGCGGCAGCCGCCGGGCGCGGCCGTCCGCGCCGGTGGCGCCGTCCGTCACTGCGGGGTGTCCAGCCGGTAGCCGACCCCGCGGACCGTACGGATCAGCGTCGGCGACGACGGGACGTCCTCGACCTTGGCCCGCAGCCGCTGCACACACGCGTCCACCAGACGCGAGTCGCCGAGGTAGTCGTGCTCCCACACCAGCCGCAGCAGCTGCTGACGGGAGAGCGCCTGACCGGGGCGGCGGCTCAGCTCCAGCAGCAACCGCAGCTCGGTCGGGGTCAGCTGGAGGTCCTCGCCGTTCTTGGTGACCGTCATCGCCGAACGGTCGATCACCAGCGAACCGAACGTCGCCGCGTCGTTCGACTCCCGCTCCCCGCGGCGCAGTACGGCCCGGATCCGGGCGTCCAGCACCCGGCCCTGCACCGGTTTGACGACGTAGTCGTCCGCCCCGGACTCCAGGCCCACCACGACGTCGATGTCGTCGTTGCGGGCGGTCAGCAAAATGATGGGCAGTTGGTCCGTACGCCTGATCCGCCGGCACACCTCGAAACCGTCGATGCCCGGCAGCATCACAT
This sequence comes from Streptomyces sp. NPDC027185, assembly GCF_055567035.1. Classification (NCBI taxonomy): domain Bacteria; kingdom Bacillati; phylum Actinomycetota; class Actinomycetes; order Kitasatosporales; family Streptomycetaceae; genus Streptomyces; species Streptomyces sp. NPDC027185. The sequence goes on along the minus strand of NZ_JBVHRF010000002.1, from coordinate 816,000 downwards.
CCAGCACGATCAGGTCCGGCCGCTGCTCGCGCAGCAGCAGGAGGCCGTCCTCGCCCGACGCCGCGGTCACCACACGGTGACCTTGGCGCGACAGGGAGAGTTCGAGCGCCGTGCGGATGGCGTCGTCGTCCTCGATCAGCAACAGGAAAGGCACGCCCGCCATTCTGGCCCATGGCCCCCCACCGCATCGACCGGCCGGTGGCGCGGGACACCAACCCGCTCCCCGGGGGCCGCCGAGTGCGCCGTGAAGGGCCCAAAAGACCCCCCAAGGCACATCCGGCACGCCTGTGACGTGCGCTTCGCGCATGTCGCGGGCCCCTGTGACACGGCTGTGACAGTCGACGGACAACGCGATGAAACTGCGTTGGCAGGGTTCTTGGCACCGGGAGGGACACCGACCGGGACAGACCGATCAAGCCAGGCTCTACCGACGGGGGGCGCGAGATGAACACCAAGCACGCCAAGAGCACCAGCACGGTGGTCACGCGTCTCTGCGACGTCGCACGGGCCTCCGAGAAGTCCGGTGCTGCGGGAGGGCGGGGGTGCTCCCGCGGCACCGGACGTCAGCGGCAGCCGTACATGATCGCCGTTGACGCCACGGTGAACGGCCCGGCGCCCGCCGGCCCGGCCACGGAGCGCACCGCGCCCGCCGACGGGTCCGACGCCGCCTTCACCGCGTACGTCCAGGAGCGCCGCTCCGCGCTCTACGCCACCGCCTACCACCTGACCGGCGACCGCTACGAGGCCGAGGACCTGCTGCAGAGCGCCCTGTTCTCGACCTACCGCGCCTGGGACCGGATCAGCGACAAGGCGGCGCTCGGCGGCTACCTGCGGCGCACCATGACGAACCTGCACATCAGCGCGTGGCGCCGCCGCAAGCTGAACGAATACCCCACCGAGGAACTGCCGGAGACGGCGGGCGACGTGGACGCGATGCGCGGTACCGAACTGCGCGCGGTGCTCTGGCAGGCGCTGGCCCGCCTGCCCGAACCGCAGCGCACCATGCTGGTCCTGCGCTACTACGAGGGCCGTACGGACCCGGAGATCGCGGACATCCTCAACATCAGTGTCGGCACGGTCAAGTCCAGCATCTGGCGCTCGCTGCGCCGGCTGCGTGAGGACGAGGTCCTCAGCTTCGGCCGTGACGAGGAGGAGTCCTTCGGCGAGCTGGTGGCCTGAAGGACGGGGAGAAAGCCCGAGGGGATCAAGGGCTGCGGACACGTCCCGGAAACGGGGGACACGGGGGAACACGGTCCGGCCGGACTACCGCGAAGGCCGTGCGTATCCGGGACGCGTCCGCGAACAAGGGGAGAAAGCGGGGGGACCCGAGGGAAGGGGAACGGGGGAACACGGGGGAAGGCGAAGCGGGTCCGGACAGCCGGGGAGGGCGGTCCGGACCCGCTTCGCCATGTGTGCCGTACGGCCGCAGCCCCGCCCGGCCGCCGCACGCCGGCGCGTTCCGGGCGGGGCTGCGGCCGTGATGTCTCAGCGCACGGCCTCCGCCTGCACCTCGATCCTCGCCTCGTACCGCACCGGGAACGCCACGGAGTTGGCGATGAAGCACCTGCGGTGCGCCTCCTCGTGGAGTTCCCGCGCGCGCTCGCGCATCGGCTCCGCCGTGACCCGCACCCTCGGGCGCAGCACCGCCTCGGTGAACGCGCCGCCCCCAAAGCCGTCCTCCGTCATCGTGGCGTCGGAGTTGTCCTCGTAGCCGGTGACCGTCACGCCGTTCAGGGCGCACAGTGCGAGATAGGTCAGCATGTGGCACTGCGACAGGGCGGCGAGCAGCAGCTGTTCGGGGTTCCAGGCGTCCGCGGAGCCGAGGAACGCCGGGTCGGCGCTGGCGACGAGCGGCGGTGGGCCGTCGGCGCTGACCTCGTGCTCACGGTCATAGTCGCGGTAGCCGCTGGTCCCCGTGCCGGTGTCGCCGGTCCAGACGACGCGCGTACGGTACGTGTGCTCCCTGGCCTTCGGCATGGGGGTCCTCCCGGGACGCCGTTTCCGTGGCGGCCACCGGGTCCGGCGGCCGGGCTCAGGAGCCTACGTGCGTCACTCCGAGGCCGCCGCCGGTACGGGAGATCCCGCCTCTTCGGGGGTTTCCGGCCCTTCGGCGCGGCCGTCGCCCGGACCCGCCGTCCGCGCCGCCGCGATCCGGGCCAGCGCCTCGGGGCGGGCGCACGGGTGGGCGCCGAGCGCCGTCTGCCGCGCCACCACGGAGCGTTCGGCCCGCAGCAGCCGCAGCCCGCGGCGTATCAGGTACGGCACCGGCTTGCGGCTCTCGCGCACGTCCCGCAGCAGCCGGCGGCGGAACGTCGTCGTGGGCCGTCCGCGCAGGCACAGCGCGTCGGCGAGCAGCCCGGCGGCCCGGCAGCGGTCGATCACCTCGGCGGCGAAGATGCCCTCCGCGACGAAGAGCGCGGCGCCGTCCAGCGTGACGTCCACGGCGCCGGTGCGGGCGCTGGCCCCGATGTCGTACACCGGGACGGCCGCGCGGCCCTCGTGGCAGAGCGCGGCGACGGCGGTGACGGCGGCGTCCGCGTCCCAGGAGAGCGGGGAGTCCCAGTCGGCGCCGCCGCCCTCGGGCAGCTGCGGCAGCGTCGGGTCACCGGCCTCCTTGTAGAAGTCGTCGAGCCGGAGCACCGGCAGGCCCGTACGGGCAGCGAGGGAGGACTTGCCCGATCCGGAGGGACCGGTCAGCAGCAGGACGCGGGCGGCGGGGCGCCGGGCGGCGGACGGAAAGCTCACGGGACCCCATTGTCCGGCATCCGCCCCGCCGGGCCACCCCCTGGGCCGCGCCGGTCACCTCACATCCGGCCGGCGGGCCGGTACACCGCCCCGGGCGGGGCGCGGACCCGCGCCCCGGTACGGCCCGCACCGGCCCGGTCGCGGCGGCCCGCCGTCGATCCGTACGAACCGTACGAAGTGGATCGCCCGGCGCCCCATCAACTACGCTGTGCGGTCAAGTGATCACCGAACGGTTCCTCTCCCGTGGAAGGGTTCCCCGCTCCGGGGCCCTCCGTCGCACAGGCAGGTGGCAGCGCATGGCCTCTCACGCACGTCCCAAGCCCGCTCGGCTCTCCCGTACGCTCCTGCGGGCCTCGCTCGCGGTCTCCGCGGCCGGGGCCGCGCTCGTGGCGGGCGGCGGTGCGGCGAGCGCGGCCCCGGTGAAGTCCACGGACACCGGCGCCACCGCCTCCGCGCTCTCCGGCGCGCTGCTCAACTCCGTGGCCGGCGCCACCGGACCGGTCAAGAACCTCCAGCTCGACCCGCTGGCCAACACCTCCGTCGACCCGCTCGCCAACGCCGTCGGCACTCAGGTCGCCGACTTCAAGCCGGTCGGCACCCAGTTGCTGACCGACCCGGTCACCAAGGGCGGCGCGCTCAAGGACCTGCCGCTGATCGGCGCGGTCACCCGCCTCCTGCCGTAGCGCCTCAAGAAGCGTACGGGCCCCGATCCGCGCCGGATCGGGGCCCGTGGTGCCGGGGCGACGGGCTCAGACGCCCATCGGGTGCCACACCGTCTTCGTCTCCAGGAAGGCCAGGAGACGGCCGGTGCCCGGGTCGGCGGACCAGTCCACCGGGGCGGGGCGGCGCACCCGCTTGAGGTTGTCCGCCGCCGCGGTCTCCAGCTCCGCCGCCAGCTCGGCGTCCGCGCCCGCCAGATCGATGGCGTTGACGTCCTGGTGCGCGGCGAGCGGCGCGCCCAGCTCCGCCGTACGGCCGGAGAGGAGGTTGACCACCCCGCCCGGCAGGTCGGAGGTGGCCAGCACCTCGGCCAGCGACAGCGCGGGCAGCGGGGCCCGCTCCGCCGCCACCGCGACCACGGTGTTGCCCGTGACGATCGCGGGCGCGAGCACCGACACCAGCCCGAGGAACGACGACTCCTGCGGCGCCAGCACCGCGACCACACCGGTCGGCTCCGGCGACGACAGGTTGAAGTACGGGCCCGCGACCGGGTTGGGACCGCCCGCGATCTGGGCGACCTTGTCGGACCAGCCCGCGTACCAGACCCAGCGGTCCACGGCCGCGTCCACCTGCGCCGCGGCGTCGGCCTCGGCCAGCCCCTCGGCCGCCGCGACCTCCGCGGTGAACTGCGCCCGGCGGCCCTGGAGCATCTCCGCGACGCGGTAGAGGATCTGCCCGCGGTTGTACGCCGTCGCGCCCGACCAGCCGCCGAACGCCTTACGGGCCGCGACGACCGCGTCCCGCGCGTCCTTACGGGACGCCAGCGGCGCGTTGGCCAGCCAGTTGCCCTCGGAGTCGGTCACCTCGTACACCCGCCCGCTCTCGGAACGGGGGAACTTCCCCCCGACGTACAGCTTGTAGGTCTTGAAGACGGAGAGTCGGTCAGCCATGGTGCTCGCCCTTCGGGGTCGACGGGGTCAGATACGCCGCCAGTCCGTGGCGGCCGCCCTCGCGGCCGTGGCCCGACTCCTTGTAGCCGCCGAACGGCGACGTCGGGTCGAACTTGTTGAAGGTGTTGGACCAGACGACCCCGGCGCGCAGCTGGTTCGCCATCCACAGCATCCGCGAACCCTTCTCCGTCCAGATCCCGGCGGAGAGTCCGTACGGCGTGTTGTTCGCCTTGGCGACGGCCTCCTCCGGTGTACGGAACGTCAGGACCGACAGCACCGGGCCGAAGATCTCCTCGCGGGCGATGCGGTGCGCCTGGGTGACGCCGGTGAAGAGCGTCGGCGCGAACCAGTAGCCGGACGAGGGGAGTTCGCACTCGGGGGACCAGCGTTCGGCGCCCTCGGCCTCGCCCGCGTCGGCGAGCGCGGTGATCCGGGCCAGCTGCTCGGCGGAGTTGATCGCGCCGATGTCGGTGTTCTTGTCGAGCGGGTCGCCGACCCGCAGCGTCCGCATCCGGCGCTTGAGCGCGTCCAGCAGCTCATCGGCGACGGACTCCTGGACCAGCAGCCGCGAACCGGCGCAGCAGACATGGCCCTGGTTGAAGAAGATGCCGTTGACCACGCCCTCGACGGCCTGGTCGAGCGGGGCGTCGTCGAAGACGATGTTGGCCGCCTTGCCGCCCAGCTCCAGCGTCAGCTTCTTGCCGGTGCCGGCGACCGTGCGCGCGATGGCCTTGCCGACCTCGGTGGAGCCGGTGAAGGCGACCTTGTCCACGTCCGGGTGCGCGACCAGCGCGGCGCCCGTGGAGCCGTCACCGGTCAGGATGTTGACGACGCCCTTCGGCAGCCCCGCCTGACGGCAGACGTCCGCGAAGAACAGCGCCGACAGCGGGGTGGTCTCGGCGGGCTTCAGCACCACGGTGTTGCCGGTGGCCAGCGCCGGGGCGACCTTCCACGCCAGCATCAGCAGCGGAAAGTTCCACGGGATGACCTGCCCGGCGACGCCCAGCGGGCGCGGGTTCGGGCCGTAACCCGCGTACTCCAGTTTGTCGGCCCAGCCGGCGTAGTAGAAGAAATGCGCGGCGACCTGCGGCAGGTCCGCGTCGCGGGACTCGCGGATCGGCTTGCCGTTGTCCAGCGTCTCCAGGACGGCCAGCTCACGCGAGCGCTCCTGGATGATCCGGGCGATCCGGAAGAGGTACTTGGCCCGCTCGGCGCCGGGCAGCGCGGACCAGGTCACGAACGCCGCGCGGGCGGCGGCCACGGCTCGGTCGACATCGGCGGCCTCGGCCTGCGCGACCTCGGACAGCACCTCCTCGGTCGCGGGCGAGACGGTCTTGAAGACCTTGCCGCCCGCCGCCGGGGCGAACTCTCCGTCGATGAAGAGTCCGTACGACGGCGCGATGTCGACCACCGCGCGGGACTCGGGCGCCGGGGCGTAGGTGAAGGGCGTGGAAGCGTCGAAAGTCATGGGTTGCCTCAGTCCACCGTGACGTAGTCGGGGCCGGAGTAGCGGCCGGTGCTGAGCTTCTGGCGCTGCATCAGCAGGTCGTTGAGCAGGCTGGAGGCGCCGAACCGGAACCAGTCGGCGGTCAGCCAGGGCGCGCCCAGCGTCTCGTTGACCATGACCAGGTACTTCATCGCGTCCTTGGTCGTCCGGATACCGCCGGCCGGCTTCACGCCGACCTGCACACCGGTGGCCGCGTGGAAGTCGCGGACCGCCTCCAGCATCAGGAGCGTCACCGGCGGCGTGGCGTTGACCGCGACCTTGCCGGTCGAGGTCTTGATGAAGTCGGCGCCCGCGAGCATCGCCAGCCAGGAGACCCGGCGGACGTTGTCGTACGTCTGGAGTTCACCGGTCTCGAAGATCACCTTGAGGTGGGCGGCGCCGCCTCCGGGCCGGGCGCACGCCTCCTTCACGGCCCTGATCTCCTCGAAGACCGACAGATAGCGGCCGGCGAGGAACGCGCCCCGGTCGATGACCATGTCGATCTCGTCGGCACCGGCGGCGACCGCGTCCCGGACGTCGGCCAGCTTGACCGGCAGCGCGGCGCGGCCCGCCGGGAAGGCGGTCGCCACGGACGCGACATGGATACCGGAGCCGGCGAGCGCCTCCTTGGCCGTCGCGACCATGTCCGGGTAGACGCAGATCGCCGCGACCTTCGGGACGGTGCGGTCGGTGGGGTCCGGGTTGATGCCCTTGGCGCACAGCGCCCGCACCTTGCCGGGGGTGTCGGCTCCTTCGAGCGTCGTCAGGTCGATCATCGAGACGGCGAGGTCGATGGCGTACGCCTTCGCCGTCGTCTTGACCGAGCGGGTACCGAGGGCGGCGGCACGGGCCTCCAGGCCGACCTTGTCGACGCCTGGGAGGCCGTGCAGGAAGCGGCGCAGCGCGCCGTCGTCGGCGGTCACGTCCGCCATCGACGCCAGCCGCCCCGCGGCTTCCTTGCCGTATGCGGGAACTGTGGTGGGCATGGTCACGAGGGGAGCATATCTACGCGCGTAGCGGCCTGTCATCCCCCCAGGAAGGCCGGGGCGTGCGGGAATGTGGCGCGCGCCCGGGGCCGCCCCCGGGGGGCGGGGCGCGGTAGCCCGGCGGGGTACGTGAGGGGACAGGCGCCCGGTCGGTGGCCGAGCCTGCGGGGGCGCCGGGACGGGCCGCTGCGGGGCGTACGCGCCGGCGGCGCACGCCCCGCCGGTGCCGTCGCGCTCCGTCCCGTCCCGGATACGGCGTTCCGCCCGACCGATGCCGTAACGCAATGTCCGGCATCCGGACGGTCAGGCAGAATCGGCACCATGACGCGTCAGGAACCCGCCGGTACGGCCCCGCAGAAGTACGCCGAGCGCAGCTACCGCTCGCCCATGGGCCTGGTCGGCGGCGCCCTGCTGATCGCCCTCGGCCTCTGGCTCGGCGGCGACGCCCTGGTACGCGGGGCCCTGGAGACCAAGCTCACCGCACTCTTCGCCCTGCTCCTCGGCGTCCCGCTGGTCGCCGCGTTCACCCTGCGCCCCGTGGTGAAGGCCGGCGAGGACCGCCTGCTGGTCCGTAACCCGTTCCGCACCCTGACGCTCCCCTGGGGCGCGATCGAGGACCTCCGCGCGTCCTTCTCCTGCGAGGTCTTCACCACCGGCGGCCGCAAGTACCAGCTCTGGGCGATCCCGGTCTCCCTGCGCCAGCGCAAGAAGGCGGGACGCCAGGCCGCGCGCGGAGCGGCACCGCGCCGCTCCGGCCTGGGCGGCGATCCCGGCCCGGTGCCGCGCGCCATGGCCGACCAGACGATGGACGAACTGCGCGAGATCAAGGCCCAGGCCGTCCACCGGGAGGGTGCGAGCGGCGAGCCGGTCGTCCGGTGGGCTCACGGCTTCATCGTGCCGTGTGTGGTGGGGGCCGTAGGGCTGGCCGTGATGCTGGCGGTGTAGGGGGCTCGGAGGGCGGAGCGGCACTTGCGCCCTGCGTCGCCGCCCCGGTCCGCAAGGCCCCGGGCAGCCGCGTCCGCGGAGCCCGCACAGGCCCCCCCGCGCACGCGGGGCTCACCGGACGGTCTTCGATCTGCTGGTCGCCCGGACGGGGCCATCCCCGCGTTCGCGGGTGGACGCGGCCTCGACGCTCAGCACGTCGACCTCCCAGGGAACACCCCCGCGCACGCGGGCCCCTCCGGGCTCTTCCCCGGCCCGAGCCACGCGCTCCGGCCGGACGGCCACCGCCGCCCGGCCGGAGCGCGCCCTCAGATTCCCGCGGCCTCTCCCAGGTCGGCCTTCAGCCCCGCCAGCGCCGCGGCGGCCCGCTCCCGCGCCTCGGGCAGCGCGTCCGCGGACGCCACCGGCAGCACGACCTCCAGGTAGCACTTGATCTTCGGCTCCGTGCCGCTCGGGCGGACCACGATCCGGCCCGCCGCCACCCCGCGCTCCGGCGCGCCGGCGAGCGTGTACCGCAGGCCGTCGGTCGGCGGCAGCGCGTCCGTGCCGTGCGAGAGGTCCTCGGCCGAGGCCACCGGCAGTCCGGCGAGCGTCGCCGGCGGCGCCTCGCGGAGCCGGCGCATGGCGCCGGCGATCAGGGACAGGTCCTCGACCCGGACGGACAGCTGGTCGGTGGCGTGCAGGCCGTACTCGACGGCGAGGTCGTCCAGCAGGTCGGTGAGGGTGCGGCCGGAGTGCTTCAGCTCCGCGGCCAGTTCGGTGATCAGCAGGGCGGCGGTGATGCCGTCCTTGTCGCGGACGCCCTCGGGGTCGACGCAGTAGCCCAGCGCCTCCTCGAACGCGTACCGCAGGCCGTCCACCCGGGCCAGCCACTTGAAGCCGGTCAGGGTCTCCTCGTAGGGGAGGGCGGCGGCGGAGGCGATCCGGGAGAGGAGGGAGGAGGAGACGATGGTGGTGGCGAAGGTGCCGGACGCCTGCTTGCTGACGAGGTGGGCGGCGAGGAGCGCGCCGACCTCGTCGCCGCGGAGCATGCGCCAGCCCGCGTCGGTGCCGGGGGCGGGGACGGCCACGGCGCAGCGGTCCGCGTCCGGGTCGTTGGCGATGACGAGGTCGACGCCGTCGCCCGCGGTGCGGGCGGTGGCGAACGCCAGGTCCATCGCGCCGGGCTCCTCCGGGTTGGGGAACGCGACGGTCGGGAACTCCGGGTCCGGCTCGGCCTGTTCCGCGACGACCAGCGGGGCGGGGAACCCGGCGCGGGCGAACGCGGCGAGCAGCGTGTCCCGGCCGACGCCGTGCATCGGGGTGTAGACGACCCGGGCGTCACGCGGCGAGCCCGGGGTGAGGACCGCGTCGGTCCGCTCCAGGTAGGCGGCGAGGACGTCGTCCCCGAGGGTCTGCCAGCCCGACTCCGGGCGCGGCACGTCGTGCAGCGAGCCGATCGCGGCGATCTCCGCGGCGATCTCGCCGTCCGCGGGCGGCACGATCTGGGAGCCGTCGCCGAGGTAGACCTTGTAGCCGTTGTCGCGCGGCGGATTGTGGCTGGCGGTGACCTCGATACCGGCGACCGCGCCCAGCTGCCGGATCGCGAACGCCAGGACCGGGGTGGGCAGCGGACGCGGCAGCACCGCGGCGCGCAGGCCCGCGCCCACCATCACCGCGGCCGTGTCACGCGCGAAGTCGGCGCTCTTGTGGCGGGCGTCGTAGCCGATGACCACGAGGCCGTCGCCGTCCCCGCGGCCCTTGAGGTACGCGGCGAGACCGGCGGCGGCGCGGATGACCACCGCGCGGTTCATCCGCATCGGGCCCGCGCCCAGCTCCCCGCGCAGCCCCGCGGTGCCGAACTGCAGCGTCCCGGCGAACCGGTCGGCCAGCTCGCTCACGTCACCGGCGTCGATCAGCCGGGACAGCTCCTCGCGGGTCTGCGGGTCGGGGTCCTCGGCCAGCCAGGTCTGGGCGAGACGGATCAGCTCCGCGGGTTCGGTGGCCACGTGATGCTCCTGACGACGGTGGGTGGGGCGGGTGGGACGGGGGCGGGACGGCCGGTGCCGGGCGCCCGGCGGCGTACGGGGACGGCGTACGGGCCCGGGGCGGGCGGCGGGCCGGGCGTGGCGCCCGCCCCGGCCGTCCGGCCCGGGACCGCCGGGGCTCAGAGCTTGCCGAGCACCTTGGCCAGCAGGCTGCCCATCCGCGTCGCGGAGTCGCGGCCGGCCTGGAGGACCTCTTCGTGGTTGAGCGGTTCGCCGGTCATGCCCGCGGCGAGGTTGGTCACCAGGGACAGGCCCAGCACCTCGGCGCCCGCCTCACGGGCGGCGATGGCCTCCAGCACCGTCGACATACCGACCAGGTCGGCGCCGAGCGTACGGAGCATCCGGATCTCGGCGGGCGTCTCGTAGTGCGGCCCGGGGAGCTGCGCGTAGACGCCCTCCTCCAGGGTCGGGTCGACCTCCTTGCACAGCGCGCGCAGCCGCGGCGAGTACAGGTCCGTCAGGTCGACGAAGCGGGCGCCCTCGATCGGGGAGGTGGCGGTGAGGTTGAGGTGGTCGCTGATCAGCACCGGCTGACCCGGACGCATCCCGTCGCGCAGACCGCCGCACCCGTTGGTGAGCACGATCGTCCTGCACCCGGCGGCGACGGCGGTCCGCACCCCGTGCGCGACGGCGGCCACCCCGCGGCCCTCGTAGTAATGCGTACGGCCGAGGAAGACCAGCGAGCGCTTGTCACCCGTGCGGTACGAGCGGATCTTGCCGCCGTGGCCCTCGACGGCGGGCGGCGGGAAGCCGGGCAGCTCGGTGACGGGGAACTCGTGCTCGGGCGCGCCCAGCGCCTCGGCGGCCGGGGCCCAGCCCGAGCCCATGACCAGGGCGACGTCATGGCTGGCGGCACCGGTGAGTTCGCGCAGGCGGGCGGCGGCGTCCCCGGCGGCGGCCTGCGGGTCGCGGGCGGGGTCCGTGGTAACAGATGCGTTCACGCCGACGAGGGTAGCGGGAAATCTCCTACGCGCGTAGATGCCGCCGGGGACGGGGTCGGAAGGCGCTGGTGGAGGGGGTGCGCGGGCCGGACGGGGGAACCGGGAGGGCCGGGGGAGGCGCGGGGGTTCCGGGTGTTTCCCGGGGCGGGACCCGAGGCGGAGCCCGGGGCCCTCCGGGGACGCCCTCCGGGGACGCCCTCCGGGGACGCCCTCCGGGGACGCCCTCCGGGGCCCGCCCGGGAGGCCCCGTCGTCGTGCCGTCGCCAGGGAGAGGTGCGGAGCGGACCGGGCCCGCCCGAGGTCATGCGTCCGGCCCGTCCGAGGCCATGCGTCCCACCCGCCCCGGGCACCGCCCGGCCGGGTCGCCCGCGCGGTCCGCGTCCCTCAGCAGGGCCGCTTGCGCATCTCCATGACGTAGTCGTGCGGGGCGCCCGCGGACTCGGCGGCGTCGGCGATCTCGCCCAGGTAGCGGGCGGAGGGGAGGCCGCCCTCGTAGCCGTTGAGGACGTAGAGCCACGCGGGCTCCTCGCCGTCGAGGGTGTGCACCCGCACCCGCATCCGGCGGTAGATGTCGAGGCCGACGCCCTCCCAGCGGTCCATGGAGTCCTCGTCCATCGGCGCGATGTCGTAGAGCGCGACGAACACCTGGGAGCGCGGGGCCTCGACGATGGTGGCGAGGGCGCCCTCCCAGCCCATCTGCTCACCGCCGAAGGTGAGCCGCCAGCCGTTGAGCCAGCCGGTGCCGCGCAGCGGGGAGTGCGGTGCGCGGCGGGACATCAGCCGCGCGTCGAGGTTGCCGGCGTACGCGGCGTAGAGCGACATGGTTCGAGGGTACGGGAGGCGGACCGCCCGGCTCCTGGGGAACCGAGGATCCGGAGCCGGTAAATCCGCCGCCCGCCGCACCCCGCCGGGAAGCACCGCGCGGCGTGCGGGACAATGGAGAGCGTGACTCGGATCGTGATCATCGGTGGCGGACCCGGCGGATACGAAGCGGCCCTGGTGGGCGCCTCGCTCGGCGCGGAGGTGACCGTCGTCGACTGCGACGGTCTGGGCGGGGCGTCGGTGCTGACCGACTGCGTCCCGTCGAAGACTCTCATCGCGACGGCCGAGGTGATGACGACCTTCGACTCCTCGTACGAGGAGCTGGGCATCATCGTCGAGGACGGCACGCCCGACCCGGAGCGGCCCGCCCGCGTCGTCGGCGTCGACCTCGGCAAGGTCAACCGCCGTGTCAAGCGCCTCGCGCTCGCCCAGTCGCACGACATCACCGCCTCGGTGACCCGCGCCGGCGCCCGCGTGCTGCGCGGTCGCGGCCGGCTGGAGCCGGGGCAGGCCACGGACGGCTCCCGCAAGGTCACGGTCACCGCCGCCGACGGCACCGAGCAGACCCTCGTCGCCGACGCGGTGCTGATCGCCACCGGCGCGCACCCCCGCGAGATCCCCGACGCCCTCCCCGACGGCGAGCGCATCCTGAACTGGACGCAGCTCTACGACCTCGACGAACTGCCCGAGGAGCTGATCGTGGTCGGCTCCGGTGTCACCGGCGCCGAGTTCGCCGGTGCCTACCAGGCGCTCGGCTCCCGCGTCACGCTCGTCTCCTCCCGCGACCGGGTGCTGCCCGGCGAGGACCCGGACGCCGCCGCCGTCCTGGAGGACGTCTTCCGCCGCCGCGGGATGAACGTCATGGCCCGCTCCCGCGCCGCCGCCGTCAAGCGGGTCGGGGACCGCGTCGAGGTGACGCTCGCCGACGGCCGGACGATCTCCGGCAGCCACTGCCTGGTCGCCGTCGGCTCCATCCCCAACACCGCCGGGATCGGCCTGGAGGAGGCCGGGGTCCAGATGAAGGACTCCGGGCACATCCGCACCGACCGCGTCTCGCGCACCTCCGCGCCCGGCGTCTACGCCGCGGGCGACTGCACCGGCGTCTTCGCGCTGGCGTCGGTCGCCGCGATGCAGGGCCGTATCGCGATGTACCACTTCCTCGGCGACGCGGTGGCGCCGCTGAACCTCCGGACGGTCTCCGCCAACGTCTTCACCGACCCGGAGATCGCCACTGTCGGCTACTCCCAGGCGGACGTCGACGCGGGCAAGATCGACGCCCGGGTGGTCAAGCTCCCGCTGCTGCGCAACCCGCGCGCCAAGATGCAGGGCATCCGCGACGGTTTCGTGAAGCTGTTCTGCCGTCCGGGCACCGGCATCGTCGTCGGCGGTGTGGTGGTCTCGCCGCGCGCCAGCGAGCTGATCCACCCGATCGCGCTCGCCGTCGACAACAACCTCACCGTCGAGCAGATCGCCAGCGCCTTCACGGTCTACCCGTCGCTGTCCGGCTCGCTCGCCGAGGTCGCCCGGCAGCTGCACACCCGTAAGGCGGCGAACGAGTAGCAGCCCCGCGGGGCGCGGACGGTGGGTACGTTTGTGCCCCGGGTGCGCGCGTCGGGTGAGGGGCGCGGCGGACCACTGCCGGGTGTTCGGCGCTGACCTGCGATCATGTCACCGTTGCCGGGCGGGAGTTCGGGGTAGGAGCCTTCTATACCACTCGCCCGCTCGCGCCGTGCACAATTTCCGTTAATTGGTGCAACCTGCTGAAAACAGACGGTCGTTGGCGTTACTGTCAGTTTCGTGTTCGCTGCAGAACGTCGCCAATTGATCCTTGAAATGGTGCGGGCCAACGGAGCGGTGTCGCTCCGGGAGCTCGCCCGTGTCGTCCAGACCTCCGAAGTGACCGTGCGCCGGGATGTACGCGCGCTGGAAGCGGAAGGGCTCCTCGACCGCCGGCACGGCGGAGCGGTCCTCCCGGGCGGGCTCGCCCGGGAATCCGGTCTGCCCCAGAAATCCCACCTGTCGACCGCGGAGAAGACGGCCATCGCCGATCTCGCCGCCGGTTTCGTGGAGGAAGGCGAGGCCATCGTCGTCGGTGCCGGCACCACCACCCAGGAGCTGGCCCGCCGGCTCGCGCGGGTGCCCGGCCTGACCGTCGTCACCAACTCCCTGCTGGTCGCCCAGGCGTTGGCCCACGCCAACCGCGTCGAGGTCGTCATGACCGGCGGGACGCTGCGGGGCTCCAACTACGCGCTGGTCGGCAGCGGCGCGGAGCAGTCGCTCCAGGGGCTGCGGGTCTCCCGCGCCTTCCTCTCCGGCAGCGGGCTGACCGCCGAGCGCGGTCTCTCCACGTCCAACATGCTCTCCGCCAGCGTCGACCGGGCCCTCGTCCAGGCCGCGGGTGAGGTGGTGGTCCTCGCCGACCACACCAAGCTCGGCGCCGACACGATGTTCCAGACCGTGCCGACGGACCTCATCACCCGGCTGGTCACCGACGAGCCCCCGCCCCACGACGACCGGGCGGCGACGGAGCTGCAGGCCCTCGCCGACCAGGGCGTACAGATCGCCGTCACCGGCACCGCCGCCACGGCGGACGGCGCCCCCGACCGGCGCGGCCACCGCCGGGAGGTCCCGCTCCCGGGCCAGCGCCGCAACCACCCGCCCGGTGGCGCGGCCCCGACCCTGCGCTCCGCCTCCCTGGGCGACGGGCCCCGCGTCGCCGATCTCGCCCCCCGGCGCCGCTGAGACGTCCCGGGGCCCGGCGGCACGACCGCGGGGCCCCGGGAGGTCTCAGTACGCCCGCTCCGGCCTCCGGCACCTCGGCGGTACGCGCCCCCCTTCGGGCGGGTGCCGCCGAGGTGTTTGTGGCGGCGGAGCCCCGGCCGTCCGCGGCGTTCCGGCTATGCCGCCCGGCACGCCCGCCGCTCCCGTTACGCGCCCGGCTCCCCGGCGCAGTCGCTCCCGTCCGCCTTCAGACCGGTCAGGGTGAGGGTCAGCAGACGGTCGGCGAGGAGCGGGTCGTCCGGGGACTCCTCGGCGGCCAGCGCGATGCCGTTCGTCAGCTGCATCAGGTCGCCGATGGTGACGTCCGGCCGGACCGCGCCGGTCCGCTGCGCGCGGGCCAGCAGCGCGCCGCCCGCCTCCCGCATCGGCACACTGCACCGCGCCATACCGGAACTCTCGTCCGCCGTCGCCGTCATCAGCGCCCGCGACAGCCCCCGGTACGTACCGGCATGGGTGATGATCGCGCGCAGCCACTCGACCAGCGCCCGGCACGGCTGCGGCGCGTCCGCCAGCTCCCGCGCCTGCGCCAGCAGCGCGTCCACCTCGCTCTGGAAGACCGCGCCCATCAGTGACGTACGGTGCGGGAAGTGCCGGTAGAGGGTGCCGATGCCGACCCCCGCGCGGCGGGCGATCTCCTCCAGGGAGACGTCCGTGCCGTGCTCGATGAAGGCGGTACGGGCCGCGGCCAGCAGCCGCTCGTAGTTGCGCCGGGCGTCGGCCCGCATGGGGCGCGGGGCGGGTGCCGCACCGGCCGCCGCCTCGCTCCGTCGTGCGGCCGGCCGCCGCCCTGCCGTCTCGGTCGCCATCGCCGTCCTTCCTCGTCCCGGCCGGTCCCGGCCCGGTGGCTCCAGGATGCCACTGACCGGGGCCGCGGCGGGCCGCCCGCCGGGGGCGCACGAGGCCGTCGCGCGCGCCCCTGAGCGGGGCTCCGGGCCCCGCCGGTGGACGGGCGGCGTCCCGTGCCCCAATGCGCGGTTGCCGTCCGGCGACACCTCGCCGAACACCGTGGCGCGCCGCAACGCCGCGCCCCGCGGCACCGTCAAACCTGGCGCAACACGGCGTTCCGGGCCGGTGCGTGCCCCGGACGCCGGCACATCGCGGGGTCGGCACGGGCACGCGCCCCGGCGGCCCCACCGGACCTGGGGAAGACGTCATGGGGCTGACCAGCCGCCCGCTGTTGTACGCCGCCGTACTGGCCGCCCTGGCCGCGGTCGCGCTGACCTGCCGGCTGTGGCCGCGCTTCGCCGGGCGCGGGCCGCGGGCCCTCCTCGGCCGCCTCGGCTCCCTCCTCGCCACCCAGCTCGCCCTCGTCGCGGCCCTCGCCCTCGCCGTCAACGCCAACTTCCAGTTCTACGGCTCCTGGCACGAACTGCTGGGGCTCTACGACGACGCCCCCGGCGCGGTCGCCAAATGGGGCGGGCCCACGGGCGCGGGCCCCGCCGGGGACCCGACACAGGGCCTCGTCCAGCCGTCCGGCCCCGAAGGGCTCGACAAGGTGCACGGACTGCCCAAGGGGCCGCCCGCCACCGCCGGGAAGGTCGAGACCGTACGGATCGTCGGCAAGCGCACCCACCTGGTGGACCCGGCCTACGTCTACCTGCCGCCGCAGTACTTCCAGCCCGCCTACGCCCGCCAGAGATTCCCCGTCGTCGTGGCGCTCAGCGGCTACCCGGGCGGCATCTACCTGCTCGGACAGCATCTGCGGCTGCCGCAGACCGCGGCGGCGCTCCAGCGCTCCGGCCAGACGCAGCCCACCGTCATCGTGATGATGCGGCCCACCATCGCTCCGCCGCGCGACACCCAGTGCGTCGACGTGCCCGGGGGGCCGCAGGCCGAGACGTTCTTCGCCCAGGACGTGCCGGACGCCCTGCGCTCCCACTACCGGGTCGGCCACGACCCCGGCGGCTGGGGCGTCCTCGGCTACTCCTCCGGCGGCAGCTGCGCCCTCCAGCTCGCCATGCGCCACCCCGGGACGTACACCGCGGCGGCGGCGCTCTCCCCGGACTACAAGGTCACCCCGGATCCGACCACCGGCGATCTCTTCGGCGGCGGGCGGGACCGGGTGCGCCGCCGTGAGGAGCACGACCTGGTGTGGCGGCTGCGCCATCTGCCGCCGCCGCGGGTGTCGGTGCTGATCGGGACCAGCCGCCACGGCGAGAAGAACTACCCGGCGGCCCGGGAGTTCCTGGCCGCCGTCCGCCCGCCGATGCAGGCGGACACCGTCCTCCTCGACCGGGGCAGCCACAACTTCGCCACCTGGCGCCGCGAACTGCCCGCCGCGCTGCGGTGGATGAGCAAGGAGCTGACGTTCCCGGAGGACGTGGTGGGGGCGTCGTGACGCCGTGACGGAGCCGGGGCGCGCGGCTTCCCCGTACGCGCCCCGGCCGGACCGGCGCGCGCCCGGGGCACGCGAAGGCCCCGGCACACCCGTGCCGGGGCCTTCCGTCGCGTACGGCCGGACGTCAGTCCTTGATCTCGCAGATGACGGCGCCGGAGGTGAGGGCGGCGCCGACCTCGGCGGCCAGGCCCTTGACGGTGCCGGCGCGGTGCGCGTTGATCGGCTGCTCCATCTTCATCGCCTCCAGGACGACGACCAGTTCGCCCTCGGCGACGGTCTGGCCCTCCTCGACGGCGACCTTGACGATGGTGCCCTGCATCGGGGAGGCGAGGGTGTCGCCGGAGGCGGCGGAGCCGGACTTCTTCGCCGCCTTGCGCTTGGGCTTGGCGCCCCCGGCGACCGCGGCGCGGGCCAGCGGCATCCCGAGCGAGGACGGCAGCGAGACCTCCAGGCGCTTGCCGCCGACCTCCACCACGACCGTCTCGCGGGTGTCGGCCTCCGCCTCGTCGCCGCCGGCAGCGGCGAACGGCGGGATGTCGTTGACGAACTCCGTCTCGATCCACCGGGTGTGCACGGTGAACGGGTCGGCGGAGCCGGTCAGTTCGGGGGCGAACGCCGGGTCCTTGACGACCACGCGGTGGAAGGTGAGGGCGGTGGCCATGCCCTCGACGGTGAACTCGTCCAGCGCGCGGGCGGCGCGCTGGAGCGCCTGCTCACGGGTGGCGCCGGTGACGATCAGCTTGGCCAGCAGGGAGTCCCACGCCGGGCCGATGACGCTGCCGGACTCCACGCCCGCGTCCAGCCGGACACCCGGGCCGGAGGGCGCGTCGAAGGTGGTGACGGTGCCGGGCGCCGGGAGGAAGCCCCGGCCCGGGTCCTCGCCGTTGATACGGAACTCGAAGGAGTGGCCGCGCACGGCGGGGTCGTCGTAGCCCAGCTCCTCGCCGTCGGCGATCCGGAACATCTCGCGGACCAGGTCGAGGCCGGTGACCTCCTCGGTGACCGGGTGCTCGACCTGCAGACGGGTGTTGACCTCCAGGAAGGAGATCGTGCCGTCCTGCCCGACCAGGAACTCACAGGTGCCGGCGCCCTCGTAACCGGCCTCCTTGAGGATGGCCTTGGACGCGCGGTACAGCTCGGCGTTCTGCGCCTCGCTCAGGAACGGCGCCGGGGCCTCCTCGACCAGCTTCTGGTGGCGGCGCTGGAGGGAGCAGTCACGGGTGGAGACGACGACGACGTTGCCGTGCTTGTCGGCCAGGCACTGCGTCTCGACGTGGCGCGGACGGTCGAGGTAGCGCTCGACGAAGCACTCGCCGCGCCCGAAGGCGGCGACGGCCTCGCGGACCGCGGAGTCGTACAGCTCCGGGACCTCTTCGAGGGTGCGGGCCACCTTCAGACCGCGCCCGCCGCCGCCGAACGCCGCCTTGATGGCGATCGGCAGACCGTGCTCCTTCGCGAAGGCGACGACCTCGTCCGCGCCGGAGACCGGATCGGGGGTGCCGGCGACCAGCGGGGCGCCGGCGCGCTGCGCGATGTGGCGGGCGGCGACCTTGTCACCGAGGTCACGGATGGCGTGCGGCGGCGGGCCGATCCAGGTCAGCCCGGCGTCCAGGACCGCCTGGGCGAACTCGGCGTTCTCGGAGAGGAAGCCGTAACCGGGGTGGATGGCGTCCGCGCCGGAGTCCTTGGCCGCCTGGAGGACCTTGGCGATGTCGAGGTAGCTGGTGGCCGGGGTGTCACCGCCCAGGGCGTAAGCCTCGTCGGCCGCGCGGACGTGCAGGGCGTCCCGGTCGGGCTCGGCGTAGACCGCCACGCTCCCGATTCCGGCGTCCCGGCATGCACGGGCAACGCGGACAGCGATTTCGCCACGGTTGGCGATGAGCACCTTGCGCACGATGGGGTCCTTCCTGGGCGCTACGCCGCAACACACTGAACGCAGCGAGTTTAGGGACTGGCGACACCGCGTGCCGACCCGTTCCCTGAGGTGACCTTCCCCACACGGAGCGTGGCACGTGTGCCTCTGAAGGGGGAAGACCCCCTGACAGCCCAGGGTAGGCCCGGTTCTGCGGCGCCGGGCGAGCGGCTCGATGTGGTCTAGCTCTCTGCGTTGTATCGGACGGCGGTCCGTCAAATCTTTGTGGAGTCCCTACGAATGGGCGAAGGAAAGTTTGCGCCCGGCGCGGCGCCCGCGGTTCCCCGGGCGGCCCGTCGCCTCCGTGTGCGCACACCTCTTGCCCCGGCCGTTACCCGTTAGTAGCGTGCGCGCTGTCTTCTGTACTCGCGGTAACACGGCACGGCCCGCAGGACGCGGGCGCACGGCGGCGGGCCCTCGGCGCCCGGCGGCGGCACATCCGGTACGGACGGAAGCAGGTGGCGCGGTGGCGGCGCGAAGACCCGTGGCGGCGGTGGCGGCCGTGGTGCTGATCCTGGAGGCGGGCGGCGTCCTCCTGCTGAACTGGATCATGAGCATCGTCGTCGACCGGCAGCAGATGTCCCTGGCGGGGCTGCGGCCCGGCGCGATGACCACGGGCGCGCTGGTCGCCGGCGTCCTCGCCGCGCTCTGCCTCCTGGGCTGCGCCGCCGTGCTGCTGCGCACCGCGCTGCGCGACCGCCCGCCCGGCACCCTCGGCCGGATTGCGCTGATCGTCTGCGCCGTGGCCCACGCGGTCCTCGGCGCCTTCGCCGTCGGCATGCTCGGCTGGCCCGCCTTCGCTGCCCTGATGGCCGTCCTCGCCCTGCTGGTGCTGACGCTGGTGGCGTACGGGGAACGGCCCGCCGGGCCGGGTCCGGAGTCCGCGCCCGGTCCGGAGGCCGGCGGCCCGGAGCCCGCTTCGGGGTGAGCGCGGCGGCGCCCGGCGGCGGTGGCCCGCCCCTGCCCGGCCTGCGGGGTCGGGCCGGGCCTACGCCGCCGCTCGCCCCCCGTCCGAAGGGCTCACGCCCACAGATCCGTGACGCGGACGTCCAGCTCCCCCAGGAGGCGGCGGAGCAGCGGGAGGGAGAGGCCGATGACGTTGCCCGGGTCGCCGTCGATGCCGTCGATGAAGGGGGCCGAGCGGCCGTCGAGGGTGAACGCGCCGGCGACGTGGAGCGGTTCGCCGCTGGCGACGTAGGCGGCGATCTCGGCGTCGTCGGGCTCGCCGAAGCGGACCGTCGTCGAGGCGGTGGCGGAGGTGCGGCGGTCGCTCGCGGTGTCGATGAGGCAGTGGCCGGTCCGCAGCACGCCGGAGCGGCCGCGCATCGCCTTCCAGCGGGCCGTGGCGTCCTCGGCGTCGGCGGGCTTGCCCAGCGCCCGGCCGTCCAGCTCCAGCACCGAGTCGCAGCCTATGACGAGCGCCCCGGCGGCCTCCGGGCGCGCGGCGACCGCGGTGGCCTTCGCCTCGGCCAGCACCCGGGCCAGCTCGCCGGGGGTGGGGGCGGTGAGCGCGTCCTCGTCGACCCCGCTGACGATCACCTCGGGGGCCAGTCCGGCCTGCCGGAGCAGGCCCAGGCGCGCGGGTGACTGGGAGGCGAGGACGAGACGGCGGGGGCGGGGCTCTTCGGTCATGCCCGCCATCGTACGGAGCGCCGGAGCGGCGCGGCAGGCCTGTGGACAACCGGTCCGGCGCAACCGCCGGCGGCCTGGCGGACGTCCTCGGCCGTGGAGCGGTCCGACGGGCGGCGGGAACGATTACACGTCAACGCCCGGCCAGCAGCACCATGGTGAGCATCGAGGCGATCGCCATGACCAGACCCAGCCTGCGGAGCCGTTTCTGCGCATGGCGCAGCTCCTCGGGAGGCTCGTCGGGCGGATCGGACCACAGCATGGTTCCGATCCTGCGCCCGGCGACGGTCCGGGCGCCTGAGTACGCGTACTCAGGCGCCCTCGCGAGCGGAACGCCCGCACCTGGACGAGCAGGGCGAACGCGACGCGTGCGACGTACCTCACATACCGGTGGTGCCGGTCAGCGCGGCCAGTAGCTGGTGCGCCAGGCGCGCGGCCCCGGGTGCGGGGTGCGGTGGGCCGGGATGCGCGCCGCCGGGTCGGACCACTCGGAGACCGGCGCCGGCTCCGGTTCGGCGCTCCCGGCAGCGGCGGCGCGGACCTGTACCACCGCGAGCGCGGCGGCCAGCTCCTCGGGCGTGGGGTTGCCCCGTACGACCTTGATCATGGTCAAGCCCTCCTTCGGGACGCGGGCTACAGCGGGATGTTGCCGTGCTTCTTCGGGGGCAGCGCCTCGCGCTTGTTGCGCAGCGCGCGCAGTCCGCGGACGATGTGCCGCCGCGTCTCGGACGGCATGATCACCGCGTCGACGTAGCCGCGCTCGGCCGCGACGTACGGGTTGAGCAGCGCGTCCTCGTACTCCTGGATCAGCTCCTGGCGGCGGGTGGCCTGGGCCTCGGGGTCCTCGATGGCGGCGAGGGTGCGGCGGTGCAGGATGTTGACGGCGCCCTGCGCGCCCATGACGGCGATCTGCGCGGTCGGCCAGGCGAGGTTGAGGTCGGCGCCCAGGTGCTTGGAGCCCATGACGTCGTACGCGCCGCCGAACGCCTTGCGGGTGATGACGGTGATCAGCGGGACCGTCGCCTCCGCGTAGGCGTAGATCAGCTTGGCGCCGCGGCGGATGATGCCGTCCCACTCCTGGTCGGTGCCGGGCAGGAAGCCGGGCACGTCCACGAAGGTCAGGACGGGGATGTTGTACGCGTCGCAGGTCCGCACGAAGCGGGCGGCCTTCTCTGACGCCTTGATGTCGAGGGTGCCGGCGAACTGCATCGGCTGGTTGGCGACGATGCCCACCGAGTGACCCTCGACGCGGCCGTAGCCGGTGAGGATGTTCGGCGCGTACAGCGGCTGGACCTCCAGGAACTCCCCGTCGTCCAGGATGTGTTCGATCGCGGTGACCATGTCGTACGGCTGGTTCGCCGAGTCCGGGATCAGCGCGTCCAGTTCGCGGTCCAGGTCCGACGTCTCCAGGTCCGCCTCCTCGGGGAAGGCGGGCGGCTCGGAGAGGTTGTTGGACGGCAGGTACGACAGCAGCGCCTTGACGTACTCGATGGCGTCCTTCTCGTCGGACGCCATGTGGTGCGCGACGCCGGAGGTGGCGTTGTGGGTGCGGGCGCCGCCCAGCTCCTCGAAGCCGACGTCCTCGCCGGTGACGGTCTTGATGACGTCCGGCCCGGTGATGAACATGTGCGAGGTCTGATCGACCATCACCGTGAAGTCGGTGATGGCGGGGGAGTAGACCGCGCCGCCCGCGCACGGGCCGACGACCAGGGAGATCTGCGGGATCACGCCGGAGGCGTGGGTGTTGCGGCGGAAGATCTCGCCGTACATCCCGAGCGAGACCACGCCCTCCTGGATGCGCGCGCCGCCGGAGTCGTTGATGCCGATGACCGGGCAGCCGTTCTTCAGCGCGAAGTCCATCACCTTGACGATCTTCTCGCCGAAGACGCCGCCGAGCGCGCCGCCGAAGACTGTGAAGTCCTGCGAGAACACCGCGACCGGGCGGCCGTCGACCGTGCCGTAGCCGGTGACCACACCGTCGCCGTACGGGCGGGTCCGCTCCAGCCCGAAGTTGGTCGAGCGGTGCCGGGCGAACTCGTCGAGCTCGACGAACGAGCCCTCGTCGAGGAGCAGGTCGATCCGCTCGCGCGCGGTCAACTTGCCCTTCGCGTGCTGCTTCTCCACCGCGCGGGCGGAACCGGCGTGCGTGGCTTCGTCGATCCGCCGCTGCAAATCCGCCAGTTTGCCCGCGGTGGTGGTCAGGTGTGCTTCCGGCTCGGACATCGGGATGCGGCTCCTGCTCGTCCTGGACTGGTGCGCGTACGGGGAGACGTACGGCCTTGCTACCGCTTCGTAGCGTATCGGCGGGGGTGCTCAGGGGCACTGCGTCGTTGACCACACCTAGGCTGGTTCCATGACACCTCAACCGCCGGAAAACCAGGACAAAGACGGCCGCTCGCCCGAGCCCGGGGACGGCACCGGCGCGTCGGGTGCCGGCGGGGCCGGCCGCTGGAGCGATCTGGAACGGCCGCCGCTCGACGTCCGGGCGCTCCGGCGCGCCCTGGTGCGGCCCGGCTCCCTGTGGACCGCGCTCGACGTCGTCGGCGCCACCGGCTCCACCAACACCGACCTCGCGCTGCGCGCCGCCGCCGGGGCGCCCGAGGGCACCGTGCTCGTCGCCGAGGAGCAGACCGCGGCCCGGGGGCGCCTGGACCGCCGGTGGAGCGCGCCGCCCCGCTCGGGGATCTTCGCGTCCGTGGTGCTGGCCCCGCGCGTCCCCCAGGAGCGCTGGGGCTGGCTGCCGCTGCTCGCCGGGGTCGCCGTCGCCTCCGCGCTCTCCCGGGCGGCGGGCGTGGACACCGCACTCAAGTGGCCCAACGACGTCCTGCTGACCGTGGACGGCGCCGAGCGGAAGGCCGGCGGCATCCTCGCCGAGCGCGCCGGGGACGGCATCGTCCTCGGGATGGGCCTCAACGTCTCGCTGCGCGCGGACGAGCTGCCGGTGCCCACCGCCACCTCCCTCGCCCTGGCCGGCGCGCACACCACCGACCGCGACACCCTGTTGCGGGCCGTCCTGCGCTCCCTGGAGACCTGGTACACCGCCTGGCAGGACGCGGACGGCGACCCGGGCGCGAGCGGGGTGCAGGAGGCGTACGCCGCGGGCTGCGCGACCCTGGGGCGTACGGTCCGCGCCGAACTCCCCGGTGACCGGGTGGTGCGCGGTGAGGCGGTGGCGCTCGACGGCGACGGGCGGCTGATCCTCGCGACCGAGGAGGGCGTGCAGCAGCCGGTGGGCGCCGGTGACATCGTCCATCTGCGGCCGGACGCGGGCGGCGGCTACAGCTGACCTGCGCCCTTGCGCACGGCGGCGCCGGTGGCCGAAACGCCGGGCAGCGGCGCCGGGCGGACGCCCCTGACCGGGCACGGGAGAGTGAGCCAGAGCACACCTGCCGTATCGTTGAGGCGGCCCGCCGGGGAGCGGGCCACCGGCGAGCAGTGATCGGAAGGGCAGTGCGCAGGCAGCGGACAGGGAGCGGGCGGTGACCGCCGGCGACGCGGGCGGACCGCCCGAGAGCGCGGCCACGCCGGACGGACCCGCCACGGGCTCCGGCGCCGCCGCATCCGACGACGGCCCCGGCGAGCGGGGCCCCGGCGGCGCGGCGGCCTCCGCGACCGCGGACGAGCCCCCGCCCGGGGCGCCCGGCGCGGGCTCCGCGGCGCCGGGCGCGAGCCCGTCGGCCCCGGCGGCGTCGGCGGCGCCGTCTGCGGCTGCCGACTCCGACGACACCATCGCCATCCGCCTGGAGCAGCTCATCCTCGGCGCCGACCGCCGCTACACGCCGTTCCAGGCGGCCCGCAGCGCCGGGGTCTCGATGGATCTGGCGGCCCGGTTCTGGCGGGCCATGGGCTTCGCCGACATCGGGCAGGTCAAGGCGCTCACCGAGGCCGATGTGCTGGCGCTGAGGCGGCTGGCCGGTCTGGTCGAGGCCGGACTGCTGAGCGAAGCGATGGCCGTCCAGGTGGCGCGCTCCACGGGCCAGACCACCGCCCGTCTCGCGGACTGGCAGATCGACTCCTTCCTGGAGGGCCTCACCGAGCCCCAGGACTCCGGTATGACCCGTACGGAGATCACGTATCCGCTGGTCGAACTCCTCCTGCCGGAGCTGGAGGAGTTCTTGGTGTACGTCTGGCGGCGGCAGCTGGCGGCCGCCACCGGGCGGGTCGTGCGCGCGCAGGACGACGACGAGATGGTGGACCGGCGCCTGGCCGTCGGCTTCGCCGACCTGGTGGGCTTCACCCGGCTGACCCGGCGGCTGGAGGAGGAGGAGCTGGGCGAGCTGGTCGAGGCGTTCGAGACGACCTGCTCCGACCTGGTCGCGGCGCACGGCGGCCGGCTGATCAAGACGCTCGGCGACGAGGTGCTGTTCTCCGCCGACGACGCCGGGGTGGCCGCCGAGATCGGGCTGCGGCTCATCGAGACGATGACGCACGACGAGACCATGCCGGAGCTGCGCGTCGGTATCGCCTTCGGCACCGTCACGACACGGATGGGCGATGTCTTCGGCACGACCGTCAACCTCGCCAGCCGGCTGACGTCGATAGCGCCGAAGGACGCGGTCTTCGTCGACCAGGCGTTCGCGGAGGAGCTGGGGCGTACCGGCGACGCCCCGGTCTCGGAGGCGGCCGCGGCGGCGGCGGAGAAGGCGGCGGCCGAGGCCGCCGCGAGCGGGCTGACACCGGAGCTGCCGACGTACCGCTTCGCGCTCCAGCCGATGTACCAGCGGCCGGTGCGCGGGCTGGGCGTCATCGAGCCCTGGCAGCTGACCCGGCGCGGCTGAGACGGCGCGCCCGGGGCGGCCCG
Source organism: Streptomyces sp. NPDC027185 (assembly GCF_055567035.1). Taxonomy (NCBI): domain Bacteria; kingdom Bacillati; phylum Actinomycetota; class Actinomycetes; order Kitasatosporales; family Streptomycetaceae; genus Streptomyces; species Streptomyces sp. NPDC027185. The sequence continues at coordinate 790,980 of NZ_JBVHRF010000002.1, read as the reverse complement.
GGTGCCCTCCCGGCCGGTCGGCCCTGTTCCGGTCCGTGCCGAGCTGACATGATCCCGGCGGAACCGAATCAACGGTCGTTAACCGGGAGGGTCGTATGCAGCGGTTCGGCGAATGGGTCCGTGTGGAGCGGCACGGCTGGGTGGCGGAGCTGGTCATGGACCGGCCCGCGGCGATGAACGCGGTCTCGACGGCGATGGCCGACGCGCTGGCGCAGGCGTGCGCCGCGCTCGCCGCCGACACCACCGTACGGGCGGTCGTCCTCACCTCCACCCACGAGCGGGCGTTCTGCGTCGGCGCCGACCTCAAGGAGCGCAACTCCTTCACCGACGCGGACCTGCTGCGGCAGCGCCCGCGCACCCGCGCCGCCTACACCGGCGTCCTGGAGCTGCCGCAGCCCACCGTCGCCGCGGTGCACGGCTACGCGCTCGGCGGCGGTTTCGAACTGGCGCTGGCCTGCGATCTCATCGTGGCCGACGGCAGTGCGGTGGTCGGGCTGCCGGAGGTGTCGGTGGGCGTGATCCCCGGGGGCGGCGGTACGCAGCTGCTGCCGCGCCGGGTCGGTGCGGCGCGCGCCGCCGAACTCGTCTTCACCGCCCGGCGGGTGCGCGCCGAGGAGGCCGTACGGCTGGGACTGGTCGATCAGCTCGTGGATGTCGGCGCGGACCGTACGGAGGCGCTGGAGCTGGCCGCGCGGATCGCGCGGAACTCACCGGTGGGGCTGCGCGCCGCGAAGCGTGCGATGCGGCTGGGCCACGGTCTCGATCTGCGTGCCGGACTGGAGGTCGAGGACGCCGCCTGGCGCTCCGTGGCCTTCTCCGGTGACCGTGCGGAGGGCGTCGCGGCGTTCAACGAGAAGCGGGACCCGGAGTGGCCCGGGGAGTGAGACGCGGGGTGGGCCGGGCCGCGTCCCGGGGGAGCGCGGGGGCGCCCGGCGTGCGCGGGCGCGCTCCCCGTGGCCGCCGGTCCGCGCCCCCGTCCGCCCCGCCGGTTCCGCGGGACGCGGGTGGATCACCGTGGGTGAGGATGACCTCCGGGTGTGGGAGCCGCGCGTAAGGGGCGAAAGGGGTTAAACATTCCTACGCTGTAGTACAGAGTGTGCTCACGGTTACGGAATGTGAGGGCCCGGTGACGGATGAGGGCGATGCGAAGCTGCGGGCCGTGGTGGAACTGGCGCAGGCGATGGCGGCGGCGCACGCACCACGCGACGCCGCCCACGCCGCGGCGCAGAGCGTACGGCTGGCGCTGGGCGGCTCCTTCGCCGCGATCTCGAAATGGGAGCGCGAACGCGGAAAGCTGCGGGTGCTGGTCAACGTCGGCGAACTCGCCGAAGGCGAGCAGGAGTTCCCGGAGGACGAGTCGTACCCGGTGCACGAGTTCCCGGAGATCGTCGGCCTGCGGGGCGAGCGCCGGGCGGCGGGCGGCGGCCCCGGCGCGTGGGTGGAGCGCGCCGACGGGGCCGGTGCGGCGGGCGGTGCGCCGCTCGCCGTGGTGCCCGCGGCGGCCCGCCCCCAGGACGCGCCGCTGCCCGGCGCCCCGGCGCAGGTGACGGCCGTCGCCCCGGAGGGCGGCGGGAGCGCCAACCGGCGGCGGGCGGCCGCGCTGCGCCGCCGTGGCCGCGGTTGCTGCGTGGTGGCGCCGCTGGTGCTGCGCGGGCGCGCGTGGGGCGAGCTGTACGTGGCGCGGGCGGCGGGAGAGCCGGTGTTCGGCGCGGCGGACGCGGAGTTCGCGACGGTGCTGGCCGCCGTGACCGCCGCCGGGATCGCCCAGACCGAGCGGCTGGCGGAGGCCCGCCGGCTGGCCTTCACCGACGCGCTGACCGGACTCGCCAACCGCCGCGCCGTCGACATGCGGCTGGACGAGGCGCTGGAGGCGCACCGCCGGGAGGCGGCCGTGGTGAGCCTGGTGGTCTGCGACCTCAACGGCCTCAAGCGGGTGAACGACTCCCAGGGCCACGCGGTCGGCGACCGGCTGCTGGAACGATTCGGCTCGGTCCTCTCACTCTGCGGCGCCCGGCTGCCCGGCACCCTCGCCGCCCGGCTCGGCGGCGACGAGTTCTGTCTCCTCGCCGTCGGCCCGCCCCCCGACGACGTGGTCGGAGTCGCCGCCGAACTCTGCCTGCGGGCAGCGGAGTTGGGGATCGGCGACGGTGTCGCGGTGGGTGTCGCCTCGACCGGCGACCCGATCGGCCCGGTACGCACCGCCCGCCGCCTCTTCCGCCTCGCCGACGCCGCGCAGTACCGCGCCAAGGCCGCCCGAGCGGCGGTGCCGGTGGTGGCAGGCCGCCACGGCGGCCCGGACGACCCCGTCGTCCGCCTCGCCGACACCCCGGAGCGCCGGCCGGGTACGGAACGGCGCCGGTTCCGGCGGTGAGGGAGGTGGGGCGCGCGGCACGGGGCCGGGCCGCGGCGGGCCGTCGCGCTCCTGACGCGGGGACCGGCCGGAACGCCCCGTGCGGGCCGGGCCAAAGGTGCTTCTGCGAGGCCCGCCGCGACGCCTCCGCGTACGTCAGGCCCGATCTCGCGCAGGCCGGAACAGGTGTCGCGCGGGCTCAGTACGTACGGTCGTGGTTCCGGCGGACGGAGTAGCTGACCAGTCCGGCGCCCAGGGCGAGGCAGGCGGCACCGCCGATGACGTACGGGGTGGTGTCCGGGGAGCCGGTTTCGGCGAGGGAGCGGCCGGCGGCGCCGTCGGGTCGCGCGCCCGAGCCGCTGCGGAGGGCGTTGCCCCGGTCGGCGGTCACCGCATCGGAGCCTCGGGCTCCGCCGTCCGGGACCGTGGCGGTGGTGGTCCGCGCGCCGGTGGCGGGGGCGTCCTCGGGGGAGACGATCGCGTGCGCGGACGGGACGAACCACAGGGCGATCAGTACCGACCCCGCGGCTGCGGCGGTCAGCAGTGGTCGGCGTGCGGTCACAGAACAATCCCCCTTGCAGGTCCGGCGAATTGGCCGCTGACCTCAGATGTTAGTGACCGCAGCGGGTCGCGGGAAAGTCAGGCCCCGGAGTGCTTACCCTCCGTCCCATGAGCAATGGCGAGACATCACGGTTTGTACGGCTTCATATCGAACTGGTCATGGAGGTCACCGACACCGGTCTGCTGACCGCCGCGGCCCTCGACCACGTCGCCGCCGACCCCTCCCTCCCGGACGGCGGGCGTCATCAGGCGCAGGAGGCGGTGCGCGAGGACCCGGCGGAGGCGCTGGCCCACCTCGTCGACCCGTCCGACCTGGTCACCGCGGTCCCCGGCACCGCCCTCGCGCAGGCGTCCTGGAGCTGCGAGGAGCGCGGCGACTACGACCCGGACGCGGCGTGGGACGCCGATGAGTGGGAGCTGGCGGGCGACTCCCTCCCCGTCGAGGAGGAGGTCTGATCCGGGTCCGTCCGCACGGAGCGTGACCCTGTCCGCGCGCCCCTTGGGGAGCCCCCGCGCTCCCCTCCCGGCGCCTTCGCGGCCCTCGTACGGCAGGTGTCGTACGAGGGCCGTTGCCGTGCCCGGCGCGGGGCGGGCCCGCCGCTCTGTGGAGCGGCGGGAGCATGATCGGAACGTCTCGTGGGCGTGTGCCCGCATTGCGTGTCGTTCCCCACACTTTGTCCGTATCCGGCGCGAACCATGGGGAAAGTGGCGTTTCCTGGACGTCGGCCGGGGAGGCTGCACCCGGTCTGCTGCTCGGGGATTCCTATCGGATCAATGGAGAAGCGTGTGATGACGGACAGCAAGCGCCGCAAGGGCTTCATAGCCACCGCCGCGCTGGCCGGGGGCGTGGTCGTGCTCTCGGCCTGCGGCAGTGCGAGCGGCGTGGGCGGCGACAGCCACGCGAGCAGCGGCTCCACCCCGGCGCACGAGAAGTCTCAGCAGGTCGACGAGGCCGCGGCGCAGGACGCCTCGGACGCGAAGATCAAGATCACGCCCAAGGACGGCGCCTCCACCGCGGGCATCAGCAAGGACGCGAAGGTCACCGTCAAGAGCGGCAAACTCACTTCCGTCACCATGACCGCCGTCGAGTCGAAGAAGAGCGTCGGCGGCACGCTCTCCGCCGACGGCACGTCCTGGACGCCGTCGTCGGACCTCGCCCGCGCGACGAAGTACAAGATCACCGCGCATGCCGTGGACTCCGCGGGCCGCAAGGCGGTCGAGAACTCCACCTTCACCACCGTCTCCCCGGCCAACAGCTTCATCGGCACCTTCACGCCCGAGGACGGCGCGACCGTCGGCGTCGGGATGCCGGTCTCGATCCACTTCGACAAGCCGGTCAAGGACAAGAAGGCCGTCGAGTCCGCGATCACCGTCGCCTCCAGCAGCAACCAGAAGGCCGTCGGCCACTGGTTCGACGACACCCGTCTGGACTTCCGTCCGCAGGAGTACTGGAAGGCCCACTCCGAGATCACCGTGAAGCTCGCGCTCGACGGTGTGCAGGCGTCGCCCGGTGTGCAGGGCATCCAGAACAAGACGTTCCACTTCAACGTCGGCCGCTCCCAGGTCTCCACCGTCGACGCGAAGACCCACCTGATGACGGTGGTGCGCGACGGCAAGGTCCTCAAGACGATCCCGGTCTCGGCCGGCAGCGACGACCACCCGACGTACAACGGCCGGATGGTCATCTCCGAGAAGTACGAGCAGACCCGGATGGACGGCTCCACCGTCGGCTTCACCAACAACGACGGCAAGGGCGAGTACGACATCCCGGACGTGCCGCACGCCATGCGCCTGTCGACCTCCGGCACCTTCATCCACGGCAACTACTGGGGCAAGGGCATCTTCGGCGCCGTCAACACCAGCCACGGCTGCATCGGCCTGGCGGACGCGAAGGGCGCCGGCGACCCGTCCACGGACGGTGCGTGGTTCTACAACCACTCGCTGGTCGGCGACGTCGTCACCATGGTCAACTCCCCGGACCGCACCATCCAGCCCGACAACGGCCTCAACGGCTGGAACATGGACTGGCAGCGGTGGATCGCCGGCAGCGCCCTGGGCGGCGCCGCCTCCTGACGCGACCCCCCCGCGCGAGCACCGCCGAGCGGCGACCGGACCGACCCGGTCGCCGCTCGGCGCTCTCCGCCCCGGCCCCGCGTCAGGCCGTGTACCGGTAGGCCGGATACGTCAGATAGCCCGCGTCCCCGCCCTCGTAGTACGTGGCCTCGTCGGCGGGGGCCAGCGGGTGGCCGGCGCGCAGCCGCTCGACGAGGTCGGGGTTGGAGAGGTAGGCGCGGCCGAAGCTGATCAGGTCGGCGCCCAGGCCCAGCCACCGGTCGGCGTCGTCCCGTCCGGTCTGCTTCGCGCCCATCGGCAGGACCGGATTCATGATCAGCGCGCCCGGCCAGGCCCGGCGCAGCGCGAGCAGCAGCTCCTCCTCGGCGGTCGCCTCCAGATGGATGTACGCGAGGTCCAGGCGGGCCAGCTCGGCGAGGAGGGCGGCGTACAGCTCCGGTACGTCGCGGTCCTCGACGCCCCAGAAGCCGGTGCCGGGGGAGAGGCGGATACCGGTCCGGGCCGCGCCGACCGCCTCGACGGTGGCGGCGGTCGCCTCGACCGCGAACCGGATGCGGTGCGCCACCGGTCCGCCGTATCGGTCCGTCCGCAGATTGGCGTTGGACGAGAGGAACTGCGAGATCAGATAGCCGTTGGCGCCGTGCAGCTCCACCCCGTCGAAGCCCGCGTCGACCGCGCGCCGGGCGGCCAGCGCGTACGACCGCGCGTGCTCGGGCACCTCGGCGGTCTCCAGGGCGCGCGGCATCGGGGCGGGCTGCCGCCCGGACGGGGTGAACACGTCGCCGGTGGCGGGGACGGCGGAGGGGCCGACCGGCTGCGTACCGGTGGTCTCGGGGTGGGAGACCCGGCCGCCGTGCATGATCTGGGCGAAGATCCGGCCGCCGTTGGTGTGGACGGCGTCGGTCACCGGGCGCCACGACGCCACCTGCTCGTCGGTGTACAGCCCCGGCGTCCCCGGGTTGGACTGCCCGATCAGGCTCGGCTGCACCCCCTCGCTGATCAGCAGTCCGGCGGTGGCGCGCTGGGCGTAGTAGGCCGCCATCGACGGGGTCGCCAGTCCGCCCGCGGCGGCCCGGACCCGGGTCATCGGGGCCATCACCACCCGGTTGGGGAGCGTCAGTTCACCGAGCCGGTAACCGGAGAAAAGGGTTGTCACGTCCGGGCTCCTTCGGAATCCGCGGTGCCCGTGCTTCGGACACGCGGCTACGCTAAAACCTCACATCGATGTCAGAGGCAAGCGCTGTGTCCCAGGTCACAGCCGGGGTGGAGGGTGCCGTGCGGATCGGGGAACTCGCGACACGGACGGGCGTCAGCGTCCGGTCCCTGCGCTACTACGAGGAACAGGACCTGCTTCACAGCGCGCGCAGCCCCAGCGGCCAGCGCCACTACGAGGAGACCCACGTCGAGCGCGTCCTGTTCATCCAGCGGCTGTACACGGCGGGCCTGTCCAGCCGCGTCATCGCCGACCTGCTGCCCTGCGCCGACGCGCCCAGCGCCGAGAACTCCGACTCCGCCCTGATCCGGATGGCCCAGGAACGCGACCGCCTCACCGCCCACATCGCCGACCTCGTCCGCACCCGCGACGCCCTCGACACGGTCATGGCCACCGCACGCGCCTACCGCGAACAGCTCCGCACGGACCGCCCGGACACCGCCGAGGTCCGCCGGCCCTCCGTACAGTGAACGGGTGAGCGAGCGTACGGAGAGCGGCCGGGTGAGCGGGGGCGGAGCCCCGGACCGGAACGCCGGTGGCCGGGGCGGCCGTGCCGAGGGGTCTTCCGGAGGTGAGGGGCGGGACCGTACGGGGCACGCCGGTGCGGGAAGCGGCCCGGACCGGAACGCCGGTGGCCGGGGCGGCCGTGCCGAGGGGTCTTCCGGGGGCGAAGGGCGGGGCCGTACGGGGTGTTCCGGCGCGGGTGACGGTCGGACTGGCGCAGGGCGCGCCGGCGCGGGAAGCGGCCGGGACCGTTCCGGCCGGTCCGCCGGTGCCCGGGACCGGGGCGCCGACGCCCTGCTCGGGGAAGTCCTCGGCGCCGTCCGCTACGCCGACGACGGGGCGCCGGCCGAGGACGCGATCGAGGCCGGTGCCTCCCGGCTCGCCGCCGCGTCCGAAGGGTGGGAGGCGGTCTCCGCCGCCGTCCTGCGGGCCGCCACCGACGCGGTACGCCGCTGCTGGGCCGGCGGCTGGGAACCCGCCGACCTGGAACGGATCGTCCGCCGCGACGCCGACGGCCCCGCGCACGTCGGGCCCGTCGTGGACGCCCTCGCCGCCGACGCCCGGCGCGGCCCCCGCCCGCCGTCCGCCGGCGCCCGCTGGGACGATCAGCTGCGGCGGCTCGGCGCCGAGATCTGGTGGCCGTCCGACGGCGGCTACCTCGACGCGCTCGCCGCCCGCCGCCGCACCACCCGCTTCGAGACCGCCTGCGCCGTCCTCGCGGCGCTCCGCGCCCTCGCCCGGCTGCCGCGCATCACCCCGCTCCCGGCCGCACCGCCGCCCGCCGCCGCGTCCCCGGGCGCCTCCCGCGCCCTCGGCCGGATCCGCGGCCTGCTCGCCAAAGCCGAGGCGACCGACTACGCCGAGGAGGCCGAGGCGCTGTCGGCCAAGGCCCAGGAACTGATGGCCCGTCACAGCATCGACGAGGCCCTGCTCGCCGGAGCCGGAGCCGGCGGCGGCCCCGCGCACGGCCCCGGCGCGATCCGCGTCGGCATCGAGGGCCCGTACGAACAGGCCAAGGCCCTCCTCCTCGACGCCGTCGCCACCGCCAACCGCTGCCAGGCCGTCTGGTCGTCCGACACCGCCTTCTCCACCCTCATCGGCCACGCACCCGACCTGGAGGCGACGGAACTCCTCTACACCTCACTCCTCCTCCAGGCCACCACCGCCATGCACCGCGCCGCCGACACCCACCACACCCGCGGCCGCGCCCGCCGCACCCGCGACTTCCGCCAGACCTTCCTCGTCGCCTACGCCGACCGCGTCCGCACCCGCCTGACCGCCGCCACCGAGGCGGCCACGACCGAGGCGACGACGACCGCGGACACCGAAACCGCCGGTGCCCTCCTCCCCGTCCTCGCGGCCCGCGCCCTGGCCGTCGAGGAGGCCACCGGCGCGCTCTTCCCCGACACGGCGCCCGTCCGCCTCCGCGGGGTGAACGACGCGGAGGGCTGGCACCAGGGGCGGGCGGCGGCGGACCGGGCACGGTTGGGGGAGGGGTGAGGGGCGGCGATCCGGCAGGACCCGAGCGTGAGCTGCCGGCGTTCTTCCGGCAGTGGCGAGCCGACTGGAAGGACGAGAAACTCTCCCCGTCCCATTACCTGGACTTCGAAGGCGGCCTGCGCACCGTTCTGGCTGCGGCTTGGCTCTTCTGTCCCGAGACGGTGGAGTACCGGGGCTGCGTGTTCCTCAAGGAGCGTTTCCAACGCGGCACCATCGACGACTGGTTCACGGAGCTGGGCGATGACCTGAGACGTATCGAAGCGGTCGTCAACCACATCGAGCTGTGGGACACGTTCGCCAACACGCCCCTGTCGGATGACGATCAGCTCGGTGCGGAACTGCCCCAACTCGCCCGGACCCTGGCCGAGTGCTGGCAAGGAGTCCTCTCCGCGCGTCACGCCGACCGGAAGATCACCGTCGAGGTGAGCGACGAGGAGAGCGGCTCCTACGGGCCGACGGTGACCTTCTGGACGACCCGGGACGACCGGCCGTGAGCCGGGACCCGGCACCTTGAACGGTTCGTTACGTACTGCTATGGCTGACGCCGGTGTCTCCGCACGCCAACTGGCGTTGCGCGTAGGAGTGACAGGCAAGACGGTCGAGCGCTGGCTGGCCGACGACGCGCTGATCCCGCACGCGAGGAACAGGGAAGACACCGCAGCCGCGTGGGGAGTTGAGGCAGAAATGTTGTGGCCCAAGGCCGTACGGAACAAGGCCGGGACCGGCACCGACGGCGAACTCGTACGGAGCTATCCGTACCGTTCCGCCTGTCCGTCGTCGGTCTGGGGAGAGCGGGTCGCGGCCGCCTCGGAGCACATCTTCCTGGCGGGTTACACGAACTACTTCCTGTGGCTGGAGCAGCCCGCGTTCGTGGAGACCCTGCGCCGGAAGGCCGACGAGGGGTGCCGCGTACGGTTCCTGCTCGGCGATCCGGAAGGGGAGGTCACGCGGGAGCGCGAGCGGATCGAGGACGTGGCCCTGTCGGTCTCCACGCGCATCCGGATCTCGCTGGAGCACCTGGCGAAGCTGTCCGGGACGCCGGGCGTCGAGGCGCGGTTCTCCGACGCCGCGGACGCCATGAACCACGTCTCGCTCTCCGTCTTCCGCTTCGACGCGGACGCGCTGGTCACCCCGCATCTTGCGCGGCTGGCCGGCCACGACTCCCCGCTGCTGCACTTCCGCCGCCGGGCCGACGGCGGCATGGTCGACCGCTTCGCCGAACACGCGGAGGAGCTGTGGGGGCGGGGGCGGGCGGTCTGACCTCGGCGGGTTCGGACAAGATGGATCGACTTCGCCCGGGCTTGTCTCTTTCCCCCGATATGCGGACGAGGGGGAAGAGAAGTATGGAAACCAACGCAGCGCATTTCGCGGTACCGGTACTTCGATAACCAGTTGGAGTGGTGCGATTCCCGCTCGTCTCGTTACGGGTGCTACGTGTGTATGGCGCGTAACTCACACGAAGTATTTTGAATCTAACGCTGGCCTCTACCTGCTGAAGACGTGACACGATAGCCTCATGCTGGACGGGGTGTGGAAGAGGCGGATTGATAAGCGTCGCGAGGCGGCTGATAAGGAAATCGAAAAACTTTCAGCGAGTGTCGCTCGACTTTCATTGGAGCGTGCGGTACCTATTCGTGTACGGCTTTCCTTGAGGGTTCACGAGCGATTTTACAGAAAAGCCTCACTGGTGGCACATTTGTATGGAATGCTTGTCGGGCTCTGGTTGCCGATCCCTTTGGCTGTCGCGCTCGATGAGAGGCCGGGGTCGCTGGGGGATGTCCTCGGGAAGCTGGTCGAGGCTGCGAAGGGTTCCCTGAATTATTCGGGGAATCCGAGTGATTCCATTTCGCGCTTGTTTCAGATTCTTGAAATTGGAATGCTGTATTTTGCGCTCACCGCCTTGTTTGTGGTGGGGCCGATTTTTCTGGGCCTCCGAGTTGGGTTGGGGTTCGCTGGATTTCGCGCCCCTGGCCGTAAAGTGCTCCTCACATGCCGTCGCTCCTCGCTGGTCTGTTACTGCTCGGACGTGGTGGTGGCCTGTGCGGGGGTGATGGGAAAGAGGGGAGTGCGGCGAATTGAAGCGCTCCAAAAAGTGGGTGCAGAACTGGGCTATGTGAGAGTTCGTTTGCGTTCGGTACATCGGTTCTGCGGGAAAGGGGCCTCTCGGTGTCGCAGGAAAGCGGGCGTGCGGTGTCACGTCATGCGTGTCGGAGCTTACTTGCGCCAGTTTGAAGATTCGGTCGAAACGATGACGGATGCAATCCGAGGTATGATTGGCAGTTGAATTCTCTTATGGTGGGCTGATTCGTGTCGTGACCTGCGGAGCTCAGTAGAGCTTCTTCCGTCTTGTGTGCGATATTTTTGCTCTGGGTGAAGCTTTTTGTGTCCAGCTTCGATAAGGCAGTGGCCTGGTTTCCTGTCCAGTAGCTTTAGCTGTGCTCGCTGCCCGGAAGTCTTCGATCTCGCAGTCGCGCCCTACCGGCCGGGTTCTTGTCCAGGTACTGCTGGTGTCGGATCGCTTGCGAAAGGCCGCCCTCGCAGTCGGGCTCACCTGGTCCAGGGCGAGGCTCCCGAGCTCACTCACGGTGGGGCATGTAATCGGAATCGAGCGTGAGCGAACGCGGGTCAGGCCACGTCCTGACAGGAACGTCGGAGACTGAGTACACCTCCAGGCAGGACAGATAGCCATCTGCGGCGAAGAGGAGTACTCCGGCTCCCTTCGCGGTGCCAGGGACGCGGAATGTTGCGGACGCGGCGACCGGGGCGTCTTCCTCGCGCAGTGCGGCCTGGGAGACGGCCGACCGATCCACGAGGAGATCGACAGTCGCGCACCCGCAGCCGCACTGCCGACTCACCACGGCGTGCGGCAGTTGGCGAAGCAGCTCCTCCCGGGCAGGGGTCCCTGGCGGGAGGAGTGCCTCAATGGTGGCCGCGACGTCACCGGGCAGCGAAGGCCGCTCAGATGCCATCGAAATTGGCCACCCCCACCGGGCACGAAACCCCCGTCCCCCCGATCCCGCAGTACCCCGCCGGGTTCTTGTCGAGGTACTGCTGGTGGTAGCCCTCGGCCGGGTAGAACGGGCGCTCCGCGGCGGGCAGGATCTCGGTGGTGATGGCGCCGTAGCCGCGGGTGCGCAGGACCTCGGCGTAGGCGTCGCGGGAGGCTTCGGCGGCCTGCTGCTGGGCGGCGGAGTGGGTGTAGACGGCGGAGCGGTACTGGGTGCCGACGTCGTTGCCCTGGCGGAAGCCCTGGGTCGGGTCGTGGGACTCCCAGAAGAGCTTCAGCAGGGCGGTGTACGGGACGACGGCGGGGTCGTAGACGACGCGGACGGCCTCGGTGTGACCGGTGTGGCCGCTGCACACCTCTTCGTACGTCGGGTTCGGGGTGTGGCCGCCCTGGTAGCCGACGAGGGTGGTGTGGACGCCCTCGGTCTGCCAGAACTTCCGCTCGGCGCCCCAGAAGCAGCCGAGGCCGAAGTCGGCGATCTCGGTGCCCTCCGGGTACGGGCCGAGCAGGGAGGTGCCGAGGACGGTGTGCCGCTCGGGGACGGTGAACTCCCGCTCGGGGCGGCCCTTGAGGGCTTCCTCGGGGGTCGGGAGGTGGTTCTTGAAGCGGGAGAAGAGCATCGTGATCAGGCTCCGGGGGACGACGGCGGTGGTGGCAGGCGACCGCCCGCCACGAGGACGGTGGCGTCAGCTGCAACGCCGGGAGAGGCGGGGGCATTCCGGCGACGGCCGGTCATGGGGCACGACCGGCTCCGGGCGGCGGCCGTCCACGGCGAGCCCGGCTCACGCCGTGCCGTCCGCGAGCCTTGCCGAAGCCTCGCCCGCAAGCCGCAAGCCCCTTTCCCCAAGGCACACCGGGCCGCGTACCCCTTACGCCTGCGGGGCCCGGCCCCAGCTGAGCCCGGCGGTTCGGTGCGAGGCCCGGACCGGGTGCACCGCGGCTCCCGCGCCCCTCACCCCTCCGGCGCTATGGACCCCGCGCCCGTGCCCCCGCTGCGTTCCCAGCCCGCCACGGCCAGGGCGCGGTAGGCGGCGTACTCGGCGGCGGGGTTGTGGCCGTACGACCACGGGACGGCGCCCACGTGGCCGTCGACCTCGCGGAGCTGGTCCAGGGCCTCACCGTAGCGTTCGGCGCGGACGAGGAACCAGATCAGCAGATGGCGGACGTGCGGTGCCATCGGGTGATCGGCCGGGGCCTCACGCAGCGCGTAGTGGGCGCCCTCGATCGCCCGCTCGATCACGGCGCTCCGATACAGGCCGCGCACCATGTTGGCCTCGGGGAGGTGCTCGTAGACGGCGAAGAGGGGCAGCGCGGGGAGGAGGCTGTCCGCCGGCGCCCCGGCGGCGGCGCGCTCGGCGAACGCCTCCGCCTCCTCGCGCGAGCCGTGCCACTTCTGCGACCAGTACGGGAGCGCCGCGAGGTGCGCGCCCATGTGGTGCGGCGCGCGGCGGGCGACCTTCTCCCACAGCTCGGCGTAGTCTGCGGGGCGCTCGTGCAGCCCCCGGGCGACGGCCAGCTCGATGACGTACGGAATCGGGCTGCCCGGGGCCAGCAGGGCCGCCTCGCCGCAGACCGTCCTGGCCTCCTCCAGAATCATCCGGAAGTCCTCCGAGCCCGGGTCCCGCAGCGCCTGGAGGACGAGGAACTGGGCGTGCGTCTGCGCGCCGCCGGCGTCCTTCGGGTCCTCCAGCCGCCAGCGTCGCAGCCACACCCCGCCGCCCAGCGGCGCGCCCGGCGCACCGCCCGGACCGTCCTGCTCCCGGGCCGGCTCGAAGGCGGCGGCGCCCGCCAGCGTCTGCACCCGCTGCCAGCGCCGCTCGCCGTCCTCGGGGGTGGCCCGCAGCAGCGCCGCCGCCGGCCGCCAGTCGTGGGTGCGCCGCAGTTCGGCGAGGACGTGCTCCAGCTCCTCGTCCGGGCCCGGCAGGCGGACGTCGAGGGAGTCGAGGGGGACGAAGCCGTAGCCCGCGACCGGATCGGTGACCTGTGGCGGGCCCTGCTGTCTGAACTGCTGCGCGGCCCGGCGGCGCCGCAGCCACGGCAGGAGGACGACACCGCCGAACGCGGCGGCGGCGAGGAGTACGAGCAGAGCGTCCATGTGGTGTGTCCCGGTCGGAGGCTGGGCGGGCGGAGCGGCAGCACGCGCGGGGTCCGTGCGTCCTTCTTTCTCCACTCCCCAGCGAACCAGAAAGTTCCGCGGATCCATCCGCCCGGTGGCGACTACCCTCGGTATCCATGAGCGAACAGCGCGAACCGCGCCACCAGCACTTCGAAACCCTCGCCATCCACGCAGGTCAGGAGCCCGACGCGGCGACCGGCGCGGTGGTGACGCCCATCTACCAGGTGTCCACCTACAAGCAGGACGGTGTCGGCGGACTCCGCGGCGGCTACGAGTACAGCCGCAGCGCCAACCCGACCCGTACCGCTCTGGAGGAGAACCTCGCCGCCCTCGACGGCGGTCGCCGCGGACTGGCCTTCGCCTCCGGTCTCGCCGCCGAGGACTGCCTGCTGCGGACGCTGCTGACCCCCGGCGACCACGTCGTCATCCCCGACGACGCCTACGGCGGCACCTTCCGGCTGTTCGCCAAGGTCGTGGAGCGCTGGGGCGTGGAATGGTCCGTCGCCGACACCTCCGACCCGGCGGCGGTACGCGCCGCGCTGCGCCCCCGTACGAAGGCGATCTGGGTGGAGACGCCCAGCAACCCGCTGCTCGGCATCACCGACATCGCGGCGCTCGCCACGATCGCCCGGGAGGCCGGCGCCCGGCTCGTCGTCGACAACACCTTCGCCAGCCCCTACCTCCAGCAGCCGCTGGCGCTCGGCGCGGACGTCGTCGTCTACTCCACGACGAAGTACATGGGCGGCCACTCCGACGTGGTCGGCGGCGCCCTCGTGGTGAACGACGACGCGCTCGGCGAGGAGCTTGCCTACCACCAGAACGCGATGGGCGCGGTGGCAGGACCGTTCGACGCGTGGCTGGTCATGCGCGGTATCAAGACCCTCGCCGTCCGGATGGACCGGCACAGTGCCAACGCCGCCCGGGTGGCGGAGCTGCTGACCGCGCACCCCAAGGTGACGCAGGTCTACTACCCGGGGCTGCCGCAGCACCCGGGGCACGAGGTCGCCGCCAAGCAGATGCGGTCCTTCGGCGGCATGGTGTCGTTCCGCGTCGCCGGCGGCGAGCAGGCGGCCGTCGACGTGTGCGACCGCACGAAGCTCTTCACCCTCGGGGAGTCGCTGGGCGGCGTCGAGTCGCTGATCGAGCACCCGGGCCGGATGACGCACGCCTCGACGGCCGGCTCGGCGCTGGAGGTCCCCGCCGACCTCGTCCGGCTCTCCGTCGGCATCGAATCGGTCGACGACCTGCTCGCCGACCTCACCCAGGCACTGGGCTGAGCCCGTGACGCGGCCCCTCGGGGCCGTACGGGCTCCGGGGCGCGCCGTCCTCCGGCGCGCCCCGGGGGCGGGCCCCTCAGAGGGTCAGGAGACCGCGCCCGTCGGCGGCATCGTCGCGGTGACGGCGGCGAGGGAGACGTTGAAACGGGTCAACAGGGTGGAGAAGACGGCCCGTTCCTCCTCCGTCCACTCCTCGGTGACCAGCGCCATCAGCGCGCGGCGCGAGGCGCGCACCTCATCGAGGCGGGCACGGCCCCGCTCGGACAGCTGAAGGACGACCGCCCGGCCGTCCTCGGGGTGCGTGGCCCGGCTGACCAGCCCCGCCTCGACGAGCGGCGCGACCTGCCGGGTCACGGTCGAGGAGTCGATCCCCATCCCGGCGGCGAGCGCCTTGACGCCCATCGGACCTTCCTGGTCCAAGCGGTTGAGCAGCAGATACGCGGCGCGGTCCATGGAGTTGCGCGCCTGGCCGACCCCGCCGAGGCGGCTCTGCTCGGCACGGCGGGCGAACACCGCCACTTGGTGCTGCAACGCGTCCAGAACGGCGGGACCGGCGGGGGTCGACATGTCCGAAGAGGTGGGCATGGTCGGGAGCTCGCTTCATGGGGGGCTGAGGGACCGGTGGACAAGGTTACGCGGAAGTGACCGGCCCCTGTCCGCGGAAAGCCGGGACCGGCCCGGACCACCCCCACCCGCCAGGGGCGCACGGGACGCCGCGCACGCCCCCGACGTACGCCCTGATGCCGGGCCTGACACCGTGGCCGGGAGCGCCCTGACACCTCCACGGCACCCGCCGAACGCGCGGCCCGCCCCGCCGCCGTTCCGTCCGCCCGCACCTCAGGGTGCCCGCCCCGCACCTGCCCTGACGTGCGAAGACGTCGGCTCCGGCGGATCCGCCGCGCGGCCGGTGCGCTCGCTTCGTCGCCCTGTCCTGTCCGTACCTTGGCCGGAAAAGGCCCGGCGGTCGCCGGACTGCCAGACTGACGGCATGCACGACCACACGCCCCCTCCGCACCCCGCGTCCCCCGCAGACGAGGCGGGCGGGCTCACCGTCGAGGACATCCGCGAGGCCCACAAACTGCTCTCCGGAGTGGCCCGTACCACCGCCCTGGAGGGCAGCCGGTACCTCTCCGGGCTGGTCGGCGCCCCCGTCCACCTCAAGTGCGAGAACCTCCAGCGCACCGGCTCCTTCAAGATCCGCGGCGCGTACGTCCGGATCGCCGGGCTGACGGCGGCGGAGCGGGCGGCCGGGGTTGTCGCGGCGAGCGCCGGGAACCACGCCCAGGGCGTCGCGCTCGCCGCCTCACTGCTCGGGGTGCGGTCGACGGTGTTCATGCCGGTCGGCGCCCCGCTGCCGAAGGTCGCCGCGACCCGCGACTACGGCGCCGAGGTCCGGCTGCACGGCCAGGTGGTGGACGAGACGCTGGCCGCCGCCCAGGAGTACGCGCACCGCACCGGCGCGGTCTTCATCCACCCCTTCGACCACCGGGACATCATCGCGGGCCAGGGCACCGTGGGGCTGGAGATCCTGGAGCAGTGCCCCGAGGTGCGCACCGTCGTGGTCGGCGTCGGCGGCGGCGGTCTGGCGGCCGGGGTCGCCGTCGCGGTCAGGGCGCTTCGGCCGGACGTCAAGGTCATCGGCGTGCAGGCGGCGGGCGCCGCCTGCTACCCGCCGTCGCTGGCGGCCGGCCGGCCGGTGGCGGTCGGGGGGCTCTCCACGATGGCCGACGGCATCAAGGTCGGGCGCCCCGGTGACGTCCCGTTCCGCCTCGTCGAGAAGCTGGTCGACGAGGTCCGTACGGTCTCCGAGGACGCGCTGGCCGGGGCGCTGCTGCTCTGCCTGGAGCGGGCGAAGCTGGTGGTGGAGCCCGCCGGGGCCAGCCCGGTGGCCGCACTGCTGGCGGAGCCCGGGGCGTTCGAGGGGCCGGTCGTCGCGGTGCTGTCCGGCGGCAACGTCGACCCGCTGCTGATGCAGCGCATCCTGCGCCACGGCATGGCCGCCGCCGGCCGCTACCTCTCCCTGCGGCTGCGCCTGACCGACCGCCCCGGGGCGCTCGCCACCCTGCTCGGCGTTCTCTCCGAGGCCGACGCCAACGTCCTCGACGTCGGCCACGTCCGCACCGGCCCCCGCCTGGGCCTGACCGAGGTCGAGGTGGAACTGCAACTGGAGACCTCGGGCCCCGAACACTGCGCCGAACTCACCACGGCACTGCGCGAGGCGGGGTACACGGTGTCGGAGGCGGAGTGAGAGGGCAAAAACGGCCGCGGATCCGGCGCGGGCGGTAGGCGGGCCGGGCGCCGGGCCCGCGCCCTGTCCTGGCCCCGGCATGCGAAAGCGGTCCGGAGCCGCCGGCTCCGGACCGCTTCTCGTATGTCGGGGGACGCCTCGTGGAGACGTCCGGTCTCAGCCCGAGTACGGCTTTGCGTCGAGGATCTTCACGCTGGCCTTCTTGCCGTTCGGAAGCTCGTACTCCGCGTCGGCGCCGACCTTCTTGCCGTTCACGCCCTCGCCCAGCGGGGACTGCGGGGAGTAGGTCTCGATGTCCGAGCTGGCGTACTCGCGCGAGGCGAGCAGGAACTCCAGAGTGTCGTCCGGGTCTCCGTCGAACGCGATGGTGACGACCATGCCGGGCGCGACGACTCCGGTGGCGGCGGGGGCCTCGCCGACCTTCGCGGTCTGCAGCAGCTGGGTGAGCTGGCGCACGCGAAGCTCCTGCTTGCCCTGCTCCTCCTTGGCCGCGTGGTACCCGGCGTTCTCCTTCAGGTCACCTTCCTCGCGGGCCGCCGCGATCTTCTCGGTGATCTCGGCGCGTGCGGGACCAGACAGGTACTCCAGCTCGGCCTTGAGCTGGTCATACGCCTCCTGGGTCAGCCAGGTGACGCTTTCGCTGGTCTGGGTCACAGGTGCTCCTCGTCGGTACTGGGGATAAATCAAACGCCCTACCAGGGAAGGATTGCGCCTTCACGGGTGGGCGAAACCACGACCCTAACAATTCCGGCACAAAACGGGGAAGGGGAAATCCTCAGGCAACTCTCATCTGCGCCGAAACCCCTGGTCAGCAGGGGTGGCCGCGCGCCGGGCGGGTGATACCCCGGGCATGCCGACCCGCTCGCGGACCCCCGCCCGGCCCCGTACGGGCCGCGGCCGCCCCGCGGTCCGCGTCAGCGGCCGTCCGGGGACGAGCAGCCGACCAGCTCCGCGGTGGTCGCCCGGCCGGTGGTCCGTACCGTCACCACCGTGTCGATCTGCTTCCCGCGCCGGTCGACGGTGACGTCCTTGCGGCCCACCTCGGCCTTGTCCGCGGAGACCGACCGCAGGGTGCAGACGCCCTTGGCGTCCTCGTCCTTGACGACTTCGAGATGGACCTTGACGGCGCTGTCCGACACCGTCTCCCAGGTGATCACGCGGCCGCTGAGCTTCTCCCCGCCGATGTACGAGATCCCGCACCAGGCGACGACGCCGAGCAGCGCCACCCCGAGGACCCCGCCGGTGATCTTGAGCCCGCGGTCCCCCTTGCCGGCGGAGGACCGTCCGTAGCGGCCTTCGGGAAGCCCGTCGCGTACCGCCGTCATGCGCTGTCCTCCTGCTACCGGGGCCGGGGATGTCCGGCCCCGCGGGTTCCCGTCCGGGGAATACACGGCCCCCTCGCTTCGGTCACTATAGGAGGCATCTTCTCCAGCCTTTCACTGAGGATCGAGTCTTGACTGAGCAGCTGCGTTTGATGGCGGTCCACGCCCACCCCGACGACGAGTCGAGCAAGGGTGCGGCCACCATGGCCAAGTACGTGTCCGAGGGGGTGGACGTGCTGGTCGCCACCTGCACAGGCGGTGAGCGCGGCTCCATCCTCAACCCCAAGCTCCAGGGCGACCCGTACATCGAGGAGCACATCCACGAGGTCCGCAAGAAGGAGATGGACGAGGCCCGGGAGATCCTCGGCGTCAAGCAGGAGTGGCTCGGCTTCGTCGACTCCGGTCTGCCCGAGGGTGACCCGCTGCCGCCGCTGCCCGACGGCTGCTTCGCCCTCCAGGACGTCGACGCGGCGGCCGAGCCCCTGGTGAAGCTGATCCGTTCGTTCAAGCCGCAGGTCATCACGACGTACGACGAGAACGGCGGGTACCCGCACCCCGACCACATCATGACCCACAAGATCACGATGGTGGCCTTCGAGGCGGCCGGCGACCCGGAGCGGTACCCCGACGCGGGTGAGCCCTGGCAGCCGCAGAAGCTCTACTACAACCAGGGCTTCAACAAGCCGCGCACCATCGCGCTGCACGAGGCGCTGCTGGCCCGCGGCCTGGAGTCGCCCTACGGCGAGTGGCTGGAGCGCTGGAAGCAGTTCGAGCAGCGCGAACGCACGCTGACCACGTACGTTCCCTGCGCCGACTTCTTCGAGGTCCGCGACAAGGCGCTGATCGCCCACGCCACGCAGATCGACCCCGACGGCGGCTGGTTCCGCGTCCCGATGGACATCCAGCAGGAGGTCTGGCCGACGGAGGAGTACGAGCTGGCGAAGTCGCTCGTGGACACTTCCCTCCCCGAGGACGACCTCTTCGCGGGCATCCGCAACAATTGACCCCATGATGAGCGCGACCAGCACCCTAGCCCTGACGCACTTCGTCACCCTTGCCGACTCGTTCGACAAGGACAAGGTGACCCCCGGCATCCTCGGCTTCATCGTCTTCGCGGTCATCGGCGGCGCCGTGTGGCTGCTGATGAAGTCGATGAACCGCCACATGCGGAACGTCGATTTCGAGGAGAAGGGGGAGGCGCCCGCGGGCGCCGCGGCCACCGCTTCCTCCGGTACCGCCGCCGGGAAGGGACCGAAGACCGACTGAACCCGGGCCGGGCCGGGCGCCCGGCCCGGCTCCGCGGCGCTCGTCCCGGTCCGGGGCCCCTCGTTCCGCGTACGAAGGCCCCGGGACCGCACAGTGGCGGGCCGGTCCGGCGGGTGGCCCGTGCCCGCGGGGGAGCACCGCCGGTCAGCTCCGTCCCGGTATGGGCGCGGTGAGCACCATGCCTCACGGCCTGGGGCCGCCGTCGGCGACCTCCTCCGGAATCATCCGTGCCCGCGCCCCCGGACGCCGGCGGCAAGCTCGCTGTCTTCGCGGCCGAGGTTCAGGGCCGCAGGGGCGGACTCCGACCGAACCGCGGGCCGGCGCGGTCTTCTCCCGGCCGACGGGTGACCTCGGCGGTGTTTCCGCAGGGGCAAAAACCACTGTCCTCGCCTCGATCGGTCCTGTTCGCGCGCGGTTCTGCGGCGACGGGTCCTCGCTCCGGCCTTGCCGGCTGCATAACGGGACCACGGGCCCGGCGGGAAGAGCCGTGTCCGCGCACCCGATCCCCCACGGCCGACTTACCTGTTGGCAAGTTTGTTCTTGACGCTCCATGGGTGGGGTCCTATCGTTCAAACGATCAAACCTACCTGTTGGCAAGTAAGTCGGTGGGCGCTCCCGTCCTGTGGCAAGGAGGCGAAGGCTGTGGACCACGTGCGGTCGGAGGAAGGGCTCGCGTCGGAGGAGTCGCCTCCGCAACTGCGGGGCGGCCGGTTATACCTGGTCTTGAGCGCGGCCGTGATCGCCATGCTGCTGGGCTCCCTGGACGGCACGATCCTCGGTACGGCCATGCCCCGGATCGTCGGTGAACTGGGCGACGTCGACCGCCTTTCCTGGGTGGTCACGGCCTACATGCTCGCCATCGCCATCTCGACACCGGTGTGGGGAAAGGTCAGCGACATGTGGGGGCGCAAGGGCGCCTTCATGGCCTCCGTCGCTGTCTTCCTGCTCGGTTCGGTACTGTCCGGGCTGTCGCAGAGCGTGATGGAGCTGGTCGCCTTCCGGGTACTCCAGGGACTGGGCGGCGGCGGTCTGATGGTCGGCGCCATGGCGGTCATCGGGACTGTCGTCCCGCTGCGTCAACAGGGCCGGTATCAGGGCGTGATCTCCGCCGTGATGGGTCTGGCCATGATCAGTGGGCCGCTCTTCGGCGGCATCATCACCGACCGTCTCGGCTGGCGCTGGTGCTTCTACGTGAACGTCCCGCTGGGCATCGCCGGGATGCTGATGATGTCCGTCCTGCGCCTGCCCCGGCAGCGCTCCCGTGCCCGGATCGACTACGGCGGTGTGCTGCTGCTGACCGTCACGATCATGGCCGCTGTCCTGGTGACCACGTGGGGCGGACGGGACTACAGCTGGGGTTCGCCGACGGTGCTCACGCTGATCGGCGTGGCGGTGTTCGGTGTGGTGGCCCTCCTGTACGTGGAGCGGCGGGTGGCCGAACCAATGCTGCCCCTGGGGTTGTTCACCAGCCGGAACTTCTCCCTGGTCACCGTGATCGGTTTCCTCCTGGGGTGCGTGATGACCAGCGGCATCACGTTCCTGCCAATCTTCCAGCAGGTCGTCCAGGGGGCCTCGGCCACCAACTCCGGGCTGTTGCTGCTGCCCATGTTCGGCTCGATGGTGATCGTGAGCGCGTTCATGGGACGGGTGATCACCAACACGGGCAGGTACAAGGCGTTCATCGTCTCGGGTGGCGTGTTGCTCGCCGCCGCCACCCTGCTGCTCAGCCGCATGACCATCGGGACCGCCCCCGCGCTCTCCGCGGCCTTCATGGCCGTACTCGGCGCGGGCGTCGGGCTGTTGACGCAGACGACGATCCTCGTCTCGCTGCAGAGCGCCGACGTCCGCAACATCGGTGTGGCCTCTTCCACGGCGACCCTCGCCCGGACCCTCGGCAGTTCCGTCGGCGTCGCCGTCAGCGGCACGATGTTCGCGAGCGGTGTGGCGCGAGTGCCCGGCGGTGACTCCGCTGCTCGGCCGGACCCGGCTGTTCTGCAGAAACTTCCCGAAGCGGCCCGTACGGCGTACGAACACGGGGTCGTCGACGGGACGGGGCGGGTGTTCCTCCTCGCCGGTGTGCTCTCCCTCGTCGCGGTGGTGGCCGCGCTTCTGGTGCGGGAGGTCCCGCTGCGCGGACCGAACGATCCGGCGCCCGAGCCCGCCGGCGGTCCGGGCGCCGAGGGGCTGGACGCCACTTCGGGCGACCAGGCAGGCGGCGGGGGCGTGGGGCCCCGCGACGCGGCGGGCGCCGCGCGGTCGGACGCGTCCGCTCCCGACTGATCGACCGCGTACGCCTGTTGCCGGCTGCGGCCGGCGGTGGCCCGTTTACATCGGTGGTGTTGACCGTGTGAGTTGGGTGACGATGCTCTGTGCCGGGAATCGCCCTGCGCACCGGCAATGGCTCCGCCCCTCCCGTGGGCCGGGTGCCCCGCCGGTACGCGGGGCGTCCGGGACGGGCGTTGAGCAGCGGAGAGTGAGGGTTGCGTGGCACAGCAAGTCAGAGGGCTGAAGACCAGTCGCCTGATCGTCGAGACGGCGGCACAGGTCTTCTGCGAGCGGGGATACGAAGGGACGAGCACCACCGAAATCCTGTCCCGGTGCCATGTGACCAGAGGCGCGCTGTACTTCCACTTCGCCTCCAAGCAGGACCTCGCCCTCACGGTGCTGACGGAGGGGAGCGACGTCCTGCTGCCGTTGCGGCGTCGGCCGGCGCTGCAGAGTCTGATCGACTTCAGCCTGGAGTACGCGTACCGGCTGCAGACGGACGTGGTGACGCGCGCCTCCGTACGTCTGCGGACGGAACTGGAGTACCAGAGCGCGGCGCTGCCCGAGGGGAGCGATGTGCGTGAGGTCATCCTGGGGCTGCTGCGCGAGGCGGCGGAAGCGGGCGAGATCGTGCCCAGCGCCGACCCCGGTGAGGTCGCAGATGTGCTGGTGGGGTTGACCGCGCCCGTGAGCCTGTTCCAGGTGGGCCAGGAGTCCGGTCTGACCCGTCGCACGGCCACGCTCTGGAGGTACCTGCTGCCCGCCGTGGCGGTCCCCGGGCTGCTGATGTCCCTGCAACTCGTCCTGGACCAGGCCGAACGCCGGTTGCGGGAACGGCTCGCGGGGGCGCCCGCCGGGGGGCGGGGCGAAGAGGCGGCCGACCCTGCTGCCGACGAACTGCAGGAGGCCCGCCCCGGCCGGGCGCGGTCCACGACACTCATGGGCTGACGAGGCGTCAGCGGTCAGGTTCCGCGTACCCGTCCCCCGTCACGCCTGTCGCCGCCCGTCTCGGGAGTCACCCGTGTCGCCGGGGCGGCCTGCCGCAGAGGCATCCGCGGAGACATACAGAGTCGCTTGTTAACCGGCGGCTCCGTCGCTTGCGCGGCGCGGTCCTGGGGGAGAGGTGACCTCGCGGCCGACCCGGTCCGCCGCGAGCAGCACCGGACTCGCCGTATGAGGTGAATCCCGGTGCCGCAATTCGGCGGCACCGCGCCATTGAGATGGCATCACACCACTGTAGTGGCGCTTGCGCAACGCTAACGACGCATCAGAAAGTGCCGGTCCGGCCTCTTGTATGTACCCACGATCTTCCTTGACAAATAGACAAGTCTGCTTGTTATGTTGATCAGCGGGTTGAGGGGCACGCGAGCTCATGTGGCGCGGGCCGCACGGCCTGATGGTTAAGCGGGTGAAATGTGACACGCGGGGATCTGGCGTGAGTGGGGACGGGGCGATGTCGGAATTGTGTCGGTCCTTCTCCCCTGCTGTTCTCCCGCGGGGTTCTATCCGCTATCTCCATGCGCTCCGACGCTCTTCTTACTGTTGACGCGCGAACAGAGCACCAAGAAACCGGGGGTTAGATGCGGGTATTAGTGGCGGAACCTGATGGTGAATCCGCGAAATCACTCCGTCAGCACATGCGACGCCACGGATATGAGGCGGAGACAGCCGATACGGGTGCCAACGCTCTGGATTCCTACCAGGAATTCGATCTCCTGGTTCTCGATCTTGAGCTTCCCGACGTCGATGGCCTGGAGGTCTGCCGTGCCATACGCGCGACGAGTGACATACCCATCATAGCCTTCACCACCCACGGCACCGAACTCGACCGGGTGCTGTGCCTTCAGGCGGGCTGCGACGACTGCCTCGTCAAGCCGTTCGGATTCCGTGAACTCGTCGCCCGGATCGAGGCGATCATGCGGCGTATCCGGCCGGGGGCCATGTGCAGCCGGCGGCTCTCCCACGGTCCGCTCCACATCGACCGGGACCGTCGCGAGGTTCATCTGCACGACACCCAGGTCAAGGTGACGCGCAAGGAGTTCGATCTTCTTCAGTTCCTGGCCGCGCAGCCGACGACCGTGTTCTCCCGGGAGCAGTTGATGACCGAGGTCTGGGGAGCGTCACTTCCCGGCGGGGCCATGGGGTCCAATATCGCACGCACTATCGATACGCACGTCGGAACCCTGCGCAACAAGCTCGGTTCCAGTGAATGGATCATCACCGTGCGCGGAGTCGGATTCCGGTTCGGCGGCGTGCAGCAGAACTGACGGCGATCCCGGATTGACGCTGGTGGGGCAGCGGTGATGTGACTTTCACCGCTGCCCTTTCCCCTGCCGGTGCCGTCGCTTTCCGATTCCTTCGTCGGGGAAGTTCAGCTCCGGTGGCCGTCGCTCAGCGTTCCGTACGGGGGTCCTTCCGGTGGCGGAGAGTGCGCCGGACGTCCGCCTCGGCGTAGTATGTCCGGCCGTCCTTCCGGTGCCGTTCCCACGTGTGCTGACTGGCCAGTCGGTAGACACTGCCCGACGGGATGTCCCAGAGCCGTGAGACGGCCTGCGGGCTGAGCCAGCGCGGTGGGCGGCTCCCTCCGTGCGCCGACTGCCCGGGGTGGCCGGGCCGTTTCATGCGTTCGCGCAGGTGGAGCCATTGGTGCTCCTCCCAGCGGTGCTCGGGATCCGCGTCGCAGCGGATACCGCGTTCCTCGGGGCGGCCGGTGTCCACCGTCGTGCCGAGCGTGCCGGGACAGCCCGGTTCGACGCAGCTGCCGACCGGCACCCGGCGCGGCTGGGCGGGGGAGGCGACCCGGCGCGCGGCCCGCTCCAGCCTGCCCAGCTCGTACGAGAGGTCGGCGGCGGCCGGGTGGCGGCAGAGCCAGTCCAGGTGGTGCTCCAGGAATATCGCCAGTGCCGGCACGGTCCGCCGCGGGGCGGCCAGCTTCCGCTCCCCGGCGACCAGGCCCGCCCAGCTCGCCAGCCCCCTCAGTACCGCGGCCCGTGCCTCGACCGCCCGGCCGTTGAGCCGCATTCCGGGGAGCGGGCCGCCGGTGGTCTTCTCCTGCGGGGTACGGGAACCGGTCAGCAGTAGGCCGCACTCCTCGTACAGCGCCGGGAAGTTCCGCAGGGCGGAGCGCAGTCCGGTCCGGCAGTGCGGGCACAGCCGGTATCCGTTCGCCACCCGGCGCGCGGCACGTTCGGCGGAGTGCGTCTCCCCGCACGCCGCCCCCGCGCACACGCCGGTCGTCGCGGCCGTACAGGTTGTTTCCGTGGTCATCCACCGATTCCCCTCGTCGACTTCTTCTTCAGCTAATGCGAGCCGCCGAGCCGAAGGCAAGAAGTCCGCGGAATCTTTACGGTCACCGTGCGATCTCCTCGCGCATTCCAAGTTTCTGCAAGCTGACGTCTTGAGGTGTGTGAAGGCCCGCCCTTGGCGTGCTGCCGGGCTGTGGCCCCCATCACAAATTGTCAGTCAGTTGACGTTTCGCTGGCGCTCCACTGTCGATCCTGCCGGTCTCCTGGACATTTGTTGTGCGGATTTTGGAGGACCGGTATTGATCTCTGTAGGTGGTAGCGAAGAAGCTGTTCACTAACTTCCGATGCACTGTCTCCGCCGGTCCGGTCCGGTTTCCGCAGCACTTTTTTTCCTGCTTTCGCGCTGCCGTTACGTGCATGTCGGACCCAGCTGAGTGCTTTTTCCGAGAGACAGACGCCACCTTCTTTGCGCGGCACGTCCCGATGTCGTCCTTCCTTGACGTGCGTGGGTGAGCGTGTCAGGTGAACCGCGTTCTCGGTGGAATCAGTTCGGACACGTTCAGGGAGAGATATATGGATGCATCTGTCATTGTCGTGGGCGCTGGTCCGGCCGGGCTGATGCTCGCCGGGGAACTCCGTCTCGCGGGTACCGACGTCATCGTTCTGGAGCGGCTGCCCGCGCCCACCGGTGAATCGCGGGGACTGGGTTTCACCGCCCGCACGATGGAGGTTTTCGACCAGCGTGGTCTGCTGCCCAGGTTCGGTGAGATCGAGACCAGCGCCCAGGGCCACTTCGGCGGCCAGCCCGTGGACTTCTCGGTTCTCGACGGCGCGCACTACGGGGTGAAGGCCGTACCGCAGTCGCGGACCGAGGCGATCCTGGAGGAGTGGGCGACCGGGCTCGGCACGGACCTCCGGCGAGGCCATGAGGCCATGTCGTTCACCGATGACGGTGAGGGCGTGGACGTCGAGGTGGCCGGCCCGGAGGGCACGTACACCCTGCGGGCACGGTTCCTGGTCGGTTGCGACGGCGGGCGCAGCGCCGTCCGCAAGTCCGGGGGCTTCGACTTCCCGGGTACCTCGGCGACCCGTGAGATGTTCCTGGCGGACGTACGCGGTTGCGAGATTGAGCCCCGGCCGATCGGGGAGACGGTCTCCCGCGGCATGGTGATGTCCGCGCCGCTCGGCGACGGGGTGGACCGCATCATCGTGTGCGAGCAGGGCGCCCCGCCGCGCCGGCGCACCGAGCCGCCCGCCTACGAAGAGGTGGCGGCGGCCTGGCAACGGCTGACCGGACAGGACATCTCGCACGGTGAGCCGGTATGGGTCAGTGCGTTCGGCGACCCGGCCCGGCAGGTCACCGAGTACCGCCGGGGCCGGGTGCTGCTGGCCGGCGACTCGGCGCACGTGCACCTTCCGGCCGGCGGTCAGGGCATGAACGCCAGCATCCAGGACTCGGTGAACCTGGGGTGGAAGCTCGCGGCCGTGGTCGCGGGGCGGGCCCCGTCGAGCCTGCTCGACACCTACCACTCCGAACGGCACCCGGTCGGCCGCCGGCTCCTGATGAACACCAGCGCGCAGGGCAAGCTCTTCCTGAGCGGCGACGAGATGCAGCCGGTGCGGGACGTGCTCGCCGAGCTGATCCGCCACGACGTCGTCAGCCGCCACCTGGCGGGGATGGTCTCGGGGCTGGAGATCCGCTACGACGTGGGCGAGGGCGACCACCCGCTCCTGGGTATGCGCATGCCGCACCTGGAACTGGTCGTCGACGGCGCTCGAACGAGCGGCACTGAACTGCTGCACCCCGCCCGTGGCGTGCTGCTGGACCTGGCCGGGGACCCCGCGCTGCGCGCGAGCGCCGAGGGCTGGTCGGACCGGTTGACCATCGTGGCGGCCACCCCGCGCGAGGCCCCCGGCCAGGACCGGTTGGCGGGCGCCACGGCGGTGCTCGTCCGGCCCGACGGATACGTCGCCTGGCTCACGCCGGGGAGCACGGATCCGCTCGCCGCGTCCCTGGAGCGCTGGTTCGGTCCCGCGCGTGAACTCCCGAAGCAGAAAGGCTAATCATGCACAGCACGCTGATCGTGGCGCGGATGGAGCCTGGTGCGAGCCAGGACGTCAGCCGTCTCTTCGCCTCCTTCGACGGCACCGAGATGCCACACCTGATGGGGACCCGCCGTCGGCAGCTGTTCTCGTACCGCGGCCTGTACTTCCACCTCCAGGACTTCGACTCCGACAACGGTGGTGAGCGCATCGAGGAGGCGAAGAGCGACCCGCGGTTCGTCCGGATCAGCGAGGACCTCAAGCCGTTCATCGAGGCGTACGACCCGGCTACCTGGCGCTCACCGGCCGACGCGATGGCGACCCGCTTCTACCACTGGCAGGCGGGCCGGTGACCGGGCGACGGGTCGCTGTCACCGGCATCGGGGTGCTGGCCCCGGGGGCCCTCGGGGTCAAGGACTTCTGGAGCCTGCTGAGCGAGGGCCGCACCGCCACCCGGGGCATCACGCTCTTCGACCCCGCCCCCTTCCGCTCGCGCGTGGCGGCCGAGATCGACTTCGATCCCGCCGCGCACGGTCTCGGCCCCCAGGACGTCCGGCGCATGGACCGCGCCGCCCAGTTCGCCGTGGTCGCGGCCCGCCAGGCGCTTCAGGACAGCGGACTGCACGACGGGGCGCTGGACCCGTACCGCACGGGAGTGACCATCGGCAGTGCCGTCGGCGCGACGATGAGCCTGGACGAGGAGTACCGCGTCGTCAGCGACGGCGGGCGCCTCGAACTGGTGGACCACACCTACGCGCCCCGGCATCTGTACGGCGCCTTCGTGCCCAGTTCGTTCGCCGCCGAGGTGGCCTGGGCGGTCGGCGCCGAGGGACCGGCCTCGGTGGTGTCGACCGGCTGCACCTCCGGCCTGGATTCCGTCGGGTACGCCTGCGAGCTGATCAGGGAGGGCTCCGCCGACGTCATGATCGCCGGTGCGACGGAAGCCCCGATCTCGCCGATCACGGTGGCCTGCTTCGACGCGATCAAGGCCACCACCCCGCGCAACGACGAGGCCGCCCACGCCTCCCGCCCGTTCGACGCCACACGCAACGGCTTCGTCCTGGGTGAGGGGGCCGCGGTGTTCGTCCTGGAGGAGCTGGAGAGTGCGCGCCGGCGCGGGGCCGAGATCCACGCCGAGATCGCCGGCTACGGCACCCGCTGCAACGCCTTCCACATGACCGGACTGCGGCCGGACGGCGCGGAGATGGCCGAGGCGATCCGGAGCGCGCTCGACGAGGCGCGGATGGCCGCCGAGGACATCGACTACGTCAACGCGCACGGGTCGGGCACCAAGCAGAACGACCTGCACGAGACCGCCGCCGTCAAGCGGAGCCTGGGCGAGCACGCTCACCGGACCCCGGTCAGCTCCATCAAGTCGATGATCGGCCACTCCCTGGGGGCCATCGGCTCGATCGAGATCGCCGCCTCCGTACTGGCGATGAAGCACGACGTCGTACCGCCCACAGCCAACCTGCACACCCCCGACCCGCAGTGCGACCTGGACTACGTACCGCTGGTCGCCCGCGACTGGCGGACCGACACGGTGCTCACCGTGGGCAGCGGATTCGGGGGGTTCCAGAGCGCCATGGTGCTCACCGGCCCCGAGAGGAGGACGGCATGACGGCGCCCGTCGTGGTGACCGGCATCGGCGTCACGGCACCCAACGGACTGGGCACAGGACCGTACTGGGAGGCCACCCGGACCGGCCGCAGCGGCATCGGCCGCATCAGCCGGTTCGACCCGAGCCCCTACCCGTCCCGGCTCGCCGGCGAGGTCGTGGGGTTCCGTGCCGAGGAGCACCTGCCGAACCGACTGCTGCCGCAGACCGACCGCATGACACGCCTGGCGCTGGTGGCCGCGGACTGGGCGCTGGCCGACGCCGGCATCAAGCCCGCCGACCTGCCCGCGTTCGACATGGGGGTGGTCACCGCCAGTGCGTCCGGCGGCTTCGAGTTCGGACAGAACGAACTGCGGGCGCTGTGGAGCAAGGGCGGGCAGTATGTGAGCGCGTATCAGTCCTTCGCCTGGTTCTACGCCGTCAACTCCGGCCAGATCTCGATCCGCAACGGGATGAAGGGCCCCAGCGGTGTGCTGGTCAGCGACCAGGCGGGCGGCCTGGACGCCATCGCCCAGGCGCGCCGGCAGATCCGCCGGGGAACCCGCCTGATCGTCTCGGGCGGCGTGGACGCCTCGATCTGCTCCTGGGGCTGGGTCGCCCAGCTGACCGGCGAACGGATCAGCACCGGCGAGGACCCCGACCGCGCCTACCTTCCCTTCGACCGCGAGGCGCGCGGCCATGTGCCCGGTGAGGGCGGCGCCCTGCACATCCTGGAGGACGGCGGGTCCGCACGGGAGCGCGGGGCGCGGATCTACGGAGAGATAGCGGGCTACGGCTCCACCTTCGACCCCGCCCCCGGCAGCGGACGCCCGCCCGGCCTGCGCAGAGCCGTCGAACTCGCCCTGGAAGACGCCGGGATGACGCCCGACGAGGTGGACGTCGTCTTCGCCGACGCCGCCGCCGTACCGGAGCTGGACCGCATCGAAGCTGAAGCGGTCCGGAGCGTCTTCGGCCGCCGGGGCGTACCGGTCACCGCACCCAAGACGATGACCGGCCGGCTGTACTCCGGCGGAGCCCCGCTCGACCTGGCCGCGGCCCTGCTGGCCATCCGCGACGGCCTGATCCCCCCGACGTCCAACGTCACACCGGACCCCGCCCACCAGATCGACCTGGTGACCCGGGCGCGTCCCGCGAGCGTGCGGGCCGCCCTGGTGGTGGCACGTGGCCACGGCGGATTCAACTCCGCCCTGATCGTGCGCGCGCCCCGGACGGGCGGCGCCTGACACAGCTGACCGAACCTGACAGGAGCGACATCGTGAACGAGATCTTCACCCTCGACGACCTGCGCCGGATCCTGCACGAGGGAGCGGGCACCGCCGAGGGGACCGACCTCGACGGCGACATCCTCGACGCCGGCTTCGAGGAGCTGGGATACGAGTCCCTGGCCCTGCTGGAGACCGCCGGCCGCATCGAGCGGGAATACGGCATCGCGCTCGACGACACGACCATGGCCGACGCCAGGACCCCGCGGGATCTGCTGGAGGCCGTCAACACCTGCCTGCGGGCGTCCGCAGCCTGACCCGGCGGCGCCGTGCGGGGGCCGCAGTCCGCCTCCGGCCCCCGCACGGCTCCGCCCCCCTCGTCCACCTCTGCATGGGAGAGACATGTCGAATCACGAGCGCCGGGTCGCCCTCGTCACGGGCGGCACCAGCGGCATCGGCCTGGCCGTCATCCGGCTGCTGGCCGCCCGGCAGCACCGCGTCTACTTCTGCGCCCGCAGCGCCGAGAACGTGGCCGCCACCGTCAAGGAACTGCGCGCCGAGGGCCTGGAAGTGGACGGCACCGCCTGCGACGTCCGTTCCCCCGACGACGTGCAGCGGTTCGTCCAGGCCGCCGTGGACCGCTACGGCACCGTCGACATCCTGGTCAACAACGCGGGCCGCAGCGGCGGCGGCCCCACGGCGGACATCACGGACGAGCTGTGGCTCGACGTCATCGACACCAACCTCCACAGCGTTTTCCGGATGACCCGCGCGGTGCTGACCACCGGCGGAATGCGCGACAAGGCCGCCGGACGGATCATCAACATCGCCTCCACGGCCGGCAAACAGGGCGTCGTACTCGGCGCCCCTTACTCCGCGTCCAAGCACGGAGTGGTCGGCTTCACCAAGGCGCTGGGCAACGAGCTGGCGCCCACCGGCATCACCGTCAACGCGGTCTGTCCGGGCTACGTCGAGACACCGATGGCGCAGCGCGTACGGCAGGGCTACGCCGCCGCCTACGACACCGACGAGGCACAGATCCTCCAGAAGTTCCAGGCCAAGATCCCGCTCGGCCGCTACTCCACCCCGGAAGAGGTCGCCGGTCTCGTGGGCTATCTGGTCACCGACACGGCCGCCTCGATCACCGCCCAGGCCCTCAACGTCTGCGGCGGCCTGGGCAACTTCTGACCCGGCCGGGCCCACCGACCGGAACACCGCCGCCGCACGGAGCAGCCAAGAAGGAGACCGCACATGCCGCAGACCGCTGCGCGCGAAGTGGAGCACGACATCACGATCTCGGCTCCGGCCGCCGACATCTACCGGCTGCTCGCCGAGGTCGGGAACTGGCCGCAGATCTTCCCGCCCACCCTCCACGTCGAACAGCTGGAGAGCAACGGGAACCAGGAGCGCATCCGGATCTGGGCCACCGCCGGCGACGAGGCCAAGAGCTGGACCTCGCGCCGCACGCTCGACCCCGTGGCCCGGCGCATCGACTTCCGCCAGGAGGTGTCCGCCCCTCCGGTGGCGTCCATGGGCGGGGCGTGGATCATCGAGGAGCTCACCCCGGAGCGGTCCCGGGTGCGGCTCCTGCACGACTACCGGGCCGTGGACGACGACCCCGAGGGCCTGGCATGGATCGACCGCGCGGTCGACCGCAACTCGCGCTCGGAACTGGCGGCGCTGCGCGTCAACATCGAGCAGGTGCACGCCCGCCGGGAGCTGACCTTCTCGTTCGAGGACAGCGTGCGCGTCGACGGCCGTGCCGAGGACGTCTACGCGTTCATCGACGAGGCCCAGCTCTGGGCCGAGCGGCTGCCGCACGTGGCGTCCGTACGCCTGGAGGAGAGCAGCCCCGGGCTCCAGAGCCTGGAGATGGACACCCGCGCCAAGGACGGCTCCACGCACACGACCAAGTCGTACCGGGTCTGCCTCCCGCACCACAAGATCGCCTACAAGCAGACCACCCTGCCCGCGCTGATGACCCTGCACACCGGCCGCTGGACGTTCCGCGAGGAGGCCGGCACCGTCATCGCCACCTCGCAGCACACGGTGACCGTCAACGCCGGCAACATCTGTGCCGTCCTCGGGCCGGATGCCGGAGTCGCGCAGGCGCGGGAGTACCTGCGCGGGGCGCTGGGCGCCAACAGCCGGGCCACCCTCGGCCACGCCAAGGACCACGCCGAACGGCGTCGCCGGCCATGACGGCACCGGCCATCGACACCGACGTCGTCGTGGTGGGCGCGGGCCCCGTCGGGCTGATGCTCGCCGGCGAGCTGCGGCTCGGCGGGGCAGGCGTCACCGTGCTGGAACAACTGGCCGCGCCGGCCACGGAGTCCCGGGCGTCCACGCTCCACGCCCGCACCATGGAGATACTCCAGCAGCGGGGCCTGGCAACGGAGTTGGGCGACCCGCCGAACGCCGCCACCGGCCACTTCGGAGGCATCCCGCTGGATCTCACCCTGCCCGGCCCCTACCCGGGGCAGTGGAAGGTGCCCCAGGTCCGGACCGAGGAACTCCTCGCCGGATGGGCCACCCGGCTCGGCGCCGAGCTGCGCCGTGGACACCGGGTGGTGGGCCTCACCGACCACGGTGACCACGTCGAGGTGGAGGTGGAGGTGGAGGTGACGCGGCGACCGGCGGGCCGCGGTGGCCCCGCGGCGCGCCGCCTGCGCGCGCGGTACGTCGTCGGGTGCGACGGCGAGGAGAGCGCCGTCCGGCTGCTGGCGGGCTTCCCGTTCCCCGGGGAGGACGCGACCAAGGAACTGCTGCGGGCCGACATCGTCGGAATCGACATCCCCGACCGCCGTTTCGAACGGCACCCCCGCGGCCTGGCCATCGCCTCCCGCGGCCCCACGGGCATCACCCGGGTCATGGCTCACGGCTACGGCACCCCCGCCCGGCCCCGCACCGAGGCTCCCTCCTTCGCGGAGGTGACCCGCCTGTGGGCGGGCATCACCGGCGAGGACATCTCCGGCGGCACCCCGGTGTGGCTGAACGCCTTCGGCAACGCGCGCCGGCAGGTATCCCGGTACCGCCTGGGCCGCGTTCTGCTGGCCGGGGACGCCGCCCACCGGCAGATGCCCGTGGGCGGCCAGGCGCTCAACCTGGGCCTCCAGGACGCCGTCAACCTCGGCTGGAAGCTCGCCGCACACCTGCGCGGCACCGGACCGCTCGACAGCTACCACACCGAGCGCCACCCGGTGGGGCGGCGGGTACTGGGCAACATCGCCGCCCAGGCGCTGCTGCTCATGGGCGGCCAGGACGTCGAGGGGCTGCGGGAGGTCTTCCGCCGGCTGATCGGACTGCCGCCTGCGCGCGCCCACCTGGCGGGCATGATCAGCGGACTGGACGTCCGCTACGACATGACGGGCGACGGCGAGGGCGGACACCCGTTGCTGGGCGCCCGGTTGCCGGCGTACCGACTGCGCACGGCGGCCGGGCCGGCCGGCACCCTCGGGTTGCTGCGGTCCGGCCGGGGCGTCCTGCTGGATCTCGGCAAGGACCCCGCGCTCGCCGCCGCCGCACGGCGGTGGGCGGGCGGCCGCGTGACCCACGTCCGGGCCGAGGCCGAACCCGGCTGCCGGGCACCGGAGTTCGGCGCGGCACTGATCCGCCCCGACGGCCACCTCGCCTGGATCGACGGCACACCGGCCGGCCTGGAAGCGGCCCTGCGCCGCTGGTTCGGCACACCGGAGCCGGGCACCGGCACACCGGCACCACGGCACCGGTGACCCCGGGCACCGGCACCACGACACCGGGCCTGAACCGGCCCGCCCCTCGGGCGGTCTGCCGGGCTGCCCGGCAGACCCCACCCCACCACACCCCTACAGGAGGACACCGTGACCAAGCTCGCGGGTAAGACGGCACTCGTGACCGGTTCGAGCCGGGGCATCGGGCGGGCGACCGCCGAGCGGCTGGCGCGTGAGGGCGCGCTCGTCGCCGTGCACTACACCTCCCGGGCCGATGCCGCCCGGGAGACCGTGGCCACCATCGAGGCGGCCGGCGGCAAGGCGTTCGCCGTCCAGGCCGAACTGGGCGTCGCAGGCGATGTCGACACGCTGTTCGGGGCCCTGGAGAGCGGTCTGAAGGAACGTACCGGGGGCACCGCCCTGGACATCCTGGTCAACAACGCCGCGATCATGGGCGGGATCGCTCCCGAAGAGGTCACCTCCGAACTCTTCGACCGGCTGGTCGCCGTCAACGCCAAGGCGCCGTTCTTCATCCTGCAGCGCGCCCTCACCCTCATGCCCGACGGTGGTCGCGTCATCAACATCTCCTCCGGACTCACCCGCTTCGCCAACCCGCAGGAAGTGGCGTACTCGATGACCAAGGGGGCCGTCGAACAGCTCGCGCTGCACTTCGCCAAGCACCTCGGCCCGCGTGGCATCACCGTCAACAGCGTCGCCCCGGGGATCACCGACAACGGCAGTCCGGTGTTCGACATCCCGGAGGCCGTGGAGCAGATGGCGCAGATGTCCACCTTCGGCCGGGTGGCCGAGCCGAGGGACGTCGGGGACGTGGTGGCCTTCCTCGCCTCGGACGACGCCCGCTGGATCACCGGTGCCTTCATCGACGCCAGCGGTGGCACGTTGCTGGGCTGACGCCCGCCTCACGGCGCCGACCCGGGCGCCGCGCCCCGACCGGCCGGCCGCGACGGACCCCCACATCGCGGCCGGCCCCGTCCCGACCGAACTCCTGGCGGTGCATCTCCATGGCGCAGGCTTCGGCCTCCTCGTCCCCCTCAGCCCCGGTGCCCCACGCGGGGCGGGGCCCCGCCCGCCGGCAGCCGGGCCAGTGGCTCCTGCTGAGCGTCCTCGCGGGCAACATGCTCATCGACGCGCTCGAAGTCTCGGTCGTCCTCGTCACCCTGCCGACGATCGGCCACGCCTTCCACCTCTCGACGTGGGCCACCCAGTGGGTGATGGGCGGTTTCGCACTCGGCTTCGGCGTGGCGTTGATCCCCGGCTCCCGGCTCACCACCGCGCTGGGACGGCGGCCGGTCTATCTCGCCGCACTGCTCGCGTTCACCGCCGCCTCCCTGGCGGGCGGCCTGGCCACCGACCCGGTGGTGCTGACCGTCACCCGGATCGTCAAGGGCGGGTGCGCCGCGCTCACCGCCCCCACCGGGCTGGCCATCATCACCACCACCTTCCGTGAAGGCCCCGAGCGCAGCAGGGCCATCTCGGTCTACTCGTTCTTCGGCGCCATCGGCTTCACGGCCGGACTCCTGCTCTCCGGCCTGCTGACACCGGCCGGCTGGCGCTGGGTCTTCCTCTTCCCGGCCCCCGTGGCGCTGCTGCTGCTCCTGCTCGGCGTGCGGTACATCCCCCGCGACGGCAGGCATGTCCCGTCGCCCGCCGTGCCGCTGCGCCGGCTGCTGCGCAACGGGTGGCTGATGCGGTCGGCGCTCGGCGCGGCGGTGCTCAACGGCACGTTCCTGGGGCTGTTGTTCCTCGTCACGTTCCGGCTCCAGACGGTCCGGGGCTGGACACCGTGGCAGACCGCGCTGGCCTTCCTGCCGGCCTGTGTTCCGCTCGCGGTCTCCGCGCTGTGCTCGGGGCCGCTGGTGCGGCGCTTCGGCACACCCCGGTTGATCGCGCTGGGCGCCGCCGCCGCGTGCGCCGGCGACGCGCTGGCGCTGCGCACGGCCGCCCTGGACGCGCCGTACCCGTCCGGTCTGCTGCCCGTCACGGCGCTGGTCGGGGCGGGCTTCGTCTTCGCGTTCGTGGCCCTGAACACGCAGGCGGGCGGGAGCGTACCGGCCGAGCAGCGGGCGGCCGCCGTCGCTCTGTACCAGACCGCCGTGCAGCTCGGCGCGGTGCTGATGCTGGGTTCGGTGTCGGCACTGCTGGCCGCCGGCCACCCCGGGCGGGCGGCCGGGGCCGACGCGGTCGCCGCCGCGTACCGCCCACCCCTGCTGCTGGTCGCCGCGGTCGCCGCCGCGGGCCTGCTGATCGCACTGGCCGGCCTCGTCGCGTCCGGCTCCCGCCGCCCACCACCTCGCCCCGCACCGTCCCCGACACGGAAGGCGCCCCTGTGACCGCGCAACCGAGCAACACATCCCGGCTCCCCTCACTCACCGGACTGCGGTTCATCGCCGCTGCCATGGTGTTCGCCGTCCACGGGGCGAGCACCGGGGCCTTCAAGGACCAGTCCGTGGCGGCGGACTACTTCACGTTCTTCGGGAACGCGGGGGCCGTCGGTGTGTCGTTCTTCTTCCTCCTCAGCGGGTTCGTGCTCACCTGGTCGGCGCGGACCGGGGACACCGCCCGGCGGTTCTGGCGGCGCCGCTTCTTCAAGATCTTCCCCAACCACGTGGTGACCTTCGCCGCCGCCCTCGTGCTGATGTCCCTGGTCGGCGCGGAGATCGCGTTCCCGCAGACGCTTGCCAACCTGTTCCTGCTGCACGCCTGGTTGCCGGACGTCTCCTCTGTGGAGACCGCCAACACGGTCAGCTGGTCCCTGTCCGTGGAGATGCTCTTCTACCTGGCGTTCCCACTGCTGATCCGACTGGTGAACAAGGTCCGCGCGAACCGCCTGTGGTACGCGGCGGCGGCCACCGCGGTGCTGGTCCTCGCCCTGCCGGTCATCGCCCAGCACCTGCTGCCCGGTACCCCGCACTACTCCTTCCTGCCGGTGTCGTGGACGCAGATCTGGTTCGTCTACGTCTTCCCGCTCAGCCGGCTGCTGGAGTTCCTGCTCGGGATGTTCATGGCCCGCATCCTGCTGACCGGCCGGTGGCCCGGGTTCGGCCTGCTGCCGACCGGCCTGCTGGCCGTGGCCGCCTATCTGCTGCCGGTCTTCGTGACCTTCAACCAGCTCTACAACTACGCGGCCGTCACCGTCGTGCCGCTCGCGCTGCTCATCCCGGCCGCCGCCGCGGCCGACGCCGGGGATCGCCGGACCTGGCTGAGCACCCGGACGTTCGTCCGGCTCGGTGAGGTCTCCTTCGCCTTCTACCTCGTCCACTCCCTGGTGCTGACGTACGGGCACCGGATCTTCGGCTCGCAGCCCAACATCTTCGGGCAGCCCACCGGCCCGGCCTGGAGCACCCCGGTCGGCCTCGCCTTCCTCGCCGGCTGCTTCGCGGTCTCGCTGCTCCTGGCATGGGGGCTGTACACGCTCCTCGAACAGCCCGCGATGCGCCGCTGGTCGCGACCGGTCCGCGCCGCCTCGGGCGCCCGCGCCGGCGTGGCGGCGGATGCCTGACCCGCTCCTCTTCACCCTCGGTTCTCTTCCCGGTCCATCTACCCCAGAAGGAGTTCACCACCATGTCCGAACAGCCCATCCGCCTCGCCGTCATCACCGGCAGTTCCCGCGACGGCCGGTTCGGCCCCACCGTCACCGACTGGGTCACCGCCCGGACGGCACACCGCACCGACCTCGACGTGGACGTCATCGACCTCGCGGACGTCCCGCTGGGAACGGCCGGCCCCACCCGTGAGCCCTCGCCCGGGATGACCGCGGCCCTGGACACGATCCGTCCGCGCATCGCCGCGGCGGACGCCTTCGTCGTGGTCACCCCGGAGTACAACCACAGCTTCCCGGCCGTCTTGAAGAACGCCATCGACTGGCACCCGGTGGAGTGGCGGGCCAAGCCGGTCGGGTTCGTCTGCTACGGCGGTTTCTCCGGCGGGCTGCGCGCCGTCGAGCAGCTCCGGCTGGTCTTCGCGGAGCTGCACGCCGTCGGTATCCGGGACACCGTCAGCTTCCACGGCGGGGCCGCCGCCTTCGACGAGAACGGCACGCCCAGGGACGCCGAGGGCGCCGCCGCGGCCGCCGAGACCCTGCTGGCCCAGCTCACCTGGTGGGCGCTGGCCCTGCGCGAGGCCCGCGACAAGCGCCCGTACGGGGCCTGAGCACAGCCGACGGAACGGGAGCCGGAGCGCCGAGGGAGAGGACCACGCGACGATGAAGTACACGATGCTGGGAAAGACCGGGCTACGGGTGTCGGAACTGTGCCTGGGCGCCGGGACGTTCGGCGAGGGGGCGTGGGGAGCCGCCACGCCGGTGGCGACCCGGCTGGTCGACCGGTACGCCGAGGCGGGCGGCAATTTCGTCGACACCGCCAACGTCTACGGCGGCGGGAAGTCGGAGCGCTGTGTCGGCGAGGTGCTGTCAGGGCGGCGCGACCGCTTCGTCCTGGCGACGAAGTACAACGCGATGACCCGGCCGGGGGACGTCAACTCCGCGGGAAACCACCGCAAGAACCTGGTCAGCTCGCTGGAGACCAGCCTGCGCCGGCTGCGCACCGACCGGATCGACCTGCTCTGGCTGCACGCCCGCGACCCCTTCACCCCGGTCGAGGAGGTCATGCGGGCGCTCGACGACCAGATCCGGGCCGGCAAGGTCCTCTACGTCGGCGCCTCCAACTGGCCGGCCTGGGAGGTCTCGCGGGCCAACATGCTCGCCGAGCTGCGCGGCTGGTCGGCCTTTGCCGGGATCCAGGTGCGCTACAACCTCCTGGAGCGCACCCCGGAACGCGATCTGCTCCCCATGGCAGGGGCGTGCGACGTCAGCGTGTTCGCCTGGGGCCCGCTGGCGGAGGGCCGGCTGACCGGCAAGTACCTCCGCAGCGAGAGCGGGCGCCTGAGCGTGGAGAACTGGGCCGGCGACAGTGACCGGGACACCGCGGTCGTCCGCGAGGTCGTCAAGATCGCGGAGGAGGGCGGCTGGACCCCGGCCCAGGTCGCCCTGGCCTGGCTGCGCGGACGCCCCGCACAGCCGTTGCCCATCCTCGGTGCCACCCGGGAGTCCCAGCTCGCGGACACCCTGGCCTGCCTCGACGTCCGCCTCGACGAGGCACAGACCGAGCGGCTGGACGAGCTGAGCCGGGTGCCGATGGGCTTCCCGCACGAACTGATGCGGGTGCCCAAGTTCACCCGCAATGCCTTCTCGGACCGCTGGCAGGACCTGGAGCACCGCCGACCCGCCGCCCGTACCGTCAGCGACCTCCTCGGATGACCGGGCGCGCCACGGGTACCGGCCCCCGCCCGGCACGTGTCGCCGGGCGCGGGGCGCGCTTCGCCGTGCGGGCTCCCAGCTCCCCGCACCGGTGTCTGCCGTCGGCCGGCCGCACGCCCCTCGCGCGGCCGGTGAGCAACCCCCTTCCGGAGGTGACCGTATGAGAATTCTGATCACCGGCGGGGCCGGCTTCATCGGCTCGCACTTCGTCCGCTCCCTCCTCGACGACCGGTACGCAGGCTGGGAGGGCGCGCACGTCACGGTCCTGGACAAGCTCACCTACGCCGGGAACCGCGCGAACCTCCCCGGGGCGCATCCGCGCCTGACGTTCGTCCGGGGCGATGTGTGCGACGGTGCCCTGCTGCGGGAGGTGCTGCCCGGCCACGACGCGGTGGTGCACTTCGCCGCCGAGTCGCACGTCGACCGTTCCCTCACCGGGGCCGCCGAGTTCTTCCGCACCAATGTGCTGGGCACCCAGGCCCTGCTGGACGCGGTGCCGGCGACCGGCATCGAGCGGGTGGTCCACGTCTCCACGGACGAGGTCTACGGTTCCATCGACGAGGGGTCCTGGACGGAGGACCGGCTGCTGGAACCCAACAGCCCGTACGCCGCGTCCAAGGCGGCGTCGGATCTGCTGGCGCGGTCGTACTGGCGCACCCACGGCGTGGACGTCTCGATCACCCGGTGTTCCAACAACTACGGGCCCTACCAGCACCCCGAGAAGCTCATCCCGCTCTTCGTCACCAACCTGCTGGAGGGCAGGCCGGTCCCGTTGTACGGGGACGGCCGCAACGTCCGCGAGTGGCTGCACGTCGACGACCACTGCCGGGCCCTCCACCTCGTGCTGAACAAGGGCCGGGCCGGTGAGGTCTACAACGTCGGCGGGGGTGACGAGCGGACCAACCGGGCCGTCACCGAGCGCCTGCTCACACTGACCGGCTCCGACCGGTCCCGGATCCGGCGGGTCGCCGACCGCAAGGGGCACGACCTGCGCTACGCCCTCGACGACACCAAGATCCGCGAGGAGCTGGGGTACGCCCCGCGGATCCCCTTCGACCAGGGCCTGGCCGACACGGTCGCCTGGTACCGGGACAACCCCGCCTGGTGGCGGGAGCCGTCGGCCACCGACGCGTGATCCCCCGACCACCTGTCAATCGCCCGTGCCACACGGAAAGTTGGCTCATGCTGCCACACACCAGTGCCACCCCCACCGACTCCAGGACCCTGATGCCCCGTGCGGACGGCGACGCCGCACGGCGCATGGCCCGCTCGGCCGCGGCGACCGAGGGCGCCGTGCTGCGCACCGGCGAGGTCCGCGCCTGGCTCGACGAGCGGGCACGGGCCAACGTCTTCCAGGTCGACCGGGTGCCCTTCGACGCGTTGGACGGCTGGTCCTTCCAGGGCGGTACCGGCAACCTGGTCCACCGCAGCGGGAAGTTCTTCACCGTCGAGGGCCTCTCCGTCACCGCCGTGGACGGCGACCGGCGACGG
Organism: Streptomyces sp. NPDC027185; assembly: GCF_055567035.1. Classification (NCBI taxonomy): domain Bacteria; kingdom Bacillati; phylum Actinomycetota; class Actinomycetes; order Kitasatosporales; family Streptomycetaceae; genus Streptomyces; species Streptomyces sp. NPDC027185. The sequence continues at coordinate 750,715 of NZ_JBVHRF010000002.1, read as the reverse complement.
CAGTGGCAGCAGCCCGTCATCGTCCAGCCCGAAGTGGGCATCCTCGGGCTGCTGGTCAAGGAGTTCGACGGCATACCGCACTTCCTGATGCAGGCCAAGATGGAGCCGGGCAACCCCAACCTGCTCCAGCTGTCCCCGACGGTGCAGGCCACGCGGAGCAACTACACCGGAGTCCACCGCGGCGCCGCCGTGAAGTACATCGAGTACTTCACCCGCGCCGGCCGCGGCCGGGTCCTCGCCGACGTCCTGCAGTCCGAGCACGGCTCGTGGTTCCACCGCAAGAGCAACCGCAACATGATCGTCGAAGCGGTCGGCGAGGTGCCGCTGCTGGACGACTTCTGCTGGCTGACCCTGGGGCAGATCAACCAACTGCTGTACCAGGACAACGTGGTGAACATGGACTCGCGGACCGTGCTGTCCTGTGTCCCGCTCGCCGGCGGCACCGAGGCCCTGCTGTCCGACACCGCCCTGCTGTCCTGGTTCTGCGGCGAGCGCTCGCGGCACACCGTCACCGCCGAGCGGGTGTCGCTGAACGGCATCGCGCGCTGGAAGCGCGGCCCGGAAGCCATCGAGCACGACGAGGGCCGCTACTTCCGCGCGGTCGCGGTGGCCGTCCGGGCCGGCAACCGTGAGGTGACCGGCTGGACCCAACCGCTGTTCGAGCCGGTCGGCCGGGGCGTGGCGGCCTTCCTGCGGCGCACCATCGGCGGGGTGCCGCACGTCCTGGTACACGCCCGGGTCGAGGGCGGCTTCCTCGACACCGTCGAACTGGGGCCGACCGTGCAGTACACCCCGGAGAACTACCGGGGCCTGCCGGCCGGGGACCGCCCGCCGTACCTCGACGCGGTGCTCGGTGCCGACCCGTCGCGGATCCGCTACGAGGCCGTGCACTCCGAGGAGGGCGGCCGGTTCCTGAACGCCGAGAGCCGCTACCTGGTCATCGAGGCGGACGACTCCCTGGCGCCTCTGGACCCGCCGCCCGGCTACCAGTGGGTCACCCCCGGCCAGCTGACCTCCCTGGTACGGCACGGGCACTACCTCAACGTCCAGGCCCGCACCCTGCTCGCATGTCTCAACGCGATGGGGGAGCAGGGCTGATGGAACCGGTGCGGATCGCCGTCATGGGGCCGGCCTCGATCGCCCGGCGGCGCCTGCTGCCCGCCATGGCGGCCTGTCCCGACGTGGAGATCGTCGCGGTGGCGAGCCGCGACGCGGACCGTGCACGGGAGGCGGCCCGCGCCTACGGGTGCGGAGCGGTGCACGGCTACGACCGGCTGCTCGACCGCGCGGACGTGGAAGCCGTCTACGTTCCGCTGCCCTCGTCTCTGCACGCCCGGTGGACCGGGGCCGCGTTGCGGGCGGGCAAACACGTCCTCGTCGAGAAGCCGCTCGCTGAGGATGCCGGGCGCGCCGCCGCGCTGCTGGCGTCGGCCCGGTCGGCGGGCCTGGTGCTGCGCGAGAACGTGATGTTCGTGCATCACGGGCAGCACGCGGCCGTCCGCCGACTGGTCGAGGACGGCGCCATCGGGCAACTGCGCTCCCTCCAGGCGGCGTTCACCATTCCGCCCCTGCCCGACGGTGACATCCGCTACGACCCGGACCTGGGCGGGGGAGCGCTGGCCGACGTGGGGGTGTACCCCGTGCGGGCCGCCCAGCACTTCCTGGGACCGGATCTCGCGGTGCGTGGTGCCGTGCTGACCGCGGGGCCCGGCCGTCGTGTGGAGACGTCCGGTGCGGCGCTGCTGGCCACGGACGGAGGCGTCACCGCCCAGCTGAGCTTCGGTATGGAGCACGCCTACCGCTCCGCGTACGAACTGTGCGGCAGCGAGGGCCGGATCCACGTCGACCGGGCCTTCACCCCGCCTGCGGACCACGAACCGGTGGTGCGTCTGACACGCGCCTCGGGGACGGAGCACATCCGGCTGCCCGCCGAGGACCAGGTGGTGGGCGCCGTCGCGGCGTTCGCCGCCGCCGTGCGCGCCGGGGCGCCGGCCGACGACGCGCCGCTGTGGCAGGCGCGGCTGCTGGACGGCATCCGGCGGCGCGCCGCCGGGGGAGACACAGACCGAGCAGAAACCGCATCGAGGAGTGTGCGATGAGCACGACCGTGAACTGGATTCCCGAGGGCATGGACCGTGAGATCCCCAGCGCAGCCCGTGCCTACGACTACATAGCGGGCGGCACCCACCACTTCGAGGCCGACCGGAAGCTGGGGGAGCAGGTGCTCTCGGTACTTCCGGCCAGGGACATGGCTCGCCAGAACCGGCAGTTCCTCCAGCGGGCGGTGCGCTTCATGGCCGACCGCGGCATCCGGCAGTTCCTCGACCTCGGCTCCGGACTGCCGGTGGGGGGCAACGTCCACGAGACCGCCCGGAGCTCCGCCCCCGATTGCCGGGTGGTCTACGTCGACAACGAGCGCGCCACCATCGAACACAGCGAACTGATCCTGCGCGGCGACGAACGCACCGCCATGGTGGGAGCGGACCTGCGTGACCCGGACGCCGTCCTGAAGTCCGAGGCCACCCGCCGCCTGATCGACTTCTCGCAGCCGGTCGGCTTCCTGATGCTGGGTGTGACCCAGTTCCTGCACGACGAGGACGATCCGTGGGCCGTCACCGCCGCCTACCGCCGCGCGCTGCCCTCCGGCAGCTACCTCGCGCTGTCCTGCTTCACCTGGGACAACGACCCCGAGACGATGCGGAACACGGTCGAGATGTTCCAGCGGAGCGGCCGCACGCCGATCGTGCCGCGCACCGGCGAGGAGGTCCGCGGGCTGCTCGGCGACTTCGAACTGCTCGACCCGGGGCTGGTGTTCACGCCCCAGTGGCGCCCGGACGGCGCCTCCGGCGACGCCGAGGAGCGCTCCAACCTGTACGCGGCCGTCGCACGTAAGCCCTGAGCGGGGCGGCGGTCCCCGCCGGGCCGGTGCGCCGCCCTTCCGGCGCGTCAGGTCTCTTCGGGGTGGGCCGCCGCCACCAACTCCATGGTGATGTCCAGCAGCGCCGACCGCTTCTCCTCGGCGTCCCCGGGGATGTTCGGCAGGGCGAAGGTCCCGAAGTGCAGCGTCAGCAGGGCACTCATACAGCGCAGCTGGTCGGTGAGCGAGGTGTCGGAGTCGGTGAGCATCTCGCCGATGGTGGTCATCTGCTGCCCGAACTCCTTGCCGACCTTGAGGTCGCGCAGGGTCGCCTCGTTCTCCTGGAGGAAACGGACGAGCGGGACGGAGGCTTCGAGCGCGGCGCTGTAGCGGCGCAGGATCTCCTGCTTGGTCTCGAGGTTCCGCGGCTGCCGGCGCCCCCAGGAGATGATGTCGTCGACGGGGCGGCTCAGGTCCTGGTAGATGCTGAGGAGGATGTCCTCCTTCGACTTGAAGTGGTAGTAGATCGCGGGCTTGCTGACCTCCAGGATTTCCGCGATCTCACGCAGCGAGGTCTTCTCGTAGCCGTTCCGGACAAAGAGTTCCAGGGCCACGTCCTGGATACGCCTGCGGGTGTCCCCCCGCTCCTTCTTCGTACCTTTTCCGGCCACGCTCTCTCTCCCTCGGTCCGTCCTCACCCGGCTGGGGCCGGAACACCCACTTACCGGTCGGCAGGCAAGTAGCCGTCCCCAGTGTACGTGCGCGCGTCGCGCATCGCCCGCGCGTCCCTCCGGCCCCGGGACGCGCCACCCACCACCGAACCGAAAGGACCGAAGCGTCCATGTCCTCCCAGCAGTGGAACTTCCACCCGGACCAGTTCTGGATGCGCGGTGAACGCCCCCCGGCCCCCGTCGCGTACGACGAGGCCAAACAGCTGTGGAACGTCTACGGCTACGCGGAGGCGCTCCAGGTGCTCAACGACCCGGGGACCTTCTCCTCCGACCTCAGCGTGCTGGCGCCGGAGGGCCAGCGGCAGATCTTCCCCGGCAACCTCACGACGATGGACGCACCCGAACACACCAAGATGCGCAAGATCGTCAGTGGGGTGTTCACCCGCGGCGTGGTCGCCGGACTCGAACCCCGTATCAAGGAGATCACCCACGAACTGCTCGACGCGGTCGGGCCGGGTGACTCGTTCGACCTCGTGGAGGTGCTGGCGCACCCGCTGCCCGTCATCGTCATCGCCGAACTGCTCGGAGTGCCCAGCAGTGACCGCCCGCTGTTCAAGGAGTGGGTCGGCAAGCTGCTGGAGAGCAACCAGGCGTTCTCCACCGGCGAGGACACCCCTCAGCTGCGGCGGCAGCGCGAGGAGGCCCTCACCCAGATCCAGAACCTCTCCGACTACCTGCTCGGCCATGTCGAGCAGCGCCGCGCCGCCCCGCGCGACGACCTGCTGACCAGGCTCGTCCAGGCCGAGGTGGACGGCGAGCGGCTGTCCTCGGCCGAGGTGGGCAACTTCTCCCTGGTCCTGCTGGTGGCGGGGCACATCACCACGACGATGCTGCTGGGCAACACGATCCTGTGCCTGGATGCCCACCCTTCGGCCATGGCGGCCGTACGCCGGGACCGTGGCCGCATCCCCACCGCGATCGAGGAGTCGCTGCGGCTGTTCAGCCCGCTGTCCACGCTGCGCCGGGTGACCACCAAGACGGCGCGGATCGGCGACGCCGAGATCCCCCCGCGGTCGGTGGTCATGACGTGGACGGCCGCCGCGGCCCGCGACGAGCGTCATTTCCGCGACCCGCACACCTTCGATCTCGACCGGGAGAACATCCAGCACCTCTCGTTCGGCAGGGGCGCGCACTTCTGCATGGGTGCGCCGCTGGCCCGCCTCGAAGGCATGCTCGCCCTGAACATCCTCTTCGACCGCTTCCCGGCGCTGCGCCGCGACCCGGCGCGGGACCCGGAGTTCATGCCGGGGGCCAATGTGACGGGCGTGGAGAAGCTGCACCTGCTCACCTGAGCGTCCGGCCCTCCCGGGCGCCCGCGAGCGGGCGCCGCGCGCCGGCCCGCCGTGACGCGCCGATGGAGGGGAGGTGCGGCCGGTCGCACGGGCGTCCCCTGTGGGGGAGTTGAGGCCACCTCATCGGCATCGGCAACCGCAGGAACAGGTACTGCCACAGTCACAGAAACCTACACAGTCGCAGAATCCGACGGAGACAGGCATATGAAGGGCATCATCCTCGCTGGTGGCAGCGGCACCCGGCTCAGGCCGCTGACCGGAGTGGTCTCGAAGCAGATCCTCCCGGTCTACAACAAGCCGATGATCTACTACCCCCTGTCCGTGCTCATGCTCGCCGGCATCCAGGACATCCTGGTGATCTCCTCGCCGGGCCACCTGGACATGTTCCGCGACCTGCTCGGCGACGGCTCCCGGCTCGGTATCCGGCTGGAGTACGCCGAGCAGAAGGAACCCAACGGCATCGCCGAGGCGTTCCTCATCGGAGCCGACCACATCGGCGACGACGACGTGGCGCTGATCCTCGGCGACAACGTCTTCCACGGCCACGGCTTCTCCGAGCTGCTGCGTACCACCGCCGCCCGCCTCGACGGCTGCGCGCTCTTCGGCTACCCGGTCAACGACCCCTGGCGCTACGGCGTCGCCGAACTGGACGCCGACCGGCGGCTGACGGCCCTGACGGAGAAGCCCGCCGACCCGGTCTCCAACATCGCGGTCACCGGCCTGTACATGTACAGCAACGAGGTGGTCCGGATGGCCCAGGAACTGGTCCCCTCCGACCGTGGCGAGCTGGAGATCACCGATCTGAACAAGGCGTACCTGGCCCAGGGCCGGGCCCATCTCGCCGAGCTGGGACGCGGGTTCGTCTGGCTCGACATGGGCACCCACGACTCCCTGCTGGAGGCCGGCCACTACGTTCAGATCCTCGAACAACGCCAGGGCATACGTATCGGCTGCGTCGAGGAGACCGCCTTCCGGATGGGCTACATCAGCGCGGAGCAGTGCCGCCGGCTCGGTACCGAGCAGTCCAGCACCGACTACGGGTCCTACCTGGTCGGCCTCGTCGAGGGGGACGGGGTGTACGAAGCGCGGGCCCGCCCGACCGCGCCGGCCGGCTGAGCCCCGGCCCCGGCACCGGCAGCCTTTCTTCTCCTCGCCCACCCACCTCCGGAGGACCCATGCAGGACCCCGCCCCGTCCCGGCCCCCGACCGCGGTCGTGCTGGGAGGCACCGGCTGCATCGGACGGCATGTCTGTGCCGCCTTCGCCCGGCACGGCTACCGCGTCGTCGTCGTGGCCCGCCGGCCCGCCCCGCACGTGGCGGAGCACATGTTCCGTCCCCTGGACCTGCTCACGGCGTCCGCCGCCGAGCTGGACGCGCTGTTCCGGGACGCGGACGTCCGCGCGAGCGTCGTGGTCAACGCCACCGACATGGCGGGCGCCACCGACCTGACCAGCGCCGCGGACGGCGGCGCGGGCCGCGCCGCCGAGCTGCTGGCCGCCAACGAGGGGCTGGCCCGCACACTGGTCGCGGCCCTGGAGGGCAACCCGGGGCGGCCCCGGCTGGTCCACATCGGCACCATCCACGAGTACGGGCCCGGCCAGGCGGGGGTCCCGTTGCACGAGGAGATCGAGCCGCGGCCCGCGAACGCCTACGCGGACGCCAAGCTGGCCGCGTCCAGGACCGTCCTCGACGCGGCCCGCGCGGGCCGCGTCGAGGGTGTCGCCCTCCGGCTCGTCAACACCTGCGGCCCCTACCCGACCCCGGCGGGCTTCCCGGGCAAGCTCCTCCCCAGACTGCGCGCCGCACGGCAGGGCGCCGCACTCTCCGTGCGCGTCGTCGACGCCCGGCGCGACTGGATCGATGTGCGCGATGTCGCCGAAGTGTGCGTTGCGGCTGCCGAACGGCCGGTCAGCGGGCGGGTGTTCAATGTCGGCAGCGGGATCGCGGTGCCCATGCGGGAACTGGTCGCCCACTGCCTCGCCGCCGCCGGTCTGCCGGACTCCGGCGTCACGGAGGAGGACGGCCCGGGGCACGGCGGCGTGCGCGGCCTGGGCGCCGACTGGATCCAGGCCGACATCCGGCTCGCCCGCGACCTGCTGGGCTTCGCCCCGCGCTTCGGACTCGGGCAGTCGCTGCAGGACATGTGGGACGCGGGCGTCACCAGCCGCTGACCCGCCACTGCGCGGCGGTCGGGCCGGCTTCCTCGCGGCCGCCCCGCCACCGCGGTTCCGGTCGCGGCACCCAAGGGTGTGACCGGTGTCACCATTTATGATTCCTTGGCATTTCTCTTGGATTTCCTCTGTGATTGCTGACCCGTTCCTGGTTTTCTTTATGAAATTCACGCACTGATGCGGTTGCTTTCTGCGGGCCGGAGCGAAGAAACTCTTCATTACCTTCCGCTGCAGTGTCCCGGTCGGCCGCCACGGGATTTCGGCACTGCCCGTCACGGCTTCAGGCCGTGACGGGGCGGGAATCCCCCTTGCCGTCGCGATGCCGGACGTGCGGGCAGGCGGCGCGCCCTCGTCCGCGGGGCGAGGTGCGGCGACAGCGTCCCGGCCGGGCCATTCGCCGGTTCGAAGCGATTCGCCCATTCGAGAGGAGTTCGCGTGCGGGTTCTGTTCGCCGTGTCCAACTGGCCCGGACACTGGGCCTCCATGGTGCCCCTGGGGTGGGCGTTGCAGGCGGCCGGGCACGAGGTGAACGTCGTCTGCACGCCGTGCCAGACGCAGCCGGTGAGCGGCGCGGGGCTCATGCCGGTTCCGGTTCTCGAGGCCATGGACATGACGGTGCGTGGCCGGCTGCACAATTTCCGCATGGCCCAATTCGGCTCATGGCCCTTTTCGGAACTCCCGCTGCACCCGCTCACCGGGGACCCGCTCAACTCGCTCGATGAATTCGATATGGGTGCATGGTCCCGGGAGAATCATGACTGGGCCATCGGTGTCACGACCCGGAGCAGTGACGCCGCGGTGGAATTCGCGCGCCGGTGGCGTCCCGATCTCGTGGTCCACGACCTCATGAGCTTCGAAGGGCCGCTCGTCGGGAAAGTCCTGGATATTCCCGCCGTGCTGCAGCTGTGGGGACCCGTCGGCCCGAATGACGACGTACCGGGAGCACCACCCGGGGCGAGCTTCGTGCCCATGGACCCCGGTGGGGCGTTCCCCCGGTACGGCGTGGGGCAGATGGGGCCGCACGTCTACGAGCACGTGATCGACCCCTCTCCCGCAAGCGCGCGGCCACCCCTGAAGGCGGAGCGGCTGCCCGTCCGGCATGTGCCGTACAACGGGCCCGGGGCACGGCTGCCGCACGGCGAGGGCCGTGCCGCCGGACCGCGGGTGTGCGTGGTGTGGGGGACCTCCGTCAGCGGCATCTACGGGCCGGCTTCCTTCGCGGTGCCGCGTGTGGTGAACGCGCTCGCAGGGCTGGGCGCCGAGGTCCTCGTGCTGCTCACGGGCGCCGACCGCGAACGGATGGAACGTGCGGGAGCGCTTCCGCCCGGCGTGCGGCTGCTGGAGCGCACGCCGTTGCATCTGCTGACGCCCAGCTGCGATGTGGTCGTCCACCACGGGGGCGCCGGCTGTGCCATGACCGCGCTGACGGCCGGAGTCCCGCAGTTGGCCATCCACACAGGTCTGGATCAGGAAGTGATCGCCGGACGGATCGCCGGAGCCGGTGCGGCTCGGTCCCTGTCCAACGTCCAGGCGGACGAGGGGGCGATCCGTGCGGCCGTCACGTCGCTCCTCACGGACCCCGCCCACGCGGTCGCCGCACGGAAACTGCGGGACGAGACGGAGTCCCAGCCCACTCCGGCGGCGCTGGTGTCTTCGCTGTCCGCCCTCGCCCAGTGAGTAGGAGAGCTGAATGCGCGTCCTGGTGATGACGACTCCCGACCCGAGCCACCTGGCGACCTTGGTGCCGGTGGCCTGGGCCCTCCGTGCCGCGGGCCACGAGGTGCTCGTCCTGGGAAGACCCGACAGCGCGGAACCGGCCCGTACGGCCGGGCTGAACTTCGTGAGCCTGGGCGACCCGTTCGACACCGAACGGATGGTGCTCGGCGACCTGGCGCCGGGGAAACGCCCGCTGGAATCCCGGCCGCGCGGCACGAAGGGCGGCTTCGGAGGTGTGTGGATCGAGCACGCGAGAACCATGGTGGGGGACTATCTGGGTTTTGCCCGCTCCTTCCGCCCGGAACTGATCATCTCTGACCCGCTGGAGTACAGCGCACTCATGCTGGGAGCACTGTTGAGGGTCCCGGTCGTCCACCACCGCTGGGGTGTCGATCCGATCGGCACACCCCGGCTCCCCGCGGCCAGGGAGGAACTGCGCGGGACCTGCCGGACGCTGGGGCTGGAAACCCTCCCCGAGCCGACGGTGGTCCTCGACTCCTGCCCCGGCGCGCTGCAGCTCCCGGAACTGAAGCCCGGGACCCCGGTGCGCTACGTGCCGTTCAACGGCAGCGAGATGCTGCCGTCCTGGCTGCGCGCCGAGTGGGACCGGCCGGACCCGCGTACCAAGCGGGTCGCCGTCTCCCTCGGCAGAAGAACCCTGGTCTACAACGGGGTGCCCTTCGTGCGGGCGCTGCTGCACTCGTTCGCGAAGATGCGGGACGTCGAAGTGATCGCCACCGTCGGCGCGGAGCACCGGGAGCGCATCGGACCGGTGCCGGCCAACGTGCGGATGGTCGACCCCGTCCCGCTCCATCTGCTCCTCGGCTCCTGCGACGCGATCATCACCCATGGCGGTGCGGCCACCACCATGACCGCCACCCTCTTCGGGCTGCCGCAGCTCGTCCTCCCGCAGATGGCCGACTGTTTCGCGCACGGTGACCGTCTGGCGGCCACCGGCGCGGGCATCAGCTTCGACACCGTGGCCGACCAGGACGATCCGGGACTTCTCCGCGAGGCGCTGACCCAACTGCTCACAGACCCGCGGTACGCCGAGGCGGCCGGATCCCTGAGTGCGGAGATGGCGGCCATGCCGTCCCCCGCGCGGATCGCCTCCGACCTGGAAAGCCTCGCTCTTTCCCACGCCCACGGCTGAAATCGGGTGGCAGTGCGCCGCTCGTGGTTCCCGGAGGAATGCCGCCGCCCCGGCGGCGCGTACCCGTCGGCAGGCGCGAGCTTTTTCCGCTCCTCGCGGGTCCGGCCGGGGCCTGCTCACCTGTCTCCCGCTTCCCTTCGGGAAGCAGCCCCCCCGACACGACGAGAAGAGAACGGTTCGCCCATGAAGATGTTGTTCGTCGCGGGCCCCACCCCGTCCAACGCGTTCGCTCTCGCCCCGCTCGCGACCGCGGCACGTGATGAGGGGCACCAGGTTTTCATGTCGACACTGAAGGAACGGACATCGGTGGTGGCCGGGCTCGGTCTGCCCGCCGTCGCCGCCACCACCACCCCGATAGCCGACATCAAGGCCACGCGGCGCAACGGGGAACGGGAGACCGTCCCGGACGACGTGGACCACCCCGATTTCATCCGGTACACGGGCCGCTGGTTCGGGCGGGTGGCGGCGGAAAGCCTGGTACAGCTGCGGGAGGTGGCGGCCGGCTGGCGCCCGGACATCGTGATCGGAGGGCCGCACGCCTATGCGGCGGCGCTCCTGGCCCACGAACTGTCGGTGCCGTGGGTGCGGCACACCTGGGCCGCGCTGGACACCGTGGGTATCCATGTGGGCAGCGAGGGGGAGCTCGAACCGGAACTCCGGCAGCTGGGTCTGGACGGCGTCCCGCAGCCCGATCTGCTGATCGACAACTGCCCGCCCGGGGTCCGGTGGTCCGGCGCCACACCAGCCCAGCAGGTCCGGTGGGTCCCCATCAACTCCCAGAATCCCGTCGAACCGTGGATGTACACCCGCGGTGAGCGGCGCAGGGTGTGCGTCACGGGCGGAAGCATGGCCGCCCGGGACAACAACTTCGAACTCATCCGGAGCATGGTGGACAGCCTCGCCGTCCTGGACGCCGAGATCGTCATCCCCGCGCCGGAGGAGGTCGCCGCCGAACTGCGCAACCAGTGCGACGGCATCCGGGCGGGGTGGATTCCGCTGGATGTGCTGATGCCGACCTGCGACCTCATCGTGCACCACGCCGGCGGCCTCACCGGCCAGACCGCGATGATCTCGGGAGTGCCGCAACTGCTGCTGCCCCAGGAGAAGAAGGTCCGGCGCGCCGCGCAACTCGTCGCCGACTACGGCGCCGCGATCAACCTGCTGCCCGACGAGGTCACCCCCGGCAGCGTCGCGAAGGCCCTCCGGACACTCATCGAGGACCCGGCTTACAAGGACAGGTCCCAGGCGCTCGGCCGGGAGATCGCCGCCATGCCGTCCCCGAGCGAAGTGGTCGGCGTACTAGAGGACCTGGCAACCCGCTCACGTTAGGGAGACATGTCGATGAGGGTTCTCTTCGCCACCGGAGGCGGCCAGGCGACCGTGTTCTCGCTGGCCCCGCTCGCCACGGCACTGCGCGGCGCCGGTCACGAGATCTTCATGGCGGCCAACAGTGAGCTGATGCCCGCCACCGAGGCGACGGCGATTCCGGCGGTCGCGACGACCGGCCTGCCGCTCCGGCACTTCATCTCCCGGGACCGGCAGGGGCGGCCGGTGCCACCGCCGCTCGGCGCCGGGGTGGCCGAGCAGGGGGTGTTCACCGGCCGCTGGTTCGGCCGTATGGCCGCCGCGAGCCTGGGCGCCCTCAAGGAGTTCACGGCGGCGTGGCGCCCCGACGTCGTCGTCGGCGGGACCATGACGTACGCGGCGCCGCTGCTGGCGCGGCACCTCGGGGTCCCGTGGGTGCGGCTGGCGTGGGACGCGATCGACGCGACGCATGTGCACCCCGGTGCCGAGGAGGAACTCCGGCCCGAACTGCGTGAGCTGGGACTGGCGCACCTCCCGGAGCCCGATCTGTTCATCGACGTGTGCCCGCCCGGTCTGCGGCCCGCCGCAGCCCGCCCGGCAGCGCCGATGCGGTACGTCCCCGCGAACCGTCAACGGCAGCTCGAACCGTGGATGTACACCCGCGGCGGCCGCCGCCGGATCTGCCTCACCGCCGGCAGCCAGGTGACCCGCGACGGCCATCACAAGCTCTTCGACTTCCTGACGCGTACGGTGGCCGAGCTGGCCCCGCTCAACGCCGAGGTCCTGATCGCCGCCCCCGACGGCCTCGCCGCCGACCTGCGCGAGGTCTGCGGCGAGGTGCGCGCGGGGTGGTTCCCCCTGGACGTGGTGGCCCCGACGTGCGATCTGCTCGTGCACCACGGGGGCGGCGTGACCAGCCTGACGGGCATGTACGCCGGGACGCCGCAAGTCATCGTCCCGGGCGCGGCGATGCTCGCCGACGCGGCCGAGCGCCTGGCCGGCTACGGCGCTGCCGTGACACTGAGGACCGGCGAGGACGCGCCCGACGCCGTCGGCGCGGCGTGCCGCGAGGCCGTCTCGGACGTCTCCTACGCCACCCGTGCCCAGGCGCTCCGCGACGAGATCACGGCCATGCCGTCGCCGCACCGGATGGTCGGCGCGCTGGCGGATCTGGCGGACCGCTGAACGTTCCCGTTCGCATGACGTCATCGTTTCCCGATGAATCCCGGACGCCCGCAAGCAGGGTGTTCACCTCGCGTGCGCTCGGTTGTCCGCGATCCCGTGCCAGCCCCGCGTGGCCCGCCCGATCGCTTCTTTCCCCACCGGCGCCCCGGCTTTGCCGTGCGGTGCGCGGAAGATTTCCCTTGCCCATTTCAGCTCCTGTTCGGAGGGATACATGGAAGCGCGAAAGCTCGCTGTGCAGGGCGCGCTGGAATTCACCTCGCGGACGTTCTCCGACGAACGCGGCGTGTTCGTCGCTCCTTTTCAGCAGTCGGTTTTCGAAACGGCCCGGGGCGGGCCGCTGTTCGCGGTCGCCCAGGGCAACCACAGCCTGTCCCGACGAGGCGTCGTCCGGGGAATTCACTACACCGTCGCACCGCCGGGCGCCGCCAAGTACGTCTACTGCGCGAGCGGGCGGAGCCTGGACTTCACCGTGGACATCCGGCGCGGCTCGCCCACGTTCGGCAAATGGGAAGCCGTCCTCCTGGACCAGTCCGGGTTCCGCGCCGTGTACCTGCCGGTCGGTGTCGGTCATGCCTTCGTGGCGCTCACCGACCACACCGTGATGTCGTACCTGACCTCCGCCCCGTACGTCGCAGAGCAGGAACTGGCGCTCTCGCCGCTCGATCCGGCGCTCGGCCTGCCGATACCCGAGGACATCGACCCGATCCTCTCCGAGCGGGACGCCGCCGCACCCACCCTCGACCAGGCAGCGGAGCGCGGACTGCTCCCCGACTACGAGCTCTGCCTGGAATTGGAGGCCCGACTGGGCGTCGCGGCAGGGGCGGAGCAGGGACTGACCGGCCCCCGCTCGTGAAAGGCAGCGATCCCGCCGGCGGAGCGGGACCCGCCGAAGGGCGCTGACCGGGGTGGCCTTCGAACAGGTCCCGCACCGTCCCGCCCGCGAAGGGGCGCGGTGAGCCACCCGTCGCAGCGGAGACCCCGCGCTACCGCGAGCGGCGCGACCAGGGCTGACGCCCAGACCACCACCACGCCGTGGTCCGCGGGTCCGCGCCGCTCCACGGCCCTCGGGCCGTTCAGAAACCGACGGACAACGAGAGAGGAAGAGCATGATGAACAGTGACTACAAGGACCCCAAGGTCGTCCCGCACGAGTCGGAGCAGGAACGCGAGTCACGCCTGCGCCTCACCAAACTCCTGGCCGAGACGCCGATCCCGCCCGAGTACCTGATCGACAACCTGCCGGTGTACCTGCGCCGCCACCAACTCGCCGACCTGCTGGCCATGGACGCGCTGTACCGGATGGTCACCGACGTGCCGGGTGTGATCATGGAGTTCGGCGTTCTCCACGGACGTCATCTCGCTTCCTTCACCGCACTTCGCAGCATCTACGAGCCGTACAACTCGCTCCGCCGCGTGGTCGGCTTCGACACCTTCACGGGATTTCCCGATATCGCTGACATCGATCGCGCGACGCCCAGCGCGGTCGCCGGCCGGTTCGCCGTCCCCGAGGGCGAGGTGGATCACCTCCGTGCCGTGCTCGCCGCCCATGAACTGGGCGAACCCTATGGCCACACCCAGCGCAGCTTCGTGGTGCAGGGAGACGTCCGCAGTACGCTTCCGCAGTATCTGGAAGAGAATCCGGAGACGGTCATCGCCCTGGCCTACATCGATGTCGATCTGTACGAGCCCACGCTGGAGATCCTCCACGCCATCCGGCCGCACATGGTCAAGGGAAGCATTCTGGCATTCGATGAACTTGCCCACCCCAAATGGCCCGGCGAGACCAAGGCGCTGGCCGAATTCATGGAACTCGGCAACGCGAAACTGCGTCAGCTGCCCCACCGTGAATCCCCGATCATCTACCTGGAGTGGGGGGAGAACTGATCCGCCGCCGCTCAGGCTGAAGCACCCCACCACCGGCCCCTCGCCGGTGACCATCTGCGAATCGAGGTAGCGGCATGAGGAAGATCCTGGTCACCGGCGGCGCCGGTTTCATCGGCTCGCACTATGTGCGCACGCATCTCGACGGGGGCTACCCGGAGTGGGAGGGCGCGCACGTCACGGTCCTGGACAAGCTCACCTACGCCGGGAACCGCGCGAACCTCCCCGGGGCGCATCCGCGCCTGACCTTCGTCCGCGGCGACATCTGCGACAGCGCGCTGCTGCGCCGGCTGCTGCCCGGCCATGACGCGGTGGTCCACTTCGCCGCCGAGTCGCACGTGGACCGCTCCCTGGAAGCGGCCGATGAGTTCGTCCGCACCAATGTGACCGGCACCCAGCGGCTGCTCGACGCGGCCCTCGCCGGCGGGGTGCGGCGCGTCGTCCACGTCTCCACGGACGAGGTCTACGGTTCCATCGACGAGGGGTCCTGGACGGAGGACCGGCCGCTGGAACCCAACAGCCCGTACGCCGCGTCCAAGGCGGCGTCGGATCTGCTGGCGCGGTCGTACTGGCGCACCCACGGCGTGGACGTCTCGATCACCCGGTGTTCCAACAACTACGGGCCCTACCAGCACCCCGAGAAGCTCATCCCGCTCTTCGTCACCAACCTGCTCGAAGGGGAGCAGGTGCCGCTGTACGGGGACGGCGGCAACATCCGCGAATGGCTCCATGTGGACGACCACTGCCGTGCGATCGACCTCGTGCTGAACAAGGGCCGGGCGGGTGAGGTCTACAACGTCGGCGGGGGTGACGAGCGGACCAACCGGGCCGTCACCGAGCGCCTGCTCGCGCTGACCGGCTCCGACCGGTCCCGGGTCCGGCGGGTCGCCGACCGCAAGGGGCACGACCTGCGCTACGCCCTCGACGACACCAAGATCCGCGAGGAGCTGGGGTACGCCCCGCGGATCCCCTTCGACCAGGGCCTGGGCGACACGGTCGCCTGGTACCGGGACAACCCCGCCTGGTGGAAGGGCATCACGCGGGGAGGCGGCTCGCAGACGTGAGACCCCTCTTCCCATGGATCCGCCCGGCGGCACCGGGCTGCACCGGGCGCGGGCACCCCCGCCGGCAGCGGCACCGACCGCAGCTCCCGGGGCGGCGTGCCCCCCAACCCCGGCCGACCGATTGCTCGGCCACGTCATCACCGTCGATGAAGGAATTCGTGGAGGCCCGCGGATGACCATGGAGATCTTGGGCAACGGATTCCTCGCCCGGAACCTGAGCCCTCTCGCGCACCGCCACCCGGGCACGGTCGCCCTGGCGGCGGGTGTCTCCTGGGCCAGCGGCACTTCGGACGCCGACTTCGCCCGGGAGGCCGCACTGCTGACGCGGACCGCGGACCGGTGCCGTGCCACCGGACGCCGGCTGCTCTTCTTCTCCACCGCGGCCACCGGCATGTACGGCGCGGTGGACGGGCCGGGCCGGGAGGACAGCCCGATCACTCCCTGCACCCCGTACGGCGCGCACAAGCTCGCGCTGGAGAGCCGGTTGCAGGATTCCGGTGCCGACCACCTGATCCTGCGCCTGGGGCACCTCGTCGGCACCGGCCAGCCCCCGCACCAGCTGATCCCCGCCCTCATCCAGCAGATGCGCAAGGGCACGGTGCGCATCCAGCGCGCCGCCGTCCGTGACCTGATCGACGTCCGCGACGTGGTCACCGTCATCGACCGGCTGCTCACCCAAGGCATCTGCGGCGAGACGGTCAATGTGGCCTCCGGTACGGCCGTGCCGGTGGAGCGGATCGTCGATCACCTGGAGGCCCGGCTGGGCCTGTCGGTCCGCCGCCGGTACGAGGACGCGGGCGCCCACCACGTCATCTCCACCGAGAAGCTGCGCGCCCTCGTCCCGGAGACGGCGGCCATGGGCTTCGGCCCCGGCTACTACCGGCGGGTGCTCGATGCCTTCCTCGCCACGGCTGATCCCTCCACGGCGGCCTGAACGCCCACCCGCCGACGCCCCGCACCGCGCCGCACGCCGCCGGGGCCCGCGAGCCGGCCGGGCACACCCTTCACCACCGACAGGGGAGACATCATGGGCAAGCTCTCGAAGGCAGCACGGGGCGCGGGGCCCGGCCGGGCCACGGCCCTGGACGCCCCGGCCCACCCTCCGGGCATGGCGGTCAGGGGTGTCCCGGACCGGCCCGTCCCGGACTTCTCCCGGCGCCGGGGCGGACCGGAGAGCGCCGCGGGCGGTGCCGGGAAAGGAGTGTTCTGCCCGTATGCCCTGCCCGCCACCACGTTCGGGAAGCGGGACCGCCGGCGGTTGTCCGCCCCAGCGGCCGGGCCTCGCCGGAGCACCGCGTCACCGGTGGCGCTCATACGCGTGTGGGGATCTCGACATGACATATGAGCAGCCTTGTGTGGGAGTACTGGGAGGCAGCGGCTTCGTGGGCCGGAACCTGCGCGCGGCCTTCCGGTCGTCGGGTGCCCGGGTCGTCAGCGTCTCCCGGACCCTGCCCGGCGCCGCCGCCGGCGGCGGTCCGGAGGGCGAGCGTTCCATCGCCTTCGATCTGCTCGCGGAAGGGCCCACGGCGCTCGCCGCGATGCTCGCCGACACCGGGGCGGACGTGTTCGTCAATGCCGCCGGCGGCTACTGGAAGATGTCGGGCCAGCAGATGTGGGGAGCCAACACGGAGTTGGTGTCCGCCCTGGTGGCGGCGGTGCGGACGCTGCCGCACCGGCCCCTGCTGATCCAGCTCGGCAGCGTCCACGAGTACGGGCCCGGCAGCAGGGACGCCGGTATCACCGAGGAGCGGACACCGGCTCCGGTCAACGCCTACGGCCGCTCGAAAGTGGAGGCGGCACGCCGCGTACTGGAGGCGGCCGGCGCGTCCGAGCTGAACGGCGTCGTGCTGCGGATAGCCAACATCATCGGCACGGGCATGCCGGCCGGCAGTCTCCTCGGCGACATCGCGGCGCACCTGAAGCGGTTCGGCCGGGACGGCGACGCCGCCGGCGCTGAGCTGGTCCTCGGCCCGCTGAACGCGGAGCGTGACTTCGTCGACGTACGCGATGTCGCCGACGCCGTACTCGCCGTGGCGCGCGCGCCACGGGCCGAGGTGTCGGGGCGCGTCATCAACATCGGCAGCGGGGCGGCGGTCAGCGCGCGCCGCGTGGCGGAGCGGTTGGTCCACCTCAGCGGGCTGCCCGTCCGGCTGATCGAACGGGCCCGGACGGACACCCCCCGCAGTGATGTGGACTGCCAGATGCTGGACATCTCCCTGGCGCGGCGGCTGCTGGGCTGGGAGCCGCGCCGCGACCTGGACGCCTCACTCACCGCGCTCCTCGCGGCCGGGTGAGCACCTCCGGCCCCCAGCCGCTGCGCTGGGCCCGTCACCGCCGGCCCGCCCGCCCGTCGACGGGCGGAGCGGCCCGCGGCCTTCCCCGCACGACACCCCAACGGAGAAGCACTCATGCGTGTTCTGTTCGCCGTCTTTCCCGCCACCGCACATGTGCACCCGATCGTTCCGCCGGCCTGGGCCCTGCAGAACGCCGGCCACGAAGTACGGGTGGCCATCCACCCCGACGCCGTGGACCTCGTCACCGACGCGGGGCTCGCGGCCGTGCCTCTCGGCTCCCGCGACAAGTTGGCCTCGGTGGTCGAGTTCAACACCAATCCCGACCTGACCGACAGCCTTGACGACGCCCTGTTCCTGGACACCGCGGACACCTCCGGCTGGGAGGAGCAGTGGGAGAGGATGTGCAAGGTCCTGTCGCTCTACCGCCAGGTCCTGCCCGACCTCGTCGACTTCACCCGCAGCTGGAAGCCGGACCTGGTGGTGTGGGACCAGTTCTGCGTTCCTGCCGCGGTGGCCGCGCGGGTCAGCGGCGCGGCTCAGGCCCGGATGCTGTGGGGCCGCGACAACATCGGCTGGCTGCGCGCGCGGTCCCGGAAGCATCTGGCGGCGCGGGGGGCGCAGCCCGCGGAGGACCCGGTGAACGCCCTGATGGAGGGCATGCTGGCGCCCTACGGTCTGGAGTACGAGGAGGAGCTGCTGCTCGGGCAGTGGACCATCGACCCCATGCCGAAGGGGATGCAGCTGCCGGTCGACCTGCCTTTCGTCCCGATGCGCCGCATCCCCTTCAACGGGACGGCCTCCGTGCCCAGCTGGGTCAACGAGCGGCCCGAGCGGCCGCGGGTCTGCCTCACCCTCGGTGTCGGCGGGCGCGGCCGTCAGCTCTTCCGGCAGAGCGGTGTCTCGTTCGCCGAGGTCGTCGAGGCGGTGGCCGAGCTGGACGTGGAGCTGGTGGCCACGGTGGGCGCCGCGCAGCGGGACTCCCTCGCCGCGGTGCCGGACAACGTCCGCCTGGTGGAGTACATACCGCTGAGCTATCTGCTACCGACCTGCTCGGCGGTCATCTACCACGGTGGCGGCGGCACGTTCGCGGCCTCGGTGGCCCATCGGGTGCCGCAGCTGATCACGCCGATGCTGTTCTGGGGCGAGACCACCATCGCCAAGCACGTCGCCGACAGCGGCGCCGGACTGGTGATCGACAGCGACCGGTTCACCGCGGACGCCCTGCGGAAGGGGCTCACCCGGCTGCTGGAGGACCGGTCCTTCCAGGACGGTGCGGCCGCGCTGCACAAGGAATGGGAGGAGATGCCCTCCCCCGCCGACCTCGTCCCGGTACTGGAGGAACTGACCGCCCGCCACCGCCGCTGAGCGGGGCGGGCCGCGTGGGCCCCCTGCTCGTCGAGCAGGGGGCCTTTTCCCGTTTCCGGGCCGGACCGCGCAGTGGCGGGCGCCCGCCCGGGACAGGGGCCCGGGGCCGGGCCCACCGCCCCGGGCGCGGTGTCTCCTTGCTGATCAGCGCGGTTGAGTTGTGCGACGATGCCGGTATGAATCGACTGGCCGACGAGCAGTCGCCCTACCTGCTCCAGCACGCAGACAACCCGGTCGATTGGTGGCCGTGGTCCACCGACGCGTTCGAGGAGGCGCGGCGGCGGGATGTGCCGGTGTTTCTGAGCGTGGGCTATTCGGCTTGTCACTGGTGCCATGTGCTGGCGCACGAGAGTTTCGAGGACGCGGCTACGGCGGCGTTCATGAATGAGCACTTCGTGTCGGTCAAGGTGGACCGGGAGGAGCGGCCGGACGTCGACGCCGTCTACATGGAGGCGGTGCAGGCGGCCACCGGGCAGGGCGGGTGGCCGATGTCGGTGTTCATGACGCCGGACGGGGAGCCGTTCTACTTCGGTACGTACTTCCCGCCGGAGCCGCGGCACGGTATGCCGTCGTTCCGGCAGGTGCTGGAGGGGGTCCGCAGCGCCTGGGCGGAGCGGCGCGGTGAGGTCGGGGAGGTCGCCGGGCGGATCACGGCGGATCTGGCGGGGCGGGCCCCGCTCGGGTCGCTGTCGGCCGCCGCGCCTGTGGACAAGCAGCGGCTCGCCGGGGCGCTGATGGCGCTGACCAGGGAGTTCGACGCCGTCCACGGCGGTTTCGGCGGGGCCCCGAAGTTCCCGCCGTCGATGGTGCTGGAGTTCTTGCTGCGCCACCACGGGCGGACGGACTCCGAGGCGGCGGTGGAGATGGCCGGGGCGACCTGCGAGGCGATGGCGCGCGGCGGGATCTACGACCAGCTCGGCGGCGGCTTCGCGCGCTACGCGGTCGACGCGACGTGGACGGTCCCGCACTTCGAGAAGATGCTGTACGACAACGCGCTGCTCTGCCGCGTCTACGCGCACCTCTGGCGCGTCACCGGATCCGGCACGGCCCGCCGGGTCGCACTGGAGACCGCCGACTTCCTGGTCCGTGAACTGCGGACCGCCCAGGGCGGTTTCGCCTCCGCGCTGGACGCGGACAGCGACGACGGCACGGGGCGGCACACCGAGGGCGCGTACTACGTCTGGACGCCCGCGCAGCTGCGGGAGGCGCTCGGGGAGGCGGACGCGGAGTTCGCCGCCGCGTACTTCGGGGTGACCGAGGAGGGCACCTTCGAGGAGGGCGCCTCGGTGCTGCAACTGCCCGACGGCGTCGGCCCGGTGGACGCCGAGCGGGTGCGGTCGGTGCGGGAGCGGCTGCTGGCGGCGCGGGAGACGCGGCCGCGCCCCGGGCGGGACGAGAAGATCGTCGCGGCCTGGAACGGGCTGGCGGTCGCCGCGCTCGCCGAGACCGGCGCGTACTTCGACCGGCCCGACCTCGTCCAGGCGGCCACCGACGCCGCCGACCTGCTCGTCCGCGTCCACATGGACGGCCGGGCCCGGCTGCACCGCACCTCGCGGGACGGCGTCCCCGGCGACAACAACGGCGTCCTGGAGGACTACGCCGACGTCGCCGAGGGCTTCCTCACCCTCGCCGCCGTCACCGGCGAGGGCGTCTGGGTGGACTTCGCGGGCCTCCTCCTCGACACGGTGCTGGTGCAGTTCCGCGCCGCGGACGGCACGCTGTACGACACGGCGGCGGACGCGGAGGCGCTGATCAGGCGCCCGCAGGACCCGACGGACAACGCCACCCCGTCCGGCTGGACGGCCGCCGCCGGGGCGCTGCTCACCTACGGGGCGCTCACCGGCAGCACCGCGCACCGGGAGGCCGCCGAGCAGGCGCTCACGGTCGTGACGGCGCTGGCCGAGCGGGCGCCGCGGTTCATCGGCTGGGGACTGGCCGTCGCCGAGGCGGCGGTGGACGGGCCCCGGGAGATCGCCGTCGTCGGCCCGCCGGACGACCCGGCCACCCGGGCGCTGCACCGCGCCGCGCTGCTCGGCACCGTGCCCGGCTCGGTCGTCGCGGTCGGCGAGCCGGACACCCACGACGCGGACGCCGTACCGCTGCTCCACGGCCGGCCGCTGGTCGACGGCGCCCCCGCCGCGTACGTCTGCCGCCACTTCACCTGCGAGCGGCCGGTGACGGACCCGGACGAGCTGACCGGGCGGCTGCGCGGGTCGCTGCGCTGAGCTGCGGGGACCTGGGCGGGGCCGGGTCTCTCGGTCGGAAGGTCCTCCGCCTCATGACGGAGTTGACTCCGGTACATGATCGGGCGTGAGATCGGTACATGACGCAGCGCACCGCACGTGAAGTCCATCTGGCGGCCCGGCCCGAAGGGCCGCTCACCGACGCGCACTTCGAGATCGTTCAGGTGCCGGTCCCCGAGCCCGCGCCGGGACAGCTCCTGGTGCGGAACAGGCTGATGAGCGTCGCCGCGGTGATGCGCACCCTCATGGGCGAGCCCGGCGATGTGCCACTCACACCCTTCGCGCTGGGTGAGCCGCTGAGCGGACCGGCCGTCGGCGAGGTCGTCGCCGCGCCCGGCGGTGAGGCGGCCATCGGTGATCTGGTGCACCACCGGCTCGGCTGGCGTGAGTACGCGCTGGTGGACGCGGCGGGCGCGCACCGCGTCGAGCCGGGGGTGCTGCCCGATCCGGCCGCGTACCTCTCGCAGGCGCCCACCGCGTGGCTGGGGGTCGTCACCGGCGCCGAGGTGCGGCCCGGCGACACCGTGTTCGTCACCGGGGCGGCCGGTGGCGTCGGCTCGCTGGCCGGGCAGTTCGCGCGGGCGCAGGGTGCCGCCCGGGTCATCGGCAGCACCGGTTCGCAGGCCAAGGCCGACCATCTGATCGAGGCCCTCGGCTACGACGCGGTCGTGGTCCGGGGCGCCGGGCCGATCGAGGAGCAGCTGCGCCGCGCCGCGCCGGACGGGGTGGACGCGGTCTTCGACAACGTCGGCGGTGAGCAGCTGCGCGCCGCGTTCGCGGTGGCCCGCCGCGGCGCCCGGATCGCGGTCGTCGGCGCGCTCGCCGCCCAGATGGCCGGGGAGAGCGTGGCCCCGCTGGAGATCGACGCGTTCTCGCTGCTCGGCCGCGGTATCACCCTGCGCGGGGTGACCCTCCACGATCATCTGGACCGGATTCCGGAGTGGACCGCCCGCTTCGGCGAGGGCCTGCGGAACGGCACGTTCACCTTCCCCCACGACCGGCTGTACGGCATCGAGAAGGCCCCGGCCGCCCTGCGGGGGCTGACCGAGGGACGCCATACGGGCGCGGTGATCGTGGAGTTGTGAGCCCGGGGCTGAACCGGTGGGGCGGGGCCCACGGCCGCCCCGCGGCTTCCGCCCCGCCCGGCCGGGTCCGGCGGTAGCCTGCCGCCGTGGACAGCTTGCTCCGGCATCGCTCACTCGTTCAGGAGACCGCGGCGCTGCGGTCCGGCGCGGACGACCCGGTGGCGGCGGCGCGGCGCACCTGCGACCGCATCGACGCCGTCGAACCGCACCTCCTCGCCTTCGTCCCCGAACCGGACCGGCGCGCCCGGCTGCGGGCCGCGGCGGAGCGCACCGCCGCGGCGTGGGCGGACGCCCCCGCGAAGCCGCCGCTGTACGGCGTACCGGTCGGGGTGAAGGACATCATCCGGGCCGACGGACTGCCGACGCGCGCCGGTTCCGCGCTGCCGCCCGGGGTGCTCGCCGGACCGCAGGCGGCCGTCGTGGACCGGCTGGCCGCGGCGGGCGCGCTGCTCGCCGGGAAGACGGTGACGGCGGAGTTCGCGGTCACCGCGCCCGGCCCGACGCGCAATCCGCACGACGTCGCCCACACGCCGGGCGGTTCGAGCAGCGGCTCGGCGGCGGCGGTCGCGGCGGGCATGGTGCCGCTGGCCCTCGGCACCCAGACCGTCGGCTCGATGATCCGTCCGGCCGCGTACTGCGGCATCACCGGCTTCAAACCGACCTTCGGCCGCGTCCCGGTCGCCGGGGTGATCCCCAACGCCGTCAGCTTCGACACCGTCGGCTGGTACGCGCAGGACGTCGCGGGCGTCACGCTGGCCGCCCCGGTGCTCTGCGACGGCTGGCCGTCCGAGCCGCCGCCGTCCGGACCGCCGCCGGTGCTGGGCGTGCCGGCGGGCCCGTATCTGCGCCGCGCGGACGACGTGGCGCTGGCCGCGCTGGAGGCGCAGCGGGAGGTGCTGCGGCGCGCCGGGTACACCGTCGTCGAGGTGCCGGTGATGGACGACTTCGAGGCGGTCGTCACCCAGCTGTTCACCATGAACCGCTACGAGGTGGCCCGTGCGCACACCGAGTGGTACGCGCGCTTCGGCGACCTCTACCGCGAGCAGACCGCGAACGCGCTGCACGAGGGCCACGCCGTCACGGACGCCGCGTACGCGCGGGCGCGGGCGCGGCGGACGGAGTTCCGCGCGCGGCTGGAGGCGGACCGGCGGGCGGCCGGTGTCGATGCGTGGATCACCCCCGCGGCCACCGGCCCGGCGCCCTTCGGCCTCGCCTCCACCGGTACGTCGGTGATGTGCCTGCCGTGGAGCAACGCCGGTCTGCCGTCGGTGAGCCTGCCCGCCGGACGCGCCGCGAACGGGCTGCCGCTCGGCCTCCAGCTGGTGGGCCCGTCCGGCTCCGACCCGGCCGTACTCGCCTGGGCCGCGGGCATCGAGGAGGCGCTGCGCGCGGGCGGCGCGGCAGAGGGCGGGAGAGCGGCGGGCTGAGGCCCGGCCGGTCCGTTCACCCCGGGGCGGGTACCGCGCCGGGAAGGGCCGTCACACGTGGGGGTGGCGCTCCCGGAGGGCTTCTCCGGCGGAGGATTCCGCGTCCGTCCGGCGCGGGCCGCGCCGCGTCACTCCGACGAGGACGAGGACGAGGACGCGGGCGAGGCCGGCGACGCGGAAGGCGACGGCGGTGGCGGGCCCGCGGGCGCAGGCACCGGCGCCGGCCCGGTCACCGGCGTCGGGACCAGCCCCCGCACCAGGACGTCCAGCGCCTGACCGATGAGCGTCCCCAACTCCTCGCCCCGGGCGGCGGCGGACGGACGCGCTCCCGCCGCCCCGGGCCCGTCCGCCCAGCGCAGCAGCGCCTCCTGGAGGGCGGCCACCAGCGCTGCGCTGATCACCCGTGTCTCCAGGTCGTCGGCGGGGCGGCCGGTACGGGCGGTGAGGACGGTGCCGAGGCGGGCGGTGGCGCGGGCGGCGTGGTCGGCGGTGCGGCGGCGGACGGCCGGGACGTCGCGGATCAGCCGGGCGCGGCGCCGCAGCTCGCGCAGTTCCCGGGCGGACAGCCGCGCGGCCACGGCGAGGGCGGCGGCGCGCAGCGCCCGGGGCAGCGGTTCCCCGGAGGGCCGGGCGGCGACCTCCGCGACCAGCAGGTCCTCGTACCCGTCCCGCAGGACGATGTCCTCCTTGGCGGGGAAGTACCGCGCGACGGTGCTGGGGGAGACGTCGGCCGCTTCCGCGATCCGCTCCGCGGAGACCGCGTCGTACCCCTCGGCGTCGAAGAGGCGGTAGGCGGCGTCGCGGATCGCCTGCCGGGTGCGGAGCTTCTTCCGCTCCCGCAGCCCGGCGGCGGGCCGCTGCGTGGCGCGGTCGGTGGTCACCGGTGTCAGCCGTGCGAGTAGGCGACCAGCGAGATGCCGACGTAGTGCACCACGAACGCCGCCAGCGTGAACGAGTGGAAGACCTCGTGGAAGCCGAACCAGCGCGGGGACGGGTTGGGGCGCTTGATGCCGTAGATCACGCCGCCCGCGCTGTAGAGGAGACCGCCGACGATCACCAGGACGAGGACGGCGATACCGCCGGTGCGCAGGAAGTCGGGGAGGAAGAAGACGGCGGCCCAGCCCATCGCGATGTAGCAGGGGGTGTAGAGCCAGCGCGGCGCGCCGACCCAGAACACCCGGAACGCGATCCCGGCGAGCGCCGCCGCCCACACCGCCCACAGCAGGATCTGCCCGCGGCTGCCCGGGACGAGCAGCATCGTCAGCGGGGTGTACGTACCGGCGATGATCAGGAAGATGTTGGCGTGATCGAGGCGCCGCAGCACACCGCCGGCGCGCGGGCCCCAGTTCCCGCGGTGGTAGAGCGCGCTGACGCCGAACAGCAGGCAGGCGGAGAGCGTGTAGACGGCGCAGGCCACCCGGCCGCGGGTGCTGTCGGCGAGTGCGGTGAGGAAGACGCCGGAGAGCAGGACGGCCGGGAACATCCCGGCGTGCAGCCATCCCCGCATCCGGGGCTTGAGCGGAGAGGTCGCCGCGGCGGGGGCCGCCGGGACCGCTTCGGCCGCCGCGGGCGCGGAGGGGGACTGGCTCGCTGCGGCATCGGGCGCGGAAGTCATGCCGGTCATGCTATCTACGGCACCGTAAGTTCCCGGTCGGACGACCACCCGGCCGGGGGTGGCCGGACCCGGATGGGCGGGGTGCCGGGGCGGTCGGGTGAGCGCCGCGGGCCGGACGGGTGGCGCCCGGAGCGGTGGCGCGAGAAAGACGCGGCCCCCTTCTCCACGCGGGCGCCAAGTCCCGCTTGACGTGCGCTTGGTACGCGCTTGACGAGGGCTTTTCGCCGCGGGTGTACGTACGGACGCGAGTGGTGACGGTCACCACGAGGCCCCCTGGACAGATGCCCGCCGGGGTCGGATGATCAAATGAGTGCGGTCGGCACCGGATGAGCGGTCACGAAGCGTCCGGGTCGCAGCCCCCAAGGGGCAACCAACCAAAGAAGCGGATGTCCCGGGCCGGCGCCCTTCGGCCGGGCCCGGCGGCCATCCGTCCACACCCTCATCTAGGAGCGATCGTGGCGCGCGACAACGCGGCTCCCACCACCCTCACCCGTCACCAGGAACTCATCGCCTGGGTCGACGAGATCGCGGCTCTCACCCAGCCCGACCGGGTCGTCTGGTGCGACGGCTCGGAGGCGGAGTACCAGCGTCTGTGCGAAGAGCTCGTCGACAAGGGCACGTTCACCAAGCTCGACCCCGTCAAGCGCCCCAACTCCTACTACGCCGCGTCGGACCCCCGGGACGTCGCCCGCGTCGAGGACCGCACCTTCATCTGTTCCGCGAAGGAGGAGGACGCGGGCCCCACCAACCACTGGAAGGACCCCGCCGAGATGCGGGAGATCTTCACCGGTGAGCAGGGCGTCTTCCGCGGCTCGATGCGCGGCCGGACGATGTACGTCGTGCCGTTCTGCATGGGCCCGCTCGGCTCGCCGCTCTCCGCGATCGGCGTCGAGATCACCGACTCCGCGTACGTCGCCGTCTCGATGCGCACCATGACGCGCATGGGCCAGGCCGTCCTCGACGAGCTGGGTGACGACGGGTTCTTCGTCAAGGCCGTGCACACCCTGGGCGCCCCGCTGGAGCCCGGCCAGGAGGACGTCCCCTGGCCCTGCAACACCACCAAGTACATCTCGCACTTCCCCGAGGACCGCGAGATCTGGTCCTACGGCTCCGGCTACGGCGGCAACGCGCTGCTCGGCAAGAAGTGCTACGCGCTGCGCATCGCCTCCGTCATGGCGCGCGACGAGGGCTGGCTCGCCGAGCACATGCTGATCCTCAAGCTGACCCCGCCGCAGGGAGAGGCGAAATACGTCGCGGCCGCGTTCCCGTCGGCCTGCGGCAAGACCAACCTCGCGATGCTGGAGCCGACCGTTCCGGGCTGGACGGTCGAGACCATCGGCGACGACATCGCCTGGATGCGCTTCGGCGAGGACGGCCGTCTCTACGCGATCAACCCCGAGGCCGGTTTCTTCGGCGTCGCACCCGGCACCGGCGAGCACACCAACGCCAACGCCATGAAGACGATGTGGGGCAACTCCGTCTTCACCAACGTCGCGCTCACCGACGACGGCGACGTCTGGTGGGAGGGCATGACCGAGGAGCTGCCCAAGCACCTCACCGACTGGCGCGGCAACGACTGGACCCCGGACTCCGAGACCCCGGCGGCCCACCCCAACGCCCGCTTCACCGTCCCCGCCGGCCAGTGCCCGATCATCGCGCCCGAGTGGGAGGACCCCAAGGGCGTGCCGATCTCCGCGATCCTCTTCGGCGGCCGCCGCGCCAGCGCCGTCCCGCTCGTCACCGAGTCGCTGACCTGGCAGCACGGCGTCTTCCTCGGCGCGAACGTCGCCTCCGAGAAGACCGCCGCCGCCGAGGGCAAGGTCGGCGAGCTGCGCCGCGACCCGTTCGCCATGCTGCCGTTCTGCGGCTACAACATGGGCGACTACATGGGCCACTGGCTCAAGGTCGGCGCGTCCGCGGACCCCGCCAAGCTGCCGAAGATCTACTACGTCAACTGGTTCCGCAAGGACGACCAGGGCCGCTTCGTCTGGCCCGGCTTCGGCGAGAACAGCCGCGTCCTGAAGTGGATCGTCGAGCGCCTCGACGGCAAGGCCGACGGCGTCGAAACCCCCATCGGCGTCCTCCCGACGAAGAACGCCCTGGACACCGACGGCCTCGGCCTCTCCGACGCCGACCTCGACTTTCTCCTCACCGTCGACAAGGACGTCTGGCGCGACGAGGCGTCCCTGATCCCCGAACACCTCAACACCTTCGGCGACCACACCCCGAAGGAGCTGTGGGACGAGTACCGGGCGCTGGTGCGGCGGCTGGGGTGAGTCCGGTGGCGCCGTGTGACGGCGCGCCGTAACGGGCCGAGGGGCCCCGCACCTGTGCGGTGCGGGGCCCCTCGGTGTGTCCGGGTGCCGGGGCGGGCCCGGCGTCCGTCCTGACCGCTCACGCCGTGGCGAGGTCCGGCAGGGACGGGGCGGCGTGGGCCGCGCGGCGTTCGGTCGCGAGGGCGGTGGCCGCCGCGTCGTTCCGCGAGGTGGCGACGGTCAGCGCGTGCCCGGCGAGGGCGTACGCCCGCTGGTGCAGCGCCCGCGCCCGCGCCGGCTCCCCGCCGGTCGGCTCGGCCCGCAGCGGATACCGCCCGCCGCGCAGCCGCGCCACCTGCCCGGCGATCCGCTCGGCGGCCGCCGCCAGCGCCTCCCCGTCGGCCCCGGGCGTCAGCGCCCGCAGCTCATCGGTGACCGTCAGCAGCGCCGTCAGATGCCCGGCGAGGCGGATGTCCAGCTCCTCCGCGCGCGAACGGTGCGGAAAGTCCCCGGCCGCGGCCATGGTGTGGACCGACTTGGAACGGATCGGTTCGTACATGGGACAGCCTCCTGAATACGTCCAGGAAACTATCTTAGCTTAGATCGAGTCTAAAGTTGGCCTGGCTCGGGAGAGGCGTGAGCCGGAGGCGGCCTCCGTGGCTGCGGGCCCCCGGGCCGGCGGCGCGCGGCGTCCCCGACGGCGGGCCCGCACGGGCGCCGCGAGGCCCTGCCCGTATCCGTAACGGCCGCCAGCGGTTCCGGCCGCCCTGCTTCCGCCCTCACGGCCGCGTATGCGCCAGGGCCAGCTCCGCGAGCGGCGCGGCGCTCTCCGGCGCCAGCCGGGGCAGCAGCGGGAGCGCGTACCGCCAGTGCGGACCGGCCAGCAGTTCCTGCGCGAGGCGCCGGGCCTCGGCCTCGTCACGGGACGACTCCGGGCCGACGGCACCGGCGACCGCGAGGTAGCGGAGCACGGGCACCCGCTGCGGGGACCAGCCCTCCGCGAGCGGAACGATCACGGGGACGCCCGCGAGGTGGGCCGCCACCGCTGCGAGGGCCGCGGCCCGCTCGTCCGGCGCCCCGGCGAGTCCGGCCGTGGCCCGCGCCGCCCGGACGTCGCCGCGGACGGCCTGGAGGACCGCCCATTCGGCGATCGGTCGGCCGCTCGCCAGACGGGTGGCGGCCAGGTGGCGCTCGTAGGCATGGATCTGACTCTGCGGTACGAGGCCGGGACAGCAGCCGGTCTCGTGGAGCAGGAGGAGGAGCAGCGCGGTGTGGGGATCCCGGTCCTGGAGGACCGTTCCGCCGGTGCCGCAGAGCCTCCGGAGTGCGGTGTGTGTTGGTGTGTCCGGGTGGCGCGGGTCGGGCAGGGCGGGCAGCAGCGCGACCACTCGCCGCAGCGCCGCGTCCCGCATGCGGGGTACGTCCGGCATCGTCGGCAGGTTCGGGCGCGGAGGGGCCAGTCGCTCCTCGGCGAGGGCATCGGCGGCTTCGGGTGCGTACCGGGCGAGTCCCACGGCCACCGCCGCCCATGCCTGCGCGTTCCGGTCGTGAGGGGCCCGCGCCATGCCCTCCATCCATGTCCGGGCGGCCGCTTCCTCCCCGGCGTACGCGAACGCCTGAGCGAGGAGCCCGCACACCGCCGCGTCGGGAGCGGTCCCGGCCCGCTCCGCGGCCTCCCGCGCGTACCGCCCGGCATCCGCGTGGTGTCCGCCGACCGCGCAGTGCATCGCGACGACGGCCGACCCGCTGGCCGCCCCGGCCGGGCCCCGCGCCCGCCCGGCGAGCTTCACCGCCACGCTTGCGTGTCCGGTCGCGGCGAGGGCGCCGACCAGGGCCGGCCCCCAGGTGGCGGTGTCCGCCACCGGTTCATGACCGGACCAGCGCGCGAAAGCGTGGTTGAGAAGCCGGTGTCCCGCCTCGGGCCGCTTCGCCAACTCCTCCCGAAGGGAGTCCCGTTCGTTCGGTGTCAGGTACTCCGGCGGCGGTTCGGTGTCGTCCGGCGCCTTCTTTCCGCCCTTCCCCTTCCCCTCGGCCGCGAGAGCGGTGTCCGACGCTCGCCAGGCCTCCGCCACGGCGTCCTCGTCGAACAGGTCGCGCCGTGCCGTGGCCGGTACCGCCTCCAGCAGATGCCGGACATCGGTGGACAGGCCTGCCGCGTGCATCGCCTGGACCACGTACGTCAGTACCGTCCCGAGCTCCAGGGCGAATTGAGACCGAGCGGCATCCGGCAGCGCTCCGGGGTTCTGAAAGGCGGAGAGCAGGGCGCGGTGCGCCGACCGTGCCAGCTCGCGACCCCTCCGCCGCCGGTTCGGGAGCAATGCGCAGGCCCCGAGCGCGAGCAGACCGATCTGTACGAGATCGGTCTGCGGCTCCAGCCCGTCACAGAACTCCTCGACGCCGTCGCGCGCGGCGATCGCGGCCTCGTCCCGGGCGCCCCGCGCCACCTCCGTCCAGATCTCCAGCGCCGCTGCCTGCTCCTCGGGACCCCGGGCCGCCAACTCGGCAGCGTATGACGGAAGTCCGGAGAGCAGATCCGCGTGCTCCGCCCCCAGTTCCCGCGCGGCGCGGATCCGCGACCGCCACGCCATCGCCTCGCAGGCGACGACGGCACGCAACACGGCGTTGCCCGCATCCCGCAGTCCGCGGCCCCGGAACGCGTACCCCGCGCGGGCCACCGCCTCCAGCCGCGCGTCCCGCTCGGCGCCGAGCGGTGCGGTCCTGAGCGCCTCGCCCGCCCACTCGGCGGCCTCCCCGGCCTCCGCCACGCCACCGAGCGCCAAGGCCACGTCGGTGAGCAGCACCGCCCGGTCCGCCGGGTCCGGCGCCGACAGCGCCAGCTCCCGCGCACGGCACGCCTCACCGGCACGCGCGAACAGTCCGACGAACTCCCGCGGTACGCGCCGGGCGCGTGAGGAGAGCAGTGCCCGCGAAAGGGCCACCTGATAGGAAACTCCCAGGTCGCCGCCGCCTGCCTCCGCCACGAGCGTGAGCTGTGCCAGTGCCTCGCCCACCCGCCCCCGCGCCACCATCCGCAGTTGACGATGCCGGTCGAGGATGTACGGAGCGAGGCGGTCGGTGCCGGACAGCAGACGCGGGTAGGGCCCCAGGAGGTACGGCGGTGTGTCCTCGGGCCACTGCTCGCCCTGCCAGAAGTCCGCCCATGTGTGCAGCAGGCCGGTACAGAGAGCGAGCGTCCCGGCGTCGGCGCGCTCCCGTGCGACGCGTACCGCTGCTTCGGCACCGGGCCCGCCCGGCCACGCTCCCGATCCGTCCGGCACCGGATACCGGCCACCCCCTTCCCGCAACAGCCGCTTGACCACACCGAGTCCGACCCGGGCCGCCTGCGCCAGATCCTCCGCCCGCAGCCCCGGCCCCGCCACTGCGATCAGCCCGAGCACCTTCTCCTCCACCGCTGACATGTTCCGCCGGGCCCATGCCTCCCGTACGGCGTGGACGGCGCCGTCTTCGGACTCCCGGGTGCTGAGCAGGCGTACCGTCCCCGGCCTGCGCAAGGGATGCGGCTTCGGCACATCCGCGGGCGGCCGCGCGGCGGGACGGCCGGCGACCAGGACACGGATCGCGCCCGCGCTCCTGTCGGCCGTCACCCCTTTCGGGACGTGGGGCAGGAGCGCCGCGATGCTGTGCCGAGGACGCTCCCCGTCGGGAATGCCCTCGCGCCACGCGGCGTCCTCCTCCAGCCCGTCCACCACGATCAGCAAGGTGCGCCCCGCAGCAGCCGAACGCGCCGCCGCCTGCCGGTACAGAACCTGGAGCGCTCGCGGGGAAATGCCGCCCGGGGCGCCGGGCACCCGCCCTCCCAGATGCCGCGTCAACTGCCGGTTCATCTCCCGTACGAAGTCACCGGCGCTGTCCCGGCCTTCGGCCGCGGAGAGGAAGAAGGCCACGACGTCGACGTTCTCAGGAGGTTGTCCCACCGCGGCCCGGCTCAACAGGGCCGACTTCCCTGCGCCGGGCGGCCCCTGCCACCACAGGTACGAGGGCCCGTCACCGTCCTCGGCACGGATGAACGCCCCGGTGGCCGCCAACTCGGTCTCACCGCTGAAGGGCGCCGCCAGGAACCGCGCGATGCCCCACTCCGCGACGACCCGCTGCCACGCCTGGGACAGATCAGACATCTTCACCATTCCCCCACTTCTCTTCATCTGCAGTTCACTATGTATCCGGCGCGCCGCTCTGACCTGCAAACTTCATAACGAGGCGAGGAGATGCGGCCTGGAGGACGGGCCTCCTCGGCAGCCAAAGTGATGCCACAGCCCAGCGGACGAACCCCCGGGCGCAACCGAAAGGCTTCACCATGTCCGTCCTCTCCACCCTCCTCCGTGACGCCACGGCCCTGGCCGCCGCCGAAACGGCCACCTATACCGCGGTCCTCGCCACCGTCGCCCTTACCTCCGTCCTCGCCCCGGCCCCGGACCGCCGCCGCGACGCCCGGGCAACCTTGCGGATCATGGTGGGGCGGGGGCGGCGATGAGAGGGGCACGGGGATTTTCGATTGCTCCGTGTGGGTGGTTGTGCTCCTGATTGCAGCGACAGAGGGGGTCGCGCCACATGCGCGCGTGAGTTGCAGCGAAACGGAAGTCACGCGCGCCAGTGGCGCGATCCCTTTGAGGTTCCTGCTGCTGCAGGAGGTCTTCACCCAAATGGGGGGCGTGGCACTGCCGAAGCTGTGGCCGACTGGGAGTCACTATCTGCTGAAGACGGGGTGCGCCGCACTTCGCGATGGCGGTAGAGGAGATATTTGTGCGAATCGTGCTGCTCGCGCATGAAGGAGGGGGAAAGGGTTGGAAACGACGTGGCCGCAGCTATGGGCGTAGGGCGAGAGTGACCTGCTGCTGGTGGTGGTGGGGCCTGTCGTGTTGCCTGTGCCTGATGTGGCCCGGGGAGCCGGCGGGGTGCGCCACGTGCTGATGTGGCCGGTCTCGGCCTGACGTGCCGAGACCGGCCTACCGGATGGCCGCTCGGGAACATCCGTAGTCGCGGATGCGTGCGATCGTGCAGCCATTCATGCGCCGCCACCCTTGCCGGGGTGGCGGCGCGGGCCGGTCGATGCAGCATTGCATACTGCCGAGCTCATCCTGCTTTAGTTCGGTACACGCGGCTTGTTCTGCCAATGATCGTTCCTGCTTGTGCAGGAGTGGCCCGTCACGTGCGTTCGTGGCTCGGGCGCGTTTTCTTCCCCGCGTGAGCGGGGGCTGGCGATCTCTCACCTCCATGGCGAGAGGGGATCCGCCGATCCCGCCCGCCTTCATTCGCATAACTGTTAGCGTCTCATCGGTCGCCCTACGTGATGCTTGATGAGACTGGTAGTCAGCCTTGCCCGACGTATATCCCTCCTTTGACGAGCGCCCCTCTTGGGACCCGAGGTATCAGCCCTGCGTGCCAGCCGTCAGTCTGGAGGGCGAGGTGGCGGACCTTTCTCTGCTGGAAGTGCTTTCCCATGCTGAAGAGTTGAGTGGGATTTCCCGTACCACTCCTGGTGAAGGTGTCGCCCTCTTCGACTACCTGCTCGCGATCTGCTTCGCCTCGGGGGCCTTTCCCACGTCCACCGACGAGTGGCGGATGTGGGTCGCTGAGCGGCGCGGGCTCGGGGCGGTTGCGGAATGGCTGGCCGTACAGTCCTGTGACGCGTGGGACCTCTTCCACCCGGAGCGGCCGTTGGGGCAGAACAGTCTCCTGAAGCCCTTGATGGAGGAGCACGGTACCGGCCCCGCGCAGTTGGTTCTGGAACGTGTCGGTGATTACGTCCAGTTCCTCGATCACCATCATCTGGAACATCCCACGCAGCTGACCGCCGCCGAGGCTTTCCGGGCGATGCTGACGCAGCACGTCTACGGGCTGGCCGGCCGGGCGCGGATCTCCGGTAAGGAGTTGGGTCCGAAGCTGACCAACCTTGCTGCCGGGCGGCTCCAGGGCAGGATTCGCGTCGTGGTGCAGGGGTGCACGCTTGGTGACACTCTGCGAATGAACCTCTATCCGGCGGCCGGTGGCGCTGCCGGGCGGTTCAACAATTCCTGGACGGACGATGGCGTGGAGCGGCGGACTTTTACCGTCAAGCCACCGCCCCGCCCCACCTCGGGCCCCGCTGACCTGCACAGTTACCTCGGCCGGTCGGTGTTGCTGAGGCCGGCGCCGGGCAAGGACGGCGAGCCCGTCGTGGTCGATCGGGTACTGATCGGTGCGGGCGAACTCCTTGACCTTGACCCGGAGCGCGACCTCGAGGACGCCGTTCCTATGCGGCAGCTGAACGGTCACGTCAAACCACTGTGGCCGTCGCCCACCCGTGCCCTGTGGCGTGACGCCCACGCCCTGTACACCGCGGCCAGGGAAGAGACGACGGGGTTGTTCGGGCGGCTGAGTCGCCTGCCTTTTTCGGAGGGTGGCGACGGTCCGGCCTGCATGCTGTGGGCCGTCGGCCTCCTTGCCAACAAGACCGTCGCCTCGTCCTGGACGGAGGGCGCCTTTCCGTACGCGCCGAGCTTGGGTGAGGAGCTGTGCGTAGCCTCGCGGCGTGGATCGGAGATCGCCGAGTATCTGGCCCGCTCGTTGGAACGGGCGGCGTACGCAGCGTGGAAGATGCAGTATCCGAACCCCAAGCCCGCCGACCGGCCCGCACAGCAGGATCGGTTCGATGCGCGGCAGGAATTCTGGCCAGCTGCCGAGGAGCCGTTCCTGCGGCTGCTCGAGGCGACGGCTTGCGGCGAACCCGTACCGCTCTCCCTGCTCGAGTACGCGCGCGAACTCCGCTTTTTTGCAGGGGAATTCCTGCGCAACCGCCTCGACTCGCTGCCTCGCAACGAGAAGGGGCTACACGCCCGCGCCCGTGCCGAGCGGCGGTTCCGCGATGACCTGGTCTCCCCTAAGGCGCCCGCCGAAGTCCGGGGGGAGACGTACACGCGATGAAGAGGGGAGACTGCGCATGACGGAATGGACGGCCCCCGTCCCCGACCAGCGCGGTAGCGAACAGCTCACGGCCTGGTTGACGCATCTTGTGCACAACCGCGAATACGGTCAACTCGCCGACCTGCGCCGCACCCGCCCCACCGACGCCCATATCCGGGCCGGGTGGTTCGCCTCGGAAGGGCATCGCGAGACCTTCGAGAAGGTGGCGTTCCTCTTCGGGGTCTATCACCAGGGGCGCTCCGTCCCCTCGTACGGTTCGGGCAGTCTCGGGGCGGCGGCGCGGCGGATCGGGGACGGGGTGGGGCGTGGGCCCGACAACCCCGGGGCGCAGCGGTTGCTGGCGCGGGTGGTCGCCAGCCGGCGCATCCCTTGGCGGCATCTGCAGCACACGGTGACGCGGTTGCGCTCCTGTGAGCAGGCGCCGCCCTCCTGGACGCGACTCACCGATGATCTGACTCGCTGGTACGACCGCCGGGCGCGGGTCGCCTACGGATGGTCGGTGGACTTCCACGAGCCGCAGGGGCGGCGGAGCGGGCCGGGAGCCCGGAGCGGGACGGGCGAGTAGACGTGGACGAAGAAACGGAAGGACGCGAGTACGTGACCGAGGAACCCCGAAGCGGCAGCCGCCGGTTTCTCTCGCTGCATCTGCTGGAGACGCTGGTCGCGGTGTTGCCCGTACGGGATGAGAACGGGTCGCCGAAGAGCTTCGTCTACGGCGGGGTGGAGCGGCACATGATCAGCAGTCAGGCGCGGCGGCGGGCCGAGCGGGTGCACGCGCGGAAGCGGGCCAATGCGGGAATCGGTGCGCTGGAGGGGCGGAGCACGGGGCTGCGGACCCGGGAGTGGGCGCTCATCGCCGCGAAGGCGCTTCAGAGCGCGCACGGCTGGGAGCGGGAGGAGGCCATCGCCACGACCCGCGCGGTGATCGAGGCGACCGGGCTGAAGTTCGGCGACCCGGCGAAGAAGACGGTCGCGAACCTGACGAAGGTGTTGCTCTTCGCGCCGGACGACGCCGGTGACCGGATCGCCGCCCATGTGCACGCCCACGCCGACGAGCTACGGCAGTGGCGGGACGGTTATCTGCGTGCCCAGGGGGAGTTGGCCAAGAAGGCGGCGCGTAAGGGCGGGCGGAAGACGGAACCCGCGCCGGAGGAGGCGCCCACCGGGAGTACCGAGCCGGCCCTTCCCACGCTGCCCAAGAACCACCGTGACGCCGTGCTGCTCGCCATCGCGCCGCGCGATGCCATCGATATCGCCCTCTACGGGCGGTTCCTCGCCGAGATCGCCGACTCTCCGAACGTGGACGGCGCGGTGCAGAGCGGGCACGCCTTCACCGTCCACGAGGCGGAGCAGATGGACGACTTCTACGCGGCGGCCGATGACGCGAAGCTCGAACGGAAGCGCAACGCACTGGACTTCCTCGATTCCGCGGATGATTCCGGGGCCGGAATGACCGGTTATCAGTCGCTGATTTCCGGGACCTTCTACCGGCACGCCGTTCTCGACCGCGTCCAGTTGCGGAACAACCTCCGGGCCGCGGGAATGGCGCGGAAAGAGGCGGAGGAGGCGTCCGGGGCGGCGGAGAAGGAATTCGTCAACGCGTTCGTGGAGGCTTTTCCGGAGGCGAAGAAGAATTCCACGGCGTCGACGGGGTCGCTGCCCGCGCTCGTCCTCGCCTTCGAGGGGGACCGGCCCTACAACTACGCCGCCGCCTTCCAGTTCCCCATCGACGAGAGCCCCGGCGGCGAGGGCCCGGCGGGCCCGGCGGCGGTCCGTCGGCTGCTGGCCCACCACGCCTTCGTCAGCGAACGCCGCCCGGACCTCGAAACGGCCCGCTTCCTGACGTACGACCCGCAGATCGACGCCGTACTGAAGGCGTCGGGCGTGGCGTCCGTCGCGTCGATCGGGGAGCTGACGCCGTGAGTCATGTGCTGCTCCTGCGGCTCGCGGCGCCGCTGCAGTCCTGGGGCGTGGCCAGCCGGTTCTGGCGGCGCGACACCCACACCCGGCCCACGAAATCGGGTGTCATAGGGATGTGTGCCGCCGCACTCGGCCTGCCGCGCGAGGCGGCGCCGGGCGAGCCGGACCCGCTCGCCGGGCTCGCCCCGCTGCTCTTCGGCGTACGCGCCGACCACCCCGGCAAACCGGTCCGCGACTACCACACGGTCGGCGCCGGAAGGTATCCGCTGCGCCCCCGCGACCTCGTCACCGACCACCGCCGGGCGGCCGCCGCGGCACACACCACGGACGCCGGCACCGGTGACGCGTTCGGGCATCACGAGATCGAGGGCTGGTACGGCGCGCCCAAGCGCATCGCCGCCGATCCGCGGTCCGGGGCGCTCGTCTCGGCCGAACTCCGCCGGAACGCGATGATCACCGAACGCTGGTACCTCGCCGACGCCGCGTTCCTGGTGGGCCTTCAGGGCCCGGACCGTCCGTGGTTGGAGCGGATTGGCCATGCGCTGGAGCACCCCGCGCGGCTGCTGTGGCTGGGCCGGAAGTCCTGCCCGCCGTCCGGGCAGATCACGCTGGACGTGGTGCCCGGCACCCTCGCCGAGGTCTTCGCGTCGGTGGCGCTGCTGCCGTCGCCCACCGAGGCGCCCGCGCGGCTGCGGGACGACCGGCCGTGGGCCTGGACCGAGAGCCGGACCCCGCTGCCGGGCGCCGCGCCCGTCGCCGACCAGCCGGTGCACTTCCACGCCGACGGCGCGCGGCACGCCCCGCGCTGGGAGACCCGCACCCGCGTCGACATCCACCCGCTCGCCCGCGATTGGAACATCATCCCGTGAACGCGCCCCGCCCCGCGGGGGCCCGGTTCGTCGCCACCCAGACCCTGCTGACGCTCGACGCCAGGCATCCGTACACCGCCAAGTCGTTGATCGACGCGCAGGACATGCACCGTACGGTCATGAGCGGCTTCCCCGGCTGGGTCGACGACGGCAGCCGCGACCCCCGCGCCCAGATGGGCATCCTCTCGACCTGGACGCTGAACCTCCGCGAGGCGCGGCTCGCCCTCGTCGTGCAGTCGCAGGTGCCCGGCGACTGGAGCCGCATCCCCCGGCAGGCGCTGGCCGCCGAGCCGGAGACGCTGACGCTGGACCGGACGTTCGGCGCGGGCGAGACGGTCGGCTTCCGGACGGTCGTCAATCCCGTCCACAGCAAGCCGCCGCCGCCCGGCGCACCGCCGAAGACCCGGGGCGTACGGGTCGCCCACACGCGCCCCGACCACGTGCAGAAGTGGTTCGCCCGCCGCCTCCAGCCCGTCGGAGAACCGCCCGTCGCCCCCGACGGCCTCACCCGCATCGGCGCCGACACCGACCCCGGCACCCTCGCCATCCGCATGCTCCCCCGTATCTCCAGCCCCGCCCCCCACAAGGGCCTCCGCCTCACCCGCGCCGAAATCCGCGGCAAGCTGACGGTGACCGACCCGGAGACGTTCGTATCCGTCCTGACCAGGGGAATCGGGCACGGGCGGGCTTACGGGTGCGGGATGGTGGTGGTGCGGTAGGGGAGGGCGGCGGCCGTCGCCCCCCTCGTCGCCTCCCCGCGGGCGCGGGGCGCGGACCAGACGTGAACCCCGGAGGGCCGCGATGTCGGGGCCACCCCCGCGGCGGCGGGGCGTCTCGTGGAGACGGTGAACGAATACGGCATCCACGGGTCATCCCCACGTCGCGGGGCCTGCTGCGGACCGAGCCGGAGACCGGTGGCGAGGCGGGGCCATCCCCGCGTCGCGGGCGTACGGTGTCTCAACTCCGCCCCGGTGACCTGCTCGGCCCATCCCCGCACCCGCGGGGCGTACGCCTCGTCGACGATGACGAACGCGTTGCAGTGGGGTCCATCCCCGCGCTCGCGGGGCTCATCCCTCGGCGGACGAGGTCAGCCACCGGCACTCGGGGACATTCCCGCGCCCGCGGGCCCCACCCTCCCCGACCTGCGGCTTCTCTCCGCGTCGTACGTCTGCGCCCCCTACTTCCCGTACCCCTCCAAAAACGCCCCGATCCGCGTGACCGCCTCGGTCAGGTCGTCCTTGTTGGGCAGTGTCACCAGCCGGAAGTGATCCGGCGTCGGGTGATTGAACCCAGTCCCATGCACGATCATGATCTTCTCCGCGCGCAGGAGATCCAGGACCAGCTCGCGGTCGTCGGTGATCTTGTAGATCTTGGGGTCCAGGCGGGGGAAGGCGTACAGGGCGCCCTTGGGCTTGACGCAGGTGACGCCGGGGATCTGGGTCAGCAGGTCGTACGCCGTGTCGCGTTGTTCGAGGAGGCGGCCGCCGGGGAGGACCAGATCGTTGATGGACTGGCGGCCGCCGAGGGCGGTGGCCACGGCGTGCTGGGCGGGCATGTTGGCGCAGAGGCGCATGTTGGCGAGGATCGTCAGGCCCTCGATGTACGAGGTGGCGTGGGCCTTGGGGCCGCAGACCGCCAGCCAGCCGCTGCGGTAGCCGGCGACGCGGTACGCCTTCGAGAGGCCGTTGAAGGTGAGCGTCAGCAGGTCGGGGGCGAGGGCGGCGAAGGGGGTGTGGGTGACGCCGTCGTAGAGGATCTTGTCGTAGATCTCGTCTGCGCAGACGATCAGGTGGTGGCGGCGGGCGATCTCGGCGATGCCGGTCAGGAGGGTCTCGTCGTAGACGGCGCCGGTGGGGTTGTTGGGGTTGATCACGACGATCGCCTTGGTGCGGTCGGTGATCTTGGATTCGATGTCCGCGAGGTCGGGCATCCAGTCGGCCTGCTCGTCGCAGCGGTAGTGGACGGCGGTGCCGCCGGAGAGGGAGACCGAGGCCGTCCACAGCGGGTAGTCCGGTGCGGGGACGAGGACCTCGTCGCCGTCGTCGAGGAGCGCCTGCATGGACATCTGGATCAGCTCGGAGACGCCGTTGCCGAGGTAGATGTCGTCGACGGAGACCTCGACGCCCTTGGTCTGGTAGTGCTGCATGACCGCGCGGCGGGCGGAGAGCAGGCCCTTGGCGTCGCCGTAGCCGTGGGCGGTGCCGACGGAGCGGAGGATGTCCTCCAGGATCTCCGGCGGGCATTCGAAGCCGAACGCGGCGGGGTTGCCGGTGTTGAGTTTGAGGATGCGGTGGCCTGCCGCTTCCAGCCGCATCGCCTCCTCCAGCACCGGGCCGCGGATTTCGTAGCAGACGTTGGCGAGCTTCGTTGACTGGATGACCTGCATGTCCGCCACTTTACGGGCGCCCGGGGGCGGCCGCCCGGTGTTCTTGCCCACGTTCGGGCCGCTGGGGAAGAAGGGGCCGGGCGGGGCGGTGGGGTGGTCCGGCCGGCCGCCGCTGACCTGCGGATTTCGTCGGGCGGCGGTGGGCGGGCCGGTCCGGCGGTACGCTCCGGGCTCCGGCGGCCGGCGCCCGGTCGGGTGCGCGCGGCGCCGCGAACGGGTACGGGCGCGCGGACGGACGTGGCAGCGGGCGGCACAGCGGTGCGGGGGCGGGAATGGCGGCGGGGCGGAACGGCGGCGGAGACGGCGGGGGCGATCTCCCGGGGAGCGGGGGCACTCCGTTCTCGCTGCTCAGCGATGAGCCGGTGACGGAGGCGGGCGGGGATCTGCTCGGGGCGCAGGCGGCGGCGCGGCGGCTGGCGGGGCTGCTGGTCGCCTCGCGCCCGGCGACG
Source organism: Streptomyces sp. NPDC027185 (assembly GCF_055567035.1). NCBI lineage: Bacteria > Bacillati > Actinomycetota > Actinomycetes > Kitasatosporales > Streptomycetaceae > Streptomyces > Streptomyces sp. NPDC027185. The sequence goes on along the minus strand of NZ_JBVHRF010000002.1, from coordinate 710,532 downwards.
CCGTTCACGCTGGCGGTGGACGCCGGCTGGGGGATGGGCAAGAGCAGTCTGATGCGGCTGGTGGACGCGGAGCTGACGGCGCAGCCCGAAGTGCACACCGTCTGGTACAACGCGTGGACCTCGACCGGCGCGGACGCGCTGGAGGGGCTGATCAAGTCGGTCCTGATGCGGTTCGACCGGCGGGTGCTGCGGCGCGGGCTCCAGCGGGCCACGGAGCAGCGGGCGCTGTGGCGGGCGGTGCGGGCGGTCACGACGGTCGCGGCGGGGCCGTTGGGCGTCGCCGGGCTGGTGGACGAGTTGTGGAAGAGCCTGTCGGTCAATTCGCAGGCGCGCAACGAGATGCGGACGGCCATCGGGGAGCTGGTGGGGGAGTGGGCGCAGCGTCCCGGGGAGCTGCGGCGGATGCTGGTCGTGTTCATCGATGACCTGGACCGCTGTTCGGAGGAGACGGTGCTCGCGGTCTGCGAGGCGGTGAAGGTCTACCTGGACGTCCCCGGGCTCGCGTTCGTCGTCGGCTGCGACCGGTCCGCGATGGGGCCGAACGGGCTGCTGCGGGATCTGTCGCCCGCCGGGTCGGCGTTCATGGAGAAGATCTTCCAGACGAGTTTCCGCATCCCGGCTCCGGACGGGCGGGGCGTCGAGGAGTACATCCGCTGGTGCGCCCGGACCGCGGGCGTCGCGCCGCTGCTGGACGACGCGCTGGTCAAACTGCTCGCGCAGCGCAGCGCGCGCAATCCACGGCGGATCAAACGCCTGGTCAACGGCTTCGTGCTGGAAGCGACGCTGAACCCGGTCTGGCGCGACTTCGGCCCGGACGCGGTGCTGCGCACGCTGCTGCTCCAGTACTTCTATCCGGACTTCTACCGGATGATGACCGGCCCGTCGGGGACGGTGGACGGCGATGTGGTCGCGGAGTTCCGTACGTACCGGGAGGTGCGGCGGACGCTGCTGACGCCGCGCGGGGCGGTGTCCGAGGAGGACGCGGCGCAGGCGGCGGAGTTCGTCGCCCGGTACGACCTGGTGCTGCCGGACGGGCCGGACACGCTCGGGCCGGAGACGCTGGCGGTGCTGGAGCGACAACTACCGCGTGAATTCCCGGAGTTGGTGCTCAATGCCGGTTTCACGTCGTTGATCGACGAGTTGACGGGTCTGGACGACGCGGCGCGGCTGCTGCTGCGGCTGCGGGAGGGCCCGGTGCTCTCCGGGGACGGCCCGGCCCGGATGTCGGCCGCCTGGGAGCCGCTGCGGGAGGTGCTGGCCGGGATGCGGGACGGGCTCGACGCCGACGGGTCGCCGCTGGCCTGGCCGGTGACGGCGCCGGAGGGCGGGCGCCCGGACGCCGTCCCGGCGCAGGGTGCGGCATACCCGGAGCTGCCGCCGGAGTTCCGGGTGGCACAGCGGCCGGAGCCGTTCCGGCCGGGGTCGGCCTCGTACCCCGGGGCGGCGGCGTACCGGGACGACGGCCCGTACGGGAGCGTCGGTCCGGTTGCCGTGCCGCAGGGGCAAGGGGCGCCGGACGGGCGGGGGCAGCGGTTCCGGGTCAGGCCCGGGGCGTACGGCGAACCCGGGCATCCCTGGCCGCCGCTCGATGTGCTGTGGGTGGACGATCAGCCCGACCGCAAGGCCGAGGTGACGACGGTGCTGCGGAACCTGGGAGGGGTGCGGGTACGGCACGCGGAGTCGAGCCGGGAGGCGGTCGCCGAGCTGCGCTCACGCAAGCCCGATCTGCTGATCTCCGACATCAGCCGCCGCCGCGATCACACCGCCGGGTTCGTGATGGTCGAGCGCTTCCAGACGGAGGGGCTGTACGACGGGCCGGTGATCTTCTACACGATCCGGCAGAGTCCGGAGCGGGAGGACCGGGCCGCGTCGTTGGGTGCCGGCCTCACCAACCAGGAAGCGACGTTGCGGGAGTTGGTGCTGGAGGTCCTGGAGGAACGGCGCCGCACCATGGGACGGCCGGGGCGACCGGACCAGCCGCCCGGCGGATACGACGAGGAGCTGTACCAGAGATGGCGCGCGGCGGACCGCTCCGAGTACGGCCCGGCGATCGATGCCCCCCTCCCGGCTCCGGAACCGGCCCCGACCAGGGATTTCCTCCTCCCTCAGCCCCGTACCGGCCCGCCCGTCCCGCTGACCGGCCCACCGCCGGCCGAGGCTCCGGAGCTGGACCTCGCGGTCCTGTGGGTGGATGACGACCCCGACGCGTTGCCCGGGATGACCGAGCTGCGCCGCCGGGGTGCCGACCTCCAGGTGGTGACCACCGACGCGGAGGTGGTGGCGCGGGTCGCCGCCCGCCGGGTGGACCTGCTCCTCTCCGACGCCACCCGGGACGGCGACCCGGACGCGGGCTTCGCCCTCGCCCGCCGCCTGCGCGACGAGGGGCTGTACGACGGCCCGATCGGCTTCTTCGTCGGACAGGTCACCCCCGAACGGCAGCGGCGGGCGGACGAGGTCGGGGCGCTCGGCGTGACCGACCGGGCCGGGACGCTGCTCGACTGGATCGAGGAGACGCAGGCGGCACGCCGCCGCGCCGCCGAGGGCGACGCTCACGCGGAGTGACGGGCGCGCCCCCGCGCACGGAGGCGTACGGGGCGCGCGCTTCAGCGGCGTCCGCCCCCGCCGGACGACCAGCGGTTGAGCCGCCGGACGTCCTCGGCCAGCTCCGCCCGGCGGGTGTCCTCGGGGCCGGGCGGTGGTGGCTTCGGGGTGCGTTCCCCGTTGCGTTCGGCGGTCACCGTTCCGTACCTGTCCCGGAAACGGCCTGGTGGAGGGCGGTGGAGAGGCGCCGGGCCGTGGCGGTGTTGCAGTTCCCGAGGGCGATGAGCGGGGCGGTGTAACTCCCGGCGTACGACGGCAGATCGATGCCGAGGGAGGGGAGCGTGATGCCGTGCGCGGCGAGCGCGGTGCGGAGTTCCGTGAGGCAGTCGTCGATGTCGTCGTGGCGGGGGTAGTGGTAGGCGTGCGGCATGGGCGTCGGCTTCCTGTGCGGTCTGTGACGAACTGCTCACAGCGTGGCGCGCATCGGCGTAGCGTGGAAGGCCCTTCCCTTTCGGTGCGCAATCTGTGGAGTGGTGAACTGTGCCTGCAAGCAAAGAGATTGACGGTTCGGAGAGTGTGCTGGCCTTCTACGGTGCGGAGCTGCGCTACAAGCGGGAGCAGGCGGGCCTGACTCTCAAAGAAATGGTCAAGGACTGCTACTTCTCGGTGAGTTATCTGAGTGAGATCGAGCGCGGATATCGGCGAATGCCGAGGAAATTGGCCCTGCATGTGGACCGTGTGCTCGGCACGGACGGATTCTTCACGCGGCGATGCGATGACGTCCGGAGGTCACGCCGAGGCGGCTATGCCCATTACTTCGAGCGGGCGTTGGAAGCGGAGCAGGAGGCCACGGGTATTGAGGAGTGGTATCCCGGTCTCGTCCCAGGGCTGCTGCAAACGGCCTCGTACGCGCGGGCGGTCGTGTTGGGGGCTCACCCGCTGTCCACTGAAGAGGAAGTGGAGGAGAAAGTCTCCGCGCGACTGAAGAGGGCGCAGATCTTTGAAGCGGACCACAAGGTTCCGTCGTTCTGGGTGATTCTGCACGAGTCCGTGCTGGACCAACCCCTGCTCCCGCTGGGCGAGATGGCCGAACAGCTGAACCACATCGCGGAATTGGGCCGGCGTCGCCGGATCGTTCCACAGATTCTTCCGTGCAATAGCGGGCCGCACCCGCTGATGATGGGCTCGGTCAAGGCGATGCGATTCCGGGATGAGCCGCCTTTGATCTATATCGAGTCCGCGTACAGCGGTGAAACCGTCGATGATCCGGAGATCGTGGACCAGTACCTCAAGGCATACGATCTGGTGAGGGCCGCCGCGCTGCCACCGGCGGCGTCCCTGGCGATGATCCAGGCAACGGCAGAGGACTTCCGAAATGGCAAGCAACGGAACTGATTTGACCAATGTCGTGTGGCGTACGAGCACGTACACCAACGGCGACGGCGGCGACTGTGTAGAGGTCGGAGACGACCTCCCCGGCATCATCCCCGTCCGCGACACCAAGGACCGCGCCCGCGCCACCCTCATCTTCGGCGCGGGCGCCTGGAACCGCTTCGTCACGGCGGTCAAGAGCGAGGCGCTGCGCGCCTGATCGCGCGGCCCGCGAGGACGTCCGTCCGGCGGCCGTTCTCGATGACGAAGCGGCCGTCGATGAGGACGTGGGGGATGCCGGTGGGCAGGGTGCGGGGGGCGGCGAAGGTGGAGCCCGCGGCGACGGTGTCCGGGTCGAAGAGGACGAGGTCGGCGCGGTGGCCCTCGCGGATCAGGCCCCGGTCGGGCAGGCGCAGGCGGGCGGCGGGGCGGGACGTGAGGTGGGCGACGCACTCCTCCAGGGAGAGAACGCCCAGGTCACGGACGTAACGGCCGAGGTACTGCGGGAAGGTGCCGTAGGCGCGCGGATGCGGTTTGGCGCCCTGGAGGATGCCGTCGGAGCCGCCGGTGTGGACGCGGTGGCGCATGATCCGGCGGACGTTCTCCTCGTGGCCGACGTGCTGGAGGATCGTCGGGCCGAGCCGGTCCTCGATCAGCAGGCGGCGGGCGACCGTCCATGGCTCCTCACCCCGCTCGGCGGCGCTGTCCGCGACGGTCCGGCCCACGTACGCCGCGAGCGCCGGATCGGTGGTCCCGGAGATCTCGATGGTGTCCCACTCGATGGGGACGCCGTGGCAGCCGTCGGCGCCCTCCACCTCCATCGTGTGCCGGATGCGGGCGGCCGTCTCCGTATCCCGCAGCCGGGCGAGGATCGCCTCCGGTCCGCCCTCGCTCGCCCAACTCGGCAGCATCGCGACCAGCGTCGTACAGCCGGGCGTGTACGGGTACGTGTCGAGGGAGATGTCCGCGCCGCCGTCCAGCGCCGCGTCGAGCAGGGCCAGCAGCTCAGGGGCGCGGTCCTTGTTCACGCCGAAGTTCATGGTGGCGTGCGCCAGGTGCAGGGCGCAGCCCGCCTCGCGCGTCAGCGCCACCATCTCCTCGTACGCCTGGAGGGCACCGGCGCCGTACGAGCGGTGGTGCGGGCAGTAGTAGCCGTCGTACGCCGCCACCACGCGGCACAGCTCGGTCAGTTCGGCGTCGGAGGCGTACATGCCGGGGGTGTAGGTCAGGCCGGAGGAGAGGCCGACGGCGCCCTGCTGAAGGCCCTCGGCGACGAGCTGCTTCATCCGGGTCAGTTCGGCGTCGGTGGCGGGGCGGTCGTCCCAGCCGAGGGCGAGCATCCGGACGGTGCCCTGCGGGATGAGGTACGCGGCGTTGACGGCGATGCCGGCGCCGCCGAAACCGTGGTCGAGGCGGTCGAGATAGCCGCCGACGGAGCGCCAGGAGAAGTCGACGTCACCGCCGTCGCCGTTCCACCCGGTGATCTGTGAACGGACCTCCGCCAGCGTGCGGTCGTCCACCGGCGCGTACGACAGACCGTCCTGGCCGAGGACTTCGAGGGTGACGCCCTGCGCCGCCTTCGCCTCGTGCGACGGATCGCGCAGCAGCGCCAGATCGCTGTGGGCGTGCATGTCGATGAAGCCGGGGGCGAGCGCGAGACCGTCGGCGGACACCGTGCGGCGGGCGGACGGGCGCGGACCGTCGCCCTCGCGGTGGACGGCCGCGATCCGGCCGCCGTCCAGGGCGACGTCGGCGCGGTAGGACGGGCCGCCCGAGCCGTCGATGACGCGTACGTCGCGGAACACGGTGTCCATGAGGGGCTGCCTTTCGGTACGTCGGCCTTGCGGTCGGGCGTGCGGCCGGTGTCCGGGTCGGTGCGCCGGTCGGGGAGGGAGGGGAAGGGGGCCCGGTGGTACGCGGCGCGGGGGATCGGCGCGTACCACCGGGGGCCGGGGGCGGCCCGCCGGGCGGCGGGGCCGCGGATCAGAAGAAGGTGCGGATGAAGTCGGTGACCGTGCCGTCCGCCTCGACGAGGGGGATCAGCTGCCACTTGTCGAACGAGGTGCAGGGGTGGGACAGGCCCATCCCGACCCAGTCGCCGACCTCCAGCGCGTCGGCGGACTCGGTGGCCAGCCAGGTGTGCTGGTCGGACAGGCCCGTGACGGTGACGCCGGTGGCCGGGCGCTCGGCGCCGTCCCGGACGGAACGGACCACCTGCGCCTGCGGCAGATCCAGATCGTAGGCGGCGTCCCGCTTCCCGGCGTTGGCGAACGCCTGGTGCGCGGTCGGGCGGGACACGACCTGCGCCCAGAGGCGGAACGCGGGCTGGAGGGCGCCCTCCCCGGGAACGCGGTTGAACGGCGTGAGGTGGCGGTAGTGGCCGTCGTCGTGCGACACGTACGCGCCCGAGCGCAGCAGCTTCAGCGCCGGGGCGGACAGCTCGGGAAGCTCCGCGAAGACCTCGGCGACCGCGTCGAACCAGGCGCTGCCGCCCGCGCTGACGACGATCTCGTCCAGCCCGGCGAATCGGCCCTCGGCGTCGAACGCGCGGGCCAGCGCGGTGAGACGGCGCAGCCAGGCGGTGACGCGGCCGTGGTCGGCGTCCGGGACCTCGCCCTCGTAACCGGCGACACCGACCAGCCGCAGCGTGCCGGTCGCCGCGACGGCGTCGGCCACCGCGCGGCACTCGCCGTCGGTCCGGGCGCCGGTGCGGGCACCCGCGCCCGCGCCCAGCTCCACGACGACGTCCACCGGGCGGCGGGCACCGGCGGCGCGCAGCGCCTGGTCCATCAGTGTGACGCCGCGCACCGAGTCGACGTAGCAGACGAAGCGGAACTCCGGGTCGGCGTCCAGCTCGGCGGCGAGCCAGCGCAGGGCCGCCGGGTCGACCAGCTCGTTGGCGAGGAAGATCCGGGCGATGCCGTGGGCGCGGTAGACGCGCGCCTGGTGCGGGACGGCGGCGGTGATGCCCCACGCGCCGCGCTCCAGCTGCCGGTCGAAGAGCTGCGGCGCCATGGAGGTCTTGCCGTGCGGCGCGAACGCCAGACCATGGCGCTCGGCGTACGTCTCCAGCAGCGCGAGGTTGTGCTCCACGGACTCGGCTGAGAGCGCGAGGACGGGGGTGGTGAAACCGCCGTCGAAGAGGTTGCGGCGCTCGGCGGCCAGCTCACCGACGGTGCGGCCCTCGGCGTCCGGGGGGAGTGCCTTGAAGCGGTGATCGACGCGCTCGTCGGCGAGCGCCCGGGTGGCCGCCGCGGGGGCGGGGGTGTGCGGGTCCGCGGCGGGCCGGTCGGTGAGCCGGTCGTCGGCCATGGGGCCTCCTCGAAGGATGGGCGCCGGGCGCGGGCTGCGTCGCGGCGTGCCGGGGTGGTGGTGCGTCGGTGCACGAGGCGGATGCCGGGGCGATACGGGCCGGGCGCCGCCGAGTATGTTGCACCCTGTGCAACACCCATTGCGTATATCGCTTAATGCTGTCTAACATCCGAGCCAGCACCGGGTCAATGGTGAGCGTCGGTGGCCGTAACGGCACCGGCACGCGCCGGACCCGGCCGGAAAACCGGAGGCCGCGGCGGCCCGTCCCGCCGCACCGCCGGCGCCCGGCACCCCACCCGCACGCACCGCCCACCGCCGCCCGGCACCGTCCCCCCGGCTTCCCGCCCGGCACCGTCCCCACCGCGACGCACACCGGACGGGCGGTCCGGCACCGCCACGGTTTCCCCCCCCCACACACGGCACAGCGAAGGAGCACCACCCTCGTGACCAGGCCCTCGAACGCCGGCGGCACCGCAGGCCAGGACGGCGCCGCCCCGCACGGCACCGGGCTCCCGGCGCCCGGCAGCGAGCTGCCGGCCGACGGTGCCGGACTCCCCGTGAGCCCCGCCGACGTCGTCTGCCTCGGCGAGTCCATGGTCACCTTCCTGCCGTCCCGCCCCGGGCGGCTCGCCGACGTCCCGTCCTTCGCGCGCGCCATCGGCGGCGCCGAGTCCAACGTCGCCTGCGTGCTCGCCGCCGCCGGACACCGCGCCCGCTGGGTCTCCCGGGTCGGCGCCGACGGCTTCGGCGACCACCTCCTCACCGCCATCGCCGCCCACGGCGTCGACACCGGCCATGTCGCCCGCGACCCGCACCGCCCCACCGGCATCTACTTCCGTACCGCGGGGGAGCGGGCCACCGGCGCCGACGGCGAGGAGCCCGGCACCGCCGAGGTCGTCTACCACCGCGCCGGATCCGCCGCCTCCGCCATGGCGCCCGGCTCCCCGGAGCCCGCCGCCCTCGCCGGCGCCCGGATCCTGCACCTCACCGGCATCACCGCCGCCCTCTCCGACACCTGCCTGGACCTGCTGCGCACCCTCACCCGCCGCACCCCGGGCCGTCCCCTCGTCTCCTTCGACGTCAACTACCGCGTCGGGCTGTGGCAGGGCCGCCCGCAGGGCCCGAAGACCCTGCTCGACCTCGCCCGCGGCGCCGACCTCGTCTTCGTCGGCGAGGACGAGGCCGCCGCCGCCTGGGGCCTGCACGGCCCCGAGGCGATCCGCGCGGCGCTGCCCGAGCCCGCCGTCCTCGTCGTCAAGCAGGGGTCGGAAGGGGTGACGGTGCTGCACCGGGAGGACGGCGCGGCTTCCGGGGACCGCCTGGTTTCCGGGGACGGCCTGGTTTCCGGGGACGGCCTGGTTTCCGGGGACGGCGCACAGCCCGGAGCGCCCGCCGCCGCGCCCGCACCCGACACCGTCACCTACGCCCCGGCCCTCACCGTCGACGTCGTCGCGCCGGTCGGGGCGGGCGACGCGTTCGCCGCCGGGTTCCTCTCCGGGACGCTGCGCGGACTGCCGGTCTTCGACCGCATCCGGCACGGGCACCTCATGGCCGCCGCCGCCCTCACCGTCCCCGGTGACCTCGCCGCACCGCCGCGCCGCGCCCTCGCCGACCGCTTCGCCGCCCTCCCGGCCGAGGACTGGGGGAGACTGCGACTCGGCCCCGGCTGGACGGCGGAGCCGCACGACGCACGGGTGGAGGTCCCCCAGACATGAGCCAGACAGTCGACCGCGCACTGAGCATCCTGCCGCTGCTCGCGGAGGGACCGGCCAATCTCGAACAGGTCGCGGTCCGCCTCGGCGTCCACAAGTCCACCGCCCTGCGGCTGCTGCGCACCCTGCACGAGCACGGCATCGTCTACCGCCAGCCCGACCAGCGCTACCGCCTCGGCGCCCGGCTCTTCGCCCTCGCCCAGCAGGCCGTCGAGAACCTCGACGTCCGCGACATCGCCCACCCCCACCTCGTCGCCCTCAACGAGAGCTGCGGACACACCGTCCACCTCGCCGTCTACGAGGAGAACGAGGTCCTCTACATCGACAAGGTCGAGAGCCGCTACCCGGTCCGGATGTACTCGCGGATCGGCAAGCCCGTCGCGATCACCGTCGCCGCCGTCGCCAAACTGCTCCTCGCCGACCTGTCCGAACCCGAGCGCCGCGCCGTCGCGGAGAAGCTCGACTACCCCCTCTACACGCCCCGTTCCACCCCGAACGCCCCCGCCTTCCTGCGGGAGCTGGAGAAGGTACGCGAACAGGGCTGGGCCACCGACCTCGGCGGCCACGAGGAGTCCATCAACTGCGTCGGCGCCCCGATCCGCGGCGCCGACGGACGGGTGGTCGCCGCGATGTCGGTCTCCGCACCGAACGTCGTCGTCACCGCCGAGGAACTCCTCACCCTCCTGCCGCTGCTGCGCCGCACCGCCGACGCCATCAGCCGGGAGTACTCCGGAACCGCAATCCCCCGGCCCCCCGCCGGCCCCGCACAGGAAGCTGGAACATCATGACCGAGAAGACCGCGCTCACCCCGGCCACCCACACCACGCCGCCCGCGAAGTTCTCCCACGGCGTCAAGAAGGGCAACATCCTCCAGGTCGCCGGCCAGGTCGGCTTCCTCCCCGCCGTCGAGGGCCAGGCCCCCACCCCGGCCGGCCCGACCCTGCGCGAGCAGACCCTCCAGACCTTCGCCAACGTCAAGGCGATCCTCGAAGAGGGCGGCGCCACCTGGGACGACGTCATGATGATGCGCGTCTACCTCACCGACGTGGACCACTTCGCCGAGATGAACGAGATCTACAACGCCTACTTCGAGGAGCAGGGCCTGACCGCCCCGCCCGCCGCCCGCACCACCGTCTACGTCGGCCTGCCCAAGGGCCTGCTCATCGAGATCGACGCGCTCGCCGTCCTCGGCTGAGCCCACGGACCCGGCCATCCGGCCACCGTCCGCCCCGGTGCGGGCCACCCGCCCGCACCGGACCCGCCGGCCACCCGTACGGCGCCCACCGCAGGGACGCCGTACGGGGCCCGCGCCCGGGAGACCCACCGCAGGGGACGCCCGGCCGCACCACCCCCACGAGCAACCGCCTTGCCCTTAAAGCACCTTCACCCGCACCACCCGCCGCACGGCGCGGCGCCCCGTACTGCAGGGGCGCCGTGCCGCGGTCCGCCCTGCACCGAGACGCATTCCAGGGGCGCCCCCGGGCCCCCGACGACAACGGAGTCACACGATGTTCCTCGCCGCCGCCACCGCCCCCGCGCCGCCACCACCTCCGCACACCGGCGGGCTGCTGGCCCTGATACCGGGCACCCCGGGACTGCTGACCGTCGCCGTCCTCGGCATCGCCCTGCTGCTCCTCCTCATCATCAAGTTCCGGCTCCAGCCGTTCGTCGCGCTGCTCACCGTCTCCATCGCGGTCGGCCTCGGCGCCGGACTCTCGGTCACCGAACTCTTCGGCACCGTCCAGAAGTCCGACGTGAAGTCCATGATCGAGAGCGGTATGGGCGGCACCCTCGGCCATATCGCGATCATCATCGGCCTGGGCACCATGCTCGGCTCGATCCTGGAGGTCTCCGGCGGCGGCGAAGTGCTCAGCACCCGCCTGCTCAACCTCTTCGGCGAGAAGCGCGCCCCGCTCGCCATGGGCCTGACCGGCCTCCTCTTCGGCATCCCGGTCTTCTTCGACATCGGCATCTTCGTCCTCGCCCCGATCGTCTACGCGGCGGCCAAGCGCGGCGGCAAGTCGATGCTGCTCTACTGCCTGCCGCTGCTCGGCTCGCTGTCGATGACCCACGCCTTCCTGCCGCCGCACCCCGGCCCCGTCGCCGCCGCCGGCCTCTTCCACGTCGACCTCGGCTGGGTCATCCTCATGGGCCTGATCTGCGGTGTCCCCGCCGTCCTCGCCACCTGGGCGTGGGCCGCCTGGATCGGCAAGCGGATCTTCGTCGAACTGCCGCAGGACATGGCCGAGGCGGCGGACGAGGCGAAGGCGGCGGTCCTCGCCGAACAGCGCGCCGCCGGTGTCACGCCGCAGGAGAAGCCGGTCTCCCTCGGCGCCGTCCTGACGATCATCGCGATCCCGCTGGTGCTGATCCTGCTGTCGACGTTCTCGTCCATCGTGCTGGAGCCCAGCACGGCCCGTTCCGTCATCGAGTTCTTCGGCAACCCGTTCGTCGCGCTGACCCTCGCGCTGTTCGCCGCGTACTACCTGCTCGGCATCTGCCGCGGCTGGTCGCGCAAGTCGCTGGAGCGGGTCTCCACCGCCTCGCTCAAGCCGATCGGCAACATCCTGCTGGTCGTCGGCGCCGGCGGGGTCTTCGGCGCGGTTCTCCAGGGCAGCGGCGTCGCGACCGCCCTCTCCGACACCTTCCACGGCGTGGGCCTGCCCGTCATCGTGCTGGCCTGGCTGCTCTCGCTGGTCCTGCGCGTCGCCCAGGGCTCGGCCACCGTCGCCATCGTCACCACCGCCGGGATCGTCCTCCCTCTCGTCCAGGACCAGGGCCTCTCCCAGCCCCACCTGGCGCTGATCATCATGGCGATCTCCGCCGGTTCGATCTTCGCCTCGCACGTCAACGACGGCGGCTTCTGGATGGTCGCGAAGTACTTCGGCATCTCCGAACGCGACACCCTCAAGTCCTGGACGGTCCTGGAATCCGTCCTCTCGGTCGCCGGCTTCGCGGTGGCGGCGCTGGTGAGCCTGGTCGTGTAGCGGGACGGGGCGGAGCGCCGCCGGGGTGGCGGCGGGCACCTGTGCGGGGGTGCTTGCCGCCGCTCTTCCGTGCCTCGGGGGTACGGGCCCCGCCCCCGGAACAACCCGGACAACCCCGCCACTCCGGGCGCCGCAAGGGGGCGCGGTACGTCAACTTCCGGTTGATCCGGGCCGATTCATTGCCCTGGGGCCCCGGGGCGCCAACAATGCGCACGACAAACCGAAGGGCTGTTCGCCCTGCGGTACGCAGCGTGAGAGGACCCCACAATGAACCGACCTCTCGTCGGCACCCTCGCCACCGTCGTCCTGGGCGCCGCCGCCCTGGCGGGCACCGCCGGGACGGCCGGCGCCGCCCCGCGGTCCGGCACGGAGGCCACCGGCACGTTCCGTGCGCCCGGCACCATATCCGCCCCGGCGGCGTCCGGCGTCCACACGAAGACGGCGGACTTCGCCGGCACCGTCGCGCTCGACAACTGCTCCGGCTCGATCATCAAGCTCCCCACATCCAAGGACACCGACCCGGCGCTCGTCATGACCAACGGGCACTGCCTGGAGTCCGGGATGCCCGGCGCCGGCGAGGTCATCACCGACCAGCCCTCCAGCCGCGCCTTCACCGTCCTGGACGCGAGCGCCGGTGACCTCGGCACCCTCAAGGCCACCAAGGTCGTCTACGCGACGATGACCGACACCGACGTCACCCTCTACGAGACCGGCTCCAGCTACGCCGACATCCAGCAGAAGTACGGCATCAAGCCGCTGGAGCTGGACACCGCGCACCCCACCGACGGGCACAGGATCACGGTGGTGTCGGGCTACTGGAAGCAGACCTACTCCTGCTCCATCGACGGTTTCGTCCCCCAGCTCAAGGAGGGCGACTGGACCTGGAAGGACTCGGTCCGCTACACCACCGACTGCAAGACCATCGGCGGCACCTCCGGCTCCCCGGTCATCGACGAGGAGACCGGCAAGGTCACCGCGATCAACAACACCGTCAACGAGAGCGGTGAGAAGTGCACGCTGAACAACCCGTGCGAGGTCGACGAGAACGGCCAGGTCTCCGTCCACAAGGGCACCCCCTACGGCCAGGAGACCTACGGCATCGCGAAGTGCTTCACCGCCGGGAACAAGCTCGACCTGAACGCCTCGGGCTGTGAACTGCCCAAGCCGTCCGGCGTCCGCCGCTGACCCCCGCGACACGGCAGGCACCCGCCTCATGCAAGGACCGGGCCCCGCGCGCACGCTACGCGGGGCCCGGCCCGTATGAGGGGTGGCGCCGGGCCCGCCGCATCCGGGCCCGCGCGCCGGATGGCTACGGCAGCCCGTGCACGTGGCCGCCGACCTGGGTGGCGAAGGCGTTGCCGTTCTTCGCGTCCCAGTTGGTCGACCAGGTCATCGCGCCGCGCAGCCCCGGGTACGTCTTCGACGGCTTGAACGTGCCGCAGCCGCTGCCCTTCGTCAGGCAGTCCAGCGCGTCGTTGACCACCGACGGCGCGGTGTAGCCGCCGCCCGCCGCACTGGAGGACGCCGGGACACCGAGGCCCACCTGCGAGGGGTCGAGGCCGTTCTCCAGCTGGATGCAGGCCAGTCCGGTCAGGAAGTCCACGGTCCCCTGCGAGTAGACCTTGCCGTCACAGCCGAGCATCGAACCGCTGTTGTAGTACTGCATGTTGACGACGGTCAGGAAGTCCTTGATGGCCAGCGCCGTCTTGAAGTACTCGTTCTGCGGCGACTGCATGTCGATGGTCTGCGGCGCCATCGTCACCACCACATCGGAGTGCTTCGCGTGCACCGCCTTCAGCGCCTGGGACATGTAGGTGGAGTTCAGGCCGTTCTCCAGGTCGATGTCGACCCCGTTGAAGCCGTACTCGTCCATCAGCTTGTTCAGCGACGCGGCGAAGGCGTCCGCGGAGGCCGAGTCGGCGACCGACACCGACCCCTTCTCGCCGCCGACGGAGAGGATCACCGACTTGCCCGCGGCCTGCTTCGCCTTGATGTCGGCCTTGAAATCGTCCACCGAGCCGTAGCCGAGCGCCGGATCGAGGTGGAAGGTCAGCTCGCCCGGCTTGCCCGTGGCGTCGGCGAAGGCGACCGCGATGATGTCGTACGCGTCGTCGACGTCCTTCAGCTTCTGGACGGTGGCGCCGTTGTCGAAGTTCTGCCAGTAACCGGTCACCGCGTGCTTGGCGACGGCGGACGCGCCCGCGGCCGGTGCGGGTGCCCGGTGGGGCGCCGGCGCCGCCTGGGCGGTGCCCGCCGACAGCGCGCCGGCCGCCAGCAGCGCGGTCGCGGCGGCCGTGGCCAGCAGCGTCTTCCTCGTCGTACGGGATCGGACGTTCCTCGATGGTGCGCGAACCACGACTGCCTCCGTCTGTGGGGGAGTTGGGGGGTGCGGATGCGCGCTCAGGGGCCCCTGCGCTGCCGTACAACGTGGTCCAGACCAATGCCTCTGTCAAGGTTTCCGACGCCAACCGTTGCCCCGTGCGGGTGGCGGGCGTGACGATGGCGGGGAGGTGAAGTGGCCCTTCCGCGGGGGCCGCAGGCCCGGGGCGAGTGGTCCGGAACGTGTTCTCCCGGGCGTATCTCGCGGATAAAGTGGCTGGACGTACGGCGCCGAAGAGGCCGTCCCGCGCACCCGTCAGGGAGCGGCGGAGCGGCCACGGGGGCGCGAGCAGTGCCGATCCGCGGCCCCGGGGCCCCCGGAGGCCGGAGGGAGTTGGGGGGAAGCGCGTGCCGACCGCGATCGCCGTCACCGGCTCCGATCTCGCGCTGCCCGCCGCCGACCGCACCACCCCCGCGGCGGTGGTGCTCCCCGCCCCGCACCTCCAGCCCCTCGGCGAGGCGCTGACGCAGACCGCCGCGGTCCTTGAACACCACGGCCACCTCATCGTCCTCCACTCCGACGCCTGCCCGGCGGAGCACGTACGGCGGCTGCACACCCTGCGCGCCCTCCTGGAGAGCGACCGCATCGCCCTGGTCAAGGTCGACCTGCCGCCGCTCGGACTCGCCGTCCTCGCCCGCCAGCTGCGGGAACTCTCCCGCTCGGCGCTCAGCCCCGGCGTCCTCGCCTGCGCCGCCCGGCTGCTGGCGCACTACATCCACGCCGGGGCGCTGCTCGCCACCGTCGGCGGACTGGACCGCGTCGAGGTCGACCTCCGCGCCCATATGGCGTCCTGGCTGCCCGGCGTGCAGTTCGCGGTCCTCGCCGCGCCCGCGCCGCACCTGGTCAGAATCGAACGCCACAGCACCGACGCCGGACTCCCCGCCCCCTCGTACGCCACGGAACTGGCGCTCGCCAGGGGGCATTTCACCGGCGACTGGGTCGGCTCCGTCCTCGCCCCCGCCTGGCAGGTGCGCGGCGCCGAGGAGGTCCCGCTGCCCGCCGAGTCCGCCCACTGGTGGGGCACCCGCAAGCTCGTCGAGTTCGCCGCCGCCATCCCCGACCCGGCCCTGCTGCACCGCCTGGTCTCCTCCGTCCGCCGCGAGGAGTGCACCTGGTGCGGCCTCGAACTCCTCGGCGACCGCTGCGCGTTCTGCGGTACGCCCGCCCGCGCCGGGGAGCCCGTCGCCGCAGGTGGACGCGCGGTGACCGGCGGGCGGACGGGTGCCCGGAGCGCCCCGGCCGCGCTGCCGCCGGGCGGCCCGCCGGCGCTGCCCGGACCGCCGCCCGCGGTGGTGCCGCCCGCCGCGGTCCCGCCCGGGGGAGCGCCGCCCGCGGCCGCCGCGCCGTTGCCGCCGGACGCGCCGCCCGCGGGCCCGCACCCCCCGGGCACGCTCCCGGGCGGCCCGCACCTCCCGGGCCCGGCCCCCGGGCCCGGGGGCCCGTTCGCCGGGCCGCCGCCCGCCGGTCCGGCCGGGCATCCGCCGCCCGCCGGGCCCCCGTACGGTCTCGGGCTCTCCCCGGTGGCGCCGCCCGGCGTGCCCGGGGGCGTGCCCCGTCCGCAGCAGCCCCGTCCCGCCCCGATCGAGGTCCCCCACCCATGAACGCACGTCAGCGCCGCGGCCTGGTCCTGCTCCTGCTGTCGGTCCTGTGCGCGGCCGGCGCCTTCGCCGGGGTGCTCTCCGTCATCCGCGACGTCGAGTCGAAGGTCGGACCGGAGCGGACCGCGTACCGCCTCAAGGCCGATGTGGCGGCCTACACGCCGCTGGATCCGGGGCAGTTCGAGAAGGTCGCGATGCCCGAGCGGTGGCTGCCGCCGACCGCCGTCACCGATCTCGACGCCCTCAGCGGGAAGATAGCGGTCACCCCGCTGCACAAGGGCTCGCTGCTCCAGAACGACATGATCGTCGCCCGGCCCGCGCTCCGGCCCGGCCGCCAGGAGATCGCCATCATGATCGACGCGGCCACCGGTGTCGCCGGGAAGATCACCCCGGGTGCCCGGGTCAACATCTACGCCACCTTCGAGGGCAAGCGCCCCGAGGACAAGCCGGTATCCAAGGTCATCGTGGCCGGTGCCCAGGTCATCGACGTCGGCAAGCTCACCCCGCTCGCCGCGCAGGACCCCGGCGACAGCGCCACCGCCCGCCGCGAGGGCGAGGCCGTCCCGATCACCTTCTCGCTCGACACCAAGGACGCCCAACGCGTCGCCTACGCCGAGTCCTTCGCCTCCCACGTACGCCTCGCCCTGCTCGCCCCCGGCTCCGACCGCGCGATCCCGCCGGGCGAGCGCACCTACACCCTGGACGGCGACAAGTGACCCGGAGGCCCCGGTGACCATCCGCATCCTGCCCGCGGCCGGCGACCCCGACGCCGCGCGCGCCTTGAGCACCCTGCTCGCCCAGGTGCCCGACGCGGCCGCCGCGCCGCCGGTCGCCGACTCCGCCGCGCTCCTCGACGCGCTGGCCGGGGCGGCGCCGCCGGACGCCGCCGGGCCCGCCGCCGTCGAAGCGCTGCCCGAGGTCGTCCTCGTCCACGAACGCATCGGGCCGCTGCCCGCCCTCGACCTGATCCGCGAGGTCGCGCTCCGCTTCCCCGCCGTCGGCGTCGTCCTGCTCACCGCCGACGCCGGGCCCGCCCTGTACTCCGCCGCGATGGACGCCGGGGCCCGTGGCGTGGCCGGACTGCCGCTGGGCCACGACGAACTCACCGCGCGGGTACGGGCCGCCGCCCAGTGGGCCGCCGGGGTCCGCGTCCACCTCGGCGGCGGCCGGGAGCACCCGCCAGGGCCCGCCGGGACGCTGGTCACCGTCACCGGCGCCAAGGGCGGCACCGGCACCACCGTCACCGCCGTCCAACTCGCCCTCGCCGCCTGCCAGGCGGGCCGCCGCGTCGCTCTCGTCGACCTCGACCTCCAGTCCGGCGACATCGCCTCGTACCTGGACGTGCAGTTCCGCCGGTCGGTCGTCGACCTCGCCGGGATCGCCGACCTCTCCGCCCGCGTGCTGGCCGACGCCATACACGAGCACCCCACCGGCCTCGCGCTGCTCCTCGCGCCCGAGGAGGGCGAGCGCGGCGAGGAGATCGACGACCGCGCCGCCCGGCAGATCGTCACCGCGCTGCGCGCCCGCTACGACGTCGTCATCGCCGACTGCGGCTCCCAGATGCAGTCCGCCAACGCCGCCGCCGTGGAACTCGCCGACACCGCCCTGCTGGTGACCACCCCCGACGTCGTCGCCGTACGCGCCGCCAAACGGCAGGTACGGCTCTGGGACCGGCTGCGGATCCGTAAGGCCGGGTCGACGCTCACCGTCGTCAACCGCCTCACCCGGCACACCGAGATCCAGCCGCCGCTGATCGCCAAGGCCACCGGCACCGCGGTCGCCGCCGCCGCCGTCCCCGCCGCCTTCAAGGAACTCCAGCCCTGCGTCGACTCCGGCCGGATGCAGGACCTCGACGCCCGCTCCACCGTCCGCGCCGCCCTGTGGGCGCTCGCCGGTGAACTGGGCCTGGTGGCGGGCGCCCCCGCCGTCCCCCGCCCCAAGTCCGGCCACCGCACCCGCCCCTCGCTCACCGGCCGCCGCCGCAAGGCCCTGCCCGCCGGCCCCGCCACCGCGCAGCCCGCACCGGGCCCGGCGCCCGCCCCCGCGGCCCCGGCGGGCCCGTACGAGGAGGGCTGACGGGGTGAGGTGGCGGCCGGGGGGCGCGGTGCGCGGCGGCCCTGCGAGTACGGAGCGTGCGCCCGGGGCCGGCCGGTGCCCGGACCGGGGCGGGGCGGTGGTGGCCGGTGCGGCGCCGCTTAGCCGGCGTGACCGCGCCCGGTACGCCCCGGATCGCGGTCAGGTCACCGTCGAGTTCGCCGGGATGCTGCCGCTGATCCTGCTGGTCCTCGTCCTGCTGTGGCAGTTCGTGCTGGTCGGCTACACGTTCTCGCTCGCCGCGCACGCCGCCGACCGCGGGGCGCGGGCCGCCGTCGCCCTGCGTGGCGGCGGCCCCGGCGCCTGCCGCTCCGCCGCCACCGGCGAACTGCCCGCCGCCTGGCGCTCCGCCGCCACCGCCTCCTGCGCCGCCGACGCCGGACTGTGGCGCGCGACCGTACAGCTCAAGGTCCCGGTCCTCTTCCCGGGTTCCGCCGCCTTCCCCTGGACGGTCAGCGGCACCGCCGGAGCCGTCGACGAGGAGGGACGATGAGCACGGCCACGTACGACGGGACGCGCCGGACGCGCCGGATGCGCCGTACGGACGACCCGATCCGGCGCACCGGGCCGGGCGCCGGGGACGCCGCCGATGTCTCCGGCGCGCCCGGCGCGGTGTGGCTCCCCGGCGCGCCCGGTTCCGCCTCAGGCGCGCACCCGCCCGCCCCGCGCCGCCCCCTCGGCCTCCCGGGCGCGGGCCGCCTCCGGGCTCCCGCCCGCGCCCGCAGCCGTCCGGCCGCCCGCCGTCCGGCCGCCGCTCGCGACCGTGGTCAGGCGTCCATCGAATTCCTCGGCTTCCTTCCCCTGCTGCTGATCGTCGCGCTCGCCGTCGTCCAGCTGGGCGTGGCCGCCTTCGCCGTGCAGCAGGCCGGTACGGGGGCCCGCGCCGCCGCCCGGACCGCCTCGCTCGACCCGCGCGACCAGCAGCGCGAGCCGGCGGCCGCCGGGCGCGCCGCGATGACCGGCTGGGTCGCCGACCGCGCCCGGATCGGCGTCGCCGGGGCGGGCGACGCGGTCCGCGCCACCGCGACCGTCTCCCTGCCGTCCCTCATCCCCGGTGTCTCCCTCGGCTCCGTCAGCCGCAGCGCCACCATGCCCCGCCCCGCGGCCGCGCACGCACCGGGCGCCGCCCCCGAAGGAGCCCTCGCGCCATGAGCCTCAAAGGCCGGATCACCGCCCCGGAACCGGAGGGCGAGGCCCGCTCCGACGGACGCCTGGTGCCCGTCTACCGCGCCAAGCTGCTCCAGGAGATCGACCTCGCGGAGATGTCCGCGCTGACCGCCGCCGAACGCCGCTCCCGCCTGGAGCGCGTCCTCGGCCACATCATCAGCCGCGAGGGCCCGGTCCTCTCCACCGCCGAACGCGATCTGCTCATCCGCCGCGTGGTGGACGAGGCGCTCGGCCTCGGCGTCCTCGAACCGCTCCTGGAGGACGCCTCCATCACCGAGATCATGGTCAACGGCCCGGACCGGATCTACGTCGAACGCCACGGCCGCGTGGAGCCCGTCCCCGTCCGCTTCGCCTCGCACGAACAGCTGATGCAGACCATCGAGCGGATCGTCTCCACCGTCAACCGCCGTGTCGACGAGTCGAACCCGATGGTCGACGCCCGCCTGCCCACCGGCGAACGCGTCAACGTCATCATCCCGCCGCTCGCCCTCAACGGCGCCGTCCTCACCATCCGCCGCTTCCCCCGCGCGTACGCCCTCGCCGAACTCCTCGGCATGGGCACCCTCGACGAGCAGACGCTGCTGCTGCTCGCCGCCCTCGTCCGCGCCCGCTTCAACATCGTCGTCTCCGGGGCGACCGGCGCCGGGAAGACCACCCTGCTCAACGCGCTCTCCGGACTCATCCCGGACGGCGAACGGATCATCACCGTCGAGGACGCGGCCGAACTCCAGCTCCAGCAGAGCCACGTGATCCGCCTGGAGTCCCGCCCGCCCAACGTCGAGGGCAAGGGCCGTATCACCATCCGCGACCTGGTCCGCAACTCGCTGCGGATGCGGCCGGACCGCATCATCGTCGGCGAGGTCCGCGGCGGGGAGACCCTCGACATGCTCCAGGCGATGTCCACCGGCCACGACGGCTCGCTCGCCACCGTCCACGCCAACAGCGCCGAGGACGCCCTGATGCGGCTCCAGACGCTCGCCTCGATGTCCGACGTCAAGATCCCGTTCGAGGCGCTGCGCGACCAGATCAACAGCGCCGTCGACTGCCTCGTCCAGCTCGGGCGGGGCGCCGACGGCGCCCGCCGCATCACCGAGGTCGCCCTCCTCGACTCCCGCGGCCACCAGGCGTACCGCCTCGCCGCCGTCTGCCGCTTCGACACCGAACCGATGACCGCCGACCGGCGCGTCCACGGCCGCATCCGCCACTTCCCGCTGCCGCGCCGCACCGCCGAACGCCTGCGGATGGCCGGCGAATCCGTCCCGCCCGCCTTCGGCGTCGCCGCCACCGACGATCAGCTCGCCACCCGGGAGGCCCGATGACGCGCGCCCTCGACCCCGCGCTCCTCACCGCCGGCGCCGCCCTGCTCAGCTGCGTCCTCGCGGTCGCCGGGCTCCAGCTCTACGCGTCCGGGCGCGACCGGCGCCGCGCCGTCGTCGACCGGCTCGCCGACGACCGGCCGCCGGTCACCGGCCGGGGCCGCCGCTTCGCCGCCCTCGACCGTACGGTCCGCGCCACCCGCTACGGCCGGCGGCTGGAGAAACGGCTCGCCGCCACCGGACTCGACGTCACACCGGGCGAGTTCACCGCGTACCTCGCCGGGACGGTCGTCGCGCTCTGGCTGATCGCGCACGCCGTCCTCGCCGCGTTCTTCGGGCCGATCGCCGCGCTCACCGCCGTCTGGGCGGCGTTCGCCTTCCTCGACTGGCAGCGCCGCAAGCGCACCGAGAAGTTCATCAACCAGCTCCCGGAGCTGTCCCGGATCCTCGCCAACGCCACCCAGGCGGGTCTGGCGCTGCGCACCGCCCTCGGGATGGCCGCCGAGGAACTGGAGGCACCGGCGGGTCAGGAATTGGCCAAGGTGTCCGACAAGCTCGCCGTCGGCCACTCCGTCGAGGAAGCCCTCGGCGAACTCGCCGAACGCCTTCCCTCCCGCGAACTCGTCGTCCTCGTCACCACCCTCGTCCTCGCCAACCGCGCCGGCGGCACCGTCGTCGGCTCGCTGCGCAACCTCACCCGCACCCTGGAGGAGCGCAAGGAGACCCGCCGCGAGGTCCGCACCCAGCTCTCCCAGGTCACCGTCACCGCGTACGTCGTCCCGCTGCTCGGCATCGGCACCCTGCTGCTGATGAACCGCATCGCGCCCGGCGCCATCGACCGGATGACCTCCTCCTTCCTCGGCCAACTCGCCGTCGTCACCGCCTTCGTCCTCTACGGACTGGGCTTCTTCCTCATCCGCCGGCTCTCCAAGATCGACGTCTAGGGACCCCATGGGAATCGGAATCCTGCTGGCGCTGCTCTCCGCGCTGTCCGTCGCGGGCGTCTGCGGCGGTCTCGCGCTCTACCGCCGCGAGGCGAAACTCCCGCCCGACCTCGCCCTCTCCCTGGAGGTCGGCGCCCGCCGCACCACCGCCGTCGGCTCCGCCGTCGACCGTACGGGCATGCGCTACGCCCCGCTGGTACTGCGGCTGATGGGCCCCGACCGCGTCTCCCGGCTGCGCCGCCGCATCGACCTGGCGGGCAACCCGGGCGGACTGACCGTCGACCGGTACGCGGCCCGCCGCGCGGTCTACGGCGCGCTCGGGCTGTTCGGCGCGCTGGTGATGTTCCTGCGCGGCCAGCCGCTGCTCGGCGTGTTGATGGTGCTGTTCGCGTGCTTCTGGACCGAGGTCGGCATCCGCGCCGCCATCCGCCAGCGCAAGGACACCATCGAACGGACCCTGCCGGACTTCCTCGACGTCCTCGCCGTCGTCGTCAGCGCGGGGCTCGGTTTCCGCCAGGCACTGGACCGCGTCGCCGACCGTTACGAAGGCCCCTGGGCGGACGAACTGCGCATCACGCTGCGCCAGATGGACATGGGCGTCAGCCGCCGCACCGCCTTCGAGGAACTGCGCAAACGCAACGACTCCGAGCAGGTCGCCCAGTTCGTCACCGCCCTCCAGCAGGGCGAGGAGCTGGGTGCGCCGATCGTCGACACGCTCATCCAGATCGCCGACGACATGCGGCGCACCGACGCGCAGAGCGCCCGCCGCCGGGCCGCCCGCGCCGTCCCCAAGGCCACCGTGGTCGTCACCACCTTCATGGTCCCGGCCACCATGATCCTGCTGCTCGCCGGATTCTTCCTCGGCTCCGGCACCGACTTCGGCGCCCTGACGGGCAGATGACCGGCGCCGCCCGCCCCACCGGGCCGCGCCCCGCCGTACGCCCGGACGCCCGCCCCGCGGCGCCCCCGGCGGAGCGCCCCGTACCGGATGTGGGCAGGCGTCCGAAACCGTACGCGGACGACGACCGCTTGCCCCCAACTCCTTCGCTACAGCAACGAGTTGTGTCACAGTGGAGCCGCCATCGGGGTACGGGGTGTCCCGCGCGGGGACCGCAGGCGGATCGGGGGTGAACACAGTGCGAGCGGCGTCGCCACCGCCACGCACGCCGGATGGCCGGATTCTTTCGCTCCGGGCCTCCGTCGTGTCCTCCGAACAGGTTGGGGTAAGGATTCCCTGTCCCGGGAGGGCTCTCCCGGCGTACTTTTCTCGTGTCGTGACCGCGGGACTACGCGCCGACACCACGGGGACTGCCCAGCCGGACCAGAGCGGTACGGGGGCCCATGGAGGAGAAGACGATGGCGAAGCGGATTGTGGGGAACGACGACCGGGGGCAGACCTCGATCGAGTACCTCGGCATCATCGCGGTGGTCGTGGCGATCGTCCTGGTGCTGTCCACCACGGACTTCGGCAGTCAGATCGCGAACGCCATCGCGGACAAGATCTCCGAAGTCGTCGGCATCTAGCGGGCCGCGCCCCCGCGACCGCCCCGCCCGGCGCCCCCGCCATGACCGCCCCCGCCGCCCGCCCCCCGCGCGATGCCGGACAGGCGTTCCCGGTCTACATCGTGGCGGTCGCCGGGCTGCTCTTCCTCGCCCTCGCGTTCTTCGCCGTCGGCCAGGCCGCCGCCTCCCGGGGCGGCGCGCAGACCGCCGCCGACGCCGCCGCCCTCGCCGCCGGACAGAAATACCGCGACCGGCTGACCGAGAGCCTTCTCGACGCCCTGCGCTCCGGCGCCGACTGGCGCGACCTCCTCGAAGGGCGCGGCGCCGACTCCCGCGCCGCCTGCGACAGCGCCGGCTGGTTCGCCGGCCGCAACGACGCGGTCCTCACCGACTGCACCCCCGACTCCTGGCCCACCTCCTTCACCGTCCGGGTCCGCGCCCGCTCCGCCGTCGGCCGCTCCGTCGTCCCCGGTACGGAGTCCACCCACGCCGAGGCCCGCGCCACCGCCGTCGTCGAGCCCCGCTGCCACGCGGACCCGGCCGGCGACACACCCGCGCCACCCGGACCGTCCACCCCCGGCAAGGGGGTACCCTCCACCACCCCCGGACCCACCGGCGACCCCGGCACGGGAAAGGGGAAGGACGACGGCGCGGACGACGCCCCCCTCCCCGGGCTCGTCTGCGACGGAAAGGCATGGGACATCGAGCCCGGCGATCTCGACGACGGCCGCCGACTGCCCGGGGCCACCGACCTCTTCGCCGTACGGCTCACCCGATGACCGCGCCGCCGCCGGCCCCGGGCGCCCTGCCGACCGCCGTCCCCGACTGCCCACCGACCCGCTGACGACCGAAGGACTGGCATCCATGAGCATGCGGCGCACGACGAAAGCCGCCCGAGGAGCGGCCGCGACGGCCGCCGCGGCCGGCCTGACGCTGGTCGTCGCCGGCTGCGGTGGCGGCGACGCCGGGGGAGGGCGGACGGACGACCGGGCCCCGGCCCGCGACACCCGCCCCGCACCCGCCGGGTCCACCGCCCCCGCCGCCGACACCGACAAGGCCATCGGGGAGATGAAGGGCCCGGACGGCGTCACCCTCACCCTGCACTCCGCCGTCCGCGACTCCGGCGGCTTCGTCACCGTCAACGGCACCGTCACCAACCACGGCACCCGCGTCTTCAACGCCATCGACTGGCGCTCCAACGAATCCGAACTCCACTCCCGCTCCTCGCTCTCCGGCGCCACCCTCGTCGACAAGGCCGGCAAGAAGCGCTATCTCGTCCTGCGCGACACCGACGGCGAATGCCTGTGCACCACGGGCCTGAGCGGGCTGCGGCCCGGCGAGAGCCGCCCCGTCTTCGCGCAGTTCCCCGCCCCGCCCGCCAAGGTCACCGAGGTCGACTTCCAGCTCCCGACGATGCCGCCCGCCGACGTACGGATCACGGAGTGACCGCGACCATGCCCGCGACGCACCCGCCCCGCCCCCGCCCGACCGGTACCCGCCCCGCCGGTACGCGACCGCCGCGCGCCACCCGGACCGGCCGCGCCGTCACCGCCGCCGCCCTGCTGCTGGCCACCGGACTCGCCGCCCCCGCCGCCCGCGCCGACACCCCGCCCGGTCTGACCGAGGACACCACACCGCCGGTCGCCGTCGATCCGCACGACCCCGACCTGCGGATGGTGCAGGGCGCCACGCTGGCCCCGGCGAAGGTCCTCAACATCAAGTCCGTCGTCGAGACCGACGACGGCACCGAACGCCGCCAGGACACCAACGACAACGTCACGTTCGCACTCCAGGCGGAGGTGCTCTTCGGCAAGGACAGCGCCGAGCTGACCGACGACGCGCGCTCCCGCATCGCCGCCATCGCCGACGAGGCCACCAAGCAACACGCCGCAAAACTCCGGGTCTTCGGCTTCACCGACAACCTCGGCTCCGCCGCCCACGGCCTGACCCTCTCCCGCAAGCGCGCCGGTGCCGTCCAGCGCCGCCTCGCCCAGGACCTCGGCCCCGGCACCGCGTTCGAGATCCGCGGCTACGGCGAGCAGTACCCCATCGCCGACAACTCCACCGAAGCCGGCCGCAGGAAGAACCGCCGCGTCGAGGTCAGCTTCCCGCGCGAGGAGTGAGGGACGGCAGGGGAACGGCGGCGAGGCGCGCCCCCAGATGACTGCCCGTCAGTTTCGCGGCGCCCGCCGCCCGGGGGCGCACCGCCGCTGGCGCTTCGGTGCTCCAGGGCTCCGTCCCCGCCATCGATGAGGGCGCCCGACCACGTCGCCCCCGCGCGTACCACCCTGGTCCCTTCCGCCACCCGCCGTGTCCCTGCCGCCCACGGGCGCGCCGCCCTCGCCTACGGAGCGGTCTCCTCCGCCGTGGTACGCAGCGACAGCCGTACGCCCGGCCGCAGCCCCCACCCGGCCATCGCCCCGGCCGACGCCTCCAGGACATACCGGGCGCGCGGGCGCGGCAGGCCCAGCCGGCCCGGCTCCATGGTGCGCACCGCGAGCACCCGCAGGCGCCGGTCGAGATAGGCGACGTCGATCGCGAACCGCATCCCGAAGGTGTGCACCCCGCTCGCGGGCGTCAGCAGCAGCCCGCCCGTCACCCCGTCCCGCCCCAGCAGCCCCCGCCGCCGCGCCCGGTAGGACGCGGCGATCTCCACCGCGACCGGCACATCCGCCCCGTACACCGTCCCCGTACCGTCCCGCCACCGCGCCATGGCGGCCGTTCTACCAGCCGACCGCCGCACGGGCACGGCCGGTCGGGCCTCTTTCCGGAGCCCGGGGCTTCCCGCGGCCGCACTTCCCCCGCCTCCCGCGGTCCGGCCCGGCGACCGGGCGCCGCGCTCCGCGGCCGTACGGGGAACACGCCGGGCGAGGCCGTCCGGCGAGGGGCGGGGCGGGGCCGGCGGGGTGCCGGGCCCCGGGCCGGTGGGGCGCGGCAGCCACCCGGCGAGGCGTGCGGCGCCCGTCCGGGCGACGGTGATGCGCCCCGGCGCGCGACCGGGGCACACCGGTTCTTCGATGTTGCGCACACCACAGGGCTCATGGGGTTATGGTGGAAGCCCCCCCTCGGGCCGGTCCGTATCCCCCCACGGACCGGCCCGCTTTTTCTTTTTCCCGGCTCCGCTCCCGCGCCCGGCGCACGCCAGGGGCACAGGGCGCACAGGGGCGCACACCGCCCCGGCCACCGCACCGGCCGCTCCTCACCCGCACGACGGACCCGCGTCGCCGGGCGCCGCCCGCCGCCCCTCGGACACGGCCACCGGACCGCAGGGCCCCGGGTGCCCGGAGCCGGACCGCTGCCCCGGACACCGGCGGACCTCGGCCCCTCCCCTTCCGCCGCGCTCAGCTCCGGTGGCTTTTTCTCCCGCTCAGCTCCGGCGGGCCCAGATGTTCACTCCGTCGGTGGTCTGCGCGAACTCGTCGATCTCGGACAGCTCCGTCTCCGTCAGCTCCGGGGCGCCCAGTGCCGCGATGTTCGCCTCCAACTGCGTCACGCTGCTCGCTCCGATCAGCGCCGACGTCATGCGCGGATCGCGCAGCACCCAGCCCAGCGCCAGCTGCGCCAGCGACTGGCCCCGGCGGGCGGCGATCTCGTTGAGCCCCCGCAGCCGCCGCACCACGTCCTCGGAGAGCAGCCCCGGATCGAGCGACTTGCCCAGCGAGGCGCGCGAGCCCTCCGGGACGCCGTGCAGGTACTTGTCGGTGAGCAGCCCCTGGGCCAGCGGGGCGAACGAGATGCAGCCCATGCCCTCGCTCTCCAGGGTGTCCAGCAGCCCGTCGTCCTCGGTCCAGCGGTTGATCATCGAGTACGACGGCTGGTGGATCAGCGCCGGCACCCCCATCCCGCGCAGGATCCGCGCCGCCTCCCGGGTCTGCTCCGAGCTGTACGAGGAGACCCCGGCGTAGAGCGCCTTGCCCTGGCGGACGGCGGACGCGAGGGCGCCCATCGTCTCCTCCAGCGGGGTTTCCGGGTCGAAGCGGTGCGAGTAGAAGATATCGACGTAATCGACGCCCATCCGCTTCAGCGAGGCATCGAGCGAGGAGAGGAGATATTTCCGCGAACCCCATTCCCCGTACGGACCGGGGCGCATCCGATATCCCGCTTTGGTCGAGAGAATGATCTCGTCGCGGTAGGGCCGGAAGTCCTGAGCGAAGATCTTTCCGAAGTTCAGCTCCGCGGACCCGGGCGGCGGACCGTAGTTGTTGGCCAGGTCGAAATGGGTCACGCCCAGGTCGAAGGCGCGGCGCAGGATCGCGCGCTGGGAGGCCAAGGTGCGGTCGTCACCGAAGTTGTGCCAGAGTCCCAGGGAGATGGCCGGAAGTTTCAGGCCGCTGCGTCCGGTGCGCCGGTACTCCATGGAGTCGTAGCGCGATTCCGCGGCGCGGTACGGAGAAGAATCAGTCATGGTCAACTCCCTATCACGGCCCTGTGACGTACCTGATGGGGCCGCCGGTGGGCCCGAGAAGTAAAGTTGTCGGAATCAGGGAGTGTCTTCCCGATCTTCGTGGGCCCATGGTGCCCGGCGCCGCTCCGCGCGGCGCGGCCGCCTCACCCGCGACAAGCCGGTCCCGGAACGAGGCCCCGCCTCGTGGCGTACGGCACCGGACGCGACAGGCTCGCCGGCGAAGAGCGACGAGACACCCCCGTGGGCGACGGGGCGACCGCCAAATGGGCACGGAGGGGCTGGACCACACTCATGCTGCGATCTTCCGGGATGCGTATTCCGTATCCGCAAGCACTGCGGAATCTGGTCTACCGGCTGTACGCGCGACGGGTCGAGGGCCGGCTGGACCACAGCCAGGTGCCCAAGCACATCGGCGTCATCCTCGACGGCAACCGCCGCTGGGCGCGGGCCGACGGCCGCACGACCGAGCAGGGCCACCAGGCCGGCGCCGCCAAGATCGGCGAACTGCTGGGCTGGTGCGCCGAGACCGACGTCGAGGTGGTCACGCTCTGGCTGCTGTCGACCGACAACCTCGACCGGCCCGAGGGCGAACTGAAGCCGCTGCTCGGCATCATCGAGAACACCGTCCGTGATCTCGCCGCCGACGGCCGCTGGCGCGTCCACCACGTCGGCAACCGCGATCTGCTGCCCTCCGACACCCAGATCGTCCTCAAGAAGGCGGAGCAGGACACCGAGGACAACACCGGCATCCTGGTGAACGTCGCCGTCGGCTACGGCGGGCGTCAGGAGATCGCCGACGCGGTCCGCTCGCTGCTGCTCGAACACGCCGAGCGCGGCACCTCCTTCGAGGAGCTGGCCGAGACCGTCGACATCGACCTCATCTCCAAGCACCTCTACACCAGCGGCCAGCCCGACCCGGACCTCGTCATCCGCACCAGCGGCGAGCAGCGGCTGTCCGGATTCATGCTCTGGCAGTCGGCGCACTCCGAGTACTACTTCTGCGAGGTCTTCTGGCCCGCCTTCCGGAAGGTCGACTTCCTCCGCGCGCTGCGTGACTACGCGGCCCGCCACCGGCGTTACGGCTTCTAGCCCGCGATACCCGGTCCGTCCCGGTACGTCCCTCTCGGGGGCGGCCCGGCGCGGCACCGGAACCGGCCGCTCCCGTGCCCCGGTCACCCCAGGTGGTGGCCGGGGCACGGCCGTTCACGGCGTACGTCACCCAAGGTTCACCGCCTGTGCGCCCGCGCGCCGGGCATGGGCGCACCCCAACACGGGAAGGTTCCTGGCAGGTCGGCGTCCGGAATCAGACACGGGCGCCGTATCTCAGCGGACGGCATGGGGCCGTCCGCCCGGGAGGCCCTTTGCGCATCACGCAAGGCCCGTGCGATCCGCACGGACGACGCGGAGGGGCCGGTGTTCGGCCCGCGCAGCGCGGCCAGAACCCGGTCCTGTCCCCCGCGACGCCGTCGCACCCCGACCTCATCCGAGGGGGTTCGTCCACCCGTGGTGAACAGCAACAAGCGCCGTGAGAGCGGCCGGCACACCTACGTCCTCGACACCAGCGTCCTGCTGGCCGATCCAGGCGCCATGTCCCGCTTCGACGAGCACGAGGTCGTGCTGCCGGTCGTGGTGGTCACGGAGCTGGAGGCCAAGCGGCACCACCCGGAACTGGGGTACTTCGCCCGCCAGGCGCTGCGCCTGCTGGACGAGTACCGCGTACGGTTCGGGCGGCTGGACGCGCCCCTCCCGATCGGAGACCTGGGCGGCACCCTCAGAGTCGAACTCAACCACTCCGACCCGGGCATCCTGCCCGCCGCGTTCTGGAACGGCCACAGCCGCGTCGGCGACAACGACGCGCGGATCCTCGCCGTCGCCCGCAACCTCCAGGCCGAGGGGTACGACGTCACCGTCGTCTCCAAGGACCTGCCGATGCGGATCAAGGCGTCCTCCGTCGGTCTGCTCGCCGAGGAGTACCGCGCCGAACTCGCCGTCACCGACTCCGGTTGGACGGGCATGGGCGAGGTCACCGTCCCCGCCGACCAGGTCGACGCGCTCTTCGCCGACGAGGTCGCGCACATCCCCGAGGCCGCGGAGCTGCCCGTCCACACCGGGCTCGTCCTCCAGTCGGAGCGGGGCAAGGCGCTCGGCCGGGTCACCGAGGACGGCGCGGTGCGGCTGGTGCGCGGTGACCGCGAGGCGTTCGGCATCCACGGCCGCAGCGCCGAACAGCGCATCGCCCTCGACCTCCTGCTCGACCCGGACGTCGGCATCGTCTCGATGGGCGGCCGGGCCGGGACGGGCAAGTCGGCGTTGGCGCTCTGCGCGGGCCTGGAGGCGGTGCTGGAGCGTCGTCAGCACCGCAAGGTGATGGTCTTCCGGCCGCTGTACGCGGTGGGCGGGCAGGAGCTGGGCTATCTGCCGGGCAGTGAGTCGGAGAAGATGAGCCCCTGGGCGCAGGCGGTCTTCGACACGCTCTCCGCGGTGACGAGCAAAGAGGTCATCGAGGAGGTCGTGGAGCGCGGCATGCTGGAGGTGCTGCCGCTGACCCACATCCGCGGCCGGTCCCTGCACGACGCGTTCGTCATCGTCGACGAGGCCCAGTCCCTGGAGCGGAACGTCCTGCTGACGGTGCTCTCCCGGATCGGTGCCAACTCGCGGGTGGTGCTGACGCACGATGTCGCGCAGCGGGACAACCTGCGGGTCGGCCGGTACGACGGTGTGGTGGCCGTGGTGGAGAAGCTGAAGGGCCACCCGCTCTTCGCCCACGTCACGCTGAACCGCTCGGAGCGCTCGCCGATCGCCGCTCTGGTGACCGAAATGCTGGAGGACGGCAGCATCTGACCCGGTGTGTACGACGGGGCGCCGCCCGGAGAAGCCAAGGAGCTTAGCCGGGCGGCGTTCTGATGCGCGGGAATATCCGGGAATCTCAGGGGGCAAACCGGGTGTGAGCTTTCACACCCGGTGGAGAATTGATTCCCGGTGGCACCGTCGGGCAGAGTCTGGGTCCTGTCAGGCCCCGCATACGGCACCACCAGCATCCCCAGAGGTGCGGTACCAACCCGAACTTCATAGTGACCGCCGTATGCCGCCCGAGCACCACGCGGCCCCCGAGGGGGACGTACCGGGTCCGTGCCTCCCGTGACCAGCCGCCCCCGCCGCTCAACAGGGGGCGGACTAAGGGAAGCCAGCGCCAGGGGCACGATTGCGTCCGCGAGGTCACCTATGCGGGCGATGCTGGAAGGAAAACGTGTGAGCCGGATCTCGGTCCGGGGATTCGCCGTGGCCTCCGCCACCGCGGTCACCACCGTCGGCGCTGTCGCCGGCGTCGCCGTAGGCAACCAGGGCGCGGTCACCAACACCGCGAACACCGCCGCCGACACGACGATCGCCGACCTCCCCGCAGGCCAGCAGGCCCAGGTGCAGACGGCCTCCCTGACGCAGCAGGCGGACGACCAGTCCACCCAGGCCGATGTGGCAGCCCTCAAGTCCGCGCAGGAGTCGGCCCGCAAGGCCGCCGCGCAGACCGCGCAGGAGAAGAAGGACGCCGCGGACGAGGCGAAGGCCAAGGCCGACGCCGAGGCGCGCCAGAAGAAGCTGGAGGTGTCGCGTTCCGCGACGCGTGACGCCGGCGAATTCCTGCAGAAGGCTTCGTACACGGTCGCCGAGACGCAGGCCATCGCACGCCAGATGGTTCCGGCCGATCAGTTCCAGTGCTTCAGCAACATCGTGAACCACGAGTCGACCTGGAACTACCGGGCCACCAACGCCTCCTCGGGCGCGTACGGCCTCGTGCAGGCGCTCCCCGGTTCGAAGATGGCCTCCGCGGGCGCCGACTGGCAGACCAACCCGGCCACCCAGATCAAGTGGGGGCTGAACTACATGAACAGCCGCTACGGCAGCCCCTGTGGTGCCTGGAGCTTCTGGCAGCAGAACAGCTGGTACTAGGTCCGCCGGCCCCGGCAGTACCGCACGTACACCCGAAACCCCCGACCGCGTCAGCGTCGGGGGTTTCGTGCGTCCCGCACAGGTAACGTCGTCCCGTCAGGTGTGGGGGGCGGGAGGGGAAGAGGAACGACATGTCCAGATTGCCTCAGTGGGTCGGTGGCCTCGGCGCCGGTCTGACGCGGCTCGCGCAGCGGCTGGAGGAACAGCGCCGCCGGGCGGAAGCCGCGGCGGCGACCGAGGACGCGGAGGCGCTGCGGCGTGACGGGGGTGCGCGGCCCCCGGACGGGACGGGCGCCGCCGGGACGCCGGGCGCCGCCGAGGTGCCGGGTGCCCTGGGTACGGCGGGTGAGGAGACCGCCGGGGAGCGGGAGCCGACCGCGTCCGCCGGGGAGCGGGAGCCCGCCGGGGCGGGGAGCGCGGAGCCGCGGCCCGCGGAGCCGGTGGCGGCGTCCGGGGGCGCCCCGGTGGTGTCGGTGCCCGCGCCGCCTCTGTACGCGCCGGATGTCGCCGCGCGGCCCGATCCGGCGTCCGCGGTGCCGTGGGGGGTGCGGGTCGCGGCCGAGGCGGGGTGGCGGCTGCTGGTGCTGGCCGGGACGCTCTGGGTGCTGGCGCAGGTCATCACCACCATCGAGCTGGTGGTGCTGGCGTTCGTCGCGGCGCTGCTGATCACCGCGCTGCTGCAGCCGACGGTGGCCTGGCTGCGGCGCCGGGGGCTGCCGCGCGGTTTCGCCACCGCGCTGACCTTCATCGGCGGGTTCGTCGTCATGGGGCTGGTCGGCTGGTTCGTCGTCTGGCAGGTGCAGGCGAACATCGACTCGGTCTCCGACCGGATCCAGGAGGGCATCACCGAGCTGAAGGGGTGGCTGCTCAAGAGTCCGTTCCATGTGACCGAGGGTCAGATCAACAACATCGCGAAGAACCTCCAGGACGCGGTCGGCGCCAACACCGAGGCGATCACCTCCGCCGGTCTGGAGGGCGTCACCGTGGTGATCGAGGTGCTCACTGGCATCCTGCTCGCGATGTTCACCACGCTCTTCCTGCTCTACGACGGCCGCCGGATCTGGGAGTGGGTGCTGAAGCTCGTCCCGTTCGCCGCCCGGGAGGGGGTGGCGGGCGCCGGTCCGCGGGCCTGGCGGACGTTGACCGCGTACGTCCGCGGCACGGTGCTGGTGGCGCTGATCGATGCGATCTTCATCGGTATCGGGCTCTATTTCCTCAACGTGCCGCTGGCGGTGCCGCTCGCCGTCTTCATCTTCCTGTTCGCCTTCATCCCGCTGATCGGCGCGGTCGTCTCGGGTGCGCTGGCGTGTGTCGTCGCGCTCGTCACGCAGGGCATGTTCACCGCGCTGATGGTGCTCGCGGTGGTGCTGGCGGTGCAGCAGATCGAGGGGCACATCCTCCAGCCGTTCATCCTGGGCCGCGCGGTCCGCGTCCATCCGCTCGCGGTCATCCTGTCGGTGGCGGCGGGCGGTCTGATCGCCGGAATCGGCGGTGCGGTCGTCGCCGTCCCGCTGGTCGCGGTGACCAACACCGTCGTCGGCTATCTCCGTTCGTACTCCCTGGAACAGGCGGTACGGATGGCGCCGCAACCGCGCGGGGCCACCGCGCTCGGGGTGGCGCCGACGCCGGTGCGGCCACGGGATTGACGGTTGCGCCCCCGAGGGAGGTGCCCAAGCCCCGCGGACCGGGTGGTCCGCGGGGCTTCTTCGTCGCGGGTGGGCCGGGGCCGGATCGGCTGGTCCGCTCCGGTGGTGCGGGCCCGGGGCCGTGGGCCGGGCCGCGGCTCGGGACCGGTCAGGAAGCGGGCGGCGGTTCCGTACCGCCCGGCGGTGCCTGGTCTCCGGCGAGGAGCGGGAAGAGTCGGGTGACCGCGGCCACCGCCACGGCATCCGGCGGGCGCGCCGCGGGGTCCTCCCGGTCGCGGTAGCCGGCGAGCAGGCGGCGGACGGTCGCGGCGAGTTCGGCCGTCTCGGAGGGGGTGAGGTGGAGGACGGTGCTGAAGGACTCGTCCTGGCGCCACTCCGGCGGAGCCTGGTCGCGGTGGGTCAGCCAGTGCCGGTAGCTCTCGTCCTCCAGTCCGCGGGTGAGGGCGGTGAACTCCTCCGGCTCGCGGGCGTCGGTGTCGTGGGGGGAGTCCCACCGCAGCCGCCATGGCCGGGCCCGGCCTCCCGGGTGGGGCGCTTCCTCGATGAGGCCGTACCGGGCGAGCTGGCGCAGGTGGAAGGAGCACAGGCCGGAGCTGTGCCCGAGGCGTGCGGCGGCCTCGGTGGAGGTGAGGGTGCCGGTTTCGGCGAGCAGATCGAGCAGGGCCACCCGCACGGGGTGGTCGGGCAGCAGGCGGCGGGCCCGTTCCCGCAGGGCCGCTGCGGCTTCGGTTCCGGGGTTTTCCTCACTCATTTTGCAAAGTCTGCTACTTTGCAAAGCTCGTGGCAAGCCCACCGGGCCGGTGGCCCGGGGCGAGGTGCGCAGAGCTGTACGGAGAAGGGGTTGATGGCTGATGGCCACGGAGATCGGCGAGGCGGGGCGGGACCGCCGGGTGCGGGTGCAGGGCGAGCCTGTCGAGTCCTGGCCGCGGGTCACGGAGGAGGTGGAGCGCGGTGCGGTGCGCCGGATCACCGTGGTCGGGGAGGAGATCCTGGGCCGCCGGTGCCGGGAGGTGACCGAGTTCGGCACGGCCGGGCTGGCGAGGCTGATCGACGACATGTTCGCCACCAACCACGCGGCGGCGGGGGCGGGACTCGCCGCCAACCAGGTGGACGTGGACCTGCGGGTGTTCGTGTGGGACATCACGGACGACTGGGGCGTGCGCCATGTCGGCCACATCGTCAACCCGGTTCTCGGTGACGTGCCGGCCGAGGACCGCCGGCTGGTGGAGGAGCCCGAAGGGTGCCTGTCCGTCCCCGGCCCCTACCGCGTGGTGCCCCGCCTGGACCGTGCGGTCGTCCGGGGCCGCGACAAGGACGGCAACCCTCTCGTCATCGAAGGGAGGGGGTACTTCGCCCGGTGCCTGCAGCACGAGACCGACCACCTGCACGGGCGGCTGTACCTGGACCGGCTCGTACGGAAGGAACGGAAAGCCGCTCTCCGGGAGATGCGGGGCGCGGCGGACGAGGTCTTCGCCCGGAGAGCCGCGGCGGCGCGGCGGCTCGGGAAGTGACCGCGGACCCGGTGGCCGCCGCCGGCTCAGGACCGGGCGGTGGGACGGCCGGGTGTGTACGGGAAAAGCCCCGCGGACCGAGCGGTCCACGGGGCTTTTCCCATGCGCGGGGGCGGAATCACTCCGCGAGGGCGGCCTCGGCGTCGAGGGTGGCGCCGACGGCCTGGAGGACGGCGGCGATCTTGACGGCCTCCTGGATCGTCTCGCGGTCCACACCGGCCTTACGGAGCACCTGCTCGTGCGAGTCGAGGCACATACCGCAGCCGTTGATGGCGGAGACGGCCAGCGACCACAGCTCGAAGTCGACCTTGTCCACGCCCGGGTTGCCGATGACGTTCATCCGCAGACCGGCGCGCATCGTGCCGTACTCCGGGTCCGACAGCAGGTGCCGGGTCCGGTAGAACACGTTGTTCATCGCCATGATGGCGGCGGCGGACTTGGCGGCCTGGTACGCCTCGGGGGAGAGGTTGGCCTTGGCCTCCGGCTCCAGCTCGCGGAGCACCTTCGGCGAGCGCGAGGCGATCGCGCAGGCCAGGACGGTGCCCCACAGCTGCTGCTGCGGGAGGTCGCTGTTGCCGATGACCGAGCCGAGGTTCAGCTTCAGGTCCTTGGCGAAGTCCGGAACTGCGGACTTCAGTTCATCGAGAGCCATGAGGGATCAGCTCACTCGCCCGAGAGGAGCGCGACCGGGTCGAGGGTCTCGTCGCCCTTGGACCAGTTGCAGGGGCACAGCTCGTCCGTCTGGAGAGCGTCGAGGACCCGCAGGACCTCCTTGGGGTTACGGCCCACGGAACCGGCGGTCACCATCGTGAACTGGATCTCGTTGTTCTGGTCGACGATGAAGACGGCGCGCTGCGCGAAGCCGTCCTCGCCCTCGATGCCCAGGGCGCGCATCAGCTCGTGCTTGGAGTCGGCGAGCATCGGGAAGGGCAGGTCGGTCAGGTCCGGGTGGTCCTTGCGCCAGGCGTGGTGCACGAACTCGGAGTCGCCGGAGAAGCCGATGATCTGGGCGTCACGGTCGGCGAACTCGTCGTTCAGCTTGCCGAAGGCGGCGATCTCGGTGGGGCACACGAAGGTGAAGTCCTTCGGCCACGCGAAGACGATCTTCCACTTGCCTTCGTAGGTCTTGTGGTTGATCTGCTCGAACTCCTTGCCGGACTCGAGCGAAACGCAAGCGGTCAGGTCGAACTCGGGGAACTTGTCACCGACAGTGAGCACGCGCTCTCCTTGCAACACCGGAATTCCCTGTTCGGGGCATTCCTTGGGGGTTGGACGGATAGCACAGTGCCATACGGAGCATTGATCAGGGAAATAGCCGGAGTTGTTGATGTTGATTGGGTGGGGTTATCAGTGCTGTTCGGGGGGTGTGGGGAGTTCCGGTGAGCGGTGTGGTGGCGCCGGAAATCGGTTCACGGGGGTGACGGGAGCGCCGGGGGAGCGGCCGGAACCCGCGGGCCCGGCCGTGCGGGCGACCGCTCCGTAAACTGGAACACATCGATCGGAGGTGGTTATCAGTGGCGTCGCCGGTGAGTGGCGGACGGGCGCGGCAGCCGAGCCTGGCGCAGCTGCGGGCCTTCGTGGCGGTCGCCGAGCATCTGCACTTCCGGGAGGCGGCGGCCGAGATCGGGATGAGCCAGCCCGCGCTGTCCGGGGCGGTCTCCGCGCTGGAGGAGGCGCTCGGGGTGCAGCTGCTGGAGCGCACCACGCGCAAGGTGCTGCTCTCCACCGCCGGGGAGCGCGTCGCGGCGCGGGCGCGGGCGGTACTGGCCGCCGTCGGGGATCTGCTGGAGGAGGCGGAGGCGGCCCGCGCGCCGTTCACCGGGGCGCTGCGGCTCGGCGTGATCCCCACCGTCGCGCCGTATCTGCTGCCGACGGTCCTGCGGCTGGTCCACGACACCTATCCCGCCCTCGACCTCCAGGTCCACGAGGAGCAGACCGCCTCGCTGCTCGACGGGCTCGGGCACGGGCGGCTCGACCTGCTGCTGCTCGCAGTGCCGCTCGGCGTCCCGCAGGTCACCGAACTCCCGCTGTTCGACGAGGACTTCGTGCTGGTCGCGCCGAAGGAGCACTGGCTGGGCGGGCGCGGTGACATCCCCCGCGAGGCGCTCAAGGAGCTGGATCTGCTGCTGCTCGACGAGGGGCACTGCCTGCGCGATCAGGCCCTCGACATCTGCCGGGAGGCCGGGCGCGAGGAGGGGGCGCCGGTCACGACCAGCGCGGCGGGCCTGTCCACGCTGGTGCAGCTGGTGGCCGGCGGGCTCGGGGTGACGCTGCTGCCGCGCACCGCGCTGCGGGTGGAGACCGCCCGTAACGACGAGTTGACCACCGGGTACTTCGCCGATCCGGCGCCCGCCCGGCGGATCGCGCTGGCGATGCGCAGCGGCGCGGCGCGCCAGCGCGAGTTCGAGGAGTTCGCGGCGGCGCTGCGGGTGGCGCTGCGGGGGCTGCCGGTACGGATGGTGGAACCGGCGGGCGGGGCGAGCGCGCGGTAGGGCCGCCGGAGCGGGGCGAGGCGGCCCGGTGCCGGGGCGCTGCGTCCGTCCGCCTCGGGTGGTCCGGTGCCGAGCACTGCTTCCGTCGCCTCGGGTGGTCCGGTGCCGACCACTGCTTCCGTCGCCTCGGGTGCGGTCCGGTGAGCGCGTGGTCGGCGCCTCCTGTCCGGTCCGGTGCCGGAGCGTCTGGTTTCGCCGCCGTCCGTCGGGGCCGGTCACCCGGTCCGGGCCGTCGCCGGGCCCCGTCCCGTACCGCCCGGCCGTACGACGTCCGGCGCGGCTTGCGCCCGCCGGGCCCGCCTCACTCCGTCCGCAGCTCCTCCGGGCGCATCATCCGCCACAGGGGCGGCAGGCTCAGGGCCGTCACGAAGAGGATCACGCCCCCGCCGATACCCGTCATACCGGCCACCACCGGCCAGTCCACCTGGACCGGGATGCCGAGCATCCCCAGCAGCAGGGAGCCGAGGAGCAGGCCGCAGCTGACCGCGAGGGCCAGTCCGAGCAGGACCGGGATGGCGGTCTGCCACAGGACCGACCAGCCCAGGGCGGAGCGGCGGGTGCCGAAGGCGTGCAGTGAGGAGAGGATCCGGCGGCGTTCGTGGAGCTGCTCCACCGTCGAGATGATCAGGCCCGCGCCGATCAGCAGCAGGGTGACGGAGGCGGCGGCGAACAGGCCGTCGCGGGCGCCGGAGTAGGCCCGGTCGTGCGGATTGTCCACGGCGGAACTCTCGTACACCGCCGGGGTGACCCGGGCCAGGGCGGTGCGGATCCGTTCGACGGCGTCCGGGACGGCGCGGTCGTAGCCGATGCGCAGCGCCATGTCGCCCAGGCCCAGACGGTGGATGTCGACGGTGGAGGGGGTGGCGAGGACGGCGTAGTGGTGCGCGTCGGGGCCCCGGCCCGGGTTCAGGAGCCGGGCCGTCCGCGCGTCGGCGGGCACCTTCCACGGGCGTGGGTCGGCGTGGTCCTCCGGGGAGAACGCCGGGTTGAGGTCGAGCGTGGCGCCGGGCCGGACCGTCTGCGTCCCCCGGCCCGGAATGACGAAGACGTCGCCGTCGCGGCAGGAGCCCAGTGCGGCCACCCGGCGCAGTTCGGCGCAGCTGCCGACGGCGAGGTCGGTGTAGCGGTCGGAGCCGGGCACCGTGCCGAGGGTGGCCTCGATGACGCCGCGGGCGTCGGTCACGCCACGGGTGGCGCGCGCCGCGGCGAGTGTCCGTTCCGTCTGCGGCCAGCTGTCGGCCTGGGTGGTGTAGCCGAGGCGGGGCAGGGCGGCGGAGCGGGCGTACACCGCGGCGAAGCCGCTCTGCATACCGGTGAAGAGCATGTGGACGGCGAGCGCCCCGGCCACCGCGACGGTGATGCCGCTGACCGCGCGGGTCGCCGCGCCGCTGGACAGCTGGAGCCGCCGGACGGCCAGCTGCCACGGCACCGGGCCGCCGCGCAGCCGGCCCACCACCCTCTCGACCAGCCACGGCAGCAGCGCGGTGACGCCGAGCAGCAGCAGTACCGAGCCGCCGGCCAGCTGCGCGGTGTTGGCGACGGTGTCGTTCCAGACCTCCCGGCGGACCATCGGGATCAGCAGCGCCGCGCCCAGCGCCGGCAGCAGCAGCCGCCACCACAGCCGGCGGTGCGGCGCGGCCCGCCGGCGCACCACGCCGAGCGGATCGACCGTCACCCCGCGCTGCGCGAACAGCGTCACCAGGACGGAGACGGCCGGAACGAGGACGCCGATCAGTACGGCGGGCAGCGGTCCGGGCCGGACGTCGGCGGGGAAGACGTTGATGTCCCACAGGGTGATCGCCCCGGCGGTCTGCCGGGCGGCGAGGAACAGCGCGGTGCCGCCGGCCAGCCCCAGTGCCGCGCCGAACAGCGCCTCCCCGGCGGCGATCCGGCGGGTGGTGGCGATGTCCGAGCCGAGCAGCCGCAGCGCCGCCAGCCGCCGCCCGCGCTGTTCGTTGCCGAACCGGGCGGACGTCCCGATGAAGACCGTCACCGGCGTCAGCAGCGCCACACACGTCATGATCACCAGCAGGGTGGCCTGCGGGGTGAGCGGCCGCGGGGTCCAGCTCTTGCCGAAGTGGTCGATGCGGTACCCGGTGGGCGGCCGCAGCGCCGTGCTGCCCGCGACGTAGGTCAGCTCCGCCGGGCCCCGGAGCCCGCTGTCGCCGATGACACCGGTGATCTTGTACGGCAGCCGCTGCCGCAGCAGGGCGCTGTCCGGCTCGCCCAGCAGCTCCTTGAGCTGTGGGGAGACCACCATCTCGCCCGGTCCGGGCAGGCGGTCCAGACCGGGCGGGACCGGCGGGTGCGCGCCGTCGGGGCGGACGAGGCGGCCGCGGATCGGCTGCCCGTGGAAGACGG
Organism: Streptomyces sp. NPDC027185; assembly: GCF_055567035.1. Taxonomy (NCBI): domain Bacteria; kingdom Bacillati; phylum Actinomycetota; class Actinomycetes; order Kitasatosporales; family Streptomycetaceae; genus Streptomyces; species Streptomyces sp. NPDC027185. The sequence continues at coordinate 671,247 of NZ_JBVHRF010000002.1, read as the reverse complement.
TGTCGGCGCTCGCGTAGCGCACGGTGGTGTCGGAGCGCGGCGGTTCGTGCAGCTGACCGAGGTTCTCGCGGGCCTTCTCGCGGCCGTGCCAGGCGTTCATCAGCGTCGGTACGGACGCGCCGACCAGCAGGACGGCGACGCCGAGGGCCACCCCGACCGCCGTCAGTGCGGTGCGGGTCCAGCCCTCACGGCCGCCGCCCGCGGCGAACCGCACGCCCATGGCCAGATCCCGGCACCAGCCGCGGACGGGGGCGGGCGGCCGCGGAGCCGTACCGCGCGCCCGACCCGGAGTGCTCACCGCAAGCCTGCCAGCAGGTCCTTCACCTTGCCGTCGCGGACGGTGATCTCGCGGTCGGAGTAGGCGGCGACCCGGGTCTCGTGGGTGACGAGGACGACCGCCGCCTGTGTCTCGCGGGCGGCGTCGGTCAGCAGCGTCATCACGCGTTCGCCGTTGAGGGAGTCCAGCGCGCCGGTGGGTTCGTCGGCGAAGACGACGCGGGGGCGGGTGGCGAGGGCGCGGGCGACGGCGACGCGCTGGCCCTGGCCGCCGGAGACCTCACCGGGCCGCTGCTTGCCCACGTCCTCGACCTCCAGCCGCTCCAGCCACTCCCGCGCCTGCCGTTCGGCCTCCTTGCGGCGGGCGCCGCCCAGCCGGAGCGGCAGGGCGACGTTCTCCAGGCAGGTCAGTTCCGGGACGAGCTGGCCGAACTGGAAGACGAAGCCGAAGTCGGTGCGGCGCAGGGCGCTGCGTTCGGCGTCGTTCATCGCGGTCAGTTCGCGGTCGCCGTAGTGGACGGTCCCGGTGTCCGGCCGGACGATGCCCGCCAGGCAGTGCAGCAGCGTCGACTTGCCGGAGCCGGACGGGCCGAGGACGGCGACGACCTCCCCGGCGTGGACGGAGAACTCCGCACCGTCCAGCGCGGGCGTGGCGCCGTAGGACTTGCGCAGGTCGCGGGCGACGAGCAGGGAACCCTCGGGCGTCATTCGTGCACCGTCTGGGCCAGCCGGTCGAGGCGGGCGGCGGTCAGCTCCAGCCAGCGCAGATCGGCCTCCAGGTGGAAGAGGGCGTGATCGCAGATGAGCTGGTCGGCGAGGTCGCCCTGACGCTTGCGTTCGGTCAGGGTGCGCATCAGCCGCAGATGTTCGGCGCGCTGGGTGTCGAGCAGTTCGGCGGCGTCGCGTCCGGTCATCAGCGCGAGCACGACCTTGGTGTACAGCGTGGACTGGAGGTACGGCTCCGGCTTCTCCGGACGGCTCAGCCACTGCCCGACGTCGGTGACCCCGGCGTCGGTGATGGCGTACCGCTTGCGCTCGGGGCCCGCACCCGCCTCGACGCCGTCGACCTCGACCAGACCGTTCTTCAGCAGCCGGGACATGGTCGAGTAGACCTGCCCGTAGTGCAGCGGACGGTCGTGCCCGAAGTGCTCGTCGAAGGCGCGCTTGAGGTCGTAGCCATGGCGGGGACCGGACTCCAGAAGGCCCAGCAGCGTATGACCGATTGACATGGCGACCACCTTACGTCGTGGGTGTATCCCGGGTGTATACGCTCCATGTATACGTACCCGCCACGGGTGCCGGAACGCCCCGCGGAAGCCGGCGTCCCGGCCCCGCGGGGCGTGCCGGCTCACTCCGTCCGCAGGCCGTCCGGGCGCATCAGCCGCCACAGTGACGGCAGGCTGAGCAGCGTCACCAGCGCCACCAGCAGGCCCCCGGCGAGCGGCAGCGGCCAGACGTCCGACCAGTCGAACGTGGCCTTGCCCGCCGTCCGCAGCAGGGCGGAGCCGAGCCCGAGCCCGGCGGCCAGCGCGAGGACCAGCCCGAGGACGACGGGGATGGCGGTCTGCCACAGCACCGACCGGGCGAGCGTGGCGCGGCGGGTGCCGAACGCCACCAGGACCGACAGCAGCCGCCGCCGCTCGCGCAACTGCTCCACGGTGGTCACCAGCAGTCCGGCGCCGACCAGCGCCATCGTCGCGGTCGCGCCGAGCAGCAGTCCGGTGTGCACGCTGGCGTACTGCGGGTCGCGCTCGGTGTCGTGCACCGCCGAGACGGCCACCTCCGGGCCGAGCGCGGCGGCGGTGTTGCGGACGCGCTCCTCGGCGTCCGGCACCCCGGGATCGGTCCGGATCAGCACTCGGGCGTAGGCGTCCGGGAGCCCGGTGGTGCCGAGGGCGCCGGGGGTGGCGAGGACACCGAGCGTGCTCATGCCCGTCGGGTCCTTGCGGGCGGCGACCTCGCGGGTCCGCTCCGGGACGGTCCACAGGCGGGGCGCGCCGACCGGCTTGCCGGTGTCCTCGTCGGCGTTGAGCAGGACCCGGGCGCCGGGGCGGGCGACGGTGCGGACGGCCTCGGCGTCGGAGGCCAGGCCGCCGCGGACGGCGAGGAAGACGTCACCGTCACGGCAGGGACCGGTCCGCGCCACCTCGGCCAGCGACGCGCAGTCGCCGACGATCAGCGACGCGTCGGGCGCGAAGTCCTCGCCCTCGCGCGGCGGGCCCGGCCGGGTCACCTGTGCCTGGATCAGTCCGCGGGCGCTGCGGACGCCCTCCGTCCCGGCCAGCCGCGCGATGTCGCGGCGCAGGTCGGCGGCGGGCGCCTCCGGCAGCGCCACGGACAGCCGGGCGCGGCTCGGGTCCTGTCCGGTGCGCGAGACGAAGTCGCTCTCCAACGCGGTGACCAGCATCTGGAGGGCCAGCGCCCCGGCCACCGCGACACAGATGCCGCTGACCGCGCGGGCCGCCGCGCCGCCGCTCAACTGGAGCCTGCGGACGGCCAGTTGCCAGGAGACGGGCCCGCCGCCGAGCCGGCCGACGACCGCCTCGATCACCCACGGCAGCAGCGCGACGACGCCGCACAGCGTCAGCGCCGCACCCGCCGCGGCCGGATAGATGTCGCCGCCGCTGCGCCGCGGGTCGAGCCGCCCGCCGAGCAGCAGCACCACCGGGCCGCCGACCAGCAGCGGCAGCCGCCACCACAGCCGGCGGCGCCGGACCGTACGGCCGCGGACCACGCCGAGCGGTTCGACGGCGACGCCGCGCAGCGTCAGCAGGGCGACGGCGACGGCGGCCACCGGGACGGCCACCGCGATCAGCGCGGTCAGCGCCGGCAGCGGGGTCAGGTCCGCGGGGAAGGCGTTGATGTCCCAGACGGTGACCGACCCGGCGAACGTACGGCAGACGAGGAAGAGCACACCGCCCAGCGCCAGTCCGCACAGCGCGCCGAAGAGCGCCTCGCCCGCGGCGATCCGCCGGACGGTGGGCAGGTCGGCGCCGACCAGCCGGAGCGCGGCCAGCCGCCGGTCGCGGCGGTCACCGCCGAAGCGGACCGCGGTGGCGATGAAGACGGCCACCGGCATCAGCAGCACCACACACGCGATGAGGATCAGCATCAGCAGCATCGGGCTCATCGGCGGCCCGGGATCGTCGGCGCCGAAGCGGTCCAGCCGGAAGGCGCCGCCGTCCGTGGTGAGAGCGTCGCTGGTCAGGTAGTACGCCAGCTCCTTCGGCCCGACGAGTCCCGGATCGGCGACGGTGCCGGTGATCTCGTACGGCAGCCGCTGCCGCAGCAGGGCGCCGTCGGGGGAGGCGAGCAGGGAGCGCAGGGCGGGGGAGACCACCATCGCGCCGGGGCGCGGGTACGCGGAGACACCCGGCGGGAGCGGGGCGTGCGGTCCCTCGGGGCGCACCTGCATCCCGAAGACCCGCTCCCCGCGGAAGGAGGTGTCGTTCTGGTACGCGAGGACGGTGTGGTCGGAGGCGGGGGGCGGGCCGTCGCCGTTGAGGAGCTGGCGGGCCATGCCCCGCTCGTGGCGGCCGCCCATCAGCTCCGGGACCGACGCGGCGCCGAGCAGCAGCAGGACACCGAGCCCGACGCCGACCGCGGTCAGCGCCGTACGGATCCAGCTCTCGCGGCCGCCGCCCGCGGCGAAGCGCAGGCCCATGGCGAGGTCGCGGAGTGCCCCGGCCACCGCGGTCCGCCGGTGCGGAGGGCGTGTCATACGGCGGTCACCGCTTCCTTCACCTTGCCGTCGCGGACGAGGACCTCGCGGTCGGAGTAGGCGGCGACGCGGGTTTCGTGGGTGACGAGGACGACGGCGGCGCCGGTCTCGCGGGCGGCGTCGGTGAGCAGGCCCATGACGCGTTCGCCGTTGAGGGAGTCCAGCGCGCCGGTGGGTTCGTCGGCGAAGACGACGCGGGGGCGGGTGGCGAGGGCGCGGGCGACGGCGACGCGCTGGCCCTGGCCGCCGGAGACCTCACCGGGCCGCTGCTTGCCCACGTCCTCGACCTCCAGCCGCTCCAGCCACTCCCGCGAGCGCGCCTCGGCCGCCTTGCGTGCCGTCCCGGCCAGCCGGAGCGGCAGGGCGACGTTCTCCAGGCAGGTCAGTTCCGGGACGAGCTGGCCGAACTGGAAGACGAAGCCGAAGTCGGTGCGGCGCAGGGCGCTGCGCTCGGCGTCGTTCATCGCGGTCAGCTCGCGGTCGCCGTAGTGGACGGTCCCGGCGTCGGGCCGGACGATCCCGGCCAGGCAGTGCAACAGGGTGGACTTGCCGGAGCCGGAGGAGCCGAGGACGGCGACGACCTCCCCGGCGTGGACGGAGAACTCCGCACCGTCCAGCGCGGGCGTGGCGCCGTACGTCTTGCGCAGGCCACCGGCGTGGAGCAGGGAGCCGGACGGGGTCATGGGCGGGCCTCCGGGGGTGCGGGCAGGGGGCGACCTTCGAGCATACGGAGCACTCTACATGAGGTGTATACATTGCGTGTATAGCCAGGGATGCCGGACGCTCCTGGGAGTGGTTCGGGGGGTGTGGGGCGGGTGCGGCCCCGGGGCGGCCCGCGCCCGGCCTGCCCGCGGTCAGCCCGGTCCGGCGGCCTGCCCGCGGCCCGTCCGGTCCGGCGGTCCGTCCGGTCCGGCGGTCCGTCCGGCCCGGAGCGCGCCGCGGGGCGGCGGGCCGCTCAGCCCGCCGCCCCGCCGCCCTTGTTCCCGGCCCCGTCTCCGGCCCCGCCCTCGTCCCGCGCCTTCGGCGGTCGCCCCCGGCGGGGCGGGCCGCCGGCCCCGCGCGGCAGCCGGCCCGTGTCCGCCAGCGCCTTCCGCAACAGGAACTCGACCTGCGCGTTGGTGCTGCGCAGTTCGTCCCCGGCCCAGCGGGCCAGCGCGTCGTGGATCAGCGGGTCGAGCCGCAGCAGCACCTGCTTGCGCTGCCGCGGCCGCCGCGCGGGCCCCTGGCCCTCGGGGCTGTCGTCACTCACTGGTAGAGCGAGCCCGTGTTCAGCACCGGCTGCGCGGCGCGGTCACCGCACAGCACCACCATCAGATTGCCGACCATCGACGCCTTGCGCTCCTCGTCCAGCTCGACGATGCCCTGTTCGCTGATGCGCACCAGCGCCTGCTCGACCATGCCGACCGCGCCCTCCACGATCTGCTGCCGCGCCGCGACGACCGCGCCCGCCTGCTGCCGCTGGAGCATCGCCGAGGCGATCTCGGGCGCGTAGGCGAGGTGGCTGAAGCGGGATTCGATGATCCGTACGCCGGCCGCCTGGACGCGGGCGGTCAGTTCGGCGGCGAGCTTCTCGGTGATCTCCTCGGCGTTGCCGCGCAGCGACAGCGCGTCCTCGTCGTGCGCGTCGTAGGGGTACTCGATCGCGATGTGCCGGACCGCCGCCTCGGTCTGCGTCGAGACGAACTCCAGGAAGTCGTCCACCTCGAAGAGCGCCTGCGCGGTGTCCTCGACCTGCCAGACGACGATCGACGCCAGCTCGATCGGGTTGCCGTACGCGTCGTTGACCTTCAGTACCGCGGTCTCGTGGTTGCGGACCCGGGTGGAGATCTTCCGGGCGCTGGTCAGCGGGTTGACCCAGCGCAGTCCGTCGGTGCGGATGGTGCCGACGTACCGGCCGAAGAGCTGGATCACCCGCGCCTCGCCCGGCGCCACCATCTTCACGCCCGTCATGCAGAAGAACGAGGTGAGCAGCGTCAGGATGCCGACGATGATCAGCGGTGCGGCGACGCCGGGGCTGCCGCCGGAGCCGGCGATCCCGCCGCCGATGATCATCGCGATGCCGAGGAAGACGCCGAGCGTGGTCAGCAGCAGCGCCAGACCGCCCGGAATGCTGTGCGCGGCCTTCTCGCGGACCTGCGGAGCGGGCATCTCGGGCCCGTCGGCGAGCGGCGCGCCGCCCCCGGACGCCGGTGCGGATGTGGTCTCGGACATGGCAGCCCCCGTTTCTCGTGGCGCGCCCGGACATGTCGGACGCGGGGCCGGCGGCACGCCCCGGGCGGCTCCCGGAGCGATGTCACCGACTCATCAAAGTGATATCACTTTTACCGGCGGGGTGCGGTGATGCGCAACCCCGGGCCCGCGGTTCCCGCTGGGTCAGGTGCTGTTTGTCACGTACGAAAACCCCGTGATCGATGAGCATTTGGGGGCAGATGCGGTGTTAGCTTCAACAGCTGACCCAGTGGGGGGCGGTACGAGCGAAAGTGACAGGAGCCATGGGCCGAGCGGACGCGACAGGAACGCGGCAGGGGAGCCGCGGGGCCGGGCCCCGACGCCCGAAGGGCCGGATACGCCGCCTCTTCACCTGGAAGAAGATGCTCGGCACCTTCTTCGGGATATGCCTCCTCGGCATAGCCGGCGCCTTCGGCCTGTACTTCTACGTCGACGTCCCCGCGGGCGGCACCGAACTCGCCACCGCGCAGAGCAACATCTACAAGTACGCCGACGGCAAGGTCCTCGCCCGCACCGGCAAGCTCAACCGCGAGAGCGTCCCGCTCAGCCGCGTCCCCCTCAAAGTGCAGCACGCCTTCGTCGCCGCCGAGAACAAGACCTTCTACGACGACTCCGGCGTCGACCTCAAGGGCACCCTCCGCGGCATCTACAAGACCCTCCGCGGCGAGGGCAAACAGGGTGGCTCCACGATCACCCAGCAGTACGTCAAGAACTACTACCTCTCCCAGGAGCAGACGGTCTCCCGCAAGCTCCAGGAGATCGTGATCTCCCTCAAGGTCGACAACGAGAAGAGCAAGTCGGAGATCCTCGACGGGTACCTGAACACCAGCTACTACGGCCGCGGCGCCTACGGCATCCAGGCCGCCGCCCAGGCGTACTACCGCACGGACGCCGACAAGCTCACCGTCTCCCAGGGCGCCTACCTCGCCTCGCTGCTCCAGGCCCCCAACCAGTACGACTGGGCGCTCGCCACCCCCGACGGCAAGAAGCGCGCCCAGGCCCGCTGGGCGTACACCCTCGACAACATGGTCGAGATGAAGTGGCTCTCCCGGAGCGAGCGCGACCAGCAGAAGTTCGACGTACCGAAGGCCCCCAAGCCCCAGGAAGGGCTGACCGGCGCCGCCGGCTACCTCGTCCAGGCGGCCAAGGACGAACTCTTCGCCCACGGCGTCGACGAGAAGAAGTTCGCGCTGGGCGGCTGGACCATCACCCTCGGCATCGAGAAGGACAAGCAGCTCGCCCTGGAGAAGGCCGTCAAGCGCAAGCTCACCGACACCCTCGACCCCAAGCTGCGCAAGGCCGACCGCGACGCCCAGCTCGGCGCCGCCTCCGTCGACCCCAGGACCGGCCACATCGTCGCGATGTACGGCGGCGCCGGGTACACCCAGCACTACATCAACAACGCGACGCGCCAGGACTACCAGCCGGCCTCGACCTTCAAGCCGCTGATCCTCGCCACCGCCCTGGAGAACCACGCCACCACCCAGGACGGCCGCCCGATCACCCCGGACACGATCTACGACGGCACCAACCGGCGCCCCGTCGTCGGCGGCACCGCCCCGTTCGCCCCGCCCAACGAGGACCAGCACAGCTACGGCAACATCCCCGTCCAGCAGGCGATGAACAACTCCGTCAACTCGGTGTTCGCGCAGATGGGCGCCGATGTCGGCCTCGACAGCCTGAAGAAGACCGCGACCTCGCTGGGCATGAACGGCGCCCGGATGGACGTCCAGCCGGCCATGACCCTCGGCTCCATGGGCGCCAGCCCCGTCCAGATGGCCGGTGTCTACGCGACCTTCGACAACCACGGCCGCAAGGTCACCCCGACCCTGGTCACCAAGGCCGAACACGCCACCGACCCGGAGCCGGACCTGCCCGACCCGATCGGCGACCAGGTCCTCAGCCGCAAGACCGCCGACACCGTCACCTCCGTCCTGCGCGGAGTGGTCGACGACGGTACGGCCACGGCGGTGCAGGACACCTCGTACCAGGCGGCGGGCAAGACCGGTACCTCCGACGACAACAAGTCGGCGTGGTTCGTCGGCTACACGCCCAAGCTGGTCACCGCCGTCGGCATGTTCGGCGAGGCCGAGGGCGGTAAGCAGGTCACCCTCCGCGGCGCCGGCGGCGGCGGCCGCGTCAACGGCGGTGGCTACCCGGCGCAGGTGTGGGCCGCCTACAACGCCGCGGCGCTCGGCTCCGACGCCGGTGCCACCTTCGACCTGGAGGCCGACTCCGGTATGGGCGTGGCCCCGCCGCCCCCGACGAACACCACCACGCCCCCGTCGGGGACGCCCTCGGGCACCCCGACCACCGGAAGTCCCTCGGGTACCCCGACCACCGGAAGCCCCTCGGGCACCCCGACCACCGGCAACCCGACGCCCACCGACACCGCCTCCACCCCGACCGACCCCGGCACCGGCGACCCCAACGGCGGAACCACCGGCGGCCCCGGCGGCAACGGCGGCCAGAGCAACGGTGGCACCGGGAACGGCGGCGGCAACGGCCACAGCAACGGCGGTACGGGCGACCTGACCGGGCTGAACTGACGCCCCCGCCGCCACACACCCGCGGCCCCCGCCTCGTCCGTACGAGGCGGGGGCCGCGGGTGTGTGAACAGCGGCAGGTTCAGCCGCCGTTGACCTTCTTGGCGATCCGGTCGCCGAGATCCTTGTCGACATTGCGCCAGTACTGGAACGCGCGCTCCTGCACCGCCGCGCTCACCCCGTCGCTCAGATGCCCGGCGATGTTGCCCACCAGCCGCTCGCGCGCCGCGTCGTCCAGCACCTTGCGGACCATCGTCCCCGGCTGCCCGAAGTCGTCGTCCTCCCGGCGCTTGGTGTACGCCTCCCGGACCAGCTCACCGGCGGACTCCCAGCCCACCGGGTCCACCCCCTCCTGCCGCGCCGCCGCCGGCCCCCCGTAGGAGTTCGGCGCGTACGGCCGGGCCGTACGCGCGGGATCGAACCGCATCGGCCCGTCCTTCGCGTACGAGTGGACCGGGACGTGGGCCCGGTTCGGCGGCAGCTGCGCGTAGTTCGGGCCGATCCGGTACCGGTGCGTGTCCGGGTACGAGAACAGCCGGCCCAGCAGCATCTTGTCCGGCGACGGGCCGATGCCCGGCACCAGGTTCGACGGTTCGAACGCCGCCTGCTCGATGTGGATGAAGAAGTCCTCCGGGTTCCGGTTGAGCGTCATCCGCCCGACCTCGATCAGCGGGTAGTCGCCGTGCGGCCACACCTTCGTCAGATCGAACGGGTTGAACCGGTAGTCCGGCGCGTCGTCGAACGGCATGACCTGCACATACAGCGTCCACGACGGGGCGTCGCCGCGCTCGATCGCGTCGTGCAGATCCCGGCGGTGGAAGTCCCCGTCCTCTCCGGCGATCCGGTCGGCGTCCGCCTGTGTGAGGAAGTCGATCCCCTGGTCGGTCTTGAAGTGGTATTTGATCCAGAACTTCTCGCCCCCGGCGTTGACCCACATGTACGTGTGCGACCCGTAGCCGTTCATGTGCCGGTACGACTTGGGGATGCCGCGGTCACCCATCAGCCAGGTGACCTGGTGCGCGGACTCCGGCGACAGCGTCCAGAAGTCCCACATCATGTCGTTGTCGCGCATCCCGTTGTCCGGACGGCGCTTCTGGGAGCGGATGAAGTCCTGGAACTTGATCGTGTCCCGCACGAAGAAGACCGGCGTGTTGTTGCCGACCAGGTCGTAGTTGCCCTGCTCGGTGTAGAACTTCAGCGCGAAACCGCGCGGGTCGCGCCAGGTGTCGGGCGAGCCCTGCTCACCGGCGACGGTCGAGAAGCGGGCCAGCATCTCGGTCGTCTTGCCCGGCTGGAAGAGATCCGCCTTGGTGAACTGGCTGACGTCGTTGGTGACCCGGAAGGTGCCGTACGCACCGCTGCCCTTGGCGTGCACCACCCGCTCGGGGACCCGTTCCCGGTTGAACAGGGCCATCTTCTCGATCAGGTAGTGATCGTGCAGCGCGATCGGGCCGTCCGGGCCGATGGTCAGCGAGTTCTCGTCGCTCCCGACGGGGATGCCGACGTTGTTCGTCGTGTGCGGGACGTTCTGCGCGGGGCTGGACATGGAGGAGCGCCTCCGTTCCGGGAAGGAAGTCGGGGAGTGGGGGGTGGGGGCCGGTCAGTCCCTTTTGTCCACCCAAGCAGTCAACGCCGCCGACGGCATGTCGGCAACCGTGACCCGACGCCCCCGCCCGGGACGCACCCGCACGGACGAAAGCCCCGCCCGGCTGCCCGGACGGGGCTCCGCTCCCGCCGGACGCCGACGCGCCCGGCCGGGTGATCACCGCTGACCGGCGCCCGGCGGCATCGACAGCTCGAACCACACGACCTTGCCCATGCTCAGCCGGGTGGCGCCCCAGCGCCGCGCCAGACGGTTGACGAGATAGAGCCCGCGCCCGCCCTCGTCCGACGGCCGTGCCTGCCGCAGCCGGGGCAGCTGCGGAACGTCGTCGCCGACCTCGCACCGCAGCACGTCCGTCCGCAGCAGCCGCAGCGTCACCGGCCGCTCCGCGTACCGCACCGCATTGGTGACCACCTCGCTGACCAGCAGCTCCACCTGGTCCGTCAGCTCCTCCAGGCCCCAGCGCGACAGCGCCCGCCGGGCCAGCCGGCGCGCCTGACCCGCCGTCTGGGCCTTCGGATCGAGATACCAGTACGCGACATCGCTGGGCGCTATGCCGTCGAACCGCGCCGCCAGCAACGCGATGTCGTCATCGCGGTCGCCGGGCCCGAGCATGTCCAGCACCTCGTCGCAGAGCGGCTCCAGCGGCGGCGGGTTCGGGCCCGTCAGCCGCGCCGTCTCCGCCAGCCGCTCCCGCAGCTGCTCGATGCCGGTCCACACGTCCCGGATCCGCGACTCCACCAGACCGTCGGTGTACAGCACCAGCGTGGCCCCCGCCGGGGCGTCCAGCTCCACCGCCTCGAAGTCGACACCGCCGACCCCGATCGGCGCGCCCGCCGGGACCCGCAGCACCTCCGCCCGGCCACCGCGGTGCAGCATCACGGGCGGCGGATGCCCCGCGTTCGCCACGATGATGCGGTGCGCCACCGGGTCGTACACCGCGTACAGGCACGTCGCCATCCGGTCCGAGCCCAGCCGCTGCGCCTGCTCGTCGAGGTGGTGCAGCACCTCCTGCGGCGGCAGATCCAGACCGGCCAGCGTCTGCGCCGTCGTCCGCAGCTGCCCCATGATCGCCGCCGACGTCATCGAATGCCCCATGACGTCCCCGACGACCAGCGCCACCCGGCTGCCGGGCAGCGGAATCGCGTCGTACCAGTCACCGCCGACCCGCGCCGTCTCCGCCGCGGGCAGATAGCGGCTCGCCAGGCGTACGCCGGTGGGCTGCGGCAGCGAGTCCGGCAGCATCGTGCGCTGGAGCGCGTCGGCGATGTACGCCTCCCGGCCGTAGAGCACCGCCTTGTCGACACCGAGCGCGGTGTGCGTCGCCAACTGCGCCGCGACCAGCAGGTCGTCGCCCTCGAACGCCGGACGGTCCGGGCGGCGCAGGAACACCGCCGCACCGATCACCCGGCGGCGCCCGCGCAGCGGCGCCAGGATCACCCGGCGCCCGCCCGGCAGCACCGTGCCGTCACCCAGCAGCTCCGGCAGCGCCGTCCGCGCCGCCGGGACGTCGCCGAACAGCGGCCGCACCCCGCGGAGCACCTCCGCCAGCGGCCCGCCGGTCAGCACCTCGGCCAGCTCGGCGGCGCTACCGCCCATCGCCGGCCCCAGGTCGGGCTGCGCGGGCAGCACCGGCAGCCGGATGCCGTTGGTGTCCGGCTCCTCCGGGATCCGGTCGGTACGCCGCAGCCGCAGCACCATCGGGCCGGTCGGCCGCTCGTCGCCCACCGGCAGCGGATCGCGCAGATACACCAGGATCGCGTCGGCGAACGTCGGGACCGTCGCCCGGCACAGCCCCAGCACGATCTCGTCGAGGTCGATACCGCGGGCGATCCGCCGGGTGGCCGCGCCGATGAACCGCAGCCGGTCCCCGCCCGCCTGCCGGGCCGCCGCCGTCTCCTCGCTCTCGCCGGGATGACCGGCGCGGGCCGGCACCACCGGCGGCGCGCCCTCCCCGGGCCGCGCGCCCTCGCCCGGCACCACCGCGCCGCCCGCCGGACCCGCGGGCGGCGGGACGAACGCCCCGGACGGCGCCTCGTCACCCGGCGGCCGCGACCGGCCGCCCTCCCGCGGGCGCCCGATGCCCTCGGCCGGACCGTGACCGGGCCGCGGCCCACCGGGACGCGGCTCGCCCTGCTCCGGCGGCTGCGCCCCGCCGACCGCTCCGCGCGCCGCCAGACCATCGTCGTACGGGCCGTGCCCGTCGGCCGCCGGAGGACGGCCGTGCCCCGCGGCGGGCTCCCCGCCGCCCGGCCCGGCACCGGCCGTGACCAGCGGAGCGTCCGGCGCTCCGGCCCCCTCGCCGCGCCCGGCGGAACCGGCCCCGGGCAGCGGTGCGAAGCCCGCCGCCCCCGGCTGCCGGAGGGCGCCGCGTGGATCGGGCACCGCGCCGAGCGGCGCCGAGGAGCCCGGCCCCCGCGCAGGGGACGCCGAAGGAGCGGCAGGCGGGGCCGGCTGCCGCAGGTGGTGGGAGGTTGGGTGCTCCGTCACGCGTGGGATTCCATCCGTCCGGGGCTGCGCGCCCGACGCGCCGCGTGTCAAGCGCGCCGGTGCGACGCGCCTGACCCGCTGCGTCTCAAGCGCGTCGCAGGTGCAGAAAGAGCTGGATCTCGGGTGGTACGTCCGTACTGGCCGGGGCGTACGCGTAGGAGTCCTCCCCGGCGATGTCGAAACCGGCGTCGTGCACGACACGGCGCAGGTCCTCACGCAGGAAACCCGATACCCGGATCGAGTTGCCCAGGAACGGAATCGTGAAGTCGTCCACGTCGGCCTCGACCATGGACAGGGCCATCACCCCGCCCGGCCGTAGCAGATCATGCAGCATCCGCAGCGCATAGGGAATCTCCGCGCGCGGCAGCATCAGCAGGGCGAAATACGCCGTGATCCCGTCGAACGACCCGGGGCCGCCCAGCGCACCGTTCCGCAGCTCCGCGATGTCCATCCGGTGGAACTCCGCCCCGGGGACGTTGTCCCGGGCCAGCTTGACCATCGCGGGGGAGAGGTCGATGCCCACCACCCGGTGGCCCGCCTCGGTGAGCTGGCGGGAGGTGGGCAGGCCGGTGCCGCAGCCGACGTCCAGCACCCGCGAGTCCGGCGGCAGTTCACCGGCCAGCCACGCGGCGGACGAGACCTGCTCGCCCTTGTGCGGGAACGCTTCGTCGTAGCGGTCACCGATCGCGTCGAACGCCTCGGCCTGCCCGGCCCGGTCCAGCGCTAACCGGTTCAGGCCCTCGTACTCGTCGTAGCTGTCAGCGCTCACGACCTCGCCTCTCCTGCGACCGCGGTCAAGTTCTGTTCTGTCCGGTGGAGTTGCGCCTGTGCAGTCTCGCGGAGGACGATCCTACGGTTCGTGGCCCCGGGCGCAGCAAGGGGGCTCGGCGCCCCTGCCCGCCGAGCGGGCCGAGGAGTTGCCCCTGGGCGCGTCTTTCCACCGTTCGCCCCGTTCACTCGCCCGTATCCGCCTTTCCTCTCTTCGCCGCTCGCTACCGCAAACGCTCGGGTACACGGTCCCAGTCCTCCGGCAGCGACGGCAGCTCCCACGCCGGATCGGGCCGCCAGTCCTCCCAGCCGTCCCGGAACGGCGCGCCCCACGCGGTGATCCGCTCGACCGCCGCCCGGCCCGCGGCCCGTACCCGCGCCGCCTGCTCCGGCGGCATCAGCCCGTCCCGCCGGGCCTGGCCGAATTCGTCCTCGTCCCGCCACTCCCAGCTGCGGTCCGGGTAGACGCACAGGTCGAGGAAGTGGTCCTGCGAATCGATCCCGCCCGACCAACGGACGCGCGGCTCCTCCAGATTCACGTACCAGTTCTTGAACCGCCAGGAGTGCTCCCAGAACAGCCACACCGACCACGGCTCGCCCGGCCGCGCCAGCTTCAGCACACCCGTGCCGAACCAGCGGTCGTACGAGATCCGGCGCGGTCTGGTGTAGCGCGTCGCCAGGGGCTCGCGGTGCACGGCGGTGCCGTCGGCCATCACCGGCTTCACGCAGGCGGTGCCCGGTGCCATCCACACGGCCAGCAGGTCCTCGGTGTCCCGGACCACGGTCACCGGGCGGCAGATGTGGAACCGCGAGGCGTCGGCGTTGTCGCGGTAACGCCACAGGATGTGTGTGCCGGGGGCCCAGCGCGCGGCCGGAGCCGCCTCCCGCCGTGGCCCGGGAGCCGTGTGCCCGGCCGGCGTGCCCGCCGTCGTCCCCGCCCTCTCCGCTGTCATGGCCAGATCTTAGGGCCTGCCGTGGCCGGTGCGCCGTCCGCCCGGGAGGTGGTGCGGGCGGGCGGCGCCGAGGAGGGCGGGACGGCGCCGGCGTACGCCGTGACGTGGGCCGTCCGCGCCGTCACGGGTGCGTCATCCGCAACACGTCGAGCGCCTCGTCGAGTTGCGCGGTCGTCAGCAGCCCCCGCTCCACGTAGCCGCCCTCGTCCACGACCTGACGGATCGTCTTCCGCTCCGCGAGCGCCCTCTTGGCGACCTTCGCCGCCTCCTCGTACCCGAGGTATCTGTTGAGCGGGGTGACCACCGACGGCGACGACTCGGCGTACTCGCGGGCGCGTTCGGCGTGGGCGGTGATGCCGTCGACGGTGCGGTCCGCGAGCAGGCGGGCGACGTTGGCCAGCAGCCGGATGGATTCCAGGACGTTCTTGGCGATCACCGGGAGCATGACGTTCAGCTCGAAGTTCCCGGCGGCGCCGGCCGCGGCGACCGTCGCGTCGTTGCCGGTGACCTGGGCGGCGACCATCAGCACCGCCTCCGGGATCACCGGGTTGACCTTGCCCGGCATGATCGAGGAGCCGGGCTGGAGGTCGGGCAGCGCGATCTCGGCGAGGCCGGTGCGCGGCCCGGAGGCCATCCACCGCAGATCGTTGGCGATCTTCGTCAGGCCGACGCCGATGGTCCGCAGCTGACCGCTGATCTCCACCACGCCGTCCCGCGCGCCCTGCGCCTCGAAGTGGTCGCGCGCCTCGGTGAGCGGCAGGTCCGTGGCGCGGGCGACCCGCTCGATCACGGCGGCGGAGAAGCCGGGCGGGGTGTTGATACCGGTGCCCACCGCCGTGCCGCCCAGGGGGAGTTCGGCGAGCCGGGGCAGCGAGGCGCGCAGCCGCTCGACGCCGTACCTCACCTGCGCGGCGTATCCGCCGAACTCCTGCCCGAGCGTCACCGGCGTCGCGTCCATCAGGTGGGTACGCCCGGACTTCACCACCTCGGCGAACTCCGCGGCCTTGCGCTCCAGGGCCGCCGCGAGGTGGCCGAGCGCCGGGATCAGATCGCGGGTGACCGCCGCCGTCGCCGCGATGTGGATCGATGACGGGAAGACGTCGTTGGACGACTGGCTGGCGTTGACCTCGTCGTTGGGGTGGACGTCCCGGCCCAGCCGCTCGCTCGCCAGCGTCGCGATGACCTCGTTGGTGTTCATGTTGGACGAGGTGCCGGAGCCGGTCTGGAAGACGTCCACCGGGAAGTGGTCGTCCCACCGGCCCGCCGCGACCTCCTCCGCCGCCGCGGCCACGGCCCGCGCCACCTCCGCGTCGATCACGCCCAACTCGGCGTTGACCTCGGCGGCGGCGGCCTTGATCCGCGCCAGCGCCTCGATGTGGGCCCGCTCCAGGCGCTGCCCGGAGACGGGGAAGTTCTCCACCGCCCGCTGGGTCTGCGCCCGCCACTTGGCGTGTGCGGGCACCCGCACCTCGCCCATGGAGTCGTGCTCGGTGCGGTACTCCGCGTCCGTCGTGCCGCCTTGCCGGTCCGTCCTGTCGTTCACCTTCGACACCTCCGACCGGCACAGCGTCCGGCGGCTCCGCGGTGTTCCCGGCGGCTGGAGTTACCGACGGTAATAGCTCGTGCGGCCTACGTTTCCGGCGCTCTCCGGGGAGCGCCGGAAACATAGGTGCCGAAATCGCCCGGTCAGTGCGCGATGCCGTCGATCAGCTCGCGGGCGCCCTGCCGCAGCAGCGCCACCGCCACCGACGTGCCCAGCGTCGCCGGATCCAGCCGACCGGCCCACTCGTGGGCGTTGAGCACCGTCTTGCCGTCGGGCGTGAACACGCTGGCGCGCAGCGACAGATCGCCGCCCCGCTCGGCGCGGGCGTACCCGGCGATCGGGGAGTTGCAGTGCCCCTGGAGGACGTGGAGGAACATCCGCTCCGCCGTCGCCTCCCGGTGGGCGGCCGGGTCGCCGAGCGGGCTGACGGCGTCGATCAGCTCCGTATCGCCCTCGCGGCACTGGAGCGCGAGGATGCCGGCGCCGATCGGCGGGCACATCACGTCCGGGGAGAGCACCTCGGAGATCACGTCCGTGCGGCCGATGCGCTCCAGACCGGCGACCGCCAGCAGCAGCGCGTCCGCGTCGCCCGCGGCCAGCTTCTCCATCCGGCGGTTGGCGTTGCCGCGCATCGGCACGAACTCCAGATGCGGGTGCGAGGCGGCGAGCTGCGCCCGGCGGCGCACCGATGAGGTGCCGATACGGGTCCCGGCGGGCAGCTCGTCCAGGGTGAGCCCACCGGGGTGGATGAGGGCGTCCCGTACGTCGTCGCGCTTGAGGAACGCGGCGAACGCCGTGCCCGCGGGCAGCGGCCGGTCGGCGGGGACGTCCTTGACGCAGTGCACCGCCAGATCGGCCTCACCGGCCAGCAGCGCCGCGTCCACCTCCTTGGTGAACGCGCCCTTGCCCTCGACCAGCGACAGATCGCCCAGCCACTTGTCACCGGTGGTCTTCACGGGGACGACCTCGGTGCGCACCCCCGGATGGAGCGCGGTCAGCTCGGCGCGTACCCGCTCCACCTGGGCGAGCGCCATCGGCGAGTCACGGGAGACGATTCGGATCAACTCAGGGGCGGACATGGCTCCACGATAGGCCGTCGCCCCCGGAGACCGTACGGCGGCGGGCCGTGGGTCCCGTACGGGTCAGGGACCGTCTCCCGTACGGGTCAGGGCCGCGCCGCCCGGGGTGCTCCGGTGTGCCGGACGGCCCGGTGCGGCCACGCGGCCCCGGGGGCGCCACCCGGCGCGCGGGGCACCGCCGCACGCCGGTCCCGTACGCCGCCCCCGTCCGGTGGTCAGCGCAGGGCCGCGGCCCGCCGGCGGAGTTCGGCGTGGAGTCCGCCGTGCACCTCGACCGGGGGCAGCCACTCCTTGCGGAGCTTGGCGACGCAGGTGTAGTTGCTGTCGCAGACGTTGGCCAGCGGGGACTCCACGGCCTGCGTCACGAACTGGTACGCGTCCAGTTCGCTCAGCCCGAAGTCCCGCGCCAGCCACTGCACCAGGTCCAGCTGCGAGATGCGGAAGGCGTCCTCCAACGGGCGCGCCGAACCGGTCGAGATCAGATGGGTGTCGGACTCGATGCGCGGCCAGGGCGTCGCGACGCCCTTCAGCAGCTCCACGATCACCACCGTGTGCATCGCCGTCTCCACCGCGACCCCGCAGGTCTCGCCCTCGCCCTGGCGCGCGTGCCCGTCACCGAGGCTGAACAGCGCGCCCTCGACGTTCACCCCCAGGTAGCAGGTGACACCGGCACGCATCTCCGGGGTGTCCATGTTGCCGCCGTGCGCGTCCGGGACGAGCGCGGAACGCGCCTCCAGGTTGGCCGGTGCCACCCCCACCGTGCCGTGCATCGGCTCCATCGGGAGCGTCAGCGTGTGGTCGCTGTCCCGGGCGGTGAAACGGCACAGCCGCCGCTCCCGGTCGAGCTCCCAGATCCACACCGTCTCCGGGAGCGGCGGGTGCAGGGCGGCGGTGGTGTGGGTGGCGGTCAGCGCCCCGAAGAGCGGCACGGTCGTCGACGCCGCCCAGTCCCGGCGCGGTTCGACGGAGACGAAGTGCACCGCCAGCGTGTCCCCGGGCTCGGCGCCCTCGACGTGGAACGGCCCGGTCTGCGGATTGAGGTACGGGAACTCGCAGACCCGCGAGACCAGGTCGTCGGTGGTCCGCACCCGGCCGCCGAAGCAGTCCTCGGTGAAGACGTCCAGGACGGTGCCGGGGGCGATCCGCGCGACGGGCGGGACGCCGCCGAACGTCCAGGCGTACTCCTGCGCGGTGGGCCGGACGGTGAGCACACGCGGGTCGGCGGCGGGGTCGGTCATCGGGACTCCTCATCGTGGGAGGGATCGGACGATACGGCGGGCCGGGGCGGGCCCGGAGGGGCGGCGCCGGACGCGCCGGGGCGCACGGTGGACGGGGGCGCGCCGGGGCGCGCCCCCGGTCCGTACGCGCCCTCCCGCGCGCTGTCCGCCGTGTCGGGCCCGGCGGCGGAGCCCTCGGACGGGCCGGGCTCCGGGCCCGCCGCCTCGATGCCGAGGAGCCCCACGGACGCCGGCGCGTCCGGCCGCCGCGACCGCACCACAGCGACCACGACCAGCCCGGCGGCCATCCAGCCGGCCACCACCGGCCCCGCGTACGAGACCGGCGCGGTCAGCTCCGCGACGAACGGGAAGGCCGGGATGCCGGCGGCGGTCAGCAGCGCCGGGGTGAACGCGGCGATGCCCAGTACCGGGAGGAGCAGATGGCGCACCGGGCGGAACGCGGCGCGGCGACGGCGCAGGAAGTAGCCCGCGCAGGCGGCGTTGGTGAGCAGGTAGACCGCGATGACCGCGACCACCACCACCGTCGCCAGCAGCAGGAACGCGGTCCGCGGGCCGAACGCCCCGCCCAGGAGCAGCGCCGCGCCCAGCGCGGTCACGAACTGCGCCGCCAGCCCCGTCACGGGTGAGCGGTGCACCGGATGGACCCGCGCGAAGGCCCGCGGGAAGAGCCCGTCGCGGGCCAGCGCGAAGGCGGTCCGGGTCGAGGCGTTGGTGGCCGCGTTGGCGTTGGCGACCGTCGAGTTGACCACCGCCAGGAAGATCAGCACCCAGAACGCCCCGTAGGAGGCGCGGGCCACGCCGTCCCAGGACTTCGCGCCGGACGGCCCGAAGGAGGCGAACGCGTCCGGTCCCACGTACACCGTGATCGCGTACGTGGTGAGGACGAACAGCAGCCCCACCGAGAGCGCCGCCCCGAGGACCGCGCGGCGCACCGTACGGCGCGGATCGCGGGCCTCCTCGGCCAGCGGCGCCGCCGCCTCGAACCCGGCGAACGCCAGCACGGTGTAGACCGAGCCCGCGACGACACCGGAGAGCCCCGGGTGGTCCGGCGGGGTGTGCGAAGTGCCGAACACCGACAGGGTGTTGTGCCCGCCGGCGGCCGCGATCAGCACCACCGCGAGCACCACGAAGACCAGCACCTCGAACACGCCGAGGACGGTGCCCAGCCGTGCGGAGGCCCGTATGCCGAAGAATCCCGTCACCGCGATCAGCGCCGCCCCGGCGAGCACCCACGGCCACCACAGGCCCGCCGGGTACCCGGGCCACGCCTGGTGCAGCGTGTCCGCCACCGTGAACCCCAACTGGAGCAGCAGCAACGCCGGTACGAGCGCCTCGACCAGGAGGTACGTCCAGGCCACCAGGAAGCCGACGACGGGGTGCAGCCCCTGGGCGCTGTACGTCGCCACCGAACCGGCCGACGGCAGGTGCCGGGCCAGCTCCGCGACGGACGAGGCGGTGAACAGACAGGCGACCAGGGCGATCAGCACCGACAGCGGCAGCGCGCCGCCCGCGTACGCCGCGCCCGCCGGGATCGACACCGCGACGGCGGCGGCCGGCGCCATCGACGTCACGCTCTGGAACAGCACCTCCCGCAGCCCCACGGCGTCCCGCCGCAGCCCCGGGCCGCCCCTGTCCGCCCCCTGCCGCCCCGCGCGCCCCTGCTGCCCCACGGCCAACTCCCGTACCTCTGACGGACCGGACCCCCCGCAGCGTAGGGAGGCGGCCCGGGTGACGGAAGGGGCCATACGGTCATGCCCCGGGCGCCCCCGGGGTGCGCCGGGGGACGGGCCCGGTGGCCGAAATCGCGTGGCGGGGCCCCGGTGTGCAAGGGTGGAAACTCGTTGAAAGCACCTCGGTGAAGGGAGACGCGCATGTCCTCGAAGCGACGCCGCAAGAAGAAGGCACGCCGCAAGAACGGAGCCAACCACGGCAGCAGGCCCCAGTCCTGAACCGTCGGCTCTCCACGGCAACGCCGGTGCCCCGCCTCCCAGCCGGAGAGCGGGGCACCGGCGCGTCCGGGGGCGGGCGCCCGGCCGCACGCCGGGGTGCCCGCGGCGACGGGCCCGAGGGGCGGCCCCCGCCGCGCCGGGCGGGGCCACGGGAAGCCGCACGCAGCCGACGGTGCGGAAGGCGGCCCCGCCGCGCCGGGCGGATACGCCCGCCCCGCCCCGCCGCCTCCCCGACCACGCGGCACCGCGCACCGCGCCCGCCGTCCTCAGCCGGCGCCGACCGCCACCGCCCGGCCCGTGACCCCCGCCCCCGCCGCCTTCGGCAGGAACCGCAGGCTGCGCAGGAAAGGCAGCAACAGGGCGCAGTAGTCCGCCCAGTGATCGGTGCTCGGGGTGCTGAACGTCACCGTCGCCAGCGTCTGCGCCCCGGGCACGGCGTCCGGCGGTACGGGGATGAACACCTGGAGCTGGGCCATCCCCGCGGCGGCGTCACCGGGCGCGCCGTCCTCGTCCGGCCCCGGGGCGTCCGCCCGCCGCACCGCGAGCGCCGCCGGACCGCACGGCAGCGTCAGGGCGCTGACCTCCGCACCGGCGGCGTGCTCGGCGAGGGCGGCGCCCACGCCCGCGACCGCGGCATCGGCGTCCCGGTAGGGGAGCGGGGAGAGCGCGAGGGTCAGCGTCCCCATCGACCACGCGCCGCGGATCCGCCCGAGACAGGTGGCGGCGTAGCGGATGCCCGTGGCGGCGAGCAGCGCCGACGCCCGCGCGTACTCCGCGGTGAGCCGGGCGAACCGGCCGGACGGCAGCCCGGACCCGCCGTCGGCTTCCAGCCGCGCTCTCACCTCGTCCTCCGCCTGCTCGGTGGAGAGTCCGGGGACGACTTCCCGGAAGACCGACGGAATCTCGAAGGCGACGCTTACCGCACTCATTCGACTCACCATGATCGCTGGACTATCGACTATCGCTGGAATTACTGCCGCGTAACCGTCCGGTGCGCGGCCCGAGGGACCGCCGGACGGTAGCACCGACCGCAGCCGGTGCTGAGGGAGAGTGATACCGGGGGAGCCCACGCCGGGCCGCGTCCACCGCGCCGGTATTCCCGCCGGGGAAATTCCGGAAAGGCGGGACAGGCGGGGGGGGAAAAGACGCCGCGTAGGCCGGGGGCCGGACGTTCCGTACCGCCGTGACAAGCCCCGTCAGGGCCGTGAACGGGCGGTCGCCGGGCTCAGGGGGCGCGGGACGGGGCGCTAGGGAGCGGGCGGAAAGGCCGAGCCGAGGCGGTGCATCCGGCGCTCGGCTCGATTTCTCGGCAGGACGGACTGCTCGCCGCCGACCGCGAAATCCCTGGAAACGAACCGGTACATCGATGCTCCCGTACGACGAACCGCGCAGCGACCGGCATTCCCGGCCGATAAAGCTCCCCGAGGCTAACACGGCGATATTGCGCCACGCGCCCGCGCCGATGCGGACACAACTCCCGTACACCGCCGGGGAATTCCCCGGAATCGGGCGTCGGGGGAAATACCGGCAGAACGCGTCCGGCCGCCACCCCGCGCGGGGTGGCGGCCGGACGGAAGGGGCGCGCCCAGGACGGTGCGGGGCGCACGCGGCAAGCGCGCACGCCCCCGAGGGTCAGGCCCCCTGACGCACCGGGATGCTGGTGAACGTCGGCGCGGGCGCCGGGTCCTGGAAGAAGTCGTTGCCCTTGTCGTCGACGACGATGAACGCGGGGAAGTCCTCGACCTCGATCCGCCAGACCGCCTCCATGCCCAGCTCCTCGTATTCCAGGACCTCGACCTTCTTGATGCAGTCCTGCGCGAGGCGGGCCGCCGGACCGCCGATGGAGCCGAGGTAGAAGCCGCCGTGCGCCGCGCAGGCGTCGGTGACCTGCTGGGAGCGGTTGCCCTTGGCCAGCATGATCTTCGAACCGCCGGCCGCCTGGAACTGCTCGACGTACGCGTCCATCCGGCCCGCGGTCGTCGGACCGAAGGAACCGGAGGCGAAGCCCTCGGGCGTCTTGGCCGGACCGGCGTAGTACACCGGGTGGTTCTTCAGGTACTCCGGCATCTCCTCGCCGGCGTCCAGCCGCTCCTTGATCTTCGCGTGGGCGATGTCACGGGCGACGACCAGCGTGCCGGTGAGCGACAGCCGGGTCTTGACCGGGTGCTTGGTCAGCTCGGCGAGCATCTCGTCCATCGGGCGGTTCAGGTCGATCCGCACCGCGTCGAGGTCCGGACCCGCGCCCTCGGTCAGCTCCTCCTCGGTGGTCTCCGGCAGGAAGCGCGCCGGGTCGGTCTCCAGCTGCTCCAGGAAGACGCCCTCGGCGGTGATCTTCGCGACCGCCTGCCGGTCCGCCGAACAGGACACCGCGATGGCCACCGGGCAGGACGCGCCGTGCCGCGGCAGCCGCACCACGCGCACGTCGTGGCAGAAGTACTTGCCGCCGAACTGCGCGCCGATGCCGATCTTCTGCGTCAGCTCGAAGACCTTCTCCTCCAGCTCCTTGTCCCGGAAGCCGTGGCCGGTCGGCGAGCCCTCGGCGGGCAGCTCGTCGAGGTAGTGCGCGGAGGCGTACTTGGCGGTCTTCAGCGCGTACTCGGCGGAGGTGCCGCCGACGACGATCGCCAGGTGGTACGGCGGGCAGGCGGCCGTACCCAGCGAACGGATCTTCTGCTCCAGGAACTTCATCATGGAGGTCTCGTTGAGGACCGCCTTCGTCTCCTGGAACAGGAACGACTTGTTGGCGCTGCCGCCGCCCTTCGCCATGAAGAGGAACTTGTAGGCGCCGCCGTCGGTCGCGTACAGCTCGATCTGCGCCGGCAGGTTGGAGCCGGTGTTCTTCTCGTCCCACATGGTCAGCGGCGCCATCTGCGAGTACCGCAGGTTGAGCTGGGTGTACGCGTCGAAGATGCCGCGCGAGAGGGCCTCCTCGTCACCGCCCTCGGTGAGCACCTGCTGGCCGCGCTTGCCCATGACGATCGCGGTGCCGGTGTCCTGGCACATCGGGAGCACGCCCGCCGCCGCGATGTTGGCGTTCTTCAGCAGATCCAGCGCGACGAACCGGTCGTTGGCGCTGGCCTCCGGGTCGTCGAGGATCTTGCGGAGCTGTGCGAGGTGCGTCGGGCGCAGGTAGTGCGCGATGTCGTGCATCGCCTCGGCCGCCAGCTTGCGCAGCGCCTCCGGCTCGACCTTGAGGAACGTCCGGCCGTCCGCCTCGAAGGTGCTCACGCCCTCCGAGGTGACCAGGCGGTACTGGGTGGTGTCCGCGCCTACGGGGAGCAGATCGGTGTAGGCGAATGCGGGGCCGGAGGGGCGGGAGACGGGGGGCATGAAGGCCAATCCTCACTCGACAGGGGGGTTCCGCTGACGTCTGCGGCAGCACCGACCAGCGTAGAACCCCGGCGGAGCACGCCGCTTGTGAGGTAGGGCTCAGTCCCTTACGTACCTCGTGAGGGGCGCCCGGCGTGCGGCGGCGCGCCCCTCACGAGCGCTCTGGGAAGCCCCTTGCTCCCGCACCCGGGGCGCCCCGTACGGGTCCCGCCCGTCCGGGACGGGTTGCCCGGCCGTGTCCCGAATCCCTGTTCGCGATGTATCGCGTTTGGGTACGCTGGGGCCGTGGATGCTGACAACCGGGGGACCGACCCCGCGACCCCCGCCGGACCGCGCGACGACAGCGGCCGGCAGCCCGCGCGTGCCCCGCGGCGCCCCGTCGACATGACCAAGCCCGTCGCCGAGGCCGACCTCCGGGCGTCGGACGCGGACCGCGACCGGATCGCCGGGATCCTGCGGGAGGCGCTGGCCGAGGGCAGGCTGGACGCCGAGGAGCACGCCGAGCGGATCGACGCGGTCTACCGCGCCAAGACCCTGGGCGAGCTGGAGCCGATGGTGCGGGACCTGCCCGCACCGGGCGGCGCGGCCCGCACCGCGCGGCAGCCGTCCGCCGCCGAGCCGTACGGGCCCGTGCCGGACCAGAGTCTGGTCGCCGTCTTCAGCGCCTCGACCCGTAAGGGCCGCTGGCGGGTCCCGGGGCGGATCAACGCCGTGGCGATCTTCGGCAGCGTCGAGATCGACCTGACCGAGGCGCTCTTCCCGCAGCAGCAGGTGCAGATCAACGTCACCGCCCTCTTCGGCAGCGTCGAGATCCGCGTCCCGGAGAACCTCACCCTCCGCAGCAGCGGCTCCGGCGTACTCGGCTCCTTCGAGGTGGCGACCAACGACGCGGTCGAGCCGGACGCCCCGATCGTGCAGGTCAACGGCTACGCCGTGCTGGGCAGCGTGGAGGCAAGACCCAAGCGCGGCGCCTGGGTCCGCGACCTCATCGGCCGCCTGCGCGACGACCGCCACCAACTCCGCGACCCCCGCCGCGCCGAACGGTACGACCGCCACGACCGCTTCCCCGAGGACGGCCGCTGAGGGGCGCGCCGCGGGCACGTGAGCGGCCCGGCGACGGGCGGCGCCGCGCCTGCCGCTCCGGTCGGGGCCGGGCCGGACGGGGCGCGCCGGCGATCCCGGCGCCCGCGTACGACGGCGTCCGGACCGCCCGCGGGGCCGCTCCCGGAGCCCCTTCCCGATCACCACGGTGTGCATAAGCGCGGGTACAGCGGGTAGGGCTGGGGGCATCGTCTCTCGTACGGCGGCGGGCTGCGAAGTGCCGTGCGCAGAGGGACGGACCAGGGTGCCGCCCACATGCCGAAGCCGTCGTCAGGAGTAGACCGTGCTGCTACCGCAACAGCCCCTGCAGGCCGCCGCTGCCGTCCCGTCCCCACGTCTCCCCTCGCGCGACGAGGCCGGCCCCTGGCACGCCGACGCCGCGTGCCGCCGGGACGAGGCCGGGCTCTTCTTCGCCCCGTCCAAGGAGCCCACCGCCGCCCGGCTGGCGCGGGAGGAGGCGGCGAAGCGGGTCTGCGCCCGCTGTCCCGTGATGCTCGAATGCCGCGAGCACGCCCTGCTCCAGCCCGAGCCGTACGGCGTCTGGGGCGGTCTGACCGCCGCCGAGCGCCGGGTGGTCCTCACCCGGCGCCGCCGCCGCGAGGCCGACATCCCGCGGCAGAGCCGGATGCCCGCCGCGGGCTGAACCACGAGCGGCACGGCGCGGGGGAACTGAGAGGGGAGGAGGGGAAGTTCTGCACGTTGGGGTGAACGGGATAGATAATGACGAGTCGGAGGGGTGGGTACCCACGAAGAGGGGGAAGAAGT
>NZ_JBVHRF010000002.1:555511-645646 GCF_055567035.1 Streptomyces sp. NPDC027185 | reverse complement strand
AGAACAGAAGCCCTGCACAGAGGAACACAACACAGAGAAGCCACAACCCACGCGGAGAAAAACACCCGACCCCCCCCTCACTTCCCCCCGCGCCGTGTGCCGGCCGGATCAGCTGGGGCGCTCGAAGTCCACCGAGCTGTACGCACGCAGCTTCGACAGCCGGTGCTGGGAGTCGATCTGGCGGATCGTGCCCGACTTCGAGCGCATCACCAGGGACTGGGTGTACGCGGTCTCCGCGCGGTAGCGGACGCCGCGCAGCAGGTCGCCGTCGGTGATGCCGGTCGCGACGAAGAAGACGTTGTCGCCCTTGACGAGGTCCTCGATCGCCAGGACCTTGTCGAGGTCGTGGCCGGCGTCGAGGGCGCGCTGCCGCTCCGCGTCGTCCTTGGGCCACAGCTTGGCCTGAAGGGTGCCGCCCAGGCACTTGAGGGCGCAGGCGGCGATGATGCCCTCGGGGGTGCCGCCGATGCCGAGGAGCAGGTCGACGCCGGTGCCCTCACGGGCCGCCATGATCGCGCCGGCCACATCGCCGTCCGAGATGAACTTGATGCGGGCGCCCGCCTCGCGGACCTCCTTGACCAGCCCGTCGTGGCGCGGCCGGTCCAGGATGACGACGGTGACGTCCTCGACGGCGGAACGCTTCGCCTTGGCGATCCGCTTGATGTTCACCGCGACGGGCGCGTTGATGTCGACGAAGTCGGCGGCCTCGGGGCCGGTGGCGAGCTTGTCCATGTAGAAGACCGCGGACGGGTCGAACATGGAGCCGCGCTCGGCGACGGCCATCACGGAGACGGCGTTGGCCATGCCCTTGGCGGTCAGCGTCGTACCGTCCACCGGGTCGACGGCCACATCGCACTCGGGGCCGGTGCCGTCGCCGACGCGCTCGCCGTTGTAGAGCATCGGGGCGTTGTCCTTCTCGCCCTCGCCGATCACCACCACGCCGTCCATCGACACGGTGTGGATCAGGGCGCGCATCGCCTTGACCGCCGCACCGTCGGCGCCGTTCTTGTCACCGCGCCCGACCCACCGGCCCGACGCCATGGCGCCGGCCTCGGTGACCCGGACCAACTCCAGGGCGAGGTTGCGGTCGGGGGCCTCGGGGCTGACTTCCAAGGGGGACGGGAGCTGATGCTCGGACACGAGCGCACCTTTCTGTACGGCTATGCCGCAGGTCTGAGGGTGTCTGCGATTTTATCGGTACGTCGCGAAAGTGAGCAGGCGGCCCTTCGCATGAGCGGCGCGGCGACCGGCGGAAGGGGGCCGCACACGGGGCGTCGCCACGGGGGTCGTGTCCTGATCGCGCAGGCCATGGGGGACGATAGGGGCGTGGCTGGAACGCGAGGCAGACAAACGGTACGGGACATGCTCCTGTCGCTGGCGGTGATCGGCGTGCTCGTCGCGGTGATCTACATCTTCATCCCGCACGACGACAGCGGCGGTGCGGAGAAGAAGGCGGTGCTGACCGTCGACACCCGCGTCGAGGTCGCCACGGCCCGCCGGGCGGCGCCGTACCCGATCGCCGCGCCGGAGGGACTGCCGAAGACCTGGCGCGCCACCTCCGTGTCGTACCGCGCCACCGAGGACGGCAAGGGCGGCGCCTGGCATCTGGGGCTGCTCGACCCGGAGCAGCAGTACGCGGCGGTGGAGCAGAGCGACGCGTCGCCGGAGAAGTTCATCAAGGAGGTCACCCTCGGTGCCTCCCGCGTCAAGGGCGAGCAGGCCGTCGGCAGCAAGAAGTGGGACCGCTACAAGGGCGAGAAGTACAACGCGCTGGTGCGCGAGGAGCCCGGGGTGACCACGGTGGTCACCGGTACCGCTCCGTACGGCAGGCTCGCCGAGCTGGCCGCGGCGCTGGTGGCGAAGAAGGGCTGACCGGCCGGTTCCGGACCTGCGCGGTCCGGGCCGCCCACGCGTTCGGGACGACGAAGGCCGCCGCACCTCTGGGGGAGCGGCGGCCTTCGTGCGCCGGGGGCCCGGCCCGTGGCGGGCGCGGGGCCGTGGCGGGGATCAGATGGTGGTGACGGCCTCGGTGTAGTCGAGGCGGGGCGAGCGCGGGAAGAAGGCGTCGGGGCCCGGCTTGCCGAAGTTGATGACGAGGAAGGACTTCTGCTTGCCGTCGCCGAAGAACTCCTTGTCGATGGCGGCGAAGTCGAAACCGGTCATCGGGCCGGCGGCGAGGCCGGCGGCGCGGATGCCGAGGATGAAGTAACCGGCCTGGAGGGTGGCGTTCTGGGTGCCGGCGACCTCGCGGACGGCGGCCTCGGAGAAGAACGCGTCCTTGACGCCCGGGGCGTGCGGGAAGAGCTGCGGCAGCTTCTCGTGGAAGTCGAGGTCCACGGAGAGGATCGCGGTCAGCGGCGCGGCCAGCGTCTTCGGGCCATTGGCGCCCATGGCGTGGGCGACCAGGCGCTTACGGGCGTCCTCGGAGCGGACCAGCGTCAGGCGCAGCGGCGACTGGTTGAAGGCGGTCGGCGCGAACTTCACCAGGTCGTAGATGGCCTGGACCTGCTCGTCCGTCACCGGCTCGTCCGTGAACGTGTTGGCGGTCTGGGCCTCGCGGAAGAGGAGGTCCTGAGCGGCGGCGTCAAGGGCGAGAGACATAGAGGCACCTCGGGGTCAGATAGAGGAAGAGGGTCGGGGCTGCCGATCCGGTGAGGTCTACGTGTTCCACTGTAGCGGCAATAGATTAATTTTCAACTAAAGTCGCGGTGGTGTGAGGGGGCTCACGGGCCGGGGCCCGGAAGGTCGGCCGGGGCCCGCGGCGGGAGAGCCGTCGGAGGGGTGGCCGGGGCCGTCGTTGCGAGGCCGGGGCAGATGCCGGGGGCGGGGCTCGGAGGTTCGGACGCCGGGCCCGGCCCGGGGCCGAGAGGCCGGTCCGGAAGGCCGGGCCTTGAGGCGGTCGAGTCGTGGGGGTTCGGCGGACGGGGGCTCGGGCCGCTCCGTCGCCGGGCCTGGTGGTCGGGGCTGTCCAGTCGCCGGGCGGCGGGGCGGGGCGCGGGCCGTCGGTGCCGGCGGGGCGGGCGGGTCCGTGCCGGTGGCACCTCGCCGGTCGCGGACGGCTGTACGGGGCCGGGCTTCCCGCCCCGTGGCGGACCGGGCGCCGGCCGGTCCGGGGGGATCAGTCCCGGGCCGTGTCGCTCTCCGGGGCGGCGTCCTCCTCGGCGAGGGCCGCGTCCAGGCGGGCGCGGGCACCGTCCAGCCAGCGGCGACAGACCTTCGCCAGCTCCTCGCCGCGCTCCCAGAGGGCCAGCGACTCCTCCAGCGTCGTACCGCCGGTCTCCAGACTGCGGACGACCTCGATCAGCTCGTCCCGTGCCTGCTCGTAACCGAGGGTGGAGTCCACGGTCGCCACGGGGGCGACCGCCGTGCGCTCCGCGTCCGTCATCTCGTCCGTCTCCGCCTTCGCCATGCCGTCCAGCCTAAGCGCTGGGTGTGACAGCGCCGTCGCCGTCGCTCACCCGGACCGTGAAGCCGCCCTCGGAGACCCGGGCGCGCAGCTCCTCGCCGTCGCTCACCTCGGACGGGGCGCGCACCGCCGTGCCGTCGTGGCGCTGGAGGACGGCGTAACCGCGCTCCAGAGTGGCCTTCGGGGAGAGCGCGACGACCCGGGCGCGGGTGTGCGCCAGCTCCGAGTCGGCGCGGTCCAGCAGATGGCCGAGGGTGCGGCGGCCCCGGCCGAGCAGCGCCTCGATCTGCTCGGCGCGCTCCGCCACCATCCGCTGCGGCTGCCGTATCGACGGGCGGCTCAGCGCCGCCGCGAGCCCCCGCTCCTCCCGCTCCAGGAAACCGCCGACCGCGCGCAGCGCCCGCTCGCGCAGCTGCCGCACCCGCACCAGCTCCTCGCCGACGTCCGGGACGACCTTCTTCGCCGCGTCGGTCGGGGTGGACGCCCGCAGGTCGGCGACGAGGTCGAGCAGCGGGGTGTCCGGCTCGTGGCCGATCGCGGAGACGACCGGGGTGCGGGCCTCGCCGACCGTCCGCACCAGCCGCTCGTCGGAGAACGGCAGCAGGTCCTCCACGCTGCCGCCGCCGCGCGCCACGATGATGACGTCCACCTCGGGCAGCGCGTCCAGCTCCCGCACCGCCCCGATGACCTCCGGCACCGCCCGCGCCCCCTGGACGGGGACGTTGCGCACCTCGAAGCGGACGGCGGGCCAGCGGTGCCGGGCGTTCTCCAGCACGTCCCGCTCGGCGGCGCTGGCCCGGCCGCAGACCAGGCCGATCAGCTGCGGCAGGAACGGCAGCGGCTTCTTGCGGTCCGCCGCGAACAGCCCCTCGGCCGCCAGGGACTTCTTCAGCTGCTCCAGCCGCGCGAGGAGTTCGCCCACGCCGACCGGCCGGATCTCGGCGGCGCGCAGCGACAACTGGCCGCGCGGGGCGTACCACTCCGGTTTGGCGTGCACCACCACCCGGGCGCCCTCGCCGACCACGTCCGCCACCTGGTCGAAGACCCGGCGGTAGCACGTCACGCTCAGCGAGATGTCGTGCGACGGGTCGCGCAGCGTCAAGAACACCACCCCGGCGCCCGGCCGCCGCGACAGCTGGGTGATCTGCCCCTCGACCCAGACGGCGCCGAGCCGGTCGATCCACCCGCCGATCAGCCGCGACACCTGACCGACCGGGACCGGCGCTTCGGGAGACGTGGAGAGAGCCATACGAGCGAGAGTATCGGCGACCACCGACAACGGGCAGGGGCCGACGCGAGGCCGGACGCGCGGCGACGGCGGGCCGGCCCGCCGGTGCACGCCCGGCCCCCGCCCGCCCACGCGGCACCCACGCCCGGCCGCCCCGCCCCGGGCCCCGCCGCTCCCGAGGGCCCGCACCCCGAACCGGCCCTACGGAATCCCGCACCCGTTCGTCCGCACCCGCTCGCGCCCGGCCGCCCCGCCCCGGGGCCCGCCGCTCCCGAGGGCCCGCACCCGTACCGGCGCCACGGGACCGTCCCGCCTACTTCCCGTCCCGCCCGGCCCGCTCCCTCGCGTACTGGAACCCCAGCACCGCCAGCCCCACCGCGAGCCACACCGCGCCGACCAGCTGGGCCGTCGGGGACGCCTCGACGATCACGGCGACCACCACGGCCAGGCCGATCACGGGGACCACCACATGGCGCAGCACGCTCGGGACCTCCGCGCGCCGCCGGACGCGGAACCAGCCGATCACCGACGCGTGCAGCAGCGCGAACGCGGTCAGCGCGCCGACGTTGACGATCGACGACAGATGGTCGAGCCCGTCGTCCCGCCGCGCCGCCCACACCGCCGCCACCAGCGTCACCACCGCCGCGCCCAGCAGCGCCCGGCGCGGCACCCCGCTGCCCGCGTCCACCTTGGCCATCGCCCCGGGCAGCCGCCGGTCCCGGGCCATCGCGAACAGCAGCCGTCCGGCCGCCGCCTGTCCGGCCAGTGCCGCGAACGCCGCGCCCAGCGCCTTGCTCGCCGCCACCAGATCGTGCAGCCAGCCGCCCACCGACGCGTCGACCGTCGTGTAGAACGCCGCGCCCTGCTCACCCGGCTTCGCGGCCAGCTCCGCCGCCGGCACCGGGGCCAGCAGCGCCGCCAGATACGTCTGCACCGCGAACAGCAGTCCCGCCACCACCAGGCAGGTGATCACCGCCCGCGCCACCTGGTCCGCGCCCCGCTGCCCGGCGCCCGCCGCCGGTCCGTGCGCCCCCCGCGCCTCCTCCGCGAACGCCGCGATGGCGTCGAAACCGAGGTACGACAGCACCGCCACCGACACCGCCGCCAGCACCGCCGTCATCGAGAAGCCGCCCTCGCCGGTCAGCGGCGCCGCCCAGCCGCGCTGCGCACCGTGCGCCACCAGCTCCGCCACCGCCGCGACCACGAACACCGCCAGCACCGCGATCTCCAGCGCCAGCACCGCGAACCCGACGACCGCCGCCGCCCGCACCCCCCACAGGTTCAGCAGCGTCGTCACCACCACCGCCAGCGCCGTCCACACCCACTGGTGCACCCCCGGGACGAGCGCGTGCATCGCGATCCCGGAGAAGAGATACGCCACCGCCGGGATCAGCAGGTAGTCCAGCATCGCCATCCACCCGGCGACGAACCCGGCCCCCTCACCCAGCCCCACCCGCGCGTAGGTGTAGACCGACCCCGCCTGCGGCGCGACCCGCACCATCTGCGCGTACGAGTACGCCGTGAAGGCCATCGCCACCGTCGCGACGAGATAGACGAGGGTGACCGCCCCGCCCGACTTGGCCTGGAGCGTGCCGAAGATGCCGACCGGCGCCATCGGGGCGATGAAC
This sequence comes from Streptomyces sp. NPDC027185, assembly GCF_055567035.1. NCBI lineage: Bacteria > Bacillati > Actinomycetota > Actinomycetes > Kitasatosporales > Streptomycetaceae > Streptomyces > Streptomyces sp. NPDC027185. Next base: position 639,384 of record NZ_JBVHRF010000002.1, on the reverse strand, counting down.
AGCAGCCCGTAGACGATCAGGTCCCGGAAGGAGAGCGTCCGCCGCAGCGCCGGCGGACTGCTGCTGCCGCGCTCCGCCGCCGTCGCCGCCCCGTCGTCCCCGCCCGCCGGCCCCCCGGCCGTGCCCCGCGCCGTGTCGTTCTCCGGCATACCGCCTCCCTGGTCTCTCGGCCCCAGTCTGGGCCACCGGCGCGATCTCCGGGCGGTGCGGTACGCCCGTACGATGGGACGCATGACTGCTACGCCCGGCCCGTCACCCGCCACCGCCGCGAGCGAGGACGCCCCGCGTCACGGTGACACCCCGCAGCCCGCCAGCGCCCCGAGAGCCGACGCCCCGCGCGAGCGCCGGCGGGTCCTGCTCGCCGCCCCGCGCGGCTACTGCGCGGGGGTGGACCGCGCGGTGATCGCCGTCGAGAAAGCCCTGGAGCAGTACGGCGCTCCCGTCTACGTACGCCACGAGATCGTGCACAACAAGTACGTCGTGAAGACCCTGGAGAAGAAGGGCGCCATCTTCGTCGACGAGACGGCGGAGGTTCCCGAGGGCAACATCGTCATCTTCTCCGCGCACGGCGTCGCCCCGACCGTCCACGAGGAGGCGCGGCGCGGCAAGCTCGCCACCATCGACGCGACCTGCCCGCTGGTCACCAAGGTCCACAAGGAAGCCGTCCGGTACGCCAAGGAGGACTACGACATCCTCCTCATCGGCCACGAGGGCCACGAAGAGGTCATCGGCACCAGCGGCGAGGCGCCCGACCACATCACGCTGGTCGACGGCCCCGAGGACGTCGCGAACGTCGAGGTCCGCGACCCGGACAAGGTCGTCTGGCTCTCCCAGACCACCCTCTCCGTCGACGAGACCATGGAGACGGTCGGCGCCCTCAAGGGCCGCTACCCCAACCTCCTCTCGCCGCCCAGCGACGACATCTGCTACGCCACCCAGAACCGCCAGACCGCGGTCAAGCAGATGGGCGCCGACGCCGACCTCGTCATCGTCGTCGGCTCCAAGAACTCCTCGAACTCCGTCCGCCTCGTCGAGGTCGCCCTCGGCGCCGGCGCCAAGGACGCCCATCTGGTCGACTACGCCGACGAGATCGACGAGAGCTGGCTCGACGGCGTCACCACCGTCGGTGTCACCTCCGGCGCCTCCGTCCCCGACGTCCTCGTCCACGGCGTCCTGGACTGGCTCGCCGAGCGCGGCTACGACGACGTCGAGACGATCACCGCGGCGGAGGAGTCCATCGCCTTCTCACTGCCCAAGGAGCTCCGGCGTGACCTGCGCGCCGAGGCCAGGGCGGCCACGGAGAGCTGAGCCGGCACACCCCGGGGAACCGGCCGCCGTGACCTTCCGTACGGCGGCCGGTTCCGCTTTTCCGGGGCGGCCCGGGGCGGCCCGGCCGATTCCCCGTTCCCAGGGCGCCCCGCGCCCGTCGCGCCTAGCCTTTTCCCATGAAGGTCTTCGGTGTGGACATCGGCGGATCAGGCATCAAGGGCGCCCCGGTCGACCTGGAGCGCGGCGAACTGGCCGAACCGCGCCACAAGGTCCTCACCCCGCAGCCCGCCACGCCGGGCGCGGTCGCCGACAGCGTCCGCGAGGTCGTCGCGCACTTCGGCTGGACGGGCCCGGTCGGCGCCACCTTCCCCGGCGTGATCACCGGCGGCGTCACCCGTACCGCCGCCAATGTCGACAAGGGCTGGATCGGCACCGACGCCGCCCAGCTCCTCACCGGACGGCTCGGTGCCGACTGCCCGGTGACCCTCCTCAACGACGCGGACGCCGCCGGACTCGCCGAGATGCGCTACGGCGCCGGACGTGGCCGCCTCGGCACCGTCATCGTCCTCACCCTCGGCACCGGCATCGGCTCCGCCGTCTTCACCGGCGGCCGTCTGGTGCCCAACACCGAACTGGGCCATCTGGAGCTGAACGGCCACGACGCCGAGACCCGCGCCGCCTCCCACGCCAGGGACGCCGAGGGGCTGAGCTGGTCGCGGTGGGCGCGGCGGCTGACCAAGTACCTCACCCACGTCGAGATGCTCTTCTCGCCCGAACTGTTCGTGCTCGGCGGCGGGGTCAGCCGCAAGGCCGACAAGTTCCTGCCGCTGCTCGAAGGGATCAGGGCCGAGATCGTGCCGGCTCGGCTTCGGAACGACGCGGGGATCGTGGGTGCCGCGATGGCCGCTCATGCCGCTCGGGCTGCGGCGCCACCTGCCGCGGACGGTTCCCGGGAGCCCGCCCCGGCGCCCGCCCCTCCGCCGCACCGGGACGCCGGCTCCCCGGACGCCCCGCCGGTCGCGTCGCCGGTCGGCTGGCCCGACGCCGCACGATGAGCACCACCTTGCGCACCAGCGCGAGGAAGACACAGACCAGCGTCCCCGCGTAGAGCCAGCCGGCGTTCAGCGCCAGCACGGTGAAGACCCCCATCAGCAGCCCGGCGAACCCGTCCGCGCCGTGCGCGATCGGCACCGCCCCGAGCGTGAACGCGATCGGCAGCGCCACCGGCGCCGCCACCAGGTCGTACGGCCGCACCCACAGCCCCGCGCAGAACGACACCAGGACGAAGAAGACGCCGTACGGGACCTGCGCGCCGTCGAGGAGGAGCGCGTCGAGGGCGGCGAAGGCGAGCAGCGCGAGGGTGCTCAGCAGACCGCAGCCCAGGCCGGTCAGTTTCGGGGCGGGCATCCGCCGCACCACCGCGGCGACCTTGCCGGGCAGCGGTCGCGGACCGGCCCGGTAGACGGTCGCGGTACCGGCGGCCCGCCGCTCGGCGTCCGCCGGGTCCGTGCCGGGCCGCTCCCGGCCCGGCCGTCCCTTCGCCGGGCGCGGCAGCCGGGGGTCGCGGACCGCGGAGGGCCCGCCGCTCACGGCCGGGCGGTGCTGGGGTGCGCGCGCATCTCGTTGCTCCACCCGCCAACGGTAGGCCGCGCGGTGCTATGAACGGGCTCCGGGACACGCCAGGGTGTCTCACCGATGCTGCGTTCGGGGGCCCGCACCGGGCCGGACGGCCCACCGCCCGCGCCCCGTAAACTGGTGGATCGGCCCCTACGGGAGCCGTGTCCGCCCTCACCGCCTCGCTCCCCGGGATGTCGCCACCGTGTCGCTCACGATCGGAATCGTCGGACTGCCCAACGTCGGCAAGTCGACCCTCTTCAACGCCCTGACCAAGAACGATGTGCTGGCGGCCAACTACCCGTTCGCCACCATCGAGCCGAACGTCGGCGTCGTCGGCGTCCCCGACACCCGCCTGGCCAAGCTCGCCGAGATCTTCAGCTCCGAGCGGATCCTCCCGGCGACCGTCGACTTCGTCGACATCGCGGGCATCGTCCGCGGCGCCAGCGAGGGCGAGGGCCTGGGCAACAAGTTCCTCGCAAACATCCGCGAGTCCGACGCGATCTGCCAGGTCATCCGCGCTTTCGCCGACGAGAACGTCGTCCACGTCGACGGCAAGATCTCGCCCCGCGACGACATCGAGACGATCAACACCGAGCTGATCCTCGCCGACCTCCAGACCATCGAGAAGGTCCTGCCGCGCCTCCAGAAGGAATCGCGGATCAAGAAGGACATCGCCCCGAAGGTCAAGGCCGTCGAGGAGGCCAAGGAGATCCTGGAGCGCGGCGACACCCTCTTCTCCCAGGGCATCGTCCAGGGCTCCGGCAACGAAGAGCTCCTCCACGACCTCCACCTCCTCACCACCAAGCCCTTCCTCTACGTCTTCAACGTCGACGAGGACGAGCTGACCGACGAGGCGTTCCAGGCCGAACAGCGCGCCCTCGTCGCCCCCGCCGAGGCGATCTTCCTCAACGCCAAGCTGGAGGCCGACCTCGCCGAGCTGGACGAGGAGGACGCCATGGAACTCCTCCAGTCCGTGGGCGCCGAGGAGCCCGGCCTCGCCACCCTCGCCCGCGCCGGCTTCGCCACCCTGGGCCTGCAGACCTACCTGACGGCCGGCCCCAAGGAATCCCGCGCCTGGACCATCAAACAGGGCGCCACCGCCCCCGAAGCCGCCGGAGTCATCCACACCGACTTCCAGAAGGGCTTCATCAAGGCCGAGGTCATCTCCTTCGCCGACCTGGTGGAGACAGGTTCGGTCACCGAGGCCCGCGCCAAGGGCAAGGCCCGCATGGAGGGCAAGGACTATGTGATGCAGGACGGGGATGTGGTGGAGTTCCGCTTCAATGTGTAGCGGGTGACATATCCACCACATCGCTGATCTGGCAAACGTGCAGGTCAGAAGGGGTCCGGCTCTTCGGGGTCGGGCCCTTTGCGTTGCCCGCGTCCGGACCGTGCCGGGACGGGACGAGGGCGCCGGCGCCGGGACGCATGCTTTCGGTGCTTGTGGACGGATGGGGCTTGGCGGTTTTCCTACTCGTTTGACACACTTGAGTTATGGGCGAGACGACGTACAGCATCGGGGAAGGGCCGGCGACGCGGGTGAGCCTGTCGCTGCCGGAAGGGACGGCGGAGGCGATCCGGGCGCGGGTGGGGAAGCGGGAGTTCTCCGCGTTCATCGCCGAGGCGGTCGAGCGTGAGCTGCGTGGGCAGGTCCTTGACGAGTACCTGGCGGACTACGAGAGCCGCAAGGGGCCGGTCTCCGAGCCGGCCCGCCAGCGGGCGCGGCAGGTCTTCGACGAGGTGTTCGCCGAGGAGGGCCAGTGGCCCGCCGCAAGCTGAGTCACGAGGGGACGTTGATCCTCGACAGCGAGGGGCTTTCGAAGCTGCTCTCCGATGACGAGCAGGTGGTGGCCCTGGTCGGCGAGGCGCGCTTGCGCGGCATGGAGGTCGTGATCAGCGCGCTCACCATCATCGAGGCCGTCCATGCGCGTACGAACACGTCCCGGCTGAACTGGGTGCTTTCCGGAATGCGTGCGGTCCCGGTGGGCGATGAGGAGGCTAGGGCGGCCTCGAATCTGCTCATGGAGGCCGGCCTGCACGGGCACAAGTACGCGATCGATGCGGCGGTCGCCGAGGCTGCGCTGCGTCAGCACCGCCCGGTGGCGATGTTGACATCTGATATCGACGACATGGTCAAGCTCTGCGGCGATCGGGTCCGGCTCGTCGCGGTGTGAACGTGCGTTTCGAGCGGTGCGAGGTCGCGTCGGGGGGAAACCGGAGGGTATTCCTCGGACCCGGTCCGGCCCCGTACGGATCACCGGAGGCCCGGCCGGTTGCGGCCGGGCCTCTGCTGTTCTCGGCGCGGCCCGGCCGGGGGTCAGCCCGCCGTCCCGACGCTCGTCAGGAACCCCCGTACGTATCCGGCGACCGTGTCCGGATGGTTCTCCAGCAGGAAATGGCCGCCGCCGGGTACGAGGTGGATTTCCGCGGCGGGCAGGTCTCTCGTGAAGGCGTGGGCGCCTTCGGGGCCGAAGATCTCGTCGTTCGCGCCCCAGACGGCGAGGAGGGGGACCTGGCTTTCGCGGAAGTAGGTGTGCAGGCGGGGATAGAGGGGACGGTTGGTGGCGTAGTCGCGGAAGAGGGCCAGCTGGACGAGGTCGTTGCCGGGTCGGCTGATCTCGTGGTGGTCGGTGGTCCAGGTGTCGGGGTCGATCAGTTCGGGGCGGGCCACACCGTGCAGGTACTGCCAACGGATGGCGTCGAGGGTGAGGGCGGTGCGGACGGCGGGTTCGGTGTGCGGGCCGGGGGCGGCGGCGTAGGCCCAGAGGGGGTCCCAGAAGTCGGGTACGAAGCCGTCCTCGTAGGCGTTGCCGTTCTGGGTGATCACCGCGGTCACGGCTTCGGGGGAGCGCAGGGCGAGCCGCCAGCCGATGGGGGCGCCGTAGTCCTGGACGTAGAGGGCGTAGCGGGCGATGCCGAGGTGGGTCAGGAGGGCTTCGGTGAGGTCGGTCAGGGCGTCGAAGGTGTAGGGGAACGTCTCCGCGGGTGGTGTGTCGGAGCGGCCGAAGCCGAGGTGGTCGGGGGCGATGAGGTGGAAGCGGTCGGCCAGCGCCGGGATGAGGTGGCGGAACATGCGGGAGCTGGTGGGGAATCCGTGCAGGAGGACGAGCGCGGGGGCCTCGCGGGGGCCCGCCTCGCGGTAGAAGAGCCGGTGTCCCCGGACGGTGGCGAAGCGGTGGTGGATCTCCGGCATGACTAACCCCTTCAATGGTTCATGGTGGTTATCTCTCGTGTTCAGTAGGGCAGCTCTGCGGTAACCTGTCAAGTGGCTTGATGGGGTTAGGTGGGAAGGTGGGGTGGGTCGTGCTGGACGAAGAGGCCCTGATGGAGGCGTTGAACAGCACCCCTGTCGTGGACGGTCGGCGCCGCGACCTGTGGGAGGACGGCACCGACCTGGCGCGGTGGGTGCGGGAACATGGCGGGCTCGGCGGGGACGACGAGTGCCGGTGGCTGCGCGCCGCCCGGGACGCCCTTCAGGAGGCGGAGTCGGGTGCGGCGGCGGAACCCCGGCTGAGGCGGGTCCTGGCGGGGGTGCGGAAGGTTCCGGTGCCCGGTGCGGCGGGCGTCGAGTGGCGGCTGGAGGCGCCGCCGGAGCGTCGGCTCGCCGTGGAACTCGTCCTGGCCTGGGCGGACGTCAAGGAGCGTATGCCCGGCAGGCTGCGCCCGTGCGGGAACCCCGAGTGCCGCCTCTTCCTCCTGGACCGCAGCCGCGCCAACACCGCGCGGTGGTGCTCGATGAAGACCTGCGGCAACCGGCTCAAGGCCCGCCGCCACCAGGCCCGGACGCGGGAGAGCTCGTAACGCGGGGGCTTTGGGCGGAGCCCGGGTGGGCCGGGGCGGCGTAGCGGTGAGCCGGTCGGGAACGCCCGGGGTGCCCCCGGCGGCGCGCCGCCCCGCGCCCGCTTCCGTTTTTCGGTATCAGGCAAGACAACGCGCGTGCTCCCGAAGGGAATTCACCCGGAAATGCATGAGGGGGCGGATTTCCCTTCCGCTTTCTCTTCTTTTTCTTGCGGAAGTTGAGCGCGGGCGGAGTATTTCGGGGCGAAGTTCCTCCGCCTCGGGGCGCGTTGGGCGCATTGTGTGTGCGCTGCCCGGTGGCAGGCCCGTCCTGTCGCTCCGTTCCCGTGCGCGTATAGCGGATCCCCCGGGAGGCGAACCGCGCCGTGGGCTCGTCATGCCTTCGAAACCCTCGCGAGTCTCCCTGGATACCTGCGGTTCAGGTGCCGTAGGCCGCAGCGGCACATCGGGCGCCCTGTTGCAAGGGATAAAACAAGCCAATCAGTGAGCGCAGGATGGCCGTTTTGTGTGGGGTGGTGCCGTGGGGCGTCACCGGGAGAACAGCTCGAAGCGGACGATTCGCTCCGTGCCGCCGGGGGCCGGGCGCAGGGTCCGGTCGAGGAAGTCGCGGGCGTAGGTGAGGGGATCGGGCGTGGGGGAGCCAGGGGCGGCGAGGCCCTGGATGTACGTCCGGTGGGCGGCGAGGGAGGCCACGGCGGCGTCGAAACCGGAGCCGATGGCCATCGCGTGGGTGGGGGCGGGGGAGTCGGCCACGGCGATGTGGCGGACGCCGTTCCAGGGCTGGAGGCCGTCCTGGGTGACGAGGTCGGGGAAGATCCAGCGGTTGCCCGCGTCGGCGGCGGCGTCGAGGACGGCGCGGCCGACGGTGCGGTGGTCGGGGGTGTTCCAGTGGCCGCCCTCCCAGGTGTCGTGGTGGTTGAGGGTGACGAGCAGGTCGGGGCGGTGGCGGCGGACGGCCGCCGACAGGTCACGGCGCAGGGCGAGCGTCGGGGTGACGGTCCCGTCGGGATGGTCGAGGAATTCGACGGTACGGACGCCGACGAGGGCGGCGCCGGCCCGCTCCTCGGCCTCGCGGACCGTGGCGCACTCATCGGGTGCGAGACCGTCGATACCAGCCTCGCCGCGGGTCACCAGGAGATAGGTGACGGTGCGTCCGGAGGCGGTCCATTCGGCGACGGCGGCGGCCGCGCCGTACTCCAGGTCGTCGGGGTGCGCGGCGATGGCGAGCGCGTGGTGCCAGTCGTCGGGCAGGGCGGGGAGCGGGGCGGTGGTGCCGGTCATGGGGCTCCTCGGGGTGCGGCTTCTCCGCGTCCACCCTCGCCCGATTCCTTGATCGTTATGCCGGGTGAGCTGGGGGTCATCACATTGGGTGATTTCCTGGCCCAAGGTTGCGGGTGGCAACGCGCAGTTGCCACGCTGTTACCCACCGCCAAGCTGTTGGGAGGGCCCGTGTCTTTCGGTGAGCAGCCCGCGTACCTCCGTGTCGCAGGCGACCTGCGTCAGAAGATCGTCGACGGCGCGCTGCCGCCGCACACCCGGCTCCCCTCGCAGGCCCGCATCCGTGCCCAGTACGGCGTCTCCGACACCGTCGCGCTGGAAGCGCGCAAGGTGCTCATGGCGGAGGGCCTCGTCGAGGGCCGCTCCGGCTCCGGTACGTATGTGCGCGAGCGCCCCGCGCCCCGCCGGATCGCCCGTGCCGGGCACCACGCCGGGCCCGCCTGCACCCCCTTCCGGCAGGAGCAGACGGACGAGCGGGTCGCGGGCAGCTGGGAGTCGAGCAGCCGGCAGGAGGAGGCGGGGAGTTCGGTCGCCGGGCGGCTGCGGATCGAGCCGGGCGCGCGGGTCATGCGGACGCGGTACGTCTTCCGCGCGGAGGGTGAGCCGGCCATGGTCTCGACGTCCTGGGAGCCGCTGGAGATCACCGGCCGGACCCCGGTGATGCTGCCCGAGGAGGGCCCGCTCGCGGGGCGCGGCGTGGTCGAGCGGATGGCCGCGATCGACGTGGTGGTGGACAACGTCGTGGAGGAGGTCGGCGCCCGGCCGGGGCTGGCTGAAGAAGTCATGGTGCTGGGCGGCGTGCCGGGCCATGCTGTGCTCGTCATCTCGCGGACGTACTTCGCCGGAGGCAGGCCCGTGGAGACCGCCGATGTGGTCACCCTGGCCGACCGGCACCGTGTGACGTATCACCTGCCGGTCCGCTAGGTCCGGCGCGACGGGGGCGGGAGGAAGTAAGGGCGGGACGGGGAGTCGGACGCGAGGGCCTCGGGATGGCTCCGCGTACCGCCCGTAACGCCAATTTCATGCGGACTCGTTGTCCGTATTCATTCTTATTTGTCGGCTGCACCGTGTCGTGGGAATAGTCACACCCGCTCGCTGGGGCGGGGCTTTTCGCCGGGTAAGGGAATCCGATCATCCGATTCGCTCTTACGATGGCGAAGTTTGTGCACGGCACGGGGGAAGACCAGGAGACCAAGCACGTGAGCACGACGAAGACCCCGAGCGCGGAGCAGGGCTCGCACTCCAATTACCGCCGGTCCCTAGGGACCATCGCCCTGACCGCCACTGGCCTCGGGTCCATCATCGGCTCCGGTTGGCTCTTCGGAGCCGAACGGGCCGCTGCCATCGCCGGTCCCGCCGCCATCCTCGCCTGGGTGATCGGCGCGGTCGTCGCACTCACCATCGCCCTGACCTACACCGAGCTGGGGTCGATGTTCCCGAAGGCCGGCGGCATGGTCCGCTACGGCCAGTACTCGCACGGCTCGCTCGCCGGTTACCTCGCGGCGTGGGCCAACTGGATCGCGATCGTCTCCGTGATCCCCGGCGAGGCCACCGCCTCCGTCCAGTACATGAGCTCCTGGGACTTCGGCTGGGCCCAGGCGCTGTACGACGGCAAGGAGCTGACCGGCAGCGGCGTGGCGCTCGCCAGCGTGCTGCTGATCTTCTACTTCTTCCTGAACTGGTTCGCGATCACGCTGTTCGCGAAGACCAACACCGCGATCACGGTCTTCAAGGTCGTCGTCCCGGTCCTGACCGCGAGCGCGCTGATGATCGCGCACTTCGACACGGGCAACATCAAGGACGCCGGCGGCTTCACGCCGAACGGCTGGAGCTCGGTCTTCACCGCCGTCGCGGTCTCCGGCATCGTCTGGGCCTACAACGGCTTCCAGTCGCCGCTGAACCTCGCCGCCGAGGCGCGTAACCCGGGCCGTTCGCTGCCGAAGGCCGTCATCGGCTCCATCGTCATCGCCCTGGTGATCTACGTCGCCCTGCAGGTCGCGTTCCTGATGGCGGTGCCCGGTGACAAGCTCGCCTCCGCCGGCGGCTGGGCCGGTCTCGGCTACAACTCGCCGCTCGCCGACCTCGCCATCGCCTGGGGTCTGAACTGGCTGGCGATGCTGCTTTACGCCGACGCCTTCATCTCGCCGTCCGGCACGGGCATGATCTACGCCGCCACCACCTCGCGCATGATCCACGGCGTGCAGGAGAACGGCCACCTGCCCGGCATCTTCGGCAAGGTCGACAAGAAGACCGGTGTGCCGCGCCCGGCGCTGGTGCTCAACCTCGTCATCGCCTTCCTGTTCCTCGCGGTCTTCCGCGGCTGGGGCTCACTGGCGGAGATCGTCTCCGTCGCCACGGTCATCTCGTACATCACCGGCCCCGTCGCCGTGATGTCGCTGCGCCGCCTCTCGCCCGGCCTGAAGCGTCCGGTGCGCCTGAAGGTGATGCCGGTCATCGCCCCGATCGCGATGGTCTTCGGTTCGCTGGTGCTGTACTGGGGCCGCTGGCCGCTCACCGGCAAGGTCATCCTGATCATGGCGGTCGGTCTGCCGGTCTGGGCCTGGTACGAGATCGGCAAGCCGCTCTCGCAGGGCCGCAAGCCGTGGGCCGAGCTGCGTCCGCACCTCAAGGCCGGCGCCTGGATGGTGGTGTACCTGCTGGTCATGGCGATCGTCTCGTACAGCGGCGGCAAGGAGTTCGGCGGCAAGGGCTACCTGCCGGAAGGCGTGGACATCGTCGTGGTCGTCCTCATCGGCCTCGCGTTCTACTTCTGGGGCGTGCGCAGCTCGTGGCGGAACCCCTCGCTGGTCGCGGTCGAGGAGGAGATCCGCGCGGCGGAGGCGGCCGAGGAGTCCGGGGCGGCGACCGTGGGCGCTCAGCGCTCCGGTGACGCGGGTCCCGATGACGACCGTCCCTCGGACGGCAAGGTCCGCAGCGACGCCTGATCCGCACCGCGTCCGGGGCCCGGCCCCGGTCGATGCTCCACCGAGCCGTACGGCTCCACCGGCCACTCGCAGGCCCTCCCGGTACGCCGGGGGCCCGCGGGTGGCCGGTTCCGTCTCTCCTTGTGCCATTCCGTATCCGCTGAGTGAAGGTCGGGCGTAGGGTCGGGCATATGCAGAATGCGGATTCGGTATCGGCCCGGGAGGGGCACGGGATGACGCGCGGTGCTGCGGACGGAGCGATGTGATGGCCGGCGGAACGACCGAGCTGCCCTGGCTCGTCATTCGTCAGGAGGAAGGCGGCCATCGCTATCGGGTGGGCCGGTACGCCACCCGCGCGGAGGCCGAGCGGGTCGCCGGACGCCTCGACGGCGACGGTGACCAGCGGCTCTACGTGGTGGAGAAGATGGATGTGACGACCGGCTGAGCGGGTTGCGGAGCGTGGTGCGCGCCGTAGGCTGCCGCGTATGACGACGGTGCGTGTGGTGGTGGGCGGCGCGGTGCTCGATCGCGGGCGGTTGCTGGCCGCGCGGCGCAGCGCGCCGCCCGCGCTGGCCGGCCGCTGGGAGCTGCCCGGCGGGAAGGTGGAGGACGGCGAGAGTCCCGAGCAGGCGCTCGTCCGTGAGCTGCGCGAGGAGCTGGGCGTCGAGGCCGAGCCGCTGGCGCCGATCGAGGGCGAGTGGCCGCTGCGCCCGGGGTTCGTCCTGCGGGTGTGGGCCGCCAGGCTGGTCTCCGGTGAGCCGCGGCCGCTCCAGGACCACGACGAGCTGCGCTGGCTGGAGCCGGCCGAGGAGTTGTCGGTGGACTGGCTGGACCAGGACCGGCCGGCGGTGGCCGCCGCGATGCGGCTGCTGCGGGAGGGTGCGGATCCGGCCACCGCCGCGCCGCCCGGTCCGCCGCGCTCCACCGTGCCCGGCGGGCGTACACCGCTCTGAGGACGGCGGGCGTCCGCCTCGTACGGCGTGGTGCGCGGGATCGGGCGGCGGGTTCGTCCGGGTGGCCCGGACGCCCGTGCGCGGGCGGTACGGGCGGACAATTATCGGGTATGTCCTGATTGACCCATTTACCGGCGGGTGCGGTGGGCGTCGCACCATGGGAAGTGATCGGCGTGAGCGACAGCGGAGCGGCAGGAGCCCCCGAATCGGCACACGCCGCCGTCCGCCGTCGTGACCCGTCAGCCGGGGCGTCCGCCGTCGCCGGATGGAGTTTCCCCGCCGAGCCCGGCGCCGTCCGCACCGCGCGGGCCACGGTCCGCGCGACCCTCGCCGACTGGGGTCTCGATCCGCTCGTCGACACCGCCGTACTGCTCGTCAGCGAACTGGTCACCAACTCCCTGACGTACGCCAGCGGCCCGATCGGTGTCCGGCTGGAGCGGCTCGGCGGCGGACTCCTCGTCGAGGTCTCCGATCCGCTGCCCGATCCGCCGCTGGAGCGCACCGCGGCCCCCGACGACGAGGGCGGACGCGGCCTCCAGCTGGTCGCCCGCGCCTCCCGGCGCTGGGGGACGCGGCACGGGAAGAGCGGCAAGACCGTGTGGTTCGAGCTGGCGGTGGCTGGTTAGGAGACAGGTGGCCCCGGTTGACGCGCGTCGTTGCCCATTCGTCGACAAACCGTGCCGGGGCCGCGATCGAGACTGTGCTGTGATCGTGAAGACCGTGTTCCGAAGTGCCGAGGTGCTGATTTACTCGGCAGGTCCGGTCCGGGCACGATGAGCTGGAGGGGACGGGGCTCGTGAGCGAGTTGTCATCCGGCGGGACGGTTCCCGCGCAGACCGCAGGTCACGGCAGGAAAGGCCCGGCCGACGCGGTCGTCGTCCCGCCTGCCCTCGCGCCGCAGGATCCGCCGGTGTGGCAGTCCAGCCGGCCCGGTTCGATCTACGACTACATCCGGCTCGCGTCCTTCTCCCTCGGCCCCGACGGCCGGATCGACAGCTGGAGCGAGCGCGCCACCGCCATGCTCGGCATCACCGCCGCCCAGGCCGTCGGCAAGGACCCGGTGGAGGCGTTCGTCCCCCACGAGCTGCGCGAGACCGGGTACCGCGCGGTCTCCCGGATCCTCGACGGACGGGAGTGGACCGGCCTGGTGCCCTACCGCCGGGAGGACGGCGGCGCGGCCGACGGGCTCGCGGAGATCTACGTCATGCCGTCCGAGACGGAGACCGGCGAGCGCGCCGCGGTCTGTCTCGTCGTCGACGTCCGGGCGCTGCGCGGTATCGAGACCGACCTCGCCGCCGCGCAGGCGGTGTTCGGCCAGTCCCCGATGGGCTTCACTCTCTTCGACACCCGGCTGCGGCTGCTCCGCGTCAACGAGCGGTTCGCCACCGTCTTCGGCGGCCCGGCGAGCAAGTACCGCGGCGGCACCCCGCACGACTTCCTGCCGCGGGCCGAGGCCGAGCGGATGACGGTGGCGTTGCGCCGGGTGCTGGAGACCGGTGAGCCGGTGTCCGAGATGCAGCTGGTCGGGGTGGTGCCCGGTGAGGAGGACCGGCGCCGCTGGTCGGTCTCGCTCTACCGCCTGCACGGCGCCAGCGGCCGTCCCATCGGCGTCGCCGCGCTCGCCTCCGACGTCACCGGGCGCCGCCGCGCCGAACGCGAGGCCGCCAACGCCCGCCGCAACCTCGCGCTGCTCAACGAGGCGGGCGCCCGCATAGGCAACTCCCTCGACCTGGAGACCACCGCCCGCACCCTTCTCGACGTCGCCGTTCCGCAATTCTGCGACCTGGCCTCCGTCGACCTCTACCAGGGGCTGCTGGCGGGCGACGAGGCACCGCCCGGGATGAGCGACGGCAGCGCGGAGCTGCGCCGCGTCGCCTTCTCCAGCGCCGTCTCGGACGCGCCGCTGGCCACCATGCCCTGTTGTCCCGAGAGCAGCCCGGTCGCGGTCGGCGCGGTCCACCGTTACCCCTTCAACTCCCCGTGCGCGGGCGCGCTGCGGACCGCGCAGGCGCAGATCGTGCCTGGCCGGGAGGGGGAGGAGGGCCGTGAGCTGGGCGCCGTGGTGCACTCCACGCTCGCGGTGCCGATGGTCGCGCGGGACACCGTCGTCGGTCTGGTGCAGTTCTCCCGGACGAAGGGCAGTGAGCCGTTCGGGGAGCGGGACACCGCGCTCGCCGTGGAGCTGGCGGCGCGCGCCGCGGTCTGTATCGACAACGCCCGGCTCTACCGCCGCGAGCACGAGCGGGCGCTGATGCTCCAGCGAAGCCTGCTGCCGCCCGGCGACCCGGAGGCCGCCGGGCTCGACATCGCCTGCCGCTATCTGCCGGGCGCCGCCGCCACCGAGGTCGGCGGCGACTGGTTCGACGTCATCGAGCTGCCCGGCCACCGCACCGCACTGGTCGTCGGCGACGTCATGGGCCGCGGGCTGCGCGCCGCCGTCGCCATGGGCGAACTGCGCACCGCCGTGCGCACGCTGGCCCTGCTCGACCTGGAGCCCGCCGAGGTGCTGGCCGCGCTGGACGAGGTCGCCCGCGGGCTGGGCGGCGGTGAGGGGCGCGGCGGCAAGCGCGCCGCGGCCGGCCGCTCCCCGGCGCCCGGTGTGCCGCACGCCGCCGGGACCGCCGATCTCTCCGAGGTCTACCTCGCCACCTGCGTCTACGCCGTGTACGACCCGATCACCCGCCGCTGTACGTTCGCCAACGCCGGGCATCTGCCGCCGGTGGTGGTCGAGGAGGGCGCGGAGGCGGCGCTGCTGGACGTCCCGCCGGGCATGCCGCTGGGCGTCGGCGGCGAGCCGTTCGAGGAGACCGAGGTGGAGCTGGCGGACGGCGCGCTGCTCGCCCTCTACACCGACGGTCTGGTGGAGTCCCGCGACCACCCGCTGGACGAGGGCCTGGAGGCGTTCCGCGGCGCGCTCGACGCCGACCGGCCGCTGGAGGACGCCTGCGACCACGTCCTGTCCACCCTGGACACCTCGCACGGTGAGGACGACATCGCGCTGCTGATGGCCCGGGTGCACGGGCTGCCCAAGGACGCGGTGGGGGACTGGAGCCTCGCGCCGGAGGCCCGTTCGGTGTCGCGCGCCCGGGAGCTGGCCCGCGACCAGCTCACCGACTGGGGCCTTACGGAGCTGGTGGACACCACCGAGCTGCTCGTCAGCGAGCTGGTCACCAACGCGCTGCGGCACGGTCACGGCGAGATCCGGCTCCGTCTGCTGCGCGACCGGTCGCTGGTGTGCGAGGTGTGGGACGCCGATCTCGCACAGCCGCGCCGCCGCCGCGCCCGCGACACCGACGAGGGCGGCCGCGGCCTTCAGCTGGTCGGCCTGCTGAGCACCGGCTGGGGCAGCCGCCGCACCCCCCGCGGCAAGACCGTCTGGTTCGAACTCGCCCTGCCCGACGGCGACCACCCGGCGCCGGATCCGGCCGAGGCGCTGCTGAGCATGTTCTGAGCGGGGCACGTCCGGAGCCCGGTCCCGTCGCGGGGCCGGGCTCCGTCGTGCCGGGGCGGCGAGGTGTACGGGGCCGGGCCGGCCCTTCGGCGTCCGGCCGCGGCACACGCCCCGGGGCGCCCCGCCTCCCGTGTACGGCCCGGCATCCGCCCGTACGTCCTGGCGCCCCGGGTCTCCTGGGCCGGACCGCCTCCCGTAGCGCCCGGCTCCTCCCGCCCGGTCCCGCCGCCGCTCGTCAGGGGGCGTGCCGGTCCTTCGCGCCCAGGCCCTCGTCCTCCGCGTCGGACCACAGGGCGCTGTCGTACGGGGTGTCGGGGACGGGGACGACCTGGGGGCCGCCGGGGGCGGAGGTGCGGGCGGGCGCGGCGGCGGTGCGGAGCAGGCGCAGGCTGTCGCCCAGGTGGTCGGTGTCGGTGCGGACCCGGCGGATGTCGAGCCCGTCGCCGAGCCGGTGCTCCAGGCGGACCACGGCCCGCTCCAGCTCGTCCAGGGCGTGTTCGGCCGCCGTCAGTTCGTCGTGAAGGGACATGATCCGCCCTCTCTGCCGGGAACGTCGTCCGGGAAGTCCGGCGGGCGCCGGGGCGGGGTGTCTTCGCGAGGACCGGGGAGACACCCCTGGGCTCCGGAGCCCGGGACGACCTCCTACGTTCCGAGTGTCCCGCGTCGCGGTGGGGCGGGAAAGGCGGGACGGGCGGCGGTGCCCGCGGACACGGGCGGCACGGGGCCGCGGCGGAGGAGGGCCCGGCGGGTACGCCGTGGCCGGCCGTCCCGGTGGCCGCTCCCGCGCCGTCGCCGGGGGCTCTTCCGCCGGGCGGGTGGCCTTGGTACGGGGCGCCGCCGTGTCGGGCGGGCGGGCCGCTCCCGGTCGCTTTCAGTGGGGGTGCCATAGATGTGATGAGCCGCTAAGTGGGCCGGACGTGGCACGGCGGCTCGGCGCGGCGTCGGTGCGAGCCCCGGAGGTAACAGCCATGACCGACCACGTCAGCCCAGGCCGCGCCGTGCGCCGCAGACGCCGCGCCGCCCTCCTCGCGGCAGGGATGCTGCTGCCGCTGCCGGTCCTGGCCGGCTGCGGTGGCGACGACGGCGGGGGCGGCGCGGGCCTCGCCCAGGACATCGCGGCGGCGCCGCGCGGCCGGGTCGCGAACGGCGGCACCGTCCGCTGGGCGGTCGACGCGCTGCCCGGCACCCTCAACGCCTTCCACACCGACGCCGACGCGGCCACCGACCGGGTCACCGGCGCCGTCCTGCCGCAGCTGTTCACCCTCGACCGCAGCGGCGCCCCGCAGCGCAACGCCGACTACCTCACCGCCGCCGACGTCACCGCCCGTGAGCCCCGGCAGGTCGTCGTCTACAAGCTCAACCCCAAGGCCCGCTGGAGCGACGGCCGCCCGATCGGCGCCGCCGACTTCCTCGCCCAGTGGAAGGCGCTGCGCGGCACCGACCACGCGTACTGGACCGCCCGCAACGCCGGGTACGACCGCATCGCCAAGGTCGAACAGGGCGCCCGGCCGCACGAGGTCAAGGTCACCTTCGCCCGGCCCTACGCCGACTGGAAGGCGCTGTTCACCCCGCTCTACCCGCGGTCGGTCATGGCCGACGCCGACACCTTCAACGACGGCGCCCGCGACCGGCTGCCGGTGACCGCCGGACCGTTCGCCGTCGGCGACCGCGACTCCGGCGACGGCTCCCTCACCCTGGAACGCGACCGCCACTGGTGGGGCGCGCCCGCCAAACTCGACCGGCTGGAGCTGCGCGCCGTACCGCGCGGGAAGCGGGCCGAGGCGCTGAGCAGCGGCGACGTCGATGTCGCCGAGGTCGACGCGGCCGTCGCGAAGAAGATCGACGAGGCGGGCGGCGGCGCCGCCCCGGCGGGCGTCCCCAAGAGCGTCCACGCGGGCAACGCGGGCGCCCCGGCCGAGGGCGCCCCCGGTGAGGTCGCCGCCGACGCCGTACGCGCCCAGGCCGCCGCCCGCGGTTCCGAGGCGGCCCGCGCCGAGGCCCGCGCCGCGGCCGCCGCCCGGACGCTGCGCGGCTACACCGTCCACCGGGCGCTGCGGCCCGCCGCCACCCAGCTCGCGCTGAACGGCGGCAGCGGACCGCTCGCCGACGACCGGGTGCGGCGCGCGGTGGCCCGCGCCATCGACCGCCAGGCCCTCGCCGACACCGTCCTCAAACCGCTGCATCTGCCCGCCACGCTCCCCGGCAGCCATCTGCTGCTGGCCGGGCAGGAGGGGTACGCCGACCACAGCGACGCCGTCGGCGGAACCGACACCGACGCGGCGAAGACGCTGCTCGCGGACGCCGGCTGGCGCTCGGGCCGGTCCGCGAAGCAGCCGCAGCAGCCGGCCAAGGGCGACGCGCAGGCCGGTCACGGCGGCGCCCCCGGCGACGCGGGGAAGGCCGACGGACAGCGCATCGCGGCGCAGGGGCCGGCGGTGATGAAGAACGGTGAGCCGCTCACCCTGCGCTTCGTCCTGCCCGACGGGCCGGCCGGTGCGGAGCTGCGCACCGTCGGCCACCGGATCGCCACCATGCTCGCCCGGATCGGCATCGCCACCGACGTCCAGAAGGTCGCCGACGACGGCTACTTCCAGGACCACATCGCGGCCGGCGACTACGACCTCGCGCTCTACTCCTGGCCGGCCTCCGCCTTCCCGTCGACCGACGCCCGCCCGGTCTACGCCAAGCCGCAACCGGCGCCGGACGGCTCGCTCGACGTCGGGCAGAACTACACCCGGGTCGGCAGCGACCGTGTCGACCAGCTCTTCGACCAGGCGGTCTCCGACCTCGACCCGAAGGCCGCGCGGGAGGCGCTGAACAAGGCGGACGCCCGGATCTGGGCCTCGGCCGGTTCGATCCCGCTCTACCAGCGCCCCGAACTGGTCGCCACGAAGAGATCGCTCGTCAACATCGGCTCCTTCGGCTTCGCCGCCCCGCGGTTCCAGGACATCGGCTACGCGAAGTGAGGCCGGCCCCGCCGCCGCGCCGGACGGAGCTGACGGCGCGGCGGCGGGCGGGTGGAATCGGCTTGGCCCAAGGCCGGACAATCGGTGAGAACGCCCAGGTCAGGCCGGGTTCGGACGGCCTGGGGAGGTCGATACCGCGGCAGCCACGTACCATGGGGTGAGGCCGTGGCGTCTTCATGCCCGGCAGGCGCGCGTACCGGACCGTACGCGCCGCCCACCACGATTCCGGGAGAAGCGCCGCAAGTGCCCACGCGCCACGACATCCGCAACGTCGCCATCGTCGCCCACGTCGACCACGGCAAGACGACCATCGTCGACGCCATGCTCAAGCAGGCGGGGGCCTTCGCCGCTCACCAGCTCGACTCCGTCGACGACCGGGTCATGGACTCCAACGACCTGGAGCGCGAGAAGGGCATCACCATTCTCGCGAAGAACACCGCGGTCAAGTACCACCCGAAGGACGGTGGCGACCCGATCACGATCAACATCATCGACACCCCCGGCCACGCCGACTTCGGTGGCGAGGTCGAGCGCGGTCTGTCGATGGTCGACGCCGTCGTGCTGCTGGTCGACGCCTCCGAGGGCCCGCTGCCGCAGACCCGCTTCGTGCTCCGCAAGGCGCTGCACCAGCGGCTGCCCGTCATCCTGTGCATCAACAAGACCGACCGTCCGGACTCCCGGATCGACGAGGTCGTCAACGAGACGTACGACCTCTTCCTCGACCTGGACGCCGACGAGGACCAGATCGAGTTCCCGATCGTCTACGCCTGCGGCCGTGACGGCGTCGCGTCGCTGACCAAGCCGGAGGACGGCACCGTCCCGGCGGACTCCACCAACCTGGAGCCGTTCTTCTCCACGCTGCTGGAGCACGTCCCGGCGCCGGAGTACGACGAGACCGCCCCGCTCCAGGCCCACGTCACCAACCTCGACGCGGACAACTTCCTCGGCCGTATCGCGCTGCTCCGTGTCGAGCAGGGCGAGCTGCGCAAGGGCCAGACCGTGGCGTGGATGAAGCGCGACGGCTCGATCTCCAACGTCCGCATCACCGAGCTGATGATGACCGAGGCGCTGACCCGCAAGCCCGCCGAGGTCGCCGGCCCCGGTGACATCTGCGCGGTCGCCGGTATCCCGGACATCATGATCGGCGAGACGCTGGCCGACCCGGAGAACCCGGTCGCCCTGCCGCTGATCACCGTCGACGAGCCCGCCATCTCGATGACCATCGGTACCAACACCTCGCCGCTGGTCGGCCGGGGCGGCACCGGTAAGGGCGCGGACGCCAAGGCGGCGGTCAAGGACCGCAAGGTCACCGCCCGTCAGGTCAAGGACCGCCTCGACCGCGAGCTGATCGGTAACGTCTCGCTGCGCGTCCTGGACACCGAGCGCCCCGACGCCTGGGAGGTGCAGGGCCGCGGTGAGCTGGCGCTGGCCATCCTGGTCGAGCAGATGCGCCGTGAGGGCTTCGAGATGACCATCGGCAAGCCGCAGGTCGTCACCAAGCAGGTCGACGGCAAGACCCACGAGCCGGTCGAGCGGATGACGGTCGACGTGCCCGAGGAGCACATGGGCGCGGTCACGCAGCTCATGGGCACCCGCAAGGGCCGGATGGACAACATGTCCAACCACGGCTCCGGCTGGGTCCGCATGGAGTTCGTCGTCCCCTCCCGCGGTCTGATCGGCTTCCGTACGGAGTTCCTGACCAACACCCGCGGTACGGGTATCGCCCACTCCATCCACGAGGGCCACGAGCCGTGGTTCGGCGAGCTGAAGACCCGTAACAACGGTTCGCTGGTCGCCGACCGCGCCGGTGCGGTCACCGCGTTCGCGATGACCAACCTCCAGGAGCGCGGTGTGCTCTTCACCGAGCCCGGCACCGAGGTGTACGAGGGCATGATCGTCGGCGAGAACTCCCGCGCCGACGACATGGACGTCAACATCACCAAGGAGAAGAAGCTCACCAACATGCGCTCCTCCTCCGCGGACTCCTTCGAGGCGATCGTGCCGCCGCGGAAGCTCTCGCTGGAGCAGTCGCTGGAGTTCTGCCGCGACGACGAGTGCGTCGAGGTGACCCCGGAGGCGGTCCGTATCCGCAAGGTCGTCCTCGACCAGAAGGAGCGCGGCCGTACCGCGTCGCGCGCCAAGCGCTGACGCCGCACCGCTGATCGACGAAGCGCCCCGCGGGACTCCGGTCCGGCGGGGCGCTTCGCCGTGTCCGGGGAAGCGCGCAGCCGGGAGCGCGGCAGGCTTTTACCGTGGCAAGTGGATCTTGTCAATGGCGGCTTGGTCTCGACCATCTCGCTCAGCGTCCGTATTCCGGACCGATTCTTGAGTGATGCTTCCCACCTCGTCCCTTTCTTCCCTGTACGGATCGTTTGCTTTGTCCGAATTTCGAACTCGATAAGCGGGAGATGTGACCTAATCGAGACGCTTTACGCGTGGTTTATGGCCGGAACGTGACTGAGACTGGGCGTTATTGAGCTCGGGTCAATGGGTCACGCGCCGTAAGAGGCGTCGACTCACGAGCATCGGGGGCTGGTTGCGGACTGTCAGGGGTGTCAGTCGCGGCCGGCTCCTTTCCATAGCAGAAGATGGACTCATGAGGAGGCAGTCCCATGCGCGGTGCCAAGAGCGCCACCTGGGTCGCAGGAGCGATAGTCGTGGCCCTGGGGGCCACGGCCTGTGGCGGCGGCAGCAGTGCGAGCGCCGAGCCCGGCGTCGTCCGGGCCAACTGGGGTGACCCCCAGAACCCGCTGGAGCCCGCCAACACCAACGAGGTGCTGGGCGGCAAGGTCCTGGACATGATCTTCAGCAATCTGAAGAGCTACGACCCGAAGACCGGCGAGGCGAAGAACGACGTCGCGCAGTCCATCGACACCAAGGACCAGCAGACCTTCACCATCAAGGTGAAGAAGGGCGAGAAGTTCTCCAACGGCGAGGCCGTGACGGCCCGTTCGTTCGTCGACGCCTGGAACTACGGCGCGCTGTCCACCAACGCCCAGAAGAACTCGTACTTCTTCGCCGACATCCAGGGCTACGACAAGGTCGCGCCCGCCAAGGGCAAGCCGACCGCGAAAACCCTCTCGGGTCTGAAGGTCGTCGACGACCACACCTTCACCGTCACGCTCACCGAGAAGATGTCGACCTGGCCGCTGCGCCTGGGCTACAAGGCGTTCGCGCCGCTGCCCAAGTCGTTCTTCAGCGACCACGACGGCTACCTCGCCAAGCCCGTCGGCAACGGTCCGTACGCCGTGGACACGTACGACAAGGGCAAGCAGATGAAGCTCGTCCCCAACCCGCACTACACCGGGGACGACAAGCCGCAGAACAAGGGCGTGCTGCTCAAGGTCTACACCGACTCCAACGCCGCCTACGCGGACCTGCAGTCCGGCAACCTCGACGTCGACGACGACGTGCCCGCCGAGCAGATCCGCAACGCCGAGTCGGACCTGAAGGGCAACTACCTCTCGCAGCCCGCGGGCGTGAACCAGGTCGTCACCTTCCCGCTGTACAAGGACTCCTGGAACAAGCCGGGCATGGAGAAGGTCCGCAAGGGCCTGTCCATGGCGATCGACCGCAAGGCGATCACCGAGAAGGTCTACAACGGCACCCGCACCCCCGCCACCGACCTCACCTCGCCCGTCCTCGGCGACGCCAACGGCTACAGCAAGGACGTCTGCGGCGACACCTGCACGTACAACCCCACCGAGGCGAAGAAGCTGATCAAGGAGGGTGGAGGCATCCCCGGCGGGAAGATGACGATCAGCTACAACGCCGACAAGGACTCCCACAAGCAGTGGGTGGACGCGGTCTGCAACAGCATCAACTCCGTGCTGGGCGACGACAAGGCGTGCGTCGGCAACCCCGTCGGCACCTTCGGCGACTTCCGCAACCAGATCACCAAGCAGGAGATGACCCAGCCGTTCCGCTCCGGCTGGCAGATGGACTACCCGCAGATCGAGAACTTCCTGACCCCGCTGTACGCGACCGGCGGCGCCTCCAACGACGCCAAGTTCAGCGACCCGAAGTTCGACGCGCTGCTCAAGCAGGCGGGTGCCGAACCGGACGTCAAGAAGGCCACCGACCTCTACAAGCAGGCCGAGAAGATCGTCCTCGACAAGGTCGTCAGCATCCCGCTCTGGTACCAGAACGGCACCGCCGGCTGGTCCGAGCACGTCTCCGGCGTCCAGCTGAACTCCTTCAGCTTCCCGGTCTTCACCAAGATCAAGGTCACCGGCTGACCCGACGCGGCCACCGCTGAGACGGCCGGCGGGCACCAACTGCCCGCCGGCCCCTCGCGGTAACGGCCCCGCGCGCGAACACACCCGCTCACGGCGGCAGGAGCAGCCGGCCACGCCCGCGACCCCAGGTCCCGGGCGCGGCCCCGGCCGCCCCCGCGTCGGCGCTTTACTGGAGGACACATGGGGCGCTACGTCATCCGACGCCTGCTCCAGATGGTGCCCGTCTTCATCGGCACCACATTCTTGATCTTCGTCATGGTCTACGCACTCGGCGACCCCGTCGCCGCGATGTTCGGAGACCGGACGCCCGATCCGGCCACCGCCGCCCAGATCCGGGAATCCCTGCACCTGAACGACCCGCTCTGGAGCCAGTACCTCCAGTACATGGCCGGCATCTTCCGCGGCGACTTCGGCACCGCCTTCAACGGCACGCCCGTCGCCGACCTGATGGGCTCGGCCTTCCCCAACACCATCAAGCTGACGCTCGTGGCCTTCGCCATCGAGGTCGTCGTCGGCGTGGGTCTCGGCATCGTCGCCGGGATGCGCCGCGGCCGCTTCGTCGACACCGGTGTGCTGGTCCTCACCCTGCTGGTGATCTCCATCCCGACGTTCGTCACCGGCTACCTGCTCCAGTACTTCATCGGCGTCAAGCTCGCCTGGGCCGCACCGGCGGTCTCCAATGACGTGGCCTTCGGCGAACTGCTGCTGCCCGGCATCGTGCTGGCCGGTGTCTCCCTCGCGTACGTCGCCCGGCTGACCCGTACGTCGATCGCCGAGAACATCCGCTCCGACTACATCCGCACCGCCACCGCCAAGGGGCTGCCCCGGCGGCGCGTCATCGGTGTGCACCTGCTGCGGAACTCGCTGATCCCGGTGATCACCTTCCTCGGCACCGACATCGGCGCGCTCATGGGCGGCGCCATCGTCACCGAGCGGATCTTCAACATCCAGGGCGTCGGCTACCAGCTCTACCAGGGCATCCTGCGGCAGAACGCGCCCACCGTCGTCGGCTTCGTGACCATCCTCGTGGTCGTCTTCCTCGCCGCCAACCTGATCGTCGACCTGCTCTACGCGGTCCTGGACCCGAGGATCCGTTATGCCTGAGATCACCGAACAGGCCCCCGCGACCGAGGCGGCGGCTCCCGGGGCGGCCGTGCCCGAGGCGGCGGCCGCGCCGCGCAGCCTGTGGGGCGACGCCTGGCGGGACCTGCGCCGCAACCCCGTCTTCTACCTCTCCGCCGTCCTCATCCTCTTCCTGGTCGTCATCGCGATCTGGCCGAGCCTGCTGACCGGCACCAGCCCGTACGCCTGTGACCTGGGACGATCCCAGCAGGGCCCGGCGCCGGGCCATCCCTTCGGCTTCACCGCGCAGGGCTGCGACGTGTACGCCCGCACGGTGTACGGGGCCCGCGCCTCCGTCGTCGTCGGTATCTGCACCACCCTCCTCGCGGCCGTCCTCGGCTGTGTCTTCGGCGGGCTCGCCGGGTTCTTCGGCGGCTGGTGGGACGCGGTGCTGTCGCGGATCGGCGACATCTTCTTCGGCATCCCGGTGCTGCTCGGCGGCATCGTCTTCCTCTCCGTCGTCAAGGGCGGTTCGATCTTCACCGTCGTGCTGCTGATGGCGGTCCTGGGCTGGCCGCAGATCGCCCGTATCGCACGCTCCGCGGTCATCTCCGCCAAGCAGCAGGACTACGTGCAGGCGGCCCGCGCGCTCGGCGCGAGCACCCCGCGGATGCTGCTGCGGCACATCGCGCCCAACGCGCTCGCGCCCGTCATCGTCGTGGCGACCATCGCGCTCGGTACGTACATCTCGCTGGAGGCGACGCTGTCGTTCCTCGGCGTCGGCCTCAAGCCGCCGACGGTCTCCTGGGGCATCGACATCTCGTCCGCCGCCACCCAGATCCGGAACGCGCCGCACATGCTGCTGTGGCCGGCCGGGGCGCTGAGCATCACGGTGCTGGCGTTCATCATGCTCGGCGACGCGGTCCGCGACGCCCTCGATCCCAAGCTGCGCTGAGGGAGGCGTACATGACCACCGAGAAGAAGCAGGCCGTCCCCGCGCCGCGCGCCGGGGAGCAGGCGGACACCCCGCTGCTCCAGGTCCGCGATCTGCACGTCGAATTCCACACCCGCGACGGTGTCGTCAAGGCCGTCAACGGCGTCAACTACAGCGTGTCGGCGGGCGAGACGCTGGCGGTGCTCGGCGAGTCCGGGTCCGGCAAGTCCGTCACCGCCCAGGCGATCATGGGCATCCTCGACATGCCGCCGGCGAAGATCCCGCGCGGTGAGATCCGCTTCCGGGGCGAGGACATGCTGGCCATGTCCGCCGACGCCCGCCGCCGGCTGCGCGGCGCCAAGATCGCCATGATCTTCCAGGACGCGCTCTCCTCGCTGAACCCGGTGCTGACCGTCGGCTACCAGCTCGGCGAGATGTTCCGCGTCCACCAGGGGCTGTCCAAGAAGGCGGCGCTGGCCAAGGCGGTCGAGCTGATGGACCGGGTCAAGATCCCCGCGGCGAGGAGCCGGGCGGGAGACTTTCCGCACCAGTTCTCCGGCGGGATGCGCCAGCGCATCATGATCGCGATGGCGCTGGCCCTGGAGCCGGACCTGATCATCGCGGACGAGCCGACGACCGCGCTCGACGTCACCGTCCAGGCCCAGGTCATGGACCTGCTCGCGGAGTTGCAGGCCGAGTACCACATGGGCCTCATCCTCATCACCCACGACCTCGGCGTCGTCGCCGACGTCGCCGACAAGATCGCGGTGATGTACGCGGGCCGGATCGTCGAGACCGCGCCCGTCCACGAGCTGTACAAGAACCCGGCGCACCCCTACACCCGCGGTCTGCTGGACTCCATCCCGCGCCTGGACCACAAGGGCCAGGAGCTGTACGCGATCAAGGGGCTGCCGCCCAACCTGCTGCACATCCCCCAGGGTTGCGCCTTCCACCCGCGCTGCCCCAAGGCGCAGGAGGTGTGCCGCACGGACACCCCGGCGCTGCACACCCTCGGCGAAGGCCGCCGCAGCGCCTGCCACTTCTGGAAGGAGACGGTCAATGGCTGAGCCGGTCAAGGCGGTTGCCGCAGGCGAGCGCGAGCCGATCCTCCAGGTCCGCGGCCTCGTCAAGCACTTCCCGCTCACCCGGGGCGTGCTGGTGAAGAAGCAGGTCGGCGCGGTCAAGGCGGTCGACGGGGTCTCGTTCGACCTCTACCGGGGCGAGACCCTCGGCATCGTGGGGGAGTCGGGGTGCGGCAAGTCCACCGTCGCCAAGCTGCTGATGAACCTGGAGCGGGCCACCGCCGGTGAGGTCTTCTACCGGGGCGAGGACATCACCAAGCTGTCGGGGCGCGCGCTGAAGGCGGTGCGCCGCAACATCCAGATGGTGTTCCAGGACCCGTACACCTCGCTCAATCCGCGGATGACGGTCGGCGACATCATCGGTGAGCCCTTCGACATCCACCCGGAGGTCGCGCCCAAGGGCGACCGGCGCCGCCGGGTGCAGGAGCTGCTGGACGTCGTCGGGCTCAATCCGGAGTACCTCAACCGCTATCCGCACCAGTTCTCCGGCGGCCAGCGCCAGCGCATCGGCATCGCCCGCGGTCTCGCGCTCAACCCGGAGATCATCATCTGCGACGAGCCGGTCTCCGCGCTCGACGTCTCCGTCCAGGCGCAGGTCATCAACCTGATGGACCGGCTCCAGAAGGAGTACGACCTCAGCTACCTCTTCATCGCCCACGACCTGTCGATCGTCCGGCACATCTCCGACCGGGTCGGCGTGATGTACCTGGGGCGGATGGCGGAGATCGGCACCGACGCCGAGATCTACGACCACCCCACGCACCCGTACACCCAGGCGCTGCTGTCGGCGGTGCCGGTGCCGGACCCCGAGGCGCGGGAGGGCCGCGACCGGATCATCCTCACCGGCGACGTGCCGTCCCCGGCCGATCCGCCGTCCGGCTGCCGCTTCCGCACCCGCTGCTGGAAGGCGGAGGAGCGGTGCGCGACCGAGACGCCGGAGCTGGCCGTCCCGGCCCGCTTCCGTGACCAGGCGTCCCCCGCGGCCCACCCGTCGGCCTGCCACTTCGCGGAGGTCCGGGACGTGGTGGGCGCGGCGTAACGCCGCCACCCGCGGCCTCGGGCCGGGTTCCGCGCGGGGGTGCGGAGCCCGGCCCGAGGCATGTCCGGGGGAGGGGCGGCGCTGCCATACGGGCGGGGGCGCGCTCCCGGCGCCGCGCGGGGCGCCGTACCGCGCGGGACGGCGGGCCCGGCCCGCCCGCCGTGCGGCGCTCCCGGCCCGCCCGCCCCGCGTCAGTTGTCGCGCGGGACGACCCGGACCCAGGTGCGGTCGGCGGTGAGGTAGCGGTCGACCGCGAGTCGGGCGCGGGCCAGGGCCGCGTCGAACTCCTCGTCGGTCAGCGGGCAGGAGAGGAACGTTTGTGTCCAGTGGCCGTCGGCGAAGTCGTACTCGACGTGGACCGAGCGCACGCCCGGCCGCACCGGCTCGGAGGAGACCACCCGGATCAGCCCGCCGTCGACGCGGCGCTCGGACGGGAGGCCGTCGTGCCGGCCCGGTGCCTCGCGCTGGATGAGCACACAGCCGTCGTCCTTCACATGGCGGCGGCAGGTCGCCAGCATCCCCTCACGCACCCCCGGCCCCGCGGCGTGGACGAGGAACGAGGCGAGCAGCACGACGTCGAAACGGGCGTCGAGAGTCAGCTCCTCGATGGCGCTGCGGACCGTTCCGGCGCCGCTGATACGTTCCAGCATCTGCGGGGACTCGTCCACGGCGGTGACCGCGAAACCGCGGTGGACCAGGGGATGCGTCATTCGCCCGGCGCCGCAGCCCAGTTCGAGGATGCTGGACGCCGGGCGCACCGCGCCCTCGATGATGTCCGGCTCGTCCCCCACCGGAAGCCGCTCGTACAACTCGACCGCGCAGCCGTCCGGGGTGATCGGCCCCGGTCCGCTGCCCTCGTATCCCTGACGCACCCGCTGTTCCATGGCCACATGCCAACACGGCGGCCCCGGCCGCGAAAGGGAGCTTTCCGGACAGGGCGGGGCGCACCGCGGGGTGCGCGGGGGCGTGCGCGGACGCGCGCGGAAGGGGCGGGGCGGCGCCCGGAGCGGCCGGCGCCGGGCGGCCGGCGTGCCCGTCCGGTCCGTACGACCAGCGGCCGGACGGGTGACGGGGCGGCGGGCCGGGGCGGGGGCGTGGGCGGCGGGGCCGGGCCGTGAGGTGTCCGTACATCCGACCGGTGCGCCGCCCGGTCGCCGCGCACATGGGCGGATTCGGCGCCCCACGGAGCAACGCGCACGGCCGCCGGAGTGCAGCACATCCCGCTTTGGGCTCTTATGTGGTTTACGTGTGGCCGGAGAGCTGAGGAGGCGCCGTATGCGGGGAGCGAAGCGCGCGAGGTGGGCCGTCTGTGCCGTGTCCGTCGCCCTGACGGCGACCGCCTGCGGCGGCGGGGTCGACACCCGCGGGTCGGGCGCCGCCGGAATCGTCAGCTCGTCCTGGGGCGATCCGCAAAACCCCCTCGAACCGGCCAACACCAACGAGGTCCAGGGCGGCAAGGTCCTGGAGATGATCTTCCGGGGTCTCAAGCGGTACAACCCGAGGACCGGCGCCGCGGAGAACGTCCTCGCCGAGTCGATCGAGACCACCGACTCCCGGCACTACACCGTCACCCTCAAACCCGGCTGGACCTTCAGCAACGGCGAGAAGGTCACCGCGAAATCCTTCACGGACGCCTGGAACTACGGCGCGCTGCTCGACAACCGGCAGAAGAACGCACCGTTCTTCCAGTACATCGAGGGATACGACGCCGTCCACCCGGAGAACGGCAAACCCACCGCGAAAACCCTCTCCGGCCTCAAGGTCATCAGCCCCACGAAATTCACCGTCACGCTGAACCAGAAATTCTCCAGCTGGCCCGACACCCTCGGCTACAACGCCTTCATGCCGCTGCCGCAGACCTTCTTCACCCATCACGACGCCTGGGTGAAGAAACCGGTCGGGAACGGTCCGTACGCCGTGGAGTCCTACACCAAGGGCTCCGCGATGAAACTCCGGAAATGGGCGAAGTACCCGGGGCCCGACAAGGCCCGTAACGGCGGCATTGACCTGCGGGTCTACACCGACAACAACAC
This sequence comes from Streptomyces sp. NPDC027185, assembly GCF_055567035.1. NCBI lineage: Bacteria > Bacillati > Actinomycetota > Actinomycetes > Kitasatosporales > Streptomycetaceae > Streptomyces > Streptomyces sp. NPDC027185. Next base: position 610,740 of record NZ_JBVHRF010000002.1, on the reverse strand, counting down.
CGCCTACACCGACCTCCAGGCCGGAAACCTCGACCTCGTCGACGACATTCCCGCCACCCAGCTCAAGAACGTCCACGCCGACCTCGGCGACCGCTACATCAACCAGCCGGCGGGCGTCATCCAGACGCTCACCATCCCGATGTACGACAAGGACTGGAACAAGAAGAACGGCGACAAACTCCGCCGCGGCATCTCCATGGCCATCGACCGCGCCTCGATCACCAAGGAGATCTTCCAGAACACCCGCACCCCCGCCACCGACTGGACCTCACCCGTCCTCGGCGCCAAGGGCGGCTACCGCCCCGGGCTCTGCGGCGAAGCCTGCGAATTCCACGCCGCCAAGGCGAAAGCGCTCGTCAAGGAGGGCGGCGGGCTCCCCGGCGGCCACATGACCCTCGGGTACAACGCCGACACCGGCTCCCACAAGGACTGGATCGACGCGATCTGCAACAGCATCAACAACGCCCTCGACGACGACAAGGCGTGCGTCGGCGCCCCCGTCGGCACCTTCGCCGACTTCCGCAACCGCATCACCTCCGACAAGATGACCGGTCCGTTCCGCGCCGGCTGGCAGATGGACTATCCGCTCATCCAGAACTTCCTCCAGCCGATGTACTACTCCAAAGCCTCGTCCAACGACGGCAAATACAGCAATCCAAAATTCGACACCCTCATCAACGAGGCGAACGCCGCCACCGACGAGAAAGCGGCCGTCGCGAAATTTCAGGACGCCGAGAGGATCCTCGCCCAGGACATGCCGGCCATTCCGCTCTGGTACCAGAACGGCAACGGCGGCTACTCCGACCGGATCGCCAATGTGGCGCTGAACCCCTTCAGCGTCCCCGTCTACAACGAGATCACGGTCCACTGACCCAGAACCCGGAGCCCTCATGGGACGCTATGTGATCCGGCGGCTGCTCCAGATGATCCCGGTGTTCATCGGCAGCACGCTTCTGATCTTCCTCATGGTGTACGCACTGGGTGACCCGGTGGCCGCACTCTTCGGCGACCGGGCGCCCGATCCGGCCACCGCCGCCCAGATCCGCGCCGATCTCTATCTCGACCAGCCACTGTGGAAACAGTATCTGCACTACATGGCGCAGATCTTCCAGGGGAATTTCGGCACCGCGTTCAACGGACAGCCGGTCACCGAACTCATGGCCGCCGCCTTTCCCGTGACGCTGCGGCTCACCCTCGTCGCCATCGTCATCGAAATGGTCGCCGGAATCGTCCTCGGCGTCTTCAGCGGACTGCGCCGCGGGCGCGCCGTCGACACCACCGTGCTGATCTTCACCCTCGTCGTGGTCTCCATCCCCACCTTCGTCAGCGGCTACGTCCTGCAATTCCTGCTCGGCGTGAAATGGAACTGGGTCAAACCCGCCGTCTCCACCGACGCCCCGCTCGATGAACTCCTGCTCCCCGGACTCGTCCTGGCGCTGGTCTCCCTCGCGTACGTCACCCGGCTCACCCGCACCTCCATCGCCGAGAACGCCCGCGCCGACTACGTCCGCACCGCCATCGCCAAAGGGCTGCCCCGCCACCGCGTCATCACCCGCCACCTGCTGCGCAACTCGCTGATCCCGGTGGTCACCTTCATCGGCACCGATATCGGCGCGCTCATGGGCGGCGCCATCGTCACCGAACGGATCTTCAACATCCACGGCGTCGGATTCCAGCTCTACCAGGGCATCCTGCGCCAGAACTCACCCACCGTCGTCGGCTTCGTGACCATCCTGGTGCTGGTCTTCCTCGTCGCCAACCTCCTCGTCGACCTGCTCTACGCGGTCCTGGACCCGAGGATCCGCTATGCCTGACCCCTACGCGCCCAAAGAGGCCATCACCCACGGCGACGGCGGACCCGCCGCGCTCGCCATCGGCGAGGCCGAATCCCTGGAACGTCCCCCCGGCGCCGGACCCGGCGGCACCCCCACCGGCAAACCCCGCAGCCTGTGGAGCGACGCCGCCCGCGACCTGCGCCGCAACCCGGTCTTCCTGCTCTCCGCGCTGATCATCCTGTTCCTGGTGGTCATCGCGATCTGGCCGCAGCTGATCGCCGACGGCAACCCCTACCGCGCCGACCTCGCCAAGGCCCAGGCGGGACCGGAGCCCGGCCACCCCTTCGGCTACGACACCCAGGGCCGCGACGTCTACACCCGCGTCGTCTACGGAGCCCGCGCCTCCATCACCGTCGGCGTCTGCGCCACCGCAGGCGCCGCCCTGCTCGGCAGCCTCCTCGGCGGGCTCGCCGGATTCTTCGGCGGCTGGTGGGACACGCTGCTCTCCCGGCTCGCCGACATCTTCTTCGGCATCCCCGTCATCCTCGGCGGACTGGTCTTCCTCTCCGTCGTCACCAGCTCCACCGTCTGGCCGGTCGTCGGCTTCATCGTCCTGCTCGGCTGGCCGCAGATCGCCCGTATCGCCCGCGGCGCCGTCGTCACCGCCAAGCAGAACGACTACGTCCAGGCGGCCCGCGCCCTCGGCGCCGGCAACGGCCGCACCCTGCTGCGGCACATCGCGCCCAACGCCGTCGCGCCGGTGATCGTCGTCGCCACCATCGCGCTCGGTACGTACATCTCGCTGGAGGCGACGCTGTCGTTCCTCGGCGCCGGGCTGAAACCGCCCACCGTCTCCTGGGGCATCGACATCTCCGCCGCCTCCACCTCCATCCGCAACGCGCCGCACATGCTGCTGTGGCCGGCCGGGGCGCTGAGCATCACGGTGCTGGCGTTCATCATGCTCGGCGACGCGGTCCGCGACGCCCTCGACCCCAAGCTGCGCTGAGGAGCGGGCAGATGACCAGCAACGACAGCGCCACCGCGCCCCGGCCGGAGAGCACGGACACCGGCGGGCCGCCCCTCCTCGACGTCCGCGATCTGTACGTGGAGTTCCGTACCCGCGACGGCGTCGCCCAGGCGGTCAACGGTGTCAGCTACCGCGTCGCCGCCGGGCAGACCCTCGCCGTCCTCGGCGAGTCCGGCTCCGGCAAGTCCGTCACCGCCCAGGCGATCATGGGCATCCTCGACTCGCCGCCCGGCTTCGTCACCGGCGGCGAGATTCGTTTCCAGGGCCGTGACCTGCTCACCCTCGGCCGGGAGGAGCGCCGCCGGATCCGCGGCACCGGTATGGCGATGATCTTCCAGGACGCGCTCTCCGCACTGAACCCGGTGATGTCGGTCGGCGCCCAGCTCGGCGAGATGTTCCAGGTCCACCGCGGGATGTCCCGCAAGGCGGCCCGCGCCGCGGCCGTCGAGCTGATGGACCGGGTACGGATCCCCGCCGCGAAGAGCCGGGCCGGCGACTATCCGCACCAGTTCTCCGGCGGGATGCGCCAACGCATCATGATCGCGATGGCGCTGGCCCTGGAACCCGCCCTGATCATCGCGGACGAGCCGACGACCGCCCTCGACGTCACCGTCCAGGCCCAGGTCATGGACCTGCTCGCGGAACTCCAGCGCGAGTACCACATGGGCCTCATCCTCATCACCCACGACCTCGGCGTCGTCGCCGACGTCGCCGACACCATCGCCGTCATGTACGCCGGACGCATCGTCGAGACCGCCCCCGTCCACCACCTCTACCGGGCCCCCGCCCACCCCTACACCCGCGGTCTGCTGGACTCCATCCCGCGCCTGGACCACAAGGGCCGGGAGCTGTACGCGATCAAGGGCCTGCCGCCCAACCTCACCGCCATCCCGCCCGGCTGCCCCTTCCACCCGCGCTGCCCGCTCGCCCAGGACGTCTGCCGCACCGACCGGCCACCCCGCTACGAGGTGGCCCCGGGCCGCACCAGCGCCTGCCACTTCTGGAAGGAGACGCTCGATGGAGCCCGCTGACCGCCGACCGGCCGACGCCTCCGGCGTGCCCGGTACGCCCGGGACACCCGATGCCTCCCGGGCGGCCGCAGGCCCGGCCGCCGGTTCCGGTTCCGCCGCCGGTTCCGGTTCCGCCGCCGGTTCCGGTTCCGCCGCCGGTACCGGTTCCGGGCCCGGGACCGGCCCAGGTTCCGGCGCCGCCCCCGGCCCCGGCAACGGTTCCGGTTCCGCCGCCGGTACCGGCCCACGCCCCGCTCCCGGCCCCCGTTCTCCCGCCGGTTCCGGCCTTGGGGAACCGGTGCTGGAGGTCCGCGGTCTGGTCAAGCACTTCCCGCTCACCCGCGGCATCCTCTTCCGTAAGCAGGTCGGCGCGGTCAAGGCGGTCGACGACGTCTCCTTCGACCTCCACCGCGGCGAAACGCTCGGCATCGTGGGGGAGTCGGGGTGCGGCAAGTCCACCGTCGCCAAGCTGCTGGTCGGTCTGGAACACCCCACCGCCGGGGAGATCCGCTACCGGGGCGAGGACATCACCAAACTGTCGGGCCGCGCCCTGAAAGCCGTCCGCCGCAACATCCAGATGGTGTTCCAGGACCCGTACACCTCGCTCAATCCGCGGATGACGGTCGGCGACATCATCGGTGAGCCGTACGACATCCATCCGGAGGTCGCGCCCAAGGGCGACCGGCGCCGCCGGGTGCAGGAACTGCTGGACGTCGTCGGGCTCAACCCGGAGTACATCAACCGCTATCCGCACCAGTTCTCCGGCGGCCAGCGCCAGCGCATCGGCATCGCCCGGGGCCTCGCCCTGCGCCCCGAGATCATCGTCGCCGACGAACCGGTCTCCGCCCTCGACGTCTCCGTCCAGGCCCAGGTCGTCAACCTGCTGGAGAAGCTCCAGAACACCTTCGACCTCAGCTACGTCTTCATCGCCCACGATCTCTCCGTGGTCCGCCACATCTCCGACCGGGTCGCCGTCATGTACCTCGGCCGGCTCGCCGAATCCGGCACCGACGAGCAGATCTACGACCACCCCACCCACCCCTACACCCAGGCCCTGCTCTCGGCGGTGCCGGTGCCCGACCCCGAGGCACGCGAGCACCGGACCCGCATCCTGCTCACCGGCGACGTACCCTCCCCGGCCGACCCGCCCTCCGGCTGCCGCTTCCGCACCCGCTGCTGGAAGGCCCAGGACCTGTGCGCCGAGAAGGTCCCGCCGCTCGACGTGCCGCCCCGCTACACCGCCCCGGACGCGGGCCCGGCCGCCCACCCCTCGGCCTGCCACTTCGCGGAGGAACGGGAGGTGGTGGCGAGCGAGTGAGGGCGGGGGAGGGGCAGGGCCGGGGCCGGGGCCGGGCGCCCCTGGAGCCGGGGCCCCGCCCGCCGCGCACCGCCCCGAACCGCCCCCGAACCGCCCCCGGAAAAGGCCGGAGCCCGCCTCCCGTGGATCTGGGGTGTGGGAAGCGGGCTCCGGCTCCGAGCGGAGGCGGTTGAGACCGGGTCAAAGGGTCTTGCCGGGGGAACCGGCGTCGTCCGCCGGGCCCTCCTGCGCTGCCTCCTCGATCGCGGCCAGGGCGGGGTCGAGGACGATGTCCTCACCGCGCGCCGCGATCGTCGGCTCCTGAGGGAAGTGGCAGGCCGTCAGGTGACCCGCGTCGTTCCCCGTGATCTGGACCAGCGGCGGCTCCTCGGTCGCGCACTTGTCCTGCGCCTTCCAGCACCGGGTGCGGAACCGGCAGCCGGACGGCGGGTTGACCGGCGAGGGCACGTCACCGGCGAGCCGGATCCGCTGCTTCTCCTCCTCCACCGACTCGGTGAACTTCGCCTCCGGCACCGCCGACAGCAGCGCGTGGGTGTACGGGTGGCGCGGCCGGCTGTAGATCTCGTCGCGGGTACCCACCTCGACGACCTTGCCGAGGTACATCACCGCGACCCGCTGGCTGAAGTGGCGCACGATCGCCAGATCGTGGGCGATGAAGAGGAACGCGATCCCCAGCTCCCGCTGGAGGTCCTGGAGCAGGTTGACGACCTGCGCCTGGATGGAGACGTCCAGCGCCGAGACCGGCTCGTCGGCGACGATCAGCTTCGGCTCCAGGGCGAGCGCCCGCGCCACACCGATGCGCTGGCGCTGACCGCCGGAGAACTCGTGCGGGAAGCGGTTGTAGTGCTCGGGGTTGAGACCGACCGTCTCCAGGAGTTCGCGGATCCGCTTCTCCCGGCCGCCGGCCGGATTGATCCCGTTGATCTCCATCGGGCCGCCGATGATGGTGCCCACCGTCTGCCGCGGGTTCAGCGACGCGTACGGGTCCTGGAAGATCATCTGGATCTCGGAGCGGACCGGCGCCAGCTCCTTGCGCTTGGCCCGGGTGATGTCCTGCCCCGCGTAGGTGATCTTGCCGGAGGTCGGCTCCATCAGGCGGGTCAGCAGCCGGCCGGTGGTCGACTTGCCGCAGCCCGACTCGCCGACCAGGCCGAAGCTCTCGCCCGCGTGCACGGTCAGATCGACGCCGTCGACCGCCTTGACCGCGCCGACCTTCCGCTTGAACGGGAAACCGCCGTAGATCGGGAAGTGCTTGGTGACGCCCTCGGCGACGAGCAGCGGTTCGCCCGCCGCGGGCGCGGCGTCCCGCGGCGAGGGGAGGGTGACGTTGTCTGTCATGGTGATGGCTCCCTAGCCCAGCCGGGGCTTGATCTGCTCGGTGAAGAAGGTCTGGCGCTGCTCCGCGCTGAGGTGGCAGGCGGCGGCCCGCCCGTCCGGCAGCGCCGGCCGCTCCTGGGTGCACAGCCCCCCGGCGACCTCGGCGGGGAAGCCGCAGCGCGGGTGGAACGCACACCCCGACGGCGGGTTCAGCAGGCTCGGCGGCGACCCGGGGATCGGGTACAGCGCCTCGTTGACGTCGGAGGACAGCCGCGGCATGGAGCTGAGCAGACCCCAGGTGTACGGGTGCTGCGGCTGCGTCAGGATCTCCTTGACCGAACCGCGCTCCACCGCCCGGCCCGCGTACATCACCAGCAGGTCGTCGGCGACGTCGGCGACCACACCGAGGTCGTGGGTGATCAGGATGATCGCCGAGCCGAACTCCTGCTGGAGGTCCTTGAGGAGGTCGAGGATCTGCGCCTGGACGGTGACGTCCAGCGCCGTCGTCGGCTCGTCCGCGATCAGCAGCTCGGGGTTGCAGACCAGCGCCATCGCGATCATCGCGCGCTGGCGCATACCGCCGGAGAACTGGTGCGGGTAGTCGTCCACCCGCAGGTTCGGCTGCGGGATGCCGACCTTCGTCAGCATCTCGATGGCCCGCTGCCGGCCCTCCCGCTTGGAGGCGCCGGTGTGCTTCATGTACGGCTCGGCGATCTGCCGCCCGACCGTGTAGTACGGCGACAGGGCGGTCAGCGCGTCCTGGAAGATCATCGCCATCTTGTTGCCGCGGAGCTTCTCCAGGGTCTTCTCCCGGGCTCCGGTCAGCTCCTGGCCGTCCAGGTGGATCTCGCCGCTGATCGCCGTCGACTTGGGGTTGTGCAGCCCCAGCACGGCGAGGTTGGTGACGGACTTGCCGGAGCCCGACTCGCCGACGATGCCGAGGGTCTGGCCGCGTTCCAGGTCGAAGGAGAGGCCGTCGACCGCCTTGACGATGCCGTCCTCGGTGGAGAACCGCACGTGCAGGTCGCGCACGGAGAGGAAGGGGTCGGACCCGGTCGGGGCCGGTGTGCCTTCGGTCGTGGGGAGTGTGGTCACTTCAGGCTCTCCTAGGACAGGCGCACGCGCGGGTCGATGAAGGCGTACGCCGCGTCCACGATGATGTTGAACACCAGGATCAGGGCGGCGCTGAAGAGCATCACGCCCAGCACCATGGGCAGATCGAGGGTGGTGACGGAGTCGATCGCCAGCCGGCCGATACCGGCGAGCGAGAAGGTGAACTCGGTGATCATGGCGCCGCCGAACAGCGAGCTGAGGTCCATGCCGAGGATGGTGACGATGGGGATCAGCGAACCGCGCCAGGCGTACCGCAGGAAGACGTAACGGGCGGGCATGCCCTTCGCCTTGGCGGTGCGCACGTGCTCCTCCTGGAGCTGCTCGATCATCGTCGAGCGGGACATACGGGTGTACTGCGCGGTGAAGATCGTCGACATCACCAGCCACGGCAGCAGCAGGCCCATGAACCAGCCGGCCGGGTTGCTGGTCAGATCCACGTACTTCGGCGAGTCCATCACGCCGCTGTAGACGAAGATGCCCAGGACGATGGGGCCGAGGATGTAGATCTGCACCGAGCTGAGGACCATCGAGACGCTGGTGACGGCCTTGTCGAGGAACGTCCCGCGCTTCCACGCGGCGAGCAGACCGGCACCGATACCGATGACGAGGAACGCGACGGCGCCGCCGAGGGCCAGCGAGGCGGTGGTGGGCAGCCGGTCGACCATCGTCGCCCAGACGTCCTGCTTGGTGGCGAAGGAGTAGCCGAAGCAGGGGGCGCCGCAGTGCCCGATGCTGTAGTCGCGGCCGACGAAGATGCCGGAGAGGAAGTCCCAGTACTGCGTCGGCAGGGGCTTGTCCAGGCCGAGGTTCTGGTGGATCAGGGCGATGTTGTCGGCGGTGCAGTTCTTACCGCAGGCCATCAGGGCCGGGTCGCCGACCGCGAAGAACACGAAGAAGGTGACGGCGCTCAGCAGGATGAGGGTGACGATCGCGCCGAACGTCCGGCGAAATAGAAAGGGAAGCATGACAGTTCGCTGCTCTCAGGACGGCGGCGGCTGTGGGCGAGGAGAAGGGGCGGCGAAGGCCCCGGAGAGCGCGCGCTCCGCCGTGTGCGCGCTCTCCGGAGTGCCTTGAGGGACGCTTACTTCTTGAGGAAGAGCGTGTTCGGGTCGATGTAGCTGACGTCGTTGTTGTAACGGGCGCCGCCGATGTTCGAACCGTAGAGCTGGAGCGTCTTCGTGTAGTAGGCCGGGGCTGCCGGGTTGACCTTCTCCACGATGTACTGGTGCAGCTTCTTCCACTCCTCGGTCGCCTTCTTCGCGTCAGCGATCTTGCTGATGCGGGCGATCTCCTCGTTCACGTGCTTGTCGTTGACGTGCGAGTAGTTCGACGAGCCGTCCTGGATGGTGGTGCCGTCGTACGACGGCGGGATCACCGTGGAGGCGTCCGGCCAGTCCTGGCCCCAGCCGGTCATGTAGATGTCGAAGCCGTTGTCGACCTTGCCCATCTGCTGGTACCAGGAGGCGGCGTCGACCTCCTTCTTCTGCACGTTGAAGCCGGCCTTGTTCAGCGCGTCCTCGATGAGGACGGCCTCCTTCTGGCGCGCCTCGGTGTTGGAGTAGGCGTAGACGAGCTTCATGCCCGTCTTGCCGGCCTCCTTCAGAAGCTTCGCGGCCTTCTCCGGCTCACCGTTGGGGTGCGACAGCTTGCCGTAGGGGTCGTAGCCCTTCTTGTAGCCGGCGACGGTGGGGGCGAGCAGACCGCCCGCGATCTCACCGCCGTAGCTGCCGCCGTTGACGCGGACGAGCTGGCTGTCCGGCAGCGCGTAGGTGATCGCGTCACGGATCCGCTTGTCCTTGATGCGGTCCATGTTGAAGTTCATCTGCCACACGTAGGGCTGGTAGCCCTGCACGAGGCGCTTGCTGGCGCTGGGGTTGTCCAGCACCTGCTTGGTCGAGGTCGGCTCGACCTGGTTGGTGAAGCTGACGGCGTTCTTGGCCTCACCCTGGTCCGCCATCAGACGCTTGGTGGAGTCCGACGCCTGGTGGTTGAAGGTGATGTTGTACCCGTCCGGGTACTGGTGCCGCATCGCGTCGGTCTTCGGGTCCCAGTTGGTGTTGCGCACCAGCTGCATGGACTTGCCGGCCTTGAACGACGCGATCTTGTACGGGCCGGAGGTGACCGGCTTGACGTCGTAGTTGTCCTTGGTGTCCTTCGGACCGTCCGGGACGACGCTGTAGCCGGGCATCGTCAGCGCGTAGGGCAGCTGCGACTGGGGCTGCTTGAAGTGGAAGATGACGGTCTTCTCGTCCGGGGTGTCCAGGACGGTCTTCGGCAGGTGGTCACCCTTGTACGGACCGTCCGGCAGCGCCTTGCGGTACGCGGTACCGGTGCCCGACAGCCACTGCTGGACGTAGGTCGGGCCGTCGGTGATGAACTTCGCGTACATCCGCTCGATGGTGTGGCGGATGTCCTTCGAGGTGATCGGCGTGCCGTCCTCGAACTTGATGCCGTCCTTGAGCGTGTACTTCCAGGTCTTGCCGCCGTCGGACATCTGCCCGGCGTCGGTGGCGAGGTCGCCGACGACCTTCTGCTTGCCGCTGTCGTCCTGCTGGAAGCTGGTCAGTCCACGGAAGATCAGCTGCGACAGCGACTTCATGTCGCTGACGTACATCTGCGCCGGGTCCAGGTGGTTGTAGCTGTCACGCTGGTAGACGCGGATGGTGCCGCCGGACTGCGCGCCCTTGACCTCCTTGGCCGGGCCGGTCGAGTCGGCGGCGGTGCCGAGCGGGACGGCTTCCGCCTGCGACGCGGCGTCCGCGTCGGTCTGCGACTTGTCCTTGCCGCTGCCGCTGCCGGCGCTGCAGCCGGTGAGCGCGAGCGAGCCGGCCGCGAGGGCGACTATGACCGCGCGTGCTCTGCGCGGGGAGAGTGCGTTCATGAGGTCAAGCACCTGCCTGTCAGTTTGGTGTCCTGATGTGCTGTCTGACGCTTCCGGTGGGAGGCCGGTGCGGGGGCGACAGCTGCCCCCCTCAAGTGGACGCTCAGCGACCGGATTTGGGGTCGAAGGCGTCCCGGACCGAGTCCCCGAGCAGGTTGAAGCAGAGGACGAAGATGACCATCGCGGCGCCGGGGAAGAGCAGGAACGTCGGGTCGCTCTCGTAGATGTTGCCCGCGGTGCGGAAGAGGCGGCCCCAGTCGGGGGTGGGCTCCATGATGCCGACGCCGAGGTAGGACAGACCCGCCTCCGCCGTCACGAACAGCGGGAGCATGTAGGTGCTCTGCACCAGGATCGGCGTGACCACGTTCGGCAGCAGCTCCTTGCGGATGATCCGCCAGGGCGAGGCGCCGGTGATCCGCGCCGCCTCGACGAACTCCCGCTCGCGGAGCGAGAGGACCTGGCCGCGCAGGAGCCGCGCCAGACCCATCCAGCCCAGCGCCCACTGCACGAGGATCAGCGCGACCACCCGGATGTAGGTGGGGGTCTCGTCGCCCGGCGGCACGAAGAGGGCCACGACGACGGGCATGAACGCCACGAACGTCAGCTGGCTGGGGAAGGCCATCAGGAAGTCCATGACCCGGCCGAGCCAGTAGTCGGTGCGGCCGCCGAGGTAGCCGGCGGTGACACCGAGGATGGTGCCGGTGATGACCACCAGAATCGTTACGGCGACCGAGATGCCCAGCGAGGTCCGCATGCCGTACAGCAGCTGGGTGAAGAGGTCACGGCCCAGCTGGGGCTCGATGCCGAACCAGTAGTCGGCGGAGACACCGCCGTTCGGCCCGGCCGGGAAGCCGAACTCGTCGAGGAGGTTCGGGTCGCTGTTGGAGTAGAAGGTGTACGGGTCCTTGCCGTACAGCGAGGAGATGACGGGGGCCAGCGCCGAGATGACGAAGAACGCCAGGACGACGATGCCGCAGAACATGCCGGTGCGGTCCCGCTTGAACCGCGCCCACATCAGCTGGCCGGGGGAGCGGCCGACGAGTTCACCGCCCTTGCGGTTCTTCTCCTTCTTCAGACCCTCCGGCTCAAGCCCTGGGGTATCGGACTGTGCAGCCGCGGTCTGGGATGGACTAGTCATCGCGAAGTGCCCCCGCGCCGAGTTCTCTTGGAACGTGAAGCGGCGCCGGTCGCACCGCTGGATGAGCGGACTTTCGCAAGTGATTTATGGCGGAGTCAAGGGGATCGGGGGCGCTGATGCGCAGGTCGTTCGCTTCTTGAGCGGATATTGCGCAGATCGACGCCAGGGCGTGCTTGACACCCCCGGAAGATGTCCGGAATGGCGGACATAAGGCAATCAATTGCTGTAACACGACGGCAACTTGGCCGTCGCTTCACCGATATACGGACGCGTCTTGCTGAACTACGTACGGTCATGAGGGTGCCGCGGACGCGGCCGGGAAGCGAACAGCACACCCGGCCGCACACCGCGGCACCGCTCCCGTCAGGCCGTCCCGGTGAGCCCCAAGGACCGCTTCAGGAAGTCCACCTGGAGCAGCAGGAGGTTCTCCGCCACCTGTTCCTGCGGCGTCATGTGGGTTACCCCGGACAGCGGCAGCACCTCGTGCGGCCGGCCCGCCGCCAGCAGCGCGGAGGAGAGCCGCAGCGAGTGCGCCACCACGACGTTGTCGTCCGCGAGCCCGTGGACGATCATCATCGGGCGGTGCGGCTCCCGCGCCCCGGACAGCCCCTCGTCGGTGAGCAGCGAGTTCGCCGCGTACACCGCGGGCTCCTCGTCCGGGTGGCCGAGGTACCGCTCCTGGTAGTGGGTGTCGTACAGCCGCAGATCGGTGACGGGGGCGCCGACCACCGCCGCGTGGAAGACGTCCGGGCGGCGCAGCGCGGCCAGCCCCGCGAGATAGCCGCCGAACGACCAGCCGCGGATCGCGACCCGCGTCAGGTCCAGCGGGAACCGCCCGGCCAGCGCCTGCAACGCGTCCACCTGGTCCTGGAGCGCCACCTCCGCGATCCGCCGGGAGACGGCCTTCTCCCAGGCGGGGGAGCGGCCCGGGGTGCCCCGGCCGTCCGCGACGACCACCGCGAACCCCTGGTTCGCGAACCACTGCGACGTCAGATGGGCGTGGTGGGCCGCGACCACCCGCTGACCGTGCGGCCCGCCGTACGGATCGAGCAGCACCGGCAGCGGACCGTCGCCCTCCGCGTACCCCTCCGGCAGCAGTACCGCGCACGGGATCTCCCGCTCCCCGGCGCGCACCAGCCGCGGCCGCGCCGCGAGCACCGGCTCCTGTGCGTACGAACCGATCACCGCGACGCCCTCCTCGGCGCCGTCCGCACCCGGCCGCACCACCTCGACCCGGGTGCCGGGCTGTTCCAGACTCGCCTGCGACAGCACCACCACGTCCCCGCCGCGCACCGCGGACGTCACCGTCGGGTACGGCCGGGCGCCGAGCCGCTCCGGCGCCGCGGGGCCGTCGCCGCGGTGGCGTACGCGGTACACGCCGATGTCGTGCATCTCCGGGCCGCTCGCCGCGAAGAGGACGTCGTCCTCGCCGATGTCCAGCACCGCGCGGACGTGCAGCGGCGCCGCCGTCAGCGCCCGGTCACCGGCGAACAGCCGCCGCGCGGCCGGCTCCGTACCGTCCGCGGTGTCCGCGATCCGGACGAGCCGTCCGTCAGGTGTCCACGCCGGGACGCCCGGGTGCAGCTCGTTCCACACCGGGTCGGTGTCCTCGTGCACCGTGCGCGTCGCACCGGTCGCCTCGTCGACCACCAGGCAGTGCTGGGTGCGCTGGTCGCGGCTCTGGACGAGCAGCAGCGGCGGGCCCGCCGCCGACCAGTGCACCCGCGCGAGATAGGGGAAGCGCTCACGGTCCCAGGTCACGTCCGTACGGGAGCCGTCGAGGCCCAGGAAGGCCAGCGTCACCTCGGCGTTGGGGGTGCCCGCCGCCGGGTACGGGACCTCGGCGGGCGCCCGGTCCGGATGTGCCGGGTCGGCGATCCACCAGCGGCGCACCGGCGTGGTGTCGGCGCGCGCGGCCAGCAGCCGGTCGCTCCCCGGCGACCACCAGAAGCCGCGGTGGCGGCCCATCTCCTCCGCCGCGATGAACTCCGCGAGCCCCCAGGTCACTTCGGGCCCGTCCGGCTCGGCCAGCGCCCGGTCACCGCCGTCGCCCTCGCCGTCGGCGCGCACCACCCGCAGCGCGCCGTCGGCGGCGTACGCCACGTACCGGCCGTCGGGGGAGGGGCGCGGGTCGACGACCGTGCCGGTGGCGGGGAGTTCGCGGGCGGTACCGGCGCGCAGTTCGGCGGCGAAGAGCCGGCCCGACAGGGCGAACGCCGCGATCTCGGCGGCGGCGTCCACCGCGTAGCCGACGATGCCCGCCGAGCCGTCGCGGGTGCGCTCCCGGCGGGCCCGCTCCGTCGCCGACAGCTCCTCCTCGGCGCCGGTGAGCAGCGCGGGCGGATCGGCGGCGAGGTACTCCCGGCCCCCGGCGACGTCGAGGACCCACAGCCGCTGGGTCCGGTCGGTGCCGGAGGCGGAGCGGAGGAAGGCGACGCGGGCGCCGTCCGGGGAGACGGTGAAGCCGCGCGGCGCGCCCAGCGTGAAGCGCTGGGTACGGGCGTGCTGGCGTGGGAAGGGCACGGGTTCGGACTGTCCGGTCATGGGCCGAGCCTATGGCGTACGTCCGGGCCGTGGACGGAACTTGGGACAGGGCCCGGCCGGCGGGCGGGACCTCACTCGTCGCACCAGCGAATCCGGCGTGCGCCCCTTGTCTGCTCCCGTGCACCGAGATATGCGCGCGCCCGGAAAGTTATGATCCCTTGCGCGTAGTGGGTGCGGGGTAAAGAGCCCTTTGCATTCCCGGGAGTTGAGCCGTCCACGGCGGTTTTGCCCCCTCATATCTGTCCGGTCCGTGCGTACTTGGAGGTGAACCGCCGTGGCACTCTCGATTTCGGCGGTGGTGCTGCTGGCGATCATCGTCTTCTTGCTGGTCAAGAAGGCCGGGCTGAAGGGCGGGCATGCGTTTGTGTGCATGCTGCTGGGCTTCTATCTCGCCAGCTCGTCCGTAGCCCCGACGATCAAGCAGCTGACGACGAACGTCGCCGGGATGCTCGGGGGTATCAAATTCTGACGTACAGCGCGTAGGGGCACCGTCCCCGGACCGGGCCGCGACACCGCGCCCGCTCCGCCCGCCCGGCACCGGACGCGATCTGGGGCCGGGCGGCGGCATGTCCGGGCGCGGACGGGCCGCGGGCGGGGCCGGGCGGTGCGGTGCGTTTGGGCCCCGGGCGGGCGCGGGTGGCGGCACCGGGCCCGGCGCCCTGAGCGGCGTGCCGGGCACCCGCGGGGCGTCCCGGGGCCCGCCGGGCGGGTGTGCCGGGGCCCGGACGCGGGCTCGTAGGCTGTTCCCATGACGGAGCCCGCCCCCACCCCGCCCGCGCACCCCGGTGCCGACCGGCCCCGTCGTCTGCTGCTGGTGCACGCGCACCCGGACGACGAGTCCATCAACAACGGCGTCACGATGGCCCGGTACGCCGCCGAGGGCGCCCAGGTCACGCTGGTGACCTGCACCCGCGGTGAGGAGGGCGAGGTCATCCCGCCCGAGCTGGCACACCTGGCGCCCGACCGGGACGACACGCTCGGTCCGTACCGCGTCGGGGAGCTGGCCGGTGCGATGGCCGCGCTCGGCGTCGCCGACCACCGCTTCCTGGGCGGCGCGGGGCGCTACCGCGACTCCGGGATGAGGGGCGCCCCGCAGAACGACCGCCCCGGCGCCTTCTGGGCGGCGCCGCTCGACGAGGCGGCCGCCCACCTCGTCGCCGTCGTCCGCGAGACCCGCCCGCAGGTCCTCGTCACCTACGACCCGGACGGCGGCTACGGCCATCCCGACCACATCCAGGCGCACCGGGTGGCGATGCGCGCGGCCGACCTCGCGGCCGACGGCACGTTCCGGCCGGACCTCGGCGCACCGTGTGCGATCGAAAAGATCTACTGGAACTGCGTGCCCCGCACGGAGGTGGAGAAGGGCTTCGCGGCGCTGCGCGCGGCGGGCCGCCTCTTCCCCGGCATCGCCGCCGTCGACGACGTCCCCGGGGTCGTGGCGGACGGAGAGGTCACCGCGGAGATCGCCGGGGAGGCGGTCCACGTCGCGGCGAAGACCGCCGCGATGCGCGCGCACGCCACCCAGATCGCCGTCGACGGCCCGTTCTTCGCCCTCTCCAACGACCTCGGGCAGCCGCTCTTCGGCACCGAGTACTACCGGCTCGTCCGGGGCACGGCCGTCCCGGCGGCGGACGGCCGTGAGCACGACCTCTTCGCGGGCACCACCGGCGACCCGGCGGGCCCTCACCCCACCGACGGCCACCAGGAGGCGGGCGTATGAGCGCGGAGAAGAAGAACGGCGTCCCCCGCACCCGGGCCGGCGGCTCCGGGGTACGCGCCGGGGCCGGCGGCGCGTCCGGCGGCGGGCGCGCGGGCGCCGCCGCCGCGGCGATGGCCCGGCCGGTGACACCCGGCCGGATCGCACTGTACGTCCTGCTGCTGATCGGCGGCGTGCTGGTCGCGCCCGCCGGGGTGCTGCTCCAGGCCGCGTGGTTCCCCGGCGGACTGCTGCTGGCGCTGGCCGGTCTCGCCGGGCTGCTGTACGGCGGCGGGCGGGCCACCGAGACCGTCGCCGGGGTGCTGGTGCCGGGCGCCGCCTGGCTGGTGACGGTCTTCCTGCTGCTGGGCACCGCCCGTCCGGAGGGGGATTTCCTCTTCGGCGCCGGGCTCGGCTCGTACCTCTTCCTGCTGGGCGGGATCCTGGTGGCTGTGATCTGTGCCACCGCGGCGCAGCGGCGGGCGCTGGGCGCACCGCCCGGCCGCGCCGTCTGACGCCGCGTCCGCCGCCCGTGCGCGGGCCGTGGCGCGCCGGGCGGACCGGCCGCGTGGCCGGGGACGACCGTCCGGCCGTCGCGGGGCGTGACGCCCGGTGCCGCGGCCCCGGCCCTTTCGCGGAGCGCGGGGGCGCGAGGAGGCGCCGCGGCGCGAGGTGCGGTGCGGAAAGAGCCGCGGCCCGCTCCGCGAAGGGCGGAACGGACACCCTCGGGGTACGCCCGTCGTCGTGGTCTTCCCGTGCTCTTCGGGTGGCCCTGCGCGGCGGCCAGTATGGTGGTGCGCGCCGCCGCGCCGCCCTGGGGGCGCCTCCCCGGTCCCGGGTCCTGGGCCCGGACTCAACTCTGACGAGCGGCGGAGCCAATCGGGAGAACCTGCTTTGAGTCGTGAATCTGACAGTTCGTCCTCCGGCCCCCAGGGCCGGGGCAGCGCCGTCTACCCCTCGGGAACGCCGCCGTACGGCACGGCCCGGGGAGCGGGCGAGGCGGCGAGAGGTGCCGCCGCGCAGCCGGAGGAGCAGAAGACCGAGACCACGCTGACGACGCGGATCAAGATCAACATTCCGGGCTCGCGGCCCATCCCGCCCGTCGTCGTCCGCAAGCCCGTGGAAGCGGGGGAGGAGACCGGTGTGAGCGGAGCGGACGGTACGCCCGGGGAGGGCGCCGCACCCGGCACCGGCCCGGCGGCGGAGGCGGCGGGCACCGCGCCCCGGCTCCCGCGCCGCTCGCCCGCCGACCGGCGCCCCGGCGGCGCGCCCGGCCGGCCCGGCGCCCCGTCCGGCTCCGGCGAGACCACCAGCTCCTGGTTCGCGCCCCGCAAGGGCCCGAGCGCGTCGTCCACGACCGGTTCGCACCCGGCGCCCGGCGCGTCTTCCACGACCGGTTCGCACCCGGCGCCCGGCGACCCGTCCACGACGGGTACGCATCCGGTGCCCGGCGACCCGTCCACCACCGGTGCGCACCCGGCGCCCGGTGCGTCCGGTGGCGCGCCGGGCCGGCCCGACCTGCCGTACTTCTCGGACGCGCCGTCCGGCGGCGCACCGTCCGGCGGTGATGACCCGCTCGGGCTCTCGCCGTTCGACGGCGGTGCCCGGCCGGCCCAGGAGCGCTCGCCGTTCGACGCCCCGGCGCCCGGCGCCGCCTCGCCGTTCGACGCGCCCGGCGACCTCAGCCCGTTCGACGCCCCCGCGGCTGCCGGGCCGGCCGGTCCCACCACCGGGCCCGCCCGTGGTGACAGCCCCGTCAACCTCCCGCCCGGCTTCAGCGACCCGGGCGCGCGCACCCCGTCCGGCGGCGCCCCCGCCGGGATCACCGGCGGTCTCGCCGCGGGCCCGGCGAGCGGCGTCGCGGCCGGTCCGGCCGGACCGAAGCCGTCGGCCAAGGGCCCGCGCGGCGGCGGCCGGGGCCCGGACACCCTCGTCGGCGGCGTCCCGAAGGTCCCCGCCGCCGACGGCCCGTCCTCCCGCGAGGGCAAGGACGGCGTGGCGGCCGCCCCGGCGCCGCTGCCCAGGATCCCCGAGCCGATCAACCCGCCGAAGAAGAAGGGCCGCAACAAGCTGGTCCTGGCGGGCGCCGGTCTCGTCGTCCTCGCCGCGGTCGCCTACGGCGCGGGGCTGCTCCTCGACCACGCCGACGTCCCCAACAACACCACCGCGCTCGGGGTGGACATCGGCGGACAGGCCAAGGACGACGCCGTCAAGAAGCTGGAGGCGGCGCTCAAGGACCGCACCGGAGCGCCGCTGAAGCTCACCGTCGACGGCGCCGAGCGGACCCTGGACCCGGTCAAGGCGGGCCTGGGCGTCGATGTGCAGGCCACCGTCCGGGGCGCCTCCGGCCGGGACTACAACCCGGTCTCCGTCATCGGCTCGCTCTTCGGTGTCGCCCGCACCGCGCAGCCCGCGATGACCACCGACGACGAGAAGCTGGAGGTCGCGCTGCGCCAGATCGCGGGCGGCTCCGGCGGCACCGGCGAGGGCGGCATCACCTTCTCCGGCGGCCGGGCCGTGCCGCACTACGGCAAGCCGCACAAGGCCGTCGACGTCGCCGCCTCCAAGGCGAAGGTCGCCGACGCCTACCGGCAGCGCGTCACCACCGGCACCCAGCCCGCCCTGACGCTGGCCGCCTCCACCCAGCAGCCCCGGGTCTCCAAGGAGGCCGTGGACCGGGCGCTCAAGCAGTTCGCCGAGCCCGCCATGTCCGGTCTGATCACCGTCCGCACGGACGCCGCGCACACCGTGTCGTTCAGCCCGGAGAAGTCCATCCCGAAGTTCCTCTCCTTCCGGCCGGGCGCCGACGGCAGCCTCGTCCCGTACTACGACCGGGCCGCCCTCAAGGCGCTCTACGGCGACACCTTCAACGGCGTCCTGCTCACCAAGGGCGACGGCAGCAAGAAGCCGGTCACCCCCGCCGAGGTGGCCAGCGCCGTGCAGCTGGCGCTCCAGGGCACCACCCCCGCCGACCGGGTGCAGACCATCGGCGAGGGCTGAGCCGCCCGCACCCCTGACGACGAGGCCCCCGGAAGCGCGTTCCGGGGGCCTCGCCCGTGCCGTCCCGGGACCGCACCCATGACAGATGTCATGGCGGAGTGCGGACAGCCGACACTGCCGCCGGGCACGCCCGTCCGGCGAAGCTTGGGGCATGACGACGACAACACCGACGGCCGCCCCGGACGCCGCGCGCCGGCCGGGCCCGGCCCCCGCGGTCAGCTTCCGCGAAGTCACCAAGGAGTACGGCGCGGTGCGCGCCGTGGACGGTATCGATCTGGAGCTGTACCCGGGCGAGACGGTCGCCCTGCTCGGCCCCAACGGCGCCGGGAAGTCCTCCACCCTCGATCTGCTCCTCGGGCTGCGCAACCCGGACTCCGGCACGGTGGGCGTCTTCGGCACCACCCCGCAGCGGGCCATCGCCCAGGGCAAGGTCGGCGCGATGCTGCAGAGCGGCGGCCTGATGCAGGGCGTCACCGTCCGCGAACTGGTCGGCCTCGCCCGGGACCTGCACCCCCGCGCCTACCCGCTCGACACGATCCTGCGCGCCGCCGACCTCACCGACATCGCCGACCGCATGATCGGCAAGCTCTCCGGCGGCCAGGAGCAGCGGGTCCGCTTCGCCCTCGCCACCGCCGGCGCCAACGACCTGATCGTGCTGGACGAGCCGACCACCGGCATGGACGTCTCGGCCCGGCAGGCGTTCTGGGGCACCATGCGCGCCCAGGCGGACGCGGGCCGCACCATCCTCTTCGCCACGCACTACCTCGAAGAGGCCGACGCCATCGCCGACCGGGTGATCGTGCTGCACCGCGGCCGGGTCCTCGCCGACGGCACCGCCACCGAGATCAAGGCCCGCGCCGGCGCCCGCCGGATCGCCTTCGACCTGGAGGGCACCGTCGACGAGCAGGCGCTGCGAACCCTGCCCGCCCTCACCGCGCTGGAGGTCTCCGGCCGTACCGTCCGCATCCGGTCGCACGACGCCGACGCGACCGTCCACGCCGTCTACGGCCTCGGCCTGTACCCGAGGAACCTGGAGGTCGCCGGGCTCGGCCTGGAGCAGGCGTTCCTCGCCCTGACCGCCGCCACCGACGCCACCACCGCCGAGGAGGCGGGACGATGACCACCTTGATCCTGCTGGAGATCCGCCGCGCGCTGCGGAACAAGAAGTTCATGTTCTTCTCGGTGATCTATCCGCCGGGGCTCTACCTGATCATCGCGGGCGGCGCGAACAGCAGCCCGATGCCCGGGATGAAGCTCGACATGGGGCTGTACTACATGGTCGCGATGGCCGCCTTCGGCGCCATGACCGCCGTCCTCCTCGGCAACGCCGAACAGATCGCCAAGGAGCGCGAACTGGGCTGGGTGCGCCAGCTGCGGCTCACCGCCCTGCCGGGCCGCGGCTACGTCTCCGCCAAGATCGCCGCGGCGGCCACCGTCAGCCTGCCGTCGATCGTGCTGGTGCTGCTGGTCGGCGCGCTGGTCAAGGACGTCCGCCTCGACGCCTGGCAGTGGGCCGCCATCGCCGTCTCCATCTGGCTCGGCAGCTTCGTCTTCGCCGCCCTCGGCGTCGCCATCGGCTACCTCGTCACCGGCGACGCGGTCCGCCCGGTCAGCATGCTCTGCTACTTCGCCCTGGCGTTCCTCGGCGGTCTGTGGATGCCGCTGACGATCCTGCCGCAGTGGGTGCAGAGCCTCGCCGACTACGTCCCCACCCACGCCTACGCCGCGCTGGGCACCGCCATCGAGGGCGGGGGCGCGCCGCACCTGAAGGACGTCACGGTGCTGCTGGTATACCTGGCGCTCTTCGTGAGCGGCGCGGCCTGGCTGTACCGCAAGGACACCCGGAAGGCATGACGACGGTGACGACGGACCGCGAGGCGGAGGAGAACCCGATCCGGATGGGGCAGCCGCCCCGCACCCGGCGGCAGGCCGTCTCCAAGGCGCTGTGGATCGCCGTGTGGATGCTCTACCTCGCGGGCCCGGTCGCCGATCTCCTCACCGGCTCCGCCCCGCTCACCACCCGCGTCCTGGGCGCCACCGGCCTCGCGGTGTACGTCGCGCTCTACTTCGCGCTGGTCTTCCGGCACATGTGGCGGGGCGTCACCCCACGGGCGGTGTACCCGGTGCTCGCCGCGCTGCTGGCACTCTCCGTGGCCCTCGCCTGGAACCTCGGCGCCAACTGGCTGGTGCTGTTCATCTTCACCTCGGTGGCCACCGGCGTCGTCCTGCCGTGGGAGCACGCCCGCTGGACCGTCCCGGCCGTCACCGCCGTCCTGCTCACCCTCGGCCTCCGCTTCCCCGAGGTCCGCGGCTACTACCTCCTCGCGTACGGCCTCCCGGCGCTCGGCAGCGGCTACACGATGGTCGGGGTGCAGTACCTGATCCGTACGACGAGGGAACTGCGCGCCGCACGGGAGGAGGTCGCCCGCCTCGCCGCCAACGACGAACGGCTGCGGATGGCCCGTGACCTGCACGATCTGCTGGGCCACTCGCTCTCGCTGATCACGCTCAAGAGCGAGCTGGCGGGCCGGATGCTGCCCGCCCGCCCCGAGGACGCGGCGGCGCAGGTCGCGGACATCGAACGGGTCAGCAGACAGGCGCTGGTGGACGTACGCGAGGCCGTCAGCGGCTACCGCAGGCCCCGGCTGGCCGTCGAGCTGGCCGGGGCGCGCACCGCGTTGCGCACCGCCCGGATCGCGGTGGACGCCGATCCGGCCCTCGACCGCCTCGACCACGCGCTGCCCGAGGCGGTCGAGGGCACCTTGGCCTGGGCGCTGCGGGAGGCCGTCACCAACGTCGTCCGGCACAGCGGCGCCCGGCACTGCGCCCTGCGCCTGACCGAGGAGACCGGTCCGGCGGACGGCGCGCGCACCCTGCGGCTGACCGTCTCCGACGACGGCGCCGGCGCCCCGCGCGCCGCGGCCGACGGCAACGGCCTCGGCGGTCTCCGCGAACGCCTCGCCCTGACCGGCGGCCACCTGGAGACCGGCCCCGCCGCCCGGCACGGCTTCGTCCTCACCGCCGTCGTACCGCTGCCGGAGAAGGACGAGGACGAGGACGAGGCCGCGGACGAGGGCGGCGCGGGGACGGCGGCTCCGGCCACGCCGCCCGCACCGGGGACGGTGCGGTAGCCGGCGGACACGGCGGGGCCTCTCCCGGCCGGTCCTCGGTCCCGCACCCGTCCGTCCGCTCGCGTTCTCCGCCCGTAAGCTGGCCGCATGATCCGTCTGCTGCTCGCCGAGGACCAGTCCATGGTCCGGGAGGCGCTGGCCGCGCTGCTGGAGCTGGAGGACGATCTCCGGGTCGTCGCCCAGGCGTCCCGGGGCGACGAGGTCGTCCCGCTCGCCCGGGAGCACACCGTCGATGTCGCGCTGCTCGACATCGAGATGCCCGGCATGAGCGGTCTCGACGCGGCGGCGGAGCTGCACACCGCGCTGCCCGGCGTCCGGATCGTCATCCTCACCACCTTCGGGCGGCCCGGCTATCTGCGCCGCGCCATGGAGGCGGGCGCCGACGCGTTCCTGGTCAAGGACGCCCCCGCGGCGCGTCTTGCCGAGGCCGTCCGGCGGGTGCTGGGAGGTGAGCGGGTCATCGACCCCGCGCTGGCCGCCGCCGCCCTCGCCGACGGCGTCAGCCCGCTCACCGACCGCGAACGCGAGATCCTGCTCCGCGCCGACGAGGGCGGCACCCACGCCGAACTGGCCCGCCACTTCCACCTCTCGCAGGGCACCGTCCGCAACCACCTCTCCGCCGCCATCCGCAAGACCGGCGCCCGCAACCGCGCCGAGGCGCTCCGCACCGCCCGCGCGAAGGGCTGGCTCTGACCTGCGGCGATGCCCGCCGGACGAGGAGTTGCCCGCACCACGGGCCCGCCCGGCCGCACCGCGTCCGGAAGCCGCCCCCCGGTCTACGGGCCTCAGTTGAGCATCGACCTGATCTCCGCCGCCCGCCGCCGTACCGTCTCCGCGGCCTGCGGGTCCACCGCCTCGACCACCCGGGCGTACTCCTCCAGCTCGGCCGCGCCCTCCAGGAACCGGCCGCAGCTCACCAGCAGGTGGCCCCGCTCCTGGCGCAGCCGGGCCGGATGGCCGGGGAGCAGCAGGGCCAGGTCGACGGCCCACAGGCCGACCGGGGCGTGCTCGGGGCGGGCCTGCGCCCAGGCGCGGATGTTGTTGAGGATGCGCGCGACGATCTCCAGCGGATCGGCGGGCAGCAGCATCGGCGCCTCCAGGGGCGCCCCGGTCGCCCCCGCCACCAGCTCCGCCGCGTCCGTGTCGGAGAGCAGCCGGCCCCCGGCGAACGGATCGGCCAGCACATGCGCCCCCTGCGGATCGCCGAACCCGACGACGAAATGGCCCGGCAGCGCCACGCCGTACACCGGCGCCCCGGCCCGCCGGGCGACCTCCGTCCACACCACCGACAGCAGGATCGGCAGCCCGCGCCGCCGCCGCAGGACCTGGTGCAGCAGCGACGACTCCAGCCGCCGGTAGTCGGCCGCCATCCCGCCGAAACCGAGGCGGCGGCCCAGCAGCTCACCGACGTTACGGGCCCACGCCGCCGGGCCGCCCTCCGGCGCGAACGGCAGCCGCCCGGCGAGTTCGTCCAGCTCGATCTGGACGGCGTCCGTGCCCGCCTCGTCCAGCGCCGGATCGCCCTCCGCGGCGATCAGCAGACAGAGCAGGGCCAGATCCGGCCGCTCGGCCCGCGCCTCCTCGGCGAACCGGCGCCGCCGCGCCCGCGCCGCCGCACCGGGCCCGTCCGGCCCGGTCGCGCTCAGGGGGCCACCGCCGCGGGCGCGGTCCGGTAGTGGTAGCCGTGGTGGTCGGTGAAGCCGAGCCCGTCGTAGAGCGCCAGCGCCGCCGCGTTGTCCGCCTCGACCTGGAGATACGCGGCCGAAGCCCCCTCGTCCAGGGCGCGGGCGGCGAGCGCCGCCATCACCAGGTGGGCCAGCCCCCGGCGCCGGGCCGCGGGCGCCACCTCGACCGCCGCGAACCCGGCCCACCGGCCGTCCACCACACAGCGCCCGATCGCCTCCGCGCCGCCGTCCGCGCCGTCCACCGTCGCGAACCACACCGACGGACCGCCGGTCAGCACCGCCCGCGCCCCGGGCACCGACCCCGGCGCCCGGTGGTAGCGCGCCAGCCACGCCGCGTCCGGCTCCCGCTCCAGCCGCACCCGGGCCAGGTCCGCGCCGGTGTCCGCGAGCGGCGCCAGCGCGGCGGTCCGCACCCGCGTGTGACCGGACGCCGGCCAGCCGCGCCGCGCCAGCTCGGCGGCCAGCTCCTCGTCGGCGTCCGGGCGGCCGGTGGTCACGGAGACGATCGCCGGCAGGGCGCGCGCCGCGTACCAGTCGGCGGTGCGCGCCAGCGCCTCGTCCAGCGGGACGCCGGGGGCGCCGAGCGGCAGGACCGAGTTGGCCCGCCGGGTGAAGCCGCCGGACGCCCGCAGCGTCCACCCGCCGAGACGCTCGGTCTCGACCGCCGGCCAGCCCCGGGCCGCGACCTCGGTCAGCTCCCGCACATCGGCCGCCGGGCCCCGCCGCCGGGCCGGGGTCTGTGGCACCACCTTGGCCGCGACCAGCAGTTCTTCCCCGATCCTGACCTGCTCGCCATTCCTGCGTGTGATGATGAGCACACCGTCCGTCCAGGATGTGAGCACCCCGACCGCGTCCGTGAACGCCCACTGACCTGCACTGTCGTCCGTACGGCGCCGGACCGATACCCTTTTGCCCACGTCAGCATGGGTGATGCGAACTTCAGCACGACCGTCGGTCATGAATTCCACCGCTCTTCCCGCCCCTCTTGTTCGTCTCGTGTCCGGGAACGGAGATACTAGGTGCGGGCATCGACGACGCCGCGCTCCCGCGCGCCCTGCGGCGGCCTGCCAATCGGTCCGCCGGCCCTACCGAGGAGGAACGACAGCGTGACCTACGTCATCGCGCAGCCTTGTGTCGACGTCAAGGACAAGGCATGCATCGAGGAGTGCCCCGTCGACTGCATCTACGAGGGCTCCCGGTCCTTGTACATCCACCCGGACGAATGCGTCGACTGCGGGGCCTGCGAGCCGGTCTGCCCGGTCGAGGCGATCTTCTACGAGGACGACACCCCTGACGAGTGGAAGGACTACTACAAGGCGAATGTGGAGTTCTTCGACGAGCTGGGCTCGCCCGGTGGTGCCAGCAAGCTCGGCCTGATCGAGCGCGACCACCCCTTCATCGCCGCACTGCCGCCGCAGAACCAGTAACGGCCCGGTCCGTGCGGGCGGCGCGACGCCGCCCCGCACGGGCGCGGCCGCCGGCCCGGTCCCGCGGCGTCCGAAGGTCCCGTACGGCACCGACCGCCGTACGGGACCTTCGCGCTTCCCCGGCCCCGGCCCGCGCCGTCGCGCCGGATCCGCCCCGCACCAGAAAGAGAGCATCGTGGGCGCAGTCTCCTCCCTCCTTCCGGTCTTCCCCTGGGACCGCCTGGAGCCCTACAAGGCCACGGCCGCCGCACACCCCGACGGCATCGTCGACCTCTCCGTCGGCACCCCCGTCGACCCGGTGCCCGAGCTGATCCGTACGGCGCTGAACGACGCGGCCGACAGCCACGGCTACCCCACGGTCTGGGGCACCCCGGCCCTGCGCGACGCCCTCACCGGCTGGGCCGCCGACCGCCTCGGCGCCCGCGGACTGACCCACGCGGGCGTCCTGCCGGTCGTCGGCTCCAAGGAACTGGTCGCCTGGCTGCCCACCCAGCTCGGCCTGGGCCCCGGCGACAAGGTCGCCCACCCGCGCCTGGCCTACCCGACGTACGAGGTCGGCGCCCGCCTCGCCCGCGCCGAACCGGTCGCCTACGACGACCCGACCGACCTCGACCCGGCCGGTCTGAAGCTGCTCTGGCTCAACTCGCCGTCCAACCCGACCGGCCGCGTACTGACCGCCGGTGAGCTGCGCCGGATCGTCGCCTGGGCCCGCGAGCACGGCATCCTGGTCGTCAGCGACGAGTGCTACCTCGAACTGGGCTGGGAGGCCGACCCGGTCTCCGTCCTGCACCCGGACGTCTGCGGCGACTCCCACGACGGCCTGGTCGCCGTCCACTCGCTCTCCAAGCGCTCCAACCTCGCCGGATACCGCGCCGCGTTCGCCGTCGGTGACACCGCCGTCCTCGGCGAGCTGCTGAAGATCCGCAAGCACGGCGGCATGATGGTCGCCGCGCCCGTCCAGGCGGCCACCGTCGCCGCCCTCGGCGACACCGCGCACGTCACCGAGCAGCGGGAGCGCTACGCCCGCCGCCGCGCCGCGCTGCGCACCGCGTTCGAGGCGGCCGGGTTCCGCATCGAGCACAGCGAGGCGTCGCTCTACCTCTGGGCCACCCGCGACGAGCCCTGCTGGGACACGGTCGGCCACCTCGCCGAGCGCGGCATCCTCGTCGCCCCCGGTGACTTCTACGGCCCGGCCGGCGACCGCTTCGTCCGGATCGCCTTCACCGCGACCGACGAACGCGTCGAGGCGGCCGTCCGCCGTCTCGCGTAGCGCACGGACGAAGGGGCCCGGGGAGTGGTGAACTCCCCGGGCCCCTCCGTGGTGTCCGGCGCCTCGGCGCCGGCCGTCAGCCGCCGATCGGGAGACCGCCGAGCAGGCCCTTCGCGGGCAGCTGGTGCGCCGCGCCGGCCACGCCCTTCACCGCGTCGGTGGGCAGCGTGTCGGTCGACAGACCGTCCTTACCGGTCTTGCCGAGGACGTCCCCGACGGTCTCGGCGGTGTGCTGGGTGGTCGGCGCGGCCCGCTCGACGACCGGGCCCGCGGTCTCGACCAGCGCCGGGGCGAGCTTCTGGGCCGCCGCGCCGCCGGCCTCGTTCACCAGGCCGACGCCTTCGTGCGCGACCGTGTCGACGGCCTCGCTGGTGCGGGGCGAGTCCAGGGTGGTCAGCCCGCCCAGGTCGGTCGCGCTCGGCAGGGGCGCGGCGCTCGCGGAACCGGCCACGGCGACCACGGGTGCCGCGCTCGCCGCGACCAGCAGGGCGGCTCGGGCGATCCGGCGCGTAACGGGGAGGGACATGGTGCTCCTTCGACGGGGGCGCGTACTTCTGACAGAGGGGCACGGGATGTGCCGGGTCCGCCGGGCGGACGGACGCCCTGACTACCGCGTCAGCCCTCCGAAGGTTGCGGTGAACTCCGGTAAAGAGTTGATAACGCGTCACATAATCCGTCGTGGCGAAATGCGGGCAATATGTGCGTCCGCTCGCCCGTTGCGGCACTGCCGCCACCCTTGTCCCACAAGGGAATGCGCCCGCGCCCGCTGTGCGCCGCGGAGCAACGGCGCGGCCGTTCACGGGAGTTGGCGGATGTGCCCCGATGGGGGGAAGCGCCGGACTACTGCCCGGTGGTGATCCGTACGGCAGGCGCCGCGCCCGGGGCGTCGCGGCCGGTGTCGCGCTGCCAGCCCTGACCGGCGTCCGCCGCCCGCCAGGTCCGCCCGGCGTAAGAGATCTGTTCGATGCCCAGTCCGGCGGAGTGGGCCACCGACCACAGCGCCACCTGCCAGCCGCGCCGCGCCCCGCCGTCCGTACCGGAGCCCGCCACCGGCACCGTCACCGTCCGGCCCGCGCCCTTCGAGGACGTGTCCTTCGCGCCCCCCGGGAGCACCCCGGCGCCGAACTCCCGCACCAGCAGCCCGCGCACCCGCGCCGCGTCCGCCGCGCCCGTGCCGTCCTCCGGGCGCGGCACCACACAGGTCAGCGCCGCGCCCCGGCGCCCGCTCAACGCGTCCGCCAGCAACGCCGCGTCCGCCTCGTGCTTGGCGTACGCCAGCGGATAGCCGCTGCGCTGCACCCGCTGCGCCGCCTCGGTCACCGGCAGCCGCTCGTAGCCGGGCACCTTCACCAGATGCGCGTAGAACTGCCCGGCGGCGTACACCGGATCCATGATCTGCCGGGGTGTGCCCCAGCCGTGCGAGGGGCGCTGCTGGAACAGGCCCAGGGAGTCCTTGTCGCCGTGGTCGAGATTGCGCAGCCCGGACTCCTGCATGGCCGTCGCCAGCGCGACCGTCACCGCCTGCGGCGGCAGCCCCCGCGCGCTCGCCACCGCCGAGAGGGTCGCCGCGTTCGCCGCCCGCTCCGGCGGCAGCTCGTACGCCGCGCCGCCGCCCGCCGCCGCCACCGTGCACCGCGGCTCCCCGGGCCCACCGGTCAGCCGCTCCACCGCGACGTACGCGCCCACGCCCAGCAGAACGGCGACGGCCGCGGCGGTACGCCACGGGCGCCGGCGACGGGCGGGGGGAGGAGCGGCGGCCTGCACGCCATCACCGTAGCGAAGCCGGCGGCGGGCGGCCCGGGGTCGCCCGCACTCCCCGGCGCCCGGGTCCGGCGGGCGGCCCGCGGCCCCGCGACGGCCGCGCGCGGCCAGGCTCTAGGGTTGACGGTATGGAGCGCTCCGCAGATCACCCCGCCCTCGACCTGTCGCTCGACGCCGCCGAGCTGACCGCGCGGCTCGTCGACTTCCCCTCCGAGAGCGGCAACGAGAAGGACCTCGCCGACGCCGTCGAGCACGCCCTGCGCGCGCTGGACCACCTCACCGTCGACCGCTACGGCAACAACGTCGTCGCCCGCACGCACCTCGGCCACGCCGAGCGGGTGGTGCTCGCCGGGCACCTCGACACCGTCCCGATCGCCGGCAACGTCCCCTCCCGCCTCGACGACGACGGCTACCTCTGGGGCTGCGGCTCCTGCGACATGAAGTCCGGTGTCGCCGTCCAGCTCCGCATCGCCGCCACCGTCCCCGCGCCCAACCGCGATCTCACCTTCGTCTTCTACGACCAGGAAGAGGTCGCCGCCCACCTCAACGGCCTCGGCCACGTCGCCGACGCCCACCCGGACTGGCTCGCCGGCGACTTCGCCGTCCTCCTGGAGTCCTCCGACGGCGAGGTCGAGGGCGGCTGCCAGGGCACCCTGCGGGTCCTGCTGCACGCCAGCGGTGAGCGCGCCCACTCCGCCCGCGGCTGGATGGGCTCGAACGCCATCCACGCCGCCGCCCCGATCCTGGCGAAGCTCGCCGCGTACCAGCCGCGTCGCGCCGTGATCGACGGACTGGAGTACCGCGAGGGCCTCAACGCCGTCCGCGTCGAGGGCGGCGTCGCCAACAACGTCATCCCCGACGCCTGCACCGTCACCGTCAACTTCCGCTACGCGCCGGACCGCACCCCCGAAGAGGCGCTGGCCCACGTCCGTGAGGTCTTCGCGGACTGCCCGGTGGACGAGCTCACCGTCGACGACCACTCCCCGGGCGCGCTGCCCGGCCTCTCCCATCCGGCGGCCAAGGCGTTCATGGACGCCGTCGGCGGCACCGCGCGCCCCAAGTTCGGCTGGACCGACGTCTCCCGCTTCAGCGCCCTCGGCGTCCCCGCGGTCAACTACGGCCCCGGCAACCCGCTCCTCGCCCACAAGCGGGACGAGCGCGTCCTCGCCGAGCGCATCGGCCACTGCGAGGAGCGGCTCCGCGCCTGGCTGACCAGCTGACCCGCCGCCGGGGCCCGCCCGCCCGGCGGGGGCACCGGCCCGCGCCGTCCGTCCCGCCCGTCGGACGAACGGCGTGGGCGGCCCCGCGCGGGATCTAGGCTGAAGGCCGCAACGATCAGTCGGCGGAGGGAGCACGACATGGCCAGTCCCGAGGGCGCAGCCACCCCCGAGGAGCAGCGGCTGGGACCCGTACTGCGCCGTCACGACCAGGTGCAGCGCAGCACCACCGACCAGCGGCTGCTGGACTCCGAGGGTCCCTCCGAGTGGGTGCACACCGATCCGTGGCGGGTCATGCGCATCCAGGCGGAGTTCGTCGAGGGCTTCGGCGCGCTCGCCGAACTCGGCCCCGCCGTCAGCGTCTTCGGCTCCGCCCGCACACCCCGTGACTCCGCCGAGTACGCGTCCGGGGTGAAGCTCGGCCGGGCGCTGGTGGAGGCCGGATTCGCGGTGATCACCGGCGGTGGCCCCGGCGCCATGGAGGCGGCCAACCGCGGTGCCCACGAGGCCGGCGGCACCTCCGTGGGCCTCGGCATCGAGCTGCCCTTCGAGCAGGGCATGAACGCGTACGTGAACCTCGGCGTCGACTTCCGTTACTTCTTCGTACGGAAGACCTGTTTCGTGAAGTACGCCCGCGGCTTCGTGGTGCTGCCAGGCGGACTGGGCACCCTGGACGAGCTGTTCGAGGCGCTGACACTCGTCCAGACCGGGAAGGTCACCCGCTTCCCGATCGTCCTCTTCGGCACCGCCTACTGGAGCGGACTGGTCGACTGGCTGCGCGAGACGCTGATCGCCCAGGGCAAGGCGTCCGCGCGCGACCTGGAACTCTTCCACCTCAGCGACGATGTGGACGAGGCGGTCGCGCTCGTGACGAAGGAAGTGGGTCCGGGGGTGCGGTGACGCCCGGCGGCGGGGCCGCCCGGCGCGGCCCCGCGCTCCCGGGGCGGGACGGTCAGGCCAGTCCGCGCCGGGCCACCGCCGGCGCCCGGCGCCCGGCGATCGAGGCGACCATCTCCAGCACCTGCCGGGTCTCGGCGACCTCGTGGACGCGGTAGACCTGCGCCCCCAGCCAGGCGGAGACCGCGGTGGTCGCCAGCGTCCCCAGGACGCGCTCCTTGACCGGCTTGTCCAGGGTCTCGCCGACGAAGTCCTTGTTGGAGAGGGAGACCAGCACCGGCAATGGGGTATCCCCTGCTCGAGCGAAGCCGAGAGCTTGGGGAACCGTGGCCGTCATCTCGCCCAGCCGCCGGGTCGCCTCCAGGCTGTGCCGGGTGTTCTTCCCGAAGTCGTGCCCCGGATCGATCATGATCGCGTCGCGCCGGACGCCCAGCTCCACGGCGCGCTCGGCCAGCCCCAGCGTCACGCGCAGGATGTCCGCCATCACGTCGTCGTACGCCACCCGGTGCGGACGGGTCCGCGGTTCGGCGCCCCCGGCGTGCGTGCAGACCAGACCCGCGCCGTACCGGGCGGCGACCTCCGCGAGCTTCGGATCGACGCCGCCCCAGGCGTCGTTGAGGACATCGGCGCCCGCCTCGCACACCGCCTCGCCGACCTCGTGCCGCCAGGTGTCGACGCTGATGACCACGTCCGGGTGACGCCGCCGCACCTCCGCGACGAAGCCGACGGTGCGCCGCGCCTCCTCCTCGGCGGTGACCTCCTCACCGGGACCGGCCTTGACACCGCCGATGTCGATGATCGCGGCGCCCTCGGCGACCGCCTGCTCGACGCGGTGGAGCGCCGCCTCGTCCTGGAACGTCGCCCCCTGGTCGTAGAAGGAGTCCGGGGTCCGGTTCACGATCGCCATGATCACCGGCTCGTCCGCGCCGAACTCGCGTTTCCCCAGCCGCAGCATGCTCACTCCTTGTCGATGGTCCGGCAGCGACCTTAACGGCCTCACCCTCGACGGGCGCGGGCGAGGCCGTCGGCTGTCACCCCCGCATGGCACGATCGGTGCAGGTGCGTCTTCCGGGGAGTTGGTCGTGTTCTGGTTTCTGCTGATCGCCATGGTCGTGGTGGTCGCCGTGGTCACCCTCGTCGTCGTGGGCGGCGAGCGCGGCGGGCTGCACGACACCGAGCCCGAGCAGCTCTACGACCCGCTGCCCCAGCAGCGCCCGCTCACCCGCGCCGACATCGACGCCGTACGCTTCGCGGTCACCGCCCGCGGCTACCGCATGAACGACGTCGACGACGCCCTCGACCGCGTCGGCGCCGAACTCGCCGAGCGGGACGCCCGGATCGCGGAGCTGGAAGCGGCGCTCGCCGGCGTGCACGCCGCGTCCATGGGCGGTCCGGGCCTGATCGAGGACGGCGCGCCCGGCGGGGAGCCGGAGCCCGGCGCCGCCGGCGCGGACGGGAGCGGGACGGCGGCGCGGCCCCGGTCCGCCGGAGCGGAGGCGGACGGCCGGACGGCCGGGGCGCCGGAAGGTGAGGGCCGGTCATGACGGGTGTGGTGACCGCCCCGGACGGCGTTCCGCGCTGCCCGTGGGGCATGGAGGCCGAGAAGATGGCCGATTACCGCGAGTACCACGACACCGAGTGGGGCCGCCCGGTCCACGGCGACGACGCGCTCTTCGAGCGGATGTGCCTGGAGGCGTTCCAGTCCGGTCTGTCGTGGATCACGATCCTCCGCCGCCGGGAGGCGTTCCGCACCGCCTTCGCGGGCTTCCGGATCGCCGAGGTGGCGCGGTTCACCGACGCCGACGCCGCACGGCTCCTCGCCGACCCCGGCATCATCCGAAATCAAGCCAAGATCACCGCGACGCTCGCCAACGCCCGTCTCGCCGCCACCCTGGCCCCCGGCGAGCTGGACACCCTGATCTGGTCGTACGCGCCCGAGCGGACCGGCCGCCCGGCGCCGCGCACCGTCGCCGACGTCCCGCCGGTGACCGCGGAGTCCACCGCGCTCGCCAAGGACCTCAAGAAGCGCGGCTTCCGCTTCGTCGGCCCGACCACCGCGTACGCCCTGATGCAGGCGTGCGGCCTGGTCAACGACCACCTCGCCGGGTGTCACGCCCGAAAGGCGACGGAGCGGGCGGCGGGCGCGGGCTGAGTCCCGGGGCCGCCCCGCCCCCGCCACGACCGCCGCCCGGCCGGGCGGCGCGCCCGGTCAGCGCCCGAGGTAGACCGGCTTCTCCTTCTTCACGAACGCCTCCACGGCGATGTGGTGGTCCTCGGAGGCACCGGCCCGCGCCTGGAGTTCCTCCTCCTTGGCGAGCGCCTCGGCCAGGGTGTGCCCCGCGCCGAAGGCCAGCGACTCCTTGAGCGCCGCGTACGCCAGGGTCGGCCCCGCGGCGAGCTTGCGGGCCACCGCCGCCGCCCGGTCGGCCAGCTCCGCCGCGGGCACCACCTCGCTCGCGATGCCCAGCGCGTACGCCTCCTGCGCGTCGATGCTGCGCGGGAAGAGCAGCAGGTCGGCGGCGCGGCCCGGCCCGACGACGCGCGGCAGGGTCCAGGACACCCCGGAGTCGGCGGTGAGCGCGACCCCGGCGAAGGCGGTGGTGAAGGACGCCGAGTCGGCGACGACGCGGTGGTCGGCGGCGAGGGCGAAGCCGAAGCCGGCGCCCGCCGCGACGCCGTTGACGCCCGCCACCACCGGCTTCGGCATCTCGGTGATCGCGGTGACGATGGGGTTGTAGTGCTCCCGCACGGTGCTCATCGTGGAGCCGTCACCGCGCTCCCGGTCCGCGGCGAGCAGCCCGATGTGCTCCTTGAGGTCCTGGCCGACGCAGAAGGCGCGGCCGGTGGCGGTGAGCAGGACGGCGCGGACGGCGGGGTCGGCCGCCGCACTGCGCAGATGGTCCCGGAGCGCCACCTTCGCATCGATGTTCAGGGCGTTCATCGCGTCGGGGCGGTTGAGGGTGATCGTGGCGAGTCCGTCGGTGACGTCGTGGAGCACGGTGTCGGCCATGAGTGAGGGGTCCCTCCGTCGCGGGTGGCGCCGCCCTTCGGGGGCGGTCAGCGCTCAGGATGCCGGAGATCATCAGGGCCGGGCATGTGACGTACGTCAAAGAATGAGGGTGGCCGAGGGTGTGAAGGGCGGCGCAGTATCGCAGGCCACTCACCGAATTGCGGGGGTTTGGGGGAGAGGGTTGCCGAAGGGAAGCTGTCCGATGTTGGTCATCGGGTCGTTCGATGCGGGATAATGGCCTGGAAGCAATGTGTTCGATGCCGGTGACGCGTGCCGAGATGCGGCCGTCGGCGGTCGGCTGAGGATGAGCTGGTTTCAGGAAGGGGAACGAGCATGGCGGCCATGAAGCCGCGGACGGGTGACGGCCCGCTCGAGGTGACCAAGGAGGGGCGGGGCATCGTCATGCGGGTTCCGCTCGAAGGCGGCGGGCGACTCGTCGTCGAGCTGACACCCGACGAAGCCAAGGCCCTGGGTGAGGCACTGGAGAAGGTCACCGTCTGAGAGGGCGGCCCGAACTGCTGCGGTTCCCCGGGGCGCTGACCCCAGGTACCCCCAGCCGATGATCAAGGCCCCGGCGGCGCGCCCCGCGCGCTCCGCCGGGGCCTTTCGTCGTCCGGGGGCGGGCTCCGGGCCGCCGTACGGCCCCGGCGGGACGGCTCAGCCGCGTTTGACCGCGCACAGCAGACCGTCGCCGACCGGCAGCAGTGACGGGACGAGCGCGGAGCTGTCCCGGACCGCGCGCAGCAGCTCGCGCAGGCGCAGCACCTCGTCGGGCTGCTCACCGGAGTCGACGGTCCGGCCGTCGGCGAAGACCCCCGCGAAGCAGACCAGGCCCCCGGGGCGCAGCAGCCGCAGCGCCTCGGCGAGGTAGTCGGTGCACTCCGCCAGATCGCCGTCGCAGAACACCAGGTCGTAGCCGCCGTCGGCGAGCCGCGGCAGGACGTCCAGCGCCCGGCCCGGGATGAACCGCGCGCGGTTCCCGGCGAAGCCCGCCTCGCGGAACGCCTGCTTGGCGAAGGTCTGCCGCTGCGGTTCGAGATCGACGGTGGTGAGCACGCCGTCCGGCCGCATACCGTGCAGGAGGTAGATGCCCGACACGCCCGTGCCGGTGCCGATCTCGGCGATGGCCTTGGCCCCGGCGGTGGCGGCGAGCATGCGCAGGGCGGCCCCGGTGGCGGTCGACACCGTACGGATCCCGGCGTCGCGGGCGCAGGAACGGGACCAGCGAAGGGCGATGTCGGTGGCGTCGTCGATGGTCCCGGCGCCGTACGCCTCGGCGAATGCCAGGCCCGTCTGCCGGTTGCCGGTAATGGCCCTCTCCTGTCCCCGTAGTTGACGCAACGGTGACTGTATCCGCTGCGTGCGGGAACCCGCAGATGGGACCGGGCGTTAATGGGGGACAGGGGGGATGCGGTGGTGAAGACCGACGAAGACACGCGGCAAGCGCGAAAGCCGCACCAAATGCAGGTCAAAACTGCTTATCCGGAGCTAACGGGCGAGGTGGATATGGTAGGGGCTCTACTGGACACCACCAGAGCCACCAGGGGAGGTGCGGCTACGACGGGTGACCGCCGAGGGCGCAGACGCCTGCGACGGCCGTTCGCCGAGCCGAAATCCGTGACCGACACCGCTGACCGTCTCCGCACCCACCACTCCGCTCCTACCGCGACCTTCGCCGCAGACGCGGATGCGCAGGCGTGGACTCCCCCCAGCTGGGAGGAGATCGTCAGCACCCACAGCGCACGGGTCTACCGCCTCGCCTACCGCCTCACCGGCAACCAGCACGACGCCGAGGACCTGACGCAGGAGGTCTTCGTCCGGGTCTTCCGTTCGCTGTCGACGTACACGCCGGGCACGTTCGAGGGCTGGCTGCACCGCATCACCACCAACCTCTTCCTCGACATGGTCCGCCGCCGTCAGCGGA
The DNA here is from genome assembly GCF_055567035.1 of Streptomyces sp. NPDC027185. Taxonomy (NCBI): domain Bacteria; kingdom Bacillati; phylum Actinomycetota; class Actinomycetes; order Kitasatosporales; family Streptomycetaceae; genus Streptomyces; species Streptomyces sp. NPDC027185. The sequence continues at coordinate 575,599 of NZ_JBVHRF010000002.1, read as the reverse complement.
TCCGTTTCGACGCGCTGGGGGAGGACGCCGCCGAGCGGCTGCCCAGCCGCGAGCCGTCGCCCCAGCAGCACTTCAACGACACCCACTTCGACGCCGATGTGCAGCAGGCGCTGGACACCCTGGCGCCGGAGTTCCGCGCCGCCGTCGTCCTGTGCGACATCGAGGGCCTGTCGTACGAGGAGATCGCCGCGACGCTCGGCGTGAAGCTCGGTACGGTCCGCAGCCGGATCCACCGTGGCCGCTCGCATCTGCGCAAGGCGCTCAAGCACCGCTCGCCGCAGGTGCGCGCCGAGGAGCGCGAGCAGCGGTCGCTGGCCGCGGTGTCCACCGGGGAGGTCGGAATCGCGTGAGCCCGATTGGCGGTGCTTCCCCCGCCGAGCAGCATCTCGGTGACCGCCTCGCAGCCCTGGTCGACGGCGAGTTGGGACATGACGCGCGGGAGCGGGTGCTCGCGCACCTGGCGACCTGCGGCCGGTGCAAGGCGGAGGCCGACGCCCAGCGCCGGCTGAAGAGCGTCTTCGCGCAGGCCGCGCCACCCGGCCCCTCCGAGGGGCTGCTGGCGCGGTTGCAGGGGCTGTCCGGCGGAGATCCGGACGGCCCCGGCGACGGGCTGGGTCCCTTCGGCCGCGCCGAGTTCGACCGGGACGGCGGCGGCTTCGGCTATCTGCCCTCCTCCGGCGCGCACGCGAGCGGTGCCCGCGCGCCCCGGCAGCGGGGCTTCCGTATCCACGAGAGCGAGCGGCCTGCGCCGCAGCGCCGCCGGTTCGCGTTCGCCGCGGCCGGTGCCGTCTCGCTGGCCGCCCTCGCCCTGGGCGGCACGCTGCCGCTGGAGGCCGCGATCGATCCGCCGGGCCGTCAGGGCGGCACCGGCACCGCCGTCGTCCCGCTCAGCGCCACTCCGGTCGGGGGCAGCGATCCGCTCCGGGACGCCGGGTTGCTGACGTCCGGCGGTGTCGCCGGCCGGGCCGCACCCGCCTCGCCCGGGGCGACCGGCCTGTACGGTCCCGGCACGCCGCCCGGGGCGCCCCCGGCGCGGATACCGTCCGGCGGCCGGTTCGGCCCGCTGATGGCCCCGTCCGCCCAGGATGACGCCCGGCGCCCGTTCCCCCAGGCCGCCGGCGTCGTCCGTACCCCGGGCCCGTTCGCCCCCGCAGCCGAGATCCTCCGTCCGCTCGTCGGCTCCGCGCTCTCTCCCACCCCTTCCTCGCACCCGTCCGCCGCCCCGCGCTGACCACCGCCTGCGCTCTGTCACAGGGAACTGGTTGAATCGCTGCGGGGCGGTGCGTGTCGTCGACGGGCACGGTCCGCGAGGTGGCGGTGGCCCGCGCGGAAGCGGGCGAATGGTGGGGAGAGCATGGACGACGGTACGGCCACCGGGCCGAAGCTGAAGTGGTGGAACCGGCCGGGACGCACCCCCGACCCCCACCCCGGGCCGGGACCGCAGCCCCATCCGCTGCCCGCCGACGGCGGCGCCGCCCGGCCGCAGCCCGCTCCGCCCACCCCGCCCGGCCCGTCGGCCGCCGGCGCCCCGACGCCGGGCGCGGGCCCCGAGGCCCGGCCGGTGCCCGCGGGGCAGCCGGACCTTCCGGGCGCGGCGCAGCCGATGCCCGAGGCCGGCCCGCAGCCGCCCGCGCCCGCCGTGCCGCAGCCGTCGCCCGAGGGCGGCGCGGGCCCCCAGCCGGAGGTTGCCGCCGTGCCGCGGTCCGCCGCTGCGGTCCCGGCCCAGCCGCTTCCCGGGGGCGACGCGGCCCCGACGGCACCCGCGTCCGCCGTTCCGGCCGCTGCCGGGCCCACGTCGTGGCCGGTGTCCGACGACGAGTTCCCGCCCCCGGAGCCGCTGGCGGCCACGCCCGCGTCGGCGCGGGCCGGTTCCGCCGCCTCGGGCCCGGCCGGTCCGCAGGCCGCGGCGGAACCCGGCCCGCCGGCCGCTGCGGCTGCCTCGGCCCCGGCACCCGTACCGCCGACCGCCGCGGGAGCCCCGGAGCCCGTACCCGCGGATGTCTCCGGAGCCCCGCTGCCGACGGCCGCCGCACCGGGAGACGCCCCCACGACCCCTGGCGCACCCCCGGTGGCGCCCGCCGCCCCCGCCGCGCCGCCCGGTTCCGTGCCCGAAGGTGCGGCTCCCCGTGCGGCCGTGCAGTTGGCGAAGGCGGGGGCCGCTCCGGAGAAGCCGCGGCCGCGCCATGCGGAGGACCCGTACGGCACGCCGCCCTACGGTGACCCGGGTCCGTGGGCGCCCGCGCCGCCGGTGCAGCGGCCGGTGACCACCCCGGCGCACGGCACCCACCTGCCGCCGGCAGCCGCCGCGCCCGCCTACGGTTCGGCCGCGCCGCCGCTGCCGGGCGCGCTGCCGCCCCAGGCACCCGTGCCGGGCGGCCCGTACGGCGAGCACCTGCCCGCCGAGCGGCCCGTACCGCCGCAGCCGTATCCGCAGGGCGGGAACGGTTCGGACGGCCGCGGGTTCGTGCCCGTGCCGGGGGACGGCGGGCCCCGGTCCGCCGTCGCGCGCGCGGGGCGGCAGGCGGCCGACGCCCCGCTGCCGCCCGAACGGCCCGCCCCGCACCACGACGCCTCCGGTGACCACGGCCACCTCGTCCCGCCGATGGCACAGGGCGGCGCCTGGCAGCACTACGACCCGTGGCGCGCGCCGGCCGCCCCGCCGCCCCGGCGGACCCGGCGCGGTCCGCTCGTCGTCGGTGCGGTGCTGCTCGCGCTGTTCGCCGGCGGCATCGGCGGCACTGTCGGCGCGTACGTCGAACGGCACGGCGGGCCGGGCGACATCACACTGCCGCAGGACGACGAGGCGCCCCGGCCCCGTGATCCGCACAGCGTCGCCGGGATCGCGCAGACCGCGCTGCCCGGCGTCGTCACGCTCCACGTACGGGGCAACGCCGAGCAGGGCACCGGTACCGGCTTCGTTCTCGACAAGCAGGGCCACATCCTCACCAACAACCACGTCGTGGAGCCCGCCGGGGACGGCGGCGAGATCTCCGTGACGTTCAGCGGCGGGCAGAGTGCCAAGGCGCGCGTCGTGGGCCGGGACAGCGGCTACGACCTCGCCGTCGTCCAGGTCGACGGCGTCTCCGGGCTGCATCCGCTCGCCCTCGGCAACTCCGACGCGGTCCGCGTCGGCGACCCGGTGGTGGCCATCGGCGCACCGTACGACCTCGCCAACACCGTCACCGCCGGGATCATCAGCGCCAAGCAGCGGCCCATCACGGCGGGCGGCGAGAAGGGCGACGGCAGCGACGTGTCCTACGTGGACGCGTTGCAGACGGACGCGCCCATCAACCCGGGCAACTCCGGCGGGCCGCTGGTCGACGGTCGGGCCCGGGTCATCGGCATCAACAGCGCCATCCGCGCGGCCGACGGCTCCGGCCCCGACGGCCCGGCCCAGGGCGGCAGCATAGGGCTGGGCTTCGCCATACCGATCAACCAGGCGAAACGCGTCGCCGAGGAGCTGATCAACACCGGCCGGGCCACCCACCCGGTGATCGGCGTGACGCTGGAGATGGAGTACCCGGGCGACGGCGCGCGCGTCAGCGCCGCCGGCCAGGGCGGCCGGAACCCGGTCACCCCGGGCGGCCCCGGCGCCAAGGCGGGGATCAAGGGCGGCGATGTGATCACCCGGCTGGACGGCGCCCCCGTCCACAGTGGAGACGAGCTGATCGTCAAGATCCGCAGCCACCGGCCGGGCGACACCCTGACCCTGACCCTGCGCCGCGGCGGCCGGGACCGCACCGTCCGCCTCACGCTCGGCTCGTCCGGCACCGGCTGATCGTTTGCACGGCGTTGGCGCGGGCGACTCCCGCGCGACGCCCGGGGCCAGGTACCGTGAGGGGTGGCCTGGCCCCGGGCCGCCGAACGGCCACGGACTACCAAGGAGCTGAAGGTGTTCTTCGACATAGGACCCCTGGAGCTGGTGGCTCTCGTGATCCTCGGCGTGCTCATCTTCGGCCCGGACAAGCTGCCCAAGGTCATCGGCGACGTCATGGGCTTCCTCCGCAAGGTCCGGGAGTTCTCGGACAGCGCCAAGGAAGACATCCGCAGCGAGCTGGGCCCGGAGTTCAAGGACTTCGAGTTCGACGACCTGCGCCCGAAGAACTTCGTCCGCAAGCACGTCCTGGAGAAGGACGAGTACGGCCTGAAGGACCTCCAGGAGATCCGCGACGGCTTCGACCTCAAGCAGGAGATGGCCGACGTCACCGACGCCGTCCGCAGCTACGGCGACGACGCCCCGGCGGGCGCCGCGTCCGGCGGCGGACGGCTGAACCTCTCCAAGGACGGCGCCTCCACCGGGTCCGGCCGTATCGACCTCTCGAAGAAGCCGTCCGGCGGCCTCGCCCCGGGCGAGCGTCCGCCCTTCGACACCGACGCCACCTGAGCCGTCGTCCTCCGCCCGGCCCGCGGCCCGCTCGTCCACCGGGCGGATGTCGCCCGTCACGGGCACGCCCTTGCGCTCTGTCCCGCCCGGTCACTGGCTATGCTCCCGGTGTCCGGGGTGAGGACGCCTGAGGGGGGCGGGCCGCCCACGACACAGGGCAACGAGGAGGCTCCGCGCAGATGGAGACGGTGAGTCGGGCTGCGGCCCAGGCGGATACGGCCGACGCGGGGCGGAAGGTCGACGGCTATCTGCTGGCGGCCTTCCCCTGGTACGGCCTCGATGAGGCGTTCACCGGCCCGCGCTGGCTGATGCGGGTCGGCGCCGCCGCCGACGGCACCGTCGAACACGGTGCGACCGGCCACGGCGAGGAGCCGACGATAAAGACCGAGACGCCCAAGGAAGAACGGTTCACCGTTGTGGTGACGGTCGCCGGACGCCCCGTGCGGCGCAGCGGCGACGGCACCGGCGTGCTCGACGCGACCTCCGTCTCCACCGCCGCCTGGCTGGCCGGCTCCGGGCTGCTGGCCCACACCTGGCCGTCGACGATGGACCGCGCGCTGCGCCAGGACTGGCTGGACCAGCAGACCGCGCTCGCCTGGGAGCTGGCGGACGACCTCGACGGCGAGGGCTGGAGCGAGCTGCTGCTGCCGGTCGACGGCGAACCGACCCCGTTCCGCTACCGCGAGTCCGCGTACGGCTGGGTGCTGGCGGGTTCGGCGGGCGGTGAGGACGGTGTGCACCTCGGCGCGTACGGCCGGGGGATGAGCGCCTACGGCCTCGGCTTCGGGGTGATCAAGGACCTCGCCGCGTACGAGGGCTGAGCGCGCCGCGGCTGCGCCGAGGGGGCGGACCGGAGACTTCCGGTCCGCCCCCTCGGCGGTGCGGCGGGTGGCCCGCCGGGGTCAGAACTTGTTGCGCGGGGTGATCCCCAGCGACATGCCCTGGAGACCGCGCCGGCGGCCGCCGAGCTTGCCGGCGATGGCGCGGATCGCGGCGCCGGCGGGGGAGTCGGGGTCGCTGAGGACCACCGGCTTGCCCTCGTCGCCGCCCTCGCGCAGCCGGACGTCGATCGGGATGGAGCCGAGCACCGGCACCTGCGCGCCGGTCGTCCGCGTCAGCCCCTCGGCGACCCGCTCGCCGCCGCCGGTGCCGAAGACGTCGACCATCTCGTCGCAGTGCGGGCACGGCAGCCCGGACATGTTCTCGACCACGCCGACGATCTTCTGGTGGGTCTGCACCGCGATCGACCCGGCCCGCTCGGCGACCTCCGCCGCCGCCTGCTGGGGCGTGGTGACGACGAGGATCTCGGCGTTGGGGACGAGCTGCGCCACGGAGATCGCGATGTCGCCGGTGCCGGGCGGCAGGTCGAGGAGGAGGACGTCGAGGTCGCCCCAGTAGACGTCGGCGAGGAACTGCTGGAGGGCGCGGTGCAGCATCGGGCCGCGCCAGACGACCGGGGCGTTGCCGGGCGTGAACATGCCGATCGAGATGACCTTCACGCCGTTCGCCGACGGCGGCATGATCATGTTCTCGACCTGGGTGGGGCGGCCGTCGGCGCCCAGCATCCGGGGCACGGAGTGGCCGTAGATGTCGGCGTCGACGACCCCGACCTTCAGCCCGTCCGCCGCCATCGCCGCCGCGAGGTTGACCGTCACCGACGACTTGCCGACGCCGCCCTTGCCGGAGGCGACCGCGTAGACGCGGGTCAGCGAACCGGGCTTGGCGAACGGCACCTCGCGCTCGGCGGTGGTACCGCGCAGCGCCGCCGCCAGCTCCTTGCGCTGCTCGTCGCTCATCACGTCCAGCTCGACGCTCACGCCGGTGACGCCGTCGACGCGGGCGACCGCGTCGCGGACGCCGGACGTGATCGTCTCGCGCATCGGGCAGCCGGAGACGGTGAGGTAGACGACGACCGCCACCGCGCCGTCCGCCGCGATGTCCACCGATTTGACCATCCCCAGTTCGGTGATGGGGCGGTGGATCTCGGGGTCGTTCACCGTCGCGAGCGCTTCGCGGACCGCGTCCTCGCTCGGTGCGGCGCCTGGGGGCGTGTCGGTAGCCATGCCCCGATATTACGGCGGGGTAGGCGGATGGCGGAAAGCCCGTTCAGCGGTCGCGTTCGTCACGCTCCGCGCCGTCCGGCCGCCGCGTCTCCAGTTCCCTGATCAGCTCCGCCAGCTCGGAGCGGATCCAGTCGCGGGTGGCGACCTCGCCGAGCCCGAGGCGGAGCGCCGCGATCTCCCGCGTCAGGTACTCGGTGTCGGCGATCGACCGCTCGTTGCGGTTGCGGTCCTGCTCGTGGGTGACGCGGTCGCGGTCGTCCTGGCGGTTCTGCGCCAGCAGGATCAGCGGCGCCGCGTACGACGCCTGGAGGGAGAGCGCCAGCGTCAGGAAGATGAACGGGTACTGGTCGAATCGCAGCGCCTGCGGCACGGTGACGTTCCAGCCGATCCACAGCACGATCGTGACGGTCATCCAGACGAGGAACCGGCCGGTGCCCAGGAAGCGCGCGATCTTCTCCGACAGCCGCCCGAACGCGTCCGGGTCGTACTCCGGCAGCAGGGTGCGGCGCGGTATCCGGGGCTGGTCCAGGCGGACCCGCGGCCGCTCGTTCGCGCCGCGCCGCAGCGCCGACGCGCCGTTCGCCCGCGCCCGGACGCCGTCCCGCTCCTCAGGCCCCATGGTCCACCTCCGGCGCCCGCCCGTCGTCCTCGGGCCGTTCACCGGCGGGCGCTTCCTCGCCGTGCAGCTCCGTCTCCCGCCAGTCGTCCGGCAGCAGATGGTCCAGGACGTCATCGACGGTGACGGCGCCCAGCAGCGAGCCGCTGTCGTCGACGACGGGCGCGGAGACGAGGTTGTACGTCGCCAGGTGGCGGGTCACCTCGGGCAGCGTGGCGTCCGGCGACAGCGGCGGCAGATCGGTGTCGGCGATCGAGCTGACCAGCGTGAACGGCGGATCGCGCAGCAGCCGCTGGAAGTGCACCAGGCCGAGGAACTTCCCCGTCGGCGTCTCGTCGGGCGGCCGGCAGACGTAGATCTGGGCGGCGAGCGCGGGGGAGAGGTCCGGATCGCGGACCCGGGCCAGCGCGTACGCGACCGTCGCGTCCGGCCGCAGCACGATCGGCTCCGTCGTCATCAGACCGCCCGCGGTGCGCTCCTCGTACGCCATCAGCCGCCGGACGTCCGCGGCGTCCTCCGGGCGCATCAGCGTCAGCAGCCGCTCCTTCTCCTCCTCGGGGAGTTCGGAGAGGAGGTCGGCGGCGTCGTCCGGGTCCATCGCCTCCAGCACGTCGGCGCGGCGCTGCTCCTTCAGCTTGCCGAGGATCTCGACCTGGTCGTCCTCCGGCAGCTCCTCCAGGACGTCGGCGAGCCGGTCGTCGTCGAGGGCGGCGGCGACCTCGGCGCGGCGTTTGGACGACAGATGGTGCAGGACACCGGCGAGGTCGGCGGGGCGCAGCTGCTCGAAGGTGGCGAGCAGATTCTCCGCCCCCTGCCCGTGCTCCTCCAGCGAGAACCCGGTCACCGCCGACCACTCGACGGTCAGCGCCTCGCCCGCCCGTCGCCCGCCACCGCCCGTCGCCGAAGACGCCTCGCGGCGCAGCAGCTTTCCGCGCAGCGCCCCGCCCTTCCCGCGCCGTACGAAGACCTTGTCGATCTCCCAGTCGCGGCGGGCGGGGAGCTGGATGATGCCGATGTCGAGGACGGTGACCTCCTCGCCGGTCTCCACCAGCCGCACCCGGCGGTCGAGGAGTTCACCGAGGACCAGCGTCTCGGAGGCGCGTTGCTCGAAGCGGCGCATGTTGATCACGCCGGTGGTGACGACCTGTCCGGACTCCACGCCCGTCACCCGGGTCATCGGCAGGAAGACCCGGCGCCGCTGGGCGACCTCGACGACCAGCCCGAGCAGCCGGGGCGGACGGCCCTCGCGGGTGCCGCTGCCCTTCGTCCGCAACATCGCGACCAGGTCGCGGACGCGTCCGACCTGGTCGCCGTTGGGGTCGAAGACGGCGACGCCGGACAGGTGCGAGACGAAGATCCGGGGGGTCACCACCGCCATGCAGCGCGCCTTTCGTTCTCCGGCCGGTCGGACGAGGGAAGATTTCTGTACAAATGCGTCAATCCGGGTTCAGGCTAACGCGCCCGGCTCGTCCGCGCCCCGGCGAGCGGCCCGTCCGGCGGCGGACGGCGCGGGCGCCGGAGTGTCCCCTCGGGACCGGTACGCTGCCGTTCTGCTGTCGAGGTCACCCGTAACAGGAGGCAGAACCGACGTGAGTGCAACCCCCCTGGGGCCCGGCCCCCGACCCGTGACCGCCGCCCGTCGCGCGGGGCGGACGGCGCTCCTGGGGGCGGTGGGCGCGGGGCTGGCCCTGGCGCTGACGGGATGCGCCGAGGACCCGGACGCCGGCACGAACGGCGTCGGCAAGCTGTCCGCCACCACCATCGAGGCGAAGGCACGGGCGGCGGCGAAGAGCGCCGGTACGGTCCGCCTCTCCGGCAGCTTCGTCAGCCAGGGCGCCACCTACAAGCTGGACATGCACCTCACCGGTGACGGCGCCAAGGGTGAACTGACCACCCGCAGGTCGACGTTTGCGCTGCTGCGGGTCGGCGACGCGCTCTACCTCAAGGCGGACGCCGCGTTCTGGGCGGGGGAGAAGGCGGGCGGCGGCGGGAACGACGCGGCGGCGGCGGACAAGCTCGGCGGCAAGTACGTCAAGGTGCCCGCCGCCGACCCGGTCTACAAGCGCTTCAGCGGCTTCACCGACAAGGACGACCTGCTGGGGAGCCTGCTCACCCTGCGCGGCGAACTCGCCACCGGCGACCACGCCACCGTCGGCGGCGTCAAGACCATCCGCGTCGCGGGCGGCGGCGGCACCGGCGGCACCCTCGACGTCTCCCTGGAGGGCGAGCCCTACCCCCTCCAGCTGGAACGCGGCGGCGACGCGGGCACGGTCCGCTTCGACGACTGGGACAAGGGCGTCTCCCTCAAGCCCCCGGCCCAGGACCAGATCGTCGACTACGGCAAGCAGGTCTCGGCCCCGTCGGCGGGCTGAGGGCGAGGCGGCGCCCGGACCACCCGTGACCTGCTCAGGGACGGGACCGGGGCGCGGCCGGCCGCCGGGCCCCGGTGCACGCGGACGGCGGGGGACGGAAGGAAGCCGGGAACGGCGGGCCCTCGCCGGGCGCGCGGCGCTTCGCCGGCCGGCCCGCCCCGGAAGCCGAGAAGCCCCCGCCGGCCCCGGCCCGCCCCGCCCTCAGCCCTTACGCCCCCGCCGCAGCAGCTTGGGCAGCGCCGCCGGGACCGGGCGGCGGGTGATCGCGGGGGAGGGCAGCGGCGGGGCGGCGTGGGAGTCGTCCGGCATCGCGCCGGGGCGCTGCTCGGCGCCGACCGGCTCCAGCCGCAGCACCCGGCACTCGGCCGCCCAGCGCTCCACGAGCGTCTGAGCGTCCGGCGCGTTGAGCCGCTTGCCCTTCAGCTCGTCGACGGCGGTGCGCCACGCCTCACCCTCCGGCGCCGTCTCCACCACGCGCGCCCGCCATGCCACGAGACGGCCGCCCTTGTCCTTGCTGCGGACGGTGACCGTCGCGCTGCCGCCGTCGGTCAGCCCCAGATCCGCCAGCGGCTGCTCGCCCGCACCGTCCCCGACCAGGCACGCCGCACCGTCCACCCACTGATGCCACAGCGCCCGCGACGGACCGGTGGCCCCCCGCACCCAGATCAGCCCGGACTTCTTCGTGGCCTCTTCGATGAGCGCGCGGTCCTGGAGCGCCTGCGACGGGGTCGATGTCATGCCCGTCAGCCTAATGGGCCTTACGCACGCGCCCCGGGCCGCCGTCAGAGCCAGCCGTTGCGCTTGAACCCGCGGTGGATGCCGAAGCAGAGCGCGACGGTCGCCACCAGCACCGCCGGGTAGCCGTACTTCCAGTGCAGCTCCGGCATGTTGTTGAAGTTCATGCCGTAGATCCCGGCGATCATCGTGGGTACGGCGAAGATCGCGGCCCACGAGGTGATCTTGCGCATGTCCTCGTTCTGCGCGACGGCCGCCTGCGCCAGGTTGGCCTGGAGGATGGAGTTGAGCAGGTCGTCGAAGGAGAGCACCTGCTCGTTGACGCGCGCCAGGTGGTCGGCGACGTCGCGGAAGTACTTCTGGATGTCGGAATCGACGGGCCGCATCGGCCGCTCGCTCAGCAGCTGCAACGGCCGCAGCAACGGCGACACCGCCCGCTTGAACTCCAGGACCTCACGCTTGAGTTGGTAGATCCGCCCGGCGTCGCCGCCCCGTGTCCCGCCCCGCCCGGCACCCGAGCTGAAGACGTCGATCTCCACCTCGTCGATGTCGTCCTGCACCGCGCCCGCGACCGCGATGTACCCGTCGACGACCTGGTCGGCGATGGCGTGCAGGACCGCCGACGGGCCCTTGGCCAGCAGCTCCGGGTCGTCCTGGAGTCGGTGGCGCAGCGCCCGCAGCGAGCCCTGCCCGCCGTGCCGGACGGTGACGATGAAGTCCCGCCCGGTGAAGCACATCACCTCGCCGGTCTCCACGACCTCGCTGGTCGAGGTCAGCTCCGCGTGCTCGACGTAGTGCACGGTCTTGAACACCGTGAAGAGGGTGTCGTCGTACCGCTCCAGCTTCGGCCGCTGATGGGCGTGGACGGCGTCCTCGACGGCGAGCGGGTGCAGCCCGAACTCCGCGGCGATACCGGCGAATTCCGCCTCCGACGGCTCGTGCAGCCCGATCCACGCGAAACCGCCCTCGCTCCGTACGCTCGCCATCGCCTCGGCGGCGGTGCAGGCGGCCCGCACCCGCCGCCCCTCGCGGTACACGGCGCAGTCGACGACGGCGCTGTTGACGCAGGCCGGGGCGGACTTCTCGTAGCCGAAGGCGGCGCCGTCACGGCGGCGGGAGGGACGGACGGCGGCGCGCAGGTCACGGATCATCGACATGGCAAGCTCCTTCACGGGCCGGCCGTCAGCGGCGTGCGCGGGGCGTAACGCAGCCCGGAACGTGGACGTACGAGGCGTCATCGGCCGTACGTCCGCAAAGCGGGCGGCGTTCCGTGCCGGGGCACTGACGGCGCGCGGAGAATTCGAGGAATTCGCTGAGAGATACGGAACAGAGGGGCGAAGGCGCTCTTCCGTCATCTCCGTCCGACGCGAAGGAACTTCACGAGGTTTCGCCGCTGGGCCGCGGGGTACGGAAGCCTTCGGCGTTTCAGAAGATTCGCTGCGCGAGAGGGATGACAGGAGAACTATCGGTACTGCACGGTCGACTCGGATCCACCGCAGCCCCACCTCCTCCGGCCGGTCCCCGCTGGGGGACGACGTCATTCCCTGACCAGATGGCAGGCTATCAGCCGCCCGTGGTGCCACCGCGCCGCTTTGCCTGTTCGATACGAAGCCGATTCACGGCGTTCTCCCGCCTGCCCGCAACGCGGGCCCGAGGCCGTTCCCTGGGCTCCGGGACGGGCCGCCAGGCGTCCCGAGGGCCGCTCTATGCTCGCGGGCATGTCTGACGTTCTCGATCTGGTCGAAGCCCGGCTGCGCACCGCCCTGGGCGAGCCGGACGCCCGCGCCGCCGTCACCTTCCTCGGCACCGACCGTATCGAGGTGCTCCGCTTCGTCGGTGACGGCGTGGTGCGCTACGCCACACTCGGGATGTCCGCGCACCCGATGACGGACCCGGCGGGCGCCGCCCCCGGGTTGGGCGCGCCCCCGTCGGTGGTGTTCGCCGATCCGGTGGCCGGGCCCCGCGCCGAGCTGGTGATCACGCTGCGGCCGGGCCGCGCCGATATCGACAAGGTGCTGCGGCCGCTCGCCGTGCTCGCCGCGTCGCCGCAGGTCGAGGGCGTGGTGGTGGCGCCGGGCGCCTCCTTGGACACCGGGGAGCCGCTGTGGCCGGGCGCCGGTTTCACCTCCGTACTGGTCGCCGCGTCCGGAGGGCTCGTCGAGGACCTGGAGCTGGACCCGCCGCTGGATCCGGTGCGCTTCCTGCCGCTGTTGCCGATGACGCCCAACGAGGCGGCGTGGAAGCGGGTGCACGGGGCGGAGGCGCTCCAGGAGCGCTGGCTGGCGCAGGGCACGGACCTGCGGGACCCGCTGCGCGGCGGCGCGGATCTGTCGTGAGGCGTCGCGTGTGCGGTGCCGGGCACCGGCGGGCGGCGGGCGTACGGCCGTGGCCTGCGGTGGCCTCCGGCGTGCGGCGGACCCTCGGCCGGGGGCGGGCCAGCGGCGCGCACCGCTCCCGGGTGAGGGGCGTCCCGACCGGTCGGGTGATCGTCCTTGACGCGGCCGCGCGCCTGGAGGACCGTGGATCCCTATGAGGGGTGAACCCAGTTGCCCGAAGTGCGGTGGCCGCGTCCGGGCGCCCGGTCTCTTCTCCGACTCCTGGCAGTGCGCCGTGCACGGCACCGTGCAGCCGCTCCAGCCGGTCGTCCCACCGAGCGTCGAAGCACTCAGCGTTGTCGTGAACCGGTCACAGGTGCCGGTGTGGATGCCCTGGCCGCTGCCGGTCGGCTGGCTCTTCACGGGGGTGGCCTGCGCCGGTGACGACCGCAGCGGCGGCCGTGCCACCGCCGTCGCCTGCTCCGGCCCCGGCCCGCTCGGGGGCCCCGGCGAACTCCTGCTGATCGCCGAGGAGCTGGGTGTGGGGCTCGGCGCCCGCTACGCCGGGATCGACGGCCCGGACCCCGGACCCGGTATGCGCGTCGACGGCGCCCCGCACACCAAGGTCCTCGCCTCCGGCCGCCCGACACCGATGTGGCACGTCGAGGGCGCCCCGGCCGACCGCGCGGTCTTCGCCGGGGAGGCCCGCGGACTGTGGCTGTGGGCGATCGTCTGGCCCGAGCAGTCCGGGCTGATGATGTACGACGAGCTGGTCCTGACCGATCTGCGCGAGGCGGGCGCCGAGGTGGACCTGCTGCCGTGCGGGGCGCTCTCCCCGCGCATCCTCTCCTGAGCCCGGCGCCGTACCGCACCGCGTACGGCGGCTCCGCCGCGGGGTGGCCGCTCGCCGGCGCCGGGAGGCGGACGGGGGCTTCCGGCGGGCCGGTATCCTTGGCGCGACGCCCTCCGGTGCGCTACGGCGCCCGCCCGGGGCGCCGTCCGGTCACCGTCCCGTAGCGCAGGGGGGAGTTCGTCGTGCGCATCGATCTGCACACCCACTCCACCGCGTCCGACGGTACGGACACCCCCGCCGAGCTGGTCGCCCGTGCCGCCGCGCGCGCCCTGGACGTCGTCGCGCTGACCGACCACGACACCGTCGCCGGGCACGCCGCGGCGCGTGGTGCGCTGCCCGCCGGGCTGACGCTGGTCACCGGCGCCGAGCTGTCCTGCCGGATCGACGGCACCGGGCTGCACATGCTCGCCTACCTCTTCGACCCGGACGAGCCGGTGTTCGCCCGGGAGCGGGAGCTGCTCCGCGACGACCGGGTGCCGCGCGCCCGGGGCATGGTCGCCAAGCTCCGGGAGCTGGGCGTGCCGATCACCTGGGAGCGGGTCGCCGCGATCGCCGGGGACGGCGCCGTGGGGCGGCCGCACGTGGCCACCGCCATGGTCGAGCTGGGCGTCGTGCCGACCGTCTCCGACGCGTTCACCCCGCAGTGGCTGGCCAACGACGGCCGTGCGTACGTCGACAAGCACGAGCTGGACCCGTTCGCGGCGCTCCGGCTGATCAAGGACGCGGGGGGTGTCGCCGTCGTCGCGCACCCCGCGGCCGTCAAGCGCGGCGCGTGTGTGCCCGAGGGCGCCCTCGTCGAACTGGCCGCCGCCGGGCTCGACGGCATCGAGGTCGATCACATGGACCACGACGCGCCCACCCGCGCCCGGCTGCGCGGACTCGCCGCCGAGCTGGGGCTGCTGACCACGGGCTCCAGCGACTACCACGGCACGCGCAAGAGCTGCGACCTCGGTGAGTACACCACCGACCCCGAGATCTACGGCGAGATCGTCCGCCGGGCCACCGGCGCCTTCCCCGTCCCCGGCGCGGGCGGCTGAGCCCGAGCCGCCGGAGTCCGGCGGCTTCTCCCCCTTCCGGCGCCCGCCCCTGTGCGGTGCGTCCGCGCGCCGCCGTGCCGGTGCGCCGTCCCCCTCCGCTCCTTCGCAAGGCCATTCATCACCGTGTTCGACGTCGCTGCCTTCAGCACTCTCTTCGTGACCCTTTTTGTCATCATGGATCCCCCCGGGATCACCCCGATCTTCCTCGGGCTGACCGCCGGGCGCCCCGCCAAGGTCCAGCGCCGGATGGCCTGGCAGGCGGCGGTCGTCGCGTTCTGCGTCATCGCCGTCTTCGGGGTCTTCGGCCGCCAGATCCTGGGCCGGCTGCACATCAGCACGCCCGCGCTGATGATCGCGGGCGGGCTGCTCCTGCTGCTCGTCGCGCTGAACCTGCTCACCGGCAAGTCCGAGGAGCCCACGCAGACCAAGGACGTCAACGTGGCGCTGGTCCCGCTGGGCATGCCGCTGCTGGCCGGGCCCGGCGCGATCGTCTCGGTGATCCTCGCCGTCCAGCACGCCCACGGCGTCACCGCGCAGCTGTCGGTGTGGACCGCCATCGTGGCGATCCATCTCGTCCTCTACCTGGCGATGCGGTTCTCGCTGCTGATCATCCGCGTGATCAAGGACGGCGGTGTGGTGCTGGTGACCCGGCTCGCCGGCATGATGCTCTCCGCGCTCGCCGTGCAGCAGATCATCAACGGCGTCACCCAGGTCATCCAGGGCACCTGACCGGCCCCGGACGCAGTCGCGCCCCCGTACGGCAGGTCCGTACGGGGGCGCATCCGTGTCCACCGCGCGGGGCGGCTTCGGCGTTACCGGGCGGCGACGGTGTCGGCCGGGCGGATGTAGATGCGCTGGCCGATTGCGGCGGCCTGCTGCACGATCCGGTTGACGGAGGCGGCGTCCACGACGGTGCTGTCCACGGCGGTGCCGTCGACATCGTCCAGGCGCATGATCTCGAAGCGCATACGGCTTCCCTTCGTCTGATCCTCCTGCTGGAGAACTGATGGATGGCGAGCGCGGGCGTCGCTGCCCGAGCTTCTGACCTGTCCAACGTCCTGGCCGCCTGCAAACATTCCCTACGCTAAAGAAAATTTTCGATGGTCTAAGTATTTGCTGGTGAGGAGGGGAAAACACGGGTCCGGACCGCTACCGGCCCGGACCCGTGGCGACCGGCACGCACCGCCGGAGGATCGGCCCGTACGGGCCGGAGGACGGCTCAGTACTCGCTCCAGAAGGCGGCCAGAGCGGCGGCGGTCACATCGGGGCGTTCCGCGTTGGGGGAGTGCTCCGCGCCGTCGATGACCGTCCGGCGGGCGGCCAGCCGCACCGCCATCTTGTCGATCAGCGGCACCGGCCAGGCGTAGTCCACCACGCCGGAGACCAGATGCTTGGGCAGCGGCACCGCGGCCAGTTCGTCGACCCGGTCCGGCTCCTCCAGCATCTGCCGCCCGGCGGCGATCAGCTGCTCGGGGACGGTCGCCAGCCAACGCCGCCGCATGAAGTCACCGATCTCCGGCGCCTCGTCGTCCGCCGCCTCCGGTGGCTCCATCGACTGCATGACCTCCCAGACCTGCGCCATGTCCATCGAGCCGAGCGCGTCGATCAGCATCCGTACGCGGACCTGCTGCGCCGGGTCGACGGCCGCCGGGCCGGAGCTGAGGATCGTCAGCGACCGGAACGGCACCGGGTCCGCCAGCACCGCCGCCCGGCTCACCAGCCCGCCGAACGAATGCCCCAGCAGATGCACCGGGCCGCCCAGCGCACGGGCCTGTGCCAGGACGTCCTGCGCCAGCGCGTCCTGCGTGTAGGCGGCGACGTCGCGGGGGCCGGGCGACTCGAACTGGCCGCGGCCGTCCACCGCCACCGCCCGGAAACCGGCGGCGGCGAGCGGCGCGAGCAGCCCGATGAAGTCCTCCTTGCTGCCGGTGAAACCCGGGACCAGCAGTGCCGTGCCCAGCGGCGTCCGCTCGGGCAGGGCGTCGTGCGCGGCGAACTCCCCGCGCGGGGTGACCAGACGCCGCGCGCGGGCGCACGGCGGGAGCGTGAGTGTCGGCGGGCTGCTCATGGCTCCGAGGCTATCCGCCCGCCCCGGGGGCGCTGGTGCGCGGCGGCCCGCTGCGGCCCCGGGTTCGCCCGGTGGGCGGCGCCTTCCGGACGGGCCGGCGGCCGGTGGGCGGACGCTCCCGTACGGGCCGGTGGCCTGGTGGGCGGGCGGCCGGGGCGGGCGGCCGCCCCGGGGAGCGGGCGCCTTTCGGACGTAACTGACGGCGGGCGGGTGCTCTTCGGGGCCCGGGGCGGGCCGGCGTCCCCGTACGCGCCGACGGCCCGCCCCCGCCGGGTGGCGGGAACGGGCCGTCGGCCGGGTGCTGCGGATCAGCTCTCCGGCGTCGCCTCGGCGGCCGGGGCCTTCGCGCGGGTGCGGCGGCGGACCGGCTCGGCGGCGGCCTCGGCCGCCTCCGCGGTCTTGGCCGCGGCGCTCTTCCGCGTCCGCTTGGGCTTCGCGGGGGCCTCCGCGCCCTCGGCGGTCTCCACGGCCTTCGCGGCGGCGGTCTTCCGCGTCCGCTTCGGCTTCGCGGGCGCCTCCGCGCCGTCGGCGGTCTCCACGGCCTCGGCGGCCTTCGCGGCTGCCGTCTTACGGGTCCGCCTGGGCTTGGCGGGCGCCTCGGCGCCCTCGGCGGTCTCCACGGCCTTCGCGGCGGCGGTCTTCCGGGTGCGCTTCGGCTTCGCCTCCTCGGCGACCGGTGCGGCGGGCGCCTCGGCGGTCTCCACCGCGGCCACGGCGGCCTGCGGAGCCTGTGCCTCGGCGGGCTTCGCACCGCGCGTCCGGCGGCGGCGCGGCTTCGCCGGGGCGGCCTCCGCCTCCTCGGCGGCGGGCGCCGCGGGCTGCGCGTCCGCGACCGGCGTCACGGCCTCGGCCGCCCGGCCACGGGTCCGGCGACGGCGGCGCGGCTGGCGCGCCTCGCCGCCCTCGGCCGGTGCGCCCTCCGCGGAGTCCAGCGCGGCCTCGGCCTGCGGGGCCGCGGCGCCGTCGACGGCCGCGCCGCCTCGGGTGCGCCGCCGCTGACGGGGCGTACGGGTGCGCTCCGGGCGCTCCGTCGCCGCCGGTGCCTGACCCCGGCCCCGACCGCGGCCGCCGGTCTCACCGAGGTCCTCGACCTCTTCGGCGGCGAGCCCGGCGCGGGTCCGCTCCGAGCGCGGCAGCACGCCCTTGGTGCCCGCCGGGATGTGCAGCTGCTCGTAGAGGTGCGGGGAGGTGGAGTACGTCTCCTCCGGCTCGTCGAACGGCAGGTCCAGCGCCTTGTTGATCAGCTTCCAGCGCGGGATGTCGTCCCAGTCGACGAGGGTGACCGCGGTGCCCTTGGCGCCCGCGCGGCCGGTGCGGCCGATGCGGTGCAGGTAGGTCTTCTCGTCCTCGGGGGACTGGTAGTTGATGACGTGCGTCACGCCCTCGACGTCGATACCGCGGGCGGCGACGTCGGTGCAGACCAGGACGTCGACCTTGCCGTTGCGGAAGGCGCGCAGCGCCTGCTCGCGGGCGCCCTGGCCGAGGTCGCCGTGGACCGCGCCGGACGCGAAACCGCGCCGCGCGAGCTGATCGGCGATGTCGGCGGCGGTCCGCTTCGTGCGGCAGAACACCATGGCCAGGCCCCGGCCCTCGGCCTGGAGGATCCGCGCGACCATCTCGGGCTTGTCCAGGGAGTGCGCGCGGAAGACGTGCTGGGTGGTGTTGGCGACGGTCTGGCCCTCGTCGTCCGGCGCGGTGGCGCGGATGTGCGTGGGCTGCGACATGTAGCGGCGCGCCAGCGAGATGACCTGACCCGGCATGGTGGCCGAGAACAGCATCGTCTGCCGCTTGGCCGGCAGCAGCTGGATGATCCGCTCGACGTCCGGCAGGAAGCCGAGGTCCAGCATCTCGTCGGCCTCGTCCAGCACCAGGCTGCGGACCTTCGACAGGTCGAGCTTGCGCTGGCCCGCGAGGTCGAGGAGGCGGCCCGGGGTGCCGACGACGACGTCGACGCCCTTCTGCAACGCCTCGACCTGCGGCTCGTACGCCCGGCCGCCGTAGATCGCCAGCACCCGGACGTTGCGTACCTTGCCGGCGGTGAGCAGGTCGTTGGTGACCTGCTGGCACAGCTCGCGGGTGGGGACGACGACGAGCGCCTGCGGCGCCTCGGTCAGCTGCTCGGGGGTGGAGCGGCCCGCCTCGACGTCGGCGGGGACGGTGACGCGCTCCAGCAGCGGCAGGCCGAAGCCCAGCGTCTTACCGGTGCCGGTCTTCGCCTGGCCGATGACGTCGCTGCCGGAGAGCGCGACGGGGAGCGTCAGCTCCTGGATGGGAAAGGGGGAAACGATGCCGACGGCTTCGAGGGCCTCGGCGGTCTCGGGGAAAATCCCGAGCTCTCGGAACGTAGACAGAATCTTGCCTCTTCTGTGAGACGCGGCGTGAGGCGGCGAAGGGGGTCGTACCGCGCTTCGTACGGGGTGTGTACGGGCCGGGTTGCAAAGCCGACGGTGCGCGGGACCACTGCCAACGCTCAGGCACTCCTGCCGCGAGCGGTGTCCCTCCTGCTGATGCGTACGTCGCGTACGCGCCGCGGGGGAGGGCGGTCGGGTTGGAGCCGATCGGGCCACCGACCGGGCATCCGCATGCGTGGAACGACCCACCGATACTCGGCGGGCGCATTACCACTGTACCCCGGATGCGACGGGACACCCGAAGGCTTGTCTGAGTGAGAAAGGGAACAAGCCGCCCCGGGGCCGCTCCCCGGGCGGCCGGGAGCCCGCCGCGCGGCCCGGCGGCCGGGCGCTGCGGGCGCCGCCCGGCGGCTATTGTGCCGGTCATGGAGACGCCAGACACCGCCACCGCCGACGCGCCGGAACCGACCGGGATCGCCGCCCAGAACTGGACGGAGGCATCCGCCGAGCCGCACTACCGCGCCGCCGTGATCGACCTGCTGGGCGCCCTCGCCTACGGCGAGCTGTCCGCCTTCGAGCGGCTCGCGGAGGACTCGAAGCTCGCGCCGACCATGGACGACAAGGCCGAGCTGGCCAAGATGGCGTCGGCGGAGTTCCACCACTTCGAGCGGCTGCGGCAGCGCCTCGCCGACATCGAGGCGGAGCCCAACGAGGCGATGGAGCCGTTCGCCGCCGCGCTGGACGAGTTCCACCGCCAGACCGCGCCGTCGGACTGGCTGGAGGGCCTGGTCAAGGCGTACGTCGGCGACTCGATCGCCAGTGACTTCTACCGTGAGGTCGCCGCCCGGCTGGACTCCGACACCCGCGCTCTGGTGCTGACCGTCCTGGACGACACCGGCCACGCCACCTTCGCGGTCGAGAAGGTGCGTGCCGCGATCGAGGCGGACCCGCGGGTCGGCGGGCGGCTGGCGCTGTGGGCGCGGCGGCTGATGGGCGAGGCGCTGTCGCAGGCGCAGCGGGTGGTCGCCGACCGCGACGCGCTCTCGACGATGCTGGTCGGCGGCGTCGCCGACGGCTTCGACCTGGCCGAGGTGGGCCGGATGTTCTCCCGGATCACCGAGGCGCACACCAAGCGGATGGCCGCCCTGGGGCTGGCCGCCTGAGCGGCCCGCCCGGACGGACACGGGGAGCGGGGGAGGGAAGAGGTGGTCCGGGGGGGTCTCCCCGTTTCCACCTGCCGACGGGGGGGGCGAACCCCCTAAGGAGCCACGGATACAGGAGAAAAAAAAGGAAA
>NZ_JBVHRF010000002.1:302811-555501 GCF_055567035.1 Streptomyces sp. NPDC027185 | reverse complement strand
GGGAAGTGGAGGGCAACAAAGAGGGTGATATTTGTGCTGGTATGGCGCATGATACCACCCACAAAAGCGAACACGACCCCCCCCCCCCCTCCCTCTTCCCCCCCCCCGCTCCCCGTGTGCCGCAGGTCAGGCGGGGGCCGAGCCGCGCAGGGCGCCGCGGGCCGGGCGGAGCAGCAGCGAGAGCAGCGCGGCGCCCACGGCGACGGCCGCGACGAGCGTCTGGACGGGGTGGCCCGGACCGAGGATCGAGTGCGTCAGCAGCGCCCCGAGGAGGGCGGCGACGGGGCCGGTGGCGAGGGTCAGGGAGCGGGCCGGGAAACGATCCGGCAGCCGGCGGGTGGCGGCGACGGAGAGGACGAGACCGACGGCGACGGCGCCCAGAGCTTCCCAGATCATGTGTGTTCCCTCCCGCGCAACAACGGCTGACGAAGCGGACCGACCGGATGAACAAATCGGTCGTAGCGGTGGTACCCACCAGCCACGCTCAGCAACCCTCATGCCCCCGTTCCGCCGAACCGGTGGGGGAGGAGGGACGCCCGGGGCGGGAGGGAAACCCGTTCCGGCCGGGAACGCGGGCGAGAGCGCGGCGGCCGCGGCTGCCCGTCCGGAAGCGGAAGGGGAAGCGGAACCCCGCGGGCGGGGGAGAGGAACGCGGGTCCGGGAGGCGATCCCGGCGCGGTGCGGTCCCTCGGCCCCCGAGCGGTCCGCCGGTCCGGTGCGGGTGCCCCTCGGGCCCGTACGGTCCGTGGGCCGGTGCGGTCCGGGGCCCGTACGGTCCGGCCGGCCGGGGAGACGGGACGGCTGCGGGGCGGGGTCGCGCGGTGGTTGCGGGAAACAGCGACGGCGGCCGGGACGGGGAGTCCCGGCCGCCGTCGCGGGGGCCTGCGGCGCCGGTGGGGCGCCGGGGCTCAGAGTGCGCCGAAGCCGACCTTGCGGACCGCCTGCTCGCCGATCTCCACGTAGGCGAGCCGGTCCGACGGGACGAGGACCTTGCGGCCGTGCTCGTCCACCAGGCTCAGCAGCGGCGACTTGCCGCCCAGGGCGTCGGCGACGGCGCCCTCCACCTCTTCGGCAGACTGCGCGCTCTCGATGACGATCTCGCGGGGCGCGTGCTGCACGCCGATCTTGACCTCCACGGCTGATGTCCCTCCGACGGTCAGTTGGGGTGCGCGGGCGTCCGCGCCGTACGCAGCACACATTAGCCCGGTGCGGGGAGGTGCAGGGTGCCCGAGGGGCACGCCGGGAGCGAACACGGTCAGTGCGGATCGATGCCGTGCAGCGGGAAACCGGCGATGCCCTTCCACGCCAGGGAGGTCAGCAGCCCCACCGCGGTGTCGCGCGGGACCTTGCTGTCGGCCGCCAGCCAGTAGCGCGCCACCACCTGCGAGACGCCGCCGAGGCCCACGGCCAGCAGCATCGACTCGTCGCGGGAGAGACCGGTGTCCTCGGCGATCACCGTGCAGATCGCCTCGGCGCACTCCAGGGAGACCTTGTCGACCCGCTCGCGGACCGCCGGTTCGTTGGTCAGGTCGGACTCGAAGACCAGCCGGAACGCGCCGCCCGGGTCCTCGACGTAGGCGAAGTAGGCGTCCATCGTCGCCGCGACGCGCTGCTTGTTGTCGCTGGTCGACGCCAGCGCCGTGCGCACCGAGTGCAGCAGCGCCTCGCAGTGCTGGTCGAGGAGGGCGAGGTAGAGGTCGAGCTTGCCGGGGAAGTGCTGGTAGAGCACCGGCTTGCTGACGCCCGCCCGCTCGGCGATGTCGTCCATCGCGGCGGCGTGGTAGCCCTGCGCGACGAATACTTCCTGTGCCGCACCCAGGAGCTGGTTGCGCCGTGCTCGGCGCGGCAGTCGTGTGCCCCGCGGGCGCGCCGCCTCGGTCTGCTCGATGGCGCTCACGCTGCCTCCCAGAAGTCGTTCCGTACGCGGCGCGCACAAGGTCGCCCGCCGCGCCCGCCATCGTACTTTTGGGTAACCGGGCTGTGCGTGGTCCGAGCCGAGAAATTACGGTCCGGGCCCTTGTCAGAAGGTGACATAACGCCCCAGGTCATCGGTATTCGTCTTCGTTGAGTTCCACGATGCGGGACTGTTCGGCGCGGTCCGCCTCGTTCGCGGTGTCGAGGTCGGCGCCGGCGGGCGTCTCGTCGCGGTGGGGGGCGACGTCCGCGTGCTGTTCCTGGGCGTCGGCCTCCGGTGCCTCGTCGGAGAAGCCGGTTCCCGTCTCGTCGTCGAAGGTGTCCGGGTCGCTCGGATCGACCGGCATGGCGTTCCCTCTCCTGACTCTCTCGGACCTCGGTGTCTTCCTCGCCCGCGGGCGGTTCGGTGTGCGGCGCGGCGGGCCGTCGGCCGGGGCGCCTTTGGTACCGAGCGTAGAAGAGCGGATGCGGCGGCGCGATGCGGTGTGTGACCGCGAACACAACAAAGCGTGCGTGATCATCTCGTAACATCGACGGCATGTCTTCGACCGAGTCGCCCGACACCGCCACCGCAGCCCTTCCGGTGCCGCCCGGTGGTCCGGGGCGGCCCGGTCCGCAGGAGTCCGCCGAGGCGCTGCGGCTGGTGCCGCTGCCCGGACTGACGCTCGGCGTGCGGACCCTGACGGCGCCCGCCGCCCCCGGCGCGGCCGAGCGCGAGCCGGCGCTGTACGTCCACGGGCTCGGCGGCTCCTCACGGAACTGGTCGGCGCTGATGCCGCTGCTCGCCGACCGGCTCGACGGCGAGGCGCTCGACCTGCCCGGCTTCGGCGAGGCGCCGCCGCCCGACGACGGCAACTACTCGGTCGCGGCCCAGGCGCGGGCGGTCATCCGCCATCTCGACGCGGCCGGTCGCGGCCCCGTCCACCTCGTCGGCAACTCCCTGGGCGGCGCCGCCGCGACGCGGGTCGCCGCCGCCCGGCCCGACCTCGTCCGCACCCTGACACTGATCTCCCCGGCCCTGCCGGAGCTGCGGCCGCAGCGCACGGCGATCCCCACGGCGCTGCTCGCGGTGCCCGGCACGGCCCGTCTCTTCGCCCGCCTCACCCGCGACTGGACGCCCGAGCACCGCACACGCGCGGTGCTGGCGCTCTGCTACGGCGATCCGCGCAACGTCACCCCCGACGGCTTCCGCGACGCGGTCGACGAGTACACCAAGCGGCTCGAACTCCCGTATTTCCGGGAGGTGATGGAGCGCTCCGCGCGCGGGCTGGTCAACGCCTACACCCTCGGCGGGCAGCACAGTCTGTGGCGGCAGGCGGAACGGGTGCTCGCGCCGACGCTCCTCGTCTACGGTGGGCGCGACCGGCTCGTCGGATACCGGATGGCACGGCGGGCCGCCGCCGCCTTCCGCGGGGCGCGGCTGGTGACACTGCCCGACGCCGGGCACGTGGCGATGATGGAGTACCCGCGGACGGTGGCGCGGGCCATCCGGGAACTGATCGACGACACGGCGGCGGCCGATACGGGCAGGAGCTGACGGAGCGGTGGGACGGCACAGCCGCAGAGGCGGGACGCAGGACGGGAACGACACGGCGGCGACCGGGCCGCACGCGGCGGAGCCGGGCACCGGCCGCCGCCGGCGCGGACCGGGCGACGGCGAACGGCCGCACCTGGCGGAGACCGCCGTCCGCCCGCACCCGGGTCCCGTACGGGAAGGCGTCCGCGGCGGCCACCCCGAGCAGCGGGAGCCGGGCGGCGGCTGGGGTCTGCCGCCGTCGGTCCCGGGCGCGTCGGCGCCCGGCCCGCCCGCCGTGCGCCGCGCCGCGTCCCGGGTGTCCGCCACCGGGCCGCGGGTGCCGCGCCCGCGCAGCGCCGAACCGGACCTCCGGCTGCCCGACCCCGCCACCGCCGAGGTCCGCCCCGGCGCGGACGCGGCGTCCGGCGGCGGGCCCCGGCGGGAGTACCTGGAGGCGTTCGACGCGCCGGGCGGGTCCGGGGCGGCGCCCGGCGGCCGTCCGGAGGCCCTCGCGGGGCAGGCTGCGGAGCCGGAGGCCGAGATCCGGGCGGTGGGTGGCGGGGGCGGGGCGTCCGCGCCGGACGCGCCGCCCGCCGGGAACGGCCGCAAGGGCGGTCTCGGACGGACCGTCACCGGCGTCGCGGCCGCCGCGGTCACCACCGTGCTCGCCGTCGTGGTGGCCGGTCAGGTCGCCGAGCAGCGGCCGCAGACCACCGGCCACGCGGGCGGCGGGCCTGACCGCACCGACCCGCAGGACGAAGGCGCCTCACGCTCCGGGGACCGGCCGCAGGACGCCAGGCCCGCCACGTACGCGCAGCGGATGGCCGAGCCGTTCCCGCTGGATGCGAAGTTGACCGCCTCGGGGAAGTTCACCCCGGTCGGCGGCGCCGCGAAGGCCCCCGGCCGCGGGCACGTCGTCCGCTACCGCGTCGACATGGAGACCGGACTGCCGCTGGACGGCGAGCTGTTCGCCGACGCGGTGCACAAGACCCTCAACGACGAACGGAGTTGGGCGCACGGCGGCACCCGGACCTTCGAGCGGGTCGCCTCCGGCGACGCCGACTTCGTCATCACGCTGGCCAGCCCCGGCACCACCGACGTGTGGTGCGCCAAGTCGGGCCTGGACACCTCCGAGGACAACGTCTCGTGCGACTCGGCGGCGACCCCGCGCGTGATGATCAACGCCTACCGCTGGGCGCAGGGCGCGAAGACGTACGGGCCGGACAAGATGTACGCCTACCGCCAGATGCTCATCAACCACGAGGTCGGCCACCGGCTCGGCCACAACCACGAGGTCTGCTCCCGTTCCGGGGCGCTCGCGCCGGTGATGATGCAGCAGACGAAGTTCCTGACGACGGACGGCGTCACCTGCCGCCCCAACTCCTGGCCGTATCCCGGCGGTCGGTGAGGCGGGCCCCCGGGCGCGAACCCGCTGCTTAGCGCACCAGAACGCCCCGTGGGGCGGAAAGTCACGACCGTTCACCCCTTCCGGTGGCGCGACGGACAACCGTCCATCGCGCCACCGGCCCTTTTGCGTAGCGTCGTTCCGCAACCGGCGGCCCGGACCGTCCCGCCGGACACCGACACACGCCGAGACCGGAGAACGGGAGGGGACACGTGCGCATCGGACTGCTCACCGACGGTGCACGCCCCGGCGCGCCGCGTGGCGTACCGCGCTGGTACGACCGGCTCGTCCAGGGGCTGCCCGGCCACGAGTTCACGGAGTTCGCGCTGCCCGCCGCGGGCCGCGGGGCCGCACCCGGCGCCGGACGCCGTACGGACGGCCGGGGCCGCACCACCGACCGCTTCGCCCGCCGCCGCTTCGCCCGCCACTTCACCGACCTCACCGCCGCGCTCACCGCCGAACCGGCCGGCACCACCGACCAGGCGGACCGTTTCGCCGCCGGACTCCACGGCCTCGCCGACCTCGCCCGCGACCACGCCGATCTGCCCGCGCTGCTCCGCTCCGAGGCCGCCCTGCGCCTGCTGGAGCGCGTCTGCCACGCCCCCGGCGCACTCCCCGCCGCGCACGCCGCGCAGGTCCCGGACCTCCTCGCGGTCACCGCCCGCCTCGACGCGGCGCTGCGCCCGCTCTCCCTCGACTGGTACGGCGACGGCGCGCCGGGGCTCGACACCGTCGACCTCTGCCACGCCACCGCCACCGGCCCCACCGCCCTCGCCGGACTGCTGGCCAAACGCTTCTTCGGCACTCCGCTGCTGGTCACCGAGGCCAGCCCGGGACTGCGCGCCCACTACCTCGACCGGGCCACCGCCCCGCTCGGCGCCCCGGCCCGCGCCCTCCTCGCCGCCTTCCACCGGGCCCTGGCCACCGAGACGTACGCCCGCGCGACGCTCATCACCCCGGACACCGCCCACGCCCGCCGCTGGCAGGAGCGGTGCGGGGCGGCCCCGCAGCGGCTGCGCACCGTCCATCCCGGGGTGGACGCCGGGCCGTTCCTGCAAACGCCCGAGGCGCGGGCCGACGGCGCCACCACCCTGGTGTGGGCCGGATCCGTCGAACCGGCCAAGGACCTCACCGGCCTGCTGCGCGCCTTCACCCGGGTCCGCGCCGCCGTCCCGGGCGCCACCCTGCGGATCGTCGGCGGGCCCGGCGACGCCCCCGACGCGGGCGCCTACCTCGCCCACTGCCGGGCCCTGGCCGACCGGCTCTTCCCCCCGGGGCCCGGCCCCTCCCGCCCGGTGCGCTTCGAGGAGCCGGCCGGGGCGTCCGCCGTCGCCGACGCGTACGCCACCGCCGCCGTCGTGGTGCTCTCCAGCGTCGACGAAGGCTTCCCGCGCACCCTGGTGGAGGCGATGTTCAGCGGCCGGGCCACCGTCTCCACCGACGCGGGGGCGGTCTGCGAGGTCATCGGCGGCACCGGGCTGGTCGTCCCCGCCGGTGACCCGGACGCCCTCGCCGAGGCCGCGCTCGCCCTCCTCGCCGACCCGGCCCGCCGCGCCCGTCTCGGCGCCGCCGCCCGCGCGCGGGCCCTGGAACTCTTCACGCCCGAACGCCACCTCACCGCCTTCCGCGGCATCTACCTCGAACTCCTCGCCCACGCCCACCCGGAGCCCGGCCCCGGCACCCCGCGCCCCTTCGCCCGCCCCGCCGAGACCCACCTCCCCGGCCGCCGGGGCGCCGCCGTCCCCCGTACGCCCCCGACCGACCGCACCCCGAGCTGGGCCGTCGGGCCGCGCCGCCGCCCGGCGGCCACGAGAGGAGAGACGCGATGACCCCGAGCACCAACTCCCCGGACCGCGAGCCCTCCCGCACCCCCGCACGCCCCTGCCGCCCCGGCCCCGCCTGGCGCGCCGCCCGTCGCCCGGCCGCCCGCCGGGAGACGGCGCCTTCCGGCCCGGTGGCCGCCGGGCACCCGCCCCGGGAGATGCCCGCCGGTCCGCCCCGGGGAGCGGCCGCCGGGTACGCGCCCCGGGAGGCGGCTCCGGGCGGCCGCCCGCCCCGGGAGACGCCCCCCGCGCACGGCGCCGACCCTGTGAAGACGTTGATCCACCGGCACCGGCGGCTCTGCGCGTACGCCGTCGACCCGTTGGAGATCGCCGCCGGCCTGGAGGCGCACGGCGTCACCGACCGCACCGCGCACCGCTTCCGGCACCGCGACGTCTTCTCGCTCGCCGAGGAGCTGTACGCCCGGGTGCCCCGCGCGCGCGTCGCCGCCGCGCCGCTCCCGGAGCCCGCCGGGCGCGGCGCGGCCGTACGGGCCGTCCTCCCGCTGCTGCCGGGCGCGCTCTGCGCGGCCACTCTCGCCGCGGTCGCCGCCGCCCACCCGGGGCACCCGCAGGCCCGGCCCGCCACCGCCGCCGCGGGCGCCGTCCTCATCCTGCTCGCGCTCCGGCTGTGCCTGAGCGCCGGTCCGCCGCGGGGCCGCCGGGCCGGGCGCCCGTACGCCGCCGTCCTCACCGTCGGCTGGCTCGTCGGGCACGCCCTCCTCGGGGGCACGCCGGTGGCCGTGCTGCTCTCCGGAAGGCCCGGCCTCCCGCACCTCGACGCCGCCGTCGCACTCGCCCTGACCTGCGGTACCGCGCCCGCCGCGGGGCTCGCCCGGTGGTTCGCCCGGCGCGCCCGGCGCGGTCTCGCCGTCAGCCGCGGGCTGGGCGAACTCGCCTCCCGGGTGCGGCCGTTGCTGCTCGGCGTCGCCCTGCTGTACGCCGCGGCCCAGCTCGTCCTGCTGCTCGGCGCCCGCCGGCTGACCGGCGGGCCCGCCGATCCGCCCGCCGTCCTCGTCGCCGTCACCGCCCTGGGCACCCTGCTCTTCCTCGCCCGGCTGCTGGCCGTCCACGGCTTCCCCGCCGCCGCCCTCGCCGGGCCCGCGGTGGCCGCCGCCGGCGAATTCCTCGCCCTGGCCCTGACGCTCGCCGCCTGGCTGCCGGACACGCGGGCGCTCGGCCGGCCGGTGGACGCGCTCACCGCCGCCGGGGGCCCGGCCGCCGTACCGGCCGTGATCTGCGCCGCCACCGCCGCCGGCCTCCTGGCGTACGCCCTGCGGGCCCTCGCCGGGGCCCGCGCCCACCTGGCCCCGGGGCAGCCGGAGGCGGCCCGGCCATGATCCGGCGAATAGCCCTCCGGCCCGGCCGCCCGGCGGCCCGGGGCACCGGCGCCCCGCCCCCTCTCACCTCGCGGGCCCCGCCCCGGCGCGGACCTGGACCCCCTCCGGGCCGCCGTCCCTCGGCGGCCGTCCGCCCGCGGCCGCACACCACCACCGCCCCGTCCCACGAGGAGCACGCCACATGAACGTCCACCCGACCACATGCCATGAGCACCAGGGGGTCGCCCGATGAGGGTCCTGCTCATCGGCGCCAACGGCTATCTCGGCCGCTACGTCGCCGACCGCCTGCTCGCCGACCCCGCCGTCCAGCTGACCGTGCTGGGCCGCGGCGACGACGCCGACGTCCGCTTCGACCTCGCCACCGGCAGTCCCGGCGCGCTCACCCGCTTTCTCGACGCCGTCCACCCCGGTGTCGTCGTCAACTGCTCCGGTGCCACCCGCGGCGGCGCGCGCGACCTGACCCGCCACAACACCGTCGCCGTCGCCACCATCTGCGAGGCGCTGCGGCGCAGCGGCTGCGGCGCGCGCCTGGTCCACCTCGGCTGCGCCTCCGAGTACGGCCCCTCGCAGCCCGGTTCGTCCACCGCCGAGGACGCGGTGCCGCGCCCCGGCGGTCCGTACGGCGTCAGCAAGCTCGCCGCCACCGAACTCGTCCTCGGCTCCGGTCTCGACGCGGTCGTGCTGCGGGTCTTCTCGCCGGTCGGGCCGGGGACGCCCGCCGGTTCGCCGCTCGGACGGCTGGCGGAGGCGATGCGCCGCGCCATGCAGTCCGGCGACGGGGAGCTGAAGCTCGGCGGGCTCGGCGTCCAGCGGGACTTCGTCGACGTCCGTGACGTGGCGCGCGCGGTGCACGCCGCGTCGCTCTCCGCCGCGCAGGGCGTCGTCAACATCGGCACCGGGCGCGCGGTGCGGCTGCGGGAGGCCGCGTCGGTCCTGGCCCGGGTCGCCGGGTTCGGCGGCGCGCTGCACGAACTGGACTCGCCGCCCGCCCGCCTGATCATCCCGGGCCCGTCGCCGGAGCACGGCGCCGCGCCGCCCACCTACCCCTACCCGGACGGCTGCGGCACCTGGCAGCAGGCCGACGTACGCACCGCGCGGGACCGGCTCGGCTGGCGGCCGCGGATCGGACTGGAGGAATCCCTCGCCGACATCTGGATGGAGGCCGCATGCCGCATCTGACCACCGCGGGCACGACCCGCGCCCCCACCGGTGACGGGCCCTTCGGGGTCGGCGTCCCGGGCATCGCCCATCCGCTGCTCGCGCCCACCGAGTGGGCCGAACTGCTGCGGGTCTCCCGGGGGTTCGTCGCCCCCCGGGAGGCCCCCCGGGGCGTGGCGGGCGCGGTGCCCGGCTACGCCCCGGTCGCCCCGGTCCACTGGGCGGTCCTCGACGTCGCCCGGGGCCCGGGGGAGCGTCCCGATCCGCACTGCCTGCCCGCCGCCGCCCGGCTGCGTGAGACGGGTGTCCGCCTGTTGGGACATCTCGATCTCCGGTACGGCACCCGGCCCTTCGGGGAGCTGATCGCCGACGCCCACCGCTTCCTGGAGTGGTACCGGACCGACGGATTCCTGCTGGGCCGGGCCCCGTTGGACCGCGCCGAACTGCCCGCCACCCGCCGCGCCGCCGCCGCGCTGCGCGGTCTGGCGGACGGCGTCCACCTCGTCCTCGGCCACGGCGCCCATCCGCACCCGGGGTACGCCGAATCCGCGGACCAGCTCATCACCTTCGCCGGTCCGTGGTGCGAATACCGCTGGTCACAGGTGGCGCAGTGGACCGCCGACCATCCGCCCGAGAAGTTCTGCCACCTCGTCCACGGCGTCCCGGGCACCCACCTCGACGAAGCGCTGCGGATCGCCCGCTGGCAGGGCGCCGGAACGGTCTTCTTCACCGACCGCCGCGACCGCGACGGCGACGCCTGGGAGACGCTGCCCGGCTACTGGGACGATTTCGTCTCGCGCATCGGACCAGGTGTCTTGGAATGAAGACGGGCGTGGCAGTGTTACGGACAGAACAACCGTACTGCCCCACACCGACCAACCCCCTTGTTGAGGTCTTCCGTGTCGCTGCCACCCCTGGTCGAGCCCGCTTCGGAGCTCACCGTCGACGAGGTCCGCAGGTACTCCCGCCACCTGATCATCCCCGACGTGGGGATGGACGGGCAGAAGCGGCTGAAGAACGCCAAGGTGCTGTGCGTGGGCGCCGGCGGCCTCGGCTCGCCCGCCCTGATGTACCTCGCCGCGGCCGGCGTGGGCACCCTGGGCATCGTGGAGTTCGACGAGGTCGACGAGTCGAATCTGCAACGGCAGATCATCCACAGCCAGGCGGACATCGGCCGCTCCAAGGCCGCGTCTGCCAAGGACTCGGTGCTCGGCATCAACCCGTACGTGAACGTGGTCCTGCACGAAGAGCGGCTCGAAGCCGAGAACGTGATGGACATCTTCCGCCAGTACGACCTGATCGTGGACGGCACGGACAACTTCGCCACCCGCTATCTCGTCAACGACGCCTGCGTGCTGCTGAACAAGCCGTACGTCTGGGGCTCCATCTACCGCTTCGACGGTCAGGCGTCCGTCTTCTGGAGCGAGCACGGCCCCTGCTACCGCTGCCTCTACCCGGAGCCCCCGCCCCCCGGCATGGTCCCCTCCTGCGCCGAGGGCGGTGTCCTCGGCGTGCTCTGCGCCTCCATCGGCTCCATCCAGGTCAACGAGGCCATCAAGGTCCTCGCCGGCATCGGTGACCCGCTCGTCGGCCGCCTGATGATCTACGACGCGCTGGAGATGACGTACCGCCAGGTCAAGGTCCGCAAGGACCCGGGCTGCGCGGTCTGCGGCGAGAACCCCACCGTCACCGAGCTGATCGACTACGAGGCGTTCTGCGGCGTCGTCTCCGAGGAGGCCCAGGAGGCGGCGATGGGCGCGACGATCACGCCCAAGCAGCTCAAGGAGTGGATCGACGCCGACGAGAAGATCGAGATCATCGACGTCCGTGAGCCGAACGAGTACGAGATCGTCTCGATCCCCGGCGCCAAGCTGATCCCGAAGAACGAGTTCCTGATGGGCAACGCCCTCCAGGACCTCCCGCAGGACAAGAAGATCGTCCTGCACTGCAAGACCGGCGTCCGCTCCGCCGAGGTCCTCGCCGTCCTGAAGTCCGCCGGCTTCGCCGACGCGGTCCACGTCGGCGGCGGCGTCATCGGCTGGGTCAACCAGATCGAGCCGGAGAAGCCGGTCTACTAGCCGAAGAAGCCGGTCTGCCGACCGCGCACCGGGGGCCGTGAGCGCCGCCCCGGACACGGCGAAGGCGCCGCCCCGCAAGCCGCGGGGCGGCGCCTTCGCCGCGCACCGGGGGCCCGTCAGATCTCGCCCTTGCGGGTGAGGTGGGTGAAGGCCAGCCAGCCGGGCAGCACCGGCAGCCAGAACGTCATCAGCCGGAACAGCATCACCGCCGGGAACGCGACGTCACCGCCGAGCCCCGCCAGCGTCAGCGCCGTGATCAACGCGCCCTCGATCGCGCCCACACCACCCGGTGTCGGTGCCGCCGAGCCCAGCGCGTTGCCGGCGAGGAACGCCACCGCGATGCTCGCGTAGCTGAGCGTGTCGCCGCCGCCGAAGGCGCGGATGGACGCGTCCAGGCACATCACGTTCGCCGCCGTCAGCAGCAGCATCCCGCCGATGCCGGTGACCAGCTTCCCCGGACGCTGGAGGATGTCCAGCATCCGCGGCACCACCCCGGCGAACAGTGACCGCACCCGCGTCACCACGAACTTCCGCAGCACCGGCACCGCCGTCACCACCAGCACCAGCACCGCGACCGTCAGCAGTCCGGCGATGACCGTCCGGGACGGCGACAGCTGATCCTCGCCGCTCTCCGTCCCCGTCAGATAGCCGAACGTCAACAGCAGCAGCACGTGCGCGCCCAGCCCGAACAGCTGCGAGGCGCCGACGCTCGCCACCGCCAGCCCCGGCCGCACCCCGGCCCGCTGGAGGAACCGGGTGTTCAACGCCACGCCGCCGATCGCGGCGGGCGCCACCAGCTTCACGAAGTTCCCCGCGATCTGCGCGATCACCGTCCGGACGAACGACACCTTCTCCGTGACGAACCCCAGCAGGCTCATCGCCGCCGCGATGTACGTCGCCGCCGAGAACACCATCGCCACCAGCACCCAGATCCACTGGGCCTGGCTGATCACATGGATCAGATCGAAGTGCGCCACCTGCGACATCAGCTGCGACAGCAGCAGATACGCGGCGAAAGCGCCGGCGATCCAACTGATCAGGATCCGCGGGCTGAGCCGTTCCAGCTTCGCCGGTTCGATCACCGCCGTCGGACGGATCAGCAGCACCTGCCGCCGGATCTGCGCCAGCAGATCCTCCTCGCGCGCCTCCTCCGACGCCTCGTCCAGCGCCCGCTTCTCGTCCGCCTTCGCCTGCGCGCGCATCGCCCGCAGCCGCTTGCGTTCCGCGGGCCCGGCCGCCGCCAGCTTCTCCCGGGACTCCTTCGCGGACCGCGACGCCTCCAGCACCGCCTCCCGCTCCCGCGCGGACCGCTCCCGGGCCCGCTGCCGCAGCGTCGCCCGCGTCGTCCGGCTCAGCGCGATCGGCTGGAGCAGCGGCAGACTGTCCGCGACCGCGTCCGGCCCCAGCACCTCCACCGCGACGGCCACCGCCCGCTCCGCGCCGACCCGCAGTCCCAGCGTCGTCAGCAGCTGCGCGACGTCCATCCGCAGCACCAGATCACCCGCGGCGATCTCACCGCCGCGCAGCTCCGTCAGCGTCACCCTGCCGGAACGATCCACCAGCAGGGCGTCCCCGACCAGCCGCCGGTGCGCGATCCGCCGCGACTGCAACGCCGCGACCTGCTCCCACGCGCTGCGCAGCACCGCGTCGGTGATCTCCGCGTCGTCCAGCGCGTCCAGCCGCCGCCCGCCGATGTGCTCGTACACCAGCATCACGGCGTCCGGGCCCAGCTCCGACGTGGCGATCAGCTTCGGGGCGCGGGCGCCCGCGGCGATCGCGGCGTACGCCAGCAACGCCTCCTGCTCCAGCGCCTGCCGCAGCGACTGCAGGCTGCGGCGCTGGTTGATGCCGCGCAGCGACAGACGCCGCCACACCCGGTAGAAGAAGCCCTGCGCCTGCTGTTCGCGGTCGACGACCGTCACATCGATGGGCGGGCCGTCCTCCCGCGTCACCAGGTAGCGGCGCCCGCGGTCGGAGTGCTCGGGGTGGTCCGGGTTGGCGAGGTCCTCGGCGCGCAGCGCGCTCACCGGGTGGAACCCCACGCGCCGCAGCCCGGCGAGGAGGTTCTGCCCGGTGGGCCGCACATTGGGGGTGCCGACCGCGTACAGCGTCCCGTAGGCCACCGTCCAGCCGATCAGCACCGTCGTGACGATCGCGAACGGGGTGGTGTACCGGCCGACCAGCACCGCGAAGGCGTCCAGCAGCAGCACGCACCACATGGCCACCCGCCACCGCGGGCGCCGCGACATCCCCACCGCCGTCATGTACGCGATGACCGGCGCGAGGTAGCTGTGCACCGGCGTGGTCAGCGACCCGTCGTGCATCCGCTGGGTCAGCGCCGCCCGGATCGAGGCGGGCGCCGCCTCCGCGACCCACAGGTCCGTCGCCAACGACACCCCGTGCGCCAGCACCGCCGCCAGCACCCCGTCGGCGATGCGCAGCCCGTCGCGTTTGATCAGCCGTTCGACGGCGAACGCCACCGGGACGATCAGCACCGCCACGCTCGACGCCAGACCCGCGAAGTTGATCAGCAGCCGCGGGGCCTGGCCCGCGCCCTTGCCGATGTCGTCGGCCAGCCCCTGCGTCGTGGCGTGCGCGAACGCCGCCAGCGCCAGGACCAGCGCGATCCCCGCGATGCCGAGCAGCAGCCGGAGCAGATCCGCCGGGCGGTGCACCCGCGCCGGCAGCAGCGGCTCGTCACCGGACACCCGGTCCGCGTGCTCCTCGCCGTCCGGGCATCCCACGCCGTCGCACGTCGCCGGATGCGAACCGGTCCGGGGCACACCGCCGTCCCCGCCGGACGCCGCGGCCGGGGCGCCCGCGGGCCGCTCGGGCCCCGCGTGCTCCACGTCCGGCTGCGATCCGGCTCCCGTCTCGTGCCCCTGCGGCGTCCGCTGCGCGTCGTCGCCCGCGTGGTGCGCGGGCCCGTCGGGTCTCTCGGACGCCCCGGGTCGTTCGGCCTTCTCGATCGTGCTCGCCTTTTCGGTCGCGGAGACCGCGGACGGCCTCCGTTGCTGCTTCCCCTGATCCGCCGCCGACCGGTCGGTCCGGCGCCTCGGCGCCGTGCCTCCCGGGGCGGTGGCGGCGGCTCCCGGCTGCCGGGCACCAGGCGCTTCCGCCTCCCGCGGAGGCGCCGCGCCCTGCCGTCCGGACGTCGCGTTTCGCTCACGTCCCACCAGTCACCGCCCGGAAGATGGTGGCACGGCTGTACGGGAGGCGGGGGGATCAGGGTGCTTTTCGCGGCCGGGAGAAGCGGAAGCCGAGCCCCCGCTCGCCGCCCGGCACCCACCCCGAGCCTCCCGCATCACGGGCCCGCACGCGGCCCGTACCCGGCCCCCGGCACACGCCCCGCGCCGTTGTCGGCGGGGTACGGCAGGATGGACCGAATGAGTGGCCACCGCGACGGCACCGCACCTGACCCCTCCGTGCCCGGCACCCCGCCCCCGAAGGACATCCGCCCCGCACCCGAGCTGCCCGACTACGCCGAACGCGTCCTCGGCGTGGCCGAACGCATCCCGCCCGGCCGCGTCCTGACCTACGGCGACATCGCCGCCCGCCTCGCCGCCGAGGACCGCGACGGCCGCGGCGCCGGCGGCCCCCGCCAGGTCGGCCGCGCCATGGCCCTCTACGGCGGCGCCGTCCCCTGGTGGCGCGTGGTCCGCGCGGACGGCGCCCCGCTCCCCGGCAGCGAACACCGCGCCCTCGCCCACTACCGCGCCGAAGGCACCCCGCTGCGCACCACCGCCGACGGCTCCACCGCCCGCCTCGACATGCGCCGCGCCCGCTGGGACGGACCCCTCGGCCCCGCCGCCGGCTGTGACGTTCCCGACACCGCCCCCGGCGCCCGGACCGTCGTCGACCTCACCCACCTCCCGGGCCTCCCGGAGGGCGCGATCCCCCTCGGCGAGGACGGACCCGCACCCGGCGACGCCGCCACGCCCGGGGGCCGCACCGCAGGTCGCGGCCGCGACGACGGCCCGGCGGTCCCCGACGGACCGGCCCCGCGCACCCGGCGCCGGGGCCGCGGCCGGGCGGCGCACTCCTGAATCCGCGCGCCCTCGCCACCCGGGGGCACCCTGTGGACAACCGCCGTCCAGCCCGCCGCCTGGCGTAGCGTCGAGGTCCGGCACCGCACCCCCGGACGACCGGGGCGGCCCGGACCGGCCGCCCGGTCCGGGCCCGGCGGCGCCCCGCCCGCCACGGCCCCGCGCCGTCACCGCCCGCACCTCCGCCCCGTCACGACCCGTACCTCCACCAGAACCGGCGAACCACGTGAGCTCCTCCCTCTCCGACACACCGCGACGCCCGCACCCCCGCGCGCCGCGGCGGGACGCCCCCGGCCCGTACCGCCTGGTGCGGACCGACCCGGGGACGACGGAGCCTCCTGCCTTGGACGCCGCGCAGCGCGCGGTGGTTCAGCACGGCGAGGGACCGCTCCTCGTCCTCGCCGGGCCCGGCACCGGCAAGACCACCACCCTCGTCGAGTCCGTCGCCGCCCGCGTTGGAGGCGGCGCCGACCCCGAGCGGATCCTCGTCCTCACCTTCAGCCGCAAGGCCGCCGTCGCCCTCCGCGACCGCCTCGCCGCCCGCCTCGGCTCCACCGCCCTCCCGCAGGCCACCACCTTCCACTCCTTCTGCTACGCCCTGGTCCGCGCCCACCAGGACGCCGACCTCTTCGCCGACCCGCTGCGACTGCTCTCCGGCCCCGAACAGGACCTCGTCGTCCGCGAACTCCTCGCCGGCCAGGCCCGCCTCGCCGCCGCCGGCCGCGCCCGCGTGACCTGGCCCGACGAACTCCGCGCCTGCCTGACCACCCGCGGCTTCGCCGACGAGGTCCGCGCCGTCCTCGCCCGCAGCCGCGAACTGGGCCTGGGCCCCGACGCCCTCGCCGCCTTCGCCCGCCGCACCGGACGCCCCGACTGGTCCGCCGCCGCCGGCTTCCTCGCCGAATACCTCGACGTCCTCGACGCCCAGGGCGTCCTCGACTACGCCGAACTCGTCCACCGCGCCGTCCTCCTCGCCGAGGACCCGGACACCGGCGTCGCCCCCCGCCTGGCCGCCGCCTACGACGCCGTCTACGTCGACGAGTACCAGGACACCGACCCCGCCCAGCTCCGCCTCCTGACGGCCCTCGCCGGACCCGGCACCACCCGCGGCGCACCCGGCACCCCCGGCCGCACCCTGATCGCCTTCGGCGACCCCGACCAGTCGATCTACGCCTTCCGCGGCTCCGACGTGAACGGCATCCTCGACTTCCCCACCGCCTTCCCCCGGGGCGACGGCACCCCCGCCCCCGTCGCGGTCCTCACCACCGCCCGCCGCCCCCGCGCCGCCCTCCTGGCCGCCACCCGCGAAGTGGCCCGCCGAATGCCGCTCACCCGGCTGCCCGCCGCCACCGTCCGCGCCCACCGCACACCGGACGCCGTCCGCCCCGGCGGCCGCGTCGACGTCCTCACCTACCCGACCCCCGGCGCCGAACTCGACAACATCGCCGACCTGCTGCGCCGCGCCCACCTGGAGGACGGCGTCCCCTGGCACGAGATGGCCGTCCTGGTCCGCGCCGGCGCCCGCTCCCTGCCCGCCGTCCGCCGCGCCCTCACCTCCGCCGGCGTTCCCCTCGACATCGACGGCGACGACCTCCCCCTCCGCGACGAGCCCGCGGTGGCCCCGCTGCTCACGGCGTTGCGGGTGGCCGCCCGGGGAGCGCTGGAACGCGCCCGGGACGCCGCCGCGGGCGATGCGGCCGCGGCCGGGCCGGATCCCGCCGGGGGACTGGACGCCGCTGACGGCGCGCCGGGTGATCCGGTGGCCGAGCCCGGGTCCGTACCTGACGGCCCGGGGGAGGGGCCTGTTCCCGGCGGGCCGGTGGCCGAGCCCGCGTCCGTACCGGGCGGGCCGGGTACCGCCGACGGTCCGGGCACCCCGGAGGAGACCGTCGCGCCGGACACCCCGGGGCCCGCGTCCGCGGTGCCGGCCGACGACGAGGAGGCGGCACCCGCGTCCGGCGGCCCCGGGGACGCCCCCGCGCCGGTACCGGACACCCCGGCGGACACCGCCGCCCCGGGCGGCACCCTCGCCCCCGCCCACCTCACCCCCGAGACCGCGCTCGACCTGCTCACCTCGCCGCTCGGCGGGATGGACGCCGCCGACCTGCGGCGGCTCGGGCGCGCCCTGCGCGAGGAGGAGCGGGCCGCGGGCACCGCGCTGCCCCGCCCGTCGGACGAACTCCTCGCCCGCGCCCTCGCCGAACCCGAACGCCTCGTCGCCCACGACCCCGCCCATGCCCGCGGCGCCCAGCGCCTCGGCCGCCTCCTGCGGGCCGCCGAGGACCTTCTCGCCGCCGGCGGCACCGCCGAAGCCGCCCTGTGGGAGCTGTGGAACGGCACCCCCTGGCCACAGCGTCTGGAACGCGCCGCGCACCGCGGCGGCGCCGCCGGACGCAACGCCGACCGCGACCTCGACGCCGTCGTCGCCCTCTTCGAGACCGCCGCCCGCGCCGAGGAACGCACCGGCGGCCGCGGCGCCCTCAACTTCCTCGAAGAACTGGCCGCCCAGGACATCGCCGCCGACACCCTCACCCGCCGCGTCCCCACCCACGACGCCGTCCGCCTGATGACCGCCCACCGCGCCAAGGGCCTCGAATGGAGCCTCGTCGTCGTCGCCGGCGTCCAGGAAGGGCTCTGGCCCGACCTGCGCCGCCGCGGCTCCCTCCTCGAAGCCGACCGCATCGGCCGCGACGGACTCGCCGAACCCCTCACCTCCGGCGCCCTCCTCGCCGAGGAACGCCGCCTCTTCTACGTCGCCGCCACCCGCGCCCGCGACCGCCTCGTCGTCACCGCCGTCAAAGCCGCCGCCGACGACGGAGAGGCGCCCTCCCGCTTCCTCACCGAACTCGGCGTCCCCCCTCAGGACGTCACCGCCCGCCCGCGCCGCCCGCTGGCCGTCGCCGCCCTCGTCGCCGAACTCCGCGCCACCACCGTCGACCCCGCCGCCACCCCCGCCCTCCGCGACGCCGCCGCCCACCGCCTCGCCCGCCTCGCCGCCCTCCGCGACGACGACGGCCGCCCCCTCGTCCCCGCCGCCCACCCCGACAACTGGTGGGGCCTGGCCGAACCCACCCACAACGCCACCCCGCTCCGCGACCGCGACCAGCCCGTCGTCCTCTCCGGCAGCGCCCTCGACCAGCTCGCCCGCACCTGCGCCCTCCAGTGGTTCCTCGGCCGCGAGGTCAAGGCCGACGCCCCCGCCACCGCCGCCCAGGGCTTCGGCAACGTCGTCCACGTCCTCGCCGACGAGGTCGCCTCCGGCCGCACCCCCGCCGACCTCGCCGTCCTCATGGCCCGCCTCGACTCCGTCTGGGACGCCCTCGCCTTCGACGCCCCCTGGAAATCCCGCCAGGAGAAGGAGAACGCCCGCGCCGCCCTGGAACGCTTCCTGCGCTGGCACACCGACGAACGCGACCTCCGCGGCGCCACCCCCGCCGCCTCCGAGCACGACTTCGACGTCACCCTCGACGCCGGCCCCCACCAGATCCGTATCCGCGGCACCATGGACCGCGTCCAACGCGACGACCAGGGCCGCGCCTACGTCGTCGACTTCAAGACCGGCAAACAGAAACCCACCGGCCCCGAGGTCGCCCACCACCCCCAGCTCGCCGTCTACCAGCTCGCCGTCCGCCAGGGCGCCCTCGACGACGCCTTCGACGGCCGCACCCCCGAGACCGCCGGCGCCCAACTCGTCCACCTCCGCCTCGGCGCCCCCCGCAAGGACGGCGGCGACGCCCTGCCCACCGTCCAGACCCAGCCACCCCCCGACGGCGCCTGGGTCGGCGACCTCCTCGCCGAAGCGGCCGGCCGCGTCCTCGACGAACGCTTCACCCCCACCACCGGCACCCACTGCACCCACTGCGCCTTCCGCACCTCATGCAGCGCACAGCCGGAGGGCCGCCAGATCGTCGAGTAAGGGGCTCCGAGCGCGAGGCGCTACGGGGGAGGCCATGACCGGAGCCGGACGGCGGGCCACGTGTCCGAGCGGGGTGCGGGTCTGAGCGGGCTACGGGGCCGAGAGGCGCTGATGGACGGAGCGTGGCAGTGGCGGCCGTACTGGAGAGCGGGGGCGGGCGCGATGGGGCGCTGGTCCGGGCGGCCGGGTGAGGGCCAGGCGGCGGGGAGGACCGGAAGACCGGCTGCCGGGCCGTTCGCGGGGTGACGGCGGCACGCGAGCGGGTGCCGGGTGCCGGGCCACCGTCGTCCGCCGCACGCCGCGAAGGGCCGGAGAGCCCGGATCCGGCCCTTCGCGGCGTGCGGGCCGTGCGCCTGTACCTGCTCACTGGTCCCCGTGAACCCGTGGGCGTGGCCCCGCGCAGCCGCCCGCCGCCCCGGCGCCACTCCAGGGCAAACCGGTACGGCCGCGAGCTGCCGTGCCCAGCCCCGCCGCCTGCTGCCCGCAGCCCGCCCGCCACACGCCGGAAAATCCGGCCCCGGCCCTCCCGGGGCCGCGTACCGCTCACCCTCACCTCACCCGCCGCCCCCGCAGCCCCGGCCCCCGCGCCGCCGCCCGCCGCCCCGACATCACCCCAGGTCAAACCAGGTACAACCGTCGCGTCGGCCCCGATTGTCAGTCCCTCCCGTTACCGTTTTCGATGTGTCCGCGCCACTCACCGACCCCGAGCAGCTCAAAGAACTCCTCGGCATCCCGTTCACCCCGGAGCAGACGGCCTGCATCACCGCGCCGCCCGCCCCGCAGGTCATCGTGGCCGGAGCCGGATCCGGCAAGACCACCGTCATGGCCGCCCGCGTCGTCTGGCTCGTCGGCACCGGACAGGTCGCCCCCGAGCAGGTCCTCGGCCTCACCTTCACCAACAAAGCCGCAGGCGAGCTGAGGGAACGCGTCCGCACCGCCCTCCACGCCGCCGGCGTCACCACCCCCGCCGACGACCCCGCCGCCCCCGACGCACACCCCGGCGAACCCCACATCTCCACCTACCACGCCTTCGCCGGCACCCTCCTCAAGGACCACGGCCTGCGCATCGGCATCGAGCCCGGCGCCCAGCTCCTCGCCGACGCCACCCGCTTCCAGCTCGCCGCCCGCGTCCTGCGCACCGCCCAGGGCCCCTTCCCCGCCCTCACCACCTCCCTCCCCACCCTCGTCGACGACCTCCTCGCCCTCGACGCCGAGCTGGCCGAGCACCTCGTTTCCCCCGACCACCTCCAGCGGTACGACACCGAGCTGCTCACCACCCTCGAAAACCGCCCGCTGACCAATGCCGACCTGCGGAAAGTCCCCGAGACCGCCCGCGCCCGCCGCGAACTGACCACCCTCGTCGCCGCCTACCGCGACGCCAAACGCCGCCGCGACCTCCTCGACTTCGGCGACCAGATCGCCCTCTCCGCCACCCTCGCCACCACCCGCCCCGAGGTCGGCGCCCTCCTCCGCGACACCTTCCGCGTCGTCCTCCTCGACGAATACCAGGACACCTCCGTCGCCCAGCGCCTCCTCCTCTCCGGACTCTTCGGCGCCGGCACCCGCCCCGACGGCACCCCGGGCCCCGGCACCGGCCACGCCGTCACCGCCGTCGGCGACCCCTGCCAGGCCATCTACGGCTGGCGCGGCGCCTCCGTCGCCAACCTCGACGACTTCCCCGAGCACTTCCCGTTCCCCGACGGCACCCCGGCCCACCGCCACGCCCTCAGCGAGAACCGCCGCAGCGGCGGCCGCCTCCTCGACCTCGCCAACACCCTCGCCGCCCCCCTCCGCGCCCGCCACACCGGCGTCGAAGCCCTCCGCCCCGCCCCCGGCGCCGAACACGACGGCACCGTCCGCTGCGCCCTGCTGCCCACCCACGCCGAAGAACTGACCTGGCTCGCCGACCACCTCGCCCACCTGGTCCGCACCGGCACCCCGCCCGGCGAGATCGCCGTCCTGTGCCGCACCGCCACCGACTTCGCCCGCATCCAGGGCGAGCTGGTCGACCGCGACCTCCCCGTCGAGGTCGTCGGCCTCTCCGGACTCCTCCACCTCCCCGAGATCGCCGACCTCGTCGCCGTCTGCGAAGTCCTCCAGGACCCCACCGCCAACGCCGCCCTCGTCCGTCTCCTCATCGGCCCCCGCTGGCGCATCGGCCCCCGCGACCTCGCCCTCCTCGGCCGCCGCGCCCGCACCCTCGTCCAGCACACCGGTCCCGCCGACGACCCCGCCCGGCGCCTCGCCGAAGCCGTCGAAGGCACCGACCCGGCCGAAACGCTCTCCCTCGCCGACGCCCTCGACACCTTCCTCGAAGCCGACGGCCCCGACGACGGCCTCCCCTTCTCACCCGAGGCCCGCAGACGCTTCGCCTACCTCGCCACCGAACTCCGCGACCTGCGCCGCTCCACCGGCGACCCCCTCATGGACGTCCTCCACCGCGTCCTCGCCACCACCGGCCTCGACGTCGAACTGGCCGCCTCCCCGCACGCCCTCGCCGCCCGCCGCCGCGAAACCCTCACCACCTTCCTCGACACCGCCGCCGGATTCGCCGCCAAACAGGGCGGCGCCGCCCTCGACGGCGACGCCACCCTCGCCGCCTTCCTCGGCTTCCTCCGCACCGCCGCCCGCCACGAGAAGGGCCTCGACACCTCCCTGCCCGGCGGCGACAACACCATCAAGATCCTCACCGCCCACAAGTCCAAGGGCCTCGAATGGGACGTCGTCGCCGTCCCCGGGCTCGTCGCCAAGCAGTTCCCCAGCGAACAGCCCCGCGACTCCTGGACCACCCGCCCCAAGGTCCTCCCGCACACCCTGCGCGGCGACGCCGCCACCCTCCCCGACGTCGACACCTTCGACGCCCGCGGCCTCAAGGCGTTCAAGGAGGCGATGAAGGACCACCAGGCCACCGAGGAACTCCGCCTCGGCTACGTCACCTTCACCCGCCCCCGCTCCCTCCTCCTCGGCTCCGGCCACTGGTGGGGCCCCCAGCAGAAGCGCCCCCGCGGCCCCTCCGCCTTCCTCGAAGCCCTCCGCACCCATTGCGAGGCCGGCCACGGCGAGATCGAGGTCTGGGCCGACCCACCCGAGGACGACGCCGAGAACCCCACCCTCACCGACGACGCCACCACCCACGACTGGCCCCTCCCCCTCGACCCCACCACCACCGCCCACCGCCGCGCCGCCGCCGCCACGGTCCGCGCCCACCTCGCCCGCCTGCCCGGAGGACCGGACACCCGAGACGCGCGGGCACCGGAAGCACCGGGGCCTGACACTCCCGGCCACAGCGCGATGCCCGAGGGGGACCACTCCAGGGCCGTGTCCGCCGCCGATAGCCCGCCCGAGAGGCCGTACGCGACGCCCGGTACGTACGCGACGCCCGGTCTCCACGGCGCGCCTGGCCTCCACGCCGAGCCCGGTCTCCCCGGCGCGCACGGCCCCCGCGCGACGGCCGACCCGTCCGCCGGGCCCGGCCCCCACGCCGAGTCCGGCCACCACGCCACGACCGCCCCGTACGGCACGCCGGACCCTTACGGGGAGCCCGAGCCCTACGGGGACCTTGATCCGTTCGGCTACGGGGACCCTGATCCGTTCGACGCACCCGATCCGTACGAGGAGCTTGCCCCGTACGAGGAAGCCGCTCCGTATGAGCAGCCCGTCCCGGACGGGGAGTCCGCTCCCTGCGGCAGCACCGCCCCGTACGGAGCCGCGCCCGCCCGCCCCGGCGGCACGAACGACCCCGCCGACGGTACGGACGGCGCCGCCCACAGCCCCGCACGCCTCCCCGGCGACCCCACCACGGGCCGCCCCCACACCGACGACACCGACCTCTTCGCCGGTGAACCGAACCTCCTCCCGGCCCCCGCCCCGCACCACCCGGCGGTCCCCGGCCCCCGCCACCCCGACACCGCTGCCGCGGCCGACGCCACCTCGGACCCCGGCGCACCCCCCGGCCCCGACCACGACGTCACCGGCCACCCCGGCACGGCCCCTGACAACAGCGGCCACGGCCCCGCCGGCACCGGAACCGACCACGCGGCCGCCGGCCTCAGCGGCGCCGCGCCCGTTCCCGCCTCCGGGGCCGACCACGAGGGCACCGTCCA
The DNA here is from genome assembly GCF_055567035.1 of Streptomyces sp. NPDC027185. Classification (NCBI taxonomy): domain Bacteria; kingdom Bacillati; phylum Actinomycetota; class Actinomycetes; order Kitasatosporales; family Streptomycetaceae; genus Streptomyces; species Streptomyces sp. NPDC027185. Next base: position 532,205 of record NZ_JBVHRF010000002.1, on the reverse strand, counting down.
CAGCGGCCACAAGAACACCGCTCCTACCGTGACCACCCCCGCCCCCACCGCCCCGGACGCCCCCCTCCTCCCCGAAGAGCGCCGCACCCTCGCCTCCTGGGACCGCGACCTCGACGCCCTCACCGCCGAACTCCGCCGCGCCCGCGCCACCGTCCGCGACGTCCCTCTCCCGCACGCCCTCAGCGCCACCCAGCTGATGCAGCTCGCCGCCGACCCCGACACCTTCGCCCGTGACCTCGCCCGCCCCATGCCCCGCCCGCCGCAGCCCGCAGCCCGCCGCGGCACCCGCTTCCACGCCTGGGTCGCCTCCCGCCACGAAGAACTCCCCCTCCCCCTCCACGACCCCGACGACCTCCCCGGCGCCGACCCCGGAGCCCACCCCGACATCGCCGACGAGAACGACCTCGAAGCCCTCAAGGAAGCCTTCGCCCGCACCCCCTACGCCCACCGCACCCCGTACCGCGTCGAAACCCCGTTCCGTATGACCCTCGTCGGACGCGTCATCAGCGGCCGCATCGACGCCGTCTACCGCACCCCCGGCCCCGACGGCACCGACCACTTCGACCTCATCGACTGGAAAACCGGCCACACCCAGGACGCCGACCCCCTCCAGCTCGCCATCTACCGCCTCGCCTGGGCCGAACGCCACCACCTGCCCCCCACCGCCGTCGGCGCCGCCTTCCTCCACGTCCGCACCGGCACCCTCATCCGCCCCACCCACCTCCCCGGCCGCCCCGAACTCGAACGCATCCTCCGCGGCGAGACCGCCGACCGCCCTCACCCGGAAGGCCGATAGGCTCGGACCCATGAGCACCACCCCGGACAGCGCCGTCCACGCGTACCTCACCGCCCACCGCGAGACCTTCCTCACCGACCTCGCCGACTGGCTGCGCATCCCCTCCGTGTCGGCCGACCCCGACCGCGCCCCCGACGTACGCCGCAGCGCCGAATGGCTCGCCGCCCAGCTCACCGCCACCGGCTTCCCCACCGCCGAGATCTGGGAGACCGACGGCCACCCCGCCGTCTACGCCCACTGGCCCAGCGACGACCCCGACGCCCCCACCGTCCTCGTCTACGGCCACCACGACGTACAGCCCGCCGCCCGCGAGGACGGCTGGCACACCGACCCCTTCGAACCGCACACCGCCGACGGCAAGCTCTACGCCCGCGGCGCCGCCGACGACAAGGGTCAGGTCTTCTTCCACACCCTCGGCGTCCGCGCCCACCTCGCCGCCACCGGCCGCACCACCCCCGCCGTCCACCTCAAACTCCTCATCGAAGGAGAAGAGGAATCCGGCTCCCCGCACTTCCCGGACCTCATCGCCCGCCACGCCGACCGCCTGGCCTGCGACGCCGTGATCGTCTCCGACACCGGCATGTGGTCCAAGGACACCCCCACCGTCTGCACCGGCATGCGCGGCCTCACCGACTGCCAGATCGACCTGTACGGCCCCGACCAGGACATCCACTCCGGCTCCTTCGGCGGCGCCGTCCCCAACCCCGCCACCGAAGCCGCCCGCCTGGCCGCCGCCCTCCACGACACCGACCGCCGCGTCACCATCCCCGGCTTCTACGACGGCGTCATCCCCCTCACCGACCAGGAACGCGCCCTCCTCGCCGAACTCCCCTTCGACGAAGCCGCCTGGCTGCGCACCGCCCACTCCCACGCCACCCTCGGCGAGGCGGACCACACCACCCTCGAACGCATCTGGGCCCGCCCCACCGCCGAAGTCAACGGCATCTCCGGCGGCTACCAGGGCCCCGGCGGCAAAACCATCGTCCCCGCCACCGCCCAGCTGAAGCTCTCCTTCCGCCTCGTCGCCGGCCAGGACACCGACGCCGTCCAGCAGTCCGTACGCGACTGGGTCGCCGCCCGCCTCCCCGACGGCATCCGCCACACCCTCACCTTCTGGGGCGCCACCCGCCCCTGCCTCACCCCGCTCGACCACCCCGCACTGCAATCCGTCGTCCGCGCCATGGGCCGCGCCTTCGACCAGAAGATCCGCTTCACCCGCGAAGGCGGCTCCGGACCCGCCGCCGACCTCCAGGACGTCCTCGGCGCACCCGTCCTCTTCCTCGGCATCTCCATCCCCTCCGACGGCTGGCACGCCCCCAACGAAAAGGTGGAACTCGACCTCCTCCTCAAGGGCGCCGAAACCACCGCCCACCTCTGGGGCGACCTCGCGGAGAACTGGCACACCACCTGACCCCCCGTACGCACACCGCCCGCGCCCCGCACGCAGCAACCACCCACGCCACAGGGGAAGTTGGAGACCGCAGTGACCACCTGGACCGACCACAGCGCTGACCGGCCGATCACCTTCAGCGCACCGAGCGGCATCGACCGCGCCGCGCACCACCGCCTCGACGAGGCCTGGCTCGCGGCCGCCTGGAGCCACCCCTCCACCCGCGTCTTCGTGGTCTCCGGCGGCCAGGCCCTCATCGACGACACCCCCGACGGCCGCACCGAACTGATCATGACGCCCTCCTTCGAGGCGCCGCTGACCGAAGCCCACCGCTACTACCTCGGCACCGACGACGACGGCATCAGCTACTTCGCCCTCCAGAAGGACTCCCTTCCCGGCCGCCTCGACCAGTCCGCCCGCGCCGCCGGACTCCGCGAAGCCGGACTGCTCCTCTCCCCGCGCGACGCCGGACTCCTCGTCCACGCCGTCGCCCTGGAGAACTGGCAGCGCCTCCACCGCTTCTGCTCCCGCTGCGGCGAACGCACCGTCATCGCCGCCGCCGGACACATCCGCCGCTGCCCCGCCTGCGGCGCCGAGCACTACCCCCGCACCGACCCCGCCGTCATCATGCTCGTCACCGACGACCAGGACCGCGCCCTCCTCGGCCGCCAGGTCCACTGGCCCGAAGGCCGCTTCTCCACCCTCGCCGGCTTCGTCGAACCGGGCGAGTCCATCGAACAGTCCGTGGCCCGCGAGGTCTTCGAGGAAGCCGGCGTCGTCGTCGGCGACGTCGAGTACGTCGCCAGCCAGCCCTGGCCCTTCCCCTCCAGCCTCATGCTCGGCTTCATGGCCCGCGCCACCTCCTGCGACATCCAGGTCGACGGCGAGGAGATCGAGGAAGCCCGCTGGTTCTCCCGCGACGACCTCACCGCCGCCTTCGAATCCGGCGAGGTCCTGCCCCCGTACGGCATCTCCATCGCCGCCCGCCTCATCGAACTCTGGTACGGCAAGCCGCTCCCCAAGCCCTGACCGGCTGACGCGCGGCGGCGCCCCCCTCCACACCGGACGGGGACGCCGCCGCGCGCGTACCCGCGTCGGCGCCCGGCGCGCCCTCCCTCTCCCGCGCAGCCGCGTCCGGACACGACTGTGCCCTCCCCGGAAGAACCCGGGGAGGGCACAGGAACGCGGTACCTCAGCCGGCCAGCGCCTGCTTGACCTGGTTGAGACTCGGGTTCGTCATGACGACGTTCTCGCCGCCGGACGGGGGAACCACCAGCACGGTCGGCACCGTCTGGTTGCCGCCGTTCGCCTTCTCCACGAACGCCGCGGAATCGGCGTCATGCTCGATGTTGATCTCGGTGTACGCGATGCCCTCACGGTCCATCTGGCTCTTCAGCCGACGGCAGTAACCGCACCAGGTCGTGCTGTACATCGTCACAGTGCCCGCCATGCGCCCCGCGCTCCTTCGGTAAGACTCTCGCAACAGAAGCCGCCACGAGGACGGGACCTACGACCCGACCCACCCGAACCGGAACCCCGAAGCCCCGGTCGGAAGCGGCGACACCACGACAACGTGGCGGGGGGCCGGAGCATTCCCGGGGGGCGGGGAGGGGCGGGGCGTGGCTGAGGAAAGTGGGGCGGAACGAGGAGTGGCGTGGCGGGGGAGGGGCGTGGGGGAGAGGGGGGCTTCGTCGGGCCCTGGGGTTTTCCGCTTCGGTCTCCCTTCCCCCGTCCCTCCCCCCTGGGGGCCCGCCCCCACCCCACCCCTCCTCCGCCCCCACCACGATCAGCCCCACACCCCCAGCCCTCCGACCGCGCTGCGGGGCCGCCCCACGTGACCTCCTCGCCCCACGTGGCCTCCTCGTGTCTCCCCTCACTCCAGCACATTCCGGCGCGGAGCGTCGTCGGCTGTCCACAGCGGGCGGTTGCGGTCGTACCGGTGCCGGGTGCCCTGTGGACGGTTTGGGGTGTCGCCCGGCGGACCTGGCAGCATGGCGGGGTGACTGAAGCATCGGATTCTTCGCTTTTCCCGCAGGTCCCGGATTCGGCCGATGCGGTGCTCGACGGGCTCGATCCGGAGCAGCGTGAGGTGGCGACGGCGCTGCGGGGTCCGGTGTGTGTGCTGGCGGGTGCGGGCACGGGCAAGACGCGGGCGATCACGCATCGGATCGCGTACGGCGTGCGTTCGGGGGTGTGGCAGCCGGCGAGTGTGCTGGCGGTGACGTTCACGGCGCGGGCGGCGGGGGAGATGCGGGGCCGGTTGCGGCAGCTCGGTGCGGGCGGGGTGCAGGCGCGGACGTTCCATTCGGCGGCGTTGCGGCAGTTGCAGTTCTTCTGGCCGAAGGCGGTGGGCGGGGAGGTGCCGCGGTTGCTGGAGCGGAAGGTGCAGGTGGTCGCGGAGGCGGCGGCGCGGTGCCGGGTGCGGTTGGACCGCGCGGAGCTGCGGGAGGTCACGGGGGAGATCGAGTGGTCGAAGGTGACGCAGACGGTGCCGGCGGACTATCCGGCGGCGTTGGTGAAGGCGGGCCGTGCGGCGCCTCGTGACGCGGCCGAGGTCGGGCAGATCTACGCGATGTACGAGCAGCTCAAGCGGGAGCGCGGCGTCATCGATTTCGAGGACGTGTTGTTGCTGACGGTGGGGGTGCTGCAGGACCGGCACGACATCGCGGAGCAGGTCAGGGCGCAGTATCAGCATTTCGTCGTCGACGAGTACCAGGACGTCAGCCCATTGCAGCAGCGTCTTCTGGAGCTGTGGCTGGGGGAGCGGGATTCACTGTGCGTGGTGGGTGATCCGGGGCAGACGATCTACAGTTTCACCGGCGCGACCCCCGATCACCTGCTGAATTTCCGCACCCGCCATCCGGGCGCGACGCTGGTGAAGTTGGTGCGGGATTACCGTTCGACGCCGCAGGTGGTGCACCTTGCGAACGGTGTGCTGGCACAGGCGACCGGCCGGGCGGCGGAGCACCGCCTGGAGTTGGTCTCGCAGCGCGCGCCGGGCCCGGAGCCGGTGTTCGTCGAGTACGCCGATGAGCCGGCGGAGGCGGAGGGCGTGGCCCGGCGTGTCGGGGAACTGATCGCGTCGGGGGTGTCGGCGGGTGAGATAGCGGTGCTGTTCCGCATCAACGCCCAGTCCGAGGTGTACGAGCAGGCGCTGGCGGACGCGGGCGTGCCGTATCTGCTGCGGGGCGCGGAGCGGTTCTTCGAGCGCCCGGAGGTCCGGGAGGCGGGGGTCGCGCTGCGCAGCGCCGCGCGTTTCGGGGGGAACGATGCGCTGCTGGACGACGCGGTGGACGTCCCGTCGCAGGTCCGGGCGGTGCTGAGCACGAAGGGCTGGACGAGTCGGCCGCCGGAGGGTTCGGGGGCGGTGCGGGATCGCTGGGAGTCGTTGGCGGCGTTGATGCGGTTGGCGGAGGACTTCGCGAGGGCCCGTCCGGAGGCGTCGCTCGCGGATCTGGTGGCCGAGCTGGACGAGCGGGCGCGGGCGCAGCACGCGCCGACGGTCGAGGGTGTGACGCTGGCCTCGCTGCATGCCGCGAAGGGCTTGGAGTGGGACGCGGTGTTCCTGGTGGGGCTGACCGAGGGCATGGTGCCGATCTCCCATGCGACGTCCGACGCGGAGGTGGAGGAGGAGCGGCGCCTGCTGTACGTGGGGGTGACGCGGGCGCGGGAGCATCTGGGCTTGTCGTGGTCGTTGGCGCGTTCGCCGGGGGGTCGGGCGTCCCGGCGCCCCAGCCGGTTCCTGAACGGTCTGCGGCCCGGTGGCGGCGGTACGCCCCGCCGCGCGGCCGGCGTGGCCGTGGGCGGTGTCGAACGGGGCGCGGGCGGCCTGTCGGGCGGCTTCCGTCGCCGGGACCGCAAGCCCGCCCGGTGCCGGGTGTGCGGCCGGACCCTGACGGACGCGGGCGAGATGAAGCTGATGCGTTGCGAGGACTGCCCGTCGGAGCTGGACGAGGGGCTGTACGAGCGGTTGCGCGACTGGCGTGCGGAGCAGGCGGCACGGCTGTCGCAGCCGACGTACTGCGTGTTCACCGACAAGACATTGATGGCGATCGCGGAGGCGGTGCCGGATTCGGCGGGGGAGCTGGCGCAGATCTCCGGTGTGGGGCGGCGGAAGCTGGACCGTTTCGGGGCCGAGGTGCTGGCTCTGTGCGCAGGTCAGGAGCTTGACGCCGGTGCTGCGGACGGCCTTGCGGGGGGCACCGGCGCGGACGGCGGGGAGTCCGCGGAAAACTCGTCGGAAAAATAGTTTGCGCACGCGGACGGCATCCCCATAGCCTTCGGAAGCACGGTGATGACGGGCTTCCGGGTCCGGAAACTTCCGTGTTGTACTTGAACATGTTTGGAACGGGATTCCCGGTCCACCGAGACGCCGAGAGGAGGCGAGACCAGTGATCAGCTTTATCGAGATGAACAAAATGACCGATCGTTCGGTCGTCGCCCCCTGCGCTCTCGGCTCCTCGCTCCTGGGCACCGGTATGTCCGGCTTCGGCCGCCTCTCCGGTGTCGAGGTCAAGCGTCCCGAGTCCCTCCTGTCCCTCGTGGCGGAGGAGCGCAGTGCGCGACCGGCGCAGGCACCTGCGGTAGCGGCAGTGGCGGCAGTGGCGAATGCCTCTGTCCCCGCGGCAGCCAATGGTGCCGGATCCCAGCAGCAGTACCGCCAGCATGAAACGTGGGCCTACCGCGGCCTTGAACCCTGGAGAGATCCAGCCTGATCGGCATGATCAGGTCGGCGCCTTCCAGGGCCGCGGAACCCCCACCGGGATCCGCGGCCCTTTTGTTTGCCCAGCGCCCGGCCACCGCCGGGCCACACAGACGAGGAACACACACCGTGCAACTGCAGACGCACACCCCGTCCGTTGCGACCGACCTGATCCCTCCGCCCGATCCTCAGGAGAACTCCTTGCTGCCCCTCACCGAGCTGGACAACGAAATCGACCGTCTCGGCGCCGCCGTGCCGTGCCGGACCTACGACCCCGAGGTCTTCTTCGCCGAATCCCCGGCGGATGTGGAGTACGCCAAGTCGCTCTGCCGTACCTGTCCGGTGCGTGAGGCGTGCCTGGCGGGTGCCAAGGACCGCCGTGAGCCGTGGGGTGTCTGGGGCGGAGAGCTGTTCGTCCAGGGCGTCGTCGTGGCGCGGAAGCGTCCGAGGGGCCGTCCGCGCAAGAACCCGGTCGCGGCATGAACACCCCCGGCACAGGAACGATCGACCGTCCCGGCACGCGGGACCCCCGGAAGCAGGACCCAGTCATGAACCCCACCGTCACCGAAATGCCCGCACCCGTGAACTCCGGTGCGATCGAGTCGCGTCAGAACAGGAACCTCGAAATGCAACTCATCCCAGAAGCCCTGGCGCGTGCCCATATGCACGAACGCCTGCAACAAGCCGAGTCCGAACGCACCGGCCACCGGCTCGCGGCCGCGCGGCGTATGCAGCGGCGCGCGGAACGCGCGTCGCTCCGCGCCCGTCGCGCTCTGGCCATGGCCGTGATGCAGTGACGCGGTAGCAGGATCACGAGAGCGGGCGCGTGCGGTCCCTCCCCGGCCGGGCGGCCGTGGCAGGGGCTCCACGGGGCCCGCTCCGTGTGCTGTGCGCCGAGGCCTGTCCTGCCGGATGGGCCCCGGGCGCGTGTCTCCGCTGCGGCGGGGCCTGCGGAGATATCGTCGTACGGTGGACCGCACGACACATGGCACGGCGCAGCAGCCGACGGCCGGGACCGACACCGAAGCCGAGGACGGCCCGGGAACGAACACGGGCAGCCGGGACGGTGCTGCTCCCGGCATCTCCTGCGCCCGCTGCGGCGCTGTTGCCGAGGGAAGCCCGCCGCTGTGGACCTGTTCGGTGGAGAACGGTGTCCGGCGCTACCACTGTGACGGCTGCGCGCGGGAGAACCTCCGTGCCATCGAAGGACGCCTGGACTCCGTCCACTGGTGACCTGCCGACGCCGTGCGGGCCGGGGTGTCCCCGGTGTCAGCCGGTGGCTCCTTCCGTGGCCACCCGGTCGTCCGGCTCCACCGCCCCCGTCTCGTCCGGTTTGTCGGCGGGGGCGTCCGGAGAGACGAAGCCCGGCAGCCAGTCGGTGAGTTCGCCGCGCAGCCGGACCGTCGCCCCCAGTTGGCACAGCACGCCGATGGTGCTCAGCGTGACCCGGTGTATCAGCAGGTAGGCGGGGGGAAGGTTGAGCTGTTTGCCCAGCTGGTGGGCAGGGGAGCGGGGGTCGCTGATGCGGGCGGCCTGACGCCGCATCCACTCCCGGGTGAAGGTGAACTCCTCGGCCTGTGCCGGTTCGATGATCGGCAGCAGATACTCCAGCACCTCCTCCGGGTCCAGTTCTACGGACTCCTTCACGAATCCTTCGTCGCACAACTGCTGATGGACCACCTCGGCCCGGCCGTCCAGCGTCATCCGCAGTGCGGTGCCGATCGTCGGGGGCAGCCCCTCGGGCAGCCGGTCCACCGTCCCGAAGTCCAGGACTCCGAGCCGCCATTCGCTCACCGGCCCGTCGTCGGCCAGCAACCGGAAGTTGCCCGGATGCGGGTCGGCGTGCAGCAGACCCGTACGTGCCGGGCCGGAGAACAGGAACCGTGCCAGCAACTGCCCCGCGCGGTCCCGCTGCTCCGGGGTGCCATAGGCGATGATCTCTGCCAGCGGTATGCCGTCCAGCCACTCCGTGACCAGGACCTGATCGCTCTGGTGGACCACGGCCGGGACCCGGACGTCCCCGTCGCCGCCGAACTCCGCGGCGTGCGCCTGCTGTGCCTCGGCCTCCAGCGCGTAGTCCAACTCCTCCGCGACCCGGTCGCGCAACTCGGTGATCAGCGGTTTGACGTCCATGCCGGGGATCAGCGGGCCCAGCAGGCGGGCGAAGCGGCTCAGTTGGGTGAGGTCCGACAGCAGCGCCTCGCCGGCGCCCGGGTACTGCACCTTGACCGCCACGGCACGGCCGTCGTGCCACACCGCCCGGTGCACCTGGCCGATGGAAGCGGCCGCCGACGGCTTGTCCTCGAACTCCTGGAACAGCTCCCGCCACTCCTCGCCCAGCCGTTCGGCGAGGACGGCGTGCACGGTGCTCGTCGGCATGGGTGGCGCCGCCTCCTGAAGCTTGGTCAGCGCCGCGCGGTACGGGCCGGCCACCTCCTCCGGCAGCGCCGATTCGAAGACGGACAGCGCCTGCCCGAACTTCATCGCCCCGCCCTTCAGCTCACCCAGCACCTTGAAAAGCTGTTCGGCGGTGCGTTGTTGCAGCTCACGGCCGACGATCTCGGCGGACCGGCCGCCGATCCGCTTGCCGAGACTCCAGGTGGCGCGGCCGGCGAACCCCAGGGGCAGCGCGGCCAGCTTGGCGGTACGGGTGACTGCCTTACGGGGAAGATCAGACATGCGCCCCTCCAACTCACACTGTCCCCGAGCGGGGTTACTCCGTCATTGTGGCGTGCTGCCGCTCCGGGACCGAGGCGGCCTCGGATGCCGCGGACCGCGCGGCACCGCACCCGCACTCCGGGTGCGGCACGATCGACGAGGTGCGCATGCCCGCACCCGGCAGCGCGAACTCCCACCGGGCGCCGGTGCACGGCGGCAGCGTCCCGTCGAGGAACGTCAACGCCTGCGCTGCGGCCTGCCCGGCGACCAGCGTGGCCAACGAGGCGTCACACGCCGGCACCGCGGAGGAGGCCCGGCCCGACCGCCACTGCGCCAGCAGCCTCGGCCACGCCGGCTCCGCCTCCGTACGCCGCAGCTCATCGCACCCGGCACACGCGGACAGGCCCGGTACCACCAGCGGACCCACCACACCCGTCCCCTCGATCACGCCCGCGTACAGATGCGGGATACCGGCCGTCAGCAGCGGCTCGGACAGCAGCGGGTCGGGGGTGTACGCGCCCAGCCCGTCCCGCGGGGTGAGGACCACCAGGGACAGGCCCGGCTCGCCCGTCTCGCTCACCGGGACCACCGGCCGAGGGACCCGCTCCCATGGCGACGCCTCGCGCACCAGCCGCCGTGCGGCCGTGGCCCGCCGCTCTCCGATCTGGTCCGCGCGGTACCCGCCGGGCAGTACGTCCCACGGCTCGACCTTCCCGCCGTCCAGCACCTCCACCCGGCCGATGCCCGACGCGGCGAGCAGCGCGGCGACGGCCGCCCCCACCCGACCGGCGCCCCGCACCCGCGCGCGGACCGCCCGCCGCGCCCCTATACGCCCCCACGCACCTGCGGTCTCCGGATACCGCGCGGACAGCGACGCCAGGTCCGGGCGGAGACGGGCACAGGCCGCGGCGTCCGCCCGGACCGCGTCGGCACCGGGACCGCCCCCGGACGCCACCTCCAGCAGCCCCGCCGCGCCCAGCCGGTCCAGCACGCCCCGCGCGCGGGCGGGCGCCAGATCCAGCGCACGGGCCTGGGCGAGCAGCTCGTCCAGGGTGCGGGTGCCGTCGATCAGATCGAGGAAGTAGCCCGTCGCGATGTCGATGGGCCCCACCACCACCGCGTGCGCGGGCGCCACTCCGTACTGCACCGTCGCCCTGTCCCGCCAACCGCGCCGCAGCGCCGGCTTGATCATCGGACGCATCGCATCCGCCCCCGTTCACCGGTCCTTCCGCGGGCCCTCCGCGGACTGAGAACACAGCATGCGCCGGCGGCCGGAAGCCCCCGCGAGTTGTCCACAGGCCGATGCCACGCGGTCATACGAATCTGGCCGCCTGTGGACAACCGGCCTGGCTCCGGGCCGGGACGGATGTCGGTGGCCGCGAGTAGCCTCGGGCGCGGCACACCCGCCACGCACCCCGTACGCCCCGGAGAAGGAGGACCCCTGCGACCCGCCGCCCCCGACCCTCGTGACTCCCGTTCCGGCGCCCCGGCGGCGCCCGGTCCCGTCGAGGTGCGGCGCAGCGCCCGGCGGCGCAGCACCGTCTCCGCCCGCCGGGAGGGCGACCGCACCGTCGTCCTGATACCGGACCGGATGTCCCGCGCCGAGGAGGAACGCTGGGTCGCCGTGATGCTGGAGCGGCTCGCCGCGAAGGACGGCAGGCGGCGCCCCGGCGACGCCGAGCTGGCCGAACGCGCCGCCGGACTGTCGGCACGGTTCCTGGACGGCGCCGCCCGCCCGGCGTCGGTGCGCTGGGTCACCAACCAGAACAGCCGCTGGGGCTCGTGCACCCCTGCCGAGGGCACCATCCGCCTCTCGCACCGCCTCCAGGGCATGCCCGAATACGTGGTCGACTACGTCCTGCTGCACGAGCTCGCCCACCTCCTCGTACCCGGCCACGGGCGGCGGTTCTGGGAACTGCTCGACGCCTATCCGCGCACCGAACGGGCCCGCGGCTACCTCGAAGGCGTCGCCGCCGCCGGCCGTCTGCCGCACCCGCCCGCAGCCTCCGGCTGACCCCGGACCCGCACCGATCACGCCCCGGCGCCCCGCACTGTCGGTGGCAGCGGATAGCCTGACCCGCAGTACCGACCCACAGCCGGAGCGGGGGACAGGCGTTACCTATGGCCAGGGAATTCCAGCGGGGCCACAAGGCCAAGATCGGTGATCTGACGGCAGGCACCGACCTGTACGTCGGCGTGCAGATCGGCGGACCGGGGCTCACCTTCGACATCAGCTGTTTCGGTCTCGACGCCGACGAACGGCTCTCCGACGACCGGTACTTCATCTTCTTCAACCAGCCCGCCTCGCCCGAGCAGGCCATCCAGCAGCTCGGCGAACAGGCCGGGGACACCCAGTCCTTCCGGGTCACGCTCGACCGCGTCCCGCCGCACATCCGGAAGCTGTCGTTCACCGCGGCTCTCGACGGCGCCGGCCAGGTCTCCCAGATCGGCCCCGGCTACCTCCGCATCGTCGCGGGCGGCGAAGAGGTCGCCCGCTACTCCTTCAACGGCTCCGAGTTCAGCACCGAGCGCGCCGTCATGCTCGGCGACTTCTACCTCAAGGACGTCTGGCGGTTCGCCGCCGTCGGCCAGGGCTTCGACGGCGGCCTGGAGGCGCTGCTGAAGAACTTCGGCGGTGAGGTCGCCGAGGAGGAGGCGGCCCCTGAGACCGCCGCGTCCGAACCCGCGCAGGCCGCGCCCGCCTTCGCCCCGCCTGCCGGGCCGGCCCCGGCCTTCGCCGCCCCCGCCGCGCCGCAGGCCCCGGCGCCCCCGCAGCCCCAGCCGGCCGCCCCGCAGCAGCCGGCCCCCGGCTTCGGCGCTCCCCAGGGCACCCCGCCCGCACCCCAGCAGCCGCAGCCCGCCGCGCCCCAGGTGCACAACGCGCCCACCATGGCCGCGCCCCTCGTCCCGCCCGGCGCCCCGATGACGCCGGCCGCCGCACCCGTACCGCCGCCCGCCGCCCCCGGTATCCCCGGAGGCCAGCACCCGGCGCCGTACGGACAGCCCGCACCCGGCCCCGACCCGTACGGGCAGACCCCCTACGGCACCCCGGGGCAGGCGCCCTACGGCGGGGCACCCGCGCCCGGCGGCCCCGGCGCGCCGCAAGGGCCGCCCGGACAGTTCCCGCCGCAGGCCCCCGCCCCGTACGGGCAGGCGCCCGGCGCGCCCCACCCCGGTCAGGCACCGGCCGTGCCGCAGGACGGCGGGCCCGGTCTCGGCGTCGTCCTGGAGAAGTACAAGGAAGCCCCCACCGGGCAGCGCTGGACGCTCCAGAACGGCAAACTGATCCGCGTCGACCTCGGTGTCGACGGCCAGGCGGTCCTCGCCCGCCAGGGCAGCATGGTGCTTTACCAGGGCAAGGTCGACTTCAACTACAAGGGCGCGGGCCTGCGCGGCCGCCTCGTCGGCAACGCCACCGGCCAGGAGATGCAGCTGATGCGCTGCACCGGCCAGGGCCAGGTCTTCTTCGCGGAGGAGGGCACCCACATCCACCCCGTGGAGCTCCAGGGCGACGCCCTGTGCGTCTCCGCGGACAGCGTCCTCGCCTTCGACGAGTCGCTCCAGCACGAGGTGCGCCGTATCGAGGGCCACGGCATACCGGGGGGCGCCCTGTTCACCCTCCAGTTCCAGGGCACCGGCACCGTCGTGATCAAGACCCACGGCACCCCCGTCGTCCTGCCCGTCACGCCCACCACCTTCGCCGACGCCAACGCCGTCGTGGCGTGGTCCGCCGCCGCGCAGGTGATCGTCTCCAGCCAGGTGAGCATGCGCCGCCACGCCTACCCCGGCCACTCCGGCGAGTCCGTGAACCTCCAGTTCCGCGGCGCGCCCGGCAACTTCATCGTCGTCCAGCCCTACGAGGTCTGAGGGAGCCCGCCATCATGACCCAGCAGCAGCTGTCGGGCTACGCCCCGACCCCGCCCGCCGCCCGCATGGAGAACCACGGCAGCGCCATGGCCAAGATCGCCATGCAGAGCGGCCACGACGTCTACGCCCGCACCGGATCGATGATCGCCTACGAGGGCTTCATCCAGTACGAGCCCAACCCGCCCGCCGTCCGTCAGATGGCCTCCCAGTGGATCACCGGCGAGGGCGCCCCGCTGATGAAGTGCAGCGGTGACGGTGTCCTCTACCTCGCCGACTACGGCGCCGACGTCGTCTGCATCCACCTCAACGGCGAGTCGCTGTCCGTCAGCGGCACCAACCTCCTCGCCCTCGACGCCCAGCTCCAGTGGGGCGTCCAACGCGTCAAGGGCATGGCCAAGTTCGCCGGTCAGGGACTGTTCAACGTCGGCATATCCGGCACCGGCTGGGTGGCCCTCACCTCCCGCGGCACCCCCATCGTCGTCGACTGCGGACGCGGCGAGGACGAGACGTACGTCGACCCCGACGCCCTCGTGGCCTGGTCGACCAACCTGAAGATGAAGGGCAAGCGCAGCTTCAAGGCGTCCTCGATGATCGGACGCGGCAGCGGCGAGGCGTACCAACTCGGCTTCTCCGGCCAGGGTTTCGTCGTCGTCCAGCCCAGCGAGGACAGCACCGACCGGCTCCGGGCCCGGGGCTGAAGGGGGACCGAGGAACATGCAGAGCCCGCTTTTCGCCCACACCGAGGCGCAGACCCAGGACCGCTACGCACTGCAGAACTCCCAGCTGCTGCGCGTCGCCCTCGAAGGACACGAGGACCTCCTCGCCCGTAAGGGCTCCATGGTCGCCTACCAGGGACTCCTCGAATTCGAGGGCGACTACCAGACCCAGGGCCAGCACCGCGCCCGCGCCGTCACCGGTGAGGGCCTGGACCTGATGCGTATCTCCGGCCAGGGGACCGTCTACCTCGCCAACCTCGCCCAGTACGTCCACATCCTCGACGTCGACCACCAGGGCCTCACCGTCGACAGCAGCTACGTCCTGGCGCTCGACTCCGGTCTCCACTGGGACGCCGTCTCCGTCGACAGCCAGTACGGCATCTCCGGCACCGGCAAGTACCAGCTCAACATCGCAGGTCAGGGCAAGGTCGTCCTCATGACCTCCGGCCAGCCGCTGATGCTGCCGGTCACCCCGGAGACCTACGTCAACGCCGACGCCGACGCGGTCGTCGCCTGGTCCGCGTCGCTGCGCGTCCAGATGCAGGCCCAGACACACTCCTCCGGCGTCTGGCGCCGCCGCGGCAACACCGGCGAGGGCTGGGAGCTGAGCTTCCTCGGTCAGGGATACGCCCTGGTCCAGCCCAGCGAACTGCTCCCGCCGCAGAACGCCGTCATCGGCTCCGGCCTCGCCGCCCAGTTCGGCATGGGCCAGCAGGGCGCCCGCGGCTACAACCAGGGCAACATCTTCACCAACTGACGGCGCGGGTCCGGGCCCGGGACGGCGAAGCCACCCGGGCCCGGATCTCCTCCGACCGCGGAGCCGCGGAGCCTGCTCTTCACGGCTGCGGAGACGGCGCTCCGGCGGCAGCCCGTACGGCGGCCGACCGGGCGCCGCCGCCGGCCGTGCGGCACCCGCCCGTACGGCGCCCCGGGCATGCCCGCTACAGCAGCGCCCGCGCGCCTTCCATCAGCCGGACCACCGAGTCGTCGGCGACCGCCGCGACCTCGTCGTAGCGGAACCACAGCAGATCCAGCGATTCGTCGCTGATCCGGGCCACCGCGCCCTCGGGCACCACCGCGGCGTACTGCACATCCAGATGCCAGGCGCACGGTGTGTGATGGCGGTCCAGCCGCACCGGGCCGCCGGGCAGCAGCTCCAGGCCCCGCGTGATGCCGGACTCCTCACGCGCCTCACGCAGCGCCGCGTCCGCCAGCGTCGCGTCCTCCGGCTCGCAGTGACCGCCCATCTGCAGCCACATCTTCAGCTTGCGGTGCAGCGTCAGCAGCACCCGCCCGCCCACCGGATCGATCACCAGCGCGCTCGCCGTCAGATGCCCCGCCCGGCAGGGCTTGCCCGTACCGTCGGGGTGCGCGGCCAGATGCTCCAGGTACGCCAGCCGCAGCTTCTCCTGGGTGGGCGACGGCGCGGACCACTCCTTGAGCGCCCGCACCGCCTCGTCGTGGAGGCTCATCGGCCGCCGTCGCCCTTCGTGTCACCCTCGCCGTCCGCGCCGGAACCGCCGTCCGCCTGCGGCTTCCGCGGCCCCTCGGTACCGCTCGCCGCATCGCCCAGCATCTTGTCCAGCTCGGAGAAGTCCATCTGCTCGTGGTGGACGAAGCCGTCCGGATCGTCGAGATCGGCGGCGGTCGGCAGCATGTCCGGGTGCGCCCACAGGGCGTCGCGGCCCTCCAGACCCCGGGCGTCCGTCAGCGACGCCCACAGCCGGGAGGCGTCCCGCAGCCGCCGCGGCCGCAGCTGGAGCCCGATCAGCGTGGAGAACGTCTGCTCCGCCGGGCCACCGGTCGCCCGCCGCCGCCGCAGCGTCTCCCGCAGCGCGTCCGCGGACGGCAGATGCGGCGCCGCGGCGGCGTGCACCACCGCGTCCACCCAGCCCTCGACCAGCGCCAACGCCGTCTCCAGCCGCGCCAGCGCGGCCTTCTGCTCCGGGGTGTCCTCCGGCTGGAACATGCCCTGCTGAAGGGCGTTCTGCAGCTCCTCGGGGTGCTGCGGGTCGATCTGGCCGACGACGTCCTCCAGCTTCGAGGTGTCGACCTTGATGCCCCGGGCGTATCCCTCCACCGCGCCGAACAGATGCGAGCGCAGCCACGGCACATGCGCGAAGAGCCGCTGGTGGGCGGCCTCCCGCAGCGCCAGATAGAGCCGCACCTCCTCCTCGGGCACGCCGAGCCCGGAGCCGAACGTCGCGATGTTCTTGGGCAGCAGCGCCGCCTTCCCGGCCGGGCCCAGCGGCAGCCCCACGTCCGTGGAGCCGACGACCTCGCCCGCCAGAACGCCCAGCGCCTGCCCGATCTGGGTGCCGAACATCGCACCGCCCATGGAGCGCATCATGCCCAGCAGCGGACCCGCCATGGCCTGCATCTCACCGGGCAGCACATCGCCCATCGCCGACCCGACCCGCTCCGCGAGCGGATTCACCAGGTCCTTCCAGACCGGCAGGGTCTCCTCGACCCACTCCGCCCGGCTCCACGCCACGACCGTCCCGGCACCCGACGGCAGCGACGTCACACCGTCCAGCCACAGGTCGGCCAGGCGGACCGCCTCCTCGACCGCGGTGCGCTCACCCGGCGAGACGGAGGCGTCCTTGCCGCCCTCCTCGGTGCCCTGCGCGACCGTCTGCCGCGCGATGTCCTTGGCCATCTCCCAGTTCACCGGCCCGCCCTCGTACGAGAGCATCTGGCCCAGCTTCTGGAAGGCGGCGCCGAGGTCGCCGGGGCTCATCTGGCCCTCCGGGCCGCCCATGCCGCCGAAGAGCGCCGCGAACGGATTGTCCGCGCCACCGCTCCCGCCGCCGAACCCGAACGGGTCCGCGGGGCCCTGGCTACCTCCCTGGCCGCCCTTCTTCTTGCCGTTGTCGCCGTCCTCCGGCTCCTCCGGCGGAAGGCCGAATCCGAATGGGGTGTCACTCACGGGTTTCCTCGGCTCGTAGGGCCGCCGGCCCCGGGCCGACGGCGGCTGCCCGACATCACCCTCCAGCCTAGACACCCCGAGAGCTTCGGGGCTCGGTGCTCCGCTGTCGGGACGCCTGCGGCAGGATGGACGCCACCTGTACGTACGCGCCGGTACGCATACGTACTGAAGACAACCGCTGGAGACGCCCGGTGAGTTCCCCAGATCCGACCGTTCGCGCAGCGCGAAACGCTGACGCCCCGACCCCGCAGACCGGGCCCGGCACCGAGGGCCCGGCCCCGCGGCCAGGCCGCCGCCCCGTCATCGCCGTCACCGGAGCCGCCACCGGCGTCGGCGCGCTGCTGACCCGCGCCCTGGCCGCATCCGACGAGGTCAAGCAGGTCATCGCCATCGACGAGCGGCGCGGTGACGTCCCCGAGGCCCACTGGCACGTCCTGGACATCCGGGACCCGGCCATCGCCGGGAAACTGCAGGGCGCCGACGTCGTCGTGCACCTCGCGCTCGACCTCGACCTGGAGTCCGACGCCGCCGCCCGTACCGCCTACAACGTCCGCGGCACCCAGACCGTCCTGACCGCCGCGGCCGCCGCCGGGGTGCACCGCGTCGTGCTCTGCACCTCCGCGATGGTCTACGGCGCGCTCCCCGACAACGACATCCCGCTGGCCGAGGACGCCGAGCTGCGGGCCACCGCCGACGCCACCGGGGTCGGCGACCTCCTGGAGATCGAACGCCTCGCCCAGCGCGCGCCCCGCGCCCACCCCGGCCTGAACTGCACCGTCGTCCGGCCCGCCGTCCTCGTCGGCGGCACCGACACCGCCCTGACCCGCTATTTCGAGTCGCCGCGCCTCCTGGTCGTCGCGGGTTCCCGCCCCGCCTGGCAGTTCTGCCACGTCGAGGACCTGGTCGGCGCCCTGGAGTACGCCGCCCTGGAGAAGGTCGAGGGCGAGCTGGCGGTCGGTTGCGACGGCTGGCTGGACCAGGAGGAGGTCGAGGAGCTGTCCGGCATCCGGCGCATGGAACTGCCGTCCTCGGTCGCCCTGGGCGCCGCGGCCCGGTTGCACCGCATCGGGCTGACCCCCTCGCCCGCCGGGGACCTCGCGTACACCATGCACCCCTGGGTGGTCAGCGGCAGCCGGCTGCACGAGGCGGGCTGGCGGCCCCGGTGGACCAACGAGGAGGTCCTCGCCGAGCTGCTGGAGGAGGTCGCCGGACGGCACACCGTCGCCGGACGCCGTCTGGGCCGCAAGGACGCCACCGCCGCCGGCGCCGCCGGTGCGACCGTCGCCCTTCTGGGCACCGCCGCGCTGGTCCGCCGCGCCCGGAAGGCCCGCCGCCGGATCTGACCGGGCCCGCCGTGTGCGGCGCCCGGGGGCCTGTGCCTGTAGGACCCTCCAAGTGCGGGCGTCCCGCGCCCGGGGGAAACGGCCATTCCCGTTCCGGGGCCCGGTGCGGCACGATGGCGGCATGTCTGGCACGCACGTCACCCCGACCCCAGGCCGTGACCACCCCGGAGAGCGGGCGGCGGCCGACCCCGTACGGCTGCTGGCGATCCGCGAGACGCCGCTCTCCGTCGACGAGGTGTTCGCGGCCGTCGGCGACGCCGCGGCGGGCGGCACCGCGCTGTTCGTCGGCACGGTCCGCTCCCACGACGGCGGCACCGACGTCGACGGGCTCGGCTACTCCGCGCACCCCACGGCCGAGGCGGAGCTGCGGCAGGTCGCCGAGAAGGTCGCCGCCGACTTCCCGGTCCGCGCGCTGGCCGCCGTCCACCGCGTCGGCGATCTGGCCGTCGGCGATCTCGCCGTCGTCGTCGCGGTCTCCTGCCCGCACCGCGCCGAGGCGTTCGCCGCGTGCCGCAGGCTGATCGACGACCTCAAGGCGACGGTGCCGATCTGGAAGCACCAGACCTTCTCGGACGGCACCGAGGAGTGGGTCGGCGCCTGAACGCACCCCGGATCACGCACCCGGCCCCGGCACACCGCCCGGACGGCCCCCGGACACGGAGCCGACCGGGTGGGTGGATTCCGGTTGCGTAACCCGCCCCCTGGCGTGAGCGTTGAGCTGGCAGATGGTTAATCTGCTTATTCGTCGATCGCGGTGGGACATTTTCAGGAGGCCACTATGGGTGCGCTCCTCTGGCTGTTGATTCCGGTTCTCGCCGCGCTCGCCGCCGTCCTGTGGAGCACCTGGGCACAACGCAACCGCAAGAGCGGCGGTGACATCGCGGAACTCGCCGGATACGAACGCTTCCGGGCCGCGATGGAGCGCGAGCACTCCGGATCCGATCTGGTCTGACCCGACGGCCGCCCGCCGCACCGGAACGTCCGGGCGGCGGGCGGCCGTCGGCCGATCGCCTCGTACGGACGGCCCCGCGAGCCGGTTGTCATACCCGTCCCGTACTGTCGTTCCATGCCACGCCGCACCGCGACGCTGCTCGCCTCGACACTGATGCTGATCGCGCTGCTCTGCGCCGGGGTGCTCATTCCCGTGCCGTACGCCGAGATGTCACCGGGCCCCACCGTCAACACCCTTGGCGACCACGACGGCCAGCCGGTGCTGCGGATCTCCGGCCACAAGACGTATCCGACGACCGGTCACCTCAACATGACCACCGTCCGCGTCACCGGCCCCGACTACACCATGAATCTCCTGGAAGCGGTCTACGGCTGGCTCGACCCCGACGCCGCCGTCGTCCCGCACAAGACGCTCTACCCCGAGGGGCAGACCGCCGAGCAGGCCGACCAGGAGAACGCCGAGGAGTTCTCCCAGTCCCAGGAGAGCGCCAAGGTCGCGGCGTTGAAGCAGCTGAACATCCCCGTCGCCACCCAGACCGTCGTCGCCTCCGTGCTCAAGGGCAAGCCGGCCGACGGCCTGCTGCACGCCGGCGATGTGATCAAGGCCGTGGACGGTACGCCGGTGAAGGCGCGGGACGACGTCACCAAGCTCGTCACCCGTCACAAGCCCGGGGACAAGGTCGTCTTCACGGTCATCCCCGCCAAGAACGCGGCGGCGGACGAGAAGAAGGGGAAGCAGCCCGGGAGCGGCCGCAAGGACATCACGGTCCCGACGGTGAAGGCCGACGGCCGCGCCCTCGTCGGCATCCAGGCGGGCGTCGACCACGTCTTCCCGTTCACCATCGACGTCAAGCTCGCCGATGTGGGCGGCCCCAGCGCCGGGCTGATGTTCGCCCTCGGCATCGTCGACAAGCTCAGCGAGCAGAACCTCACCGGCGGCAAGTTCATCGCGGGCACCGGCACCATCGACGACGACGGCAAGGTCGGCCCGATCGGCGGTATCTCCATGAAGACGGTCGGCGCGCGCGCCAAGGGCGCCGAGTACTTCCTCACCCCGAAGGACAACTGCGCCTCCGCGGCGAAGGACACCCCCGAGGGGCTCACCCTCGTCAAGGTCGACACCATAGGTGACGCCGTCAAGGCACTGCAGAAGATCAGCAGCGGGCATCCCGAGGGTCTGCCCAGCTGCTCCCCGTCCCACTAGGGCATCGCACGCCGGGCGGGGCGCGGCGGGCGCGCCCCGGGGCCGCGTCCGGCGTACGGGGGAGTCATCCCGTACGCCGCCCGCCCCGGGTCACGCCTCGAACGTCGCCGCCAGCGCGTCCGCGAGGCCCGGTACCAGCGAGGCGCCCGTCAGCACCTCGGACGTCGCGTCCTTCTCCCGCAGCCGCAGCGCCGACTCGCGGTCACCGTCACGCAGCACGGCCACCGTCATCCGGACCTCCTGACGGTCCGGGTGCTCGGCCACCCACGCGGCGAGCTGCTTCTCGTCCAGCCCGGCGGGCACCGCGTCCTCGGCCGACGGCGGCAGCATCAGCCGCTCCACGGTCAGCGCGCACCCGGCGACCGCGTCCGGCCAGGCGATGGTGGCGAGGAATTCGTCGAGCGGGGTCCCGGCGGGGATCTCGTCCTGCTCGACAGGGGTCAGCGACGCGGCCGCGTCGTCGTCGATGCCCAGCTGGGAGGCGAGTGCGGGCTCCTGTTCCCGCAGCTTGGCGGAGTCCACGAGGGCGAAGAGGCGGGCGGGCTGGTCCCAGCCCAGTCCGGCGCTGTACTCGTCGATCTCGAGTACCGCGCGGGTCAGCGGAGAGGCGGCGAGCGGGGTGCCGTCCACGGGGAGGTTCGTCATGTTTCACATCGTGCCCTGTGAACCCCGGAAATCGGGAACCGGGTAAAGCCTTCGTAAGTTGGTTCAGTGGGTCCTACTATCTCCGGGCCTGTTCCACACGACAGCGATCTTCGAGGTGCGCACCTTGGCTTTCCAGATGCCGGACCGCGGCGGAGGCCCCACCGGGCCGCGGATGAGAGTCGGCCGGCCGTCGCGGCGGGCCCGGACCCTCTTCATGACGGTGGGCGTGCTGGCCGTCCTGGCCATGCTCTTTGTGATGTTCTCCGGGTTCTGGACCGACTGGCTCTGGTACCGCTCGGTGAAGTACGCCTCCGTCTTCACCACCACCCTGTGGACGAAGATCGGCCTCTTCGCCGTCTTCGGCGTGCTGATGGCCGTGGTCGTCGGCGTGAACATCTGGCTGGCCCACCGCCTGCGGCCGCCGCTCAGCGCGATGTCCATGGAGCAGCAGAGCCTGGACCGCTACCGCATGAGCCTGGCGCCCTTCAAGAAGTGGGTGCTGCTGGCGATCGCCACGGTCGTCGGACTGGTCGCCGGAGCCTCCGCGTCCGGTGAGTGGCGCACCTGGCTGCAGTGGATCAACGGCGTGCCGTTCGGCCGGAAGGACCCGCAGTTCGGCAAGGACGTCGCGTTCTACGCCTTCGACCTGCCCTGGTACCGCACCCTGCTGAGCTTCGGCTTCGCCGCCGCGGTGCTCTGCCTGGTCGCCGCCGCGCTCACCCACTACCTCTACGGCGGACTGCGGCTCACCAGCCCCGGCCAGCGCGCCACCGCCGCCGCCACCGGCCATCTGTCGGTGCTGCTGGGCATCTTCGTCTCGCTCAAGGCCATCGCGTACTGGCTCGACCGCTACGGCCTCGCCGTGAAGTCGAGCGGACTGCGCTCCGCCGACGGCTGGACGGGCCTGCGGTACGTCGACGCCAATGCCTACCTCCCGGCGAAAACGATCCTGTTCTTCATCGCGGCGATCTGCGCGGTGCTGTTCTTCGCGACCCTGTGGCGCCGCACCTGGCAGCTGCCGGTGATCGGCTTCGGCCTCATGGTCCTCTCGGCGGTGCTGATCGGCGGCCTCTACCCCGCGATCGTGCAGAAGTTCCAGGTCCAGCCGAACGAGCAGGCCAAGGAAGCGCCGTACATCCAGCAGAACATCAAGGCGACGCGGGACGCGTACGACATCCAGGACTCGGAGGTCACCGGCTACAAGGGTGACTACCAGCCCGGCAGCAAGACCGAGAGCCAGAAACTCCGGGACAACGCCGACACCACCGCCAGCATGCGGCTGCTCGACCCGAACGTCGTCTCCCCGGCGTTCCAGCAACAGCAGCAGGTGCGCGGCTACTACCAGTTCCCCTCCACCCTCGACGTCGACCGCTACAAGGACAAGGACGGCGCCGAGCAGGACACCGTCATCGGTCTGCGCGAGCTGAACATCGCCGGTATCCCCGAGCGCAACTGGATCAACGACCACTTCAAGTACACCCACGGCTACGGTGCCGTGGCGGCGAAGGGCACCGAGACCTCCGAGGGCGGCGGCCCCAAGTACACCGAGTCCGACCTGCCGTCGAAGGGGCAGCTGCCCAAGTACGAGCAGCGGATCTACTACGGCGAGAAGACCACGCAGTACTCCATCGTCGGCGGTCCGCAGAAGGAGCTGGACTACTCCGACGACAGCGGTGAGAAGAGCTACACCTACCGGGGCAAGAGCGGCGTCAGCCTCTCCAACCCGGTCAGCCGCGCCGCCTACGCGGTGGCGTTCGGCGAGCCGCAGATCCTCTACTCCGGCGCCATCGGCGACGGCTCGAAGATCCTCTACAACCGCACGCCCAAGGAGCGCGTCGAGGCGGTCGCGCCGTGGCTGACCATCGACGGCGACGCCTACCCCGCGGTCATCAACGGCCGCGTCCAGTGGATCGTCGACGCGTACACCACCAGCAACGGCTATCCGTACGCCTCGCGGACCACGCTCGGCGACACCACCGCCGACTCGCTCACCAACGGACAGCGGGCGGTGATGGCCCAGCAGAACCAGGTCAACTACATCCGCAACTCCGTGAAGGCGACGGTCGACGCGTACGACGGCACCGTCAAGCTCTACCAGTGGGACAAGGCGGACCCGGTCCTCAAGACCTGGATGAAGTCCTTCCCCGGGACGGTCGAGCCGCGCAGCAAGATCAGCCCGCAGCTGATGGAGCACCTGCGCTACCCGCAGGACCTCTTCAAGGTCCAGCGGCAGCTGCTGACGACGTACCACGTCACGGACCCGGGCACCTTCTACACCGGCTCCGAGCGCTGGCAGATCCCCAACGATCCGACCAACAAGTCGGGCAACTCCGTGCCGCCGTACTACCTCAGCATGAAGATGCCCGACCAGAAGGACCAGACGTTCTCGCTGACGACGACGTTCACGCCCAACAAGAGGGACAATCTCGGCGCGTTCATGGCCGTCGACGCGAACGCCACCAGCGGCGACTACGGCAAGATCAGAATCCTGAAACTGCCGTCCGAGACACCGGTGCCGGGCCCGCAGCTGGTGCAGTCGAAGTTCAACTCCGATCCGCAGATCGCCAACGAACTGAACATCCTCAAGAAGTTCGGTGACTCGGAGATCGAGTACGGCAACCTGCTGACCGTGCCTCTGGACGGCGGTCTGCTCTACGTCGAGCCGGTTTATCTGCGCGGCGCCAACACCAACTACCCGCTCCTGAAGAAGGTGCTGGTGAGCTACGGCGACAACAAGCCCGTCCTGGAGAACTCCCTCAAGGACGCGCTCGACGTCGTCTTCGGCAAGAAGGCACCGACCAGCACCACACCGGGCGAGGAACCACCCGCGGGCGGTGAGACGACCCAGCCACCGTCCGACCAGACGGTGCAGGAGGCGCTGACCGACGCGCAGAAGGCGTACGAGGCGGGCGAGAAGGCCCGGGTCGACGGCGACTGGAGCGCGTACGGCGAGGCGCAGAAGAAACTCAAGGAGGCGCTGGACCGCGCCGCCGCCGCCGAGAAGAAGGCGGGCAAGAAGGGCGGCGGCTCGGGCGGCTGACCGCCTCCGCCGCCCGCGGTGGCCGCCGGACACCCGGCGGCCACCGGGCACCGCCGACGTGGGGCGGGGTTTGTGCGAGGCCCCGCCCCGCGTCGTGGTAGGTTGAGGACACAACGACGCGGGGTGGAGCAGCTCGGTAGCTCGCTGGGCTCATAACCCAGAGGTCGCAGGTTCAAATCCTGTCCCCGCTACTGAAGACGAAGGCCCGGATTCCTCAGAGAATCCGGGCCTTCGTCATGAACGCGGCCGCATCGGGTACCCGCCCGGCGCGACCGCGTTCTCCCTGCGTGCGACCGGGTCGAACGGCCGATGTGGGGAACCTGTGTGCTGGAGTTTGGCAAGTCGTTGTGTCGGGAAGTCGACAAAACGCTGAAGTGACCTCGCCGGGTGCTGTATACCAGGTGTACGAGGGTTACGGGTGGTGCGACGATGGCTCTTATGGGGGACAAGGCAAGGTTGTTGGAGACGGACCGGTTTGTGCATGCGCCCGACGAAGGGCGCGCATCCGAGTTGCCGATGGACGAGATGGACGCCGCGGAAGCGGCCGAGGCGTCGGAGGCGGTGACCGAATCCGGTCACCGCCGCGCCGCCGAGGCCGGTGACACCGCGGCCATGAGCGCACTGGGCGCACTGCTGCTGCGCCGGGGGGACCTCGACGGCGCCGAGCCGCACCTGCGCTCCGCGACCGTCGCGGGCGACCGCGCGGCCGCGAACAACCTCGGCGTGCTGCTGCACCAGAGGGGGTACACCGACGAGGCGGCCGGCTGGTGGCGGATCGCCGCGGTCGCCGGTTCCGCCGCCGCGGCACACGCCCTCGGGCGGCACCACCGGGAGCGCGGCGACGAGCCCGCCGCCGAGTACTGGCTGCGCCAGTCCGCCGAATCGGGCCACTGCCTGGGCGCGTACGCCCTCGCCGACCTGCTCGAACACCGCGGGGACGTGGGCGCCGAGCGCTGGTTTCGCACCGCGGCCGAGCGCGGGCACCGCGAGGCGGCCTACCGCCTCGCCCGGCTCGTCGAGGAAGGGCGCGGCGGGGACGGGCGTACCGCGACCGCCTACGGCGAGCTGAGCCGTGAGGCCGAGGCGGAGCAGTGGTACCGCCAGGCCGCCGCGCGCGGGCACCGGCGCGCGGCGCTCCAGCTCGGCACGTTGCTGGAGGAGCGCGGCGACGTCCAGGAGGCGGGCCGCTGGTACCTCTCCGCCGCCCAGGACGGCGAGGCGAAGGCCGCCTGCGCGCTCGGCTTCCTGCTCCGCGACGCGGGGGACACCGAGAGCGCCGCGGAATGGTGGCGCCGCGCCGCCCAGGACGGCGACGGCAACGCCGCCAATGCCCTGGGCGCGCTCCACGCCGACCGCGGAGAACTGCAGACCGCCGAGCGCTGGTACCGCGCGGCGCTCGACGCGGGCGACGTCAACGGTGCCTACAACCTCGGGCTGCTCTGCGCCGAGCAGGGCCGGGCCGGGCGCGGTGAGCAGTGGTACCGCCGCGCCGCGTACGCCGGTCACCGCGAGGCCGCCAACGCCCTGGCCATCCTGCTGCTCCAGCGCGGTGACGCGGCCGGCGCCGAGCCGTGGTTCTCCAAGGCGGCCGAGGCCGGCAGCGTGGACGCGGCGTTCAACCTCGGCATCCTGTTCGCCGGGCGCGGCAGCGAGCGCGCCGCGCAGATCTGGTACGAGCGGGCGGCCGCGGCCGGGCACACCGAGGCGGCGCTCCAGGTCGCCATCGCGCAGCAGCGGGACGGCGAGGACGAGGCGGCGGAGCGCAATCTGCGGTGCGCGGCGGACGGCGGCAGCGCGGAGGCGGCGTTCCGCCTCGCCGACCTGCTGGACCGCCGGGCCGCGGAGAGCACGGACCCCGACGACCCGTGGCCCACGGGCCAGGCGCGGACGCCGGACGCGGAGTCCAGTCGCTGGTACGAGAAGGCGGCCGCCCAGGGGCACCGCCGCGCCCAGGTACGGGTTGGCATGTTCGCGGCGGCCCGGGGTGAGACGGTCGAGGCGGCCCGCTGGTACCGCGCCGCCGCTGAGGCCGGCAGTCGTAACGGCGCCTTCAACCTCGGGCTGCTCCTGGCCCGGGAGGGCAGTCTGCCCGAGGCCGCCCTGTGGTGGCAGCGCGCCGCCCGCGACGGTCACGGCCGGGCCGCACTCCGGCTGGCGTTGCTGGCCGCGCGGCGCGGGGCGCTCGCCGAGGCCGGTACGTGGTGTGCGCGCGCCGTGGAGCTGGGGCCGCCGGAGGTCGCCGAGCGCGCGGCCCGGCTGCGCGCCGCGCTCCAGGAGGAGCTGAGCGCCTGACGGCGCTCTCCGGTGGCGGTGCCGGTCGGGGCGCCGCCACCGGGGCGGCGTCCCGAGCCGCGCTCGGGACGCGGATTTGCGCTGGTCGTCGACGTGGGGCTAGAGTAAACATCGCAACGGCGCGGGGTGGAGCAGCTCGGTAGCTCGCTGGGCTCATAACCCAGAGGTCGCAGGTTCAAATCCTGTCCCCGCTACTGAAGGCGAAGGCCCGGATTCTTTCGAGAATCCGGGCCTTCGTCGTATGCGTGGAGGGTGTCGCACGCCGGGCGCGGGCATGGCAACGGGCCCGCACCCGGGCGGGGTGCGAGCCGATCAAGGGGGCGGGGCGGCCCGGACGGGGGCGGGCCCGCGGTGCTCAGGAGGTGGCGGCGCAGGTGGGGCACAGGCCCCGGTAGGTGACCGTCACCTCGGAGACCTGGAAGCCGTACCGCTCGGGCTCGGGGAGAGCGGAGAGCGGGTCGCCGTGGAGGTGGACGTCCCGGATGGTGCCGCAGCGCGAGCACACCAGGTGCTGGTGGTCGTGGTGGGCGTTGGGGTCGTAGCGCTTGGCGCGGCCGTCCGTGCTGACTTCCAGTACCTCGCCGAGCGAGACCAGCTCGCCGAGGGTGTTGTAGACGGTGGCGCGGGAGATCTCGGGGAGCCGTTCGGTCGCGCGGGCGTGCACCTCGTCGGCGGTGTAGTGGACGTGGTCGCCGTCCAGCACCTCGGCGACCACGCGCCGCTGCGCGGTCAGTCGCCAGCCGCGGTCCCGAAGCCGTTCCAGCAGGTCACTCATGCCATTCACCTATCAGTCAGATACGCCCAGGGTAACAGTGCACCGTCCATCACCGGATCAGGTACGACTCTCGGTCCCTTCTTGACTTAGACAATGTCCAATGTAGGATCGGCGACGGCGCAAGCCAAGGGCAGGTAGCAGACTTCAGGAGGCGCACGTGTCGGTAGAGAGCACCACGGGACCGCTGACCACGGAGTCCGGAGCTCCGGTTGCGGACAACCAGAACAGCGAGACGGCCGGCCTGGGCGGACCCGGACTGATCCAGGACCAGCTCCTGATCGAGAAGCTCGCCCACTTCAACCGCGAGCGGATCCCGGAGCGCATCGTCCACGCCCGCGGCGCCGGCGCGTACGGCACCTTCACCGTCACCGCGGACGTGACGAAGTACACCCGCGCGAAGTTCCTTTCCGAGGTCGGTAAGCAGACCGAGACATTCCTGCGGTTCTCGACCGTCGCGGGCAACCTCGGCGCGGCCGACGCGGTCCGTGACCCGCGGGGTTTCGCGCTGAAGTTCTACACCGAGGAGGGCAACTACGACCTCGTCGGCAACAACACCCCGGTGTTCTTCATCAAGGACGCCATCAAGTTCCCCGACTTCATCCACACCCAGAAGCGCGACCCGTACACCGGCTCGCAGGAGGCGGACAACGTCTGGGACTTCTGGGGCCTGTCGCCCGAGGCGACGCACCAGGTGACGTGGCTCTTCGGGGACCGCGGCATCCCGGCCTCGTACCGGCACATGGACGGTTTCGGCTCGCACACCTTCCAGTGGAGCAACGAGGCGGGCGAGGTCTTCTGGGTCAAGTACCACTTCAAGACCGACCAGGGGATCAAGAACCTCACCAGCGAGGAGGCCGCCAAGCTCGCCGGTGAGGACCCCGACAGCCACCAGCGTGACCTGCGGGAGTCCATCGAGCGCGGCGACTTCCCGAGCTGGACGGTGGGCGTGCAGATCATGCCCGCCGCCGAGGCCGCGAACTACCGCTTCAACCCGTTCGACCTCACCAAGGTGTGGCCGCACGCGGACTACCCGGTCATCGAGATCGGCAAGCTGGAGCTGAACCGCAACCCGCAGAACATCTTCGCCGAGGTCGAGCAGTCGATCTTCTCCCCGCACCACTTCGTGCCGGGCATCGGCCCCTCGCCCGACAAGATGCTCCAGGGCCGTCTCTTCGCGTACGGCGACGCGCACCGCTACCGCGTCGGCATCAACGCCGACCACCTGCCGGTCAACCGCCCGCACGCCACCGAGGCGCGCACCAACAGCCGGGACGGTTTCCTGTACGACGGCCGCCACGCGGGTGCGAAGAACTACGAGCCGAACAGCTTCGGCGGTCCCACCCAGACCGGTCGGGCGCTGTGGGAGCCCTTCCAGCTCTCCGGTGCCACCGGTGAGAGCGCGGCGCCCTCGCACGCCGAGGACGACGACTTCGTCCAGGCGGGCAACCTCTACCGCCTGATGTCGGAAGAGGAGAAGGAGCGGCTGGTGGGCAACCTCGCCGGCTTCATCGCCAAGGTCTCCCGCGACGACATCGCCCAGCGTGCGATCGAGAACTTCCGCAAGGCGGACGCGGACTACGGCAAGCGGCTCGACGCCGCGGTCCAGGCCCTGCGCGGCTGACCGGCCACCCCGTGCACGGGCCGGCTCCCTCCGGGGCGGGCCCGTGCACGGGCGGCCACCCGCTTGCCGTACCAGCCGAAGAGGCCGGATGCCATGGGGCTCCGGCCTCTTCGTACGTTCGGTACCGGGTGCGGCGTCAGCTGGGGGCGTCGCCCACGTACGACAGCAGATCCTCGTGGAGCAGGCCGTTGGAGGCCGCGGCGTTGCCGCTGTGCGGGCCCGGCCTGCCGTCCAGCCCGGTGAAGCGGCCGCCGGCCTCCTGCACCACGACGGCGCAGGCCGCCATGTCCCACAGCGACAGTTCCGGCTCCGCGCAGATGTCCACCGAGCCCTCGGCGACCATCATGTAGGGCCAGAAGTCGCCGTACGCGCGGGTGCGCCAGCAGTCGCGGCTCAGGTCGAGGAAGCCGGGCAGCTTGTTGCGCTCCTCCCAGCCGGTCAGCGAGGAGTACGCGAACGAGGCGTCCCGGATGCTGCCGACCTCGGAGACGCGCAGGCGGCTGGCGGAGGTCAGACTGCGGCCGGTGAAGGCGCCGAGCCCCTCGGCCGCCCACCAGCGACGGCCCAGGGCGGGGGCGGAGACGATGCCGACGACCGGGCGGTCGCCGCCCGTGCCCCGCTCCATCAGCGCGATCAGGGTGGCCCAGACCGGGACCCCGCGCACGTAGTTCTTGGTGCCGTCGATCGGGTCGATGATCCAGCGGCGCGGGCCGGTGCCCTCGGTGGTGCCGAACTCCTCGCCGAGGACGGAGTCACGCGGCCGGGCCCGCTGGAGATGACCGCGGATCAGCTCCTCGGCGGCCTTGTCCGCCTCGCTGACCGGCGTCATATCCGGTTTGGTCTCCACCTTGAGGTCGAGCGCCTTGAACCGCTCCATGGTGGCGGCGTCCGCGGCGTCCGCGAGAACGTGTCCGAGACGGAGATCATCGTGATAGTCGGGCATGTACGAACAGTATCTACTGGTATACGCCGACAGCCACATGGTCGGGCTCCGCGGGGCGGATAGGCCCCGGACGGCCGCACGCGGCGCCCCTTGACAGCCCCTGACGGCGCCTCAATTCTGTGCGCACACGCCCCGTCACCCAGGGGAGGCGACGATGCCGACAGCGCGGGAAGCCCTGCTCGACGCCGCCTACGCGGCGCTCGCGGACCGGCCCTGGGCGGTGGTCCGGATGGTCGAGGTGGCCGCCGCCGCCCGGGTCTCCCGGCAGACCCTCTACAACGAGTTCGGCAGCAAGGACGGGCTGGCCCGCGCGCTGGTGCGCCGTGAGACGGACGCCTATCTGGCGGGGGTCGAGCGGGCGTTGGGCGGGACGCCGGGCGGCCCGGCGGGGCTCGGCGGCGCGGCGGCCCGGCCGGGTGTGCCGACCGGACCACCCGGTGACGGAGCGGACCGGGTCGCCGCAGCCGCCACCTGGACGCTCCGTACGGCTCGGATGAATCCGCTGGTCAGGGCGGTGCTGACCGGGTGCTGGGGAGACCGGTTGCCGCCCCGGACCGCGGCCGCGCCGCCCCCGGCGCGGCGCCGTGGCGTACGGCGGTCCGTCCCGGCGCAGCGGTCGGGAGGGGTGGACGAGAGGGAGGCGCCTCCCGGGCCCGCCGATCTCGTCGGGCGGTTCCGGGAGCGCGCGGTGGCGGCGCTGGCCCCGCACTGGCCGGACGAGGAGTTGCCCGCGCTGGACGCCGCGTGTGAGGCGGCCGCCCGGCTCACCCTCTCCTGTGTGGTCGCGCCTGCGGGGGCGGATGCGCCGGAGCCTTCCTGGTCGGGGCCCGGTCGGGGCGGTGCCCGTACGGCCGTGGCCGGTGGTGGCCGGGACGCGGAGAGCGAGGCGGTGGCGCGGTTGGTGCGTGGGGCGTTCGCCGGGGTACGGGGGAGGGGCGGTTCGGGCGGCTGACCTGGTGGGACGGCGGGTGAGGTGGGTGGTGTGGCTCGCGCCCGGCCGGGGGTGCGCCCCGGGAGGTGGGGCCGGGTGGCGGCCCGGCGGGTCCCCGGCCGGGCGCGGGCCGGGTGGGGAGGGCGGAGAGCCGTGGCCCCGCGCGGGGCCGGAAAGCGTGCGATGCCGCGGCCCGGCCCCGGAGAGCGCGGTGGCTGTGCCCTCAGATGGACCGGCCCCGGGCGGTGTGGCCCGGAAGGACCGGCGGGCGCCGCGGGTCAGTGTGCCGAGCCCGAGAGCTGCAGGCCGATCACGCCGACGATGACGAAGCCGATGGAGACGAGCTTCAGGGTGGAGACCAGGTCACCGAGGAAGACCATGCCGTAGACGGCGGTGCCGGCGGCGCCGATGCCCGTCCACACCGCGTACGCCGGGCCGACGTCCAGCTTCCGCAGGGACAGGGTCAGCAGGCCGAAGCTGCCGAGGGCGAACGCGGCGAACGCGATGGTCGGCCAGAGGCGGGTGAAGCCGTGCGACAGCTTGAGGCAGACGGCGAAGCCGGTCTCCAGGAGACCCGCCACCACGACGAGCAGCCACGCCATATCCCATGCCTCCGTCAGTCGGTGACCGCTTCGTCCGCTTCGGTGTGATTATGCAGTTACCTCGGACGGTGGGCAGGGGATTGGGCGGCTCAGTCGCCTTCGCGTCGCTCGCGGGTCGCCAGGAGCCGGCGCAGCGAGTACAGCCGCGCCGGATCGGCGTGCCCCTCGGCGACCCAGTCGTCCAGCGCGCAGTCCGGCTCGTCGTGACTGCAGGCCCGGGGGCAGCCGTCGGTGCCCGGCACCAGATCGGGGAAGGCCAGCACCACACGGGACGGGTCGACGTGGTGCAGCCCGAAGGAGCGGACGCCCGGGGTGTCGATCACCCAGCCGCTGTCACCGGGCAGTGGCAGCGCCAGCGCGGAGGTGGTGGTGTGACGGCCGCGTCCGGTGTGCGCGTTGACATGGCCGGTGGCCCGGCGGCGCTCCGGCACCAGGGCGTTGACCAGCGTCGTCTTGCCCACGCCGGAGTGGCCGACGAACGCGGTCATCCGCCCGGCCAGCCGCTCGCGGACCCGGTCGGCGGCGGAGCCGTCGGCCAGCTCGTCGCGGTTGGTGACGAGATAGGGGACGCCGAGCGCACCGTAGGAGGCGAGGAGGGCGTCGGCCGGGGCGAGGTCCGACTTGGTCAGCACCAGCAGCGGATCGAGCCCCGCGTCGTACGCCGCCACCAGACAGCGGTCGATGAGCCGGGGGCGCGGCTCCGGGTCGGCGAGGGCGGTGACGATGGCGAGCTGATCGGCGTTGGCGACGACGACGCGCTCGTACGGATCGTCGTCATCGGCCGTCCGGCGCAGTGTGGAGGTGCGCGGCTCGACCCGCACGATGCGGGCCAGGGTGTCCTTGGCGCCGCTGAGGTCGCCGACGACCGCGACCCGGTCGCCGACGACGGCGCTCTTACGGCCCAGCTCACGGGCCTTCATCGCGGTGACCTTGCGGTCGTCGATGAGGACCGTCAGCCGCCCCCGGTCGACGGTCAGGACCAGGCCCTCGCTGGCGTCCTCGTGCTTGGGGCGGATGCTGGTACGCGGGCGGTTGCCCTTGCGGTTCGGGCGGACCCGGACGTCGTCCTCATCGGGGTTCTTGCCGTAGCGGCGCATGGCGGCGGGGCCCTCAGCCTCTCCGGGCGGCCGGTACGGCCGGGTCGAGCATCGCGTTCCACAGCGCGGGGAAGTCCGGGAGGGTCTTGGCGGTCGTCGCGACGTTCTCCACCTGCACCCCCTCGACGGCGAGGCCGATGAGCGCGGCGGCGGTCGCCAGGCGGTGGTCCTCGTAGGTGCGGAAGACGCCGCCGTGCAGCGGGCGCGGGCGGATGTGCAGGCCGTCGGCGGTCTCGGTGACGTCACCGCCGAGGTTGTTCAGCTCGCGGGTGAGCGCGGCCAGGCGGTCCGTCTCGTGGAGCCGCAGGTGGGCGACGCCACGGAGGGTGGACGGGGAGTCGGCGAGAGCCGCGACGGCGGCGATGCCGGGGGTCAGCTCGCCGACCTCGCCGAGATCGACGTCGATGCCGTGGATCGCGCCGCCGCCGGTGAACGTCAGCCCGGCGTCGGTCAGTTCGCAGGAGCCGCCCATGGCGGTGAAGATCTCGCGCAGCGCGTCACCGGGCTGTGTGGTGTGCGCCGGCCAGTCCGGGATGGTGACGCGACCGCCGGTGACCAGCGCCGCGGCCAGGAACGGCTGCGCGTTGGAGAGATCCGGCTCGACGACGAGATCCCGGCCCAGCAGGGCGCCCGGGGTGACCCGCCAGACGTTCGGCTCGCCGCCCGCCTCCGGGGTGTCGACCTGGGCACCGGCGGCGCGCAGCATGTCGACCGTCATCCGGATGTGCGGCATGGACGGCAGCGAGGTACCGGTGTGCCGCACCTCCACACCCTGGTTGAAACGGGGCGCCGAGAGCAGCAGGGCGCTGACGAACTGGGAAGAGGAGGAGGCGTCGATGGCGACCGGGCCGCCGTCGAGGGCACCGGTGCCGTGCACCGTCATGGGGAGCGCGCCGCGCCCGTCGTCGTCGATCCGGGCACCGAGGGCGCGCAGCGCCTCGATGACCCCGCCCAGCGGACGCTCGTACGACCGCGGGTCGCCGTCGAAGCGGACCGGGCCGTCGGCGAGCGCGGCGAGGGGCGGCAGGAAGCGCATGACCGTACCGGCGTTGCCGACGTCGACGGTGGCGGGGCCGCGCAGGCCGGAGGGGATGATCCGCCACGCCTCGCCGCCGCCGGGCTCGGCGGAGCTGGAGGAGGCGGTCTCCTCGATGCCGACGCCCAGGGTGCGCAGCGCCTCGGCCATCAGGAGGGTGTCGCGGGAGCGGAGCGGGCGGCGCAGCCAGCCGGGCTCGGCGGCGAGGGCGGCGAGCACGAGCCCGCGGTTGGTGACGGATTTCGAGCCGGGCACGGTGACGGTCGCGTCGACCGCCCCCGACGCGACGGGGGCGGGCCAGAGGGCGGGGAGTGCGGTGCTCTCGGTCATGCCCTCACTTTAATCGCTGGGCTTTAGTGCCCATCTTGATCAAAAACGGTGCGACTGCGACGTACCTGCGACGCACACCGCGCTGATCAGGCAACAGTCCTGCCACGCCGCTGCTCGTGCCGCCCGCGATGCGCACGATCGAGGGATGCGCACCCGGGGAGGGCCGGTTCCGCGGCGGTCCGGGCCGGACCGGCGGCGCCGGAAGCCCGCCGCAAGGGGTGGGTCAGAGGCCGAGCAGCCAGCGCCCGCCGCCGAACAGCGAGCAGAGCGTCACCACGTGGAAGAAGCCGATCCAGACGAACGCCGGGGCGTGCGTCAGCCGGGCCAGCTGGTCGGGGTCGGAGTCCGGCGCACCGCTCGGCGACCCCGGGCGCGGTGCGGGCCCGCGGCGGCGCTTGCGCTGCAGTTCGAACACCGGCCGGACGCCGCCGAGCAGCAGGAACCACACCGCCGCGTAGGCGAAGGCCGCCTGGACGTCGGCGGAGGTCAGCCAGGAGACGAGGAGGAAGGCGGCGCCCGTGAGGACGACGGTGAGCACCCCGTAGGCGTTGCGGATCATCACCAGCATGACGAGGAGCAGCAGCGTCGCGCCCCACAGCAGCGCCGTGATGTGGCCCGCCGCCAGCAGCGCCGCGCCCGCCAGGCCCAGCAGGGACGGGGTGATGTACCCGGCGGCCGCGGTCAGGATCATGCCGGGGCCGGTCGGTCTGCCGCGCGAGACGGTCAGCCCCGAGGTGTCGGAGTGCAGCCGGATGCCCTCCAGGCGGCGGCCGGTGAGCAGCGCCAGCAGGCCGTGGCCGCCCTCGTGGGCGATGGTCACCGCGTTCCGGGCCAGCCGCCAGGCCGGGTGCGGCAGGACGACGGCCAGCGCCAGCACCCCCGTCGCGACCACCAGCCAGACCGGCGGGTCGGGCTGGGTCCCGAAGACGCGGCTCCCTATGTCGGTGAGGCGATCGGTGTCCATGACGTCCCTTCGTGTGGCCTGGCAGTGTGGCACGCCCCCGGGACGGTACGCGGCGGGCCTTGGCCCCCGGGGCACGGCAGGGCGCGGAGCGGGAACGGGGAGCGGGAACGGAGGGGCGCCCGGCGGCGGTCCGCGCGCCGGTCGTACCGGGCCGCCGGCCGCCCCGGCCGCCTAACCTGGTGGAGCAGCAGGTCGAAGGGGTGGATTGCGGTGTGTGGCAGGTACGCGGCCAGTCGTGGGGCCGAAGAGCTGACGGAGACCTTCGGGATCGGGCATCTGGTGCCCGAGGAGACGCTCGCACCGGACTACAACATCGCCCCGACCGTCCCCGTACAGGCGGTTCTGGAGCGTCCGCTCAAGGGCGCCGCGGCGCAGGCGTTCCCTCCGGGGGCGCCGGTGCGGCAGCTGCGGACGCTGACCTGGGGCCTGGTGCCGTCGTGGTCGAACTCGCCGGACGGCGCCGCGCGGATGATCAACGCCCGCTCCGAGACGGTCCACGAGAAGCCCTCCTTCCGGCAGGCGTTCGCCGCCCGCCGCTGCCTCCTCCCCGGGGACGGCTACTACGAGTGGGTGACCGCCCCCGAGGAGCGTGAGCTGGAGGAGCGCGGGGTGAAGAAGCGCCCCCGTAAGCAGCCGTACTTCGTCACACCCGCCGACGGTTCGGTGATGGCGATGGCCGGGCTGTACGAGTTCTGGCGCGACGCCACGCTCCCCGCCGATCATCCGCGGGCCTGGTGGGTGACGTGCGCGGTCCTCACCACGGCGGCCGAGACCACGCCGCTGGCCGGGGCGGACGGCGGCGAGGGGCCGCAGTCGCTGGCCGACATCCACCCCCGGATGCCGCTGGTGATGACGCCCGACCGCTGGGACGCCTGGCTCGACCCGGCCCACACCGACCCCGACGGGTTGCTCGCTCTGCTCGCCCCGCCCCCGGCCGGGCTGATGCGCGCGTACCCGGTGCCGACGGCCGTCAGCAACGTCCGCAACAACGGCCCGGAGCTGCTCACCGAACTCGACGGGCCCGAGGTCGGCACCCTGTTCTGAGCTGCCCCGGGGGAGAGGGGCATCGGCCCCGGGACGGGCGGCTTCCGGACCGGTCCTCCCGGGTGCGCCGCGTCTTCCGGGTGTTCCGGGGCGTACGCCCGGCTCTCCCGTGGAGCCGCCCGTACGCCGCCCGGGGCGGGTCCGCGCGGCCGCGGTGTTCCCGGGGCGGGAGGATGGGCGTATGAGTTCCGGTGAGCACGAGAGCGAGACGGTCGCCACGCCCGTGGGCGAGGCGCGGATCACCTGGTACCGGGCGCCCGTACCGGCGCGGGCGGTGCTGGCGGTGAGCCACGGCGCCGGAGGCGGGATCGAGGCGCGTGACCTGCGGGCACTGGCCGCCGCGTTGCCCGGCCGCGGTTACACCGTCGCGCTCGTGGAACAGCCGTGGCGGGTCGCCGGGAAGAAGGTGGCGCCCGCCCCGAAGACCCTCGACGCCGGGTGGACGGCGCTCTGGCCGGCCCTGGAGAAGCCCGGACTGCCGGTCGTCGCCGGCGGCCGCAGCGCGGGGGCGCGGGTCGCCTGCCGCACCGCGCGCGAACTGGGCGCGCACGCCGTCCTCGCGCTGAGCTTCCCGCTGCACCCGCCGGGCCGCCCGGAGAAGTCCCGCGCCGACGAACTGACCGCCACCGGGGTGCCGGTCCTCGTCGTCCAGGGGGACCGGGACCCCTTCGGGCGGCCCGAGGAGTTCCCGCCCGGTACCGAGCTGCGCGAGGTGCCCCACGGCGACCACGGTTTCGCGGTCCCCAAACGGGCCGGGGTCACCGAGGACGCGACGATGGCGACGCTGACGGACGCCGTGGCGGGGTGGCTCGACGGCCTCTTCGGCTGAGCCGAGGGGCCGCGGGGCTCAGGCCCCCGGCCGGGCCCGCGGCCCCCGGGCACCATGGCCCGAGAACGCACGGTCCGCGCCCCGACCCGCCCGGTCCCGGCCCCACACCGGGACACCCGGGAAGCCCGGCCGCCGCCCACCGGCCGCCGCCCGGCCCCGTGCCCCGGCGCACCGCCGTCCGCCCCCGGGGCGAGGACCCGCCCCTCCGCCCCGGCGCCGGGCCGGGCCGCTCATCCCCCGTGCCCCGGGCCCTCATCCCGCGTGCCCCGGGGCCGGGCGCGGACGTGCATCCGTTCGCCCTGGCGGCCGAAGAGGCTGAGCAGCTCCACCGGCTTGTCGTCCGCGGGCCCGAACCAGTGCGGCAACCGGGTGTCGAACTCGGCCGCCTCACCCGCCTTCAGCTCGACGTCACGGTCGGCCAGCAGCAGCCGCAGCCGCCCCGACAGGACG
Source organism: Streptomyces sp. NPDC027185 (assembly GCF_055567035.1). Classification (NCBI taxonomy): domain Bacteria; kingdom Bacillati; phylum Actinomycetota; class Actinomycetes; order Kitasatosporales; family Streptomycetaceae; genus Streptomyces; species Streptomyces sp. NPDC027185. The sequence goes on along the minus strand of NZ_JBVHRF010000002.1, from coordinate 495,050 downwards.
TACAGCCACTCGTACCCCTCGTGGGTGCGCCGCTCGGGCGGGCCCGGGACCGGGTCGACGACGAGTTTGAACGCCTGGAGGGAGCCCGGCTGCCGGGTCAGCGGGACGAACGTCATGTGCGCCCGGCGCTGCGGGACCGCCCGCACCCGGGGGTCACCGACCTCGGGGGCGCCGACCAGTTCGTCCAGCGGCACCTGATGGGCGCGGGCCAGCGGCAGCAGCAGCTCCAGGGTGGCGCGGCGGCGCCCGGACTCCAGGCGGGAGAGGGTGCTGACCGAGATGCCCGTCACCTCCGACAGCGCGGCCAGGGTCACCGAGCGCTCCTGCCGCAGCCGCCGCAACCGCGGTCCGACCTCGCCGAGCACCCGTTCGTACGCGTCATCCGTCATCCCCCTATTGCCGAACCGGCAAGCCACCTTGTCAACCGCCGCCCTCCGGTGCCCGCCGGGAAAAGACCGCCGCGGGCCGGGAATGCGGCGTGGGGCGCGGCTGTTGACCGTGGCGTAAGACGTCCGAACACCACTCGCGCAGTACGAGGAATGGGAGCCCGCCGCATGGGAATCGCCTGCCCCGCCCGTCCGGCCGCCGATCTGCGATGGCTGCAGACACAGGTACCTCAGGCCGCTCCGGCTGGAGCGGCGGCGGTCCGGGAACGTCGTCTATTCTCCGAATCGAGTGGATCCGCATCCGGATCCGTCACGGTGTTGGAGGAGGTGGGTCCGGTCACCGGTACCGACGCAGGGACCGACGGCGCGGCACAGGAGCACACCGCGGACCGGAAGGAGAGCCCCGCCGAGCGCAACGCACGCTTCGAGCGCGACGCCCTCACCTTCCTGGACCAGATGTACTCCGCCGCGCTGCGCATGACGCGCAATCCGGCCGACGCGGAGGACCTGGTGCAGGAGACGTATGCCAAGGCGTACGCGTCCTTCCATCAGTTCCGGGAAGGCACCAACCTCAAGGCGTGGCTCTACCGCATCCTGACCAACACCTTCATCAACTCCTACCGCAAGAAGCAGCGTGAGCCGCAGCGCAGCGCGGCGGAGGAGATCGAGGACTGGCAGCTGGCGCGCGCCGAGTCGCACATGTCCACCGGACTGCGCTCCGCCGAGTCGCAGGCGCTCGACCACCTGCCCGACTCCGATGTGAAGGCGGCGCTCCAGGCCATTCCGGAGGAATTCCGCATCGCGGTGTATCTCGCGGACGTCGAGGGCTTTGCGTACAAGGAGATCGCGGACATCATGGGGACACCCATCGGCACGGTGATGTCCCGTCTGCACCGCGGCCGGCGCCAACTGCGCGGCATGCTGGAGGACTACGCCCGGGAGCGCGGGCTCGTCCCGGCCGGGGCAGGGGCCGCCACGCAGGCACCGCAGCCGCACGACCGGAAAGGCTCGGGATCATGAGCTGCGGAGATCCGCACGACAAGGACTGCTCCGAGGTGCTCGACCACCTCTACGAGTATCTCGACCGTGAGATGCCGGAGGGCGAGTGCGAGAAGTTCCAGGTGCACATCGACGAGTGCTCGCCGTGCCTGGAGAAGTACGGTCTCGAACAGGCCGTCAAGAAGCTCGTGAAGCGCTGCTGCGGCCACGACGACGTCCCCAGCGACCTGCGGTCCAAGGTCATGGGCCGGATCGACCTGATCCGGGCCGGTGAGACCGTCCCGGAGGTCAGCGTCCTCGACCAGATCCGTCATGACGCGGCCCGGAGTGACACCGCCACCGGCGCCCGGGAGACGGGCGGCGCGGCCGACGCTCCCGCCGCCTCCCCTGAGGCAGCGGCGGAATCCGCCGATGCACCTACCGAGGCAGCGCGCGCCGAATAACGCCGCGTATCACCCGAAGGGATGAGTGGCGGGGTTTTTCTCCGCGCTCGGCCCCCGATGCGCCGTCGTGCCCGCCCGACCCCCTCTATCCTCGCCGCACCCCCCACACCGCACAGGACACTGCGCGGAATCGGGCCGTGGTTTCGGGGAGGAGGGCGCGATGCGGGCACTGCCGGCAGCCGCACGCGGCTGTATCGGAGGCGCCGTACTGGCCGCGGCGGTGTGCGCCGCCCCGGCCGTCCGGCTCGGGCCCGGCGCCCCCTGGGCGGACGCCGCCGCCCTCGCCGCCCTCCACGCGGGGTGCGAGACGGTGCGCCGCCGCCCGCCGCCGGGCATCCGCCTCCCGGCCGGTACCGGACCGTTCCTCACGGCCCTGCCCGTCCTGCTCGCCGGAGCGTTTCTGCTGCCTCCGCCGCTGGCCGCGCTGACGGCCGTCCCGGGCGCGCTGCTCGCCCCCGCCGAGGAGCCCGCGCGCACCGCCCGCCGTATCTGGCACGCCGCCGGGCTCGCCCTCGCCTGCTGGGCCGCCGCCCGGCTCTTCGCCGCCGCCGGGGCCGACCCGCTCGCCGCTCCGCGCCTGCCCTGGGTGCTGCTGCCCGCCCTCGCCGCCGCGGCGCTCTTCAGCGCGGTGCTCGCCGCGCTCGACGGCGCGGTGCGCGTCACCGCCGAGCGACAGCCGCCGCGTACCGCCTGGCGCGGTCTGCTGCGCGGCGCCCTGGGCCCGCACCTGGTGCACGGCCCGGCCGGGCTGATGGCGGCGGTGCTCTGGCGCAGTGCGTACGGACCGGCGGCGGCGCTGCTGGTGCTGCCGCCGATGTACCTCTCGTGCTGGGTCTTCGCCCAGTACCACCAGGAGCGCGCCGCCCACCGGGCCACGATCCGGGCGCTGGTGCAGGCCGTCGACATCAAGGACCGCTACACCCGTGGCCACGGCGAACGCGTCGGCCGCGCCTCGGCGCTGATCGCCCGGGAGCTGGGCCTGCCCGAGGACCGTACGGAGGCGCTGCGGATCGCCGGGATCCTGCACGACGTCGGCAAGCTCGGCGTCCCCACCCGGCTGCTGCGCAAGGACGGACCGCTCACCCCGGAGGAGCGCCGCCTGATCGAACTGCACCCGGAGTACGGCCACGAGATCGTCCGCGGGATCGGCTTCCTCGGGGAGGCGCGGGAGGCGATCCTCCACCATCACGAACGGCTCGACGGCCGCGGTTATCCCTACGGCCTCAAGGGCGCGCAGATCCCCGAGTGCGCCCGGGTGGTGGCCGTCGCCGACGCCTTCGACGCGATGACCTCCACCCGTTCCTACCGCCGGGCCAGGCCGGTCCCGGTGGCGGTCGCCGAACTGCGGAAATGTGCCGGGAAGCAGTTCGACCCGCGGATGGTGCGGGCGCTGGCCGCCGCGTTGGAGCGGCACGGCTGGCACCCGGACCTGATCATGTCGGCCGACCCCGCCCCCGAGCCGCCGCGCGGGGCGGGCGGCCCGCCGCCGGGGCCGCAGCTCCCCGCGCCCGGCGGAGCCCGCCACGGCGGTACGGGGACGCCGCGCGGCCGTCACGCCGCCCCGCGCGGCGGACGGGCCCGGCACCACTCCGGCCGGTCCGGTGACGTGTGAGCGGCCCGGCCGTCCGCCCGGACACCCTGCCGCCCCCGGGAGCGGCGCCCCCCGACGGCGCGCGGCGGGCGGCCCGGACCGCACCGGGCGCCGCGCTCGCCCTGGCGGTCCGTACGGTCGCGGCCGGGCTCGGCCTCTGGGCCCTCGTCCACACGGTCCGGTCCGGCCTCGCGCAGCCCGGTGTCGCGCTGGCCTTCGGGACGCTGATCGCCGTGGGGGAGCTGGCCCGTCACGGGCCCGCCGGGGCGCGGGCGCCCGGGGAGTGCGTACGGGCGCCCCTGGGAGCGGCGGCGGGGCTGGCGTACGCGCTGCTCGGTGAGGTGGCGCAGGTTCCCGCCACGCACGGTCCGGCGCAGACCCTCGTGGTCGTCGGCGTCGCGGGGCTGGCCGGGGCGGTGCGGGGGCCGGGCCCGGGGCCGGTCTGCGACCCGCTCGTACGACACCTGCTGACCTGCGGTTTCGCGGCTGTCTGCGGGCAGTCGCTGTATGCCGCGGGGCTCCTGGCGTACTGGGCGGGGCCCCTGGCGCTGTTCGGGCTGCTGGCGCTGACCGTGCTGGGCGACACGGCGCTCGCCGCGGTGTTCGTCCGGGCCCGCACCGGCCGTCCGTACAAGGTGCTGCTCCGCCGGGAGCTGCGGGCTTCCGGCGGCCTCGGGCCGGCGATCGGCGCCACCGGTGTGGTCATCGCGCTGGCCACCGCCCTCGCCGGGCTGTGGGCGCTGCCGGTGTTCTCGCTGCCGCTGCTGCTGACGCAGTTCGCGCTGCGCCGCTTCGCCGCCGCCCGTGCCACCTACCGCCAGACCATCGCCTCGCTCGCCCGCGCCACCGAGATCGCCGGGTACACCCCGCACGGCCACGCCCGCCGGGTCGCCGCCCTCAGCCGGGCCGTCGGAAGTGAACTGGGGCTGCGCGAGCCGGAGCTGGATCTGCTGGAGTACGCGGCGCTGATGCACGACATCGGGCAGCTCTCGCTGGTCGACCCGGTGCCGTCGGGGGCGACCGCGCCGCTGCCGCCCGCCGAGCAGCGCCGGATCGCCCTGCTCGGCGGCGCCGTCGTCCGGCAGACCGGCGCCCCCGCCGAGGTCGCGGTGATCGTCGAGCGGCAGGCCGATCCGTACCGCGAGCAGCCGGTCACCGCGCGCATCGTGCGGACCGTCAACGCGTACGAGGACTGGGTGGGGCAGGCGGCCGGACCGGGCGGGCCGGGGGCGCTGGAGCGGCTGCGGGCGGCGGGCGGGCGGGACTTCGCGCCGGAGGTCGTGGCGGCGCTGGCGCGGGTGCTGGCCCGGGGCGGCCGTACGGAGTGAGGACCGGGGCGCCGGAGCCTTCCCCAGAGTTCCGCCCCTGGTGAACGCGGTGGGGAACCCATGGGTAATGAGCGCCCGCCGAGATGGGCATGGTTGGATGCGAAGGAAGCCCCGTCGAGGGGATTCAGGGGGAGCACGCAGGGCAAGGGAGCCGCAGGGGCCCCGGCGACGACGCTGAGGCCGACGGCGATCCGTGGCAGGTTGCCGGTGGGCCCCTCAGGTGGCCCCGGGCACCGCTCGGGACCCCTCCAGCGGCATCGAGCAACCAGCAGGCGGGAATCGTGAAGATCTTCGGCAAGGTACGGCACCGGCCCTCCGCCTCGTGGCGGCAGGCGACCGACCGGGCTTTCACGCTGATCGGCGACGGCCGTTACGACGACGCGGGCGCGCTGCTGACGCGCGCCGCCGACATGGAGCCGTGGCTCTCGGAGTCCTGGTTCAACCTCGCCCTGCTGCACAAATTCCGGCACGACTGGGAGCAGGCCAGGTCCGCCGGGCTGCGCGCCGTCGCCCTCCTCGACCGTTCCCCGGGCGCGCCCGACTGGTGGAACGTCGGCATCGCCGCCACCGCCCTCCAGGACTGGCCGCTGGCCCGCCGCGCCTGGCAGGCGTACGGCCTGAAGGTCCCCGGCGGCGGCGTCGCGCAGAGCGAGCCGTCCGGGATGGCGCTGGGCAGCGCCGCCGTCCGGCTCTCCCCGGAGGGCGAGGCGGAGGTCGTCTGGGGCCGCCGGCTGGATCCGGCGCGGATCGAGGTGCTGTCCATCCCGCTGCCGTCCTCCGGGCGCCGCTGGGGCGAGGTGGTGCTGCACGACGGCGTCCCGCACGGTGAGCGTGTCACCGCCGCCGGGCCCTCGTACCCGGTCTTCGACGAGATCGAGCTGTGGGCGCCGTCGCCGGTGCCCACCTGGGTCGTCCTGCTGGAGGCCGCCACCGAGGCGGACCGGGACGCGCTGGAGCGGCTGGCGGCGGACGCCGGGTTCGCCGCCGAGGACTGGTCGTCGTCGGTGCGGCTGCTGTGCCGGACGTGTTCGGAGTCGAGCATGCCCAGCGACGAGGGCGACGGTGAGCACCTCGACCCGCACGATCACAGCGAGCCGGGTCACCCCGGGCCGCTCGGCCACCGCACCACGGGCTCCGGTTCGCTCTGGGTGCCCGAGCGGGAGTGCGGCATAGCGGCGCCCGCCGCCCTGGTGCGCGGGCTGCTGGACGGCTGGGTCGCGGACAGCCCGGACACCCGCGAGTGGCGCGATCTGGAAGAGGTCTGCTGACCGCTGCGGCGCCCCCGTAGTCTTGAGGGTGACTGAGTTAAGGGTTCCAAGGAAGGCGTACGGCGGAGATGGCCCAGCAGCCTGTGTTTGATCAAGACGGTGAGCAGCGCGTGGACGAGTTCGTCGACGACACGACGGACGCGGCGGAGCGGGAGCGCGCCCACCGTGAGCGGGGCACGTCCCGGCCGATCACGGTTGTCGGCAACCCCGTGCTCCACAAGGAGTGCCAGGACGTCACGGAGTTCGGCGACGAGCTGGCGCAGCTGATCGACGACATGTTCGCCAGCCAGCGCACCGCCGAGGGCGTGGGCCTGGCGGCCAACCAGATCGGTGTGGACCTCAAGGTCTTCGTCTACGACTGCCCGGACGACAACGGCGTCCGCCACGTCGGCGCGGTCTGCAACCCCGTCCTCGACGAACTCCCCGCCGCCCGCCGGGTGCTGGACGACTCCAACGAGGGCTGCCTGTCGGTGCCCGGCGCCTACGCCGAGCTGCCCCGCCCCGACTACGCCGTCGTCCGCGGCCAGGACGCCAAGGGCAACCCGATCTCCGTCGAGGGCACCGGCTACTTCGCGCGCTGCCTCCAGCACGAGACCGACCACCTCTACGGCTACCTCTACATCGACCGCCTCTCCAAGCGGGACCGCAAGGGCGCGCTGAAGCAGATGGCCGAGCAGGAGCCGCGCTACCCCGTCGTCGCCAACGACTGACCGGCGGAGCGGGAAAACGCGGCGCGGCCCGTGGACGGGAACTCCGTCCACGGGCCGCGCCGCGTCGTACGGTCCGGAAGCCGGCCTAGAAGTCGTCGTCGAACGAGACCGAGCCCTCGACGGCGACCTGGTAGGCCGACGCCCGGCGCTCGAAGAAGTTCGTCAGCTCCTGGACGTTCTGCAGCTCCATGAAGGAGAACGGGTTCTCCGAGCCGAAGACCGGCGCGAAGCCCAGCCGCTGGAGGCGCTGGTCGGCGACGCACTGGAGGTACTCGCGCATCGACGCGGTGTTCATGCCCGGCAGACCCTCACCGCACAGGTCGTGCGCGAACTGCAGCTCCGCCTCGACGGCTTCCTTCAGCATCGCGGTGACCTGCTGCTCCAGCTCCGCGTCGAAGAGGTCGGGCTCCTCGGCGCGGACGGTGTCGACGACCGAGAACGCGAAGTCCATGTGCATCGTCTCGTCGCGGAACACCCAGTTGGTGCCGGTGGCCAGGCCGTGCAGCAGGCCGCGGGAGCGGAACCAGTACACGTAGGCGAACGCGCCGTAGAAGAACAGGCCCTCGATGCAGGCGGCGAAGCAGATGAGGTTGAGGAGGAAGCGGCGGCGGTCGGCCCGGGTCTCCAGGCGGTCGATGGACTCGACGGAGTCCATCCACTTGAAGCAGAACTCCGCCTTCTCCCGGATGGACGGGATGTTCTCGACGGCGGCGAACGCGGCGGCGCGGTCGTCCGGGTCGGGCAGGTAGGTGTCGAGCAGCGTCAGATAGAACTGGACGTGCACGGCCTCCTCGAAGAGCTGACGGCTCAGGTAGAGCCGCGCCTCGGGGGAGTTGATGTGCTTGTAGAGCGTCAGCACGAGGTTGTTGGCGACGATCGAGTCACCGGTGGCGAAGAACGCCACCAGCCGGCCGATCAGGTGCTGCTCGCCCGGGGAGAGCTTGGCGAGGTCGGCGACGTCGGAGTGGAGGTCGACCTCCTCGACGGTCCAGGTGTTCTTGATCGCGTCGCGGTAGCGGTCGTAGAAGTCCGGGTACCGCATGGGCCGCAGGGTCAGCTCGAAGCCCGGGTCGAGGAGGTTCTTCGTGCCGGTGGTGGCGGTGTGCGCCGCGGCGGCGTTCGTTTCGGGGACGGTGGACATTTACTGGCAGGCCTCGCAGGACTCGGGGTTTTCCAGGGAGCAGGCGACCGCTTCGGGGTCGGCCACCGGCAGCTGCGCGGGGACGGCCGCGCGGGCGGACTGCGCGATCCGGGTGGCCGGACGCGAGCGCAGGTAGTACGTGGTCTTGATGCCGCGCTTCCAGGCGTAGGCGTACATCGAGCTGAGCTTGCCGATGGTCGGCGACGCCATGAAGAGGTTCAGCGACTGGCTCTGGTCGAGGTACGGGGTACGGGCCGCGGCCATGTCGATCAGCGCGCGCTGCGGGATCTCCCAGGCGGTGCGGTACAGCGCCCGGATCTCCTCGGGGATCCACGCGACGTCCTGGACCGAGCCGTTGGCCTCGCGCAGCGCGTCCCGGGTGCGGGCGTCCCACAGCCCCAGCGCCTTCAGCTCCTCGATCAGATATGCGTTGACCTGGAGGAACTCACCGGAGAGGGTTTCGCGCTTGAAGAGGTTGGAGACCTGCGGCTCGATGCACTCGTAGACGCCCGCGATGGAGGCGATCGTCGCGGTCGGGGCGATGGCCAGCAGCAGGGAGTTGCGCATCCCGGTCGCGGCGACGCGGGTGCGCAGCGCGGCCCAGCGGTCGGCCCAGCGCGGCTCGGCGTCCGGGTAGTGGTCGGGGTGGAGCACCCCGCGGGCGGTGCGGGTGGCCGACCACGCCGGGTGCGGGCCGTGCCGCTCGGCGAGGTCCGCGGACGCCTCGTACGCGGTGAGCATGATCCGCTCGGAGATCCGGGTGGACAGCGCGCGGGCCTCGGGGGAGTCGAACGGCAGCCGCAGCCGGAAGAAGACGTCCTGGAGACCCATCAGGCCCAGGCCCACCGGGCGCCAGCGGGAGTTGGAGGCCGACGCCTGCTCGGTCGGGTAGAAGTTGATGTCCACGACGCGGTCGAGGAAGGTGACGGCGGTGCGGACGGTGGCGTCCAGCCGCTCCCAGTCCATCGCGTCCTCCCAGCCGGCGCTCACGTCGCCGAGGTGGGCGGCGAGGTTGACCGAGCCGAGGTTGCAGACCGCGGTCTCACCGTCGTCGGTGACCTCCAGGATCTCCGTGCAGAGGTTGGAGGAGTGGACGACCTTGCCGGGCTCGGCGGTCTGGTTGGCGGTGCGGTTGGCGTGGTCCTTGAAGGTCATCCAGCCGTTGCCGGTCTGCGCCAGCGTCCGCATCATCCGGGAGTACAGCACCCGCGCCGGGACCTGCTTGAGGGCGCGGCCCTCGGCCTCCGCCTTCCGGTACGCGGCGTCGAACGCGTCGCCCCACAGGTCGACCAGTTCCGGCGCGTCCGAGGGGGAGAAGAGCGACCAGTCGGCGTCCGCCTCGACGCGGCGCATGAACTCGTCGGGGATCCAGTGCGCGATGTTGAGGTTGTGGGTGCGCCGCGCCTCCTCGCCGGTGTTGTCGCGCAGCTCCAGGAACTCCTCGATGTCCGCGTGCCAGGTCTCCAGGTAGACGCAGGCGGCGCCCTTGCGCCGGCCGCCCTGGTTGACGGCGGCGACGGAGGCGTCCAGCGTCCGCAGGAACGGCACGATGCCGTTGGAGTGCCCGTTGGTGCCGCGGATCAGCGAACCGCGGGCCCGGATACGGGAGTACGACAGGCCGATCCCGCCGGCGTGCTTGGAGAGCCGGGCGACCTGGTGGTAGCGGTCGTAGATCGAGTCCAGCTCGTCCAGCGGCGAGTCCAGCAGGTAGCACGAGGACATCTGCGGGTGGCGGGTGCCGGAGTTGAAGAGCGTGGGGGAGGACGGCAGGTACGACAGTGAGCTGGTCAGGCGGTACAGCTCGGCGACGTCGGCCAGCGCCCGCGCCGAGTCGTCCTCGGCGAGCCCGCAGGCGACCCGGAGCAGGAAGTGCTGCGGGGTCTCGATGACCTGCCGGGTGGTGGGGTGGCGCAGCAGGTAGCGGGAGTGGACGGTGCGCAGCCCGAAGTAGCCGAACCGGTCGTCGGCGCCGTCGGCCAGCGCCCGGGTGACGAGCGCGTCCAGCTCGGCGGCGTGGGTGGCGACGAACGCGGCGGTGGCGTCGGCGATCAGGCCCTCGCGGTGGCCGGTGGCGACCGACGCGGAGAACGACGTGGCGCCCTCGCCCGCGGCCTCCTCGGCGATGGCGAGGGTCAGCAGCCGCGCGGCGAGCTTGGAGTACTGCGGCTCGTCGCCGATCAGCCCGGCGGCCGCGTCGATCGCCAGCTCGCGCAGTCCGGCCGCGTCGGAGCCGGGGTGGCGGCCGCGGAGCGCGGCGGCGGCGACCTTGCCGGGGTCGGTGGCGGTCAGGTCGGCGGTCAGCTCGGTCAGGGTGCGCAGCAGGGCGGTGCCGGGCGGGTCCTGGCCGGGTACGCCGGCGGGGAACGTGGCCGTCTCAAGCGCTGCGGCCTCGGCGTCGGTCGCGGACTGCGGTGGCGCGGTGGTCACGTGGTGCTCTCCCTCACTCGGCGGGGGCCGGAGGGAGGCGCGACGGGCGCACGGCGGGCGGCGGCGCCCGGCAGCGCACAGGCGCGGGCGCACGGGAGCCCGCGCGGCGTCCACCGGCCCATCCCTCGGGGCCCGGACATCTCGACGTCCGGCCAGGCGGCGCGGACGTACCATCGGCAGGTCTTCGGACTCACGGGCACATCCCGGGCCGGCCGGGCGATATCAAGGGATATCCATGTGCTCGTACACCGTTGCGGGACAGTTCCGGACTCACACCGGATTCCCCTGCGACGACAGCGAGGATGAGCATACATGTGGTGGTGGCCTCTTGGGTGCACCCCCATATCTAGTGCGGTGCGGTGAGCGGGCGGTGGCTGTCGGTGGTCTCGGATATCGTCGGTACCGCAGTCCCCGCAGGGCTTGGCGACGCACGAGGAGGCTCCCGTGACCGCGCTCATCGACCGGCCGCACGCCACGCTCACCGACTACTTCGAGGAAGCCGCCCGGATAATCGACAGGGCGGAAGAAGGTGTACGGCTGGAACTCATCGACGGGAAGATCAGGAGCAAGGCCGTGCCGGACGGGGACCACGGGCGGATCATCCAGTGGCTGACACGCATCTGCATGCAGCACCGGCCGGAGCTGTGGCTCAACCCTGACCAGGGCCTGAAGGTGGAGACGTACCGCAGTGGCCGAGCGCGCCCGGACGGTTCCCTCGCGGCCAGCGAGGCGTTCGTGGGGCAGGGCGAGTGGGCCGATCCGGACTCCGTGCTGATGGTCGTCGAGGTCACCTCCCACGACTCCGACACCGACCGCCGCGACCGGGTGGAGAAGCCCCGGGCCTATGCGGAGTCCGGCATCCCCCTCTGCCTGCTGATCGACCGGGAATCCTGCGAGGTGACCCTCTTCAGCGAGCCGGACGGCTCCCGCTACGAGGACGTCCACACCGTCCCGTTCGGCAAGGCGCTCCACCTGCCGGACCCGGTGAACATCACGCTGGAGACCGAGCCGCTCAAGGACTGGGTGAGCTGACGCCGCCGTCCGCAGCAACGACAGCAGGCCGCCGCTTCCCGTGCGGAAGCGGCGGCCTGTGCGGAGCGGGTGCGGGGTGTCAGCGCCCCGCCGGCGCCTCCGCCGCGGCGGCCGGCCGGTCCGCGGCGGCGCTCTCGTCGCCGACGTCCGCGGTGTAGTCGCCGGGGCTGGTCTCGTCGGCGCCGTCGGGGGCCTTGAAGGCGCGGAGGGCGAAGGTCAGGGCGACCGTCACCGCGATGTTGAGAACGAACGCGGTCAGGCCGATGTAGCCGATCTGGCCGATGCCGGGGATCTCCGCGCTGGAGCCGCCGAAGTGGGCCTGGGTCGGGCTCGCCACGCCGTAGGCGGCGAGCGTGCCGTAGATCATGCCGGCCGCCCAGCCGGCCAGCAGCGCCCAGCGGTGGAACCAGCGGGTGAACAGGCCGCCGACCAGCGCCGGCATGGTCTGGAGGATCCAGATGCCGCCCAGCAGCTGGAAGTTGATGGCCACGGTCTTGTCCATGCCGAGTACGAAGACCAGCGCGCCGACCTTCACCAGCAGCGACACCAGCTTGGCGACCTTGTGCTCCTGCTCGGGCGTGGCGCCGGGCTTGAGGAAGTCCTTGTAGACGTTGCGGGTGAAGAGGTTGGCCGCGGCGATGGACATGATCGCGGCGGGCACCAGCGCGCCGATGCCGATCGCGGCGAACGCCACGCCCGAGAACCAGCTGGGGAACATGTCCTCGAAGAGCTGCGGGATGGCGAGTTGGGCGTTGCCGTGGGTGTCCGTGCCCGCCTTGATCGCCATGAAGCCGAGCAGCGCGAGGAAGCCGAGCATCAGCGAGTACAGCGGCAGGATGGTGGTGTTGCGGCGGATCACGTTGCGGTTGCGGGAGGAGAGCGTCGCGGTGATCGAGTGCGGATACATGAACAGCGCGAGCGCCGAGCCGAGAGCCAACGTGGCGTACGCCCACTGGTTATGGGGGCCGCTGGCCAGCTCACCGCGGGGCTTGCCGGTCGGTCCCGGCTCGGCGAACGCCTTGCCCGCCGCGTGGAAGACCGCGTCGAACCCGCCGAGCTTGATCGGGATGTAGATGATCGCGACGCCGATGACCAGGTAGATCAGCCCGTCCTTGACGAACGCGATCAGCGCCGGCGCGCGCAGCCCCGAGGAGTAGGTGTACGCGGCGAGCACCGCGAACGCGATCAGCAGCGGCAGGTCCTTGACGAACCAGTTGGTGTTCTCGCCGCCGCCGACGCCCATCACGTCCAGCACCGCCTGGATACCGACGAGTTGCAGCGCGATGTACGGCATCGTCGCCAGGATGCCGGTCAGCGCGACGGCCAGCGACAGGCCCTTCGAACCGAAGCGTCCGCGCACGAAGTCGGAGGTGGTGACGTAGCCGTGCTTGTGCGAGACCGACCACAGGCGGGGCAGGAAGGTGAAGATCAGCGGGTACACGAGGATCGTGTACGGCACCGCGAAGAAGCCGGACGCGCCCGCCGCGTAGATCGCCGCGGGGACGGCCACGAAGGTGTACGCGGTGTAGAGATCGCCGCCGAGCAGGAACCACGTCACCCAGGTGCCGAAGCTGCGGCCGCCAAGACCCCATTCGTCGAGGTTGGCGGACTGCTCGGCCTTGCGCCAGCGGGCGGCGAGAAAGCCCATGACGGTGACGGCGACGAAGAAGAGGACGAAGACGGTGAGGGCGACGCCGTTGACGCCGCCCGAGCCGGACGCGGCGAGCGCGGAGGAGGCGATCACTTGGCCGCACCGCCCTTACGCGCGCGGTTCTCCCGCTGGATCAGCTTGTACGCGGTCATCGTCAGCGCCGTGGAGATCAGCACCCACAGCATCTGGTACCAGTAGAAGAACGGGATGCCGATGAGTGTCGGCTCGATCCGCGCGTACGAGCCGACCCAGAGCATCGCCACGAACGGAGCGATCAGGCACAGACCGGCCACCACACGCGTCGGTGTGACGACCGGTCCGGAGGTGGATATTCCGTCGTGCTCCGTCATGGCGGCTCCGTCCCTGGCGATCTCCTGCGATGGGCTGGAAATCTATGGCAGGTTCGCGTCAGCCGTCACTAGGTGTCCGCATATCGGTACGGCAACGGCGGCTGCCGGAGGGCCACTCGGGCACCTCCCGCCGACCGCCGCCGCCCCGCGCGGACCGCCGCCGCGTCACTCCACCGGACGGCTCAGCCGGGCCACGAACTTGTAGCGGTCGCCGCGGTAGACGGACCGCACCCACTCCACCGGCCGCCCCTGCGCGTCACGCGAATGGCGGGAGAGCATCAGCATCGGCAGCCCGACATCGGCGCCGAGCAGTCCCGCCTCGCGCGGGGTGGCCAGCGAGGTCTCGATGGTCTCCTCCGCCTCGGCGAGCCGCACGTTATAGACCTCGGCCAGCGCGGTGTAGAGCGAGGTGTACTTGACGAGGTTACGGCGCAGCGCCGGGAACCGCTTGGCGGACAGATGGGTGATCTCGATGGCCATCGGCTCACCGCTGGCCAGCCGCAGCCGCTCGATGCGCAGCACCCGGCCGCCGGCGGCGATGTCCAGCAGTCCGGCGAGCCGGTCATCGGCGGTGACGTAGCCGATGTCCAGCAGCTGGGAGGTGGGCTCCAGCCCCTGGGCGCGCATGTCCTCGGTGTAGGAGGTCAGTTGCAGCGCCTGGGAGACCTTCGGCTTGGCGACGAACGTGCCCTTGCCCTGGATGCGTTCCAGCCGCCCCTCGACCACCAGCTCCTGGAGGGCCTGGCGGACGGTGGTGCGGGAGGTGTCGAACTCCGCGGCCAGCGCCCGCTCCGGGGGCACCGGGGTGCCCGGCGGCAGCGTTTCGGTGATCTCCAGCAGGTGCTTCTTGAGGCGGTAGTACTTGGGTACGCGGGCGCTGCGCGTCGTTGTCGCGCCGTTCTCCGCACTGCCCCCGTCGGTCTGCATGACCCGCCCTTCCGCCCTCTGTCGTGCTGCCGTCACCGGCTCCTCCGTACCTTGCGCCTCACATCGTGGCACGGGCGTGGTCGCCGGGCCCTTCCGCGGGCCCGCACCCGGCAGATGTCGGTCCGGTAACGGAGCCGACAGCGACTCTTATACACCCTTGACACCCCAAAAGGTCTAGGCCAAGCTGCGGGGCACTGGTCTAAACCATTAAAGACCACACCCGGCCTCTAGGGGAGAGCGCAATGAAGCGTGGACTCATAGCAGCGACCGCGGTCGCGGGAATGCTGATGAGCGTCGCTGCCTGTGGGTCCAGCGGCAGCGGGAACGGCGCGGACGGCTTCAAGGGACAGAAGCTGACCGTGTGGGTGATGTCAGGGTCCAACCCGTCGCAGTGGACGGCCCAGGTCTCCGAGGAATTCGCGAAGAAGACCGGCGCCACCGTCGACTTCAAGGTCCAGCAGTGGGACGGCATCCAGCAGAAACTGACGACCGCCCTGTCCGAGGACAGCCCGCCCGACGTCGTCGAGATCGGCAACACCCAGACCGCCGCCTACGCCAAGGCGGGCGCCCTGCTCGACCTCGGCGACCTCAAGAAGGAGATCGGCGCCGACTGGAGCGACTCCTTCAACAAGGCGGCGATGGCCGACGGGAAGCAGTACGCGCTCCCGTGGTACGCCGGCAACCGCGTCGTGATGTACAACAAGAAGATCTGGGCGAAGGCCGGGATCAAGGACCTCCCGAAGACGCGCACCGAGCTGTTCAAGGCGTTCGACACCATCAAGGACAAGACCGACGCCGAACCGCTCTACCTGCCCGGCCAGAACTGGTACTTCTTCGACGGTCTGACCATCGGCACCGGCGCCGATCTCGTGAAGAAGAGCGGCGGCAAGTGGGTCTCCAACCTCGCCGACCCCAAGGTCGCCAAGGCGATGGACATCTACAAGACCTACCAGTCCTTCAGCGACGCCCCCACGAACAAGGACGAGGCGACGCCGCAGCAGGCCGAGGTCTTCGCCAAGGGCCGGACGGGCGCCATCATCGCCATGGGCTACGAGGCGGCCACCGCGATCAAGGCCAACCCGGACATCAAGAAGGACATCGGCTTCTTCACCATCCCCGGTGAGACCGCGGACAAGCCCGAGGGCGTCTTCCTCGGCGGCTCCAACTTCGCCGTCGCCGGCGGCAGCACCAAGCAGGACCTCGCCAAGGAGTTCCTCAAGATCGCGCTGTCGAAGAAGAACGACGCGCAGATGGTCAAGGAGGTCGGCTGGAGCCCCAAGTCCCCCGACCTGGCGAGCGCCGCCAAGGGCAACCCGGCGGCCGAGGCGGCGGCCCCCGCGGCCGCGAAGTCCGGCGGCACCACCCCGCTCATCCCGGAGTGGGCGGCCGTCGAGAACGTCCCGAACCCGATCAAGAACTACATGACCGCCGTGCTGAACGGTAAGACCGCCGACGACGCCGCCAAGGCCGTCGAGCCGGAGATCAACAAGCGGCTCGCCCAGAAGTAGGCGACCGCCACCGAAGGGGCGCCGCCCGTCCGGGGGCGCCCCTTCGCGGACCCGGCACACCCGGTCCCGGCGTACGGCCCGGCCGCCCCGGCCCGTACGCCAGGCACCCGCAACGCGCGCGACATCGGTACGAAGGGGAGCGAACGGCCATGGCAGTGCAGCTCGACGACGCGGTGGACAAGAGGGCGCCGCGCATCGGCAAGGGCGGTGCGCCGCCCGCCGGCCGCGCCACCGGAGCCCGGCGGACCCGCACCGGGAGAGCCACGCCCTATCTGCTGCTGCTCCCCGCGCTGCTGGCCACCGCCGTCTTCCTCGGCTGGCCGATGGTCCGCAACATCCTGCTCTCCTTCCAGACCCTCAACATGAAGGAGTTGATCCAGCACCTGACGGTCTGGCGGGGCACCGGCAACTTCCAGGAGATCCTGGGCAACGAGGAGTTCTGGCGGGTCACCCTCCGCACCCTCGTCTTCACCGCCGTCAACGTCGTCCTGATCATGGTGCTGGGTGTCCTCATCGGCCTGCTCCTCGCCCGCCTCGGCAAGAAGATGCGCCTGGCGCTCTCCGTCGCGCTGGTGCTGGCCTGGGCGATGCCGGTCATCGCCGCCACCACCGTCTTCCAGTGGCTCTTCGACTCCCGCTACGGCGTCGTCAACTGGGTCCTGGACCAGCTCGGCTGGCACGCCATGGCCCACTACGACTGGGTCGGCACCCAGCTCTCCACCTTCTTCGTCATCACCCTGCTGATCGTCTGGCAGTCCCTGCCGTTCGTCGCCCTCAACCTCTACGCGGCGACCACGACCATCCCCAAGGAGCTGTACGAGGCGGCCCGGATGGACGGCGCCGGCACCTGGAAGGTCTTCACCACCGTCACCTTCCCCTTCCTCAAGCCGTTCTTCCTCGCCACGACGTTCCTGGAGGTCATCTGGGTCTTCAAGGCGTTCCCGCAGATCTTCGCGATCAACAAGGGCGGCCCCGACCGGCTCACCGAGACCCTGCCGATCTACGCGTTCACCGAGGGCGTCGGCAACCTCCACTTCGGCATGGGCGCCGCGATCTCCCTGCTCACCATCGCCGTCCTGCTCGCCGTGACCGCGTACTACCTGCGTCTGACGCTCAAGCAAGAGGAGGACGAGCTGTGAAGCGCTCGCTCGCCGGCCGGATCTGGCCCAACGCGACGGCGGTCGTGCTCGCCATCGGATTCGTCTTCCCGGTCTACTGGATGTTCAACACGGCGTTCAAGCCGACCGGCGACATCATCAGCGACGTGCCCGTGTGGTTCCCGCTGCACGGCACCTTCCAGCACTTCGCGACCGCCGTGGGCGCCCCCGACTTCTGGACGCTGGCGGGCAACTCCGTCCTCGTCACCGCCCTCGCCGTCGGCCTCTCGCTGCTCATCGCGCTCTGCGCCGCCTTCGCGCTGACCCGGATGCGGTTCAAGGGACGCAAGGCGACGCTGCTGGTCTTCATGGTCGCGCAGATGGCGCCCTGGGAGGTCATGGTCATCTCGATCTACATGATCGTCCGCGACGCCGCCATGCTGAACAGCCTCGTCCCGCTGACCGCCTTCTACATGCTGATGGTGCTGCCCTTCACCCTCCTGACGCTGCGCGGCTACGTCGCCGCCGTGCCCAAGGAGCTGGAGGAGTCCGCGATGGTCGACGGCTGCTCGCGCCGCCAGGCGTTCACCAAGGTCGTCTTCCCGCTGCTCGCCCCCGGTCTGATGGCCACCTCGCTCTTCGGCTTCATCACCGCCTGGAACGAGTTCCCGCTCGTCCTGGTGCTCAACAAGGAACCGGCCAAGGGGACCCTGCCGCTGTGGCTGTCGCAGTTCCAGAGCCAGTTCGGCGACGACTGGGGCGCCACCATGGCCGCCGCGTCGATCTTCGCCGTACCGATCCTGGTCCTCTTCCTCTTCCTCCAGCGCAAGGCCGTCGGCGGTCTCACCTCCGGCGCCGTGAAGGGATGACGCGGACCCCATGAACACCACCCGGACCCGCGCGGCCACCGACACCCTCACCCGCGACGCCCTCGCCGTCCTCCAGCCCGGCTTCACCGGCACCACCCCGCCCGACTGGGTGCTGCGCCGCCTCGACGAGGGCCTCGCCGCCGTCGCCGTCTTCGGCCGCAACGTCGTCGGCCCGGACCAACTCGCCGCCCTCACCGCCCGGTTGCGCACCGTACGCGACGACGTCCTGGTCGCCGTCGACGAGGAGGGCGGCGACGTCACCCGCCTGGAGGTCCGTACCGGCTCCTCCTACCCGGGCAACCTCGCGCTCGGCGCCGTCGACGACCCGGCGCTCACCCGCGCCGTCGCCCGCGATCTGGGCAGCCGCCTCGCCGCCTGCGGCATCAACCTCAACTGGGCGCCCTGCGCGGACGTCAACTCCGACCCGGACAACCCGGTCATCGGCGTCCGCTCCTTCGGCGACACCCCGGCGCTCGTCGCCCGGCACACCGCCGCGTACGTCGAGGGCCTGCAGTCCGCCGGCGTCGCCGCCTGCACCAAGCACTTCCCCGGCCACGGCGACACCGCCGTCGACTCGCACCACGACATGCCGCGGGTCGGCGTGGACCTCGCCACGCTCCGGGAGCGCGAGCTGGTGCCGTTCCGCGCCGCCGTCGCCGCCGGCACCCGCGCCGTCATGAGCGCCCACATCCTGCTGCCCGCCCTGGACCCGGCCCGCCCGGCGACGCTCAGCCCGGCCGCCCTGCACGGTCTGCTGCGCGCCCCCGAGTCCGACGGCGGCCTCGGCTTCGAGGGGCTGATCGTCACCGACGGCATCGAGATGCGCGCCATCTCCGCCGCCTACGGCATCGAACGCGGCAGCGTCCTGGCGCTCGCCGCCGGCGCCGACGCGCTCTGCGTGGGCGGCGGCCTCTGCGACGAGGCCACCGTCCTCCGTCTGCGCGACGCCCTCGTCCGCGCCGTCCACGACGGCGACCTGCCCGAGGAACGCCTCGCCGACGCCGCGGCCCGCGTCCGCGCCCTGGCGGGGTGGGTACGGCAGGCCGGGGGAGCGGACCCCACGCCCGCGGCCCCGGCACACCCCGTCACCGTGGCCCCGGCGACGGGCACGGAGGAGGGCATCGCCCCCGGGCCGGAGGGGCCCGCACCCGCCCCGGAGGGCACCGCCCCCGGCCTGATCGCCGCCCGCCGGGCGCTGCGCCGCACCGCGCGGGAGCCGTTCACCCCGCTCGGCGCACCGGTGCACGTCGCCGCGTTCACCCCCGCCGCCAACATCGCCGTCGGCGACGAGACCCCCTGGGGCGTCGCCGCCGAGCTGACCCGGCTGCTGCCGGGCACCACCACGACCGCGTACGGCGCCGGACGGGCCACCGCCGAGGGCACCGACCGGCTGGTCGCCGCGGTGCTCACCGAGGCCGGGCGGCGCCGGCTGGTCGCCGTCGTCCGCGACGTGCACCGCCACCCCTGGATGGCCGAGGCGCTCACCGCCCTGGTGGCCGCCCGCCCGGACACCGCCGTCGTCGAGATGGGCGTCCCGCAGGCGGCGCCGTGCGGGGCGCTCCACCTCGCCACCCACGGCGCCGCCCGGGTCTGCGCCCGCGCCGCCGCCGAGGCGCTGACGGCGGACGCGGCGACGGGCTGACCGCCGCCCCGCAGACCGACGGCCGGTGCGCTCCCACGTGGGGGGAGCGCACCGGCCGTCACCTGTCCGGGGCAGCGGCTACAGCCCCTGCCACGCGGGCTTGGCCGCGTACGTCGCCCGGAAGTAGTCCGCGAGCCGCAGCTCGGCCGCGGCCGCCTCGTCCACCACGACCGTGGCGTGCGGGTGCAGCTGGAGCGCGGACGCCGGCACCACCGCGGCGACCGGGCCCTCGACCGCCTGCGCCACGGGGTGTGCCTTGCCCGCGCCGGTCGCCAGCAGCACCAGGTGGCGCGCCTCCAGGATCGTCCCGATGCCCTGGGTGATGACGTGGTGCGGCACCTCGTCCGGACTGTCGAAGAACCGCGCGTTGTCCTCACGGGTCTGCCGCGTCAGCGTCTTGATCCGGGTACGCGAGGCGAGCGAGGAGCACGGCTCGTTGAAGCCGATGTGCCCGTCCGTGCCGATCCCGAGGATCTGGAGGTCCACCCCGCCGGCCGCCCGCAGCGCCGCGTCGTACGCCGCGCACGCCGCCGGGATGTCGTCGGCGGAGCCGTCCGGGCCCATGAAGGACCCCTTGTCGATCCCGAGCGGTTCGACGACCTCGCGCAGCACCACCGAGCGGTACGACTCGGGGTGCCCGGCGGGCAGCCCCACGTACTCGTCGAGCTGGCAGACGCGCATCCGCGAGGCGTCCACCGCACCCGAGGCGACCTGCGCGGCGAGCGCTTCGTAGATGGGCAGCGGGGTGGAGCCGGTGGCGACGCCGAGCAGCGCGTCGGGCTTGCGGCGCACCAGGGCGGCGACGGCGTCGGCGATGAGCCTGCCGCCGGCGGGGGCGTCCGGAACGATGACAACTTCCACGCGTGGCCTGCCGTTCTGAAGATGGACTCTGGTGGTATAGACCAATCTATCAGAGGGGGCGCCCTCGGGCCGGGCCCACGGAAAAACCGTCACCCTCCGTTCCCCCGCCCTTTCCCCGCGGCGCCGAATTCCCCGCCCGGCCCCATTTCCCACCCTCCGTATCCACCTCCGGACACTCCGCATTTCCACCGCCCGGCTATTACCGTACGGAATTCCGTAATTCCCTTACCGGAAAGGGGAAATGAGGGTGGCGAACGGCGGCGGAAAGAGCGGGCCGCGGCCGGAAAAAAGGGGTGCGCCGCCGGAGCCGGCCCGACGGGGGACGGGCGGATCCGGCGGCGCACCCGGGCGGCCGCCCGGGGGGAAGCGAACGGGCGGCCGAGCGGGGAGGGTCGCGTGATGACGCGCTTCCAGCATGGGCGCGGCGCATCAAATGGCGGTCAACGGCAGATCAACGCGGGATCCCGCCGCGGAAGGGGCCGGGCCCGGGAGGCCGCCCGCCGGATCGGCCCCGGAAACACCCGCGGGCCGCGGCGCCGGGACAGGACCCTCAACCTGTCCGGCACCGCAGCCCGGAGCTACATCGGCCGGCTCCGTGGACGGTCGGACACCCCGAGTGCGGTAGGGGCGGCCCCCGTCCGGGAACCGGTCGATCGGAGACCGCCGCGTAGTCAGGGCAGAGAACGCGCCGGTCTCGATCCGCCCCCCTGTGCGGGGAGGGCGGAGGTCTGTGATGGAAACATTGTGGACTAGACCATTCTGATCTGTCCATGCCCATGCGGCGCGGAAGCTCCGCGCCGCTCCTCGTACGGGACGGCCGCCCCACGAGAGGCTCTCCGTACGGAGAACACGGGAAGAACAGGGACACCGTACGCCGGTAGGCTCGCAGACGTGCCCTCCATGAACGATCTCGTACGCCAGCACACCGCTCTGAGCGACTCCGACCTCGAATGGCTGCACCTGCTCGTCTCGGAATGGCAGCTGCTGTCCGATCTGTCCTTCGCCGATCTGGTGCTGTGGGTGCCCACCCTCGACGGGACCCGCTACGTCTCGGTCGCCCAGATGCGGCCGAACACCGGGCCCACCTCCTACCAGGACGACATGGTCGGCCACCTCGTCCCGCGCGGTCGCCGCCCGATGCTGGACTCCGCACTGGACGAGGGGCGGATCGTCCGCGAGGGCGACCCGGAGTGGCGGGAGGAGGTGCCGGTCCGTGTCGAGTCGATCCCGGTCCGCCGCGAGGGCCGGGTGCTCGGCGTGATCGCCCGCAACACCAACCTCCTCACCGTCCGCACCCCGAGCCGCCTGGAGCTGACCTACCTCCAGAGCGCCTCCGACCTGGCCCAGATGATCGCCGCCGGAACGTTTCCCTTCCCCGGCCAGCAGGTCGACATGGATGCCTCACCCCGCGCCGGCGACGGCCTGATCAGGCTCGACGCGGACGGTGTCGTCCAGTACGCCAGCCCCAACGCCCTCTCCGCCTATCACCGCCTCGGCCTCGCCGCCGACCTGGTCGGCCACCACCTCGGCCGCACCACCGCCGAACTGGCGCCCGCCCGCGGCCCGGTGGACGAAGCGCTGGTCAAACTGGCCAGTGGCTGGGCGCCCCGGGAGTTCGAGGTCGAGGGCGACGAAGGCGTCATCCAGCTCCGGGCGATCCCGCTCAAGCCCAAGGGCACCCACAGCGGTTCACTGGTCCTCCTCCGCGACGTCACCGAACTCCGCCGCCGCGAACGGGAATTGATCACCAAGGACGCCACCATCCGGGAGATCCACCACCGGGTGAAGAACAACCTCCAGACCGTCGCCGCCCTGCTCCGCCTCCAGTCCCGCCGGATGGACTCCGCCAAGGGCCGCGAGGCGCTGGACGAGGCGGTGCGCCGGGTCGGCTCGATCGCCATCGTCCACGAGACGCTCTCCCAGAACCTCGACGAACGCGTCCAGTTCGACGAGATCGCCGACCGGGTCCTCGCGATGGTCGCCGAGATCTCCCCCGGCAAGGTCACCACCCGCCGCACCGGCCGTTTCGGCATCCTCGACGCCGAGGTCGCCACCCCGCTCTCCATGGTGCTGACCGAGATCCTCCAGAACGCCCTGGAGCACGCCTTCGACGAGGGCGAGTCGGGCGCGGTCGAGGTGGGCGCGGTACGCGGCGGCAGCCGCACCGAGCCGAGGCTGCTGGTCACCGTCCAGGACAACGGCCGCGGTCTGCCCGAGGGCTTCGACCCGCACAGCGCCGGAAACCTCGGGCTCCAGATCGTACGCACCCTGGTCGAGGGGGAGTTGGGCGGCGCGTTCGACATGGTCCGCGGCGCCGAGGGCGGGACGCAGGTGCTCCTCGACGTACCGGTCCGGCCCGAGAAGAGCTGAACGGGCCGGGCGCCGGGGTCGCCGGGGGAGCGGCGCGTACGACGGCGGTCCGCACAGCAGTAAGCCCCGGACCATGGGATGGTCCGGGGCTCAAAGCTCACGTTGCTCTGCGCATCGGGGGTACTGCGCGCTGCGGCTCGGGGGCCACGGGGAGTCTGTGTCAGGCGCTGGCGTTGCGCGCCCGGTTGCGAGCTGCACGGCGCTTCATCGCGCGGCGCTCGTCCTCACTCAGACCACCCCAGACGCCGGAGTCCTGGCCGGACTCGAGCGCCCACTGCAGGCACTGCTCCATGACGGGGCAGCGGCGGCAGACGGCCTTGGCTTCCTCGATCTGCAGGAGCGCAGGACCGGTGTTGCCGATGGGGAAGAAGAGCTCGGGGTCTTCTTCGCGGCAAACGGCGCGGTGACGCCAGTCCATGGCTGCTCCATCTCCTCGTATAACGGGAACGTTGCTTGTGAATGTGAACGCTTTCACGAATCCCTCCGCAGGGGAAGGGCCGAATGCCAGTCGACAAACTGGTGCGGTCCTGTGGAATGAGGAGGGGATTCGGGCTCTCAAGGGGGCCGGTGAAGCGGCCGTCCCGATCGCCATGAAGAGACTCGCAAACCTCGGCGACGGATACAACCCCTACCGGAAACTTTTTTTGATTCCTCGGTGTCAGCTAGGTCACAGCCGTACTTCTAGGGGGTGGAAGTCAGCCTAAACGTTCGAGTGAAAGGACTTTAGGCCCTACTGCTCACACAATCACACGCAGTGCACGGCGAACGCCTGTGAACGTCACACTTGTACGCAGTCCGAGGTGGTCGCCGTCCATCTGAAACGGCAGCGGGACCTGTGAATGCAAGGTGAAGGCCGTCAGGTCGTGGAGTGACAGTGCGTGCTTGCCGTGGGGGCCGCGCTCCGGCGTGGAGGCCAGCAACTGGGTCGCGTAACGCGTCACGGCGGCGGGGGAGAGGCGGCTCAGCGCGAAGACGTCCAGCGCGGTGTCGAACGAGGCTTCCGGGAGCGGGTAGAGCGGGCGATTGCCCAGGTAGCTCCAGGGAGAGGTGTTGCAGATTATCGACATCACCAGGCCGTCGGTGATCTCCGGGGCGCCGCCGCCGGGGGCCGGGCGCTCCAGGGTGATGGCGCCCTCCCGGCGGTTCTGGTCGCCCAGGAACTGCCGGACGACCTGACGGACGTAGAGGCTGTGGGTCGAACGCTTGCCGCGCTCGCGCTGCTGTTCGACGCGGCCGACCACGCCGGCGTCGAAGCCGAATCCGGCGCAGAAGGTGAACCAGCGTCCCGGGGCGCCTTCGTCCTCGCTGCCGCGGGTGCCCGCCGCGTGGCCGAGGCCGACCGTCCGCTCGCTGCCGTCCCGGAGCGCGTCCAGCAGCGCGCCGGTCGCCTCCACGACGTCGTTGGGCAGGCCGAGCGCGCGGGCGAAGACGTTGGTGGAGCCGCCGGGGACCACGGCGAGGCGGGGGTGGGACTCCGGGTCGGGGCCGTGGGTCAGCAGGCCGTTGACGACCTCGTTGACGGTGCCGTCGCCGCCGAGCGCCACCACCAGCTCGGTCCGGCCGTCCTCGGCGGCGTGCCGGGCGAGATCGCGGGCGTGGCCGCGGTACCGGGTCTCGGCGACCGTCAGATCCAGATCGCTGGCGAGCGCGTGGGCCAGAACGTCACGGGTGCGGGCACTGGTGGTGGTGGCAGCGGGATTGACCACGAGAAGCGCGCGCATGACCGCCAGCGTACCTACCCGGGGGTACCTGCCCGGCGACGCACCTCCTCCTGGAGGGGCGCGGGCGGGCGGCCGCGCGCCGCCGGCGGGGCGGACGCCGGGCGGTACGGGTGACGGAGCGCGGCGGCCGGAGCGCGGGAGGCGGGCGCCCGGGGCGGAGCGCGGCGGGCGGTGCCGGGGGCGGCCGGGGCGGGGCGGGCCCGGCGCTACCCTGCTGGGGTGAGCAGTGAGCAGCAGAAGAAGTCCGCCCGCCAGGCCGCCGCCGCGCCCGCGGCCCCCGAGCCGACCGGACCGCGGCCGGCCCGGCTGAGCGCCGCCGCGGTGCTCACCGCTGTCGAGGGCGTCGCGCTGGCCACCCTCGGTGTCTGTCTGCTGATCGAAGGCGTCACCGGTTCGCCGGACAGCCCGCAGCAGGCCGTGACCGGCGCGGTGACGGTGCTCGCGCTGGCGGTGTTGCCGCTGGTCGCCGCACGCGGGCTGTGGCTGCTGCGCCGCTGGAGCCGCGGCCCTTCGCTGATGACGCAGATCGTGGCGCTGCCGGTCGCCTGGACGCTGATCAACGGCGGTGGCGCGCTGATCGCCGCGGGCGCCGGGCTGGCGGTCGTGGCCTTCGTCGTCCTGGGGCTGCTGGTCAACCCGACGGCCACCGTGGCGCTCGGTATCGCCCCCCGGGAGTGACGGGGCGGAACGGTGGAGGGGGCGGGCCCGTGCGGGCCCGCCCCCTCCGTGCGTCAGCGGACGCTCACTCCTCGACGAGGAGACGGTCGCGCAGCTGGGCCAGGGTGCGGGCCAGCAGCCGGGAGACGTGCATCTGCGAGATGCCGACCTCCTGGGCGATCTGCGACTGGGTCATGTTGCCGAAGAACCGCAGCAGCAGGATCTTCTTCTCGCGCGGCGGCAGATCCTCCAGCAGCGGCTTGAGGGATTCGCGGTACTCGACGCCCTCCAGCGCCTCGTCCTCCGCGCCGAGGGTGTCGGCCACCGCGGGGGACTCGTCGTCGGTGTCGGGGACGTCGAGGGAGAGCGTGGAGTAGGCGTTCGCCGACTCCAGGCCCTCCAGGACCTCTTCCTCGGAGAGCCCCAGATGCTCCGCCAGCTCGTGGACGGTCGGGGCCCGGCCGTGGCGCTGGGACAGCTCGGCGGTGGCCGTCGTCAGCGACAGCCGCAGCTCCTGGAGGCGGCGCGGCACCCGGACCGCCCAGCCCTTGTCCCGGAAGTGGCGCTTGATCTCGCCGACGACGGTGGGCGTCGCGTACGTCGAGAACTCCACCCCGCGGTCCGGGTCGAAGCGGTCGACGGACTTGATCAGGCCGATGGTCGCGACCTGGGTGAGGTCGTCCAGGGGCTCGCCGCGGTTGCGGAATCTGCGGGCCAGGTGCTCGACCAGCGGGAGGTGCATCTGGACCAGGGTGTTGCGCAGCTCCGCGCGCTCCGGGGAGCCGTCGGGGAGTTCGCGCAGCTCGTGGAACATCGCCCGCGCACCGCTGCGGTCGTGCGGGTCGTGGGCGTGTGCCGGGTCGTGGGCGTGCGGGGGCTCCGGGGCGTCGGGCTCCGGGGTCTCCTGGGGCGGGCGCGGCGTGTGCTGTGCCCGCCCGTCCTGCTGCTCGCTGTCGTCCATGTGGTCCGCCCGCTCTGCCTGCTCCGCTGCGTCCGGCCGGCTGCCGGGGTCGTCCGCGCCCGTCGGGTGCGGCCGGGCCTGCTGGTCCGGGATGGTCGCACCCGGCGCGATCCCCGCGCCGCGTTCGAGATCTTTCACGGGGCCCCCTGTTCGGTCATGACGGTCCGGGACCGGCGCCGCGCTCCTTGTAGAGGCTGATGGTGACCGTACGGTCCTCGGCGACGGTGGAGTCGACCTTGCCGGCCAGTGCGGAGAGCACCGTCCAGGCGAAGGTGTCGCGCTCGGGTGCGCGGCCGTCGGTGGTCGGCGCCGAGACGGTCACCTGCAACGCGTCGTCGATGAGGCGGAAGACGCAGCTCAGCACGGAGCCGGGGACGGCCTGCTGGAGCAGGATCGCGCACGCCTCGTCCACCGCGATGCGCAGGTCCTCGATCTCGTCGAGGGTGAAGTCCAAGCGGGCTGCGAGACCGGCGGTGGCCGTCCGCAGCACGGAAAGGTAGGCACCCGCAGCGGGCAGCCGGACTTCCACGAAGTCCTGGGTCCCGGGCTCGCCTGCGATCTGGGACACCCTCACCTCCAAGGTGGCACAAGCTGGATTGAGCTGATACGAGTTGAGCTGATGTGCGGCCGCTGTGCCGCTCCGGGCGGGGGGCCGGTCGATCCCGCGGGATCGGGCGGTGGCGCGGCGCAGCACATGGGTCGGCTGTGACGCTACCGCGATCCGCGGGCCGGTGTCGCCCGGAAGGAGCAGGGCGCTCGTCCGGAATGCGAACGGATCCGGGAGGGCCCGGAACCGCTGTCGTCACTCATTGTAAACACATGCGTACGCACAGTGGCTAGGGGTCGGGGGTGTCAAATCCTCGACGGTGACGCTCCGTTGACCTGTGCGGTGCCCGCGAGGTCGCGCAGCGCCTCTCCAGTGAGCCGGAAGACGGACCATCCGTCCATGGGCCGCGCGCCGATCGACCGGTAAAAGCCGATGGACGGTTCGTTCCAATCCAGGACGGACCACTCGAAACGCTCGTAGCCGCGGGCGACGCAGATCTCCGCGAGCGCCGCCAGCAGCGCCTTGCCGTGGCCTGCGCCGCGTGCCTCGGGGCGGACGTAGAGGTCCTCCAGGTAGACACCGTGCGTGCCCGTCCACGTCGAGAAGTTGCGGAACCACAGGGCGAAGCCCACCGGCTCGCCGTCCGCCTCCGCGATCAGCGCGAAGGCGGCGGGCTGCGGACCGAAGAGCGCCTCGGTGAGCTGCGCCCGCGTCGCCCGCGCGGCCTCGGGGGCGCGTTCGTACGCGGCGAGTTCGCGGATCATGGCCAGGATGACGGGGACGTCGGCGACGGCTGCTTCGCGGATCATGCCGTCAGGCTAGACCGCGCCGGTGACAGGCCGGCAGGGAGGCCGGGGGCGCCGGGTGGGAAGGCCCCCGGCGGCACCGTCGCGCGCCGGGCCGTACGCGCTCCCGGCCGGGGCCGTCCCGTCGCCGTCCTCAGACCAGGAGCTGGTCGGCGAAGCACCAGCGCCAGGTCTCACCGGGCTCGAAGGAGCGCATCACCGGGTGGCCGGTCTGCTCGTAGTGCGCGGTGGCATGGCGGAACGGTGAGGAGTCGCAGCAGCCGACGTGGCCGCAGACCAGGCAGAGCCGCAGCTGGACGGGGTGGCTGCCCGCCTCCAGGCACTCCGGGCAGGTGTCGGTCAGCGGGACGGGTTCGGCGCGTGGCAGATCACGGACGTGCACACACTCGCTCATGATGGCCAGGTTACGACCCGGGGAGCGCCGGCCCCGGGCACGGGACCGGCGGCGCCGCACACGGGCCGCTCCGGGGACGGACGGGACGGGCCGATGGACGTCATGCCGCTGCTGTTGCTGATCGCCGGGAGCGCCGCGGTCGCCGCGCTCGCCCGGCGTACGCCCGTCTCCGCACCGCTGCTGCTGGTCGCGGTCGGGCTCCTCGCGGCGTACGTCCCCGGGGTGCCGGACTACACGCTCGATCCGCACATCGTGCTGCCGTTGGTGCTGCCGCCGCTGCTGCACACCGCGGCGCTGGAGAGCTCCTACCTGGACCTGCGGGCCAACTGGCGGCCGGTGGCGCTGCTCTCCGTGGGGTACGTGCTCTTCGCCACCGTCGCCGTCGGGCTCCTCGCCCACCTGGCGGTGCCGGATCTGCCGCTGCCCGCCGCGCTCGTCCTGGGGGCGGTGGTCGCGCCGCCCGACGCCGTCGCGGCGACCGCCATCGCCCGGCGGCTGGGGCTGCCCGGCCGGATCACCACCATCCTCCAGGGTGAGTCGCTGGTGAACGACGCCACCGCCATCACCGCCTACAAGGTGGCCCTGGCCGCGGCGGTCGGGGTGGGCGCCACCTGGGCGAGCGGCGCCGAGGAGTTCGCCGTCGCCTCCCTGGGCGGTATCGGCGTCGGGCTCGTCCTGATGGTGCCGCTGCACTGGCTGCGCCGCCGGCTGCGGGACGCGCCGCTGCTGGAGAACACGCTCTCGCTGCTCATCCCGTTCGTGGCGTACGCCGCCGCCGAGCAGATCGGGGCGTCCGGGGTGCTCGCCGTGGTCGTCGTCGCCCTCTATCTGGGGCACCGCTCCTGGCAGGTGGACTTCGGAACGCGGCTCCAGGAGGCGGCGGTGTGGCGGATGGTGTCGTTCCTGCTGGAGTCCGCGGTCTTCGCGCTGATCGGGCTCCAGTTGCCGGTGGTGCTGCGCGGGCTGGGGGAGTTCAGCGGCGCGCAGGCCGCGTGGTACGCGGCGCTGGTCTTCGTGGCGGTGGTGGTGGCGCGGTTCGTGTGGGTCTTCCCGGCGACGTATCTGCCGCGGCTGTCGGCCCGGATCCGGGAGCGGGAGCCGGATGTGACGGTCGCGGCGCCGCTGATCGTCGGCTGGGCGGGGATGCGGGGCGTGGTGTCGCTGGCCATCGCCTTCTCCATCCCGGCGACGGTGCACGGCGGCGGCCCCTTCCCCGCCCGCAACCTGGTGCTCTTCCTGACGTTCACCACCGTCATCGGCACGCTGGTCGTCCAGGGGCTGACGCTGCCGCCGCTGATCCGCGCGCTGAAGCTGCCCGGCCGGAACGCGCGCACCGAGACGCTCGCCGAGGCGCAGGCGCAGAACGAGGCGTCGCGCGCCGCCGAGGCGCGCCTGGACCAGCTCCTCGCCGACGACCGCAACGCGCTGCCGGGGCCGTTGGAGGACCGGCTGCGCACGGTCATGGAGCGGCGCCGCAACGCCGTCTGGGAGCGGCTGGGCGCGGTCAATGAGGCGACCGGTGAATCCGCCGACGAGACGTACCGGCGGCTGGCCGGCGAGATGATCGACGCCGAACGGCGGGTCTTCGTCCGGCTGCGCGACACCCGCCGCATCGACGACGAGATGCTGCGCACCCTGCTGCGCCGCCTCGACCTGGAGGAGGCGGCGGCCTACCGGGAGGAGCGGGGGTGAGGGGCCGGGCGTGCGGCGCCGGGCGGGCCGCCGCTCCGGCGCCGTGGTGCGGCGGGACCGGCCGCCCGCCGTGCCGCCCGGCGCCCGCCCGCCGTCACCCGGGAGCTATCCCTTCAAGAACGCGTCGCCGTGGGCGCTGATGTGGGCCTCCAGTGCGGCCAGGGCGCTTCCGGTGGCCTCGGGGGTGCCGCTGCCGCGCCGTTCGGCGTAGTAGGCGGCGCCGAGCTTCTTGAGGAGGTCGTTGCCCGCGCGCTGCTGCTGGACCTCGTCCACCTTCTGCTTGCCCTGTTCGAGGGCGCTCTGGGCCTGCTCCTTGGCGCGGTCGAGAAACCCTGCCATCACTGCCTCCTGTGAACGATTCGGTCTCATCGGGATCAACGGTCCGCCCGGCCGCCGGGTTCCCCGTGCCAGGCTCCGCCACCCGGGCGGCGGACGCGAGACGGGCGGGCCATCGGGCGGTCCGCCGGGCGGGTCCGTGGACGGGACGAGAGCCCGTCGCCCGGTGGCCGGTGCGGTAAAACGGGCCCCGCCGCCGGGCGCGGGAACGGCCGGGTTAGCGTGTCCGATATGGACTACCAGGCCGTTCTTGATGAGGTAGCGGCCCATGCGCGGCCGTATGCGGGGCAGGGCGCGGTCGCCGATTACATCCCGGCGCTCGAACGTGTCAGCCCCGACCGTTTCGGTATCGCGCTCGTCGACATCGACGGCTCGGTGTACGGGGCGGGCGATTGGGAGACACCGTTCTCCGTGCAGTCGATCTCGAAGACCTTCTCGCTGGCGCTGGTGATGGCGCACGCCCACGACGAGGAGATCTGGACCCGGGTGGGCCGCGAGCCGTCCGGTACGCCGTTCAACTCCCTGGTGCAGCTGGAGTGGGAGAACGGCATCCCGCGCAATCCCTTCATCAACGCCGGCGCGCTCGTCGTCACCGACCGCCTCCAGACCCTCACCGGTGACGCCAGTACGACGATGCTGCACTTCCTGCGGGAGGAGAGCGGCAACGAGGAGCTGGCGTTCGACCAGGCGGTGGCCGGTTCGGAGGCCGAGCACGGGGACCGGAACGCCGCGCTCGCGCACTTCATGGCGTCGTTCGGCAATCTGGAGAATCCGGTCCCCAGCGTCATCGAGCACTACTTCTGGCAGTGCTCGATAGAGATGAGCTGCCGGGACCTTGCGACCGCCGGCGGTTTCCTCGCCCGGCACGGGCTGCGTGCCGACGGCACCCGCCTGCTGGAGGCGCGGGAGGCCAAGCGGATCAACGCGGTGATGCTGACCTGCGGCACCTACGACGCGGCGGGGGAGTTCGCGTACCGGGTGGGGCTGCCCGCCAAGAGCGGGGTCGGCGGCGGGATCCTCGCCGTCGTACCGGGCCGCTGCACGCTGTGCGTCTGGAGTCCGGGGCTGGACCGGCGCGGCAACTCCGTCGCCGGCGCCGCCGCGCTCGACCACTTCACGACGCTCACCGGCTGGTCGGTGTTCTGAAGCCACCCGGGCGGGCCCGCCGTGCGCCCGCCCGGCTCAGGCCGCGTTGTGGCGGCGATCTTCCGGGCGCATCGTGGGCGTAGGGAGGTGCACCGCCATGGAGCACGAGATGCGCGCGGAGTACGAGGACGGCGTGACACCGGGAGAGGGCGCCCCGGTCAAGATCTGGCACATGGTCCGTCTCGACGGGATCAAGGCGATGTGCGGCCGGATCCTGGCGGAGTCCGCCGCCGTCCAGCCGGCCGATCTGTGGGGCACGCCCGAGGGCGAGCCGTTCTGCCATTCCTGCGGTGCGATGTACCTGCGTGAGGTGCCCTGAGCGGCGGCGTCCGCGGCGTCAGGGGCAGTGGATGATCTGGCCCGCGTAGGAGAGGTTGCCGCCGAAGGCGAAGAGGAGGACCGGGTCGCCGGTGGTGATCTCGCCCCGTTCGACCAGCTTGGACAGGGCGAGCGGGACGGACGCGGCCGAGGTGTTGCCGGAGTCGACGACGTCCCGGGCGACGACGGCGTTGACCGCGCCGATCTTCCGGGCGATCGGTTCGATCATCCGCAGGTTGGCCTGGTGGAGGATGACCCCGGCGAGGTCGGCGGGGGTGAGGCCGGAGCGTTCGCAGACCTGGCGGGCGATGGCCGGCAGCTGGGTGGTGGCCCAGCGGTAGACGGTCTGTCCCTCCTGCGCGAAACGGGCCGGTTCGCCCTCGATACGGACCGCGTGGCCCATCTCGGGGACCGAACCCCACAGCACCGGGCCGATCCCCGGCTCCTCGGAGGCGGTGACCACGGCGGCGCCCGCACCGTCCCCGACCAGGACGCAGGTCGTACGGTCCGTCCAGTCGGCGACGGCGGTGAACTTCTCGGCGCCGATGACCAGCGCCCGCCGCGCGGAGCCGGCGCGGATGGCGTGGTCGGCGGTGGCGAGGGCGTGGGTGAAGCCGGAGCAGACGACGTTGATGTCCATCGTCGCGGGGGCCGTCATGCCGAGCGTGGCGGCGACGCGGGCGGCGGTGTTGGGGCTGCGGCCGGTCGCGGTGCAGGTGGCGACGAGGACGAGGTCGATGTCCTCGGGCGGGACGCCGCCGGCGGCGAGGGCCTTCGCCGCGGCCTGGGAGGCCATCGCGTCGACGCTCTCGTCCGGTCCGGCGATGTGCCGGGTGCGGATGCCGACGCGGCTGCGGATCCAGGCGTCGTCGGTCTCCACCATGGCGGCGAGATCATCGTTGGTGAGCACGCCCGGCGGCTGGTAGTGGCCGACCGCGAGAACGCGTGAACCTGGCATGTCATCCCCTTCCGGACCTGCGGTGTCGTGCGACCAGTGTGACCCGCTGCGGCCGGGCGTCCCTTGCGAGAACCACCAATCTTCCGCCGTCTTCTCTGGAGAGATCCGACTCCTGCCGGACCAGGCCCCGCAGACGCGTTCGACGGGAGCGGGCCGCGGCCGGCGAGGAGGTACGGGCCGGGGAGGGTGAGCCGCGTCACCGCAGGCCGGACGGGGTGCCGGGCCCCGCACACGTGCCACCCGGTACGCGCACCGGGCCGCATTCCGTACGCCCGCCCCGTACGCACCTTCGTACGGCACCTTCGTACGGCATCTTCGTACGGCGCCTTCGTACGGAGGCGGGGCCCCGGCCTTCCCGGCCCGGGGCCCCGCCTGCCGTACGTCCGCTCCGCCGCGGGTCGCTCCGGTGTCATTCCGCCGTCGCGCGGAAGCGGCGCAGGCGGAGGCTGTTGCCGACGACGAAGACCGAGGAGAAGGCCATCGCGGCGCCCGCGATCATCGGGTTGAGCAGACCGGCGGCGGCCAGCGGCAGGGCGGCGACGTTGTAGCCGAAGGCCCAGAAGAGGTTGGTGCGGATGGTGCCGAGGGTGGCGCGGGCCAGCCGGATGGCGTCCGCCGCGGCCCGCAGGTCGCCGCGGACCAGGGTCAGGTCCCCGGCCTCGATGGCGGCGTCGGTGCCGGTGCCCATGGCCAGGCCCAGATCGGCGGTGGCCAGCGCCGCCGCGTCGTTGACACCGTCGCCGACCATCGCGACCGTACGGCCCTCGGCGCGCAGCCGCTCCACCACGGCGACCTTGTCCTGCGGCAGCACCTCGGCGATGACCTCGCCGATCCCGACCTCGGCGGCGACCGCCTCGGCGACCGCGCGGTTGTCGCCGGTCAGCAGCACCGGCGTCAGACCCAGTGCGCGCAGCCGGCGGACCGCTTCGGCGCTGGTCGGCTTCACCGCGTCGGCGATCACCAGGACCGCGCGGGCGGCGCCGTCCCAGGCGACCGCGACGGCGGTGGCGCCCGCCTCCTCGGCCCGCCGCTTCGCCGCCGCCAGCGGCTCGGGCAGCGTCAGCCCGGCATCGGCCAGCAGCCGCTCCCGGCCGACCAGCACGGTGTGGCCGTCGACCGCGCCGCGGACGCCGAGCCCGGGGACGTTCTCGAACCGCTCGGGCGCCGGCAGCGCGCCGGGGGCCGCCTCCTCGGCGGCGGTGGCGACGGCGCGGGCGATCGGGTGCTCGGAGGCGTGCTCCAGCGCGCCGGCCAGCCGCAGGGCGGTGGCGCGGTCGGTGCCGTCGGCGAGGTGGACGCCGGTCAGCGTCATCACGCCGGTGGTGACCGTGCCGGTCTTGTCCAGGACGACGGTGTCGACGGCGCGGGTGGACTCCAGCACCTCCGGGCCCTTGAGCAGGATGCCCAGCTGGGCGCCGCGGCCGGTGCCGACCATCAGGGCGGTCGGGGTGGCCAGGCCCAGGGCGCACGGGCAGGCGATGATCAGCACCGCGACGGCGGCAGTGAACGCGGCGGTGGCCCCGGCGCCCGTCCCGAGCCAGTAGCCGAGGGTGCCGACGGCCAGTGCGATGACGACCGGGACGAAGACGGCGGAGATCCGGTCGGCCAGCCGCTGGGCCGCGGCCTTGCCGTTCTGCGCCTCCTCCACCATCCGCGCCATCCGGGCGAGCTGGGTGTCGGCGCCGACCCGGGTCGCCTCGACGACGAGGCGGCCGCCGGCGTTGACGGTGGCGCCGGTGACGGTGTCGCCGGGGCCGACCTCCACGGGGACGGACTCGCCGGTCAGCAGGGCGGCGTCCACGGCGGACGAGCCCTCGGTGACCCGGCCGTCGGTGGCGATCTTCTCGCCGGGGCGGACGACGAAGCGGTCACCGACGGCCAGCTCGGCGGTGGGGATACGGATCTCCCGGCCGCCGCGCAGCACCGCGACGTCCTTGGCGCCCAGCTCCATCAGGGCGCGCAGCGCGGCCCCGGCCTTCCGCTTCGCGCGGGCCTCGAAGTAGCGGCCCGCCAGGATGAAGGTGGTGACCCCGGCCGCGGCCTCCAGGTAGATCGAGCCGCCGCCGTCACCGCGGGTCAGGGTCAGCTCGAAGGGGTGGCGCATCCCGGGCATCCCGGCCGTACCGAAGAACAGTGCCCACAGGGACCAGCCGAACGCGGCGAGCGTGCCCATGGAGATGAGGGTGTCCATGGTGGCCGCGCCGTGCCGCAGGTTGGTCCAGGCGGCGCGGTGGAACGGCCAGGCGGCGTAGACCACGACCGGGGCGGCGAGGGTCAGCGAGAGCCACTGCCAGTTGGTGAACTGCAGGGCCGGGACCATCGCCATGAGGATCACCGGGACGGACAGCACCAGCGCGGTCAGCAGCCGCTGCCGCAGCGTGGTGAGGCCGTCGTCCTCCGGGGCGCTCCCCTCGTCGTCCGGCTCCGGCTCGGGCGGCGCCGGGACCGCGGCGGTGTAGCCGGTCTTCTCGACGGTGGCGATGAGGTCGGCGGCGCCCAGGGGGCTGCCCTCGTCGAGGGAGACACGCGCCTTCTCGGTGGCGTAGTTGACCGAGGCGGTGACGCCGTCCATGCGGTTGAGCTTCTTCTCGACGCGCGCCGCACACGAGGCGCAGGTCATCCCGCCGATCTCCAGCTCGATGTACTGCTCTCCGGGCACGGTGATCACGACTGCTCCTCGTGGTACGGGTGGGGGGTATGCGGGGTGCTGTGCGGCGCGGGGTGTGCGGGCGGCGCCGGGGCGCCGGCGGTGCGGCCGAGGCCGAATCCGGCGGCGAGCACGGCCAGCAGGATCAGTGCGTAGCCGCCGAGCAGGACCGGGGTGGTCGGTGCCGTCATTGCCGTACTCCTCACAGGGATACCGGAACCGGGGGACGCGGGCGCTCCCGGGGGGTGGGGACGGCGGCGCCACCGGCGTCCCTTCCTCTCCAACTGTATACCCCCCAGGGGTATTCCGTCACGGGGTGGCGGCCCCGCCCGCGGCGCCCCGCGGCCGCCGCCCCGGGCGCCCGGTCCCTGCCGTCCGGCGGGCCGGGGCGCCATACTGACCCGGTGTCGATGATCCGTAGCCTCCGCCGCGCCGTCCGGTTGCCGCAGCCGCGCACCCGCGGGGTCGACCTCAGCCACCCCGCCCGCTCCCCGCTCGGCACCGCCGTCGTCAACTGCGCGATCTACGAGAACGGTGTGCGCCAGCCCGGCGACCACCCCGCCGACGAGGCGATCCGCCGGGTGCGCCGCTCCGGGACGGGCTTCGTGTGGATCGGGCTGCACGAGCCCGGGGAGGCCGAGTTCGCGGGCATCGCCGAACTGTTCGGGCTGCACCCGCTCGCCGTCGAGGACGCCGTCCTCGCCCACCAGCGCCCGAAGATCGAGCGGTACGACGGCTCGCTGTTCACCGTCTTCAAGACCGTCCGCTACGTCGAGCACGAGCAGCTCACCGACACCAGCGAGGTCATCGAGACCGGCGAGCTGATGGTCTTCACCGGAGCCGACTTCGTCATCACCGTCCGGCACGGCGGCCACGGCTCCCTCGGCCCGCTCCGCGAACAGCTGGAGCAGGACCCCGAACAGCTGGCCATCGGCCCGTCGGCGGTGCTGCACGCCGTCGCCGACCTCGTGGTGGACGACTACCTCGACGCCGCCGC
The DNA here is from genome assembly GCF_055567035.1 of Streptomyces sp. NPDC027185. Lineage (NCBI taxonomy): Bacteria > Bacillati > Actinomycetota > Actinomycetes > Kitasatosporales > Streptomycetaceae > Streptomyces > Streptomyces sp. NPDC027185. The sequence goes on along the minus strand of NZ_JBVHRF010000002.1, from coordinate 459,270 downwards.
CGAGATCCAGGACGACATCGACGACGTGGAGAGCGAGGTCTTCTCCGTCAGCGGCGGGCGCGGCGGCGCCGGCCGGATCTACCAGCTCAAGCGGGAGCTGCTGGAGCTCAAGCACGCCGTCGCCCCGCTCGACCGGCCGCTGCAGACGCTCGTCACCCGCCCGATGCCGTTCGTCGACGCCCGGCTGCGGACGTACTTCCGGGACGTCGCCGACCACCTCGAACGGGTCGTCGAGCAGGTCACGTCCTTCGACGAACTCCTCAACTCCATACTCCAGGCGCACCTCGCGCAGGTCACCGTCGCGCAGAACGAGGGGATGCGCCGGATCAGCGCCTGGGTCGCGATCCTCGCCGTCCCGACCATGGTCTGCGGCGTCTACGGCATGAACTTCACCTACATGCCGGAGAAGGACTGGACGTTCGGCTACCCGCTGATCATGGCCATCACCCTGGCCCTGTGCTGGCTCATGCACCGCGGCTTCAAGCGCAACGGCTGGCTGTGACGGGCCGGGGCTCAGGCTGATCCCCGGACACGGCGGACCGGGCCGCTTCCGCGAGGAGGAGACCCGGTCCGGGAAGCGTCCGGCGCGCTACCGCCCGGCGACGTGGCGCGGGCGCGCCGCCCCGAAACCCACCGCGATCTGCGGGACCAGCAGCACCAGCAGCACCGCCAGCGGCACCGTCCAGCCGCCCGTCGTGTCGTGCACCGCGCCCAGCACCGCCGGGCCGGTCGCCGCCAGGATGTAGCCGAAGCACTGCGCCATGCCGGACAGCTGCGCGGTGTGCCGGGCGTCCGGCGCCCGCTCCACGATGAACAGCAGCGCCAGGCTGATCGCCCCGCCCTGCCCCAGCCCCAGCAGCGTCATCCAGACGTACGCCCCGCCCACCGGCGCGGCCGGCAGTCCGGCGAACGCCGCCGCGCACAGCACCGCGCTCACCGCGGCGAGCGTCCCGGCGCGCAGCCGCCGCCCCACGATCACCGGCGCGAGGAACGAGCCCGCGATGCCCAGCAGCGACGAGTACGACAGCATCCACCCGGCGTCGCCCGCCGGCATCCCGGCGTCCTTGAGCACCGTCGGCAGCCAGGCGGCGGCCGCGTAGTAGCTCAGCGACTGGAGTCCCATGTAGCCGGTGACCTGCCAGGCCAGCGGGGAGCGCCACAGGCCGCGCACCGGGTGCGCCGCCGCGGACGCCGCACCGGCCCCGGGCCGGGTACGGGCGCCGGTCTGCGGCAGCCAGCACACCAGCGCCACCACCGCCAGGGCGCCCCAGCCCGCCAGCGTCGCCTGCCAGCTCAGCCCGGCGGCCCGCTGTACCGGGACGGTCACCCCGGCGGCCAGCGCCGCGCCGCCGAACAGCGACATCGAGTACAGGCCGGTCATCAGCCCGGCGCGGGCCGGGAAGTCCCGCTTGATCAGACCGGGCAGCAGCACGTTGGCGACCGCGATCCCGGCGCCGATCACCACCGTCCCGGCGAACAGCGCGACCACCGAGTCCACCAGCCGCAGCGCGGTCCCGGCGCCGATCAGCGCCATCGTGCCGAGCAGCGTCCGCTCCGCGCCCAGGCGCCGGCCCAGCCGCGGCGCGATCGGCGCCAGCAGCCCGAAGCAGAGCAGCGGCAGCGCGGTCAGCAGGCTCGTCGCCGCCGCCGACATCCCGCTGTCGTCCCGGATGGTTGCGGCCAGCGGCGCGACCGCGACCAGCGCGGGCCGCAGGTTGAGCGCCAGCAGGACGACGCCGAACCCGAGGTACAGCGCGCGGCGCCCGGTCGGTACGGGCGGCGCCCCGAGGGCGGCGGGGCGCGGCGGCGCGGCGGATATCGGGCCGTCCGCGACGGCGGATCCGGGGTCAGGCACGGTGGTCTCCGGTGGTGTGCGGAGCCCCGGCGGTGCGGGCGCCGTCGCCCGTGTCCCCGCGCAGGGCGTCCCTCGCTTCGGTCAGATGCGCCAGGACGGCGCGTTCGGCGGCGTCCGCGTCGCCCGCCTCGATGGCGTCGACGATCGCGGTGTGCCCGTCGAGCTGGTGGTGGACCGCGTCCGGTACGTGCGCGGCGAGCACCGCGTGCAGCGTGGCCCGCAGCGCGTCGCTGAGGTGCGCGTACAGATCCGCCAGCACACCGTTGTGCGCGGCCTGCGCGATCAGCTGGTGGAAGCGGACGTCGGCCGCCACGAACGCGTCGGTGTCCCCCGACTCCCAGGTCCGCACCCGCTCGGCCAGCACTGCACGGAGCGCCGCCAGATCCTCCGGGGTGCGCCGCACGGCGGCGTGGCGCGCGGCGTCCCGCTCCAGTGCGGCACGGACCTCGTACGCCTCCAGGCTCTCCGCGCGGCGCAGCCGGCGCTGCACCGCGGCGCCGAAGTCGCTGCGGGCGCGGACGTAGGTGCCGTCGCCCTGCCGGGCCTCCAGCAGTCCGGTGTGGACCAGCGCCCGGACCGCCTCGCGGACGGTGTTGCGCCCCACGTCCAGCTGCTCGACGAGTGCGGGCTCCGGCGGGATCTTCGTCCCGACCGGCCACTCGCCGCCCGCGATCAGCGCCTCCAGCTGCTCGATGACGAGGCCGACCAGGCTGGTACGGGCGGTGTTGCGCAGCGGCATCGGTGCGGCGTCCTCTCCTCGGACCAAGGCGGCGGACCGCCTCCCGGCCCACCGCATTCTCCGGGTCATGGGAACATCCCATGTTTCCGCCTGTCAAAAGAGACGGACCCCGCACACACCCGCGGCGGAGTCCGTGAGGACTCCGCCGCGGGGCGCGTACGGGGAAGACGTGCACGGGGCGGCCGTACGCGGGGCCGCCCGGTGATCCGGGCAGGGGACCGCCGCCGTCCGGCCGCCGTCCTCCGGTGGCCCGCGCCGGTCGGGCGCGGGCGGCCGGGGTGAGGGGCCGGGCGGCAGGCGGGTGGGGAACCCCTGCCTCCGGGGCGCGGCGTACCGCGCCGGGGTGCCGTACCGGCGGGCGGCGCCCGACGGAGCGTCAGGACGGCGCGGCGGCCGGTGCGCCGGGCGGACGGGTCAGGACGCCTTGGCGAAGAGCTTCGCCAGACCGTTCGCCCAGAGCTGGTCCACCTGCGCGCGCTCGTTCTCGTCCGGCTGGGTGTTCTGGCAGGACGGGCCGGGGCCGCCGCCGGACATCAGCTCGCTGCACGGACCCTCGTAGTGGTCCGGCAGGCCCAGCACGTGACCGGTCTCGTGGGTCACCACGCGGGTGGAGTTGTACTGCTGGTTCTGCGCGTAGTCCAGGAAGACGAAGCCGCTGCCGTGGCCGTCGGTGCTGGCGTACGAACCGCGCGGGTCGTTGCCCTCGCGGTACTGGAAGTCGCCCCCGCTGCCTTCCTGGAGCTTGACGTTGGAGACCGCGCTGTTCCAGATCTGCGCGGCCTGCGATATCTGGTTCGCGAACGTCGGGGCGGCGCTGGCGTCGTAGGTCACGGTGACCGACTGCGCGTGCGGGTTCGCCTTGAGCTTCTTCGCCACCGACTTCACCACGGCGTCGAAGAACGCCTTGTTGTCGGCCTGCTGCGCGGCCGAGCCGGTGTACGCGGCCACCGTGGCGGCCGTGGAGCGGTGGGAGGCGGGGGAGGAGGGCGTCGCGGACGCCGGGACCGCCGCGGTGAGTGCGGCGGCGAGGCCCAGGCCGAGCGCCGCCGACAGCGCCGTCTTGGGAGATCTCATGTGGGGGCTCCTTAATTTCCGAGGGCTACGGCCGCCGTGTGGGGCGGCGGCCGGGGCCCCGGATTTCTTGGTGCCGCCGAGTCTGGACGCAGTTCACCCGCCGGGCGGAGATGCCAGGAGGCGATAGGACAGGCCAATACCCCGGGCAAAAGAGCCAGTTCATGGCGGTTCAGGAGTCTGGTGCCAGGCCATCGCGCATGGCTATGCTCCGGACGTGGAGCTAGAGGTGAGGCATCTTCGAGCCCTGTGCGCCATCGCCGACTCCGGCAGCGTACGGAAGGCGGCCCGTCAGCTGGGCATGACCCAGCCGTCGTTGACCACGCAGCTCCACCGCATCGAGAAGGCCCTCGGCGGCCAGCTCTTCTTCCGCGCCGCCACCGGCAGCCGCCCCACCCCGCTCGGCCATGTGGTGCTCTCCCGCGCCCGCCCGATCGTCGCCGACATGCGCGCCCTGGTCGACGAGATCACCGCCGTCTCCGTCCGCGAACAGGGCGCCCGGCTGCGCATCGGCAGCACCAGCAGCCGCGCCGTCGCGGGCTGGCTGCGCCGGATGCGCGACCGGCTGCCCGGCGCCGATCCGGCCCTGCGCATCGACGTCTCCGCCAACGCGCTGCTGCAGATGGTCTCCTCCGGCCAGCTCGACGCCGTCTTCGTCCACGAGGTCGAGGGCGCCCCGCTGCGGGTCCCCGCCAACCTCGTCCAGCACGAACTCCTGGCACGCGAGCCGCAGTTCATCGCGTTGCCCGCCACCCACCCGGCCACCGCCAAGGAGGTCGTCGACCTCGCCGACCTCGCGGGCGACCCGTGGATGGTCGATCCGACCGTGGACGGTGAGTGGGCCGGGCTGCGCCGCATCTGGGCCGCCGCCGGCGTCAACCCCCGGGTGGTGCACGGCGATTACCTCACCGCCGCCGATCTCGTCGCCGCCGGTGAGGTCGTCACCCCCTGCCAGCCGACCTCCCGCCCCCGCCACGGGATGGACATCCGGCCCCTGCGCGGCGATCCCCTCGCCGTCCGCCTCTTCATGGCCTGCCGCTCCGACGCCACCCTCGCCGTACCGCCCGAAGCCCTCTTCGCCGACCTCACCGCCTCCTACAGGGAGATCGCCTGGGCCAGCGGCGTGTACCGCTCGTGGCTGATGCGGCACGGGGAGGGGGCGCTGCGGAGGGGGCTGGCGTCGGCCTAGGGCCTCCGGTCCGCGGCCGCGGGTGTCAGGACGCCGGGGGCCGCCCGTCCCGGAGCCGGGCGGCGAACGCGCGGGCGGCGGCCAGATCGCCGTCGTCCGGCCGCTGTTTGCGGATACCGCCGATGAGTTTGAAGGGCAGCATGGTGTCGCGCGCCCGGCAGGTGAAGCGCCCCGCCACCTCGTAGCCCTTGCCTTCGAGGAGCCGGACCAGCGGGCGGGTGAACGGCGCCGGCGCCAGTTCGGGGAACCCGCTGGTGGCGAAGACGAACGCCCGGCGCCTTCCGGCGGGAAGCGTCTCGGCGAAGCCGGTCAGACGGGGATGGAGCCGCTGGTGGAAGACGCCCGAACCGAATCCCACGAGGTCGGCGGCGGCCAGCTCCGCCGGGTCGGCCTGTTCGGGGGTGACGACCTTCGCGTCCAGTACCTCGGCCATGGTGCCGGCGATCCGGCGGGTGTTGCCGTGCGACACGGAAGCGCACACGATGACGGCCTTCATCCTCACGATCCCTTCTCCCGGTTCGGCCCCCAGGACAGCACGAAGGACAGCGCGGCGGCACGGGATGTGACACCGCGCCGCCCGGAGCGGGCGGTGCGGCGCCGGCCGGGGCGCGGGCGGTCAGCCGGGGCGGGGGCGCGTAGGCGCAAAGGGCAACCGCCTCGGCCGCGATTCCCGCCGGGCGGCCCACCAGGACCTCCCGCAGGGCGAACCCCCGGCAGACAACGGGACCCTGGCGGTGACCTCGTGCACCACCACCGGGCAGAATGACCGCGCCCCCCCGCGCGACCCTTCTGGAGGCAATCCCGTGAAACCCGCTCGCGCCGCACTGCTCCTCGCGTCCGCCGCCCTGGCGTCCGCCCTGCTCCTCGCCACCCCGGCGTCCGCCGCGTCCCCGTCCCCGTCCGGCGCGGTGACGGCCCCGACGGCCGCAGCCGCCGACGGCACCCCGGTGGACGAGATGTCCGAGGACGATCTCCGTATCGCCGTCCTGCGGATCCTGGCGGACAAGACCAGCGGCCGGGCGGTCGTCCGCGAGGCGAACAAGGCCCTCGACGGCACCGTCGACGACCTGCGCACCTTCCTCAAGACCGGCTACCGGCTGGCCCGCGCCGAGGACGACCGTGTCGAGATCGCCCGGCTCCTGGCCGACCCGGCCTCCGGCAAGGCGGTGCTGCGTGAGGCCGGCAAGGCGCTGGACGACGGCAGCCCGGAGGTGGTGCGCGCCTTCCTGGAGACCGGTCTGCGGCTGGCCCGCGCCGAGGACGACCGCGTCGAGGTCGCCCGCATCCTGGCCGACCCGACCATCAGCGACGCCCTGCGCGCCGCCGCCGAGAAGGCCATCGACGGCACCCCGGAGGAACTGCGGTACTTCCTGGAGACCGGCCGCTACGAGGCGGACCGGCCGGCGTCCTGACACCGGTCCGTCCGGGCGGGAGCCCGTGACGCGGGCCGGCCCGGACGCGAGCCCCTGCCCGGCCACCGGCCCCGGACCGGCCACCGGTCCCGGACCGGCCCTGGACGCCCCCGGCGTGACCTCGCGTCACCCGGGCCGCGTCATCTGAAGACCGCGTCACCTCAACCCGAAGGGGCCCGGCGGAACATCCGCCGGGCCCCTTCGCGCGGCGCCGGCCCGCTGAGGCGCGGGGCGGCGGCCTGGCCTCGGATCAGGCCTTCTTGGTCTCCCAGAAGATCTTGTCGACCTCGGCGATGAGGTCCAGGGCCTTCTGGCCGGTGGCCGGGTCGTTCGAGCCCTTGGCGGCCGAGAGGGCCTTGAGGGTGTCGTTGACCAGCTGGTGCAGCTGGGGGTACTTCTCGAAGTGCGGGGGCTTGAAGTAGTCGCTCCACAGCACCGAGATGTGGTGCTTGGCCAGCTCGGCGCGCTGCTCCTTGATCAGGACCGCGCGGGTGCGGAAGTCCGCGTCCTCGTTGGCCTGGTACTTCTCCTGAACGGCCTTGACCGACTCGGCCTCGATACGGGCCTGGGCGGGGTCGTACACGCCGCAGGGCAGGTCGCAGTGGGCGCTGACCTTCACCTTGGGGGCGAACAGGCGGGAGAGCATGTTCAGTCCTTCCTCGTGATCGTCTTCTCACGGGCGAGATTACTCGGTGCCGGAAGGCTTTTCTCGGGCGGGCCGGGGGTCTTAGGGCAAAAGTCCGGCCGCCCGTGGGACCGGAGCCCGGCCACCGGGCGGAACTGATGGAGGATGAACCCCGTGAGCTGGAGGAAGGGTCCGGTGGCTGCCGGAGCGGACCGGGAGGTGGGCCGGATGCCCGAGCGGACGGACGGGCGCGGGCCCAAGGGCGGCGGCGGGGCGCGGCGGCGCGGCCCGGTGTTCGGGCTGGCCGAGGTGTACAACCCGTCGATGCTGCCGACGCTCCGGCCCGGTGACCGGCTGCTGCTGCACTACGGCTGCGTGGTCCGGCCGGGTGATGTCGTGGTGGTCCGGCATCCGTTCCGGCAGGACCTGCTGATCGTCAAGCGGGCCGTGGAGCGGCGGGACGGCGGCTGGTGGGTGCGGGGCGACAACCCGCGGGTGGTCAACGACAGCCGGGAGTTCGGGGCGGTGCCGGACGAGCTGGTGGTGGCCCGCGCCCGGGTGCGGCTGCGGCCGCTGGGGGCTCAGCGTTCGCCGCTGGCGGTGGTCGCCTGGGCGCTGTCGGCGGTGCGTCCGCTGCGGGCGGCGCGTTCGCTCTCCAGCTTCTTGCGGGCGCGGTAGGCGGCGACGTTGGCGCGGGTCGCGCAGCGGTCGGAGCAGTAGCGCCGGGAGCGGTTGGTGGAGGTGTCGAGGTAGACGTTCCGGCAGGGGCGGGCCTCGCAGACGCCGAGCCGGTCCACGCCCAGTTCGGTGAGGTGGAAGGCGAGGCCCATACAGGCGGTGGCGGTGTAGCCGGCGGTGGCGTTGGCGGCCTGGTCGGCGATGTGCATGTGCCAGTCGGGGCGATTGTCCGCGTCGCGGTACTCGTGGCCGGAGATCTGCGGGCTGACCGGGAACTCCATCATCAGCGCGTTCAGCAGGTCGACGGCGCGGACCTCGTCCCCCTCGGCCGCCGCCTCGAAGACGGTCCGCAGCCGGGTGCGGACCGCGCGCAGCCGGGTCACGTCGCTCTCCGTGGCGCGGCGGGCGATCTGCTGCGCGGGCCCGAAGAGCGCGCGGACCGCCTCGACGGAGGTCAGGCTGTCGCCGCCGCGCTCGGGCTGCTCGGTGTTGACGAGCCGCACGGCATAGTCCGAGTAATAGGCCAGTTCCACTTGTAGTCCTTACGGGCGCGGGCTATCGTTCCGGGCGGGTAGCCGTAATGGGTGTTGTGGCTACGAGGGTATTACATGCGGAAGGGGTTCGTGATGACCGAGACCGTGTCCGGGGCCGACTGGCAGGCGTGGCAGGACAGTTGGGACCGGCAGCAGGAGTGGTACATGCCGGACCGCGAGGAGCGGTTCCGGGTGATGCTCGACATGGTCGAGGCGCTGGTGGGCACCGCGCCCCGGGTGCTCGACCTCGCGTGCGGCACCGGCTCCATCTCCGACCGGCTGCTCAAGCGCTTCCCGGAGGCCGAGAGCGTCGGCGTCGACCTGGATCCCGCGCTGCTGGCCATCGCCGAAGGGTACTTCGCCGGTGACGAGCGGGTCCGCTTCGTCCGCGCCGACCTGAAGGACCCGTCCTGGACGGAGCGGCTGCCGCACACGTCGTACGACGCGGTGCTCACCGCCACCGCGCTGCACTGGCTGCACACCGAGGACCTGCGCGGGCTCTACGGACAGTTGGGCACCGTGGTGCGCGACGGCGGCGTGTTCATGAACGCCGACCACATGCCGGAGGAGTCCACCCCGCGCATCAACGCCGCCGACCGCGCGCAGCGCCATGCCCGGATGGACCGCGCCAAGGCCGCCGGCGCGCTCGACTGGGCCGACTGGTGGAAGCTGGCCGCCGCCGACCCGCTGCTGGCCGGGCCGACCGCCGAACGGTTCGAGATCTACGGGGAGCACGCCGACGGCGACACCCCCTCCGACCGGTGGCACGCCGAGGTCCTGCGGGACTCCGGCTTCGCCGAGGCGCGCACGGTGTGGCGCTCGCCGAGCGATGCGCTGGTGCTCGGACTGAAGTGACGCCGGTGCGGTCCGGGGTGCGCTCCTCGTGAGTGTGCCCCGGGCCGTCGCCGTACGCCCGCGCCCGGCCCGGCGCCGTACGGCCCGCGCCGTCCGAGGGCCGGGACGGACCGCCGCCGCGCGGTGCGGCCCGTTTATGGTGCGGGCATGACATCTCAGACCCCGCAGCCGCCCGACCGCTACCTGACCGGCCTGTTCTCGCTGACGGGGCTGAACGCCGTCGTGACCGGTGGCAGTTCCGGTATCGGCCGGGCGATCGCCGGGGCGCTCGCGCGGGCCGGGGCGCGGGTGGTGATCGTGGCGCGCCGGGAGGCGGAACTCGCCGCCGCCGTCGGCGAACTGACCGGCGAGGGCTGCCGGGCCGCCGCCGTCAGCTGCGATCTGGGCGACCGGGCCGCGCTCCGCGCTGGTGCGGAGGAGATCGCCGCCGTCTTCGGTGAGCCCGACATCCTGGTCAACAGTGCCGGGATCAATCTGCGGCCGCCGATGGGCGAGATGACCGACGAGGTCTGGGACGCCACGATGGCGGTCAACCTGGAGGCGCCGCATCTGCTGGGGCGGCGGTTCGGCCCCGGCATGGCCGAGCGGGGCTTCGGCCGGATCATCCACGTCAGCTCGCAGCAGGCGCACCGCGCGTTCGTGCAGAGCGGGGTCTACGGGGTGTCCAAGGGCGGGCTGGAGTCGCTGGCCCGCTCGCAGGCCGAGGCGTGGTCCCCGCACGGCGTCACCTGCAACACGCTGGTGCCGGGCTTCGTGATGACCCCGCTCAACGCGCGGCTGTCGTCCGACCCGGAGCGGGTGGCGGCCCTCGCCGGCCGCACCCTGACCGGCCGCAACGGCCTGGCCGAGGACTTCGCGGGCGCCGCCGTCTTCCTGGCGAGCCGCGCCGCCGCCTACGTCACCGGGCAGAGCCTCTTCGTCGACGGCGGGTTCTCCGTGCACTGATCCGTGCACTGATCCGTGCAGTGAGGGGCCGCTCGGGGCGCCCGCCCCCCCCACACACACCGGAGGCGGTACGGGCCCCGGGCCCGTACCGCCTCCGGTCACACCCGCCGGGGCTCCCGGCCCCCGCTCACAGCACCTTGGACAGGAACGACTTGGTGCGCTCGTGCCGCGGTGCGCCCAGGACGTCGCGGGGGTGGCCGGATTCGACGACCACGCCGTCGTCCATGAAGACCAGCGAGTCGCCGACCTCGCGGGCGAAGCCCATCTCGTGGGTGACCACGACCATCGTCATCCCGTCCGCGGCCAGGTCCTTCATCACGTCGAGGACGTCGCCGACCAGCTCCGGGTCGAGCGCGGAGGTCGGCTCGTCGAAGAGCATCAGCTTCGGCTCCATCGCCAGCGCGCGGGCGATGGCGACGCGCTGCTGCTGGCCGCCGGAGAGCTGCGAGGGGTAGTTGCCGGCCTTGTCCTTCAGGCCGACGCGGTCCAGCAGCTTGCCGGCGCGCTCCCGGGCGGACGCCTTCGACTCGCCCTTGACCTGGACCGGCGCCTCCATGACGTTCTCCACCGCGGTCATGTGCGGGAAGAGGTTGAAGCGCTGGAAGACCATGCCGATGTCGCGGCGGCGGGCCGCCACCTCGCGGTCGCGCAGCTCGTAGAGCTTGCCGTTCTGCTCGCGGTAGCCGACCAGCTCACCGTCGACCGAGAGCCGGCCGGCGTTGATCTTCTCCAGGTGGTTGATACAGCGCAGGAACGTCGACTTGCCGGAGCCGGACGGGCCGATCAGGCAGAAGACCTCCTTGGGCGCCACCTCCAGGTCGATGCCCTTGAGGATGTGGGCCGCGCCGAAGGACTTGTGGACACCCTCGGCCTTCACCATCGGGACGGCCTTCGAGGCGGTCGGGCTGGCGGTCATGCGGCACCTCCGGCGCGGTTGAGGCCCGCCAGCTTCGCCTTGACGCGCTGGAGGGGGGTGGGCGGCAGCTGGCGGCTGGCGCCGCGGGCGTAGTACCGCTCCAGGTAGTACTGACCGATGCTGAGCACCGTCGTGGCGATCAGGTACCAGGCGGCGGCCAGGATGAGCATCTCCACCACGACACCGGAGTCCCGGCCGACGTTCTGCGCCGCCTGCAGCAGGTCGTAGTACTGGACGGCGATCACCAGGGAGGAGGTCTTCAGCATGTTGATGACCTCGTTGCCGGTCGGCGGGACGATCACCCGCATCGCCTGCGGCACGATGATCCGGCGCAGCGTCTTCGCGTGGCTCATGCCCAGCGCGTGCGCCGCCTCGGTCTGGCCCTCGTCGACGGCGTTCAGCCCCGCCCGGCAGATCTCCGCCATGTACGCCGCCTCGTTGAGCCCCAGGCCCAGCAGCGCGCACAGGAACGGCGTCATGAAGTCCGACCACTCGTCCTTGTAGATCGGCATGATGTCGATGTACTGGAAGACGAGGCCGAGGTTGAACCAGAGGAAGAGCTGGACGTAGACCGGCGTGCCGCGGAAGAACCAGATGTAGAACCACGAGACCGACGAGGTCACCCAGTTCTTCGACTGGCGCATCACGGCGAGGATCACGCCGAGCACGATGCCGATGACCATCGACAGCACGGTGATCAGCAGGGTGTTGCGCAGACCCTTGAGGATGTCCGCGTTGAAGAGGTACTCGGGGATGGCGTCCCAGTTGACGTTCCCGGTGGCGAAGGCCCGCACGAGAGCCGCGATCACCCCGAGGACGACGAGCGCCGCCACCCAGCGGCCGTAGTGGCGGACGGGAATGGCCTTGATGGACTCGGGCGGGGACGGGGTCCCGGCCGGGGACCGGTCCGACTTCTCGACGTCGACTGACACGGATGCTGCCTTTCGGAGGTTCAGCGGATCGGCGGACGGGGCGGGGAGGCGGGGCGGCGGTCAGGAACCGCCGTTGAGCTTCACTTCCTCGACCGCCGCGTCCTTGACGTCCCACTTGTCGAGGACCTTGGCGTAGGCGCCGGTCTTGATGGCGCGCTCCAGCGCCGCCTTGAGCGCGTCGCGCAGCTTCTCGCTGCCCTTGGGTACGGCGATGCCGTACGGCGCGGCCTTCACCGGCGCGCCGCCGACCATCTGGAAGTCGTTGCCGTGGCCGGAGACCTTCACGGCGTACGCGGCGACCGGGTAGTCGCTGGAGACCGCGTCCACCCCGCCGGTGCGCAGCCGGGTCTGGGCCTCGGAGTCGTTGTCGAACGCCTCCATGGCGATCGGCTGCTCACCGTTCTTCTCGCACGTCTTCGACTGCTCCTTGGCCAGGTCGTGCGAGACGGTGCCGCGCTGCACGGCGATCTTCTTGCCGCACAGGGCGTCCCAGCCGTCGATCCCCTGCGTCTTGCCCTTCTGGGTGTAGATCGAGACGCCGACGTTGAGGTAGTCGATGAAGTCGACGCCCTCACCGATCTTCTTGCCGGTGTTGGAGTCGATGCCCTGCTGGCGCTCCTTGGTATCCGTCATCGCGGACATCGCGATGTCGTACCGCTTGGACTTCATACCGCCCATGAGGGTGTCGAAGGTGGCGTTGTTGAAGTTCAGCTTGACGCCCAGTTCCTTGCTGAGCACGGCCGCCAGATCGGGGTCGATGCCCTCGATCGCGCCGTTGCTGCGGAATTCCACGGGCTTGTACGTGATGTCCGAGCCGACCTGGATGAGCGCCTTCTCCTGGATGTCCTTGGGGAGCATCTTGAAGAGCGGGGCGCTGGTGTCACGATTCTTCACCGCCTCGCGGCGGGCGATCGCCGCGTCGGTCTGGTCCCCGCAGGCCGTCAGCAGCAGCGCGGCCGCGACCGCGGTCGCCCCGGCCACGGCCGTACGGGAGCGGCCGGCGGCGGGGCGACGGGTGGGGCGTGCGGTCATGCTGATCCTCCTGCGGGTGGGGAAAAGCCGGCGGGTGACGGCCGGGAGGGGCGCTCACGGCCACCGCGACCTCGGTCGATGGACGGAATCCTGCCATCAGGAATCCGGTATTCGGACTGCCGTTCAGGTCAAAATCGGATAACGGACGACCGGCGTTCGCTCCGTCCTGCTCCACCGCCGGGCGGTGACCGGCGGCGACGGCGGCCCCGCCGTCCGCCCCCGCCCGTCCCGACGTCTCGGAATGTGGACGCGGACCCCTAACCCGCCCGGGGATTCGCCCCATTGATGTTCAATACCCGATCCGCCGGGGCCGGGGTGACCGATCTGGCTCGTCGCCCGCCACGCCCGTCCGGTAGAAAGGGGCGTTACACCCCTCATCCGGGGCTCAGGGCGCGTGTGCGGCGCGCCCGGTGTCCGTACCTCCCCCCGCGCACCGGCCATCCGGCGCGCAGGGAACGGACGCGGTGCCCGCCCACCTCCCAAACCAGGGGGTGGCCACCCTCACCATTTACGAACAAAGGGGTTCAACAAAGTGGCAGCGGAGATCGTCAATCCTCGCAGCGACAGCACCGACGAGGCGCCCGACGGCGCCTTCGACCCGGCCTTCGCGCTGCACCGTGGCGGCAAGATGGCCATCCAGGCGACCGTCCCCGTCCGCGACCGGGACGACCTGTCCCTCGCGTACACGCCCGGCGTCGCCAAGGTCTGCAGCGCCATCGCCGAGCAGCCCGAGCTGGTGCACGACTACACCTGGAAGTCCCAGGTCGTCGCGGTCGTCACGGACGGCACCGCGGTGCTGGGCCTGGGCGACATCGGCCCGGAGGCGTCCCTCCCGGTGATGGAGGGCAAGGCCATCCTCTTCAAGCAGTTCGGCGGCGTGGACGCGGTGCCGATCGCGCTCGCCACCACCGACGCCGACGAGATCGTCGAGACCGTCGCCCGGCTGGCGCCCTCCTTCGGCGGCGTCAACCTGGAGGACATCTCCGCGCCGCGGTGCTTCGAGATCGAGCGCAAGCTCCAGGAGCGGCTGGACATCCCGGTCTTCCACGACGACCAGCACGGCACCGCCGTCGTCACGCTCGCGGCGCTGCGTAACGCCGCCAAGCTGACCGACCGGACGCTGGGCCAGCTGCGCGCGGTCATCTCGGGTGCGGGCGCCGCCGGTGTGGCCATCGCCAAGATCCTCATCGAGGCGGGCATCGGCGACGTCGCGGTCTGCGACCGCAAGGGCATCGTCTCCACCGACCGCGGCGACCTCACCGAGGTCAAGCGGGAGCTGGCGGGCTTCACCAACAAGGGCGGGCTGACCGGTTCGCTGGAGGACGCCCTCGACGGCGCGGACGTCTTCATCGGTGTCTCCGGCGGTACGGTCCCCGAGTCCGCGGTCGCCACCATGGCGAAGAACTCCCTGGTCTTCGCCATGGCCAACCCGAACCCGGAGATCCACCCGGACGTCGCCCACAAGTACGCGGCCGTCGTCGCCACCGGCCGCAGCGACTACCCGAACCAGATCAACAACGTGCTGGCCTTCCCCGGCATCTTCGCCGGTGCCATGCAGGTGCGTGCCTCGCGCATCACCGAGGGCATGAAGCTCGCCGCGGCCGAGGCGCTGGCCACCGTCGTCGCCGACGAGCTGAGCGCCGACTGCGTGATCCCCTCGCCGTTCGACGAGCGCGTCGCCCCGGCGGTCACCGCCGCCGTCGCCGCCGCCGCCCGCGCGGAGGGTGTGGCCCGCGCCTGACGCGCGCCACGCTGCCGAACGGGCCGGGCCCGCACCTTTCACGGGGTGCGGGCCCGGCCCGTTTCCGCGCGCGGGGCGGCGCGGGCCGGGCTCCGGGTGCGGCCCGGCTCCCGGCGGAGGCCGCGGCCGGCTCAGGAGGGACGCTCCGGGGCCTGGCCCGGCCGGCCCGGCCGCGCGGTGCCCGCGGAGCGGCGCGGCCGGTTCCTCCTCCCGTCGCCGGACGTCGCCGGACGTCGCTCGTCCCGCGACGTCACCGCCGTACGCCGCCGCGCGCACGCGGTGCGCGTCACAGTCACGCCCCGTACCGCGCCGGGCGCGGGCGGCCTAGGTTGGCCTCATGTTTGCTGCCTATGCCGCGCGCATCGACCGTGACCAGCCGCTCGACGGCCTCGAACTGGGCGAACGGCCCGCCCCGGAGAGCCGGCCGGGCTGGACCACCGTCAACGTCAAGGCCGCCTCCCTCAACCACCACGACCTGTGGACGCTGCGCGGGGTCGGGATCACCGAGGACGCGCTGCCGATGATCCTCGGCTGCGACGCCGCCGGTACGGACGCCGACGGCAACGACGTCGTCCTGCACTCCGTCATCGGCCAGACCGGTCACGGCACCGGACCCGGCGAGACCCGCTCCATCCTCACCGAGCGCTACCAGGGCACCTTCGCCGAACAGGTCACCGTCCCCACCTGGAACGTCCTGCCCAAGCCGAAGGAGCTGACGTACGAGGAGGCCGCCTGCCTGCCGACGGCGTGGCTCACCGCGTACCGCATGCTCTTCACCAACGCCGGGGTGCGGCCCGGTGACAGCGTCCTCGTCCAGGGCGCGGGCGGCGGGGTGGCGACCGCGGCGATCGTGCTGGGCGCCGCCGCCGGTCTGCGGATCTTCGCCACCAGCCGCGACGAGGCCAAGCGGCGCCGCGCCGTGGAGCTGGGCGCCGAGGCGGCGTTCGACAGCGGGGAGCGGCTGCCGCACCGGGTGGACGCGGTGATCGAGACGGTCGGCGCCGCCACCTGGGCGCACTCCGTCAAGTCGCTGCGTCCCGGCGGCACCCTCGTCATCTCGGGCGCCACCACCGGCTTCCACCCCGACCGCACCGAACTCAACCGGATCTTCTTCCTGGAGCTGAAGATCATCGGCTCCACGATGGGCAGCAAGGAGGAACTGGCCTCCCTGCTCAGCTTCTGCGCCGCCAAGGGCGTCCGCCCCGTCATCGACTCGACCCTGCCCCTGGACCGGGCACGCGAGGGCTTCGCGAAGATGGCGGAGGGCGACCTGTTCGGCAAGGTCGTCCTGACGGTCTGAGGGGCTGACGGTCTGAGGGTCTGACGGTCTGAGGGACGGCGGCCGGACCAGCCGGCCGGTGATCCGACGGATCGATGGTCCGGCGGGCCGGCGGCCGACCGGATCCGGCAGGACGGCGGGAGGCGACGGAGGATGAGGGGCCATATGACCGGCGGCGTACGGGTGTTGCGGGCGGTGGGGCGGGCCGCCGCGCCGTGGAGCAACGGCGGTGGGGTGACGCGGGAGATCGCCGCCCACCCCGAGGGCGCGGGCTGGTCCGCCTTCCACTGGCGGGTCAGCCTGGCCGACGTCACCCGCGACGGGCCGTACTCCCCGCTCCCCGGCATCCGCCGCGTCCTCACCGTCGTCGACGGCGCCGGGCTGCACCTGACCGTCGACGGCACGCCCCACCCGCCGCTGCCCCGCCACACCCCCTTCGCCTTTCCCGGCGCCGCCACCACCGACTCCCGTCTCGTCTCCGGCCCGGTCGTCAACCTCAACGTCATGGTCCGCGAGGGCCGCACCCGCGCGGACGTCACGCTCGCCCGGGGCACGTACGGCCTGCCGCGTACGCCCGGCGTACGGCTGGTGGTGGCGTTGCCGGACGGGGAGGGGGAGCGACCGGGCGGCCCGGAGGGCGCGGCCGTGGCCCCGGGCGGCGCGGTCGTGACCTCGGGCGGCGCCGTGGTGGCCGAACTCGGTGTGTACGAAGCGGTGTTGCTGCCGACCGGAACGGCCGCGGAGCTCCGTACGGAGGGGATCGCCGCGGTGATCACGCTGACGGAGGAAGGCGCGGGGACCGGAGCGGGGGCGGAGCCCTCGGCGGGGGAGGAGGGAACGGGGAGGGCGTAGGGGGCGGTAGGGGAGACGACGGGCCCGGCGCCGCTGATCACGCTGACGGGGGAGGGGCGCGGGGGCGACGGCCCGAGGCGGCGGTGGCGTTGACGTTGCCGGGCGCCGGGGAGGGTGGGCCCGCGGGTGCGGTCTCCGGGGTGGCGCACCTCGGGCCTCGCGGGGTCAGGCCGGAGGTGCCACGTTCTCCAGGGCGCCGTGCAGGCGGTAGCGGGGGACGCCGTTCGCGCCGCCGGGCAGCGGGGTGACGCCGTCCAGCGCCGCGATCCGCGCCGCGATCCGCGCCGACACCGGGCCGTCGGCGAACGCCCGCCACGCCGCGAGATCCTCCCACTCCGCGTGGTTGAGCACCCGCGAACCGTCCTCGCTCACGTGCAGATGCGCGCCGAGCAGCCCCGGCACCCGCGCGTCGGCCAGCGCGCCGAGCACGGTGTCCGCCAGCGCCCGCCGGGCCGCCGGCCCCGAGACGGCGAAGACCGGTGTGACCAGCGCCCCCGGCTCCTTCCCCGATGCCCCTTCCGGCACATGGCCGCGGTCGGGGCGGTAACGGACCGGACCGGGCCGCCGGATCCCCGGGACCGCCGCGTCGAGCGGGGCGAGAGCGGCCGACCGGTGCGCCCGAGCCCACTCCCGGTGCGCCTCGTCACTCGTCCACTGCGCGTGGTGCAGGATCTCCGTGCCGTCGAGACCGACGAACACCGAGAGCGACAACATCGCGTCCGGCCGCTCCTGCGCCTCCCAGATCCCGAGCACGGCATCGGCCACCGTGCTCTGCACCGCGGGGTCCGGCACGATCCAGCTGCTGATCAGCACGGTCGCGGCATCGGCCCGCCGCACATCGGGGAAACGGGAGGTCCTGGGCATCACATGCTCCGTTCAGGTCGGGACGGGAGGACGGGTCGGGAGGGCGGGGCGAGGGGTGGAAACGGGCCCACGGACTCGCGCGCTCCTCCCGCCGCCCGGTGACCCGCGCTCTTCCAGGAGTCTCCTTCCTCAAGTGCGGTTGAGGTCAAGGCGGTTGCCGGGGGGCCGGGCCGGAGGTCTCCCGACAGGGCCGCGAGAGGCACTGGGACGCGACGCCCGGGGCTCCCGACGGGGCGCGAGGCGTACCGGTACGCGGCAATGAGGCCCGGCCTCCGGTAACGCGCAACCGGCCGCGGCCCCTACGCACCGGTACCCGGGCACCAGGCCCCGGCCGCCCGCAGTCCGCCCGGCACCCCCGCCCGCCCCGGCGCTACGACGCGCCCCCGGGGCCCGTGAGCGCGGCCACCGGGGCGGACGGCCCGGCGTACCGCGGCGACGAGGGCGACGGGGGCGGTACCGGGGACGGCGCGGACGGAGGCGGCGGCGTCGACGGCTGGGGTATCCGGCCCGGCGGGAGCGGACCCACCGCGCCCACGGTCTCCGCGCCCCGCACCGCACCCACAGCCGGCCGCCCCGCCGGCAATGTCCCCCGGGGGTACGGCGGTACGGGCTCGGGAGCCGCGTCCGGAGGCCGGACACCCGCCGCGAACAGGGCGTGGTTCAGCGGACGCAGCAGCAGGGACAGCCGCTCGGCACCGGACAGACCGAGCGCCCGCCACGGCCCCGCCGCCAGCTGATCCGTCATCCGCTCGATCGCTTCCCGCTCCCGCAGTCCCAACGGGGTGGCGCCGCCGTCCGCCGTGAGCCAGCCGCGCGCCGCGAGCCGGTCGTGGGCATCGCTCCACTCCCGGGCGCTCCAGCCGCGCGCCGCCGCGGACACGGGTGCGATCCAGCCGTCCCGCTCGCGCCCACCGCCCGCCGCCGCATGCGACACCAGCGCCTCGCACGGATCAAGCCCCCAGGTCAGCAGGGCCGCGAGATGGCCGTCACCACGATGCTCACGGAGCACCGCCGTGGCCTGCCACAGCATCAGATGCGGCGGCGCCGGCCACGGCAGGTCGCGGTTGGCGGCGGCGAGCGGACGTCCCGCGGCAGGCGCGTTCTCCGCGGCGCGCCGCGCCAGTTGGGCGGCCTCGGCCATCTCGGGGCCGGACAGCCGGTCGCCCAGCAGCCGGCTCAGCGCGCGGTCGACGGCCCGCAGCCGCGCGTCCAGCACCGCACCCGGCCGGGCCGTCGCCCAGACCCGCGGTACGTACTGGGCCACCAGCCGTGGCGCGAAGGTGTAGTACGTCGCGGTCACCAGCTCCGGCCCGACGGCCCCCAACGGGGCCGTGCGCCAGGCGAAGTAGCCGGGGCGGCGCGACGTGGTGTCGTAACCGAGACCCGCCGCGACCCACTGGGCCTCGGGGGTGGAATAGGCGGTGGCGTGCAGCGGTTCGAGCCGCTGCCACATGCGGCGGGCGACCGAAGGGTAGTCCGACATCGCTGTACCTCATGGCCTTCACGATGCGTGCGTGCAGAGAGGAAACGGCCGTTGGCGCGCGCCGCGAGGGCCAGGGGTCCACGCCTCGGGCGCGTCCGCGGACCGTGTGGTGCCGGTACGGGGCGGCGGACGCCGTACGGAGAACAACTCCGCACGGACCGCGGGGCACACTCACGCGCGCCCCGCTCCGCACACGGCCCGCCCGGCCCCGAGCCGGGAAACCCACCCCGGCACCGAACGAAAAACCGTGCGACAGATGACGTTCCCCGATTACGTCCGGTGAATCCTGGCTCCAGGAAATAACTCTCCGTAAAGGGGTCGGGAGTGTGCGCGAAGCGGCACAGTCATCCCGGGAGGAGCCACGGCCACGAGGAGCCAGGGCGGTCCACCGCGGTGACACGGAGACGGGAGAGGCGGCCCGCGACGCCGCACCGCACCGCGCCACGCGATGGGACGAACACCCGGGCCCCGAGGGCCACTTCCTCCCACACGGACGGGCACCCACTCGCATCCGCCGCGGTGCTGCGACGAACTCCCGCCCACACCTGCCTCGGTGCCGCGTGGCACTCGGCTGCGCCGACCCGCACGCCGCGCCGCCGCCAGGCCCGGCATGTCTGCCCGGCGATACGCCGCCCGGCCGCCTCGCCCCCGCCACCTACACGCCGCTCAGCCCCTCGCCCGGCTCCCGCAGCAGGGCGTCGATCTCCGTGGCGGCTGTCGCCAGACGGTGCCTGGCCCGGTGGACCTGATCGGCGGTGACGCCGTGGTCGCGAGCGGTGTCCCGGAGGTCGTCGCGGAAGCGGTCCAGCAGGCGGTCGAAGTCCCGGGCCGGATCGGGGCCCGGCGGCTCGTCCGCCCACGCGGGCGCGGCCGATGCCCCGGCCCGCTCCGACGCGGTCGCCGCCGGGCCCGCGTCCGGCCCCGTGGCGTTTCCCGCGGTCTTGCCGAACCGCGCGCCCTCGGGCGCTGTCCCGTCCGGCCCGGCGCCGGCCACCGGCCCGTCCGTCTCTTCCGGACGGGCGTCGTGCCCGCCGCGCGGCCGGGCTCCGCCGTCCGCCGCAGGGCGCGTGGCGCTCTCCCGCCCCGTGTGATCGTCGGCGTACGGGCTGCCCGCGAAGCGGCCGACCTCGCGGGAGACCTCGGAGAGCGCTTCGCGGACCGCACCCGCCCAGTCGCCGGAGCGGACCCGCTCCTGTGCCTGCTCCTGCACCCGCCGGAGGGCCCGCTGCACCTCTTCGCGGGCGAACGCCTGGGCCTCGCGGGCCTCTTCGCGCGCGCGGCGGGTCTCCTGCTCGGCGCGGCGGCGTTCGTCCTTCGCCCGGCGGGCCTGCTCCTTCCACTCCTCCTTGGCGCGGCGGAACTCCTCCTTCGCCTGCCGCCACGCCTCCTTGTCGCCGGGCTCGGGGCCGGTGCCGTCGCGCCCCTGACGGCCCTGCGCCCGTGCCTGCTGGGCGGCCTCACGGATCTCGCGGCGCAGGTCGCTCGCCGAACCGCTCACATCCGCCCGGATGTCGGAGGCCAGCGCGGCCACCGAATCGCGTATCTCCAGCTCCAGTTCGGCCAGTTCACCGCCGCGCCCGGCCAGCTCCGCGCGGCCCGCGTCGGTCAGTGAGTAGACCTTGCGGCCGCCCTCGGTGGCGTGGGTGACCAGGCCCTCGGCCTCCAGCTTCGCCAGCCGCGGATAGACCGTACCGGCCGACGGCGCGTACAGGCCCTGGAAGCGCTCCTCCAGCAGACGGATGACCTCGTAGCCGTGGCGCGGGTTCTCGTCGAGGAGCTTGAGGAGGTAGAGGCGCAGACGGCCGTGGGCGAAGACGGGGGGCATGCTCAGAGCACCTTCTTCTCTATGGGCGGGGTGGCCGGGCCGTCGCCGGGGTGGCCGCCCGCGGTCTCGAAGACCGGCCGGCGCAGCAGCGCGAGGCCGCCGGAGACCGTGGTCGCCTTCAGTCTGCCCGCACCGGAGCCGAGCGTTCCGCTGATGTTCTTCGCGCCCCACCCGCCGCCGACCCGCAGCGTGTCGAAGGCGTTGGAGACCGTGCCGCTGGTGGTGCCGGCCTCCACCCGGGTGTCGGCGGGCTCCGGCAGCCGGATCGCCACCTCACCGGAGACGCTGGTCAGCTGGATGTCCGCGCCCCGGTCCGACGCATCGAGGTCAAGGGCCATGTCGCCGCTCACCGAATCCGCCCGCACCCTCGACGCGCCGCCGTCCAGCACCGTCAGATCCCCCGAGACGGAGTGGAACCGCAGGCCACCGGTGACGCCTTGCGCCTCGACGCGGCCCGAGACGGTCTCCGCGCGCACCTCGCCGGTCAGCCCGACGAGCGTGCTGTCGCCCGAGACGGTGTGGACCCGGGTGGGACCCGCCACGCCCGTCACTATCGCCGTGGCGCCGACCGAGCTGACGTCCACCCGGGCGGTGGCCGGGACGGTCACCGACACCACCGCGCCGTGGTCGCGCCACCCCTTGTGCTGGAGGAAGGCGAACAGCTTCTTCCAGGGGCCCTTCCAGGGCGGGTTGTCGTACCCGATGGAGAGGGTGCCGCCGTCGAGGGAGACGGCCAGCGGCTCGCCCGTGACCTCGCCGATCTCCACCCGCGCCGGGCCCTCCTCGGCCGTGCCCACCACGTTGACCGCGCCGCCGCACAGCCGGATCTCCAGGGCCCGCACGGGCTCGTCGATCTCCAGGGTGCGGGGCTCGGCCACGCGGAGCGGATATCGCGGCCGGGAACTCCCCGGCGTACCGGCCCCGGGCGCGGAAGAACTCGACGTACCGAAACTCGACGTGCTGGACATATCGATCCCCCCGGATGACGGAAACCCAACGCAACATATCGCGTCTTCGTCATACACGATATATCGCGCTCGGTCGAAGTCAAGAGTGAAGCCGGGGACCGGCGAGCGGAGGCCGCTGACACGACTGCGACCCGGGACGAGAGGGACGGAGCCGCGTGCCGGAAGACGCAAGCCGGAAGCCGCAAGCCGGAAGCCGGAAGCCGGAAGCCAACGGCCGGGTGCCGGGAAAGCTCCGGACGCCACAGACGCCCGCAGACACCGCAGACGCGACAGGGCCGGCGGCCGGGAGGCATCCCCCCGGCCGCCGGCCCCGGTCCCGTCGCCCCCGTGGGGCGCGCGCCTGCGGCTACTCGTCGTCCTCGTCGTCCAGCCGCGCCAGCCAGGTCGCCAGCCGCTCCACCGGCACCTCGAAGTCCGGGTTCAGGTCGACGAACGTACGCAGCTGTTCGGCCACCCAGCCGAGGGTGACCTCCTCCTCGCCGCGTCGGCTCTCCAGCTCTTCGATGCCGCGGTCAGTGAAATACACGGGCTCTCCACCAGGGGTCAGTAGGACGTTCCCGGCCAGGATAGGCAGGCCGGACAGACCGCCGCGCACGGCCCGCCCCGCACCGGCCCCGGCCCGTACGGCCCGCCCCGGCACCTCCCGGCGACCGGCCCCGGCACCGGGCCGCCCCGGGCCCGCCACCGGCCGCACACCGGCCCCGAAGCCCGCCCGCGCCCCGGGGACGCGCGCCCCGGCACGGCGAAGGGCCCGCCCCCTCGTGGGGGCGGGCCCATCGCGATGTCCCGGATCTCCGGGGCGGACGACTACGCGTCGAACGCCTCCGCGATCAGCTGGGCCTGCTCCGCCTGGTGACGCTTGGCGGAACCCACCGCGGGCGACGAGGAGTGCGGCCGCGAGATGCGGCGCAGACGCTCACCGTGCGGGATGTCGGCACCGACCGCCAGGTCCAGGTGGTCGATGAGGTTGAGCGCGATGAACGGCCACGCACCCTGGTTGGCCGGCTCCTCCTGCACCCACAGGTACTTGCCGGCGTTCGGGTACTTGGCGATCTCTTCCTGGATCTCCTTGCCGGGCAGCGGGTACAGCCGCTCCAGCCGGATGATCGCGACATCGTCGGCACCGCGCTTGTCCCGCTCGGCGGCCAGGTCGTAGTAGACCTTGCCGGAGCAGAGCAGCACCTTGCGGACGTTCTTCGGGTCCGCCTTCGCGTCGCCGATCACCGGGCGGAAACCGCCGGTGGTGAACTCCTCCGCCTTCGACGCCGCGGCCTTCAGACGCAGCATCGACTTCGGGGTGAAGACGACCAGCGGCTTGTGGTGCGGGTTGTGGACCTGCCAGCGCAGCAGGTGGAAGTAGTTCGACGGCAGCGTCGGCATGGCGACCGTCATGTTGTTCTGCGCGCACAGCTGGAGGAAGCGCTCGATACGGGCCGAGGAGTGGTCCGGGCCCTGGCCCTCGTAGCCGTGCGGCAGCAGCAGCGTGACGCCGGAGGTCTGGCCCCACTTCTGCTCGGCGGCGGTGATGTACTCGTCGACGACGGTCTGCGCGCCGTTGACGAAGTCACCGAACTGCGCCTCCCACATGACCAGCGCCTCGGGGCGGGCCAGGGAGTAGCCGTACTCGAAGCCCATGACCGCGTACTCCGAGAGCAGCGAGTCGTAGACGTTGTAGCGCGCCTGGTCCTCCGAGAGGTACAGCAGCGGGGTGTAGTCCTCGCCGGTCTCCCGGTCGACCAGCACCGCGTGACGCTGGCCGAAGGTGCCGCGGCGGCTGTCCTGGCCCGACAGGCGGACCGGGGTGCCCTCCAGCAGCAGCGAACCGATGGCGAGGGTCTCGCCCATGCCCCAGTCGATCGTGCCGTCCTCGATCATCGAGGCGCGGCGCTGGAGCTGCGGCAGCAGACGCGGGTGGACGGTGACCCGGTCGGGGATGTTGACCTGCGACTCGGCGATCCGCTTGACGACCTCGTGGGAGATCGCGGTCTTCACCGCCACCGGGAACTCCGCCTGCGGGTCCGGCACCTCGGCTGCACTCGGGGCGGCGACGGCCTCGCGGACCTCGGCGAAGACCTTCTCCAGCTGGCCCTGGAAGTCCTGGAGCGCCTGCTCCGCCTCCTCCAGGGTGATGTCGCCCCGGCCGATCAGCGACTCGGTGTACAGCTTGCGCACCGAACGCTTCTTGTCGATCAGGTCGTACATCAGCGGCTGGGTGAAGCCCGGGTTGTCGGTCTCGTTGTGACCGCGGCGGCGGTAGCAGATGAGGTCGATGACGACGTCCTTGTTGAACGCCTGCCGGAACTCGAAGGCCAGCCGGCCCGCGCGGACGACGGCCTCGGGGTCGTCGCCGTTGACGTGGAAGATCGGCGCCTCGATCATGCGGGCCACGTCGGTGGCGTACATCGACGAACGCGACGACTCCGGGGCGGCGGTGAAGCCGACCTGGTTGTTGATGACGATGTGGACCGTGCCGCCCGTGCGGTAGCCGCGCAGCTGCGACATGTTGAGCGTCTCGGCGACCACACCCTGGCCCGCGAAGGCCGCGTCACCGTGGAGGGTGACCGGCAGGACCGTGAAGTCCGTGCCGCCCTTGTTGATGATGTCCTGCTTGGCGCGGGAGATGCCCTCGATGACCGGGTCGACCGTCTCCAGGTGGGACGGGTTCGCCGCGAGGGTCACCTTGATCTGCTCACCGTCCAGGCCGGTGAAGACACCCTCCTGGCCCAGGTGGTACTTCACGTCGCCGGAGCCGTGCATCGACTTCGGGTCGAGGTTGCCCTCGAACTCCCGGAAGAGCTGCGCGTAGGACTTGCCGACGATGTTGGCGAGGACGTTGAGACGGCCGCGGTGGGCCATGCCGATGACGACCTCGTCCAGCCGCGACTCGGCGGCCGAGTCGATGACCGCGTCCAGCAGCGGGATGACGGACTCGCCGCCCTCCAGCGAGAAGCGCTTCTGGCCGACGTACTTGGTCTGCAGGAACGTCTCGAACGCCTCGGCGGAGTTCAGCCGGCGCAGGATGCGCAGCTGCTCCTCGCGCTCGGGCGAGTTGTGCGGCCGCTCGACACGGTCCTGGATCCACTTGCGCTGCTTGGGGTCCTGGATGTGCATGTACTCGATGCCGGTGGTGCGGCAGTACGAGTCGCGCAGCACGCCGAGGATGTCGCGGAGCTTCATCATCGACTTGCCGGAGAAGCCGCCGACCGCGAACTCGCGCTCCAGGTCCCACAGGGTGAGGCCGTGCTCGATGATGTCGAGGTCGGGGTGCTTGCGCTGGTGGTACTCCAGCGGGTCGGTGTCGGCCATGACGTGGCCGCGGACCCGGTAGGAGTGGATCAGGTCGAAGACCCGGGCGGCCTTGGTGACGTCGTCGTCGTGGGAGACGTCGATGTCGCGCAGCCAGCGGACCGGCTCGTAGGGGATCCGCAGCGACTTGAAGATGTCGTCGAAGAAGTCGTTCTCGCCGAGCAGCAGCTGGCTCATGATCCGCAGGAACTCGCCGGAGGCGGCGCCCTGAATCACGCGGTGGTCATAGGTGCTGGTCAGCGTCATGACCTTGGAGATGCCCATCTTGTTCAGGGCATCCTGCGAGGTGCCCTGGAACTCGGCGGGGTAGTCCATGGCGCCGACGCCGATGATGAGGCCCTGACCGGGCATCAGACGCGGCACGGAGTGAACGGTGCCGATACCGCCCGGGTTGGTCAGCGACGCGGTGACTCCGGTGAAGTCCTCCATCGTCAGCTTGTTGTTGCGGGCGCGGCGGACGATGTCCTCGTACGCCTGCCAGAACTCGAAGAAGGTGAGCGTCTCGGCCTTCTTGATGGCGGCGACGACGAGCTGGCGGTCACCGTTGGGCTTCACCAGGTCGATGGCGAGGCCGAGGTTGACGTGCTCGGGCTTGACCAGCGTCGGCTTGCCGTCCTTCTCCTGGAAGGAGTAGTTCATCGACGGCATGGCCTTGAGGGCCTGCACCATCGCGTACCCGATGAGGTGGGTGAAGGAGACCTTCCCGCCCCGGGCGCGCTTGAGGTGGTTGTTGATGACGATGCGGTTGTCGAACAGCAGCTTCACCGGGACGGCGCGGACGGACGTGGCCGTCGGCAGCTCCAGCGAGGCGTTCATGTTCTTCGCGACGGCGGCCGACGGGCCGCGCAGCGTCACCAGCTCGGGGCCGGCCGGGGCCTCGGTGGCCTTCGTGGCGGCGGGCTTCGCGGCCGCCGGCTTCGCGGCGGGCGCGGCCTTCGCGGGCGCCGGGGCCGCCTTGGCGGGGGCCGGGGCGGTCGCGGCGGGCTGCGCCGGGGCGGCCGGGGTCGCGGGCTGGGCGGACGCCGGGGTGGCCACGGGCTTCTCCTGGGTCGGCGGTACGGGGGCGGGGCCCTCGGCCGGCTGGCTCGGCGCGGCGGTGGCGCCCTGCTTGTAGTCGGCGAAGAAGTCCCACCAGGCTCGGTCTACCGAGTTCGGGTCCTGGAGGTACTGCTGGTAGATCTCGTCAACGAGCCACTCATTCGCACCGAACGCGGCGGCAGGGGACTTCCCCTGCCCGTCTTGGTCGGTCGAGATGTTCGAGCTGTTGGGGGACTGTGGCGACACGGCGGCAACCGCCCTCTTCCGCTTCCTAAGGTGGTGGACAGCGGAAATAAAGGCTACGCCTCTTGGAACCTTTGGTGCAGTCCGGGAGGGGTACAGGTAGCGCACGTCACATTCGCCGACGGGTTTCGCGGCATGACTTGGCGGGAAACACTCGGGGTTCGTCCGCGCGCGGGTACGCCTCGGCGCGGGGAGACGTCCCTGATCAGGGACGTGCACCGCCGTTCGTGTGCTTCCGGCACCGACCCTACGCCACGGGTCGTCAGCCGCGGCCGGACTCCGTTCCCGGAAGAGTGACCCGGATCCGGCAACCGCGCTCGGATTCGGCCACGCCGATGCGTCCGCCGTGCAGGTCCACCGCCCAGCGCGCGATGGCCAGACCCAGACCCGTACCGCCGTCGGTCCCCGGGCCGGACGGTGCGGGACCGCCGCGGTTGAAGCGTTCGAAGACGCGGTAGCGCTCCGCCTCCGGGATGCCCTCGCCCTCGTCCTGCACCTCCAGCTCCAGGCTCTGCGGGCCCTCGCCGCGCCGGGCGTGCACGGTGACCCGGCCGTGGCGCGGACTGTGCTTGATGGCGTTGTCGATGAGGTTGGCGACGACCTGGTGCAGCCGCTCGGCGTCCGCGTACGCGGTCAGCTCCGGCGGCGAGACGTCCAGGTGGAGATGGACATCTGTACGGGTGTGGGTGCCGGACCCGGCGGTTCCGGCGAGGGTGGAGGCGCCGCGGCTCATGTTGGCCTCCTTCAGCACCCCGGACAGGTACGGCCAGACCTCGAAGCGGCGGCAGTGCAGCGGGACGACGCCGTTGTCCAGCCGGGAGAGATCCAGCAGATGCTCGACGAGCCGGCCCAGCCGCTCGGTCTGCTTCAGCGCCGTCCGCATCGTCTCCGGGTCGGGCTCGGAGACGCCGTCGACGACGTTCTCCAGCACCGCGCGCAGCGCCGCGATGGGGGTGCGCAGCTCGTGCGAGACGTTGGCGACCAGCTCCTTGCGGTGGGTGTCCACCGCCTCCAGATCGGCGGCCATGCGGTTGAAGGCGCTGGCCAGGTCGCCGAACTCGTCACGCCGCTCGGCGCGCACCCGGCGGGTGTAGTCGCCCTGCGCCATCGACCGCGTCACGTCCGTCATCTCGTCCAGCGGCGCGGTCAGGCTGTTCGCCACGAACTGCGTGATCAGCAACGAGGCGATGATCGAGAAGACGGTGATGACCCGCAGTTCGGTCGCCGAGTGGATGGCGACGAAGACCAGCAGGGTGGTGATGATCACCGAGACGACGACCAGCGCGCCGAGCGCCGCCTTCACCGAACGGTAGGGGTCGAGCGGCCGCAGCCCCTCCCACAGGCGCCCGGCCAGGGCGCGCCCGCGCGCCCGCCAGCCACGGGTCATGCGGGCGGGGTCTCCAGGGCGTAGCCGACGCCGTGGACCGTACGGATGCGCTCGGCGCCGATCTTGCGGCGGAGCGCCTTGATGTGGCTGTCGACCGTGCGCGTCCCGGACGCGTCGGCCCAGTCCCACACCTCGGCCAGCAGCTGCTCACGGGAGAGCACCGCGCGCGGGGTGTTGGCCAGACAGACCAGCAGGTCGAACTCGGTCGGCGTCAGATGGACGTCGGCTCCGCGCACCCGCACCCGGCGCTGCGCGTGGTCGATCTCCAGCTCGCCCAGGCGCAGGATGCCGCTGCGCGGGGTGTGCGCGGCGAGCGCCGCCCGCTCCACGCGGCGCAGCAGGACGTGCACCCGCGCGGCCAGCTCCCGCATGGAGAACGGCTTGGTCATGTAGTCGTCGGCGCCGACGCCGAGACCGACCAGCATGTCCGTCTCGTCGTCACGCGCGGTCAGCATCATCACCGGCACCGGGCGCTGCGCCTGCACCCGGCGGCACACCTCCAGGCCGTCGAAGCCCGGCAGCATCACGTCGAGGACCAGCAGGTCGGGCTGCCACGCCTCGGCGGTGTCGACGGCCGCGGGGCCGTCCGTGGCCGTCTGCACCTGGAAGCCCTCGGCGCGCAGCCGGGTCGCGATGGCGTCCACGATCGTCGGGTCGTCCTCGACGACCAGCACCCGGCGCTGGGCGCCCGGCGTGGCCGCGGCGGTGCCGCCCTGGCTGGTCTGAGTCTGGTCCATCGCCCGCCCCTGCATGTCCCCGTGTGCCTGGTCGCGTAGTGACTGGATGTGCGGCCTCACGGCGCGCGGCGGCCCGTCGCGGGCCGTGTGCCGCGGCGCCGCGTCACATCCAGGGGAGCAGCGTAAGCGCACGGTGTGACTGTCGGCTACGCGCCCTTGTGCGCGAGGTGAACGACGTCGGGGACACCTCGGGCAACGGGCACCTCTTCCGTGCGAACGTGACAGAACCCGGCATTCCGGAGGGCCTGGTCGAAGGCGGGTGACGGCTGCGCCGACCAGACGGCCAGCACCCCGCCCGGCGTCAGCGCCGCACGGCAGCCCGCGAGCCCGGCGGGGGAGTAGAGCCCGTCGTTGCCGTCGGTGACGGTCCAGTCCGGGCCGTTGTCGATGTCCAGACAGAGCGCGTCGTACGCACCGGGCGCCGTGTCCTCGCGCAGATGGGCCACGAGATCGGCGTGGACGATCGCGGCGCGGGGGTCGGCGAGCGCCCGGCCGGTGAGTGCGGCGAGCGGGCCCGTGCGGTGCCAGTCGATCACCGCGGGCTCCCGCTCGATCACCTCGATCCGCCCCCAGCGCTCCTCCTCCACCGCCCTGACCAGCGAAAATCCCACACCGAGACCGCCGATCAGGACGGCCGGACGCTCCCGCTCGGGCGGCAGGGAGGCGAGCGCCGCGTCGATCAGCAGCCGTTCGGAGCGGCCGTCGGAGGTGTCCATCAGGAAGCAGCCGTTGGCGATGATCTCGAAGACCGGCGCGCCACCGGAGCCG
The DNA here is from genome assembly GCF_055567035.1 of Streptomyces sp. NPDC027185. NCBI lineage: Bacteria > Bacillati > Actinomycetota > Actinomycetes > Kitasatosporales > Streptomycetaceae > Streptomyces > Streptomyces sp. NPDC027185. The sequence continues at coordinate 429,997 of NZ_JBVHRF010000002.1, read as the reverse complement.
TCCGCGCCGTCACGCCGGCGCAGCACCACCTCGCCGTACGGGCCCTCGCGGCGGTCCAGTGTGACGGGCCCCGCCGCGGGGCCGGCCGGGGACGGGAAGGTCGGGTCGCAGGGAACGGGAGTCATACGGCCATCCTGGCCAACGTCCGCGTCGCCGGTCCAACCGGCGGCGCGGACGACGCGGCACACCCCGCCCGGGTTGCGCACCGTGACGTACCTCACCCGGTGCGGACCGCCGGGGGGTGAACGGCCGGGCGCCGCCGCGCGTTGAGTACGCGGACGCCCCGGGGGCGCGGGGCGGCGGGACCGGACGGGGCGACGGGGAAGGGGAGGGGCGGTGCGATGGGGACGGACGGTGGGGCGGCGGTGCCGTCCCGGGGCGGGTGCGTGGCCGGAGCCGGGCGGGTCGTTCGGGGCGTGCGGCAGGGATTCGCCGTTCGGGCGGCCGGTTCCGGGGCACCGGCGGGCGGGCCCCGCCGGACGGAGGCGGCGGACGGGCCGCCCGGCGGCACGGCGCGGTCGCGGTGGTGGCCGGGGCGGCTGCTGCCGGGGCCCCGGGCGACGCCCTTCACCTTCTGGTACACGCTGCTGCTGGTGGCGACGTCGCTGTTCGCGGCGTACGCGGACCCGGCGCGGGTGACGGAGCTGCTGCGGGCCTCCAGCACCGACGCGGCGCATCTGGCCGCCGCGCCGCTGCGGGTGCTGGTGGCGAGCGCGCTGTGGAGCGACGGCGGGATGCTCTCCGGGTTCGCGCTCGCCTTCGTCGTGGTGCTGACCGCGCTGGAGCGGCGGGTCGGCGCCGCGCGCACCCTCGCGGTCTTCGCCGGCGGCCATGTGCTGGCCACCCTCGCCACCGAACTGCCGGTGGGTGCCGCGGTCGCCGCCGGGACGCTGCCGCCCGGTGCGGCGCACCGCCTCGACTACGGCATCAGCTACGGCGTGATGGCCTGCGCCGGAGCGCTGGCCGGACTGCTGCCGGGGCGGCTGCGGTGGCCACTGCTCACCGGCGCCGCCGGCTACGCCGCGGCCGGTCTGCTGACCTTCGCCGATCCGCTCAGCTCCTGCGGCCATCTCCTCTCCCTCGCCATCGGCGCCGCCGCCCGGCACCCGCTGCGCCGCGGACGCTCCGGCCCGCGCCCGGCCCGGCTCCACGGCGACCTCGGCCATCCGGCGCTGCGCCGGGCGCCGGGCCGCCCGGGGCCGGTCGCGGGGGCGCGCCGGCGGGGGTGAGCCCGGAGGGTGGGGCGGACGCCGACCGCCCGCGTGAGACCGCCTCACCCGGGGGCGGCCTGTTTCCGCAGGTCACCGGCGTGTGCATGCCCGTTGGTCCGCCCCGTCGCGCCGGGTCCGGGCGCCCTCAGGCGCCCGGCGGTGTCCATACGTACGGCGTGGTGGTGGTGACGGCGTGGAGGCCGAGGCGGCGGAGGATGGGGGCGCTGTCGGCGGAGGCGTCCACCTGGAGGAGGTCCACGCCGTGGGCGACGGCGAGGGTGGCGCGGGCGGCGACCAGCGCGCGGTAGAGGCCGCGGCCGCGCCAGGCGGAGAGCGTCGAGCCGGGGCCCGTCCCACCGGGCGGCGCCCGGCCGGAGCCGCGCCCGGCACCGTCCGCGCCCCGTCGAGCGGAGGGCACGGGCCGGGGCCGCTCGCGCCCCGTCCGCCGGGCCGCCCGCGAGGGCCGCCGCCCCGCCGCCGGTCCGGAGCCGCCCCGGCCCGTGCCACCGCCCCGTCCCCCTCTGATCGCTCACAGCGAACACCGGTCGGGGAACATCCGGCCGCGCAGCTGCATTGAGTGAGTACAGCTCAACTTGCCTGCCGAAGGGGAGATCATGGCTTCGTCGTCCCACACGCTCACTCTGCCCGTGCTGCCCCTCGATGACGAGGTGGTCCTGCCCGGCATGGTCGTGCCGCTGGACCTGTCGGACGCGGACGTGCGCGCCGCCGTCGAGGCCGCGCAGTCCGCCGCCGACCAGGGCAACAAACCGGAGGTGCTCCTTGTGCCCCGGGTCGACGGCACGTACGCGGCGATCGGCACGCTCGGGCGGATCGAGCAGGTCGGGCGGTTGTCCGACGGCGACCCGGGCGCGCTGATCCGCGGCCTGCGCCGGGTGCGCATCGGCTCCGGCACGACCGGGCCGGGCGCCGCCCTCTGGGTGGAGGGCACCGCCGTCGAGGAGACGGTGCCCGGCGCCGGAGGTGAGGGCGGCCGTACGCTCCCCGGCGCCGTCACCGAACTCGTCACCGAGTACAAGGCGCTGGCCACCAGCTGGCTGCGCAAGCGCGGTGCCTGGCAGGTCGTCGACCGCGTCCAGCAGATCGAGGACGTCGCAGCCCTCGCCGACAACGCCGGCTACTCGCCCTTCCTCACCACCGAGCAGAAGGTCCGGCTGCTGGAGACCACCGACCCGGTGGCCCGGCTGAAGTTCGCCACCGAGACGCTCCGCGACCACCTCGCCGAGCAGGACGTCGCCGAATCCATCGCCAAGGACGTCCAGGAGGGCGTCGACAAACAGCAGCGGGAGTTCCTGCTGCGGCGGCAGCTGGAGGCGGTCCGCAAGGAGCTGTCCGAGCTGAACGGCGACGACGGCGACGAGAGCGGCGACTTCCGTGCCCGTGTCGAGGCCGCCGCCCTCCCCGAGGACGTCCGCAAGGCCGCCCTGAAGGAGGTCGACAAGCTGGAGCGGGCCGGTGACCAGAGCCCCGAGGGCCCCTGGATCCGCAACTGGCTCGACACCGTCCTCGAACTGCCGTGGAACGAGCGGAGCGAGGACGCCTACGACATCGCCGGTGCCCGCGCCGTGCTCGACGCCGACCACGCCGGTCTGGACGACGTCAAGGAGCGCATCACCGAGTACCTCGCGGTCCGCAAGCGCCGCGCCGAACGGGCGGCCGGGGCCGCTCCGGAGGGCCCGGAGGCCGGCGGCGCCCGCCGCGCCGGGGGCGCCGTGCTGGCGCTCGTCGGCCCGCCCGGCGTCGGCAAGACCTCGCTCGGCGAGTCCGTCGCGCGGGCCATGGGCCGCTCCTTCGTCCGCGTGGCGCTCGGCGGTGTCCGGGACGAGGCGGAGATCCGCGGTCACCGGCGGACGTACGTCGGCGCGCTGCCCGGCCGGATCGTCCGGGCGATCAAGGAAGCCGGTTCGATGAACCCGGTGGTGCTGCTCGACGAGATCGACAAGGTCGGCTCCGACTACCGCGGCGACCCCGCCGCCGCCCTCCTGGAGGTCCTGGACCCGGCACAGAACCACACCTTCCGCGACCACTACCTGGAGGTCGAACTCGACCTCAGCGACGTGGTCTTCCTCGCCACCGCCAACGTCCTCGACGCCATCCCCGGCCCGCTGCTGGACCGTATGGAGCTGGTGCGGCTCGACGGCTACACCGAGGACGAGAAGATCGTCATCGCCCGGGACCACCTGCTCCCGCGCCAGCTGGAGCTGGCCGGACTCGCGCCCGGCGAGGTCACCTTCGACGACGCCGCGCTGCGCAAGCTGGCCGGGGAGTACACCCGCGAGGCGGGCGTACGGAACCTGGAGCGCGCGGTAGCCAGGCTGCTGCGCAAGGTGGCCGCCGGGCACGAACTGGGCGAGCGGGAGCTGCCGTTCACCGTCACCGCCGAGGAGCTGCGCCCGCTGATCGGGCGGCCGCACCACACCCCGGAGGCGGCGCAGGATCCGGCCGTGCGGCGCACCGCCGTGCCCGGGGTGGTCACCGGCCTCGCGGTCACCGGCGCCGGCGGCGACGTGCTGTACGTCGAGGCGTCGCTCGCCGACCCCGAGACCGGCGCCTCGGGGCTGACGCTCACCGGGCAGCTCGGCGACGTGATGAAGGAATCGGCGCACATCGCGCTGTCGTTCCTGCGCTCGCGCGGCGCGGAGCTGGAGCTGCCGGTCGGCGACCTCAAGGAGCGCGGCGTCCACCTGCACGTGCCCGCCGGAGCCGTCCCGAAGGACGGGCCGAGCGCGGGCGTGACGATGACGACCGCGCTGGCCTCGCTGCTGTCGGGCCGTCAGGTGCGGCCGGACGTGGCGATGACCGGTGAGGTGTCGTTGACCGGGCGGGTGCTGCCGGTCGGCGGGATCAAGCAGAAGCTGCTCGCCGCGCACCGCGCGGGCATCACGACAGTGATCATCCCGCAGCGCAACGAACCGGACCTGGACGAGGTCCCTGAGGAGGTCCTGACCGCCCTCGACGTGCGGCCGGTCGCCGATGTGCGCACCGTGCTGGAGCTGGCGCTGACCGACGCCGCCGTGCCGGTCCGCGACGTGGCCGCAGTGGACGGGGCGGTGCCCGCCGCGGCGTGAGGGACGCGGCGGTCACCGCACCGGGGCCCCTCCCGCACCGCGCGGGAGGGGCCCGTTCGTGCGGGGCGGCTCAGCCGTTGGCGAGCGCCTGGAGCCGGTCGTAGGCGCCGTTGAAGGAGTTGTGGTCCCCCACGGTCGGGCCGGTCGAGGTGTACTGCCAGATGGTGTGGAAGCCCCAGCCGGCCGGGAGTTCGCCGACCGAGGAGCCGTAGCGCGGCACCCACAGCGGGTTGACGGAGCCGAAGCCCGCGTAGTTGCCGGTGCACTGCTTCCACCAGCTGGTGGAGGTGTAGATGACGGCGTCCCGTCCGGTGCGCGACTTGTACGTCGCGAACCAGTCCTTCATCCAGTTGACGAGTCCGGTGGCGCTCATGCCGTAGCAGGTGGAGCCGTACGGGTTGTACTCCATGTCCAGGGCGCCCGGCAGGGTCTTGCCGTCCTTGGACCAGCCGCCGCCGTGGTCGACGAAGTAGTTGGCCTGGGCGGCGCCGCTGGAGGTGTTCGGCGTGGCGAAGTGGTACGCGCCACGGATCATGCCGATGTTGTACGAGCCGTTGTACTGCTGCGCGAAGTACTCGTTGACGTAGCTGGTGGACTCCGTCGCCTTGACGTACGCGAACTTCACGCCGCTGTTCCACAGCGTCTGCCAGCTGACGTTGCCCTGATGGCCGCTGACGTCGACACCCTCGACCCCGGCGAGCAGCCCGGTCGCCGGGCGGCCGGTGCCGGTGCCCTCGTGTGCGGCGATCTGTGAGCCGGCCCAGTCCTGGCCGGGGTGGGACGGTTCGGGCGCGTCGCCGGCGGGCGTCGCGGCGGTCGCGCTGCCGCCGGACAGGCCCAGCAGCAGCGCGAGGGCCGTGAGCAGGGCGCCGGCCACGGCGGCCAGGGAGCGGGTGCGGTGCGGGGAGCCCGACCTGTGCACGAGCATGCGTGTCTCCGGTTTTCGTGTGGTGACCTGAGGGGGGACGGAGCCACGGCGTGCCGGGCTCCGGGTGTTCGCGCGCCGCCGGGTACGGCGACCGCGTGGTGCGTGATGGTGCGCGGTACGTGGTGCCGAGGTGCGAGGTGCGCGAACGCGCCGTACGGAAGTGCGGAGGTGCGGAAAGTGCCGACGTGCGCGGTGCGGTGGTGCGTGGTGCGCGCGGGCGCCGTCGGTGCGTGCGCGCCGCGTGGACCGGCCCTGACCACATCTGACTTGGTGTGGTCATGCCAGAAATGACGATACGCGCGTAGACCGCGGCGATAAAAGGGGGGCACGGGGCTGCCGTTGGTCTAATCCTGCGAAATACTGGCGGAGCTGCGGCTTCGGCCGCGACGAGCGGAAACTTTTCACGAACGGAAACGCCGGAAAGGGTGCTGACGTGCGCGACACCGGAGCCGACGGAGCGGCGGAGCAGGGCGACGCGGCAGGTGTGGACCAGGTATTCCTCGCCCTGGAGCGCGAGTTGGCGGTCTTCCTGCGCCGGGCCCGCGCGTCCTCCGGCGAACTGGCCCGCGAGGTCCACCCCGATCTGGAGCCCGCCGCGTACGGCCTGCTGGTGCGGCTCGACGACGCCGGGGCGCAGCGCGCCACCGACCTCGCCGGGTACTTCGGCGTCGGCAAGGCGACCATGAGCCGTCAGCTGCACGCCCTCGAAGGGCTCGGACTGGTCGCCCGGGAGCCGGATCCGGCCGACGGCCGCGCCGTCCTCGTCCGCCTGACCGACGAGGGGCGCGAGCGCTACAGCCGCGTCCGCCTCGCCCGCCGCGCCCGCTACGCCCGCCGCCTCGCCGCCTGGGACCGCAGCGAGATCGCCGAACTGAGCCGCCTGCTGCACCGCCTCAACGCGGAACAGGAGGGCGAGGAGGCGCCGTAGGGCGCGGACGCCGGGGCGCGCGCCGACCGCCCCGCCGTCCCCGCGGGCGCGCCCCTCACGGCTCCACGTACACCACCGCCGCGTCGTCGTGGCGCTTGCCGCGCGGGTACGCGGCGCCCTGCGGGTCCGCCTCCTCCGCCGCGCGGACCGCGTCGATCAGCGCCTGCGGACCGCGCTCCGCCACCAGCGCCGCGCACTCCCGCCAGGAGCCCTCGCCGAACACCTCGACCCAGCGCCCCGCGCCGTCGCTGAGCGCGGTGAGCGCCCGCACCTCCTCGCGCGGCGTCCGGCCGGTCAGCGCGCGGGCGGCCACCGACGGATCGGCCGCCGCCGTGAAGAACCCGCCCTCGGCGTTGCGCAGCGCCTCGACCGAGCGCACGTACGCGCGCACCGCCGCCTCCCGCCCGGCCGCCCCGGGGGGCATCGCCCGCAGCGCCTCGCGCTCGGCGCGGACGTGCGGCGGCAGGTCGGCGAGCCGGGTGTCGCGGACCGCCGTCACGGCACCGTCCGCACCCTCCAACAGCAGGACCGAGTCGGAGAGTACGAGGTGCTCGACGCTCTCCTCGGACCACCGCACGGCGACCACTGTGGCCTGCGGAGTACGGGGGTGAGAAAGGTCACACGTCGAGCGGTGAATGGCGGCCGTACGGGAGATGGCCTCCGCGAGCACCTCAGGGAGCGTCATGTCCCGGTGCGAACCCGACAGTTCGAGCATCGCGCCCCCGAGCCGCGCGGTGAACCACGCCACCGGATGCCCGCAGCCGTAACCGCCCTCGGGCGGCGTCACCCCGTCCAGCAGGACGAGAGTCCCTCCCCGGCCGGACGCGGGAAGGGCCACGGACGCGTAGTCCTCGTTCGGGTGTTGGGGATCGCCGGGGGCGACGGCGAGTTCGATGCGCATGGCGGGCAGTCTGCCGGAGGGGCGCCGGGCGGCGGCGGTGGCGGCGCGGCGCGGGCGGAGGAACGGCGGTGCGCCGCCCGTCCGTACGCGGCGGGGCGCCCCGTGCGGGGGCGCGCGGTGCGGGCGCGCATCTTTGCAGGCGCCGACCGGTTCTCCAAACGGGTCGCCAGGTTGCGCATGGTTGCACCGGGAATCGGCCCCGCGCGGAAGTTGATGGTCAACTTCCGATTGTTGTTCACTCATTCGCGTGGCCGGGCAGGTGTTGCCGAGCCACTGCGCGGAGCCGGTGGAAAGGTCGTTTCCCGGATCATGGGGGCGGGCCGGGACATTCGTCGCGCCGCGCAAAGCCGGGCTGTTTCCCTTCGCGGAAGTGTGCACTGCTGCGGTTTCGCGCAGGTTCGCCCCGCGAGCGGAAACCGAGCCGGACCCGCGCGCCACACGGCGTGGGCAGGCGAGAAACAGGAATGCGAGCAGCGGTGCGGAAGAAGCGGCTTCGGGGCAGCGCAGGGAAGCCGGGTACACCGGCCCGACCGGTCCCGGTACCGGACACGGGCACGGGCCCCGGCGCGGACGCGGCGGCCGGTGGTGACCGGACGGGCAGGCGTCCCGCGCGCGTGCGCAACCGTCTGATGGGCGCGGTGGCGGTGGTCGCGGTCGCCGTGGCCGGCGCCGGCGCCCCCGGCATCAGCGCCGCGGTGGACGACACCCACACCAGCCAGCGCCTGGTGGACCTCGCCCAACTCGACGCACGGGCCATCGCGCTCTCCCACTCCCTCGCCGACGAACGCGACGTCATGACGTCGTACGTCGCCACCGGACGCGGCGGGAACACCGCCGCCGGGTACGCGTCGCTGCGCGCCCGCGTCGACCGGCAGCTGCGCGATCTGCGCGCCGCGGCGCAGGGCGCGGCCGGTGAGACCGCCGTCTACACCACCGCCGAGAAGCAGCTCGCCACGCTGGCGCAGACCCGCCAGGAGGCCCTGGCCGGACCGACCACCGCGGACGCCACCTACGAGGCGTACACCCGCACCCTCCAGGCGCTCGGCGCCATCGCCGACGACATCGCCCGCTCCCTGCCCGGACGCGCGGACGCCGACGACGCCGGCACCCGCGCGCTGCCCGCGCTGGGCCGCGCCGTCGAACAGGCCGCCGGGACCCGCGCACTGCTGCTCGCGGCGCTGCGGGCGGGCGGCGAACAGCCCCGCCTGACCGCCGCCGCCCAACTCGCCCACCTGCGCGAACAGGGCGCCCTCGCGGACTTCACCCAGCTCGCCGGGGAAGCCGCCCAGGACCGCTACGACGCCACCGTCAACGGCGCCGACGTCACCACCGCCGAGCGGTACCTCACCCGCCTCACCGACCAGCCGCGTCTGGACGCCGCCGACACGGCGCTCAGCCGCTCGCGGGTGCAGGCCAGCCTCACCGCCCGTACGGATCTGATGCGCGGCGTCGAGTCGGCCCTGGCCACCCAGGAGATCCAGCGCCTGTCCGCCCTGCGCGACGACGACGTCACCGCGCTGGAGATCGAGATCGCGCTGGTCGGCATCTGTCTGCTGCTCGCGCTCGGCGTCTCGGTCTCCGCCGCCCGCTCCATGACCCGTCCGCTGGCCGCGCTCCGGCTCGGCGCCAGGCGGGTCGCCGCCGACCCGGCGCACGAGGAGCCGATCGCCTTCAAGGGCCGCAACGACGAGTTCGCCGCCGCGGTCCGCTCCGTCAACGCCCTGCACGCGCAGGTCGCCGAGGTCGCCCGGCGCACCGCCGAGCTGGAGGGCGAGCGCGGCCGGCTGATCACCGCCCGGCAGCGCCTCGCCGACGAGCGCGAGGTCCTCGACGGCGAACGGGCGGCGCTCAAGACCGAGGTCGCGGAGTTGACCGAGCGGCTGGCGACGCTGCGCACCGGGGTGCACGGCCGGTACGTCAACCTCGCGCTGCGCACCATCAGCCTGGTCGAGCGGCAGCTCCACGTCATCGAGTCGATGGAGGAGCAGGAGCAGGACCCCGAGGCCCTGCAGACCCTCTTCAAGCTCGACCACTTCGCCGCGCAGATGCGCCGCTACAGCGAGAACCTGCTGGTCCTGGCCGACACCGAGCACGGCACCAGCAACGCCGGCCCGGTGCCGCTGCTGGACGTGCTGCGCGCCTCGGTCAGCGAGATCGAGCGGTACGACCGGGTGGTCATCCAGGCGCTGCCGCCGCACGCGCAGGTCGCCGGGTTCGCCGCCGACGACGTCAGTCACCTGGTCGCCGAACTCCTGGAGAACGCCACCGCCTTCTCCCCGCCGGAGGCCCATGTCGAGCTGTCCGGCTGGCTGCTGGAGACCGGTGAGCTGATGCTCTCGGTGCAGGACGAGGGCATCGGCATGACCGCCGAGCGCCTCGCCGAGCTGAACGAGCGGCTCGCCGACGCGGAGACCGCGTCCACCTCCGAGACCATCGACGACGCCCTGGGCCTGGGCCTGTACGTCGTGGTGCGGCTCGCCGCCCGGCACGGCGTCCGGGTGCAGCTCCGCGCCCAGCAGCAGGGCGGCGTCACCGCCGTCGTGGTGCTGCCCGGCTCGATCCTGCCGACCCGTCCGGGCCCGGTGAACACCCGCGCGGGCGCCCCGGCCCCCGGCCCGGCCCTGCCCGGCTCGGTCGCCGAGGCGAACTCCAACGCGCTCCAGTCGCGGGTCCCGCGCGCCGACCCGTCCGCCCTCCCGAAGCGCGGCGCGACCCCGGCGCGGCAGGCCCCGGCCCCGGCGCCCACCGGGCCCGTCCCCGCGCAGCCCGCGCCGGCACCCGCCCCGCAGGCCCACCCCGCGCCGGCACCCGCCCCGCAGGCCGACCCGCTGGTCGCCGCCGCCGAGCGCGCCATCGACGCGGCCGGCCTCCCGGACCGGGGCGCCCCCGCCGGCCCGGCGGCCCCGCAGGCCCCCGCCGCGCCCCCCGCACCTGCGACGCCCCAGGCGCAGTCGCCCGACGGGCCGCAGGCACCGACGGAGCCGCAGGCACCGGCCCCGCGGCCCCCGGGCGCGCAGTCGCCCGCCGCCCCGGGCGCCCCGGGCGCGGCGCCCGGCCGTCCGGCCCCGGCCGGTCCCGTCGCCCCGTACGCCGAGGCGCCCGCCGGGCCGCGGACGCCCGCGCCGCAGGCGTCCGGCATACCGCAGGCACCGGCGCAGCCGCAGGCACCCGCGGCCCCGCAGCCGTCCGGCGCGGACGGCGGCAGCCCGTACGGGCCGCGGTCGTCCGGCCCGTACGGGCCCGGCACCGGCAGCCACCGCCGTCCGGAGGCGCCCGCCGCCCCGGCCGACCCGTACGCCATCGGGCCCGACCAGCACAGCCGGCCCGCTCCGGCCCCGGAGACCGGACCGGTGGCCGCACCGCACGGCGGTGAGGCCGCGGCGGGGGCGGGGGAGCAGCCCGCGGTGCCCGAGCAGCGCCGTACGGACATGGGCCTGCCCAAGCGGACGCCGAAGATCGTCGCGCCGAAGGCGACCAACGCCGCACCGCGCAAGAGCGGCACGGCCAACGCGGAGGCGCTGCGCCGGCGGCTCGGCGGCTTCCAGCAGGGCGCGCGCTCCGGCCGCCGTGAGGTCGAGGCGGAGCTCGCGGGCGGGACCGAAGGACTGTTCGGGGGCGCGCCGCAGCCGGCGGCGCAGCCCGGGACCGGGCAGCAGACCAACGCAGAGAAGGACACCGACGGAGCGGGGGCCCCGGGTAAGAGCCACATGGCCGAGGAGGCACGCGATTGATGGCCCGAGTACCCATTGCCCACGGAGCAGGCCGGAGCACCCAGGCCCGGAACCTGCACTGGCTGCTGACCAATCTCGTCGACGAGGTCCCGGGGATCCTCTCCGTGGCCGTCGTCTCCTCCGACGGGCTGCTGCTGCTCTCCTCCGACCCCGGACGGAACGAGGCGGCGGGCCGAAGCACCGGCGGGGGCCCGAGCGGCTCCAGCGCCGATCTGGCCACCATCGTCTCCGGACTGGGCAGCCTCACCTCCGGCGCCGCCAAGCTGATGTCCGGCGGGCTGGTCAAACAGACCATGGTCACCATGGACGAGGGCAGTCTCTTCGTCATGTCGATCAGCGACGGTTCGCTGCTCGGCGTGCACGCCACCCCGGACTGCGACATGAGCGTCATCGCGTACCACATGGCGCTCTTCGTCGGCCGGGCCGGACATGTCCTCACCCCCGAACTCCGCAGCGAACTGCGTAAGTCGATGGAGAGCGCCCAGTGAGCACCACACCCCAACTCCCCGTGCGCGGCGGGGACCGCAAACCCGCGCGCGTACGACCGTATTCACTGACCGGCGGCCGGACCCGCTTCGGTCACGTCCTGCTCGTCGAGACGTTCGTGGCGGCGCTGGACGCGCCCGGGGAGCGGCCGGAGCTGACCTCCGGTGGCTGGGGCGACCGGGTCATGCCGGAGATGCGCGCCATCGTGGAGCTGTGCCGCCGGATGCGTTCGGTGGCGGAGATCTCCGCGCTGCTCAAGATGCCGCTCGGCGTGGTCCGGGTGCTGCTGAGCGACCTCGCCGACCAGGGAAAGATCCGCGTCTACGGCACCGGGCACGGCACCGGCCGGCCCGACCGCGCGCTGCTGGAAAGGGTGCTGAGTGGACTTCACAGGCTCTGACACGATAACGGCCGGTGCGGCGGGCTCGGACGTGGACCTGTTCGCCGGCGGTGCGCAGTCCGCCGCCGACGCGGGCCTGCAGAGCTGGCAGACCGACCGCTCCCGGGCCCCGATCGCCACCAAGATCGTGGTGGCCGGCGGTTTCGGCGTCGGCAAGACCACCTTCGTCGGCTCGGTCTCGGAGATCACCCCGCTGCAGACCGAGGCGGTGATGACGCAGGCCAGCGCGGAGACGGACGATCTGTCCGCCACGCCGGAGAAGAAGACCACCACGGTCGCGATGGACTTCGGCCGCATCACCCTCGATCAGGAGCTGGTGCTCTACCTGTTCGGCACGCCCGGACAGCAGCGCTTCTGGTTCATGTGGGACGACCTGGTGCGCGGGGCGATCGGCGCGATCGTGATGGCGGACACCCGGCGCCTGGAGGACTGCTTCCCGGCGCTCGACTACTTCGAGAGCTGCCAGCTGCCCTACGTCGTCGCCGTCAACCACTTCGAGGGAACACCGATGTACGCGGTGGAGGACGTACGGGACGCGCTGACGGTGCCCCCGCACGTACCCGTCGTGATCATGGACGCGCGGAGCCGGCCCACGGTCGTCGAATCGCTGCTGGCACTGGTCGGCCACGCGCTGGCCGAAACGCCCGAATAGGCTTCCCGCCGGCACCGACCCCACCCCCCTCCCCGAAGCAGCAGCAACGCAGAGAAGAGCCCGCCATGCGGAAGATACTCGTCGTGGGAGCCGGCCAGTCCGGCCTCCAGCTCGCCCTTGGCCTCCAGTCCAAGGGGTACGAGGTCACCCTGATGTCCAACCGCACCTCCGACGAGATCCGCTCCGGCCGGGTCATGTCGACGCAGTGCATGTTCCACACCGCCCTCCAGCACGAGCGCGACCTCCAGCTGAACTTCTGGGAGAACCAGGCCCCGCGGATCGAGGGCCTCGGCGTCTCGGTCGCCGCCCCCGGCAGCTTCGAGTCGCCCGAGGGCTCCCAGCGCGCCATCGACTGGGTCGGCAAGCTCGACGGCTACGCCCAGTCCGTCGATCAGCGGGTCAAGATGGCCGGCTGGATGGAGACCTTCGCGCAGCGCGGCGGTCAGCTCGTCATCCACGGCGCCGCCGTTTCCGACCTGGACTTCTTCGCCTCCCGCTACGACCTGACGCTGGTCTCGGCGGGCAAGGGCGAGCTGGTCTCGATGTTCGGCCGTGACGCGTCCCGTTCGCCGTACGACGCCCCGCAGCGCGCGCTGGCCGTCGCGTACGTCCACGGCATGGGGCCGCGTCCGGAGCACCCCGAGTTCGACGCGGTGCGCTGCAACCTCGTGCCGGGCGTCGGTGAGCTGTTCGTCATGCCGACGTTCACCAACACCGGCCGGGCGGACATCCTCTTCTGGGAGGGCATCCCCGGCGGGCCGCTCGACGCGTTCCAGGGTGTCAAGGACCCCAACGAGCACCTGGCGCTCACCCTCGAACTGCTGGAGAAGTTCCTGCCCTGGGAGTACGCCCGCTGCACGAAGGTCGAACTGACCGACGCGCAGGGCACGCTGGCCGGGCGGTACGCCCCGACCGTGCGCAACCCCATCGGCCGGCTGCCCTCCGGCGGTCTGGTCCTCGGTGTCGCGGACGTCGTCGTCGCCAACGACCCGATCACCGGCCAGGGCTCCAACTCCGCCTCCAAGTGCGCCCACGCCTACCTGCAGTCCATCGTCGAGCGCGGTGACCAGCCGTTCGACGCGGCGTGGATGCAGGCCACCTTCGACCGCTACTGGGAGACGGCGCAGCACGTCGTGAAGTGGACCAACGCGATGCTGGCGCCGCCGCCCGAGCACGTGCTGAACCTGATCGGCGCCGCCGGGCAGATCCAGCCGGTCGCCGACCGCTTCGCCAACGGCTTCAACGACCCGGCCGACTTCGACAACTTCTTCTTCGAGCCCGAGAAGACCGCGGCGTACCTCGGCTCGTTCGGCGGTCCGGCCGCCTGACCTCCGGCCGCGCCCACCGCTTCGCCGTCCGCCGTCCCCGGCTCAGTGCCCGGGGGCGGCGGACGTCGCGTATCCGGCGTCCGCCGCGCCGGGCGCCGGGCCGTCCGCCGTGACCTGGCGGGGCGCGGACCAGCCGGTGACCGGCCGGGCCTCCGGGTCGGGGCGGACGGCGCCGAGCGGCGGGTTGGCGGCGAGCGGCGAGAGACGGACGGCGGTGCCCGGACGCGGCGCCTGGACGACCTTGCCGCCCCCGACGTACAGCGCCACATGGGTCGCGCCGGGGAAGTAGACGACGAGGTCACCGGGGCGCAGCCGGTTCAGCGGGACGCGCGGCAGCCGTTTCCACTGCTCCTGGCTGGTGCGCGGGACGGCCCGCCCGGCGTGCGACCACGCCTGCGAGGTGAGGCCCGAGCAGTCGAACGCGTCGGGCCCGGCGGCGCCCCAGACGTACGGTTTGCCGATCTGGCGCAGTCCGTAGGCGACGGCCCGGTCGCCCGCTGACGAGGGGGCGCCCGCCGCGCCGAGGGCGCCGCGCGAGACCAGCGCCCGCTGCGCGGTGGCGGCGCCGTCGCGCTCCAGCCGGTCGAGCGCGGTGAGCTGGTCGTCGGAGAGCCGGGCGAGCAGCCGCTCGACGTCCTTCAGCCGCTGCTGCACGGTGGTCCGCTGCCGGGCGCGCTGTGCGGTGAGGGTGCGCTGCCGGGCGAGAGCGGCGTCCGCCTGCCGGGCCAGGGTGTCGGCCCGCCGCGCGCCGCGGGCCGTCCGCTCGACGGTGGCGGCGGCCTCGGCGGCGGCGGTGCGCAGCAGATGGCCGCGGTCCATGGCCTGTTCCGGGTCGGCGGCGAGCAGCACCCGGACGTACGAGGCGAGGGTGGCGGGGCCGCCGCCCTGGTACTGCTGGCGGGCGAGGCGCCCGGCGTCGGCGCGGGCCCCGGCGAGCCGGGCGCGGGCCTGTCGCAGCTGCGCGCCGAGGCGGTTGGCGCGGCTCTGCGCGGTCCGCAGCGCCTCCTGGGTGGCGTTGTACGCCTCGGTCGACTCCTCGGCGGAGCGGTAGAGGCCCTGGAGCCGGCGGAGGAGAGCGGCCGGACTCGTGGCGCCGGGGGCCGGGTCGTCCGGAGAGGCGGCCGTCGCCGCCGGGTCCGGTGCGGGCGCCGCGGCGGCGGGGGCCGCGGGTGCGGTCAGCGCGGTCGCGCCGAGGAGCAGCGCGGCACCGGCCGACCGCAGGGAGCGCGACGACCACGGCAAGGGACCGGACCTCATCTGACCACCTCCGACGCCGGCGGCCGGTGCCCCGGGACACCCGGTGCGCCGGCCGCCCGCCCGTTTCCGTGACGTGCGGACGGAGGGATGCTGCCACGGAGGGGGGCGATTTTCGTACGAAGGCGGGGGAAGTGGACGGCCGGCTCACCCGATCGGCGCCGGACGGGGGCGTGACCGGATCTCCGGGCCACGCTCCGTCCCGGAGGTCCGGGCCGATCGGCGGACGGCTGCGCTCAGCGGCCGAAGTAGGCGTCGAAGTTCTTCTGGAACTCGTAGTTGTGGAAACGGTCCCAGTTGATCGACCAGGTCATCAGGCCACCGAGGTCGGGCCAGGCGCCGTGCGGGGTGTAGCCGCCGCAGTCGGTGTTCCGGGTGAGGCAGTTGAGGGCCTTGGTGACGTCGCCGGTGGAGGTGTGGCCGTTGCCGGCGTTGGGCGAGGCGGGCAGGCCGATCGCCACCTGGGAGGGTTTGAGCGGCGGGAAGACCTTGTCCTTGTCGCCCGCCACCGGGAAGCCGGCGAGCAGCATGTCCGTCATCGCGATGTGGAAATCCGCGCTGCCCATGGTGTGGTACTGCTCGTCCAGCCCCATGATCGGGCCCGAGTTGTAGTCCTGGACGTGCAGCAGCGTCAGATCGTCGCGGAGCGCGTGGATCACCGGCAGGTACGCCCCGGCGCGCGGGTCCTGACCGCCCCAGGGGCCGGAGCCGTAGAACTGGTGGCCCAGCTGGACGAAGAAGGTCTCCGGCGCCATCGTCAGCGTGAACTTCTCGCCGTACTTGGCCTTGAGCGACTTCACCGCCGCGATGAGGTTGACGACGGAGGGCGTGGTGGGCTTGGTGAAGTCGGTGTCGCCCTCGTCGAGGGAGAGGGAGTGGCCCTCGAAGTCGATGTCGAGGCCGTCGAGTCCGTAGCGGTCGATGATGGCGCCGACGGACTTCACGAATGTGTCCCGGGCGGCGGCGGTGGTCAGCTGGACCTGGCCGTTCTGGCCGCCGATGGAGATCAGCACCTTCTTGCCCGCGGCCTGCTTCGCCTTGATCGCGGCCTTGAACTCGTCCTCGCTCTCCACCCCCGGGCACTCGCTCCGCGGGCACAGCGAGAAGCGGATGTCGCCGGAGGTGGCGGAGGTCGGCTCGCCGAAGGCCAGATCGATGATGTCCCAGCTGTCGGGGACGTCGGCGAGGCGGGTGTAGCCGGAGCCGTTGGCGAAGCTGGTGTGGAGGTAGCCGACGAGGGTGTGTCCGGCGGCCGCGGCGGCGGGCCGGGCGGCGGCCGGGGCGGGAGCCGGTGCGGCGTGCGCCGGTCCGCTGCCGGCCAGTGCGGTGAGCGCCGCGGTGGTGGCGACGGCGGCGAGCGCGGCGGGCAGGGCGCGGCGCCGGCGGGCGGCGGTGCGGCGGACGCGGGCGGGGCGGGGCGGGCCGGGGCGCATGGCGGGTGCTCCTTCGGTCGACGGCGCGGAACGGTGGCACGGGGCGGTGCACGGGCGGTGGCGCGGTGTCGAGACGGGGGAGGCCGCCCCTGAAGGGGTCGGTCCGGTCAGGGAGGCGGGGCGGCTCCCCCGAGCAGGAAGCAAACAGGACTAGACCATTGAGTGTCAATGGTCCGGACCAGAGGGGAATCGGGGTGCGAGGAACGGGGGTTGGCCGCGGGGGCGCAGAGGAACGGGCGCGGCCGGACCGGGCGCCGCGAGGTGCGCGGGGCGCGGGACGGGCGTCGCGCCGGAGGGCGGGTGCCGACCGGATCCGCGCGGTGGGCGCTCACCGGGCCGACGCGCCCGCCGTCCGCCGGGCCCGCGCGGCAGGGCGTCTCAACTCTCCCTGGACCAGGGCCACCTGATCCGCCGCAGACCGGACTCCCCGGCCGGGTCGTACACGTAACGCCAGCCGCGTGGCAGGCCGAGGCGGCCGGCCGGGCCGGGGACGCGGCGGTAGACGTGCACCGTCGGCGGGGTGCCGTCGTCGTGCGGGACCGGCACGGTGTACACCTTCGGCGGGCGGCCGGTCGCGCCGGTCAGGACCGGCAGGACGCGGCCGTCCAGCGGCCCGCCGGTGAACGGGGTGTTCTCGCTTCTCACGGCCCCAGTGTCACACCGGCGGCGGGGCCGTGGCGGGTCGGCGCGGGGCGGTCGGCGGCGCCGGGGGCCGGGCGCGTCCGCCCGGGGCACGTGCGGAGCGCCGGAGTTCCCGGCCGGAGCCGGTCCGGACGTGGCCGGTGGCCGGGCCGGGTGCGGCGGTACGGCCGGGGCGCGGTCACGGTGCGGCGCCGGATCGGCCGCGCCCCGGCCACCGCCCCGCCCCGTCAGAGCAGATGCCCCGCGTCGCCGAGGACCGGGAGGGCGCGGCGGGCCAGGTCGCCGACGCGGCCCTCGCGGGTCTCCAGGGCCAGGACCCGCCGCACCACCCGGGCGGTCTGCGGGTCACGGGCCGCTGTCGAGGTCAGCATGGCCATGAAGTGGTCGACCAGCCAGTCCCGCAGTTCGCCCAGGTCGGGGTGTTTCTCCTCGTCCAGCCAGATCAGCGAGGCGGCCTCCACCGTCGTGATCCACATCCGGACCGTCATCCGCAGCGGACGGCCCGGCTCCGCCTCGCCGAGGTGGTGCAGGATGTGGTCGGCCGCGGAGCGCCGGATGCCGTCCACGATCGCCGACGTCCGTGACGTCTCGACCACGCTCCCGCCCTGGAGCAGGGCGCTGAACCCGGTGTCGTGCTCGTCGACGAAGGCGAGGTAGCGGTCGAGGGCGTGGGAGAGGCGCTGGGTGGCGGGGCCGGTCTCCGGCTCGTCGAAGCAGTCCTTCAGGGCGTCGGCGGCGGTGTGCAGCGCCGCCTCGTACAACTGCTGCTTGCCGCCGGGGAAGTAGCGGTAGACCAGCGGGCGGGAGACGCCGGCGGCGGTCGCGACGTCGTCGAGGGTGACGTCCTCGGGCGCGCGGTGGGCGAACAGGCCCAGCGCGGCGCTGAGGAGTTGGCTACGGCGCTGCTCCACGCCCATCCTGCGGTAGGCGGGTCGGGGTACTGCTGGGGCGGTGCCGCTGCCGTTCATGGACAGCAGCGTATCGGCCCCGTGTTCGCGGCCGCACAGCTCCCCGGGGGCCTGCCCGCCGGGCCGCGCGGATCAGGCCAGCAGCCCGGAGCTGCGCCACAACTTGCGGCCCGCGCCGCGCAGTACGCCGATCTCGTCGAGGAAGTCGGTCAGCCGCTTCGCGCCGGACTGCATGACCTCGCGGCGGTGCCCGCTCGCCCTGACCTGCGCGACGGCCTCCCGCCGGTCCAGCCCGACATCGCTGTAGACCCGCGGGTTGACGAACGCCACGGAGAAGACCCGCGCCGCCTCGCCCGCGCTGACCCGGGTCAGCTCCCGCTCCCAGCGCGGCGCGGTCACCATCTGCCGCCGCAACTCCTCACGGGCGTAGCGCACATGGCGCGCCTCCTCGACGACGTGGATGCGGGTCACCCCGCGCACCAGCGTCTGCACCCGCTCGTCCGGGAAGGTCAGCCGCTGCATCCAGTCGAGGATCTCCTCGCCGAGCAGGGTGCAGGCGAACGAGCCGGGCGTGGTGGAGATGGTCTTGAGGAGCCGGGCGAGGTTGTGGTTGAGGCGCGAGACCGGGTACGCGGGCGCGCCGCTGCGGGTGATCAGCCGCGCGAACATCTTCGAGTGGCGGCACTCGTCCGCGATCTCGGTGAGCGCGTAGCGGACGTGCGCGCTGGTCACGGGCTTGTCGTAGATGTGCCGGACCAGCAGCTGCATCAGGATGATCTCGAACCAGATGCCCAGGGAGGCCAGGGACGCGGCCTCGTGGCGGGAGAGGTCCTGCTGCTGTTCCACGGACATCTTGTGCCACAGGGGCGTGTCGTAGAGGGAGACCAGCTCCGGGGGCCAGTACCACTTGCCCGCTTCGAGCGGGGCGTCCCAGTCGAGTTCGGTGTCGGGGTCGAAGGAGTGCTTGGCGGAGGAGTCGAGCAGGCGCTCGGCCACCTGTTCCCGGTCCTTGAGGAGCCCGAGGGCGTCCCGCAGGACTTCGGTGTCCGGCACGGTCATCGCGGTCGTCGCGCTCGTCATGGCTGTGGCTACCTCGCTGTGGGGTTACCGGCGGTCACGTCTTATGAGACTGCCTGTCAGCAAGGTCGTCAATCCCTCTCACACGACTTCTTGACCCGCCGGTAAGGAGCGTGTGAGCCTGCGGGAGAACCCGCCGCCGCACCGCCTGTACGGCGCGTCCACGGCCGGCGGGCGGAGCGTGACGACAGGTTCCAGCAGCCCGGTGAGCCGAGGAGGCCCCCGTGTCGAGCCGCGAGACCTACACCCAAGACCCCGGCGACACCCTCCTGTGGGAGGTCCCCGCCACCGGTGCCGCCCGCTTCACCTGGGAGTACGACGAGGGGCGCGCCCGCCTCCTCGCCCTCTACCAGAAGGGCAAGGACAAGCAGTGGGACGCCACCACCCGCATCGACTGGGACCAGGAGGTCGACCCGTTCGACCCGCTCGGCACCCCCGACGAGGCGATCGCGCTGTACGCCACCCCGTACTGGGACAAGATGTCCGCCCGGGAGCGCGGTGAGCTGCGGCAGCACTTCGCGTCCTGGCAGTTCAGCCAGTTCCTCCACGGTGAGCAGGGCGCGATGGTGTGCGCCGCGCGGATCACCGAGGCGGTCCCCGACCTCGACGCGAAGTTCTACTCCGCCACCCAGGCCATGGACGAGGCCCGGCACGCCGAGATCTACAGCCGCTTCCTGCACGAGAAGATCCAGCTGCTCTACCCCGTCAACGACAGCCTGCGCGGCCTCCTCGGAGACACCCTGCGCGACGCCCGCTGGGACATGCCCTACCTCGGGATGCAGGTGCTCATCGAGGGGCTGGCGCTGGCCGCCTTCGGCATGCTGCGCGACACCACCACCAAGCCGCTGCCGCACCAGATCCTCGCCTACGTCATGCAGGACGAGGCCCGGCACGTCGCCTTCGGCCGGATGGCGCTGCGCGACCACTACCGGCAGCTGTCCGACGCCGAACTGCGCGAGCGCGAGGAGTTCGTCATCGAGGGCTGCTACCTGATGCGCGACCGGCTGCGCGGTCTGGAGGTCCTGGAGAACTTCGGCGTCCCGCACGCCGAAGCCGTCGACCTCACCGAGCGGTCGGAGTTCCTGCACCTCTTCCGCAAACTGCTCTTCAGCCGCATCGTGCCGTGCGTCAAGGACATCGGCCTGTGGGGCCCCCGGCTGCGCCGCGCCTACGCCGACCTGGGCGTCCTCGACCTGGGCGACGCGGAGCTGGACGCGCTGATGGACCAGGACGAGGAGATCGCCGAGCAGCTGGACGCGCGGCGCTTCGCCGCCGAGGAGGCGGACCGCACCGCGGAGGTCGCCGCGACGGTGGCGGAGGGAGCCGCGCAGGACGGGGGAGCGGGGCGGAGCTGAGGCCGGGCGCGGGCCGGGCCTCCCCGGGTCGGCGGGAGCCCGCCGTCGCGGGAGGCCGCGGCGGTACGGGACGGCGGGCCGCCGTGCCGCGGGGCCGGGCCCCCGGCCGGCCCGGCCCGCTCAGTCCCCGTCCGCCGCCGCCCGCAACGCCTCGACGTCGAGTTTCTGCATGCCCAGCATCGCCTGGAGCGCCCGCTGGGCGCGGGCCGGATCGGGGTCGGTCATCAGCTCGCCGAGCGCGTCGGGGACCACCTGCCAGGACAGTCCGTAGCGGTCCTTGAGCCAGCCGCACGGACCGGTGCGGCCGCCCTTGCCGAGGGCGTCCCAGTAGTAGTCGACCTCCGCCTGGTCCGCGCAGTTGATCAGCAGCGAGATCGCCTCGTCGAAGGTGAACTCCGGGCCGCCGTTGATCGCGGTGTACGGCTGCCCGTCCAGTTCGAAATCGACGGTCAGCACCGTCCCGGCCGGCCGCGGACCTGCCTCGCCGTAGTACGAGACCTGGTTGATGCGGGAATTGGGGAAGACCGAGACGTAGAACTCGGCGGCCTCCCGGCCCTGGGTGTCGAACCAGAGGTTCGGGGTGATCTTCGGCACGGTGCGCTCCTGGTGTCGGCGGGCGGGACGCGTGTCCCGCTGCCCTGACAACGACGGCCCCGCCCCGGGGCGGCGCCGCCATTGGGGTGCGCGCGCCCGCTCAGCGCAGGGGGGCACGGCCGGAGCGGGCCGCCCAGCGGCCGGCGTGCCGGGACACCTCGATGGGGCGCCCGAAGCACGCCGTCATCCGGGGCCCGGTCAGCACCTCGCCGACGGGCCCGCGCGCCTGCACCCGGCCCTCGCGCAGCAGCAGCGCGTGCCCGATGGCTGGCGACAGCTCCTCCAGGTGGTGGGTGACGGTGACGGTCGCCAGCTCCGGGCGGTCCACGGAGAGCCGGTGCACCGCGTCGATCAGATCCTCGCGCGAGGGCAGATCCAGGGCGTTGAACGGCTCGTCCAGCAGGAGCAGCGACGGATCGGCCATCAGCGCGCGGGCGATCAGGATCCGCGCCCGCTGCCCGCCCGAGCACACCCCGTAGGGCCGGTCGGCCAGCTCCTTGCAGTCCAGTTCCGCCAGCAGCGCGTGGGCCCGCTCCCGGGTGGCGTCGTCGTACTTGCGCCACAGCGGCTGGACGGTGCCGGTCGCGCCGGTGAGCACCACGGTGTGGCCGCTCGCGTCCTGCGGCACCTTCTGAGCGCCGGACACCAGCCCGATCACCGCGCGCAGCTCCCGTACGTCGACGGAGCCGAGCCGGTGCCCGAGGACCTCGACGGTGCCGACCGTGGGGAACATCAGCGCCCCGATCAGCCGCAGCACGGTGGTCTTGCCCGCACCGTTCGCACCGAGCAGCGCCCAGTGCTCACCGGCGCGGACCGTCCAGTCGACGTCCTCCAGGATGGCCTGCTCGGTGCTCTGCCGCCGTACGCCGACCCCGGCCAGCGCGGCGACGACCCGGGGGCCGGCGGCGGGCGTGACGGCGGCCGGTGCGGCGGTGTGCGGGGCGTCCAGGGGCCGCGCGTCCCGCGGCCGGGTGTCGGGTGACGGGGCGTCCGAGGGCTGCGGAAGAGACATACGGCGCAGGGTAGCTGCGGTGACCATCTTTCGGCGGGGGCGTCCGGGAGGTGGACCCCGGGCGGGGCGGCCCCCTGCCGGGTCCGGAGCGCGCGGGGCCCGGCCGCTGCCCCCGGGACGGGCCGCTCCCGGGCCCGGGAGCGCGGGGGCCGGCCTTGCTTCCGGTCCGGCCCGCTCCCGGGCCCGGTGCCGCCCAGGGCCGGGCGACGCGCGGCCCGGGTCCGCCCCCGGGGCCCGCTCGGATCCGGACCCCGGGACACGAAGCGGCGGTTACCCGTCCAGCCCCAGCAGCGCCCGCATCCGCGCGTACTTCGCGGTGAGCCGTTCGCGGGTCGGGGCGTCCAGGGCGGCGAGGCGGGAAGGGTCGGCGTTGTGGGCCAGGTCGGCCGTCTTGACCAGCAGGGCGCCCGGGGTGGCCAGGATGCGGGCGGCATACGTCTCAGGGGGCTCGCCGGTCCGCTTGGTGACGGCGAGGACCATCGCCTTCGTCGCGTCGGTCAGCGCCGCCCGCGCCAGCCACTCCTCGGTGAGCGCCCCGTCCTCGACGGCGTCGTGCAGCCACGCCGCGGCGATCTGCTCCGGGCCGCCGCCCCGCACCCGTACGCCCTCGGCGACCGCCGCCAGATGCTCCGTGTACGGACGGCCCGCCTTGTCGGTCTGTCCGGCGTGCGCCCGCCGCGCCAGCGCCTCGACCTCCGCCGTGCCGAGCAGGGGCCCCGCCCCGGACACCGCCGTACCGCCGTCAGTTTCCGTCATGCGGGCCATTGTGCCGGGGCGCCCGGAACGGCCTCCGGGCCGGGCGGCACCGGCCACGGCCGCCCGGCGCCCGCGCGGCCGGCCCCTCCGCGCCCGCCGCCTCAGCGCAGCGCCGCCCGCATCACCGCGCCCGCGAGGGGGGCGGCGCTGCCGCCGCCGCTGATCTCGGTGCGGTCGGCGGCGGCGTCCTCGACGACCACCGCCACCGCCACCGCCGGTTGGGGAGCGTCCGCGCGGCGGGCCCAGGAGATGAACCACGCGTAGGGGGTGCCCTCGTTGTGGACGCCGTGCTGGGCGGTGCCGGTCTTGCCGCCCACGATCGCGCCGGGGACCGCGGCGCGGTGCCCGCTGCCGTGCTCGACCACGTCCACCATCAGCTCCTGGAGCCACCGGGCGGTCGCCGGACCCATCGCCCGGACCGGCGACGGGCGCTCCGGGGCGGGCAGCGCCGTCCCCGACGCGTCGGTCACCTCGTCCACCAGGTACGGCGCCACGCGCTCCCCGTCGTTCGCCACCGTCGCCGCGACCGACGCCATCTGGAGAGGTGTCGCCGTCGTGTCGTACTGGCCGATCGACGACAGCGCCAGCTGCGCGCGGTCCATCCGGGTGTCGAAGGTGCTCGGCGCGACGGGGGAGGGGATGTGCCTGACCTTCCCGTCGAAGCCGAAGGCGCGGGCCGTGCGCACCATCGTCTCCAGCCCCACGCCGACGCCCAGCCGTGCGAAGACCGTGTTGCACGAGACGCGGAACGCCTCCCGCAGCGAGGCGTCCTCACAGTCGTCCGCCTCGTTGACCAGCACCGTCCTTGTCCCGGGCAGGGTGTACGGATCGGGTGAGCCGGTGGGCGCGTCCGGATCGGTGACCAGTCCGCTCTCCAGCGCCGCCGCGGCGGTGACGACCTTGAACGCCGACCCGGGCGGATACGTCTGCCGGATCGCCCGGTTGAGCATCGGCTGCCGCGCCGCCCCGGTCAGCCGCTGCCACGCCGCCGTCACCTTCCGGCCGTTGCCCGACAGCTCGGCCGGGTCGTACGAAGGCGTGGAGACCAGCGCCAGGATGCGGCCGGTACGCGGTTCCACGGCGGCGACCGCGCCGGTGCGGCCGCGCAGCCCGGCGAAGGCGGCGCGCTGCACCGCCGGGTCGATCGTCGTCGCCACCGCCCCGCCGCGCGGCCGCGCCCGGGTCAGCCCGTCCCACCAGGGGAACGCCGACAGCCGCGGATCGGTGCCGGACAGCACCCCGTCCTCGGCGCGCTCCAGCAGCGAGGTGCCGTACGTCTGCGAGGAGAAACCGGTGACCGGCGCGTACAGCGGTCCGTCGGTGTACGTCCGCTCGTGCCGCAGCCGTCCGCCGCTGTCCCGGGAGCCGGTCACCGGCCGCCCGGCGACGAGCACCGCGCCGCGCGGCTGGGCGTACCGCGCGATCTGCGCCCGCCGGTTCGCCGGATCGGCGGCCAGCTCCGGCGCGCGGAAGACCTGCAGCCAGGCCGCGTTGCCCAGCAGCGCGACGAAGAGCAGCAGACAGAAGACGGCGGCATGCCGTGAGCAGCGGATCACCGGCCGGCCTCCGGGGCGCGTCCGGCCGCCGGCACCGCCGCGGTCCCGGCGGTGTCCCACGGCCCGTCCGCCGCGCCCGGCGCCGGGCGCGGCGGTCTGCGGGAGCGGTCGCTCAGCCGCACCAGCAAGGCCACGACCAGCCAGTTCGTCACCAGCGACGAGCCGCCCTGGGCGAGGAACGGCAGCGCCATGCCGGTCAGCGGGATCAGCCCCATCACCCCGCCCGCGATCACGAAGACCTGGACCGCCGGGAGCGAGGCGAGCCCCACCGCCAGCAGTCCGCCGAACGGGTCGCGCAGCCCGAGACCGGCCCGGAACCCCCGCGCAACCAGGATCGCGTAGAGCAGGAAGAGCGCCGTCAACCCGGCGAGCCCCAGCTCCTCCCCGAACGTCGCCAGCAGGAAGTCCGACTTCATCGCGAAGCCGATGAGATACGAATCGCCGCGCCCGAGCCCGGTGCCCAGCAGCCCGCCCGCCCCGAACGCGTACAACGACTGCGCCAGCTGTCCGGGACCCGCGCCCGACGCCAGGCCCGCGAACGGATGCAGCCAGTCCGCGACCCGGCCGTGCACATGCGGCTCCAGCGCCGCGACGGCGCTCGCGCCCGCCCCCGCCAGCAGCAGCCCGAGCACCAGCCAGCCCAGCCGGCCGGTCGCCACGTACAGCAGCACCACGAAGACGCAGAAGAACAGCAGCGAGGTGCCCAGATCGCGTTCGAGGACGAGGATCGCGACGGACAGCAGCCAGACCGCGGTGACCGGGCGGAGCATCCGCAGCGCCGCGCGGCGTGCGGCGCCGGGACCCTCCGGCCGCGGCGCGGCGCGGTGGGCCGCCAGCCGCGCCGCGAAGAACACCGTGATCAGCACCTTCGCGAACTCGCCCGGCTGGATCGAGTACCCGGCCAGCCGGATCCAGATCTTCGCGCCGTTGACCGCCGGGAACGCCAGCGGCGCGAGCATCAGCACCAGCGCCGCCGCCGCGCACAGCGGCCCGTACCGCGCCAGCCACCGGTGGTCGCGCACCAGCAGCACCGCCGCCGTGAACAGCGCGATCCCCACCGCCGTCCAGAGCAGCTGGGCCGGCGCCGCGCGGTGGCCGGGCGTGGCCAGGTCCAGCCGGAAGATCAGGACGAGGCCGAGCCCGTTGAGGAGGACGGCCACCGGCAGCAACAGCGGATCGGCGCAGGGGGCGCCGAACCGCACCGCCAGATGGGCCACGAGGGCGAGGGCGCCCAGCCCCGCGCCGTACTCCGCGGCGCCGCCGGGCACCGCGCCGCGCACCGTCAGCCCGACGACGGCGTACCCGCAGACGCTGATCAGCACCGCGCCGGTGAGCAGCGCCAGCTCGGTGCCGCGCCGCCGGGGCCGCGGGGGCGGCGGCGGGGGACGGTCCGCCGCGGGGGCGGCGGACGGCGCCGGGGCGGGAGGCGGGGCCGTTGCCGTCATGTCTGGCAACGTAGCAAGTAAGGCGGCTTATATGTGTTATGTCGGTTCGCGCGGCGCTCATGTCGGAATACCCCTTCCTGGCCGGGGTGTTCCGGTTCATTCCTCCGGAGGTACGGGCACGGCGGCGGATCGTGGTGCCCGGAACCGGGACGCGTACGCCCCGGCGCGCGGTGACCGGGTCCGCGCACCGGGGCAACTCCGTAACGGAAACCGGCGTCCTGATAGGGGAAGTTCAGCGGTGGCGCCTCGGCCGGTACGGGAGCGGTGATGAAGGTCGGGTGGGGGATCGGGGAAATTCCAGGGATGTCCCCGACGTTTGTCAGGGCCGTTCTCTCGGAGCCGTCCGAGGCGCTTTGTAAACTCGACGGGAAAGACAAGGGCCGAGCGCGTCACGCCGGCCGCGGGCGACCGGCGATGCCGGTCGACGTCACGGACCCGCGCCGTGACCGCCGCAAGCGAGGGGCGGGGGGTGCCGGAAAACACCCCCTGCGGCGTTCGGCAGCATTGCGCACGCCGAGCGGACGCCCCGCGCTTCCTCGGTCCCTCCGGGCCGCCGAGTGCGGATGACCGTCCCCCTCGACGAAAGGCAGTATTGACGTCATGACGACACTCCGTTCCCGGATCATCGCCTGGGCCGGCCGGCTGTATCTCGCGAGAACGCGGAAGAAGGGCTTCGACCTCTCGCGGATGTCCTTCCTCCCCGAGTCCGTGCTGATGCCGCTGCGGCGCGACGGCCTCGACCCGGTGCCCGAGCTGGGAGCCGTCCGGGAGAAGGAGCCCATCACCAAGCTGCCGGTCCCGATAGCCGCGAACGTCTGGCTGGTCACCGGCTACGACGAGGTCAAGGCGGTCCTCGGCAAGGCGAACGCCTTCAGCTCGGACTTCACCCACCTCGTCGGCAAGGCGGGCGCGGAGGCGGAGCAGAATCCGGGCGGACTGGGCTTCGCCGACCCGCCCGTCCACACCCGGCTGCGGCGGCTGCTCACCCCGGAATTCACCATGCGCCGGCTCAGCCGCCTCACCCCGCGGATCCACGAGATCGTGGAGGAGCGGCTGGACGCGATGGAGCGCGCCGGGAAGAACGGCGAACCGGTCGATATCGTCCAGGATTTCGCGCTGCCCATTCCGTCCCTGGTGATTTGCGAACTCCTCGGTGTGCCCTATGAGGACCGCGCCGATTTCGAGCGGCTGAGCGCCGCCCGCTTCGACCTCTTCAGCGGAGCCAACGCGTCCTTCGGCGCCATATCGGAATCCCTGACGTATTTCCGGGAGGTCGTCAAGAAGCAGCGCAAGGACCCGGGCGACGGCCTGCTCGGAATGATCGTCAAGGAGCACGGCGACTCCGTCAGCGACGAGGAGCTGGCCGGTCTCGCCGACGGCGTCCTCACCGGCGGTTTCGAGACCACCGCCAGCATGCTGGCGCTCGGCGCCCTCGTCCTCCTCCAGGACCCGGACCACTTCGCCGCGCTCAAGGACGGCGACGACGCCGTCGAGCGGTACGTCGAGGAGCTGCTGCGCTACCTCACCGTCGTCCAGGTCGCCTTCCCGCGCTTCGCCCGCGAGGACCTGGAGATCGGCGGGGTGCGGATCTCCGCCGGCGACGTCGTGCTGTGCTCGCTCAGCGGCGCGGACCGCGACGGCGGTCTCGGCCCCGACATGGAGCGCTTCGACCCGGAGCGGAACGTCCCCTCCCACCTCGCCTTCGGCTACGGCATCCACCGCTGTGTCGGCGCCGAGCTGGCCCGCATGGAGCTGCGCGCCGCCTACCCCGCCCTCGTCCGCCGCTTCCCCACGATGCGCCTCGCGGTCGAGCCGGAGGACCTCAGCTTCCGCAAGCTCTCCATCGTCTACGGCATCGACTCGCTCCCGGTCCACCTGGGCGGCTGAGCCCCGCCCCGGCACGCCGCCCCGGCGCGCCCGTCCGGCCCCTCGGCACGGACGGACGCGCCGGGGCGGCGTGCTTCCGGCCCCCGTTTCCGCCAACTCCCGTACCTCCTGGGCGAGTTGACGGCACACCGTTGCCGGTCCCCGCCCCGCGGCCTAGATTGAGCCGGCCCATCCGGCTCACCCGCCGTACGGTCGGCGGGACTTGGGAGGATCCATGCGTATACGCGCCTCCGTCCGCACGTCCGGCGACGCCCCCGTGCGCCGCCGCGGCGCCTCGCCCGGCCGCCGGCGCACCGCGCCCCTGCGCGCCGCCGCGGCCGCCGGTGCGGCCTTCGCCGCCGCCCTGGCGCTGACCGCCGCCGCACCCGCGGGCGCCGCCCCGGCCCCGGCGGGCGCCCCGAAGGTCGGCCCGGCGCAGCCCGTCGAGTACTTCACCGGACCCGGCGGCCACCCCCGCCACACCACGGTGCCCGCCTCCGCCCCGCTCACCCCGGCCGCACGCACCGCCATCGCCGCCGACGGGGACGTCACCCCGCTCGTGCAGAACGGCCCGGTCGCCGACAAGCTCGACGTCGTCTTCATCGGCGACGGCTACACCGCAGATCAGCAGGGAGACTTCCACAAGGCGGCCCGCGCCAAGTGGGAGAAGATGACGGCCGTCGAGCCGTACGCCTCGTACACCACGCTCTTCAACGTCTGGGCGGTCGACGCCGTCTCCCGGGACTCCGGCGTCTCCGGCGACCCGACCCAGGACGTCGTCCGCGACACCGCCCTCGGCTCCGCCTTCTTCTGCAGCGGCACCGAGCGGCTGCTCTGCGTCGACACCGCGAAGGTCGAGGCGTACGCCGCCAAAGCGCCCGCCGCCGACCTCGTCGTCGTCCTCGGCCACTCGTCCAAGTACGGCGGCGCCGGGTACAACAACGTCTCCTCGCAGGTCGGCTACGACGGCATCGCCACCGCCTCGTCCGACCACGACCAGTCCGACCAGATCGCCGTCCACGAGACCGGCCACTCCCTGGGCAAGCTCGCCGACGAGTACGACTACGGGCAGGAGGGCACCTACACCGGCCCGGAGCCCACCGACGCCAACCTCTCCACGCTCGGCGCGGACGCGATGAAGTCCCAGCGGAAGAAGTGGTACCGCTGGCTGGGCCAGGAGTCCCCGGACGGCGGCACCGTCGGCACGTACGAGGGCGGCGGCTACTACGAGAAGGGGCTCAACCGCCCCACCGACAACTCGATCATGCGGACCCTGGGGCGGGAGTTCAACCTCCCCGGACGCGAGGCGATGATCGCCGGGTTCCACCGGCACGCCAAGACGCTGACCTCCGACGTCCCCACCGGGCGGCCGCTCGCCCGGAGCAGCACCCTCCGCGTCACCGCGCTGCCGGGCGCCGCCTTGCACTGGTACGTCGACGGACGCGAGGCCCGCGCGGCGCGCGGCGCGGCAACGGTGCGCCCCGCCGCCCTCGGCGTCCCCGCCGACGGCCGGACGCACACCGTCTCCGTCCGTGCCACCGACCCCACGGGCGCCGTCCGCGACCCGGCCCTGCGCCCCCTGCTCACCTCCGCGCTGAGCTGGCGCGTCACCGGCTGACCCACGCGCGCGGCGCCTCTCGGGGACGGCCACCGGGGCGAAATCCCCGGTGGCCGTCCCCGTCGGCGTATATGATTGCGATATGCATCTATCGCCGCCGCCGGAGCCCGTACGGAGCCCGGCGCCGGACGAGGGACAAGCCGGGCACCCCGCCCGTACCGCACGGGTCCCGCGCCGCACCCCACCGGGTCTCACCCCCCAACTTCCGTGCCGCGCCGCACCGTTGACCGCCCGTCGCCGCCCCGGCCCCCGGCTCCGCGCCGCCGTCGCCCGCCGGCTGCCGGACGCCGCCGCGCCCCCGCCCCACGCCACCGAACCGGAGGTCAGTTGACCACCCCAGCCGACGCCAGGACCCAGGACACCGCGGCACCCCGCCGCGCCGCGACCACCGCCGGCGACCGCGCCGAGCCGGCGCCCCGGCCCCGTACCGGACCGCTCGCGCCGTACCGCGTCGCCGGGCCCAGACGCTGGTGGGACCGGGTCCTCGCGGCCGACCCGGGGCTCGGGCAACTCCAGTCCGGGTGGCGGTCGCTGGTCTCCATGACCGCGTCGCTGGCCACCGGCTACGGCATGTCCGTCGCGCTGGACCTGCCCGCCGTCCTCGCCATGACGGTGGCCGGGATGATGGGCCTGATGAGCGCGTTCGTCATCGCCGAGAACACGCCGCTGCGGCTGGCCCGCGCCTCCCTCTGGATGCCGCTGCCGTACTCCGCCGCGCTGCCGCTCGCCGCCTGGCTCCACCAGGACCGGCTGCTGGAGATCGTCCTCATGGTGACGGCGCTGGCGCTGACGTTCTTCCTCGCCCGCTTCGGCACCCTCGCGCTGCTCGCCGGAATGATGGTCTTCAACGCCTTCATGGCCGCCATGCTGGCCGCCGTCCCGCTCGCCCTCTGCGGGGAACTCTTCGTCGTCGCGCTGACCGCCTCCGCCGCGGTTCTCGCCGCCCGTCTCCTGCTGTGCTACCCGATGCCGCGCGAGGACCTGCTCCGCACCCAGCGCGCCTTCGTCGTCGAGGCCCGCCGCGTCGCGGACGCCGCCACCGCCGCCCTCGACCCGGACGCCGACCACGAGGTCGCCGTCGCCCGGATGCGCCGCAGCCTGCGCCGCCTCAACACCACCACCGTCACCATCGACGGCCGCCTCGCCCAGCCCGAGGTCGCCGCCGACCCGGTCGCCGCCGAACTCCTCCACCGCCACCTCTTCGACGCCGAACTCGCGCTCCGCGGTATCGGCGAGGCGATCACCCGCCTCACCCGCCTCCAGGCCCCCGCCCACCTGCGCGAAGCCATGGTCGTCGGCCTCGTCATCGCCCGCGACACCCCGCTCGGCCGCGCCGACGCCCTCCACCCCGCCGCCCAGCTCATCCGCCAGCAGGCCGCCTTCGTCCTCGACGACCCGCAGGCCGGGCCCGCCGACGCGGAGGCCGCCGCCCTCGCCCGCCGCGTCGGCGACCTGCTGGACTCCCTCGCCGACTCCCTCGCCCACTGGCTCGACCTCGGCAGCGCCCCCACCACCCGCGCCGATGTCCCGTTCCGGCCGACCGTCGCCCTGGAGAAGGGGCAGCCCGCGGGCACCGGCGCGGTCGCCCGGCGCGTCGTCGCCGCCCGCGACGGCCACGGCTGGCGCCGCGCCGTCCCGTACCTGCGCGTCCCGCTGCACGCCGCGGTCGCCTCGGCGATCGTCTGCCCGCTCACCGACGCCATCGACCCGCGCCGCTTCTACTGGGGCCTGGTCGGCGTCATGATCACGCTGTTCGGCACCAGCACCACCCACGAACGGCTGCGCAAGTTCGCCCACCGCATGGCCGGCACCGTCGCCGGGGCCGTCCTCGGCATCCTCCTGCTCCACCTCATCGGCCCCGGCCACGTCTACGCCACCCTCGCCGTCATCGTCCTCGGCCTCGCCGCCGGCTCCTGGGGCATGCAACGCCGCTACGCCTACTGGGTCGTCGGCCTCGTCACCGCCCTCACCCAGCTCTACGGCATGACCACGCCGTACGACGCGATGGAGGGTCTGCTCGCCGAACGCCTGCTGGACAACGGCCTCGGCGTCCTCGCCGCCACCGCCTGCGCCGCGCTGATCTTCCCGGTCTCCAACCGCCGCGTCGCCCAGGAGGCCGAACGCGGCTACCTCTCCGCGACGGAACACCTCCTCGACCAGATCGCCCTGCGCTGGGACAACCCGGACGCACCGGTCCGGCTGCGCGGCGCCGCCCGCGCCATCGACGCCGCCCTCGTCCCCGTCGACGGAGTGCTGCGCCCGCTGGTCCGCATGCCGCTCGGCATCCGCGGCCGCGGCCCCGAGAACCGCCTCGCCCTCCTGACCAACGCCACCGCCCACGCCCGCGCCCTCGCCGCGGCCGCCGACACCGACCTCGACCTCGCCCCGCACCTCGGCGCCCGCGTCCGGCAGATCCTCACCACCCTCACCGCCTCCCTCCACGCCCTGGACCGGCACGCCGCCGGCGACACGGCCCCCGGCCCCTGGACCCGCGTCAGCCCCCTCGTCCGCGACCTCACCGCCCAGCTGAAGGCCCCGGCCGGCCCCCGCGCCGACCGCCTCCACACCGCCCTGCGCGAACTCGCCGCCCTCGACGAGGCGCTGGCCGCCTACGCCGAACACCGCGGCCTGACCCTCACCACCGCCGCACCCGCCGCCCCGGCCCCCCGCCCCGCGACCCCCACCGCCCCGGCGTCCGCCCCCGCCACCACCGCCGCCGAGCGCCGCACCCAGCAGGCCCTCGCCGCCTGGGCGGCCCGCAACCAGGCCGCCCACCCGCGGGGGACGGCAGCCGTGGACCACACCCCCCGGCCGACCCCGCCGGCCGCACCCCGGAACGACGCGGCCCCGGCCCCGGACGGAGCCACACCCCCGACGGCCCCGGCCCCGGCCCCCGCGCCCGCCGCCCGGCCGCGCACCCCGGGCGCCACGGTCACCGGCGCCCTGCGCTGCACCGACCACCCCGGCGGCTGCGACGCCTGGATCACCATCGTCAACGCCCGCGGCAAACGCCGCGCCACCAGCCGCGCCACCGCCGGCCACTACCGCATCCCCGCCGTCCCGTCCGGCAGCTACACCCTCATCGCCTCCGGCTCCGGCCACCCCCCACGCGCCGCGTTCCTCTCCGTGAGCCCGGACGCCCGCGAGGTCCGGCACGACATCGCGCTGGGGGCGGTGGACGGGGGGTGAAGGTGGTCGGCGGCCGTCCGCACACCGTCACCGTCCGTGCCGCCGGTCCCACGGACGCGGTCCGTGCCCCGTCGCCGTGTTCCTCGCCCACCACCACCGCGCCGGGCCGGTGCGTCACGGGCTGACCGGCCGGGCTACGCCGATCCGCGCGGGCGGTCCGGGATGGATCCCCGCTCCGCCCGCGTGGCGTAGGTGATCACCCCTCCACGAACGCTGATCTCCATGGGGCGTCCGCCGCCGGGAAGCGCGAGCACGCCCGTGCGCTGCAGGTCTCCGGCGTGCCAGGCGCCCCGCTCCAGCGCCTCGGGCCACTGCCGTCGCGGCCGGGTCCCGCGGGTGGACATGTCCCTGGTCCACTCGCCCCCGTCCTCCAGGCGCAGCCGCACCGGGACGCCGGCGTCCTTGTTCCGCGGCAGCCGCCGCACCGCGGACACCGGGCGCCAGGGGTGTGCCTCCAGGATCCGGCGAATGCGCTTCAGGGCACGCAGGAGCATGACGTGGTAGCAGAGGACGGCGAAGTAGCCGAGCAGGCTCATGCCACCGATCGCGCCGAGCAGATTCCCGGCACCTCGCCCCCGGCGGCCGCTCCACTTCACGTCGGACAGTGAGATGACCCCGAATCCATCGAGCACCGAGAGCGCGAGGACACCCCCTGTCCACAGGACCGTCCAGAGCATCAGGCGGATCCGCACCCGCCGCCGCTCCGCGTCCCAGGCGGACCGTGTCCCCGCGTCCTCGAAGGCGGCCGTGGCCGGAACCGTATGCTCCGCAGACTTCACCGGAAAGTCCCCCTTTTCGCACGTCGGACCGTTGCCGGGAGGGTCGTCCCGGGCCGGGTATTACAAGAACTTGGTACTTGCTATACCTTAGCTTCGCGTCACGCCGGGCGGCACATAGGTGCCCCAATTGCCCCTCGTGTGACGTATGTTCGCTTCGTTTCCCGGGGGAAGAAGAGGTTTACCGGTGTCTGACGAGTTCAAGGTGGATCTCACCCAACTCGGAGAATTCGGCCGCGTGTTGAAAAAATCCATCTCGGATCTGGAGAGCGCCCGCAAAGCCCTTTCGTCCGTCAGCGCCGAACAGATCGGAACGGCGCGGCTGGACGAGGCGTGCGAGACCTTCCAGGAGCGGTGGAAGTACGGCACCGGTGAGCTGAAGGAATTGATCGAGGCGGTCGACGAAGGCGTGGAGAAGACCGCATTGAGCTACAAGGAGCTGGAGGACAACCTCTCCAAAGCGCTCAAGAAGATGGAAGAGACCGCAGCCACCAACGCGGGGGAGCGCTGATCATGGCGGCAAATCCTTATCCGAGCCTGGGCTGGAACCCGGTCCCCGGACTGCCCGAGTCCGTCACCGGTCTCTACACCAAGGTGAAGGCGGCAGCCGACACCCTGAACAACTGCTACCGGCAGATCGATTACCTCCTCGGCGCCAGCTCCAGCTGGCAGGGGGATGCCGCCAGCGCATTCCGCGACACGGTGGACGGCGACCTCAAGCTCGCCGTGATGAACGCGGGCCACTCCCTGGAGAAGGCCGCCAATTGCCTCAAGGGCTGGGAAGGCGACCTCTCGTCCCACCGCGATCTGGCGAAGAAATACGATGACGCCGCGCGGGAGAAGAAAGCCGACGCGGAGAGCGCCCGGAAGCGCTACGACACGGCCAAGGCCGACCCGGACCTCAAACTCGGTGGCAAGGAATACCCCAGCCAGGCGGAGGCGGATGCCGCCACGGACCGCCTGCGCGCCGCCGAACGCGCGCTCAACGAAGCGTCCCAGCAGGTGGAGAACGCCAACTCCGCCTACGACGACATCGTGAAGAAGGCGCGCGAACTCGAAGACCTCCACAGCCGTCGCGCCAATGAGGTCGCCGGAAAACTCGACGAAGCCGACGACAAACTCGCCCCCAAGGAACCGGGCTGGTTCAGTAAAACGGTCAGCGCCATCGGCGAAGGGCTCGCGGCGGTCGGCAAATTCCTCGTCGATCACGCCGGAACCATCGGCGCCATCGCCGGTCTCCTGGCGCTGCTCCCGACCCCGGCGGCGCCGCTCTTCGCCGGAATCGCGGTAGCCGCCAGCGCGGTGTCCATGGCCAAGAACCTCGCCAGCGAGGACTTCAGGGACGCCTTGACCGGGAAATACGGCTGGAAGGAAGGGCTTTTCGCCAGCGCCTCCATGGTTGGCGACACCCTCGGCATGGTGCCGGGCGTCGGCGCCCTCGCCCGCGCGGGCAGTGAGGCGGGGCTCGCGGCGGCGGTCGCGCGTGAAGGCGGCGAGGCCATGTCGATCGGCTCGAAACTGGGCACCTTCGGCCGTGAAATCGTGCCCGCCTTCAGCTACAAGGCACTCGACGTCGCCACCGACGCCACCACCGGCGCCCTCCAGTACGGCATCAACGGCGTCAATGTCGCGGCCAACATGGCGTCGTCCCTCGAAACCGTCGGCGTCCTTCCGAAGGACGGCCCCGGGCACGACAGCGCCGAGATCACCAAGGGAGTCGCTGCCGGTACCGGCGTGACGGGCGGGGTCTCGGAAATCGCCACCGACGTGGCAGAACTGGTGAGGGGAATCCGGCTGTGAACGGCCTTGTCGACACCACGGTGACCGAACCGAAGCCGGAATTCTGGTACGGAATGCCCTACGGCTACCTCCCGCTGGATCTCCGGCCCGCCCCCGAGGCGATCCAGGAGGCGGCCCGCCAGATCACCCTGCTGCCTCCCGAACACCGCGACCGCGCCGACCAGGTGTTCCGGCTCTACGCGGCCGTGCTGACGATGCTGCGCAAACGCGAGGTGATGGGGTGCGCCCTCGGCATGCATCCCGACGACGACGGCGAGCCCACCCTCTCCGTCCTCACGGTCTCCACCGTGACGACCTCGGGCGCCAATCCCCACGCCGTTCTGATGCAACTCCTGGGCGGCGAAAGCACGGGAGCCGGCCGCGCCGACGGCATCGCTCCCGTGGAAATCCCCGCCGGCACCGGATATCTGTGGGAAACGGTCCGCCGCGCGCCTTCCCCGGCCGCTCCCCCCGAGGGATCGGAACCGGAAGAGGAGACGGATACCCGCGAAGGCACCGTCTGGCAGGGCACGGTGGCCGTCCCCCGCCCCGGCGCCGCGTCGATCGTCATGCTGCAGATCGTCACCCCCGCCGTGGAATCCGCCCAGGACTACCGCGGCGTACTGCTCGGAGTCGCCCGCACCCTTTCCTTCACCGACCCGGCGGCACAGCCGGCGGGGAACGGAATTCCGGGCTCGCCCGCCACCCCTGACCCGTCGGAGCGGAGCC
This sequence comes from Streptomyces sp. NPDC027185, assembly GCF_055567035.1. Classification (NCBI taxonomy): domain Bacteria; kingdom Bacillati; phylum Actinomycetota; class Actinomycetes; order Kitasatosporales; family Streptomycetaceae; genus Streptomyces; species Streptomyces sp. NPDC027185. Next base: position 394,357 of record NZ_JBVHRF010000002.1, on the reverse strand, counting down.
CCTTCGGGTGACCCCGGCACCACGCGGGGAAGGCACCGTCAGAAAGGCCGTTCCAGCGCCCTACCCGACCGACGGCACAGACTTCTCCGGGGCGCTGAAGCACCATTACGCCGTCGCCACGAAGAAATTCCTGACATTCTTCCCTGCGTGTGTCCTGCTCTGGGTCCAGCTGTACCTCTTCAAGAACACCTCGCTCCTGTCCGTGGCCGTCATCGGCCTCTTCGGTGGCCTGATCTCCTTGCTGGCATTCCGGCAACGTATCGCCCTGACCCGTAAATGCGCCCGGGTGCTCCGTACCTATCCCCTGGAATTCCGCTCCCCCGTGGAGCAGGCCCACCGGCAGGCCTCCCGCACCCTCTTCCTCCGCCTCGGCGCAGGGGCGGACGCCCGGACCCTGAGGGCGAAGGACCCGCTGGGCCGCTCCGTCCGGCCGGATCTCGCCGCAGGCGTCCGGTTCGCCGGGGACGAGCCGTTCGGCGGCGTCGCCCTGGTCCCGAGCACCGGCGAACTGCTGTTCCTGCAACCGGAACCCTGGGAGGGCAGCGCCCCGGCACGCGCCAACGCGAGCCCCGACCGCACACGGCAGGCAACCCGCGCCGGCATCACCCGGCCCGCCCGCATCCGCTGACCGGGGCGCCCCTGCCCCGTCGCCGCGGACCGTCCGTCCGCCCCGCCCGGACACCGGCGGCCCCGCCCCCACTCCGCACCCCGCCCCGCGGCAGGTCTAGCGTGGTCCCCCGTGACACCGATCCCGCTTTCCACCGGTTTGCCGGAGCTGACCGCCGCCCGGCTGGCCGGCAACTGGCAACTGGATCCGTACGCCTTGCCCCTGGTGCTGCTGCTGGGCGGCTTCTATGCCTGGGGCGTCGTACGGCTCGCGCGTCGCGGTGAGCGCTGGCCGCTAGCCCGCAGCGCCGCGTTCGCCGGCCTCGGACTCGGCGCGATCACCGTGGCGACCATGTCGGGACTCGCGGTCTACGACCACGAACTCTTCTGGCCTGCAGCGGTGCAGAACATCGTCCTCGACCTGATCGCCCCGCTCGGCCTGGCACTCGGCGACCCCCTGGCACTGGCCCTGCGCGCCCTGGACACACGGTCGCCCACCGCCCGCCGGCTACGCGCCGCACTCTCCGGCCGCGCCCTGCGCCTGCTGACGTTCCCCCTGGTCAGCACCGTCCTGGTACTCGCCTCCGAGCTGGCGATCTACTTCACGCCGTACTTCCCGACGGCCCTGCGGCACGGCCCGCTGCACGAGCTGATGTATCTGCAACTCCTCGTCATCGGCAGCCTTTTCGTCCTGCCGATGCTCACCCGCGAGGCACTGCTCTGCCCTCCTGGTGCAGTCACCCCGTCCGCGCCCTCCTCGTCCTCGTCGACGGACTGGTCGACTCGGTCCCCGGCATCGTCGTGATGACCAGCGGCACTCTCGTCGCGGGCGGCTGGTACACCGCCCACCACCGCCCCTGGGACCCCACCCCGCAGCGCGACCAGATGATGGGCGGCGGCCTCATGCTCACCCTCGCCGAACTGATCGGACTCCCCTTCCTCATCGCCGTCTTCGCGGAGTGGGTACGTGCCGAACGCGGCAGAACGGCGGCGCTGGACGCCCGCCTGGACCGCGAACTGACCCCGGCCACCCCGACCCCCGCGCCGGCCACCCTCACACCCCTGCTCACCGAACGGACCCGCCCCTGGTGGGAGACCGACCAGGGCACGGTGGGGGAGCGATACCGGCGCGAGGGAGGGGGAGCTCCGAGGGGCTGAGCCGCAGCTGGGGGTGGCGACGCGACCTTGGGCCGAGGCGGCGACCAGGCGAAGAGGTTCTGGTCCGTGTAGCTCTTTCGGTCGATCTCCCGTGACGCGGGGGAGCGTGGGAGGGCTGCCGGGGCGAGTGGCATGAGGCTCCTGGGGATGCGATCCGAGACGTAAACGACGGGCGTTCGAGCTAGGCGTGAAAGCGCCGTCAATCATCAATTTTCGTTTGGCTCGTGGTGTAGGGTGTGGACGGTTCAGTCAGGGAGAGATGAGGTGTCGCCCGGCCATGCCCGAGTCCATCGCCCACGTGACAGCCGCGGAGATTTCCCGCCTCGCCGGCGTCACGCGGGCCACCGTGAGCAACTGGCGTCGACGGCACGACGACTTTCCTTCCCCGTCCGGTGGCACCGAGACAAGCCCGCTCTACGACCTCGGGGCTGTTCGGGTGTGGCTCAGGTCACGCGGTCACGTGCAGGTTGCCGACCCTCGGGCGGAACTGCGCACAGCGGTCCGTTTCCAGGCGCCAGATCCGGACAGGACGTCCGGACATATCAGCTTCGTCCTCGCGCTTGCCCGCCACACCTCGGACGAGACCGCGGCGCTCGCCGACCTTCCGGACGCCGAGCTCGTCGCTCGTGTCACCGACGAGGTGGCCGGTCTCCTGGACTCCCTTCCCGGGCCGACGCCCACGGTCCCCCTGTTCTCGGCTGCTGATGGCACCACACTGCGCGCGCTGCTCCGCTGCGTGAGGGAGGAAGGCGGGCCGGCCGCGCTCGCGGTACTCGCGGAAAGGGAGTTGGAGGAGAGTGCCGCGACCGGCGTCTACGGGACTCCCGAACCCCTGGCGCAGCTCGTCGGGGGACTGCTTCCGACCGGGGCCGCGCAGGTGCTGGACCCGGCCTGCGGCAGCGGTGCGCTGCTGGACGCCGCCGCCCGGCGCGGCGCTACCACGCTCCTCGGCCAGGACTCCGTGCCCGTGCAGGCCCAACGCGCCGCGGTCGGCCTGAGCCTCTCCGCGCCACAGGCCGAGGTGACGGTACGCATCGGGGACAGCCTGCGTGCGGACGCCTTCACCGGCCGGACGGTGGACGCGGTGCTGTGCAACCCGCCGTACGGAAATCGCGACTGGGGCCACGACGAGCTCGCCTATGATCCGCGCTGGGCGTACGGCGTACCCGGGCGGGCCGAATCCGAGCTGGCCTGGGTACAGCATTGCCTTGCTCACCTCATTCCGGGCGGCCGGGCCGTGCTGATCCTGCCGCCCGCCACCGCGTCCCGCCCTTCCGGCCGCCGGGTGCGGGCGGAACTGGTACGCAGTGGCGCCGTGCGGGCCGTACTGGCCCTGCCGGCCGGGGCCGCGCCCCCGCTGCATGTGGGCCTGCAACTCTGGGTGCTGCAACGGCCCGAGCCGGGCGACCCGGAACGCAAGTCGGTGCTGTTCGTCGATGCGGCCGGGGCGTCTTCCCCGGGCGCCGGGAAGCAGGCGACCGGCTCGCCGCGTACGGGCTCCTCCCGTGCCCCGCTCGACTGGGTCGGCCTGACGGCCCGGACGCTCGCCCACTGGGAAGCCTTCACCGCCGATCCGGACGGATTCGTCGCCGAGCCCGGCGCCGCGCGCACGGTGCCGGTCGTCGACCTCCTCGACGACCTCGTCGACCTCACCCCGGCCCGGCAGGTCCGCATCTCCCGTACGGACATCGACCCCGCCGAGCTGTCTGCACGCACGGACACGGTGCGCCGCGAGCTGACCGAAGCCGCCCGCTCCCTTCTCGACGCGGCGGGCCTCGCCGGCTCGACCGAACCCGGCGTCGCGGCCCCGGAATGGCGTACCGCCACCGCCTCCGACCTCGCCAGAGGCGGCGCGCTGACCCTGCTCCGCACCGTGCCGGATCCCAAGGGCCCGGAGCCGGAAGGTGCCGCCTCCGCATCGATGTCGCCGGTCCTCACCGGGGAGGACATCGCGCAGGGCACGGGCCCGACCGGCGACCCGGCCGAGCTACGATCCGGCGCCGCACCCGTGATCGCCGCCGGTGACGTCCTGGTCCGGGCGATCGCGGGCGGCACCGGCCCGATGGTCCGGGTCGCGGACGAGGCGGACGCGGGCGCGTTCCTCGGCCCCCAAGTTCACCTCCTGCGCCCCGATCCGGCGCGCCTGGATTCCTGGTTCCTGGCCGGTTTCATCGGCGCGAAGGAGAACGTCGCGGGGGCCTCGACCGGCAGCACCGTCCTGCATGTCGCCCCGGGCCGGCTGCGCGTCCCGCTCCTGTCACCGGACGAGCAGCGCCGTTATGGCGAGGCGTTCCGGCACGTCCACGAGTTGCGCACGCGAGCGCGGCACGCGGCGCGGCTCGCGGAGGAGACAGCCGCACTGCTGTCCGACGGCTTCACCGGCGGTGCACTGCTCCCGGCAGCGGCCGGTCCCGGCCCGGCCTGAACCACACTCGAACCTGTCCGCCATCCACCACACTCGTCCGCACCCGCTCCGGTTGGGCGGGACGGTCCGGAAGGAAACCGGGGAACCCCTTGAACAGCAGTAAGCACACGGAACTGGCGAATCACGCCTGGTCCGTCGCCGACCTCCTGCGCGGCGATTACAAGCAGTCCGACTACGGCAAGGTCATCCTGCCGTTCACGGTCCTGCGCCGGCTGGAGTGTGTGCTGGAGCCGACCCGCGAGCAGGTCGCGGAGACCGCGGCCGAGTACCAGGGTCAGGACCTCGACCCGGACTACTGGCTCCGCAAGGCATCGGGACACTCCTTCTACAACAAGAGCGCCCTGACCCTGAAGAAGATCGCCGCCGACCCGCAGAATGCGGCGACGAACCTCCAGGTGTATGTGGGTTCCTTCTCGGACAACGCCCGCGAGGTCCTCGACAAGTACGAGTTCGCCCAGCAGATCAAGCGGCTGGACACCGCCGGCCTGCTCTACAAGGTCATCGGCAAGTTCACCGACCTGGACCTGCACCCCGAGGTCGTGTCCAACCACAACATGGGCTACGTCTTCGAGGAGCTGATCCGCCGCTTCGCGGAGCAGTCGAACGAGACGGCGGGTGAGCACTTCACCCCCCGCGAGGTCATCAAGCTGATGGTGAACCTCCTGATCGCCCCCGACGGAGACGCGCTCACCGTCCCGGGCGCGGTCCGTACGGTCATGGACCCCGCCTGCGGTACGGGCGGCATGCTGTCCGCGGCCGAGGAGCACATCCGGTCCCTGAACCCGGACGCCACGGTCGAGGTGTACGGCCAGGAGCTCAACCCCGAGTCCTGGGCCATCTGCCGGTCCGACCTGATGATCAAGGGGCAGGACCCGGAGCACATCGCATTCGGCAACTCCTTCAGCGACCCTGCCCACCGCCGGGAGAAGTTCGACTACCTCCTGGCCAACCCGCCGTTCGGCGTGGAGTGGAAGAAGGTCAAGGACGAGGTCGAGTACGAGCACAAGCACATGGGCGAGGCCGGGCGCTTCGCCGCGGGCCTGCCACGCATCAACGACGGCTCGCTCCTCTTCCTCCAGCACATGATCTCGATGATGAAGCCGGTGGACGCGAAGGGCGGTGGCGGCTCCCGCATCGCCATCGTCTTCAACGGCTCCCCGCTCTTCACCGGCGCGGCCGGCTCGGGCGAGTCCGAGATCCGCCGCTGGATCCTGGAGAACGACTGGCTGGAGGCGATCGTCGCCCTCCCGGACCAGCTCTTCTACAACACCGGCATCTCCACGTACTTCTGGATCCTCACCAACCGCAAGTCCCCGGACCACAAGGGCAAGGTCGTCCTGCTGGACGCGCGTGACCAGTTCCAGAAGATGCGCAAGTCGCTGGGCGACAAGCGCAAGGAACTCGGCAAGCAGCACATCGCGGACGTGACGCGCCTGTACGCGGACGCGATCCAGGCCGCTGCGGATCCGAACCACGGGCTCCACGCCAAGGTCAAGGTCTTCGACAACGAAGCCTTCGGCTACCAGCGCATCACGGTCGAGCGCCCGCTGAAGCTCCGCTTCGAGGTCACGGAGGAGACGCTTGCCGCGCTGGCGGCGGCGAAGCCGGTCCAGAAGCTGGCGGAGGCGGACGCGTTCGTGGCCGCCGTCCGTACGCTGCTGGGGTCGTCGTGGACGACCAAGTCCGAGGCGCTGGTGGCCCTGAAGGACGCGGTGGTCGCCGCCGGCCTGCTGTGGCCGACGGGCGCCCCCTTCGCCAAGGCGCTCCGGGACGCGATCGGAGTCCGCGACCCCGAGGGCGAGGCCCAGAAGATCAAGGGCAAGCCGGAACCGGACACGGAGCTGCGGGACTATGAGAACGTCCCGCTGGGCGAGGACGTCGAGGACTACCTGAAGCGCGAGGTCCACCCGCACGTCCCGGATGCGTGGATCGACCACACGAAGACGAAAATCGGCTACGAGATCCCGTTCACGCGGCACTTCTACGTGTACGAGCCGCCGAGGCCACTTGCGGAGATCGACGCGGAATTGAAGGCCCTGGAGACGGAGATTCAGAAGTTCCTGGGCGAGGTGGCGGAGTAGATGGAGATGCAGGACACGTCACTTGGGTGGGCGCCAGCGATTCCGAGTCACTGGAAAGTAGTCCCGCTGAATTTCGTTGCGAAGATGGGGACTGGACATACCCCTGACCGAGGGAGGAAGGAGTACTGGGAGAACTGCACTGTCCCTTGGGTCACTACGCCGGATGTGTCTCGAAGGGGCGACGCACTTGAGCCGCTGATGGAAACAGAGCAGCACATCAGCGAACTTGGCATGGCAAACAGTGCTGCGGTTTTGCACCCGGCGGGTACAGTGATGCTGTCACGGACGGCCTCCATTGGCTATAGCGTGCGGATCGGTCGACCCATGGCCACCACGCAAGCCTTCGTTACTTGGCTTGCCGACCCCTTCCTCGACCCACGCTACCTGCTGCTGGTGCTGCGGGCGATGAAGCAAGAGTGGCGGAAGCTTGCGTACGGATCCACGCACCTGACCATCTACATGCCTGATCTTGAGTCCGTTCGCATCCCTCTCCCTCCGCTGGAAGAGCAGCGCCGCATCGCCGACTTCCTCGACGCCGAAACCGCCCGCATCGACAGCCTGGTTTCCATGAGGACTCAACAGTCCCGGTTGCTGGAGGATCGCCAGCGAAGCAGGCTCTCTGGGGTTACTCAGATCCTTGAGGAGGGGTTCGGAACCATCCGTCTGCGCCACGTCCTCACGCGGATCGAGCAGGGCTGGTCTCCGCAGTGCGAGGATCGACTGGCGAGGGAAAGTGAATGGGGCGTTGTCAAGGCTGGTTGTGTTAATTCTGGCGAATTCGACCATCTCCAGCACAAAGTGCTACCCGCCGGGGTTGAACCGCGCCGCGAGTTCGCGCTGCAGCAGGGGGACTTGCTCATGTCCCGGGCTAGCGGATCAGCCGATCTCATCGGGAGTGTCGGCATCGTACGAGAACCAGTCCGCAATCTTCTGCTGTGCGACAAGGTTTACCGGATCACGCTCGATCCCTCTCACGTTCACGCCGATTACGTAGCCCATATGCTTCGCAGCCATCAGGTGCGGGAGCGTATCAAGAACGGCATCTCAGGCGCGGAGGGTATGGCGAACAACCTTCCGACGAGCGTCGTCAAGGATCTTCCAATCCCGAATGTTCCCCTCGACACTCAGGAATCCATCGTTGCCGAACTGGACTCGGCCGCACAACGCCTCGACCGCGCCAAGAGCGTGATGAACAGGGCCATCAATCTCCTCGCCGAACGCCGCCATTCCCTGATCACCGCCGCCGTAACCGGCCAGTTCGACGTCTCCACCGCCGGCGGACGCAACGTCACGGAGGGAATCACCGCATGAACCCCGGCCCCGTCCACAGCGAGTCCGCGTTCGGTGAAGCCATAGTCGCCGCCATGACCGCGCGCGGTTGGCGCGAGGTCAGTCCCTCCGGCTACCGGCCCGACCTCGGTCTGGATACCCAGGAACTCTTCGATTTCCTCGGCAAGACCCAGGCCGAGGAGTGGCACGAGCTCCGCACCATCTACGGCGACCCCGACGAGGCCCAGCGGGGTTTCGCCCGCCGCCTGGACCAGGCCATCGCCAACGACGGCCTGCTCCACGTCCTCCGCAACGGCGTCAAGGACCGCGGCGTACTCCTCCGCGTCGCCTACTTCAAGCCCAACCTCGTCGCCGACGACTCCGTCCTCGACGGCTACCGGGCCAACCGCCTGACCGTCGTCCGCGAGCTCCCCTACGCCACGAAGCAGCTCGACTGGAACAACCGCCTCGACCTCACCCTGTTCCTCAACGGCATCCCCCTCGCCACCGCCGAGCTCAAGAACCCTCTGACCGGTCAGGGCGTCGAGCACGCCAAGGAGCAGTACCGCGCCGACCGCGACCCCACCGAGCTGATCTTCACCCGCCGGGTCATCGCCAACTTCGCCGTCGACCCCGACCTGGTCTTCGTCGCCACCCAGCTCAAGGGGAAGAACACCCGCTTCCTCCCCTTCAACACCGGCTCGGACGGGCCCGGCCGCCCCGGTGGCGCCGGCAACCCGGCCCCCACCGCGTACGGCCAATATGCGACCTCCTACCTCTGGGAGCAGGTCTGGCAGCGGGACAGCTGGCTGGACCTCCTCCAGCGCTTCGCCCACCAGCAGAAGTCCAGGACTCCCGGCGGCGCCACCACCCGCACCACGATCTTCCCGCGCTACCACCAGTGGGATGTGGTCAGGAAACTCACCGCCCATGCCGCCATCCACGGCGCCGGCCAGAACTACCTGATCATGGCCTCGGCCGGCTCCGGCAAGTCCAACACCATCGGCTGGCTCGTCCACCGCCTCTCCGACCTGCACGCGGACAACGACCCCCGCACGCTCAACACCGAGGCCCTGGCAGCAGGCTTCATCAAGCCCGGTGAGCCCGTCTTCGACAAGGTCATCGTCATCACCGACCGCCGGAACCTGGACGCCCAGCTCCGCGAGACGGTCGGCAGCTTTTCCCAGACGGACGGCCTAGTCGTCAAGATCGATGAGAAGTCCGGCGCCAAGAGCGAACAGCTCGCCCGCGCCCTCTCCCGTGACACCGGCAAGATCGTCACGGTCACCCTGCACTCGTTCCCCGCGCTCCTCGACTACCTTCAGCGCAACCCGACCGAGATCAAGGGCACCACCTTCGCGATCGTCATCGACGAGGCCCACTCCTCCCAGTCCGGGGACGCGGCCACCTCCGTCCGTGCCGCTCTCCGCGAGCTCGGTCTCGACTCCGACTCCGAGGACGTCGGCGCGACCAGCGTCACCGTCACCGACAAGCTCAAGAAGAAGGCACTGGAGCGTTCCCGGGCCGCCAACCTCTCCTACTTCGCCTTCACCGCCACCCCCAAGTCCAAGACCCTCGAACTCTTCGGTACCCCGGACCAGGTGGACGGCAAGAACGCCTACCGCCCCTTCCACACGTACTCCATGCGCCAGGCCATCGAGGAAGGGTTCATCCTCGACCCGCTGCGCAACTACGTCACGTACAACACGTACTGGAAGCTGGTGAATCAGAACCACGATGAGCGCGAGGTCGACCCCGCCAAGGCGAACTCGCTCCTCGCCCGGTACGTGCTCACCCACGACTCGACCGTTGCCCAGCACGCCCAGGTGATCGTCGAGCACTTCGTCGCCCACACCAGGGGCCGACTCGGCGGGCGCGCCAAGTCGATGGTGGTGACCGCCTCCCGGCAATCCGCCGTCCAGATGGCCCGCGCCATCAAGAGCTACATCAAGGACCGCGACTACCACACCAAGTACCCGGACCTGGGCGTCCTGGTCGCCTTCTCCGGCTCCCTCACCATCGAGGGCAAGGAGACCACCGAGCCGAAGGAGAACGGGGGCCTCGCCGAGACCGCTCTCCCCAAGGCGTTCGGCTACACGCGCGCTGACGACAAGGCGGTCAAGGCCGGAGCGAAGGGGCAGCAGGAATACCGGATCCTGGTTGTTGCCGAGAAGTACCAGACCGGCTTCGACCAGCCCCTGTTGACGACCATGTACGTCAACAAGACGCTGACCGGCATCGCGGCCGTCCAGACCCTCTCCCGTCTGAACCGCACCACCGACCGCAAGACACAGGCCGACCTCGCCATCCTGGACTTCGCCAACGAGGCCGAGGACATCAAGGAGGCGTTCCGCCCGTACTTCGAGGAGGCGAACACCCTCCCCTCGGACCCCAACCTGCTCTACACCGCCCAGAGCCGCGTGATGTCCGCGCCGATCATCTCCGAGGCGGAGATGGACGAGTTCGCCGCCGCCTACTTCCAGGCGAAGGAGAAGGCCGCCGGCTCACCGGCCAAGTGGGAGAAGCTGCACGCCGAGCTCTACCGTCTCTTGTCCCCGGCCGTCACGCGCTACGAGGCCCTGCGCGACGAGGACGAGGACGAGGACGAGGTCAAGACGGCCGAGGACTTCCGCGCCGACCTCATCGACTACGTACGGAAGTACGGCTTCCTCGCCCAGATCGTTCCCTACCACGACCCCGACCTGGAACGCCTCCACCTCTACGGCCGCTATCTCCTCACCCGGCTGCGTGGACGTACGGACGGCGGGGTGGACATCGGTGAGGTGGACCTCAGCCATCTGCGCGTGCAGAAGACCGGTGAGCATGACGTCTCCCTCAGCCCGGAAGGGCCCGCGACGATGCCGGGCTTCGGGGAGGGGCCGGGCGGCGCCAAGGAGGCCGAGAAGTCACTCCTGTCCGAGCTGATCGAGAAGTTCAACGCCAAGTTCGGCACGGACTTCACCGAGCAGGACGTCATCCGGCCCTTCGAAGAGGCCAAGGCCGACGCCAAGGTACGGGCGGCGGCCGTCGTCAACGATGAGGACAACTTCGGCAAGGTCTTCGACAAGGTCTTCGCGGACAAGATGGCCGACCACGTCGGCACCATCGCCGGTCTCGGCCGCCAGTACTTCGGCTCCGACCGGAACTTCAAATCCAACCTGGACCGCAGCGCCCGCCGCGCCGCGTGGCGGATGATCCGCCGCGAGGAGGGCGTGGACGACGCGGCGTAGCCCTCTCACACGCGTCGGGGCCTTCGTTACACCTCGCCGGTGTACGAAGGCCCCGCGCCGCGTCAGGCCGTGCGGCCGGCCTCCGGTTCCACGCCTCCGGCCCCCTGCCCAACCCGCCACGCTCACCCACCACTTCGCGACGCGGTTCACCTCCACGCCGCGCGGTGCCCGCCTCGCCCGCCGGCTGTGCGCGGAGCGGCTGCACGCCTGGGGGCCCCGTATGGCGCCGAGGCCCACGACAGGGTCGTCCTCCTTGCCGGCGAACTCGCGCGAACGCCGTTCTCCACGACCGGGTGCCGGAACGTGCCTTCCACATGCGGCTCATCGTCCCCACAGCCCCTCGCGGGTGACCGACACTCGCGGCGAGCGGACGCCCGAGCCCGCACAGCACCTCCCGGGCCGGGACCGTACGGAGGGGTGCGGCCTGCTGCTCGTTGCCGCCCCCGCCGACCGCTGGGGCTGATGCCCCGTCCCGGCGGAGCGCCCGGCAAGAAGGTGTGGGCCGAATGCGAGCGCAGCGAGAGCGGCAGCACGGCGTGGGCACTTCTCGGCCATAGCTGCGAACTCGGCCGACCTCACTGGACGGAAGATCGCCGCACCGCCCAGACTGGCGTTGATATGTCGGGCCGGCCGACACCACCTGGGTACGCACGCCGGCGCACGGATGCAACGGGGGCGGGGCAGGGTGCCGCAGCAGGTGATCGCCGGACGGTACGAACTCCTGGAGGAACTGAGTCACGGCGGTATGGGCGATGTCTGGCGCGGCTATGACGGCGTACTGGACCGGCCCGTCGCCGTGAAGCTCATCCGGCAGCAGTCCGTCACCTCACCGCAGCTTGCGGACGAGTTCGCCAAGAGGTTCCGCCGCGAGGCCCGGATCACCGCTCGCATCCAGCACCCCGGCGTCCCGCAGGTGTACGACGCGGTTCTCGACGACACGCACGAGCGGCTGTTCCTCGTGATGGAGCTGGTCGAGGGCGTGCAGCTGTCCGCGTATGTCGACGCGGCCAGACCGCTGCCGGTGAGCTGGGCGGCGGCTGTCGTAGCCCAGGTCGCCACAGTGCTGTCACATGCTCACGACGTGCCGGCCATCCACCGGGATCTGAAGCCGGGCAATATCCTCGTCGGCCGCGACGGGACGGTGAAGGTCCTCGATTTCGGCATCGCGGCCATTCTGCGCACCGACGCGACCAAGCTCACCGCGACCGGCACGCCCATCGGGACCTCGCAGTACATGGCGCCCGAACAGGTCCGCGGCGGCCGTATCACCCCGCAGACGGACCTGTACGCGCTCGGGTGTGTCCTCCACGAACTGCTCAGCGGGCGCGTCCTCTTCCACGCGGACAGTGAGTTCGCCCTCATGTACCAGCACGTCAGCGCCGCCCCCACCTCCCTCCGGCAGCTGCGCCCCGAGGTCCCGGCCGAGCTGGAGGAACTCGTCCTGCACCTGCTCCGTAAGGCCCCGGAGGCGCGGCCCGCCGACGTCCAGGAGGTGTACGAGCGGCTGCGGCCCTTCCTGCCTGCGGTGGGCCAGATGCCGGTGCCCGGAGAAGGGGGGCCGACGGGAGTCCCGGACCCGACGGGGCTCTTTCGCCATCCGTACGCGCCGCGCTCCCGGCCCCGACCGGCGGCTGCACCGGCGCCCTCGGGGGAGCCGGTACCCGCGCCCGCTCAAGTGCCGGACGACCTCAGGGCGGAGATCAAGGAGGCGTATGCACACTCCGACGCCCTCCTCGAAGAGGAGCGGTTCGCGCAGGCCGCGGAGGTATTGGGCGAGGTCATCGAGCCGGCAGTCCGTGCCCTCGGCGCGGAGAACCGGAAGGTGTTGGAGCTGCGCACCCAGCGGGCGGCGATCCGGCTGCTCGGCGGGGACTACCGGGCCGCCCTACCCGAGTTCACCGCACTCGCCGACGCGTACGGCCGTATCGCCGGTCCCGCGAGTGAGCGGGCCCGCGCCTGCCGGGCCCAGGCCGCCCGCTGCCGCGCCGAACTCGGCCAGGTGACGGAGGCGCTCACGGCGCTGGAATCGGTGCTCGCGGTCGTCCGGTCCGTGGACAGCGACGTCAGCGAGGAAGCCATCGAACTGCGCCGTGACATCGGCATGCTGCTGCTCGCCCAGAGCCGCGCCACCGACGCCCTGGTCATCCTCGAACCCCTGCACGCCGACCTGAATGTCGTCTACGGACCCGCGGATGAGCTGACGGCCGAGGTCGCCGAGGCGCTGGCGCTGATACGACTGGATCTCGACGGGACGGCTGGCTGAGTCCGCTGCGCCCCGTACGGCAGGAAGCAAGACGGTCGGACGTGCGCCGACTGTGGGAGGGAACCCACGAACATGAACACACACCACTCCTCCGACGCTCCGAGCGTGACCACGCAGGTGCGTCAGGTGGGCAACGCTCTCAAACAGTTCTATGGCGAGCTCCTCGACGTCAGCGACCTGGACGGCATGCCGGACAAGGAGCGCGAACCTCGCCTGCTCTCCCGGGCCTTGACCGCTCAGGCCGTGCGCATGGTCACGGGTTTCAGTCCCGAGGAGGCGGCCGGCACCGTCATCGACGGGCACGCGGACCAGGGCATCGACGCGATCGCTGTCGTGGACGGACCCCGCCCGCATGTGTACCTGGTCCAGGGAAAGTGGAGCAAAGACGGTAAGGCCAAGGGTGAGCGGGACGCGGTGCTGGAACTCCTGGCCGGGTTGCGCCTGATCGACGACGAGGACTTCGCCCCGTTCAATCCGCGCGGACGGCAGCTTGCGGAGTACGCCAAAACGATCATGGACCGCGGCCCTGTGCCCGTCACCCAGGTCATTGTCCTGATGCGGCCCGACACGCCTGGTATCGGCTTCCGGCAGGCCATCGTCACCGGCGAGAAGGAATTCAACCGTTACGGAGAGATCCTCGACCACCGGATCATCCTGGCGCCCGAGGTATGGTCTTCCGTCCGCCGGGACCTCACGCCTGAGCCAGCGCGCCTGTCGGCCACTTTGTTCCCCTGGTTCGGTATCAGTTCCCCGTACGAGTCGTACCAGGGTGTCGTCGCGGCCGAAGAGGTGGCGCAGTGGGCCAAGAGCGGCTCCAGCCTTTTCAACCTGAACATCCGGAACCCCCTGGGCAGGACCCCGATCAACAATGAGCTGGTCAAGACGCTCAGCAAGACACCGGCGCTGTTCTGGTACTTCAACAATGGCATTACCGTGCTCTGCGATTCCGTCGAGAAAGCCCAGCAGAACATGCGCGCGCCCCAGCACCACCCTTTGACGCTTACCCTGAACCACGCGAGCGTCGTCAACGGCGCTCAGACCGTCCGGTCGGTTGCCGAAGCGCTCGCCGCCGATGACATCGCGGCCGAGGCTCAGATCGGCGTGCGGATCATCGTCACGGGTAAGGCGGAGGAATTCGCCAAGGAGACCACCAAGGCCACAAACCGGCAGAACAGCGTCGGTGCACGCGATTTCATCGCGCTCGACCCGGTGCAGGCCGCGATCCTGGAGGAGATGAGGGCGGAACTCGGCCTGGAATACAGCGTGAGGCGCAGCGAGCTGGACCCGCCGGAGGAGTCGGGCTGTTCCGTGGTCGAGGCCGCCTGCGCCCTCGCTTGTGCCCGGTCCGACAGCCAGTACGCGGCGCGCATAGCCCTTTCCCTGGAACCGCTCTGGGAGCGCGGCTCGCAGGGTGTCTACGACGTCCTGTTCCGGCCGCAGCCCGGCGTCTTCCTGCTCTGGAACGCGGTGCAGGTGCTGCGTCAGGTGCGGCGCAGTCTCCTCGAACTCCGCAAGCGCTACGAGGGACGTGGTGCGGCTCTGACGGAGCATGGCACCTATCTGCTGACCCACCTGGTGTTCCGCCTGCTGGACACCGACGCCATCGGGGAGCCCGACCAGGACCTCGCATGGGCCGCGGATGCGAAGGAGAAGACGAAGGCCCTCGTCGAGCGGCTGCTACCTGTCACTGCGGCAGCGATCGACGAACTCTTCACCGAGCGTTCTGTTATCCGCGCCGTGTGTTCCGACATCACCCGTTGCCGAGAACTCGCCGGGCATGTGCTCGCCACCATGTCGGGGGAGCTCGGCGACACCGTGCCCGACACGTACCGTCGTGTCCGTCCGAAGCGGAAGCGGCGCCGACCCAACGCTGTCCATGTCCTCGTGGACAAGGGAATTCTGAGCAACGGGGATCCGCTCACCTTGAGCAGCGGCTACCCGCTCGAAGCAGCAGCGCTGCGGGATTGGCTTGCCGAAGATGAGCGGCGTGGTCGGGCCACCTGGGTCAATCACCGTACGAAGCCGATTCTGTGGGCGGCTGACGGCAAGCAGTACGCGCCCTCCGGTCTGATCACCCATATGTGGGAGGAGGCCGGCTGGACGGACCGACCCGTGGCGAACCAGGGAACCGCCCGCTGGGTGACCCTGTCGGGAGCGAGCCTTGCCGATCTGGCGTGGAGTGTCTTGGACGCCTTGGAGGAAGCGGACGAGTCTGTGGACCCGGCCGTCGACCAAACTCACCGGTAGAACCACCAGGAGAACCTCCGCCATGCCCCGCCTCGCCTTCTGCGCCCAGCTCCCCAAGCTCCAGGGCACGGTCCGTAAGGGGGGCTTCGACGCCTGGGAGAAGTTCGAACGGCTCACCCTGGACCAGCTGTTCAAAGACCCCGGCCTGAAACTGGAGTCGCTCAAGAACGCTCGCGACCCGCACATCCGGACGATCCGGATCGACCGCGGTACCCGAGCGGTCGTGCTGGCGCCCGACAGCGGCGACACGTACGTCCTGCTGCGAGTACTGCCGCACGACGACGCGAACTCATGGGCGATCAAGCAGAAGGCGAGCATCAACACGGTCACCCGGGCCGTCGAGATCCGCGACATCGCAGTCCCAGAGGAACTCACCCCCGCCTATGAACGGATCGCGCCCGCCCCCGAGCAGCGGCTCTTCGCCCGATTCTCGGACGGGGATCTCGCGGCCCTCGGCATCGACGGGACGACCCTGCGTCAGGCCCGGGCTCTCACCAGCCTGGAGCAGCTGGAAGCCTTCGCGTCGTTCTTCCCGCAGGATCAGCGCGAGGTAGGAGTATCTGGCCGCAGGCTTCACGGTGGAGGACGTGTGGCGCGAGGTGGTGGCCATCAACCTGGCCGCCACCGACAGCGCGGAACCCGTGAACCCCGCCGACTACGAGACCGCCATCCGGCACACCCGGACCCGCATCTCCGTGGTGACCGGCTCGGAGGAACTCCGCGAGATCCTCGACAAGCCCTTCGCCGCGTGGCGGGTCTTCCTGCACCCGTCCTAGGACAAGGTGGCCTACCGACCCTCCTACTCCGGCCCGGCCCAGGTCACCGGAGGCCCCGGCACGGGTAAGACGGTCGTCGCCCTGCACCGCGTACGCCACCTGCTCCGCCATCTGCGCGACGGCGACCGCGTCCTGCTCACCACGTACACCAACGCCCTGGTGGCCTCCCTGCGCGCGGGCCTCGCCGAGTTCGTCGACGACGAGACGCGCCGGGACCGGGTGGACATCATGACCGTCGAAGCGTTCGCCGGGCGTGTGTTGTCCACGTCACGCAGGCCCCTGCGTGCCGACGAGGAGCCGGCCCGCTGGCAGCGGGCCGCCCGGACCGGAGGCTTCACCGGGAGCTCGCAGTTCCTCGCTCAGGGGTACAAGCACGTCGTCCTCGCCCAGAACCTGCGCACGTACGAGCAGTACGAAGCCGCCGAGCGCAAAGGGCGCGGCAGCGCGCTGCACGTGGCGGCTCGGCCGTCGGTGTGGGGCGCCATCGAGGAGTTCACCGCCAGGCTGGCCTCCGACGGGCTGCGGACCTACCTCGGCACCTGCTCGGAGGCCGCGGACCTGCTGGAGCGGACCGGGCCCCGCTACCGACATGTCGTCGTCGACGAGGCCCAAGATTTTCACCCCGCCCAGTGGCGCCTCCTACGCGCCGCCGTGCCGGCGCGCCCGGACGACCTGTTCATCGCGGGCGACCCGCATCAGCGGATCTACGACAACAAGGTCTCCCTGAAGGCGGTCGGGATCAAAGTCGCGGGACGGTCGACGAAGATGCGCAAGAACTACCGCTCCACGCACGAGATCCTGAGCTGGTCCACCGCACTCCTCGTCGGACGTCCCTTCGCGGAGCTTGAGGATGACGCCCGCCACGAAACTCTGCTCTGCTACCGCTCGGCTCTGCACGGGAGTGGCCCCGAGGTGCACGCGGCCAGCTCCCTCGAAGCGGAGCTGACAGCACTCGTCGCACGTGTCCGCAGCTGGCTGGAGGACGGCATCTCTCCCGGTGACATCGGTGTGAGCGCCCGCTTCGAAGCGAACCTGCGACCAGGTGGCGGAGCGCCTGTCGGCCGCCGGAATTCCTGCCCAGCGACTGCGAGCGGATCGGCCTGCAGCGGCTGACGCGGTGAACGTAGGCACCATGCATTCTTTCAAGGGCCTGGAGTACCGATGCGTCGCGGTGGTCGGTGTCCACGATGGTGCTGTGCCGTTTCTCAAGGCGGTGACGCCGGCGGATGTCGACCGCCTTCAGCACGAGGCCGACCTTCTCGCGGAACGCTGCTTGCTGTTTGTCGCCTGCACCCGAGCCCGCGACGGCCTGTACGTGTCGTGGTCAGGGGACCCCAGTCCGTTCCTGCCGCAGGCGGGGTGTGAGGTGGGAACGCCCGGCACTGTTCCGTAACGGCTACGCGCAGGGTCACAGCGATGCGAGGAAGAGCGGTGGTAGACCTGGTGGCCTGCATGGCCGGAGAGGCAGTGAGCCGCTTTGACGAGCCCGCTGGAGGAGAGGGTGGCACAACCCGATGAGTGTGTCGGGGGTGTGTCGCACATAGTGGGCAACAAGGAGAGAGGGTGGGAGTCAGCGGTACTGACTCCCACCCTCTCTGATGGCACTTACCGAATCAGATCACTGTCTCGGACCATTGACCGGCGAGTGCCCCCGGCAGGATTCGAACCTGCGCACACGGCTCCGGAGGCCGTTGCTCTATCCCCTGAGCTACGGGGGCGTTTCGCCGTGTTGCTCGGCGACGGGTAGAACACTACCAGCTCCGATGGGGTGTTCCGGCACGTGATGGAGGGAGGGGTGCGGAGAGTGTTCCGGGTGGTCGGGAGCGTGGTGGCCGTCGGGGCGAAGAGGCGGGCCGACGGGGGCGGCGAAGATCGCTGTCGTCGCACGGGGTGTACCGGCCCGACGGGCGGTCCGTACGGGCGGCGGGCTCCGGGAGCGGGGTGTAGCGCATGGCGGGGGCGGGTGGGGAGTGGTCCGGGAAAGGTCCCCCGCACGGGGGCCGAAGTGCGGAAAAGCGGTACACCGCCGGAGACGGGCCCCTAGTCTCGTCGTGTGCCTGGCTTGTGCGGTCGGATCCTTGTCGTCGATGACAGCGAAGTGATCCGGCAGTTGATCAGGGTCAATCTCGAGCTGGAGGGCTTCGAGGTCGTGACCGCGGCTGATGGTGCCGAATGTCTGGACGTCGTGCATGACGTGAGACCCGATGTGATCACCCTCGACGTGGTGATGCCGCGGCTCAACGGTCTGCACACGGCGGCGCGGCTGCGGGCCGACCCGCGGACGTGGGACATCCCCCTCGCGATCATCAGTGCCTGCACGGGGAGCGAGGCGGAGAGCGGGGAGTCCGTGGGCGTCGACGCGTTCCTGGGCAAGCCGTTCGAGCCGGCGGAGATGGTGCGGACGGTGGCGCGGCTGGCCAGGGAAGGGCGGCGGCCTGCGGTCGGCGGCGCGGCGGCGGACCGGTCGGCGGCGGAGCGCGCCGCCGGGCTCGCGGCGGCGCGTCAGCAGCCGGGCCTCGCCGAGCACGTCGCGCACCTCGAATGCGGCGACCATCTGGACCGGCGGGACCACTTCGCGGTGCGGCCGGAGCGGCTGGAGCACCTCGGCGGGGGCCGCCGGGAGCGCTCCCACGGCTGACCGGGGCGGCTCCCGGTGAGCTTCCCCGGAGGGCCGGCCCCGTGTCCGGGCCGGCCCGGGAGTTCCTCGCGCGCACCGGGGTGCCCGGGTGACCATCCGGTGGGCCGGCTCCCGGTGCCCGGAAGGGGGCGGGGCGCGTGAGGTGCGCCACGTCCGGGCCCCGGTGTCCACCAGGCGAAACCTGGTCGCATGGGTGGCCCCGTTCTCCCATACGCTTGTCCTGTGACCCCCGCCGAGCTGTCCTGTGCCGTGCTGCGCTCCGTGCGTGGCGCCGTGGCGGAGCGGGAGCTTTCCGTGGCGGTGCCGGAGCGGGTGGTGGTGCGCCCCGCACCGCACTCCGGGGACTACGCGTCCAACGTCGCGCTCCAGCTCGCCGCCGGTGCCGGACTGCCCGCCCGGGAGGTCGCCGAGGTGCTGCGCAGGCGGCTGGCCGGCTGTCCGGGCCTCGCCCGGGTCGAGGTCGCGGGGCCCGGCTTCCTGAACTTCACGCTGGGCGGCGACGCATCCGCCGAACTGGTCCGCACCGTCCTCGCCCAGGGCCCCGCGTACGGCACGGGCGGCGCCCGCCCGGGGCGCCCCGGAGCCGCCGTGCCGCCGCCCCGGGGAGCGCGGGGACTCGTCGTCGCCGAAGCCCTGGCCCGGATCGACGCGGCGGCCGCCGCCCCGGGGCCGGACGCGCCGGACTCCCGCGACCGGCACCGCCCGGACGCCCTCGTGACCCGGGCGGACGACGGGCCGCGGGCCGCCGCCGGGGCCGGGCCGTCATCCGAAGCCGCCGGGACCGCGCCGTCCCCCGAGTCCGGGGCCGCCGCCGAGCTGGACCGGCTGGTCGCGCGGCTCGGCGGGGACGAGGCGCGATGGGCGCTGCTGCGGCCCGCCGCGCACGACCCGGTGCGGCTGCCCGAGCGGCCCGCGCAGCGGGAGGAGAACCCGCGCTTCCGGGTGCAGTACGCGTACGCCCGGACCCGGGCGGTGGCGCGGAACGCCCGGGAGCTGGGCTTCACGGGTGAGCCGGGCGACACCGGATCCGGGACGTATCCCAGCGCCGGTACGGGTACCGCCACCGGCACGGCCGCCGCGCCGGACCCGCGCGGGCCCGCCCCGGTCGGCTCCCGCGACGACACGGCACACAGCCCGGCCCCTGGAACGACCGCTGTGACCACCGCGTCCGGCCCGTCCGCCGCCCCCGGAGCGCCCGCCCACGGCGCCCACGCCCTCCATCTCCTCCTCGGCGGTTTCCCGGACGCCGTCGCCGCCGCGGCGCGCTACCGGGCGCCGGACCGGGTGGTGCGCCATCTGGAGGCGGTGGCCGACGCGTATCTGCGCTGGCAGGGAGAGTGTCCGCCGCTGCCCGTCGGCGAGGAGAAACCCTCGGCCGTGCACCGCGCCCGGGTGGCCCTCGCCGAGGCCACCGGGACGGTGCTCGCCAACGGCCTCCGCCTGCTCGGCGTCCTTGCACCCGTACGACTCTGAACGACATTTCGAGGGGATCTCCACCACCATGAGCCGTTCCGCCCACCCCGCCGGGCCCCGTCACGCCGACGTCCTGCCCGAGGGGCACTACGCCGGGCCGCCCGCCGACCTCAACTCCCTCGACCCGCGGGTCTGGTCGCGTACCGTCCGGCGCGACGCCGACGGTGTGGTGACCGTCGGCGGACTCGACGTGAAGGCGCTCGCGGAGGAGTTCGGCACCCCCGCGTACTTCCTCGACGAGGAGGACTTCCGGGCGCGCTGCCGGGCCTGGAGGGAGGCGTTCGGCACGGACGCCGACGTGTTCTACGCGGGCAAGGCGTTCCTCTCCCGCGCGGTGGTGCGGTGGCTGACCGAGGAGGGCCTCAACCTCGACGTCTGCTCCGGCGGTGAGCTGGCGACCGCGCTGGACGCCGGGATGCCCGCCGAGCGGATCGCGCTGCACGGCAACAACAAGAGCACCGAGGAGATCACCCGCGCCGTCGAGGCGGGCGTGGGGCGGATCGTCCTCGACTCCTTCCAGGAGATCGTGCGGGTCGCCGACATCGCGCAGCGGCTCGGCAAGCGGCAGCGGGTGCAGATCCGCGTCACCGTCGGCGTCGAGGCGCACACCCACGAGTTCATCGCCACCGCGCACGAGGACCAGAAGTTCGGCATCGCGCTCGCCGGCGGCCAGGCGGCCGAGGCCGTGCGGCGCACGCTGACCCTCGACGGTCTGGAGCTGACCGGCATCCACAGCCACATCGGCTCGCAGATCTTCGACATGGCCGGTTTCGAGGTCTCCGCCCGGCGCGTGGTCCAGCTGCTGACCGAGGTGCGCGACGAGCACGGCGTGGAGCTGCCGGAGATCGACCTCGGCGGCGGCCTCGGCATCGCGTACACCTCGGACGACGACCCGCGTGAGCCGCACGAGATCGCCAAGGCGCTCGGCGAGATCGTCACCAAGGAGTGCGAGGCCGCCGGGCTGAGCGTGCCGCGGATCTCCGTCGAGCCGGGCCGCGCCATCGTCGGCCCCACCGCCTTCACGCTGTACGAGGTCGGCACCGTCAAGGAGCTGGAGGGGCTGCGGACGTACGTCTCCGTCGACGGCGGGATGTCCGACAACATCCGCACCGCGCTGTACGACGCGGAGTACACCGTCGCACTGGTCTCGCGGACCTCGGACGCCGAGCCGATGCTCTCGCGCGTGGTCGGCAAGCACTGCGAGAGCGGCGACATCATCGTCCGGGACGCCTTCCTGCCGTCCGACGTGGCCCCCGGCGACCTGCTGGCGGTGCCCGCGACCGGCGCGTACTGCCGCTCGATGGCCAGCAATTACAACCACGCGCTGCGGCCGCCGGTGGTGGCCGTCGCGGGGGGCGCGGGCCGGGTGATCGTCCGCAGGGAGACGGAGGAGGATCTCCTGCGGTTGGATGTCGGATGACGCACTCCTCCGGGTGTCCGGAGCGGGCGACATAAATGTCTCGGTATCCGGACGAGGCGCGGAAAGTGCCATCCGGTGCGTGAGACTGAGAAATTACCGAGCAGAAAAACGGCAGTATCGATGAAGAGCAGAGGTCGAATGATGCGTACGCGTCCGCTGAAGGTGGCGCTCCTGGGCTGTGGTGTGGTCGGCTCAGAGGTGGCGCGCATCATGACGACGCACGCGGACGACCTCGCGGCCCGCATCGGTGCCCCCGTGGAACTGGCCGGGATCGCCGTCCGCCGCCCCGACCGCGTGCGCGACGGCATCCCGGCCGAGCTGGTCACCACCGACGCGATGGAGCTGGTCAAACGTGAGGACGTCGATGTCGTCATCGAGGTCATCGGCGGCATCGAACCGGCCCGTGAGCTGATCACCACCGCCTTCGCGCACGGTGCCAGCGTCGTCTCCGCCAACAAGGCGCTGGTCGCCGCCGACGGCGCCGCGCTGCACGCCGCGGCCGAGCGGCACGGCGCGGACCTCTACTACGAGGCGGCCGTCGCCGGTGCGATCCCGCTGGTCCGCCCGCTGCGTGAATCGCTCGCCGGCGACAAGGTCAACCGCGTCCTCGGCATCGTCAACGGCACCACCAACTTCATCCTCGACAAGATGGACACCTCCGGCGCCGGATACAGCGAGGCGCTCGACGAGGCCACCGCCCTCGGGTACGCCGAGGCCGACCCGACCGCCGACGTCGAGGGCTTCGACGCCGCCGCGAAGGCCGCGATCCTCGCCGGGATCGCCTTCCACACCCGCGTCACCATCGACGACGTGCACCGCGAGGGCCTGACCGAGGTCACCGCCTCCGACATCGCCTCCGCCAAGCGGATGGGGTGCACCGTCAAACTGCTCGCCATCTGCGAGCGCGCCGCGGACGGCGCGTCCGTCACCGCCCGCGTGCACCCCGCGATGATCCCGCTCAGCCACCCGCTGGCCTCCGTCCGCGAGGCGTACAACGCGGTCTTCGTGGAGTCCGACGCCGCAGGTCAGCTGATGTTCTACGGACCGGGCGCGGGCGGTTCGCCGACCGCCTCCGCGGTCCTCGGCGACCTCGTCGCGGTCTGCCGCAACAAGCTCGCCGGCACCACCGGGCCGGGGGAGTCCGCGTACACGCAGCTGCCCGTCAGCCCCATGGGCGAGGTCGTCACGCGGTACCACATCAGTCTCGACGTGGCCGACAAGTCCGGCGTCCTCGCGCAGGTCGCCACGGTCTTCGCCGAGCACGGGGTGTCGATCGACACCGTCCGTCAACAGGGGCGGCCCGACGCCGACGGCGAGGCGTCCCTCGTCGTCGTCACCCACCGGGCGGCCGACGCCGCCCTGTCGTCGACCGTCGAGGCTCTGCGCGAGCTGGACACCGTCCGTGGTGTCGCCAGCATCATGCGGGTCGAAGGGGAGTAAAGGAACCCATGTCTGCCAATTCCACCGCGTCCGCCGCGAACGGTCAGTGGCGCGGAATCATCGAGGAATACCGCGACCGGCTGCCGGTCAGCGACACGACCGAGGCGGTCACCCTGCGGGAGGGCGGCACACCGCTCGTCCCCGCGCAGGTGCTGTCCGAGCGCACCGGCTGCGAGGTGCACCTCAAGGTCGAGGGTGCCAACCCCACCGGCTCCTTCAAGGACCGCGGGATGACGATGGCCATCACCCGCGCCAAGGAGGAGGGCGCCAAGGCCGTCATCTGCGCCTCCACCGGCAACACCTCCGCCTCCGCCGCCGCGTACGCGGTGCGGGCCGGGATGGTCTGCGCCGTGCTCGTCCCGCAGGGCAAGATCGCCCTCGGCAAGATGGGTCAGGCGCTGGTGCACGGTGCGAAGATCCTCCAGATCGACGGAAATTTCGACGACTGTCTGACGCTCGCCCGTGGACTTTCGGACAAATATCCGGTCGCACTTGTGAACTCCGTCAACCCTGTGCGCATCGAGGGCCAGAAGACCGCGGCGTTCGAGATCGTCGACATGCTCGGCGACGCGCCCGACATCCATGTCCTGCCCGTCGGCAACGCCGGCAACATCACGGCGTACTGGAAGGGCTACCGCGAGTACGCCGCCGACTCCCTCGCCTCGCACACCCCGCGGATGTGGGGCTTCCAGGCGTCCGGCAGCGCCCCGATCGTGCGCGGCGAGGTCGTCAAGGACCCGCACACCATCGCCACCGCCATTCGCATCGGCAACCCCGCGTCGTGGTCGTTCGCCGAGCAGGCGCGGGACGAGTCGGGCGGCGCCATCGATGAGGTGACCGACCGTCAGATTCTGGCGGCCTACCGGCTGTTGGCCGCGCAGGAGGGCGTCTTCGTGGAGCCCGCGTCGGCCGCCTCGGTCGCCGGTCTGCTCAAGGCCGCCGACGAGGGCAAGGTCGACCCCGGTCAGCGCATCGTCTGCACGGTGACCGGCAACGGCCTCAAGGACCCCGACTGGGCCGTGGCCGGCGCGCCGCAGCCCGTCACCGTCCCGATCGACGCGGACGCCGCGGCCCAGCGCCTCGGCCTCGCGTAACCGGCGACCGCACCCGCCGGGCGTACGGCGGGCCACCGGCCCACGGGGCGGGTGACCCGCCGTATCGCAAAGTCTGCAAAGGCTGCAAAGTCGGAAGTGAGGCACGGTTCGGCGTGCGACACGCACCGTGCGCCTCCCGTGCGCCCTATGTCGCCACAGAACCTTCCTTCGATAGGCTGGCAGCCAACTCCCCTCCGCACGGCATGACGCAGTGGTGTGCAGGGCAGGTCAGAACAGACCCCGGCGGCCGGCCGGGCGCCTCGGCGCCGCGGTGGCGCGGGGCAGTACCGCACATCAATCAAGGAGAGTCATCGAGCGATGGCCGGTCCCGCGTTCCGTGCCGCCGCCGTCCGGGTGCGCACCCCCGCCACCAGCGCCAACCTCGGCCCCGGCTTCGACGCCCTCGGCCTGTCGCTGGGGCTGTACGACGATGTCGTGGTGCGGGTCGCCGACTCCGGTCTGCACGTAGACATCGCAGGTGAGGGCAGTGAAACCCTGCCGCGCGACGAGAGCCACCTGCTCGTACGCTCGTTGCGTACCGCCTTCGACCTGCTCGGCGGGCAGCCGCGCGGGCTGGAAATCGTCTGTGCCAACCGCATTCCGCACGGCCGCGGCCTCGGCTCGTCCTCGGCGGCCATCTGCGCCGGCATCGTCGCCGCCCGCGCGGTGACCATCGGCGGTGAGCAGCGGCTCGACGACACCGCGCTCCTGGAGCTGGCCACCGAGATCGAGGGCCACCCCGACAACGTCGCCGCCTGTCTGCTCGGCGGCTTCACGCTGGCCTGGACGGACGCCGGCGCGGCCCGCGCGATCCGGATGGAGCCGGCCGACTCGGTCGTCCCCGTGGTCTTCGTCCCCGGGAAGCCGGTGCTCACCGAGACCGCCCGCGGACTGCTGCCGCGCGCCGTCCCGCATGTGGACGCGGCGGCCAACGCCGGACGCGCCGCACTGCTCGTCGAGGCGCTGACCAGGCGCCCCGAGCTGCTGCTGGCCGCGACCGAGGACCGACTTCACCAGGAGTACCGCGCCCCGGCGATGCCGCAGAGCGTGGCCCTGGTGAACCGACTGCGTGCGGACGGTGTCCCCGCGGTCATCTCCGGTGCGGGCCCGACGGTGCTCGCACTGGCCGAGGAAGCCTCGGCCGACAAGGTCGCCGCGCTGGCGGGAGAGGGCTGGGCGGCCAACCGGCTGACCCTCGACGCGGCGGGCGCGTGCGTCCTGCCGCTCGCCGGGTGACCGGCGCGGGTGATCGACGATTGCCGGTCTCGGGAAGGGGGAATGTTTGTTGGATCCGGTAGTGTTAACCTCAAGTCAGTACTCGACGCCTGAGTGGCGCGATGCTTCGTGTCCCTATCGGGACCACCTTTCTTCCGGGAGCCTCCCAAACTGCTCGAAGCAATGGCCCGAGCAGGAGTGAGCACGCTCCGGAATCGGCGTGACGGACATGGGTCACACAGCATCCCTTCGCGCCGGACCAATGAATTGATCTCTCCGCCGTATCCGGCGGGACCACCGCCCCGGCCCGGTTCGCAACACCGCGGGACCACCAGCCGGACAGCACAACCGGTCGCCGAGCCAGACAGGCCGACGCCCGCTCCAGGGAAGGACCCTTCGTGAGCGACACCACCGATCTGATGGGCGTGCGCACCGATGGCAGTGCCACCGCGCCCGCCACGGACGCTCCCGCCGCGCCTGCCACCGGTGCTGCCGGCACCACGCGGCGCCGCCGTTCCGGTACCGGCCTCGACGGCATGGTCCTGGCAGAGCTGCAGCAGGTCGCCTCCGGCCTCGGCATCAAGGGCACCGCGCGGATGCGCAAGAGCCAGCTGATCGAGGTCATCAAGGAGAGGCAGGCCGCGGGCGCCTCCGGCGCCGCCAAGGCCGACGCGCCCGCCGAGACCGACACCAAGCCCAAGCGCCGCACCACCTCCAAGGCCCGTACGGGTGAGGGCGACGCCGCCAAGGCCGCCGACAAGCCGGCCAAGGCCGACAAGAGCGCCGACAAGCAGGCCGGGCAGCAGCAGATCGACATCCCCGGTCAGCCCGCCAGTGACGAGCAGCCGGCCGGTGAGCGCCGTCGCCGCCGGGCCACCGCCGCCGCCGGCAGCCCCGAGGGCGCCGCCGAGCCCAAGGCCGAGCCGAAGGCCAAGGCCGACACCGCCGCCGACGAGCGCCCCGCCAAGGGCGAGCAGTCCGAGCAGCAGCACAAGGGCGGCGACCGCCAGGACCGCGGGGACCGTCAGGACCGCGGCCCGAAGGGCGACCGCCGCGACCGCCAGCAGGGCCGCCGCAACAAGAACGACGGCAACGACTCCGGCAACCAGGGCGACCGCCAGGGCCGTCAGCGGGACAACCGTCACGACGACGGCGACGACTTCGAGGGCGGCCGCCGTGGCCGCCGCGGCCGCTACCGCGACCGCCGGGGCCGTCGTGGCGGCCGTGAGGACTTCGGCAACGAGCCGCAGGTCTCCGAGGACGACGTGCTGATCCCCGTCGCGGGCATCCTCGACATCCTCGACAACTACGCGTTCATCCGGACCTCCGGCTACCTGCCCGGCCCGAACGACGTGTACGTCTCGCTCGCCCAGGTCCGTAAGAACGGTCTGCGCAAGGGTGACCACGTCACCGGTGCGGTGCGCCAGCCGCGGGACGGCGAGCGCCGCGAGAAGTTCAACGCGCTGGTCCGCCTCGACACGGTCAACAGCGTGGCGCCCGAACAGGGCCGTCAGCGGCCGGAGTTCGGGAAGCTGACGCCCCTTTACCCGCAGGAGCGGCTGCGCCTGGAGGGTGAGTCGGGCGGTCTGACGACCCGGATCATCGATCTGGTGACGCCGATCGGCAAGGGCCAGCGTGGTCTGATCGTGGCCCCGCCGAAGACCGGTAAGACCATGATCATGCAGGCGATCGCCAACTCGATCACCCGCAACAATCCCGAGTGCCACCTGATGGTCGTCCTCGTCGACGAGCGGCCCGAAGAGGTCACCGACATGCAGCGGTCGGTCAAGGGCGAGGTCATCTCCTCGACCTTCGACCGCCCGGCCGAGGACCACACCACCGTCGCCGAGCTGGCCATCGAGCGCGCCAAGCGCCTCGTCGAGCTGGGTCACGACGTGGTCGTCCTGCTGGACTCCATCACCCGTCTGGGCCGTGCGTACAACCTCGCGGCGCCCGCCTCCGGCCGCATCCTGTCCGGTGGTGTCGACTCGACCGCGCTCTACCCGCCGAAGCGGTTCTTCGGCGCGGCGCGCAACATCGAGGACGGCGGTTCGCTGACCATCCTGGCCACCGCGCTGGTCGAGACCGGTTCGCGGATGGACGAGGTGATCTTCGAGGAGTTCAAGGGCACCGGCAACCTGGAGCTCAAGCTCGACCGCAAGCTCTCCGACAAGCGGATCTTCCCCGCGGTGGACGTCGACGCGTCGTCCACCCGTAAGGAGGAGATCCTGATGGGCGCGGACGAGCTGGCCATCGTCTGGAAGCTGCGCCGGGTGCTGCACGCCCTGGACCAGCAGCAGGCGATCGAGCTGCTGCTGGACAAGATGAAGCAGACGAAGTCCAACGCGGAGTTCCTGCTCCAGATCCAGAAGACGACGCCGACCACGGGCAACGGCAACGACTGACGCCCCGGTCACACGCCGTGACCACGGAAAGCCCCTCGCACCTCCGGGTGCGGGGGGCTCCGTGCTGTCCGGGGCGGAGCGGGTGCCCGGCGGCCAGGCCCGGTCGCGTACGGGGTACGGGCGCGTGCCGGGGGCGGTCGGTCCGTATCCCTCCGTCCGGGGCGTCCCGCTGAGACCTTTCGCACAGGAAATGCCCGGAACCGACCGCCCGCGGGTGGCCGGAAAGTGACCATCGTCCCTGGTCGGGGCGGCCGGACGGGCGGGGCGGCGGAGCGCGGTCGCCGCCTTGCCGTCACCGGACCGGCACAGGTCGCTGTGCAACCCTTCCGTCCGGCTCCCCGTCTCCCACGACATGACGCGCCGTGCCCGCACGGGGCGGGCGGGGGCAGCGCACACGGACCGAGGAGCACATGGCCGACAGCAACGGGACGCAGCAGGAGGCGGCGGGCCGCAACCGCCGCATACGCGCCACCGGCCGCCGCCGCAAGGCGCCCAGCCGGCGCCGCCGTGCCCTGACCATCACGCTCTGCGCGGGAGTCAGCTGTCTGCTGCTCACCGGCGCCGGACTCGGTTACGTCTACTACCAGCTCAACGGCAACCTCAAGGGCATCGACATCAACGCCGCCCTCGGCAAGGACCGGCCCGACGACGTCGACAACGGCTCGCTCGACATCCTCGTCCTCGGCTCCGACTCGCGGGCCGGCAGCAACGCCGAGTACGGCGCCGACGAGGGCGGCGCGCGCTCCGACACCGCGATGGTGCTGCACGTCTACAAGGGCCACAAGAAGGCGAGCGTCGTCTCCATCCCGCGCGACACCCTCATCACCCGGCCGTCCTGTCTGAAGGACGGCAAGGAGGTGCCCGGGGCGCGGCGGGTGATGTTCAACACCGCCTACGAGGTCGGCGGTCCGGCGTGCGCCGTCAAGACCGTCGAATCGCTCAGCGGCATCCGTATGGACCACTTCGTCGAGGTCGACTTCACCGGGTTCAAGAAGCTCATCGACGCGCTCGGCGGGGTGCCCCTCACCACCAGCAAGCCGATCGACGACGACTCCAGCCACCTCCACCTGCCCGCCGGACACCACGTCCTGACCGGCGAGCAGTCCCTCGGACTCGTCCGCACCCGGCACGGTGTCCCCGGCGGCGACGGCAGCGACCTCGGGCGCATCCAGCTCCAGCAGACCTTCGTCAAGGCGCTGATGCAGCAGGTCAAGAGCGTCGGCGTGTTCACCAGCCCGGCCAAGCTCTACGACATCGCCGACACCGCCACCAAGACCGTCACCACCGACACCGACCTCAACTCCGTCGGCGCGCTGACCGGCCTGGCGAAGTCGCTCGCCTCCCTCGGCTCGCAGGACATCCGCATGGTCACGCTGCCCGTGGCGTACGACAAGCTCGACCCGGCACGGGTCGCCCCGCTGCCCCGGCAGACCGCGCAGGTCTGGGACGCGCTGCGGCAGGACCGCGCCATCCCCCGGAGCGCGCTCAAGGACTCCGCGGGCGACAAGGGCGGCACCGGTTCGTACGTGAAGTAGCGGCGGATCACCACGCGAAGTGGGGGAGTGGAAACGGCGGGTAACCGCGGGATCCCGGGGGTTTCCCCGCGTACGGGGCGGGGAATACCCGGCGGTCCACCCCGGTTTTGGGAGATGCGACAAGTCCTGGCAGACTGGACCGTCGGCCCCGGTTCACGTGACGCAAACCCGCGGCACGACCCGGAGCACTCCCGAACCTAGGAGATCCCCTTGAAGCGCGACATCCACCCGGAGTACGTCGAGACGCAGGTCAGCTGCACCTGTGGCGCGGCCTTCACCACCCGTAGCACCGTCGAGGGCGGCAGCATCCGCGCCGACGTCTGCTCCGAGTGCCACCCGTTCTACACGGGCAAGCAGAAGATCATGGACACCGGTGGCCGTGTGGCCCGCTTCGAGGCCCGCTTCGGCAAGGCCGCCGGTTCGGCCAAGAAGTAGCGACCCGCAAGGCGCCGGTTGCCGGTCGCCCCTCGAAGGGGCGACCGGACCGGCGCTTTGTCGTCCAGGCCACGGACCCGGCCGGAGGTCCGGCGACGCCGCGGCCCCGCGCCGCACCAGGTGACCGGCGCCCGGAAACACCAGTCAGCTAAGGAACCCCACGATGTTCGAGGCGGTCGAGGAACTGATCGGCGAGCACGCCGGTCTGGAGAAGAAGCTGGCCGACCCCGCGGTCCATGCCGACCAGCGCGAGGCCATGCGTCTCAACAAGCGCTACGCCGAACTCACCCCGATCGTCGCCACCTACCGTTCCTGGAAGCAGACCGGCGAGGACATGGAGACCGCGCGGGAACTCGCCGCGGACGACCCGGACTTCGCCGACGAGGTCAAGGAGCTCGACGCCCGGCGCGATGAGCTGACCGAGAAGCTGCGGCTGCTGCTCGTCCCCCGCGACCCGAGCGACGACAAGGACGTCATCCTGGAGGTCAAGGCCGGTGAGGGCGGCGAGGAGTCCGCGCTGTTCGCCGGTGACCTGCTGCGGATGTACCTGCGCTACGCCGAGCGGGCCGGCTGGAAGACCGAGATCCTGGAGGCCAACGAGTCCGACCTCGGTGGCTACAAGGACGTCCAGGTCGCCGTGAAGACCAAGGGCGGCGGCGGGGCGACCGAGCCCGGCCAGGGCGTCTGGGCCCGGCTGAAGTACGAGGGCGGGGTGCACCGCGTCCAGCGCGTCCCCGCCACCGAGTCGCAGGGCCGTATCCACACCTCCGCCGCCGGGGTGCTCGTCACGCCCGAGGCCGAGGAGGTCGAGGTCGAGATCGGCCCCAACGACCTGCGGATCGACGTCTACCGCTCGTCCGGCCCCGGCGGCCAGTCGGTCAACACCACCGACTCCGCGGTGCGCATCACCCACCTGCCCACCGGCATCGTCGTCTCCTGCCAGAACGAGAAGAGCCAGCTCCAGAACAAGGAGCAGGCGATGCGCATCCTCCGCTCGCGGCTGCTGGCCGCCGCCCAGGAGGAGGCCGAGCGGGAGGCGTCCGACGCCCGCCGCAGCCAGGTCCGCACCGTCGACCGCTCCGAGCGCATCCGGACGTACAACTTCCCGGAGAACCGCATCTCCGACCACCGCGTCGGCTTCAAGGCGTACAACCTGGACCAGGTGCTCGACGGTGAGCTCGACCCGGTCATCCAGGCGTGCGTGGACGCCGACTCGGCGGCCAAACTCGCCGCCGCCCAGTAGGACCCCGCACCACCCGCACGCCCGCACGACCGGCTGGAGGAACCCGTGAACCTGCTGCTCGCCGAGGTGGCCCAGGCCACCCAGCGGTTGGCCGACGCCGGCGTGCCCTCACCGCGCTTCGACGCCGAGGAGCTGGCCGCGCACGTCCACGGCGTCAAGCGCAGCCAGCTGCACACCGTCGCCGACGCCGACTTCGACGCCCGGTACTGGGAGGCCATCGCCCGCCGCGAGGCCCGCGAACCGCTCCAGCACATCACCGGGCGGGCGTTCTTCCGCTACCTCGAACTCCACGTCGGCCCCGGCGTGTTCGTGCCCCGCCCGGAGACCGAGTCGGTGGTCGGCTGGGCCATAGACGCGGTGCGCGCGCTGGACGTCGTCGAGCCGGTCATCGTCGATCTGTGCACCGGCTCCGGCGCCATCGCCCTCGCCCTGGCGCAGGAGGTGCCGCGCTCCGAGGTGCACGCCGTGGAGCTGTCCGAGCAGGCCCTGACGTACGCCCGGCGCAACGTCGAGGGCTCGCGGGTCACCCTCCACCACGGCGACGCGCTGACCGCGCTGCCCGAGCTGGACGGCCAGGTGGACCTGGTCGTCTCCAACCCGCCGTACATCCCGCTCACCGAGTGGGAGTACGTCGCCCCCGAGGCCCGCGACCACGACCCCGAGCTGGCGTTGTTCTCCGGTGAGGACGGGCTGGACACCATCCGGGGCATCGAGCGGACCGCGCACCGGCTGCTGCGGCCCGGCGGGCTCGTCGTCGTCGAGCACGCCGACACCCAGGGCGGCCAGGTGCCGTGGATCTTCGCCGAGGAACGGGGCTGGGCCGACGCGGCCGACCACCCGGACCTGAACAACCGGCCCCGTTTCGCCACCGCGCGCCGGGTGTCGCCATGACGGCCACCCCGACGCCCGATGTATCCGTTCCGCACGAGGAGGACCGTTAAATGGCACGGCGATACGACTGCAGCGACGCGACCGACCGCGCGACCGGTCTGCGTGAGGCCGCGTCGGCCGTCCGCCGCGGCGAGCTGGTCGTCCTGCCGACCGACACCGTCTACGGCATCGGCGCGGACGCGTTCAGCGCCGAGGCCGTCGGTGATCTGCTGGAGGCCAAGGGCCGCGGCCGCGGCATGCCCTCACCGGTCCTCATCGGCTCGCCCAACACCCTGCACGGCCTGGTCACCGACTTCTCCGAGCAGGCGTGGGAGCTGGTCGACGCGTTCTGGCCGGGCGGGCTGACCCTCGTCGCCACCCACCAGCCGTCACTGACCTGGGATCTCGGCGAGACCCGCGGCACCGTCGCGGTGCGGATGCCGCTGCACCCCGTCGCCATCGAACTGCTCACCGAGTTCGGCCCGATGGCGGTCTCCAGCGCCAACCTCACGGGACACCCCTCCCCGCAGGACTGCGACGCCGCCCAGGAGATGCTCGGCGACTCCGTCTCCGTCTACCTCGACGGCGGCTCCACGCCCGCCGCCGTGCCGTCCTCCATCGTCGACGTCACCGGCCGGGTCCCGGTGCTGCTGCGCGAGGGCGCCCTCAGCGCCGAGGAGCTGCGGAAGGTCGTGCCCGAGCTTGAGGTGGCCAATTGATGGCGCCCCTGGGGCGCGGCATAACGGGGCCGGGCGAGACCGCCTTCCCGTCGGTGCCGCCGTCCGGCTACGCCGCCGCCGTCCAGGCCCGCGCCGCGGCGCCGGCCGCGCCCGCCCGCTTCCGGATCCTGCACGTCTCCACCGGCAACGTCTGCCGCTCGCCGATCACCGAGCGGCTGCACCGGCACGCCCTGGACCTGCGGCTCGGCGGCGGGACGAGCGGTCTGGTGGTGGAGAGCGCCGGCACCTGGGGCCATGAGGGCGCGCCCATGGAGACGCACGCCGCGACGGTCCTCGCCGACTACGGCGCCGACCCGGCCGGGTTCCTGGGCCGGGAACTGCTCGACGAGCACGTCATCCGCGCCGACCTGGTCCTGACCGCCACCCGCGACCACCGCGCCCAGGTCATCTCGATGGGCCACTCCGCGGGGCTGCGCACCTTCACGCTGAAGGAGTTCAACCGCCTGGTCCGGGCGATAGACCCGGCCACCCTGCCCGAGCCCGACCCGGAGCTGCCCGACCACGGACTGGTCGAGCGGGCCCGCGCCCTGGTCGGCGCCGCCGCCGCGCTCCGCGGCTGGCTGCTGGCGCCCGACCCGGAGTCCGACGAGGTCCACGACCCGTACGGCGCCCCCATCACCTTCTTCCGCTCCATCGGCGACGAGATCAACCAGGCCCTCGACCCGGTCGTCACCGCCCTCACGGGGGTCCCGGCACGGGCGTAGGGGAAACCCGGGCCCGGACACCGGGGCCGCCCACGGCCCTCTCCCGCCCCGTACGCCCCCGGTGCCCCCGCCGCCGCGCCCGATCGCCGTACCGCGCCTACATTGGACGTGAGTCCCCGTACGAGGCCCGGAGCGCGCCATGTCCGCCACCACCGCGTCACCCCGCAGTACGCCACCGGACGGCGCGCGTCCGGACGCCGTGGCGGCCGCCGACGCCGGGGCGTGTCCGGCCGACTTCGCGGCGCTGGCCGCCGCCGACCCGGAGATCGCCGGCGTGCTGGTCGGCGAGAGCGCCCGGCAGAGCGAGACGCTCCAGCTCATCGCCGCGGAGAACTTCACCTCGCCCGCGGTCCTCGCCGCCCTCGGCTCCCCGCTCACCAACAAGTACGCGGAGGGCTATCCGGGCGCCCGCCATCACGGCGGCTGCGAGATCGTCGATCTCGCCGAGCGGATCGCCGCCGAACGCGCCAGGGCCCTCTTCGGCGCCGAACACGCCAACGTCCAGCCCCACTCCGGCTCCTCCGCCGTGCTGGCCGCCTACGCCGCCCTGCTGCGCCCCGGGGACACCGTGCTGGCCCTGTCCCTGCCGCACGGCGGGCACCTCACCCACGGCTCGCCCGCCAACTTCTCCGGCCGCTGGTTCGACTTCGCCGGCTACGGCGTCGACGCGGCCACCGGCCTCCTCGACCTCGACGAGGTCCGCGCCCTGGCCCGCGAACGCCGCCCCAAGGCGATCGTCTGCGGGTCGATCGCCTACCCGCGCCACTTCGACTACGCCGCCTTCCGCGACATCGCCGACGAGACCGGCGCCTACCTCATCGCCGACGTCGCCCACCCCGCCGGACTGATCGCCGGGGGAGTGGCGCCCAACCCGGTGCCGTACGCCGACGTCGTCTGCGCCACCACGCACAAGGTGCTGCGCGGGCCGCGCGGCGGGATGATCCTGTGCGGGGCGCGGCTGGCCGAGCGCATCGACCGCGCGGTCTTCCCGTTCTCGCAGGGCGGCGCGCAGATGAACTCCGTCGCCGCGAAGGCCGTCGCGTTCCGCGAGGCGGCCACCGACGCGTTCCGCGGCTACGCCCGGCGGACCGTCGACAACGCCCGGACGCTCGCCGCCGCCCTCGCCGACCAGGGCCTGACGCTCGCCACCGGCGGCACCGACACCCATCTGATCGTCGCCGACACCGCGCCGCTCGGCCTCGACGCGGCGGCGGCCCGCGCCCGGCTGGCCGCCGCCGGGATCGTCCTCGACACCTGCGCGCTGGCCTGCCCGGACGGACCCGCGCGCCGTACCGGCATCCGGCTGGGCAGCGCGGCGGTGACGACGCAGGGGATGGGCGGGCCGGAGATGGCGCGGATCGCGGAGCTGATCGGCGCGGCGCTGCGCGGGGAGCGCGCGGTCCGGCCGCGCACCGCGGCCCTCGTCGGCGGTTTTCCGCCGTATCCCGGCCGGAACTGAACGGGAACCGCGTACGGCCCCCCGCCGTCCCACACCGCGGGGACGGCGCCGGACCTCTGTCACCCGGCAGCCCGCCACCTGTGTGTACGGCGTGGTCGCGGACCCGCATAGGGTGTGGGGCTGTGATGGCCAGCTATATCTGTGGGGCAGCCCGTGCGTGAATACCTGCTGACGCTGTGCGTCACGGCCGCGGTGACCTATCTGCTGACCGGCCCGGTGCGGAAGTTCGCCATCGCGGCCGGGGCGATGCCGGAGATCCGCGCGCGTGACGTGCACCGCGAGCCGACGCCCCGGCTCGGCGGCATCGCGATGTTCGGCGGGTTGTGCGCGGGCCTGTTGGTGGCCTCCCATCTGACCAATCTCAAGAGCGTCTTCGCGGACTCCAACGAACCGCGCGCCCTGCTCTCCGGCGCTGCGCTGATCTGGCTGCTGGGCGTCCTGGACGACAAGTGGGGCGTGGACGCGCTGGTCAAGCTGGGCGGTCAGATGGTCGCCGCGGGCGTGATGGTCCTCCAGGGTCTGACGATCCTGTACATCCCGATCCCCGGCGTCGGCACGTACCTGCCGTCGCCGACGCAGGGCACCCTGCTGACCGTCGCGCTGGTCGTCATCACCATCAACGCGGTGAACTTCGTCGACGGTCTCGACGGTCTCGCCTCCGGCATGGTCTGCATCGCCGCCGCGGCGTTCTTCATGTACGCGTACCGCATGTGGTTCGGCTACGGCATCGAGGCGGCGGCGCCCGCGACGCTGTTCTCGGTGGTGCTGATGGGCATGTGCCTGGGCTTCCTGCCGCACAACATGCACCCCGCGCGGATCTTCATGGGCGACTCCGGATCGATGCTGATCGGCCTGGTGATGGCCGCCGGCGCGGTGTCGGTGACCGGTCAGGTCGACCCGGATCTGCTCAGCCTGAAGACCGGCGGTATCCGCGAGGCGACGCACTCGATGGTCCCGGTCTACATCCCGCTGCTGCTGCCGCTGACCGTCATCGCGGTGCCGGTCGCCGACCTGATCCTGGCGATCGTCCGGCGCACCTGGAACGGCCAGTCGCCGTTCGCCGCGGACCGCGGTCACCTCCACCACCGGCTGCTGGAAATCGGCCATTCCCACAGCCGCGCCGTCCTGATCATGTACTTCTGGTCGGCGCTGATCGCGTTCGGCGCGGTCGCGTATTCCGTCAACAACGCGAGCATGTGGATCGTCCTGGGCATCGTGCTGCTGAGCGCCGTCGGACTGGTGCTGCTCCTGCTGCCGCGGTTCACGCCGCGGGCGCCGATGTGGGCGCAGCGCATCGTCCCGCCGCGCTACCGCAGGGTCGTCCGCCCCGAGCCCGCCGAGGGCGCCGTGGCGGAGCCCGCCGAGGGCGTACGGGAGGAGCGGGACGCGGCGCGCGAGGCGGTCGCCGCGGGGCTGCACGGCGCCACCGCGATCGGCGAGCGGTCACGCTTCGTGGACCACCGCCGCGCGGACAGTCACCGCTGAAACCCGTGTGCGACGTCATCGGCGTCCGTCAACTGCGTCATCAAATCGGGTGAGTTGGCGCTATAGCAGACAAAGTGCTTTCTGTCGCTGCACCAACGCGCAGGATCACGCTCACGTGTGACAGGTGGCACACCATAGAGGTAAAGACCTCATCAAATAGTTTGTGATACCGTTCACGAGACTCGGCGACAGGGCCGAAGGCCCGCACAGTTCCGGGCCTTTGGGCCCATCAGGTTCTTCCGCCGGCCGGGTCTACGCTCGTTCCTGACGAACACCCCCACCCCCTTGCCGGAGCGCCGCCATGCAGTCGAATGACGCCCGACTTCTCGTTCATGCCCTCGTGCCCACGCTTGCCGCCGGCGTCGTCGCCGTCGCGGTCAGCGCCGCGCTCGTCGGCGGCGCGGGGGCCATCGGTGCCGTGGTCGGCACCCTGCTGGTGGTGTTCGTGATGGGGGCGGGGCTCGTCGTCCTGCAGCAGACCGCGAAGAATCACCCGCAGCTCTTCCAGATGATGGGGCTCCTGCTCTACACGGTGCAGATCCTGCTGGTCGCGGTCTTCATGATGGCCTTCAAGGACACCACGCTCTTCGACACGAAGGCGTTCGCCTTCACGCTGCTCGGCGCCACCCTCGTGTGGATCGCCGCGCAGACCCGCGGTCACATGAAGGCGAAGATTCTCTACGTGGACCCTGACTCCGCTGAGGCGAAGAAGGCGGAGACGGCGGGGTCGCCGACGTGACACGTAGGGCCGGAATAAAAGGCCGTTCGCGGGCCTGCTATCGTCCGGTGCCAACTACGGCACAGTCGACGCAGGCGGCTGAGCACCCGCGTTCCACGAGCTGGAGCCGGTGGTCCTCGTGGCCGATGCCTGCGATCCGACCCGGCCCCGCGCCGAGACGCCACCCCCTAATCCGCAAGACCAGTCCAGTGCCGCTCCGTGGCTCAATGCCGCGCCGACACAACGAGGTTGCCGTACCCATGCGCCACGCTGAAGGAGCCCGCGGTGAGTGCTGAAACGATGCTCGCCTTCGACACGGAGTGCCACCTCTTCATCCCGGGGTGTGGCTTCGAGGCCCCGGGCCTTCATTCGTTCGTCTTCGATCCGCTCTTCACCATCGGCGGCATCAACTTCAACAAGCCGATGCTGCTGGCTCTGCTGAGCACGGTCGTCGTGGTGTGGTTCTTCTGGGCCGCCTTCGGACGCGCCAAGGTCGTGCCGGGCAAGCTCCAGATGGTCGCTGAGGCGGGTTACGACTTCGTGCGCCGCGGGCTCGTGTACGACGCGCTCGGCAAGAAGGAGGGCGAGAAGTACGTCCCCTTCATGGTCTCGCTGTTCTTCTTCGTGTGGATCATGAACCTCTGGTCGATCATTCCGGTCGCCCAGTTCCCGGTGACCTCGGTCATCGCCTTCCCCGCGGGTCTGGCCCTGATGGTCTGGGTCCTGTGGATGTTCCTCACGTTCAAGAAGCACGGCTTCGTCGGCGGTCTGAAGAACATCACCGGCTACGACAAGTCGCTGGGCGCGGTCCTGCCGCTCCTGATGATCATCGAGCTCTTCTCGAACGTGCTCATCCGGCCCTTCACCCACGCGGTGCGACTGTTCGCGAACATGTTCGCGGGCCACATGCTCATCGTGATGTTCACCATCGCCAGCTTCTACCTGGCGAACGGCGTCGGCTTCGTCTACGCGGGCGCCTCGTTCGTGATGACCATCGTGATGACCGCTTTCGAGCTGTTCATCCAGGCCGTCCAGGCGTACGTCTTCGTTCTCCTGGCCTGCAACTACGTGCAGGGCGCGCTCGCCGAGCACCACTGAGCACCCCGCCTCCCTCAACCCCCAGACGTCCGGTGGCCAACCCCCACCGGTACTTGAAAGAGAAGGAAGAACCGGCATGTCCGCTCTCCAGACCCTCGCCTCCGCAGACGCGTTCACCGGCAGCGCCAGCGCGATCGGTTACGGCCTGGCCGCCATCGGCCCCGGCGTCGGCGTCGGCATCATCTTCGGTAACGGCACCCAGGCCCTGGCCCGCCAGCCCGAGGCCGCGGGCCTGATCCGCACCAACCAGATCATGGGTTTCGCCTTCTGTGAGGCGCTCGCCCTCATCGGCATCGTCATGGGCTTCGTTTACAAGTAAACGAACCGCACCGACGATCCCCTTAGACGGAAGGCATTGACGTGACCCTGGTCAGCCTGGCGAGTGAGGTCGAGGTTCCCGAGAACCCGCTCATCCCGCCGATCCCAGAGCTTGTCATCGGTCTGGTCGCCTTCTTCATCGTCTTCGGCTTCCTCGCCAAGAAGCTCCTCCCGAACATCAACAAGGTTCTGGACGAGCGCCGCGAGAAGATCGAGGGCGGGATGGAGAAGGCGGAGGCCGCACAGGCCGAGGCCCAGCAGGTCCTGGAGGACTACCGGGCCCAGCTCGCCGACGCCCGCCACGAGGCCGCGCGCCTGCGCCAGGAGGCGCAGGAGCAGGGCGCGACGCTCATCGCCGAGATGCGGGCCGAGGGCCAGCGGCAGCGTGAGGACATCATCGCTGCTGGTCACGCCCAGATCGAGGCCGACCGCAAGCAGGCCGCGCAGTCCCTGCGCCAGGACGTGGGCAAGCTCGCCACCGACCTGGCCGGCAAGCTCGTCGGCGAGTCCCTGGAGGACCACGCCCGGCAGAGCCGGACCATCGACCGCTTCCTCGACGAGCTCGAGGCCAAGGCGGCGTCGGACACGACGAAGGCTGAGGCCGGCCGATGAACGGAGCGAGCCGCGAGGCACTCGCCTCCGCACGCGAGCAGCTCGACGCGCAGACGGACAACGCGTCCGTCGACGCGGCGAAGCTCGCCGAGGAGCTGGCTGCCGTCACCGCTCTGCTCGACCGCGAGGTCTCGCTGCGTCGGGTCCTGACCGACCCGGCGCAGTCCGGCGAGGCGCGGGCCGAGCTGGCCGACCGGCTGCTCGGCACCAAGATCGGCGGCCCGGCCGCCGCCCTGGTGTCCGGCATGGTCCGGTCCCGCTGGTCGCGCTCGCGTGACCTCGCCGACGCGATGGAGGAGCTGTCCTACAGCGCCGACCTCGCCGCGGCACAGCGGTCCGGCCGGCTCGACGACGTCGAGGACGAGCTGTTCCGGTTCGGCCGGATCCTCACCTCCAACGGCGAGCTGCGCCGCGCACTGACCGACCGGAACGCCTCGGTCGCCGCCAAGACCGAGCTGGTGACCACGCTGCTGGGCGGCCGGGCCAACCCGGTGACCGCACGCATCGTGGGCCGGCTCGTGGCCCAGCCGCGAGGCCGTAGCCTGGAAGCGGGGCTCGACGCCCTCTCCAAGCTGGCCGCGCACCGGCGCGACCGCATGGTCGCGGTGGTCACCACGGCGGTGCCGATGAGCGAGGGCCAGCGCACGCGCCTCGCCGCCGCGCTGGCAGCGGTCTACGGACGGCAGATCCACCTGAACCTCGACGTGGACCCCGAGGTCCTCGGCGGTGTCCAGGTGCAGATCGGCGACGAGGTCATCAACGGGAGCATCGCGGACCGCCTCGACGAGGCGGCCCGGCGGATGGCCGGCTGACCCAGCCACCAACTCAAGAGCTGCACCACCGGTGGCAGGGCGCCACCGCCGACGGGCCGGACCGCGAGGTCCGGCCGCGGCCGGGAGCCCGCACCGGGAGACAGCACAAGCACGACGGCGGCCCGAGTTGGGCCGTAGGCGGAAACCCCCCGGGGGAACGTAACCCCCGGACCCCCGCAAGTAACTTCGGGCCCAACAAGGAGAGCAGGGAACCCAGATGGCGGAGCTCACGATCCGGCCGGAGGAGATCCGGGACGCGCTGGAGAACTTCGTCCAGGCGTACAAGCCGGACGCGGCCTCGCGCGAGGAGGTCGGCACGGTCAGCGAGGCCGGTGACGGCATCGCGAAGGTCGAGGGCCTTCCCTCGGCGATGGCGAACGAACTGCTGAAGTTCGAGGACGGCACCCTCGGCCTCGCGCTCAACCTCGAAGAGCGCGAGATCGGTGCGGTTGTCCTCGGCGAGTTCAACGGGATCGAGGAGGGCCAGCCGGTGCAGCGCACCGGTGAGGTGCTCTCGGTCGCCGTGGGCGAGGGCTACCTCGGCCGCGTCGTCGACCCGCTGGGCAACCCGATCGACGGCCTCGGCGAGATCGAGTCCGAGGGCCGCCGCGCCCTGGAGCTGCAGGCTCCGGGCGTCATGGTCCGTAAGTCGGTCCACGAGCCGATGCAGACCGGCTACAAGGCTGTCGACTCGATGGTCCCGATCGGCCGTGGCCAGCGTCAGCTGATCATCGGCGACCGCCAGACCGGCAAGACCGCCCTGGCCGTCGACACGATCATCAACCAGCGCGACAACTGGCGCTCGGGCGACCCGAAGAAGCAGGTCCGCTGCATCTACGTCGCCATCGGCCAGAAGGGCTCCACCATCGCGTCCGTGCGCGGTGCGCTGGAGGAGGCCGGCGCCCTGGAGTACACCACCATCGTCGCCGCCCCGGCGTCCGACCCGGCGGGCTTCAAGTACCTGGCGCCCTACACCGGTTCGGCCATCGGCCAGCACTGGATGTACCAGGGCAAGCACGTCCTGATCATCTTCGACGACCTCTCGAAGCAGGCCGACGCCTACCGCGCCGTCTCCCTGCTGCTGCGCCGCCCGCCGGGCCGCGAGGCGTACCCGGGTGACGTCTTCTACCTGCACTCGCGTCTGCTGGAGCGCTGCGCGAAGCTCTCCGACGAGCTGGGTGCCGGTTCGATGACGGGTCTCCCGATCGTCGAGACCAAGGCGAACGACGTGTCGGCGTTCATCCCGACCAACGTCATCTCCATCACCGACGGCCAGTGCTTCCTGGAGTCCGACCTGTTCAACGCGGGCCAGCGCCCGGCGCTGAACGTCGGTATCTCGGTCTCCCGTGTCGGTGGCTCCGCCCAGCACAAGGCCATGAAGCAGGTCTCCGGCCGTCTCCGTGTGG
Source organism: Streptomyces sp. NPDC027185 (assembly GCF_055567035.1). NCBI lineage: Bacteria > Bacillati > Actinomycetota > Actinomycetes > Kitasatosporales > Streptomycetaceae > Streptomyces > Streptomyces sp. NPDC027185. Next base: position 353,182 of record NZ_JBVHRF010000002.1, on the reverse strand, counting down.
ACCTCGCCCAGTACCGCGAGCTGGAGGCGTTCGCCGCCTTCGGTTCCGACCTGGACGCCGCCTCGAAGGCCCAGCTGGAGCGCGGTAAGCGCATGACCGAGCTGCTCAAGCAGGGTCAGTACGCCCCGTACCCCGTCGAGGACCAGGTCGTCTCCATCTGGGCCGGCACCACCGGCAAGATGGACGACGTGCCCGTCGAGGACATCCGCCGCTTCGAGCGGGAGCTCCTGGACTACCTGGGCCGGGAGAAGAAGGACCTGCTGGTCAGCATCGTCGAGGGCGGCAAGATGTCCGACGACACCATCCAGGCGCTCACCGATTCCGTCGCCGCCTTCAAGCAGCAGTTCGAGACCTCGGACGGCAAGCTTCTCGGTGAGGACGCTCCGGTCAGCACCGCCAAGTGACGACGGAAGGGACCTGATCCATGGGAGCCTCGCTCCGGGTCTACAAGCGTCGCATCCGCTCCGTCACCGCGACCAAGAAGATCACCAAGGCGATGGAGATGATCGCCGCCTCGCGCGTCGTCAAGGCGCAGCGCCAGGTGGCGGCGTCGACGCCGTACGCGAGTGAACTGACCCGCGCGGTGACAGCGGTTGCCACGGGCTCGAACACCCAGCACCCGCTGACGACCGAGGCGGAGCGGCCGACCCGCGCCGCGCTGCTGCTCATCACGAGCGACCGCGGTCTGGCCGGCGGCTACTCCTCCAACGTCATCAAGGCCGCGGAGCTGCTCACCGAGCGGCTCCGGGCCGAGGGCAAGGAGGTCGACGCCTACATCGTCGGTCGCAAGGGCGTGTCGTACTACGCCTTCCGCGAGCGGGCGGTGCAGGAGTCGTGGACCGGCTTCACCGACAGCCCGACGTACGCCGACGCGAAGGCGGTCGCCGCGCCGCTGATCGCGGCCGTGCAGAAGGACACCGCCGAGGGTGGTGTGGACGAACTCCACATCGTCTTCACGGAGTTCGTGTCGATGATGACGCAGACGGCGCTCGACGACCGGCTGCTGCCGCTCAGCCTCGGCTCCGCCGCGGGTGGGACGGAGGAGCCGGCGAAGGGCGGGGAGATCCTTCCCCTCTTCGAGTTCGAGCCCTCGGCGGAGGACGTCCTCGACGCCCTGCTGCCGCGGTACGTCGAGTCGCGGATCTACAACGCGCTGCTCCAGGCCGCCGCCTCGAAGCACGCCGCCACGCGGCGCGCGATGAAGTCGGCCACCGACAACGCCGAAGAGCTCATCAAGTCGCTCTCGCGGCTTGCCAACGCGGCCCGCCAGGCCGAAATCACCCAGGAAATCAGCGAGATCGTCGGTGGCGCCAGCGCCCTGGCCGACGCGACCGCGGGGAGTGACTGACAACTATGACCACCACTGTTGAGCCGACCGCCGCGTCGGGCGTGGCCGCAGGCCGCGTCGCGCGGGTCATCGGCCCGGTCGTCGACGTGGAGTTCCCCGTCGACGCGATGCCGGACATCTACAACGCGCTGCACGTCGACGTCGACGACCCTGCCGAGCAGGGCACGACCAAGACGCTGACCCTTGAGGTCGCCCAGCACCTGGGTGACGGCCTCATCCGGGCGATCTCGATGCAGCCCACCGACGGTCTGGTCCGCCAGGCTCCGGTGACCGACACCGGCGCGGGCATCACCGTGCCCGTCGGTGACATCACCAAGGGCAAGGTCTTCAACACCCTCGGCGAGATCCTGAACAAGCCCGAGGCGGCCGCCCAGGTCACCGAGCGCTGGCCGATCCACCGCAAGGCGCCCTCCTTCGACCAGCTCGAGTCCAAGACCGAGATGTTCGAGACCGGCGTCAAGGTCATCGACCTGCTGACCCCGTACGTCAAGGGCGGCAAGATCGGTCTGTTCGGTGGTGCCGGTGTCGGCAAGACCGTTCTGATCCAGGAAATGATCTACCGCGTGGCCAACAACCACGACGGTGTGTCGGTGTTCGCCGGTGTCGGTGAGCGCACCCGTGAGGGCAACGACCTCATCGAGGAGATGACGGACTCCGGCGTCATCGACAAGACCGCGCTGGTCTTCGGTCAGATGGACGAGCCCCCGGGCACCCGTCTGCGCGTCGCCCTGGCCGGTCTGACGATGGCGGAGTACTTCCGTGACGTCCAGAAGCAGGACGTCCTCTTCTTCATCGACAACATCTTCCGCTACACCCAGGCGGGTTCCGAGGTGTCCACGCTGCTCGGCCGTATGCCGTCCGCGGTGGGTTACCAGCCGAACCTGGCGGACGAGATGGGCCTCCTCCAGGAGCGCATCACCTCGACCCGTGGTCACTCGATCACCTCGATGCAGGCGATCTACGTCCCCGCGGACGACCTGACCGACCCGGCGCCGGCCACCACCTTCGCCCACCTCGACGCGACGACGGTGCTCTCCCGTCCGATCTCGGAGAAGGGCATCTACCCGGCGGTGGACCCGCTGGACTCCACGTCCCGCATCCTGGACCCGCGGTACATCACGCAGGAGCACTACGACTGCGCCTCGCGCGTCAAGACGATCCTGCAGAAGTACAAGGACCTCCAGGACATCATCGCGATTCTGGGTATCGACGAGCTGGGTGAGGAAGACAAGCTCACCGTCTACCGCGCCCGTCGTATCGAGCGGTTCCTCTCGCAGAACACCCACGTCGCGAAGCAGTTCACCGGCGTCGACGGTTCGGACGTCTCGCTCGACGAGTCGATCCACGCCTTCAACGCCATCGCGGACGGCGAGTACGACCACTTCCCCGAGCAGGCCTTCTTCATGTGCGGTGGCATCGAGGACCTGGAGCGGAACGCCAAGGAGCTGGGCGTCTCCTGACCCCGGCCTCGGCACCGGGGGCGGCCCTGGCCGCCCCCGGCCCGTACGACCACTAGTATTTGACCCAACATCTGCCGGACCCGGCAGGTGGAGACCCGAGGAGCCATCGTGGCTGAGCTGCACGTCGAGTTGGTGGCAGCGGACCGGCAGGTCTGGTCCGGTGAGGCCAGCCTGGTCGTCGCGCGCACCTCGTCGGGCGACATCGGCGTCATGCCCGGACACCAGCCGCTGCTCGGCGTGCTGCAGTCGGGCCCGGTGACGATCCGTACGACCGGCGAGAGCGGGGACGGTACTGTCGTCGCCGCGGTGCACGGCGGCTTCATCTCGTTCGCCGACAACAAGCTGTCTCTGCTCGCGGAGATCGCCGAGCTGTCGGACGAGATCGATGTCCAGCGCGCGGAGCGGGCACTGGAGCGAGCGAAGTCGGACGCTGACGCGGCCGCCGAGCGTCGCGCCGATGTCCGGCTGCGTGCGGTGGCGGGCGTTCACTGAGCCCCGTCGCCGACGAGATCGATCCTCAGCCGCGGGCTGCCCGGAGACTTCCGGAGCGGCCCGCGGCTGAGGCAATGCAGGTGCGTTTCCCTCCCTCGCGCCCGACCCGGCGCGGGGATCCCCCACAGAGGCGAGGAGGTCGGTCGAGATGGTCCTCGCTCTGCTCGTGAGCGGCGCGGTCGTGGTGCTGGTGCTGCTGGGGCTGTTCGTCTTCGGGCTGCGGCGGCGGCTCATCCAGCGGTCCGGCGGTACCTTCGACTGCAGCCTGCGCTGGGACGTACCGGAGGACGAGCGCGAGCCCAGCGGCAAGGGCTGGATCTACGGCGTCGCCCGCTACAACGGTGACCGCGTCGAGTGGTTCCGTGTCTTCTCCTACGCGCCGCGGCCCCGCCGCATCCTGGAGCGCTCCGCCATCGAGGTCGTCGAGCGCCGCACCCCGCAGGGCGAGGAGGAGCTGGCGCTGCTCTCCGACTCCGTCGTCCTCGTCTGCCGCCACAGCGGCACCCGCCTGGAACTGGCCATGAGCGAGGACGCCCTCACCGGCTTCCTGGCGTGGCTGGAGGCGGCACCTCCTGGCCAGCGGGTCAACGTGGCGTGAAGTGCTGTCCCGCTGGGAGGGGGTCCCCCCGGACGGAGTTTGGGGGAGGGTCAACGTGGCGTGAAGTGCTGTCCCGCTGGGAGGGGGTCCCCCCGGACGGAGTTTGGGGGAGAGAACGGCGAGGCGGCTTGAGCGGGCTCGTCCCTGACGGAGTGATCTCCGGTGGCCGGCGCCGATTGAGTCCGTTCGTCCGCTCCCTGCCGTAGGGCTACGGCGGCGGTTCCACGCCCAGTTCCTGGGCGAGGACGGCCGCCTGGACGCGGCTGCGCAGGCCCAGTTTGGCCAGCAGGTGGCTGACGTGGGTTTTCACGGTGGCCTCGGCCATCTCCAGGCGTAGCGCGGCCTCGGCGTTGGACAGGCCGCGGCCCAGGACGCCGAGGACCTCCCGTTCGCGGCGCGTCAGGGTCTCCAGTACCGCCGGGTCGGGGGCGGGCCCGGTGCGCTCCCGGGGCGCGGAGGTCCCGGCGAACTCGGCGATCAGCCGGCGGGTGACCGCGGGTGCGACGATGCCGTCCCCGGCGGCGACGGTGTGCACCGCGGCCAGCAGCGCCTTCGCGTCCATGTCCTTGAGCAGGAAGCCGGCGGCCCCGGCGCGCAGCGCGCCGAAGACGTACGCGTCGAGGTCGAAGGTGGTCAGCACCAGGACGTCCGCCAGCCCCTCGGCGGTGATGCGGCGGGTGGCCGAGACGCCGTCGAGGCGGGGCATCTGGACGTCCATGAGGACGAGGTCGGGGCGGAGCTCGCGGGCGAGGTGCAGGGCCTCCTCGCCGTCGGCGGCTTCCCCGGCGACCTCGATCCCGGGGTCGGAGCGGAGGATGAGGACGAGCCCGGCGCGGACCGCCGACTGGTCCTCGGCGACGACGACGCGCAGCGGACGCGGGGGTGTGCCGGTCATACCGGAGGTGCCTCCTCGGTGGTGGGAAGGGTGGCCCGTACGCGCCACACGGGACCGTCGGGGCCGTCGGCCCGGCCCGCCTCGCAGTCGCCGCCGAGCAGGGCGGCGCGCTCGCGCATACCGGTGAGTCCGGCGCCGGAGCCCGGCAACCGGGCGGCCGATGGCCTGCGGCGGACGCCGTACGGGCTGGTCACGACGGTGGTGAGCGGCCCGCCCGGCGGCCGGTCGAGGCGGACGGTGACCTCGCCGGGTGCGGAGTGCTTGAGGGCGTTGGTGACGGACTCCTGGATGATTCGGTAGGCGGCCAGCTCGACGGGGACGGGGAGTGGCCGGGGTGCTCCGGGGCCGCCCCGGGGCGCGGGGCCGGGCCGTGTACCGCCGTCGTCCGGGCCTCGGGCCGTACCGCCGTCGTCCCGGGGGCGGGCGTCGTCCAGGCGGAAGGTCAGGCCGCCGGCGGCTCCGGCGGCGCGGGCGCGGGTGAGGAGGGCGGGGAGGCCGTCGAGGGTGGGGACGGCGGCCGGTTCGCCGTCGGCCTCGGCGCCGCCGGAGGCGCGCAGCAGTCCGATGAGGCGGCGCATCTCGGCCAGGCCGCGGACGCTGTTCTCGCGGATGACGCCCAGCGCCTCGCGGGTCGCGGCCGGATCGTCGAGGGTCTGCGCGGCGGTGGTGTGCAGGGCGATGGCCGACAGATGTCCGGCGACCACGTCGTGCAGCTCCCGGGCCATCCGTGCGCGCTCGGCGGCGACCGCCTGCACCCGGTCGGTCTCGGCGAGCAGCGCGGTCTGCTCGGCCCGCAGCCGGGCGGCCTGCGCCGCGTCCCGGTGGTTGCGCACGATCAGGCCGGTCCAGGCGGGTGTGAGGGTGACCAGGCCGATGAGCACGCCGATGAACAGCCCCCGCTGGTCGCGGACGACGGCGAGCGCGACCAGCGTGCCCAGGACGGTCACCAGCGCCGAGCCCGGCGGGATGCGGCGGGCCGTGCGGGGCCCGCCGTGCAGCACCGCCGCGTACACCAGGTCGGTGAACATCATGACGGTGGCCAGGAGCGTCCCGGCGCAGGTGTCCAGGGCGAGGGCGGCGGTGGCGAGTGCCAGACCGGTCAGCGGTGCGGTGCGGCGCAGCAGTTCGGCTCCGGCGGCGACGGCGAGCGCCACCAGCGCCGCCCAGGACGGCAGCTGCGGCAGCAGCGGCGTCCCGCGCAGCCCCAGCGCCCACAGGAGCGCCCCGCCGAGCAGCCCGGCGGCCGCGATGAGGACGTCGTCGCGGTGCGGGCGGGCGGGGCGGGGGAGCGGCATCCGTCCATCCAACACGGCCGGGCCGCCGCCCGCCTCCTCGCCGTGGCGGGCCTTCCCCGCCCGTCGCTCCATCGAAAGATGCAGCCGTAAATCGTCACGGGCGACGACGCCGCGGGCCGCGGGCGGGCCCAGGCTGGTGGTGTACCGGAGGAGGAACGCCATGGTCGTGACGTTGATCATCGTCTGCGAGGTCGGTTTCTGGGTGCTGCTCGCGGCGGGTCTGACGCTGCGGTACGGCCTGCGGATGCCGCGTGCCGGCGCCGCCGTACTGCTGCTGGAGCCGCTGCTGGAGCTGGCGCTGCTGATCGTCACCGCGATCGATCTGCGCAATGGCGCCACGGCGGGCTGGAAGCACGGACTGGCCGCGGTCTACATCGGCTACACCGTCGCCTACGGGCACTACACGATCCGCTGGGCCGACGGCCATGTGGCGCACCGCTTCGGCGGCGCCCCGCGGCCGGTGAAGCCGCCCCGCCACGGGCTGCCCCGCGCCCGCCACGAGGGCAAGCTGTGGCTGCGGACGGTCGTGATGGGCGCGGTCGCCGCCGGGCTGCTGCAACTCGCTGTGGAGTACGTCGGCGCAGGCGGTGACACCTCGACGCTGCGGGGCTGGCAGCTGACCATGGCCCGGGTCGTCGCCGTCCACGGGGTGATCGCCCTGTCCTACCTGCTCTGGCCGAAGAAGACGCCGACCGGTGCGAAGAAGACGCCGACCGGTGCGGCGCCGGACAGGGAGCAGGCCCGGCCGCCGAAGGCGCTGCGCTGAGCGCGGGCCGGACCGCGGCGGGGGCGGCCCGGCCGATCGGCGCGCGGACGTCCGTCCGGGACGGAGCTACCGCTCGCCGCCCGGCACCCACAGCACGTCCCCGACCTCCTTGTTGGCGGTACGGGCCAGGATGAACAGCAGGTCGGAGAGGCGGTTGAGGTAGGTGGCGGTGAGCGGGTTCATGGTGTCGCCGTGCTCCTCGAACGCCGCCCAGGTCGCGCGTTCGGCGCGGCGGACGACCGTGCACGCCTGATGCAGCAGCGCCGCCCCGGCGCTGCCGCCCGGGAGGATGAAACTGCGCAGCTTCTCCAGCTGCTCCAGGAAGCGGTCGCAGTCCGCCTCCAGCTTGTCGATGTAGCTCTGCTCGACGCGCAGCGGCGGGTATTTCGGGTCCTCGACGACCGGCGTGGACAGATCCGCGCCGACGTCGAAGAGGTCGTTCTGCACGCGCAGCAGCACCGTCCGGACCTCCTCGGGCAGGTGCCCCAGGGCCAGGGCCACGCCGAGCGCCGCGTTGGCCTCGTTGGTGTCCGCGTAGGCGGCGATGCGGCGGTCGGTCTTGGCGGTGCGGCTCATGTCGCCCAGCGCGGTGGTGCCCTTGTCGCCGGTGCGGGTGTAGATACGCGTCAGATTCACCATGGGCACGAGCGTACGCGGGCGGGCCGCCGGACCTCTCGCCCGCGCGGGCCGGGCGGGCGAGGGGCCCGAACTGCGCCGCGTACGGGGCCCTCTGACGGCTTCCCGGGGCCGCCGGGTCCGGCCTCCGGGCCGTTCGCCGGGCCCCGGCGTGACGCGTGTCTCTTACCTACCAAACGATCGCTCAGTCCAGATATCGTCACCCTGACCGATTCTGGGAAACACAGCGTGTGAGGGGACAGCAGTGGCAAAGAAGCTCGCCGTCATCGGTGCCGGGCTCATGGGGTCCGGTATCGCACAGGTCTCCGCCCAGGCGGGGTGGGACGTGGTGCTCCGCGATGTGACGGACGGGGCGCTGGCCCGCGGCAAGGGCGGTATCGAGGCGTCGTACGGGAAGTTCGTCGCCAAGGGGAAGCTGGACGCGGACGCCGCAGAGCAGGCGCTGGCCCGGATCACCATCACCACCGATCTGGACGCGGTCGGCGACGCGGACGTCGTCGTCGAGGCGGTCTTCGAGAAGATCGAGGTCAAGCGGGAGATCTTCCAGGCGCTCGACAAGCTCGCCAAGGACGACGCGATCCTCGCCTCCAACACCTCCGCGATCCCGATCACCAAGATCGCCGCGGCGACCTCCTGCCCCGAGCGGGTGGTCGGGACGCACTTCTTCTCGCCGGTGCCGATGATGCAGCTGTGCGAGCTGGTGCGCGGCTACAAGACCAGTGACGAAACCCTCGCCGCCGCCCGCGAGTTCGCCGAGTCCGTCGGCAAGACCTGCGTCGTCGTCAACCGCGACGTCGCCGGCTTCGTCACCACCCGGCTGATCTCCGCGCTGGTCGTCGAGGCGGCCAAGCTCTACGAATCGGGCGTGGCGAGCGCCGAGGACATCGACCTCGCGTGCAAGCTGGGCTTCGGCCACGCGATGGGCCCGTTGGCCACCGCCGACCTCACCGGCGTCGACATCCTGCTGCACGCCACCGACAACATCTACGCCGAGTCGCAGGACGAGAAGTTCGCGCCGCCGGAGGTCATGCGGCGGATGGTCGACGCGGGGGACATCGGCCGCAAGAGCGGACGCGGCTTCTACGCGCACTGAAACGACGGCGCGGCCTGGCATCCTGGAAGCTCAGGAGGCGCCCTGTCCACGGATGCTGACGTGACGTCAGATCAGGGGCGGCGAAGTGGTCACCCCGTCGGGTGAATTCGGTATCGGTTCGCTCACGGGCGGCAACTTCGCCGTCGGAGAGGCAGTCAGTTCGGTAGACCCTCCAGGGGTGGCCCCGCCGGGAACGGCGGGGCCGCCTCCAGCACGGCACCACACCATTCGGGGAGCGCATATGCACATCAAGGGCGACTACGCCGAGCTGATCGTCGGGGGCCGCCTCGACGTCCGCAGCGCGGCGGACGCCCGTACGGCCCTGCACGCCGCCGTCGACTCCGGGTACGGCGATCTCGTGCTGGATCTGACCGAGCTGGACTCCTGGGACGCCACCGGGCTCGGCGTGATCATGGGGGCGCACCGCCGGGCGGGCCGGGTCAACCGCCGCCTCGTACTGCGCGGGGTGCCGCCCCAGATGCAGCGGCTGCTGGTCGCCACCAAGCTGCACCGCATCCTCGCGATCGAGGGCGGGCTCGCGGCGGAGACGCTGCCCCGGGTGTGAGCCCCGGCGCGCCCGGCGGTGCGCCGTCCGGGTCCGGCGGCTCCGCCGTCATCCGGCCGGAACGGGTCGTTCCGGACATGTCAGGGCCCCGGCGGCGGACCCGTACCATCCCGGGGCTAGGGTCACCTTCCGCGTCCGCGACAGCCGCGGCAACTGACCTCTGCCCGGCCCGCACCGCGCGGCCGGGGCATCGGCCGGACCACACGACGACGGCGCGCACCCGGCCGCGAGGACGGGCCCGCGCGGCCGGGCGGAGCGAGACAGAAGGGCAGCTGGGGGCTGTGAGCATGGACCCGAACACCGGGCGGGCGCCCGAGGAGAACGGCGTCCCGGCGGGCGGCGCCGCGCCGGGCGCACCGGCCTTCGGCGGGATGCAGACCGGCCCCGACGAACCCGTCCGCACCGTCCGCCTCGTCGCCGGACGCTATCTGGTCACCGTCAATCCCCTCGACGGCAGCGAGATGGAGCCCTGCCCGCCCGGGGAACGCCCGGCGGAGCCCGCCCGCCGCGACGCGGCAGAGCGCGCCGAGGCCGCCCGCGCCGCCGCGCCGCCGGTACCGCCCGGCGCGCCCGTCCACGCCTCCCGCACCGCCACCCTGGAGGAGCGCGGCGAGGAGACCGAACGGCTGGTCCGGCTGCTGACCCGGGGCCGCTCCGTCCGGCTCACCGGGCCGTCCGGCGCGGGCCGCACCCGCCTCCTCGACGCCGTCGCCACCGCCTGCGCCGGCGTCGCCCCCGACGGCGTCGTCCGCCTCTCCGGCTACCACCGCACCCCCACCGACCTGCTGTACGCCCTCCTCGCCGCGGTTCACCGCACCCCGCAGTACCGGCCCGACCGCGAGGAACTGCTGCGGCTGCTCCCCGGGATCGGCGCGATCGTCGTCCTCGACGACCTGGAGTTCGGTGGCCGGGCGCTGGACGAACTGCTCGACGCCACCCCCGAGTGCGCCTTCCTCTTCTCCGCCACCCCCGACGTCCCGGCGCCCAGCCCCGGCTGCCCGGTCGAGGAGGTCTTCCTCGGCGGTATCGGCCGCGCCGCCTGTCTGCGCCTGCTGGAGCGCGCCGTGCAGCGGCCGCTGACCGACGAGGAGACCGCGTGGGCCGCCGACCTGTGGTTCGAGTCCGAGGGGCTGCCGCTGCGCTTCGTCCAGGCGGCGGCGCTGCTGCGGCTGCGCGACCGCGGCGGCGACGCCGCCGGTGACGGTCCGGGCCTCTTCGCGCCCGCCTCCGCGGGCGCCCCCGGCCGGCACCACGCCCCGCTGCCGTCCGCCGCCGACGCCGCGGCCCCCGCGCCGCTGATCGCCGACCGGCTCGGCCCGGCCGCCCAGGAGACGCTGCGCTTCGCCGTGGCGCTCGGCGGCGAACTCCCGCACCAGGCCCATCTGCCCGCCCTCACCCAGGACACCCACGCCGACGCCGCCCTCGGTGACCTCCTCGGCTGCGGGCTGATCACCCCGGCGGGCGGCCACTACCGGCTCGCCGCCACCGTCCGCGACCAGCTGGCCGCCGCCGGATACGCCGACGACGCCACGGCCCGCGCGCACACCGCCGCCCAGCACTACGCCTGGTGGGCCGGGCACCCCTCGGTCACCCCGGAGCGCGCCGCCGCCGAGGCGGACGCCGTCCTCGCCGCGATGGCCGCGCTCACCGCGGGCCGCGAGGGCGGTCATGCCAGCGCCGCCGTGCTGCTGGCCCGCACCGCCGCCCCGGCGTTCGCCGCCGGACTGCACTGGAGCGCCTGGGAGCGCGGTCTGCGCCACGGCCAGGAGGCCGCCCGGCTGGCCGGCGAGGTCGCCGAAGAAGCCTATTTCCACCACGAGTTGGGCGTCCTGGCGCTCTGCGGCGACCACCTCGACCGGGCTCGCGCCGAACTGGAGGCGTCCATCGGGCTGCGCGGCGTGCTCTCCGACCGCAGCGGCGCGGTCGCCGGACGCCGCGCCCTCGCCCTCGTCGCCGACCGGGAGCGGCAGAGCGCCGAGGGCACCGGCACCCCGCCGCCGCCCGCGCCCGGCGCCGTACCGACCGGCACCCCCGTACCGCCCGCGACAGCCTCCGCCTCCGCCGCCGGACCGCGGCACGCCCGCCCCGGCCCGGCGACCCCGGTGGCCGGCACACCGCTCGTCACCACCCGCACCGCGTCCGCCGGGAAGAAGGACGACGAGACCGCCGTGCGGCCCGCCGCCGCGACCGGGAGGTCCACCACCCGCCGTAACCTCGCCGCGGCGGGCGCCGGTGTGCTGCTCGCCGCGGTGCTCGGCACCGTCGTCACGCTCGGCGCCACCGCCGGCGACGGCGACGACCGCCCCGGCGGCCCGGCCACCCTGGAGCAGCCCACCACACCGGACGGCGGGCCGACGACACCCGCGGACACCTGGTCGCCCGAGCCGCCGCCCGCCACCTCCGCCTCGGCCACCCCGTCGCGGGAGTCGCAGAGCCCGTCCCCGTCGACCGGCGCGCCCAGCAGCACCTCGCCCACCACCTCCCCGACGCCGACGGACCCGTCGACCGCCCCGACCCGCCCCACCGGCCGTCCCACCGAGCCGACCGGCCGCCCGACCCGCCCCACGCAGCGGCCGACCGACCCGACGCCCACCGACAAGCCGACGGACGAGCCGACGACCCCGGACCCGACCGGCCCCACCGGCAAGCCGACCGGCCAGAGCCCGTCCGCCTCGGACTCACAGAGCGGCCCCGCCGCCCGCACGGCCACCGCGGACGGCTCCCCGACGGCCTGACGACGCCGCGGCGTACGGGCCGTACGGGAGTTTCCGTACGGGCCGTACGGAACGCGCGACGGCCCGGTACGCGTCCCGGCCCGCCTCCGTGGGCGGTCGGGTGCGTACCGGGCCGTCGTACGGGCCGGGGGCCGGGGGTCAGAACAGGCGGAGCTTGTCGTCCTCGATGCCGCGCAGACCGTCGTAGTCGAGCACCACACAGCCGATCTGGCGGTCGGTGGCCAGCACCCGGGCCTGCGGCTTGATCTCCTGGGCGGCGAAGATGCCCTTGACCGGCGCCAGGTGCGGGTCGCGGTTGAGGAGTTCGAGGTAGCGGGTGAGCTGCTCCACCCCGTCGATCTCGCCGCGCCGCTTGATCTCCACGGCCACGGTCTGACCGTCGGCGTCGCGGCACAGGATGTCCACCGGGCCGATGGCGGTGGGGTATTCGCGCCGAATCAGCGAATAGCCCTCGCCGAGCGTTTCGATCCGGTCGGCGAGCAGCTCCTGGAGGTGGGCCTCCACACCGTCCTTGATCAGACCCGGGTCGACGCCCAGCTCGTGCGAGGAGTCGTGCAGGACCTCCTCGATGGTGATGATGAGCTTCTCGCCGCCCTTGTTCTCCACCGTCCACACCTGACCGTCGCCCTCCTTGAGGGTGCACGGCGGCGACATCCAGTTGAGGGGCTTGTAGGCACGGTCATCCGCGTGGATGGAGACCGAACCGTCCGCCTTCACCAGGATGAGGCGGGGGGCGGAGGGGAGATGGGCGGTGAGCCGGCCCGCGTAGTCCACGGAGCAGCGGGCGATGACGAGACGCATGGGGCGTCACGCTACTCGACCGGGGGCCGCCCGCGCGATTCGCCCCGGAGCCGCGGACCTTTCCGGCGGAAACCCCCGCACCTCCGGCAGCGGTCCTTGGCCGGTTGTCTGTGCAATCTTCTGGTGCCCGGCTCTTGCGCGCCCTACGGTTGATGCGGGGGGTCGTGAGGCGAATACGCTCCGTCGCGATGCCCCATGTCCCGTCCCTTAGGCCCCCCGACCCGGTGGGGCCGCGAGAGGAGAACCTCATGTCGCTCGACGTCTCACCGGCCCTCCTCGAACAGGCCGAGCGAGGCGAGGTCGACGAAGCCGCATTTGTCGACTGCGTCCGTACCTCCCTGCCCTACGCATGGGGAATGATCAGCTCGCTGGTGGTCCGGCTGAAGGAGGACGGCGGGGAGTTCGCCGACAATCAGACGCCGCCGCCGGACGAGCAGGCGCGCGGTCAGTTGCTGCGCGCACTGGCGAGCGATGCGATCCGCGGATCGCTGGAACGTCACTTCGGCGTCCGTCTCGCCTTCCAGAACTGCCATCGCGTCGCGGTTTTCCCGCTCGACCCGGCGGTCGACGACCGCCTGGGCCGCTTCACCTCCATCCGCGGTCAGCTGCTGAACCAGTCACCGGAACTGCGCGACTGCTGACCGGGGCCGCTGCCGCCGCGCACCCTTTCCGCCGCGCCGCTCAGGCGCCTTGCACACGGGTGCGCGCGGCAGTGGCACCGGCCGGGACCCCGACCGCCCGGACGTACAGCGCGAAGCCGTCCGCCGCGTCCGGTGCACGGCCCTCCCACCGCACGCCGCTGCCGCCCGGCCGCCGCCGGCTCACCCCAGCTGCGGCTTGACGTCCTCGCCGAGGCGGCGGACGTTCTCCTCGGTGGCCGCCAGATCACCCGACCCCTCGACGAGCAGCGCATGCGTGGTGATGCCCGTACGCTCCGCCGTGGCCGCCAGCTTGTCGGCGCAGCTCCGCGGCGTTCCGACGGGATGCAGCGCGCACAGTTTCTCGGTGTACGCGACCGGGTCCCGCATGGCGCGGGCCCGGCCGTCGACGGTGACATGGGCGCTCAGGCCCTGGCGCAGCCAGCCGGGCATCGCCTTCGTCAGCGTCTCGACCGCGTCCCGCCGGTCGTCGGCGATCTGCACCACACCGGCCGAGACATGGCGGACGGCCGCGATCTCGTCGCCGTCCCGCCCGGCCTCACGTGCGGCGGTCCGCCACAACGCCACCATCTCGGCCTTCTCGTCGTCCGCGCAGTGCATGCCCAGCAGCATCGGCAGGCCGCGCGCGGCCGCCAGCCGCACCGACGCGGGGGAGGTGCACGCCACCAGCACGCCGGGGCCCGGGACCTCCGCGTCCGGGTCGTCCGGCGGCGCCAGCGCCTGCGCGGGGCGCGGCACCACCGCCACCTCCCGGAACGTGTACCGCTCGCCCGCCGCGCCCACCCGCGGCTCGCGCAGCCAGCGCAGCAGCAGATCGAGCGCCTCGGGGAACCCCCGCTCGTACGCGGCGAGTCCGGCGCCGAAGACCTCCAGATCGACCCAGGGGCCGCCGCGGCCGACCCCGAGGGTGAAGCGGCCGCCGGAGGTCAGGTGGAGCAGCGCCGCCTGTTCCCCGAGCGCCACCGGGTGCTGGGTCGGCAGCACGCTGACCGCGGTGCCGATCCCGATCCGTTCCGTCCGGCCCAGCAGCAGGGCGGCGAGCGTCACCGCCGACGGGCAGACGCCGTACGGCACGAAGTGGTGCTCCGCCAGCCAGACGTCGTCGAGCCCGGAACGCTCCGCGACCTCCGCGCAGCGGACCGCTCTGTGCAGTGCTTCCCCCTGTCCCTGACCCGGGAATTGAGCGGCCAGGACGAAAGCCCCAACGCGCATCGCTCTCCGCCTCCTCGCAGCCGACGCGGCTTCCCCCACGTACGGCAATAACGGCTGACACGTGCCAAAGGCACGGCCCGGCGGCGGGTTCTGCCGATGATCGCAGGAACGCACCGGGCCCGCCGTGGCCGCCCGCGTGGCGCGTACGCTGGTGACGGCCCGTGCCCCCGCAGATCTCCCGAGGTGCCCTGTGTCTCCGCGTCGAAACCGCCAGCGTGGCGGTGCGAAGCCCGCCGAACGCGCAGAGGGGGACCGCTACGGTCTGGAACAGACCGCCCAGTGGCGCGGCGAGGAGTGGGTGGTCCGGCACGTCGGCGGGGGCGGCGCCGCCAAGCACTACCGCTGCCCCGGCTGTGACCAGGAGATTCCGCCGGGCGTCCCGCATGTCGTGGCCTGGCCGCAGCTCGGCGACGTCGACGACCGCCGGCACTGGCACAAGGCGTGCTGGAACGCGCGTGACCGCCGCAGCGCCCGCCTCCAGCGGTCGCGGAACGCGCCGCGGTACTAGGGAGCACCCCTGGAAGCGGAGCACCCCCAGAAGCAGGACGCGTTCTCCGGCTCCGCTGCCGTCCGCAGGCGCCACAGCCAGCCCAGCGGGGTCAGGCGCAGACGGCGGGCGACCGCGCGGGAGGCGTGGTTGGCGGCGGTGGTGCTGGAGAAGAGCGCCTTGGTGCCGCACGTGGGCGGGAGTCCCGTACGGCGTCCGGTGCGGCCGTGCGGGAACGGCGAAGGGCGTGCCGCCGGTGAACGGGGGCACGCCCTTCGGGCTCGGGAGCGCGGCCTACACGTCGCGCTTGGACTGGGCGGCGAAGGCGGCGCCCAGGACGACCGCGGTGACGCCCAGCAGGATCCAGAGGGGCTCCCAGCCCTGCGGGCCGCTGTCCGTGCCGAGGAACGGGTTGCCGTACAGCGACGCCAGCGAGTTGGGCACGGAGAACTCGATCAGCGCCTTGCTCACCGACTTCAGGCTCTCCGAGCCGAGCATGAAGACGGCCAGCAGCATCGGCAGCAGCACCAGTCCGAGCATCGCGCTGATGGCGCCCGCCGAGTGCCGCAGCAGTGAACCGACGGCGAGCGCCAGCAGGCCGAGCACCGATACGTACAGACCGGCGCCGACGGTGACCCGGAGCCACTCGTCGGTCGTCGGGTCGGGGCCGGTGACCATGCCGTTGGTGAGCACCGCGACGAGCGTGGTGGTGATCGTCGTGATGACGAAGGACAGCGCCGTGAAGACGATCGACTTCGCGGCGAGCACCCGGGCGCGGTGGGGGCAGGCGGTCATCGTCGTACGGATCATGCCCGTGCCGTACTCGGAGGAGATCACCAGGACGCCGAGCGGGATGACGCAGAGCGTGCCGAGGAGGACGCCGAAGAACGCCATGCCGAGCTTTGGCTCGACGTAGCGCTGGCTGCCCAGGGCGAGGGCGGTCAGTGTGCCGATGCCGAAGATCATGACGAAGAGGGCGCCCAGGGTCCACATCGTCGAGCGCACCGAGCGGATCTTGGTCCACTCGGAGGCGAGCGCGTGCCCGAGGTGGGTGGGGCGCACCGGGATCGGCGAGACGTAACCGCCGGGCGCGCCCTGGAACGCGCCGGGGTGCGGCTGCCCCTGCGGCGGCACCGGGGGGCCGGGCTGCGCCGCGGCGGGCGGCTGCGGGGCGTGCCCGGCGTGCGGGAACTGCCCGGCAGGGGGGACCGGCTGACCGGCGGGGGCCGGCTGACCGGCCGGTGCCGGGGCGGCGGGCGGCGCGGCACTCGGCTGCGGGGCGCCGGGGCCGGGCTGCGCGGCCGGGGCCTTGAGCATCATCGTGCCGGGCTCCGCGGCCAGGCTGCCGCCGGCCGCCAGCGGCTGCGGCGGCGGGCCGTCGCCCTGGCGCGCGGGGAGCTGCTGGGCCTGGAGCATCATCGTCCCCGCCTCCCGTGCGGGCCGCTCCGGCACGGTGCCGAGCACCACGGTGCCGTGCTCACGCGCGGGCCCCTCCTGGGGGGCGGCGGGCTGCTGTCCCTGGGCGGCGGCGTCACCGGACGGCGCGGGGGCCGCGGGCGCGGACTGCGCCGGAGCGCCGTCCGGCCGGACGGCCGGGGGCTGCGGCGCTGCGGCGGGCGGCTGACCCGGTGCGGCGGGGCCCTGCGCCGGGGCGTCGTCGTTCGGGCCGCGCTCGGGCTGCGGCTGCTGAGGGCTGGTCATCGGGCTTCCTCGTGGTGCGGCGCGGTCATGTCGGCGGGAGCGGCCTGCGGCATCGGGGCCGCGGCCTGCTGCGGGGCGTACGGGTTCGGCTGCGCGCCGGGCACCGGGCCCTGCGGCACCGGTCCGCCCTGCGCGGGCGGCGGATACCCCTGGCCCCCAGCGGCCTGCGGCGCGTACGGGCCCTGGGGGGCGTACGGGTTGGGCTGCGCGCCCGGGACCGCGCCCTGCGGCGCCGGTCCGCCCTGGAGGCCGGGCCCGCCGCCGAACTGCTGCTGCGGATGGCCGGCGGGCTGCTGGAGCCCGGCGCGGGCGTCGGCGGTCGAGCGGTAGTCCACCGCCCCCTGGGTCAGGCGCATGTACGCCTCCTCCAGGGACGCCTGGTGCGGCGACAGCTCCCAGAGCCGGACGCCCGCCTCGTGGGCGAGATCGCTGATACGGGGGAGCGGCAGCCCCGAGACCCGCAGCGCGCCGTCCGGCTCGGGCGCGATCTGCGCACCGGCCTCACCGAGCGCCGCGGTCAGCTTCTCGCGCTGCTCCGGCTCGGTGTCGGGGGTACGGACCCGGGCGAAGTCGGCGGAGTTGGCCGAGATGAAGTCCTTGACCGGCATGTCCGCCATCAGCTGACCCCGGCCGATCACGATCAGGTGCTCGGCGGTCAGTGCCATCTCGCTCATCAGGTGCGAGGAGACGAAGACCGTACGGCCCTCCGCGGCGAGCCGCTTCATCAGGTTGCGCACCCACAGGATGCCCTCCGGGTCGAGGCCGTTGACCGGCTCGTCGAAGAGGAGCACCTGCGGATCGCCCAGCAGCGCGGCGGCGATGCCCAGCCGCTGTCCCATGCCGAGCGAGAACCCCTTGGAGCGGCGCCCCGCGACGTCCTGCAGACCGACCACGCCCAGGACCTCGTCGACCCGGCGCGCCGGAATGCCCGACAGCTGCGCCAGCGACAGCAGATGCGCCCGCGCGCTGCGCCCGCCGTGCACCGCCTTGGCGTCGAGCAACGCGCCCACCTGCCGCGGGGCGTTGGGGAGCTGACGGAACGGGCGGCCGCCGATGGTGGCGTGGCCGGACGTCGGGGCGTCGAGCCCCAGGATCATCCGCATCGTCGTGGACTTGCCGGAACCGTTCGGTCCCAGGAAGCCCGTGACGGTGCCCGGCCGCACCTGGAACGACAGGTTGTGCACGGCCGTCTTGGCGCCGTAGCGCTTCGTCAGGCCGACTGCCTCGATCATTCTCCGCCCCTCGCAGATGGTCGGGGCAGAGGCGCCCTCGTGCCCCCGTGAGGGTTAGGAGGCTATCGGTCCCTTGACGGTTCTCGCCAAAACGGGGCGCGGCGGGCGGCACCCGCCACCCGCCGCCGCTGCGGACCGCCTGCTCAGGCGTCGCGCCGCTTCAGCAGGACGTACCCGCAGATCAACGCCGTCGCCGTCCACACCGCCATGATCCCGAAGCCGCCCCACGGCCCGTACGGCACATCGGTGTCGTGCGGGATCACCTGCATCACCTTCTGGCCTGCCTGGTCGGGCAGGTAGCGGCCGATCTTCCGGGTCGCGGAGACGTTGCCGAGGATGTTGGAGACGAGGAAGAAGAACGGCATCAGGATGCCCAGCGACAGCATCGGACTGCGCAGCATCGTCGCCACCGCCATCGAGAACAGCGCGATCATCGTCATGTACAGCCCGCCGCCGAACACCGCGCGCAGCACCCCGGGATCACCGAGGTACGCCCGGTGGTCGCCGAGCATCGCCTGTCCCGCGAAGAACGCGAGGAAGCTGGTCGCCAGGCCCACGGTGAAGACCAGCGCGGTCGCCACCGCCAGCTTGCAGAAGAGGAACGTGCCCCGCTGCGGTACGGCCGCCAGCGAACTGCGGATCATGCCGGTGCTGTACTCGTTGGAGACGACCAGCACCCCGAACACGATCATCGCCAGCTGGCCCAGCCCCATCCCGGCGAAGCTCACGTTGGTGGCGTCGAAGGTCAGCCGGTCGCGTACCGGCATCGACGCGAAGTCGTTCGCCGCCAGCGCGCAGATCAGCACCCCCAGCGCGACGGTGACGACCACCGCGATGCCCAGCGTCCACACCGTCGACCGCACCGACCGGATCTTCGTCCACTCCGACCGCAGCACCTGCCCGACCGCCGCCATCGTCAACTCCCCTTCTTCCGCCAGTCGCCGCCCCAGCCGCCACCGGACGCGGCCGTCACACCGGGCGGCGCGGCCGGCACCGCGCCGCCGCCCGGCTCCCCGTCGTGCGCGTGGTACTCCACCGACTCCGCCGTCAGCTGCATGAACGCCTCCTCCAGGGATGCCTGCTGCGGGCTCAGTTCGTGCAGCACCAGACGGTGGCGGGCGGCCAGTTCGCCGAGCCGCTCGGGCGGCTCCCCGTCGACCTCCAGCGCGCCGCCGGCCGCCTCGCCCGCCGCGATCCCCTCCGCGTGCAGCACATCCCGCAGCCGCTCCGGCTCCGGCGACCGCAGCCGTACGTACGAGCGCGAGTTACCGCGGATGAACTCCGGCATCGACGTGTCCGCCAGCAGCTTCCCTCGCCCGATCACCACCAAGTGGTCCGCCGTCAGCGCCATTTCGCTCATCAAATGCGAGGAGACGAAGACCGTACGGCCCTGGGCGGCGAGGTTCTTCATCAGGTTGCGGATCCAGTGGATGCCCTCCGGGTCGAGGCCGTTGACCGGCTCGTCGAAGAGGAGCACCCGCGGATCACCGAGCAACGCCGCCGCGATCCCCAGCCGTTGGCCCATACCGAGCGAGAACCCCTTGGACCGCTTCTTCGCCACGGAGGTCAGACCGACGGTGTCCAGCACCTCGCCGACCCGGCGGCGCGCAATACCGTTGCTCTGCGCCAGACAGAGCAGATGGTGGTACGCGCTGCGCCCGCCGTGCACCGCCTTCGCGTCCAGCAGCGCCCCGACGGACCGCAGCGGATCCGTCAGCCGGCGGTAGTGCACCCCGTCGATCCGCACCGCACCGGACGTCGGATTGTCCAGGTCCAGCATCATGCGCATGGTGGTCGACTTGCCGGCGCCGTTCGGGCCGAGGAAACCGGTGACGATGCCCGGCCGCACCGTGAAGGTGAGGTGGTCCACCGCGACCTTGTCACCGTAGTGCTTGGTCAGCCCGTCCAGCTCGATCATGTAAGCACGCTAAGTCCGCCCGGATACCCCCGCCACCGGACGGCCGCCGCCCGGACGGCCGAGCGCCCCCGCACCGCCTGCGCGGCGGAACGGGGGCGCTCGTACGGAACGGAACCGGGCGTCAGTGGGACTGCTGCGCCGGGATGCCGCGGGAGGCGGTCTCGTCGTCCGGGGCGCCGGCGGCGGCCACGGCCGCACCGGTCAGCGTCGCCAGCATCTCGCGGACGTTGGTGAGCTGGGCGTTGATCGAGTCGCGGCGGTTGGTGAGCGCCGCCAGCTCGCGCTCGGACTCGCTGCGGACCCGGTCGGCCTTCTGGTTGGCGTCGGCCACGATGTCCTCGGCCTGACGCTGCGCGGTCTCCACCGTCTGACGGGCCCGGCGCTCGGCGTCCGTACGCAGCTTCTCGGCCTCCAGCCGCAGCTGCTCGGCGCGGTGCTCGATCTCCGCGAGACGCTTCTCGGCCTTGGCCTGACGCGAGGCGAGGTCCCGCTCGGACTGCTCGCGGCGCTTGGCGAGGTTGGTCTCGAAGTCCGCGGCGGCCTGCGCGGCCTTGGCGCGGGTCTCCTCGAAGAGGGAGTCCGCCTCCTCACGCTTGGACTGCGCGTCCTTCTGCGCCTCGGAACGGAGCGTGGACGCGTCGCCCTTCGCCTTCTCGACGATCCGCGAGCCCTCGTCCTCGGCCTTCGCCTTGCGCTCGGCGGCGAACTGCTCGGCGTCGTTACGGACCTGCTGGGCGGCCGACTCGGCCAGCTCGCGGTGCTGCTCGGCGGAGCGCCGGGCGTCCTCGCGCAGCTCCGCTGCCTCCTCCTCGGCGAGACGGAGGATCTTCTCCACGCGGGCCCCGAGCCCCGCGTACGACGGCTCGGCGTCGGTGACCTGGGCCTGGGCGTTCTGCGTTTCGAGGTGCAGCTCCTCGATCCGCTTTTCCAGCGAGGTGATACGGGACAGCGCGCTGTCGCGGTCCGCGACGAGCTTTGTGATGCGGTCATCCACCTGACCGCGGTCGTACCCACGCCGCACGAGCTCGAAGCCGAAGGGGGAGGAAGTGTCGCTCATGGGGTTCCTGTCGAAAGAGACCGGTGAGGTGATAAGGAGAATCCTAGGGGCCCGACCGGCGTGTCATCGAGCCCATGTCCGTTTGAAGAGGAGAATGACCCCTCATTTGAGTGGCTACCCTTCAGACTGCTTGCCACTCGAACGAGTTGACGATGCTCCCGCGGCGGTTTTGCCGCCCCCGGCCTTGCCCTCCCCGGCGCCCGGCGTCTCGAACGACTCCAGGGCCTCCAACACGTCCTGCACCCGCGAGATCTCGGTGTTGATGTCCTTGCGGCGGCGGGAGAGGACCTCCAGCTCCTGACGGCCCTCCTCGATGATCCGGGCGGCCTCCGCCTCGGCCTCCGCACGCATCCGCTCCGCGTTGCGCACCGCCTCGGCCCGCTTGTTCTCGGCCTCCTTGATCAGACCCTCGGCCTTCTTCACCGCCGCGATCCGCACCCGGCTGGCCTCGCTGTTCGCGTCCGACACCAGCTTCTCGGCCTTCTCCTCGGCCTCGGCCTGCTGCTGCGTGGCCTGCGCGATGAGCTTGTCGACCCGCTCGCCGGCGTTCTTCATCGCCTCCGACGACTCCCGGCGCGCCCGGTCGTGCAACTCCTCGACCTCGGACTCGACGCGGGCGCGCAGCTCCTCGGTGCGCTCCCTTATGGCGGTGGCGTCCTGACGCGCCTCGCTCAGCAGCGTATCGGCGTCCGTACGGGCCTTCTCCACCCGCGCGTTGCCCTCCGCCGTCGCCTCCGTGACGATGCGGCCCGCCTCCTTGCGGGCCGCGCCGACCATCGTGTCGGCCTGCTCCTCGGCCGCCGCGGCCGCCCGTACGGCCTCCTCCTGGGCCTTGGCGACCAGCTGATCGGCCTGCTCGGCGGCGTCCGCGCGGCGCTTGGCGGCGTCCTTGCGGGCCTCGTCCAGCAGCCGGTCGGCCTCCTGCTGCGCCGCGGTCCGCAGCCGCTCCGCCTCGGCCTCGGCGTCCTTCTTGACCTTGGCCGATTCGGTGTGGGTGCGGGTGGCGTGCTCCTGCGCGGCGGTGACCGTCGCGGCGGCCTCCGTCCGCAGCCGGTCGGCCTCGGCGGTGGCGGTGGCCACCAGGTGGTCGGCCTGCTCCCGGGCGTCCGCCCGCGTACGGTCGGCGTCCCGCTCGGCCTGCGCGCCGGTCTCGGCCGCCTCCGTCCGCAGCTTCTCGGCCTCGGCGCCCGCCTCCGTCAGCAACTCGTCGGCCTGGACCGCGGCGTCCGAACGGGTCTTGTTGGCGGCCTTGCGCGCCTCGTCGCCGGTGCGCTCGGCCTCCGTACGGGCCTGCTCCAGCGCCTGCTCGGCCTCGGCGCGCAGCCGCTCCGCCTCCGCGGCCGCCTCGGCCAGCCGCGCCCGCGCCTGCTCCTCGGCCTCGGTACGGATCCGCTCGGCGGACTCCTGGGCCTCCTTGACCGTACGGTCGGCGTCCTCCTGCGCCGAAGAGGTCAGCTCCGCCGCCTCGTTGACGATCCGTTCGGCCTCGGCGCGGGCCTCGGTGACGAGCCGGTCGGCCTGCTCCGCGGCCTCCGAGCGGATGCGGTTGGCGTCGCCGCGCGCCTCGGCACGGGCCCGCGCCGCGTCCTGCTCCCCGGCGGCCAGCGCGTCCGACGCGTCGGTACGCAGCTGCTGCGCCTTGGCGGTGGCGTCCGCGACCAGCTTCTCGGCCTGCGCGGTCGCCTCCGTGACGAGCCGGTCGGCCTGCTCGGCGGCCTCCGTACGGGCGGTGCCCGCGTCCCGGCGGGCCTCGTCGAGCACCCCGGCGGCCTCGGCGCGCAGCCGCTCGGCCTCCTCGATGGCCTCCGTGACCGTCCGCTCCGCCAGCTCCCGCGCGGCGCGGGACGCCTCCTGCGCCTCCTCGCGCACCCGGGTGGCGTCCGCGGAGGCCCGCTCCCGCTCGGCGTAGGCGTCCGCGCGGACCCGCTCGGCCTCCTCACCGGCCTCGGTCCGGGTCCGCTCCGCGGCCTGCTCGGCCGCCGACCGCAGCTCGGCGATCTCCTCCTCGGCCTGCCCGTGCAGCCCGGCGACCGCGTCCCGCACCTGCTGGGCGGCGGTCTCGGCGGCCGCCACCAGCTCCTCGGAACGCTGCTCGGCCTCGCCGACCAGCCGCTCCGCCTCGGCCTGCGCCTCGCTGACGCGGGTGCGCGCCGACGCCAGCAGCTCCTCGCTCTGCTCCCGCGCCGCGGTGCGCTCCTGGTGGGCCTCCTCGCGGGCCTCGCCCAGCAGCTGCTCGGCCTCCCGGCGGCGCCGCGCGGCCTCCTCCTGCGCCGCGGACAGCGCCTCGGCGGCCTCGCTGCCGGCCCGCTCGGCGGCGGCCTCGGCCTCCGTCCGGATCCGGTCGGCGCTCTCCTGCGCCCGGTCCTTGAGCCGCTCCGCCTCGGCCGCGGCCTCCTCGCGCAGCCGCTCGGCGGCGGACTCGCCCTCCGTACGGGCCGCCGACGCGTCCCGCGCGGCCTCGGCCCGCAGCCGCTCGGCCTCCTCCTCGGCCTGCTGCTGGAGCGTACGGCGCCGCTCGGCGGCCTCCGTCTTGAGCCGGGCCGCCTCCTCCTGGGTCTCACGGCGCAGCCGCTCCGCCTCGGCGCGGGCCTGGCGCAGCGCCTCCTCGGCCGACGCGGCTTTCTCCTCGGCGTCGGCGGTGAGCCGGTCCAGCTCGGCCTGCGCCTGTGTGCGCAGCTCCGTGACGGCCGCCTCGGTCTCCTCGCGCAGCCGCGCCGCGGACTCCTCCGCCTCCGACGCGACCAGCTCGGCGGCCTGCGCGCCCTCGGTCAGCAGCTCCTCGGCCTCGGCCCGCGCCCGCTCCAGCGCCTGCTCGGCCTGGCGGCGCAGCGCGGTGGCCCGCTCGATGGCCTCGGTACGGACCCGCTCGCTCTCCGCACCGGCCTTGGTACGGGTCTCCTCGGCGTCCGCCTTCGCCTTGGTCAGCAGCTCCTCGGCGGACCCGGCCGCCTCCTCGATCTGCTGGACGGCCTCGCGGCGCGCCTCGCCGCGGATCCGCTCGCCCTCCGCGACGGCGTCGGCGCGCAGTTGCTCCGCCTCGCCGCGCAGCCGCCGCGCCTCCTCCTGGAGTTCGGCGGTCTTGGCGCGGTACTCCTTGGTGTCGTCCTTCGCCGCGCCCTTGAGCTGCTCGGCGGTGTCGTGCGCCTCCTCGCGCAGCCGGTCGGCCTCCGACTCGGCCTCGCTGCGCAGCCGTTCGGCCTCCTCGGCTGCCGCCTTCGTGGTGGCCTTGGCGTCCTCGGACGCCTTGGTCAGCACCTCCTCGGCGGTCCGCGCGGCCTTCGCCAGCTGCGCCGCGGAGTCCTCCGCCGCCTTGGAACGGGCCTCCTCGCGCGCCTCGTCGACCAGCCGCTCGGCCTGGGCCGCGGCGTCCGCGCGCAGCTGCTCGGCCTCGGCCCGCAGCGCCTCGGCCTCCTTGGTCGCCTCGCTGACCAGCCGGGCGATCTCCGCCTTGGCGGTACGGGTGCGCTGCTCGTTCTCCGACTCGGTGGCCGACAGCCGCTTGGTGGCGTTCTGCTGCGCCTCCTCGACCAGCTTCTCGGCCTCGGCGCGCGCCTCGCGCAGCGCCGTGTCGGCCTCCTTCAGCCGCGCCTCGGCGCTGCGGGTCAGCTCGGCGGCGGCGCGCCGCGCCTCCTCCGACTCGCTGCCCGCGCTCGAACGCAGCTGCTCCGCCTGCTCGGTGGCCTCCTGGGCCTGTACGGAGGCGGCGTTCAGCAGCCGTTCGGCGTCGGCCCGCGCCCGGCGCAGGATGGCCTCCGCCTCACCGCGGGCCTCCTCCGCCGCGGTGTCCAGCCGCTCGCGGGCCCGCTCGGCCAGCCGCTGGGCCTCGGCCCGCGCGGCCGACAGCGTCTGCTCGGCCTCGGCCCGCGACTCGTCCATCAGCCGGCGGGCCTGGGCCTCCGTACGGGCGCGCAACTGCTCGGCCCAGGCGACGTTTTCGTTGACGTGCGACTCGACGGTCTGGCGGCGCTCGTTCAGCTCCTCGTCGAGCCGCTGGCGGCGGGCGACCGCCTCGGCGTGCAGCTCGGCCTCCATGCGGGACTGCCGCTCGGCCTGCTCCTGTAGGAGGCGCTGGGTCTGCGCCCGCGCCTCGCGCAGCTCGCGCTCGGAGTCGGCGCGCAACTGCTCGGCCTGCATCTGGGCGTTGCGCAGCAGCTGCTCGGCCTGGTGGCTGACATTGTCGTAGGCGGGCCGGCTCGCGATCGTGCGGCGCGCCTCGTGCAGCTTGGCGCGCAGCACCTCGACCTGATAGCCGAGGTCGTCGGCGTGCTGGACGGCCTTGTCCCGCTCGGTCTTCAGCCGCTCCATCTCGGCCTCGAACCGCGAGAGGTGATCGGCCTCAGCCCGCTGACGCTCCTGGCGCTCGTTGCCCCGCACTGCGCGGTCCCATCCGTCCCATGGTCATGGTGGCGGCCGTCCCCGGTGCTGCGGCGCGGGCCCGTACACGTCATGTCGTACGGGGCTGCGCCCCCGGAGCCGGCCCTTCCGAAGAAATGGTGTCAGATCATCGGCGGAGTATGGACCGAGCACCGTCCCCTGGAAGCGCTCGCACCGTGCGTGAGCACCTCGTACCCCGGCCGAAGCTGCACTCTACCGGCCGGGGGAGGCAAAGGTCAGTGCTCGTCCGGGGCGGAGGGGGCGGCGGTGACCAGTTCGGTGAGCACGCCGTGGCAGTCCTTGGGGTGCAGGAACGTGATCCGGGACCCCATGGAGCCCTTCCGCGGCTCGTCGTAGAGGACCCGGACGCCCTTGTCGCGGATGTCCGCGGCGTCGGTGTCGACGTCGGCGGTGCCGAAGGCGATGTGGTGCACGCCCTCACCGTTCTTGGCGAGCCACTTGCCGACCGCGGAGTCCTCGCGGGTGGGCTCCAGGAGCTGGAGGTAGGAGGCGCCGCCGTCCGACGTCTCGTTGATCTTGAGCATCGCCTCGCGGACGCCCTGCTCCTCGTTGACCTCGGAGTGGAACACCTCGAAGCCGTAGGTGGCACGGTAGAACTCGACGGTCCGGTCCAGGTCGAAACAGGCGATCCCGATGTGGTCGATTCGCGTCAGCATGGCTCCAGTGCACCGCCCGCACGGCCGGTTACGCAACGTGCGCGCCGTCACACCGCCTTGCCGGTGACCCGGCGCGTACCCCTCAGTACATTGACGGGAACCCTCGTTAACTTCCCTGCAAAGGAAGGCCGCACCGCATGTCTGCAACGAACGGCACGAACGGCACCACCTCCGTGATCGTGGCGGGGGCGCGCACCCCCATGGGCCGCCTCCTGGGATCGCTGCGCACCTTCTCCGGCGCCGACCTCGGCGGGGTGGCGATCAAGGCGGCGCTGGACCGCGCGGGCATCGGCGGCGACCAGGTGGAGTACGTGATCATGGGCCAGGTGCTCCAGGCCGGTGCGGGCCAGATCCCCGCCCGCCAGGCCGCCGTCAAGGCCGGTATCCCGATGAGCGTCCCGGCGCTGACCGTCAACAAGGTCTGCCTCTCCGGTCTGGACGCGGTGGCCCTGGCCGACCAGTTGATCCGCGCCGGGGAGTTCGACGTGATCGTCGCCGGCGGCCAGGAGTCGATGACCAACGCCCCGCATCTGCTGCCGAAGTCCCGCGAGGGCTACAAGTACGGCGCCGTGGAGATGCTCGACGCGATGGCGCACGACGGCCTCACCGACGCGTTCGACAACATCGCGATGGGGGAGTCGACGGAGAAGCACAACACCCGCCTGGGCATCGCCCGGCCCGAGCAGGACGCCTTCGCCGCCCGCTCCCACCAGCGCGCCGCCGCCGCGCAGAAGAACGGGATCTTCGAGGCGGAGATCACCCCGGTGGAGATCCCGCAGCGTAAGGGCGATCCGGTCGTTTTCAGCCAGGACGAGGGCATCCGCCCGGAGACCACCGAGGAATCGCTCGGCAAGCTCCGCCCGGCCTTCGCCAAGGACGGCACGATCACCGCGGGGTCCGCCTCGCAGATCTCCGACGGCGCCGCCGCGGTCGTGGTGATGAGCAAGGCCAAGGCCGAGGAGCTGGGCCTTGCGTGGATCGCCGAGATCGGCGCGCACGGCAATGTCGCGGGCCCCGACAACTCCCTCCAGTCGCAGCCGTCCAACGCGATCAACCACGCCCTCGGCAAGGCGGGGCTGACCGTCGAGGATCTTGATCTGATCGAGATCAACGAGGCGTTCGCCGCGGTCGCCGTGCAGTCGGTGAAGGACCTCGGCGTGTCCCCCGAAAAGGTGAATGTGAACGGTGGCGCCATCGCGCTGGGCCACCCCATCGGCATGTCCGGCGCCCGCCTCGTCCTCCACCTCGCGCTGGAGCTGAAGCGGCGCGGCGGCGGCACCGGCGCGGCCGCCCTGTGCGGCGGTGGCGGCCAGGGCGACGCGCTGATCATCCGCGTCCCGGGGAAGTGAGCACCGCCGGCCCGCGCCGGTGAACGCACTGTTCGTACGAACCGTAGAGGCCGAAGGAGCCGAGCAGCGATGGTGGACGTCCCGCAGCTGGTGGAGCAGGCACGGCAGGGCCGGCCCCGGGCGGTGGCCCGGCTGATCTCCCTGGTGGAGGGCGCCTCCCCGCACCTGCGGGAGGTGATGGCGGCGCTGGCGCCGTTGACCGGAAACGCCTACGTCGTCGGCTTGACCGGCTCGCCCGGCGTCGGCAAATCCACCACCACGTCGGCGCTGGTCACCGCATACCGCAAGGCCGGGAAGCGGGTCGGGGTGCTGGCCGTCGACCCGTCCTCGCCGTTCTCCGGCGGGGCGCTGCTGGGCGACCGGGTCCGGATGAGCGAGCACGCCTCCGACCCCGGTGTCTACATCCGGTCGATGGCCACCCGCGGCCATCTGGGCGGTCTCGCCTGGGCGGCGCCGCAGGCGATCCGGGTGCTGGACGCGGCCGGGTGCGAGGTGGTGCTCGTCGAGACGGTCGGTGTCGGCCAGTCCGAGGTGGAGATCGCCTCGCAGGCGGACACCAGCGTGGTGCTGCTGGCGCCGGGCATGGGCGACGGCATCCAGGCGGCGAAGGCCGGAATCCTGGAGATCGGCGACGTCTACGTGGTCAACAAGGCCGACCGGGACGGCGCGGACGCCACCGCCCGGGAGCTGAACCACATGCTCGGGCTGGGCGCCGCGCGGTCCGCCGGGGACTGGCGGCCGCCGATCGTCAAGACCGTCGCGGCGCGCGCGCAGGGCGTCGACGAGGTCGTCGAGGCGCTGGAGAAGCACCGGGCGTGGATGGAGGAGCACGGCGTCCTGGCCCGGCGCCGCCACGCCCGCGCCGCCCAGGAGGTCGAGACTATCGCGGTGACGGCGCTGCGCGAACGGATCGGCGATCTGCACGGCGACCGCCGTCTGGAAGCCCTCGCGGACCGCATCGTCGCAGGTGAGAGCGATCCGTACCAGGCGGCGGACGAGCTGATCGCGGGGCTCACGGGCGCCTGAGGCGGGCGGTGCGGGGCGGGCGCGCGATCCGGGCGGCGGGTCCGGACCGCCGCCGGTGCCTGCCGCCGCTCGGCCCTCGCCCCGCCGCGTACGCCCGCGGGAGCCCCGCGTACGTCTGCCGCTCCGGGCACGCCCGTGGCCCCGCGACACGAGAGACGGCCGTGGCCCAGCCCCCGCGCGATGCGGGGCCGGGGCCACGGCCGTGCGTCCCTCACCGGTGCCTTCAGTCGTCGTCCTGGTCGTCGTCGTGGTCGTCGTCCGCCGGGGCGGCGCTCACCGCGGCGGAGCGCGGGTCGACGAGGTAGGTGTGCTCCCTGCCGTCGCGGGTGACGGTCTCGACCTCCCAGACGGCCTTGGTGCCGTGGTCGTCCTCGAAGTCGACGGACGTCACCGTGCCGCGTCCCTGGCCGGTGGCGCGGGCGGCGGACGCCGCGTCCACCGTGGTGCCGCGCAGCGCCGCCCGCACCCGGTCCTGGCCGTGCGCGCCGCTGGTGTCCCGGTCGGTGTGGGAGCCGGTCACGCGGGTGGTGAGCGGGTCGAGGGTCAGGTGGTGCCAGGCGCCGTCGCGGCCGAGGACGTCCGCCTCCCAGACCAGGGCGCCGTGCTCCTCGTCCAGTTCGATCTCGGTGACGGTGCCGGGAACCGCCCGCACCGCGGCGGTGGCGGCCTGGGCGGCGGTGGTCCGCACCCCGGCGGCCTGCCGGGCCTCGGCGGCGTCCTCGTGGTCCTCGGCGGCGGCGCCGTTCGCCCCGGCGGTCGCGGCGAGCTGTGCGGTGGTCCGGGCACCGGACTGCGGGCTGCCGGGGCCGCTGCCGGTGTTGACGGCGACGGCGGTGGTGGCGCCCCCGGCGATGAGGACGGCGGCGGCGGTGACGGCGAGGACGATACGGCGCTTCATGGTCGGTGTGCTCCCCTGAGATCGGCGGTGTTCGGCGATGACCACACCGTCGCAAAACCGAGCTGAAGCGGAGCTGAAGGCCCCTGAAGAACGCTTCAGGAACGGGGTGCGAAGCTGGGCGCATGCCTGATCCCACGCCCGCGCGCCCCTTCCGCCTGCTCCTTGTCGAGGACGAGAAACGGCTGGCCCGCGCGCTGGCGAGCGGTCTGATCGCCGAGGGCTACGCCGTCGACGTGGTGCACGACGGCACCGAGGGCCTGCGCCGCGCGGGCGACGGCTCCTACGACCTGATCGTCCTCGACATCATGCTGCCGGGCCTGAACGGCTACCGCGTCTGCGCCGCCCTGCGCGCCGCCGGGAGCGACGTCCCCGTCCTGATGCTGACCGCCAAGGACGGCGAGTACGACGAGGCCGAGGGGCTCGACACCGGCGCCGACGACTACCTCACCAAGCCGTTCTCGTACGTGGTCCTCGTCGCGCGGATCAAGGCCCTGCTGCGGCGCCACGGGCGGTCGGCCGCGCCGGTCCTGCGGATCGGCTCGCTCACCGTCGACCAGGGCGCGCACACCGTGCTGCGGGACGGCGAGGAGGTGGCGTTGACCGCGAAGGAGTTCGCCGTACTGGAACAGCTCGCGCTGCGCGCCGGAGAGGTCGTCTCCAAGGCCGCGATCCTCGACCACGTCTGGGACTTCGCGTACGAGGGCGACCTCAACATCATCGAGGTGTACATCAGCGCACTCCGCCGCAAGCTGGGCGCCGGGTACATCCGCACGGTGCGCGGCGCCGGGTACCGGCTGGTGACCGATGCGTGAGGCGTTCGGCTCGGTACGCGCCCGCGCGACGGCCGGCGCGACGCTGGTGGTGGCGCTGGCCCTGGTCGCGGCCGGTACGGCACTGCTGCTGGTGCTGCGTGGCAACCTCCGCGACCAGGCCGACCTCCAGGCCGAGGTCGCCGCCCGCGCCGTCGCCGTCCGCATCGCCACCGGCTCCGTCCACGGCGATCTGGACCTGCCGGACGGCGACGACCGCCCGGTGGTGGTGACCGACGACGACGGCCGGCCGCTGGGCGTGGGCGACGACGTGGAGGAGATCGACGGGAAGCGGTTCGACGGCGCGCCCGACGGCTCCGGCTCCGACGAGGGCGGGGGCGGGCGCGGGGGCGGCGACCACGGTGAGGTGGACGACGACGTGCGGACGGCCGACGGCACGGCCACCGTCGACGGCCACCGCGCCGCCTACCGCTTCGCCACCGTCGAGGCGGAGGACAGCGCGGGTCGTAAGGCCGTGGTGCGCGCGGGGGCGCCGCTGGCCCCGGCCCAGGAGACGGTGGGCTCGCTGCGGACCGCGATGTTCCTCGGCCTGGCGCCGCTGCTGCTCGTCGTGGCCGCGGTGACCTGGCTGGTGACCCGGCGGGCGCTCCGGCCCGTCGAGGGCATCCGGAGCGAGATGGCCGCGATCACCGCGAGCGCGGACCTGGGCCGCCGGGTGCCGGTGCCCGCGGCGCGGGACGAGATCGGGCGGCTGGCGCGGACCACCAACGAGACGCTGGCGGCGCTGGAGACCTCAGTCGAGCGGCAGCGCCGCTTCGTCGCCGACGCCTCCCACGAGCTGCGCAGCCCGATCGCCAGCCTCCGCACCCAGCTGGAGGTGGGCGCCGCCCACCCGGAGCTGCTGGACGTCCCGGGCGCGGTCGAGGACACCGTACGGCTTCAGCAGCTCGCCGCCGATCTGCTGCTGCTGGCCCGGCTGGACGCGGGGGAGCGGCCCGCGGGGGCCCCGGTCGCGCTGGCCGCCCTGGTGCGCGAGGAGACCTCGCAGCGGACCGCCGACCGGATCGCCGTCACCGTCGGACGGCTGGACGAGGCGGAGGTGACCGGTTCCCGGAGCCAGTTGGTCCGGGTGCTGGGCAACCTCCTGGACAACGCGCAGCGCCACGCCGTCTCGGCGGTCCGCGTCGAGGTGGTCCGCGAGGGCGCGGAGGCGGTGCTGCGGGTCGATGACGACGGCCCGGGTGTGCCGCCCGGCGACCGCGAGCGGATCTTCGAGCGGTTCGTCCGGCTGGACGACGCGCGGGCGCGGGACGACGGCGGCGCCGGTCTCGGCCTGGCCATCGCCCGGGACGTCGCCGGACGGCACGGCGGCTCCCTGCGGGTACGCGAGGGCTCGGTCTTCGAACTGCGGCTGCCGGCACCGCGCTGACCTGCGGGGGAGCGGGGTCGGTGGGCGGCGGACGAGGCGGGGCGCGGGCGGGGAGGGGCCGCGGGCCGGACCGCCGTACGGGCCGGTTTTGCGACCGGGCGGAGCCGGGAACGCGCTCCGGGAACGCGGCCGGGGGCGCGGTCCGGTCCGGGGGCGCGCTGCCGCGTGGTCCGGCGCCGTGGCCCGGGGCCCGTGCCGCGGCCCGGGGGCGGACCGCGGCGGGTGGGCTCAGAGGGTGCCGCGCTGCTCCCGCAGCCGGGCGGCGACCGGGCTCAGCGAGGCGTGCAGCTGCGTCAGGCCCTCCGGGGTGAAGAGGTCGATGAAGTGCCGGCGGACCGAGGCGACGTGGTGCGGCGCGACCCGGCGCATGGTCTCCCAGCCCTCCTCGGTCAGGACGGCGTAGAGCCCGCGGCGGTCCGACTCGCAGTGCTCACGGCGGACCAGACCGGCGTTCTCCATGCGGGTGATCTGGTGCGAGAGGCGGCTCTTGGACTGCAGGGTGCTCGACGCGAGATCGCTCATCCGCATCCGGTGGCCCTCGGCCTCGGAGAGGTTGACGAGGATCTCGTAGTCGTTGTTGGTCAGCCCGAACGGCTGGAGATCGCGCTCCAGTTGGTGCATCAGCAGCCGGCTGACGTCCAGATGGGTACGCCAGGCGCGCTGTTCCTGGTCGGTCAGCCAGGGGGTGTCGCTGTCGGTCGTCATGGAGGAATTCTACCCGTGAAAGTTGAATAATGAAATAAAATCGGGTGGATCGGACGGAGCGCACAGGGGTCGCCGGTCCGGCTCCCCGCGGCCGGACGCGGCTGATTCAGACGTTCGAGCCGCTCACCCTGCGCAGACTACCGTTCACAGCCCGAAACGTTGCTGGAGACCACCGAGCGCGCCCGGCAGCTGTGGTACTTGTGAGCCACCTCCCCCACCTCCCCCGGGAACGCCCGCCTCCGGCACCACCTCACCCGTGGGCCGCTCCGCCATCATCTGCTCCGTCGACTGCAGCAGGACCGTACCGGCGCCCACGAACTCGAATTGGTGCTCCTCGCCCGACACCCCGCCCAGCCCCGTGTGCGCCCGGACACCGCCGAGGAATCCCCGCAGGTACTGGTGGTCGTAGTGATGGCACGGCGAGGGGCAGTCCGCCCAGCCGACGAGGGCCTGCGGGTCCACCCGGACCGGCGGTTCGACGAAGACGACCGGGCCGTTGGAGGCGGCCACGAACGTGCCGGTGCCCAGCAGCGTCAGGAAACCCGGGATGATCGACTGCTTCAGCGACAGAGATGGCTGAAAGGCGAGCAGATTGCCGGAGCGAATGGTGAGGTTGCCGTCGTCGAGGTCGTAGGAGTTCACATCGAACGCCCGGTCGGCGAGGACCATCTTGCCCCGGCCCTCGGCCACCACCCAGTCCGCCGCGTGCAGCGGGGAGTGGAAACTCGTCGCGACCAGCCGCTCCAGCGGACCGTGCCCGATGCCGTGGAAATCGATCGCGCCGTAGTACGCGATCATCTTCCCCTTCTGCAGGAACCACCGGCCCTCCAACTCCACCGAGAACGCGTAGGGATTGACGTTGTCGTTCCGCGGCAGTGTGTGGACGTCGTGGACGACGGGTGTACTCACAGCTTCTCCTCCGACGCCTGTACGTAGACGGTGCCCTGGCCCGACAGCTCCAGCTGGAACGCCTCGCCCGAGCCGCGGCCCACCATCTCCCGCCAGCCGAGCGCGGCGGAGAGCTTGTTGCGCACCTCACCGCGGTGGGCGACGTACGCCTGCGGATCGACGTGGACCGGCCGCTGCGGGGTGATCGGCAACTCGATGACGCCGCCGTGGGCCATCACCGCCGCCGAACCGTGCCCCTGCAGCGTGGTGGTGAACAGCCCCTGGCCGGTCACCTGGCCGCGGACCATGCCCATCACCCCGCCCTGCGAGCCCATGAACATCGTGCCCTGCCGCAGCGCACCGTCGAACGCCAGCAGCCGGTCCGCCTCGACGTACAGCGTCTCGCCGGTGAGGTCTATGACCTGGACGTGATGGCCGCCGTGGCCGAACATCACCGTGCCGTCGCCCTCCACCGTCATCAGCGGTGTGGCCTCGCCCGCCAGCCGGCGGCCGATCATCGAGCCGATACCGCCCTGACCGCCCTGGATGTTCGGCGTGAAGGAGACCTCACCGCGGTAGGCGAGCATCGCGCCGCGCTGGCTGTACAGCCGCGCCCCCGGGGTCACCCGCGCCTGAACCATGCGGGAGTTGAGCACCGTGAACGGCATCAGACCTCACCGCCGACGGTGTTGCGCTCGCTGGGCTGGACGTACACCAGACCCTCGCCCTCGAAACGGATCTGGAACGCCTCGCCGGAACCCTCGCCCAGGAACGTGCGGAAGTTCACCCCGGACTGGAAGTGCTGCTTGAGACCGCCGGTGTGCGCGATGTACGCGCCCGGGTCGACCTGGAGCGGATACTCCCGGGTCACCCGCAGGACCACCGCCTGGCCGTCGGAGAGCAGCGCCGCCTGCCCGGTGCCCTCCACGGTGGTGGTGAACAGGCCGTTGCCCTGTGAGGCGCCGCGCAGCCCGGTGAAGGTGGTGCCGGTGCGCAGCGCGGCGTCGGTGCACAGCAGATTGCTGGCCTCGACGTACAGCTTCTCGCCGCGCAGCTGCACCAGATTGATCTCGCTCGCGCGGTCGGCGAAGTAGCAGGTGCCCTGCCCCTTCACCTCCATGACGGCCATCTGCTCACCGGTCAGCCGCCGGGTGACCATCCCGCGCAGCCCCTCACCCCCTCCGGTCTTCTTCCTGAAAGACATCTGTCCCTCGTACGCGACCATCGCGCCGTTCTTCGCCTTGACGGCGTCGCCGTTCATGTCGACGGCGAGCACCTTGCTCCCGTGGAGCCGAAACTGAGCCACGTCCCAGACGGTAGCCGCAGGGTCACCCGCCGCGGGAGGCCCGCCGACCCCTGATCCGCTGGGGGATCGCCCCCATCCGACCCGGACGCCGGACGCCGCCGATCCCCTACGGGACCGTCGTCAGGCCCCCGGCGCGGCCGGTCGCGGCGCGGCTGTAACAATGGACGGCAGCCTTGTGAACTCTTGCACAAGCGCTGTGCCCCTCCGCCTGCCGCCACCTGCCACCCGAACGAGGTTCCCGTGGACATCAAGACCGCCGCCGCACTCCACCGGCTCCGCCTGATCTCCGCCCCCGAGGCGATCTCCTTCCTCCTGCTGCTGTGCTGCTCGGTCCTCAAGCGCACCACCAGCTTCGACGGCGTCATGGTCATGGGCATGGTCCACGGCGTGCTGTTCGTCCTCTACGTCCTCTTCTGGCTGGACGCCTGGAACCGCACCAAGTGGGACCTGAGGACCGCCGCCCTCTACTTCATCCTCTCGGTGCTGCCCACCGGCGGTTTCTTCGCCGAGCGCAAGCTCAAGCGCGAGGCGGAGAGCTCCGTCATCGCCGCCCGCGCCCGCCGCGAGGGGACGGTCAACGCATGATCGTCGCCTTCTCGGTCAGCCCGCTGGGCGTGGGCGAGGACGTCGGCGAGTACGTCGCCGACGCCGTCCGCGTCGTCCGCGAGTCCGGCCTGCCCAACCGCACCGACGCCATGTTCACCTCGATCGAGGGCGAGTGGGACGAGGTGATGGATGTGGTCAAGCGCGCCGTCGCCGCCGTCGAGGCCCGCGCGGGCCGGGTCTCCCTCGTCCTCAAGGCCGATATCCGCCCCGGCGTCACCGACGGCCTGACCTCGAAGGTCGCCACCGTCGAACGCCACCTCTCCGCCGGCGCCCCGGCGGACGGCGACACCTCCGCCTGACCGCGCGCGGCCGCCGCGCCGCCCGCCCCACGGCCCGCCGGGCCGCCGCCCTCCCGTACGGGACGCGGCGGCACCGGGCGGGCCGTCCGCGTTCCCGGCCCACCGGCCGCCCGCCCGTATCCCGAGACGCGTCGGACCGGTATATGACCGCCCGGTAGGGTCGGCGGCGTGTCGAAGCCGCTCAGTCTTGCTTTTGATCCCATCGCGCGCGCCGATGAACTCTGGCGGCAGCGCTGGGGCGCCGTGCCGTCGATGGCCGCGATCACCTCGATCATGCGGGCCCAGCAGATCCTGCTGGCCGAGGTGGACGCGGTGGTCAAGCCGTACGGTCTGACCTTCGCGCGCTACGAGGCGCTCGTGCTGCTGACCTTCTCCAAGGCCGGTGAGCTGCCGATGTCGAAGATCGGCGAGCGGCTGATGGTCCACCCGACCTCGGTCACCAACACCGTCGACCGGCTGGTCAGGTCGGGTCTGGTCGCCAAGCGGCCCAACCCCAACGACGGCCGCGGCACCCTCGCCACCATCACCGCCAAGGGCCGCGAGGTGTGCGACGCCGCCACCCGCGACCTGATGGCGATGGACTTCGGACTGGGCGCGTACGACGCCGAGGAGTGCGCCGAGATCTTCGCGATGCTCCGCCCGCTGCGCGTCGCCGCGGGAGACTTCGCCGAGGACTGACGGAGCCGCCCGCCGCCGGGCCGCCGGGCCGCGCACCGGGCCCGTCCGGCGGCGGCCGGCCCCGTTCCGCCCCGCGTCCCGCCGGCCGCCGCCGTGCCCCGGGGGCGGCGAAGATCGCCCCAGGAGGTCCGGTTACGCTCGGGGGCA
Organism: Streptomyces sp. NPDC027185; assembly: GCF_055567035.1. NCBI lineage: Bacteria > Bacillati > Actinomycetota > Actinomycetes > Kitasatosporales > Streptomycetaceae > Streptomyces > Streptomyces sp. NPDC027185. The sequence continues at coordinate 317,080 of NZ_JBVHRF010000002.1, read as the reverse complement.
TGAAGCCCAGCGTCCTGACCCGGTACCGGGTGATGGCCTACGCCACCGCCGTCATGCTCCTCGTCCTGTGCGCCTGCATGGTGGCCAAGTACGGCTTCGGTGCGGGCAAGGACCTCACCCTGGTCGTCTCCCAGATCCACGGTGTGCTGTTCATCATCTATCTCGTCTTCGCCTTCGACCTGGGCTCCAAGGCGAAGTGGAAGTTCGGCAAGCTGGTGTGGGTGCTGATCGCCGGCACCATCCCGACCGCCGCGTTCTTCGTCGAGCGGCAGGTCGTCGCCGAGATCCGGCCGCAGCTCCAGGACGCGCCACCGCAGCCGGTCAAGGTCTGATCCGCCGTACCGACGCCGCCACGCGCCCTCCCCGCCCGGGGACGGGCGCGTTCGCGCTGTCCGGGGCGGTGGACGCCCCTAGGGGAGCGATCAGGGGGACATCGGGGGCGCTTGCCATCGACAATTACTTGGACGTCCTAGTAAATTCGCGGGTATGGACGCCGACGCGATCGAAGAGGGCCGCCGCCGCTGGCAGGCCCGGTACGACTCCGCGCGCAAGCGCGACGCGGACTTCACCACGCTCTCGGGCGACCCCGTGGAGCCCGTCTACGGTCCGCGCCCCGGCGACACCGTCGACGGCTTCGAGCGGATCGGCTGGCCCGGCGAGTACCCCTTCACCCGGGGGCTGCACCCCACCGGCTACCGGGGCCGCACCTGGACCATCCGCCAGTTCGCCGGCTTCGGCAACGCCGAGCAGACCAACGAGCGGTACAAGATGATCCTGGAGGCGGGCGGCGGCGGCCTCTCCGTCGCCTTCGACATGCCGACGCTGATGGGCCGCGACTCCGACGAACCGCGTGCGCTCGGCGAGGTCGGCCACTGCGGCGTCGCCATCGACTCCGCCGCCGACATGGAGATCCTCTTCAAGGACATCCCGCTCGGCGACGTCACCACCTCCATGACGATCAGCGGCCCCGCCGTCCCCGTCTTCTGCATGTACCTCGTCGCCGCCGAACGCCAGGGCGTCGACCCCGGCGTCCTCAACGGCACCCTCCAGACGGACATCTTCAAGGAGTACATCGCCCAGAAGGAGTGGCTCTTCCCGCCCGAGCCGCACCTGCGGCTGATCGGCGACCTCATGGAGCACTGCGCGGCGAAGATCCCCGCGTACAAGCCGCTCTCCGTCTCCGGCTACCACATCCGCGAGGCCGGGGCGACGGCCGCGCAGGAGCTGGCGTACACCCTCGCCGACGGCTTCGGCTACGTCGAACTGGGCCTCAGCCGCGGCCTGGACATCAACACCTTCGCCCCCGGCCTGTCCTTCTTCTTCGACGCGCACCTCGACTTCTTCGAGGAGATCGCCAAGTTCCGCGCCGCGCGCCGCATCTGGGCCCGCTGGATGCGCGACGTCTACGGCGCGACCAGCGAGAAGGCCCAGTGGCTGCGGTTCCACACCCAGACCGCCGGTGTCTCGCTCACCGCCCAGCAGCCCTACAACAACGTCGTCCGCACCGCCGTCGAGGCGCTCGCGGCCGTTCTCGGCGGCACCAACTCCCTGCACACCAACGCCCTCGACGAGACCCTGGCGCTCCCCAGTGAGCAGGCCGCCGAGATCGCGCTCCGCACCCAGCAGGTGCTGATGGAGGAGACCGGCATCGCCAACGTCGCCGACCCGCTGGGCGGTTCGTGGTTCATCGAGCAGCTCACCGACCGGATCGAGGCGGACGCCGAGAAGATCTTCGAACAGATCAAGGAGCGAGGTACCCGGGCCGTCCCGGACGGACAGCACCCCATCGGCCCGGTCACCTCCGGCATCCTGCGCGGTATCGAGGACGGCTGGTTCACCGGCGAGATCGCCGAATCCGCCTTCCGCTACCAGCAGTCCCTGGAGAAGGGCGACAAGAAGGTCGTCGGCGTCAACTGCCACGACGGCTCGGTCACCGGCGACCTGGAGATCCTCCGCGTCAGCCACGAGGTCGAACGCGAACAGGTCCGCACCCTCACCGACCGCAAGGCCGCCCGCGACGACGCCCGCGTCACCGCCGCCCTGGACGCGATGCTCACCGCCGCCCGCACCGGCACCAACATGATCGAACCGATGCTGGAGGCGGTCCGCGCCGAGGCCACCCTCGGCGAGATCTGCAACGCCCTCCGGGACGAGTGGGGGGTCTACACCGAGCCCGCCGGGTTCTGAAGCGGAGGCGCGGCCTCCCCGGCCGCGCCTCCCCGGCTCCTTGCCACCACCTCCCGATTCCTTCCCTCCCCGTAGCCGTCCGCTACGCGCTGCACGGGGTCGGCCCGGGTTGGGGAGCGTCTTCGGCGTTCCGTACGGGAGGGCGGGTCGGGGTCCCGCGCCCGAGCCAGGCGGACATACGGCGAAAAGCCCCGCCCGGCCCCCCCGACTCGGGGGGGGCCGGGCGGGGCTTTCTCGCGGTCTTCCGTGGCCGGCGGGGCAGCTCCGTTCGGGGTAGGGCCCGGAGCGGGGCGGTGCCGGCCGGGTGGAGTGCGGTGTCGTGCGACGCCGGGTGGAAGCGTTGAATCCGCCGGTCCGACGGGTAGTTGGGCCCCCAAGGGGGGCATCGGACCCTTACGGGATCAGCCCTAAGGGATCAGCCCCCGGCCCCCGCCCCTTCTCACCCCACCCCCGCCAGCCCCGTCAGCAGGATGGTGGCGAGGCGGCGGGCCCAGGCGGGGTCGACCGGTTCGGCGGAGACCAGGGTGCGGTGGACGATCGCTCCGGCGATGACGTCGAAGATCAGGCCGACGGTCTCGGCGGCGGCGTGGGTGCCTTCGGGGTCGGGCGGGTCCGGGGGGAGTTCGCCGCGCTGCTGGGCGCGTTCGCGGCCGAGGATCACCAGCCGGATCTGCCGGTCGACGATGGTGGTCCGGATGCGTTCGCGCAGCGCCGCGTCGGCGGTGGACTCGGCGACCACCGCCATCAGCGCGGTCTTCGTCTCGGGGCGTTCCAGCAGCCGGCCGAACTGGAGGACCACGCCTTCGATGTCGGCCTGGAGGCTGCCGCGGTCGGGGAGTTCCAGTTCGTCGAAGAGGACCGCGACGGCGTCCACGGCCAGTTCGTTCTTGTTGGCCCAGCGGCGGTAGAGCGTGGTCTTGGCGACCCCGGCGCGGGTGGCGACGTCGCCCATGGTGAACCGTCCCCAGCCCAGATCGACCAGGGCCGCCCGCGCGGCGTCGAGGATCGCGCGGTCGGTCTCGGCGCTGCGCGGGCGGCCCGTGCGGCGCTTCCGGGGGCAGGAGTGCGGCATGCGGGCGACCATACCGGCCAGTAGGGCCTTTTCCGGTGCGGCTCGTGAGGCAGATCACGGCGGTGGCTTTCCGGTGAGGGGTGCCGCCGCGGGACCGTCACCAGTTACGCTACGACCCGTAGCGTAAGAGCGATGATCACACCGGCCCGGGTGGGGACCCGTGGCCACAGGAAGGGCCTCGCGAGAGGCTCGCATCGGGCGCCAGGCCCGGCCGTGCACCGCACACCGGCGGAGTGTACGGACGGCCCGAGCACCCGGGAAGAGGATCCGGTGCGGCCCTCGGGCCGGATTTTCCGTATCGCTTTCCGGAACGGGCCGTTCAGGGGGGAGGATGGACCCATGCAGCCACGCAACATGTCCATGAGCGGAGTCGTCGACCTCGCAGCGGTGAAGGCCGCCGGGGAGGCGAAGCAGAAGGCCGAGCAGGCGCGCGCCGAAGCGGCGCGTACGGGCGAGGTGCCCGCCGCCGGCACCCCCCTGGTGTTCAACGTCGATGAGGCCGGTTTCCAGCAGGACGTCCTCCAGCGCTCCACCGAAGTGCCGGTCGTTCTCGACTTCTGGGCCGAATGGTGCGAGCCGTGCAAGCAACTCGGCCCGCTGCTGGAGCGGCTGGCCGGTGAGTACGCCGGGAAGTTCGTGCTCGCCAAGGTCGACGTCGACGCCAACCAGATGCTCTTCCAGCAGTTCGGGGTGCAGGGCATCCCCGCGGTCTTCGCGGTCATCGCCGGGCAGCCCGTCCCGCTGTTCCAGGGCGCGGCCCCCGAGCCGCAGATCCGCCAGGTGCTGGACCAGCTGATCCAGGCCGCCGAGCAGCAGTTCGGCATCGTCGGTGCCCCCGTCGGCCCGCAGGGCGCAAAGGCCCCGGCGCCCGCCGAGGCCCCGGCCGGTCCGTACGACGCGGCGCTCGCTGCCGCCGGTGCCGCGCTGGACGCCGGTGATCTGGGCGGCGCCGTGCGGGCGTACAAGAACGTCCTCTCCGACGACCCCGCCAACCCCGAGGCGAAGCTCGGGCTGGCCCAGGCCGAACTGCTGCAGCGGGTGCAGGACCTCGTCCCCGCCGACGTCCGCAAGGCCGCCGCGGAGAGCCCGGCCGATGTGCAGGCGCAGATCCGCGCCGCCGACCTCGATCTGGTCGGCGGTCATGTCGAGGACGCCTTCGGCCGTCTCGTCGACACGGTCAAGCGCTCCGCCGGTGACGACCGGGAGGCCGCGCGGGTGCGTCTCCTTGAGCTGTTCGAGGTGATCGGCGGGGACGACCCGCGGGTCGTCTCGGCGCGCACCGCGCTCGCCCGGGTCCTTTTCTGAGGGCCTCGGGACCCGTCCGGCGGCCGGTACGTACACCGACCGGGTGAAACGATCAGCGGCCACGCTTTACCAAATCTTGGTAATCGTGGCCGCTGTTACTCGCAGTAAGTCCAACGGGGTGGCGTGTCGGCATGTAGTCGGTAATGCCCCGTATTTCCGGGACTGGCGTCGCAACGCTGTGTGCCTGTGCGATATCGGTCGGTCGCGGCCCGGTGATCTGCCCGTTACCCGCAAGTAACGAACCCCTTGTGCGGCGGCGGGGAATGCACCACGATCGGCCACGCTCGGTCCATTTCCCTCAGTCCGGCAGCCGGCCGGCACCACGGGCAGATGGGTCCCCACCGAGTGGTCGGCGGCCCCTGCTGCCGGCCTTGGACAGGGGGGTCCCCGCCGTCAACGGCAGGGCCTGTCCAGCAGGTTGCGCGAGAGCGTGGCCAGTGGTTGTCGCTCGGGGGTGATCGCCGGTATCCGGAACGGCTCGCGCCTTCCGGGCACGGCGCTCTCCTTCCCGAGGACGTAGCACTTCTCCCATCCCGGGTACCACGGAGCCCCTACGGGTCCGCCGGTGCCGGAGATGTACGTCCGAGAAGGAGGAAAGTCATGGAGTCCCTGGCTCGTGGCGGGACCAGATGGAAGCGGTTCGCCGTCGTCATGGTGCCCAGCGTCGCGGCGACCGCCGCGATAGGCGTCGCCCTGTCGCAGGGCGCCCTCGCGGCATCGTTCAGCGTGTCCGGCCAGCAGTTCAAGGTCAGCACCGACCGGCTGGACGGCACCGGCTTCGTCCAGTACGGAGCGGTCGACGCCCAGAAGGACGGCAAGCAGGTACCGGTCGCGGTCTCGGCGTTCTCCGACGCCAAGATCAAGAACCTGTGCCAGTCGGTCGTCGTGCCGGTGCCGGTCTTCGGCGATGTGTCGATGAAGCTCATGGCCGGCGGCGGTGGCACACCGGTCGTGGCGAAGAACCTCTACATCGACCTCGATCAGCTGCAGGCCGACGCGACCTTCAAGAACATCAACATCGGTGTGGCCGCGGGATCGTCGTCCAAGGGCCCCGGCATGAAGAAGGGCGACAAGGCCGATCCCGGTTCGTTCGCCCAGGAAGCCGACACGGCCACGCTGACCGGCGTCAGGCAGACGGCGTGGGCGACCACGGCCGGCACGTTCAAGCTGAGTGGCCTGCAGATGAAGGTCACCAAGGGCAAGAGCGAGTGCTACTGACGCACTGAGCGTACGGGCGCGGGGGGCGGGGCCACGGTCCCGCCGTGGTGACCCCGCGCCTGTCCGCCGATGGCGTCAGCAGTCATCCAGTCCAGCCCAGAACCACCGATGTGCCAGTCCCGAGGAGCTGTACGGCATGAGCGAACCTCGCGAGCGAGACATGGTCAGGTGCGCGCCGCGGGTGCGGGGCGGAGCGGAGCGAGGGTACGGCATACACGCGCTTCGTGAGCGGAACAGGGAACGGAGCGCGCCGCGGGCACGCGGGGCCGAGCGAAGCGAAGGTATGGCATGAGCGCCGATACGCGACCACGACTGAACGAGAACCTCGGACACAAGCGTCTCGCGTTCCGGCAGTGGCGCGGGCAACGCCCCTTCTGGGCCGGCCTGCTGACGCTGCTGGCCGGTCTGCCGATCATGTACTTCCCCTATGCGAACCTCACGATCGGCTCGCTGACCGTGCGGATGGCGACCACCGCCGGTGCCGGATCGCTGATCATCGGCGTGCTGTTGGTCGTCCTCGGCCTGACGCTGTGGTTCCAGCCGGCCTCGCGGGTCTTCGCGGGGGTGGCGGCCATCCTGCTGTCCCTCGTCTCCCTGGTCGTCTCGAACTTCGGTGCCTTCCTGATCGGCTTCCTGCTGGGACTGTTCGGCGGGGCGCTCGGCGTCTCCTGGGCGCCGGGCCGGGCGGCGGAGGGCGGCGGGCCGGAAGGCGCACGGGCCGGAGGGCAGCCGGTCACGGCCGGTGCGGCTCCGGGGCCGGGCGACGGACTGGACGACCTGTCAGGAACGAGCCCGACCAACGGAACGAACGGGAGGCACCGTGCCGGGTGACGAGCTGCACGAGAACGCAGCCGCCGGGGCGAGATCCGGACCGAGGCACGCGGCGCCGAAGAAGCCGCTGCTGACACGGTTCCACGTGCCCGCGGGCAAGGCGATAGCCATCGCCGCGATGCCGTCCGCCGTGCTCATGGGCATGGGGTTCACACCCCAGTTGGCGGTGGCCAAACCGGCGCCCGAGAGCCCCTTCAAGGACGGTCCGTGCGTCACCGCTCCGGACAAGCAGGAGCAGCAGGCGCAGGCCGAGGAGAAGGCTGCGAAGGACAAGGCTGCGAAGGACAAGGCGGCCAAGGACAAGGCGGCCGAGGAGAAGGCCGCGAAGGAGAAGCAGCACGGCGGGAAGGCCGGCGAGGACGGGAAGGCGGGGAGGGCGCCGGGAGCGGGCAGCCCGTCGTCCGGCGCCTCGCCGTCACCGTCCGGCTCCCCGTCCGGCGGCGGCTCCGGGACGTCCCCGTCCACCACCCCGTCGCCGTCCCCGTCCACGGGCGACGACGGCAACCCCTGGTACGACCCGCTGGGCTGGGGCAAGAAGATCGAGGACGCCCTCACCCCCGGCGGCGCGAAGGACACCGAAGCGAAGGACACCGAAGCGAAGGACGGCGCAGCGGGAAGCGGCGGGGACGCCGCGTCGCCGTCGCCGTCCCCGACCCCGGACGCCGGACCGTCGAAGGAGAGCGGGAAGCCCGGGAAGAAGGCCACCGATCCCGTACGGGACACGGTGGACAAGGTCACGAAGCCGGTGAAGGACGCGGCGGACGAGGCCACCGGGAAGACGGACGACGATGCCACGCCCACCACCGGCGCCGGTGCGCCGGACGCGGACGGGAAGAAGCCGTTCCCGTGTGTCGTCGAGAAGAAGTCGGACGGTACGGACGAGCAGCCGCCGTCCACCGTCCCGAACGACCCCTGGCACCTGGAAGCCACCTCGCTGACGCTGAAGGACCTCGACTACAAGGGTGTGGTCAACCTCCGGACGCCGAACGGGCGGACCAAGCAGGCGCTGAAGTTCACCGCCGGCGGGATCGACATCGGTGACCTGCACCAGATCGTGGACGGGCCGAACGGCCTGAAGTACCACGTCCGGTCCACACCGGGCTCCACGTCGACCATCCGCGACGGGCAGGTCACGCTCTACACCGAGCGGCTCCAGGGCAACCTCTTCGGGCTGATCCCGATCGTCTTCGACCCGGAGCACCCGCCGCCCATCAACGTCCCGTTCGCGTACTTCACCAAGGTGAAGCTCGCCCAGGCGGGGCAGTTCGGCGGCACGCTGCACGTCCCCGGTCTGCACGAGACCATCGAGAACAGCTGAGACGGCGGCGAACGGCGGTGGCCGCCCCCGGTGCGGGGCGGCCACCGCCGTTCGCCGTGTCAGGGGCGCCGGATCAGCTCTCGCCGCCCAGCCGGTGGACGCGGACCATGTTGGTGGTGCCGGGGACGCCGGGGGGCGAACCGGCCGTGATGATCATGGTGTCGCCCTCGTTGTACCGCTGGAGCTTGAGCAGCTCCGCGTCGACGAGGTCCACCATCGCGTCGGTGTTGTCGACGTGCCGCACCACGAACGTCTCCACGCCCCAGCTCAGCGCGAGCTGGTTGCGGGTGGCGGCGTCGGTGGTGAAGGCCAGGATCGGCTGGGCCGCGCGGTAGCGGGACAGCCGCCGGGCGGTGTCACCGGACTTGGTGAACGCCACCAGCGCCTTGCCGCTGAGGAAGTCCGCCATCTCGCACGCCGCGCGGGCCACCGCGCCGCCCTGCGTCCGCGGCTTCTTGCCCGGGACCAGCGGCTGGAGCCCCTTCGACAGCAGTTCCTCCTCGGCCGCCTCGACGATCTTCGACATCGTCTTGACGGTCTCGATCGGATACGCGCCGACCGACGACTCCGCGGAGAGCATGACCGCGTCCGCGCCGTCCAGGATCGCGTTGGCGACGTCGGACGCCTCGGCGCGGGTCGGCCGCGAGTTGGTGATCATCGACTCCATCATCTGGGTCGCCACGATCACCGGCTTGGCGTTCCGCCGGCACAGCTCCACCAGGCGCTTCTGCACCATCGGGACCTTCTCCAGCGGGTACTCCACCGCGAGGTCGCCGCGGGCCACCATCACCGCGTCGAAGGCCATGACGACCTCCGTCATGTTGGCGACCGCCTGCGGCTTCTCGACCTTGGCGATGACCGGGACGCGGCGCCCGACCTCGTCCATGACGCGGTGCACGTCCTGGACGTCCTTGGCGTCGCGGACGAAGGAGAGCGCGACCATGTCGCAGCCCATGTTCAGGGCGAACTTCAGGTCCTCGATGTCCTTCTCGGACAGGGCGGGGACGTTGACCGCCGCGCCGGGCAGGTTGATGCCCTTGTGGTCGGAGATCACACCGCCCTCGATGACGATGGTGCGCACCCGCGGGCCGTCGACGTCGACGACCTGGAGCGCGACGTTGCCGTCGTTGATGAGGACCGGGTCGCCCTTGGAGACGTCGCCGGGCAGGCCCTTGTACGTCGTGCCGCAGATGGTCCGGTCGCCGGGGACGTCCTCGGTGGTGATGACGAACTCGTCGCCGCGCACCAGCTCCACCGGTCCGTCGGCGAACGTCTCCAGGCGGATCTTCGGGCCCTGGAGGTCGGCGAGCACGCCCACCGCGCGGCCGGTCTCCTCGGACGCCTTGCGGACGCGGTGGTACCGCTCCTCGTGCTCCGTGTGGGTTCCGTGGCTCATGTTGAAGCGGGCCACGTTCATCCCTGCCTCGATCAGCGTCTTCAGCTGGTCGTAGGAGTCGACGGCGGGGCCCAGGGTGCAGACGATTTTCGAACGGCGCATGGGCTGAATCCTATCGGTTTTGTTTCGGAGCGGAATATTCCCTCGGGGGCGGGCGCGGAGCTAGGCGGTGACCAGGGCGTATGTCTGGCGGGCGATCTCCAGCTCCTCATCCGTCGGGACGACGGCGACCGCGACGGAGGCGCCCTCGGGGGAGATCAGCCGCGGCTCGTCGGACCGTACGGCGTTGCGGTCGGCGTCCACGGCCATGCCCAGGCCCTCCAGACCGGCCATCGCCGCGGCGCGTACCGGGGCGGCGTTCTCACCGACGCCCGCGGTGAACGCCACCGCGTCGACCCGGCCGAGCACCGCGGTGTAGGCGCCGAGGTACTTCTTCAGCCGGTGGATGTAGATGTCGAAGGCGAGAGCCGCCGCCTCGTCGCCCTCGTCGATACGCCGGCGTATCTCCCGCATGTCGTTGTCGCCGCAGAGCCCGACCAGTCCGCTGCGCTTGTTGAGCAGGTCGTCGATCTCGTCGGCGGACATCCCGGCGACCCGCTTGAGGTGGAACGTCACCGCCGGGTCGATGTCGCCGGAGCGGGTGCCCATCACCAGGCCCTCCAGCGGCGTCAGCCCCATCGAGGTGTCCACGCACCGGCCGCCCGCGACGGCCGACGCGGAGGCGCCGTTGCCCAGGTGCAGCACGATGACGTTGACCTCGGACGGGTCCTTGCCCAGCAGCTGGGCGGTGCGCCGGGAGACGTAGGCGTGCGAGGTGCCGTGGAAGCCGTAGCGGCGGATGCGGTGGGCGTCGGCGGTGGCCACGTCGATGGCGTAGCGGGCCGCGTGCTCCGGCATCGTGGTGTGGAACGCGGTGTCGAAGACGGCGACCTGCGGCAGGTCCGGGCGGAGCGCCTGCGCGGTGCGGATACCGGTGATGTTCGCCGGGTTGTGCAGCGGCGCGACCGGCACCAGCCGCTCGATCTCCTCAAGGACCGCCTCGTCGATGACGGTCGGCGCGGTGAACTTCAGCCCGCCGTGCACCACGCGGTGCCCGATGGCGGCCAGTTCCGGGGAGTCCAGGCCCAGCCCGTCGGCGGCCAGCTCCGCGGCGACGGCCTTCAGCGCCGCGTCGTGGTCGGCGATCGGGCCGTCGGTCACCCGCCGTTCGCCGCCGGTGGCCAGCGGGGTGTGGGTCAGCCGCGAGGTCTCCTCACCGATCCGTTCGACGAGCCCGACGGCCAGGCGGGCGCTGTCCGCCATGTCGAGCAGCTGGTACTTCACCGACGAGGAGCCGGAGTTGAGGACGAGGACGCGGGTGGGGTTGGCAGTCATGGAGCGCTTTCCGGTGGGTTGCGGGACGGGGCGGACGGGCCGGTTCAGACGGCACCGGCACCGGGCGGGGCGCCCTGAGCCTGGATCGCGGTGATCGCCACGGTGTTGACGATGTCCTGCACCAGCGCGCCGCGCGACAGGTCGTTGACCGGCTTGCGCAGCCCCTGGAGGACCGGCCCGACGGCGACGGCGCCCGCCGAGCGCTGCACCGCCTTGTAGGTGTTGTTGCCGGTGTTGAGGTCCGGGAAGATCAGCACCGTCGCCCGGCCCGCGACCTCCGACTCGGGCAGCTTGGTGCGCGCCACGGACGCGTCGACCGCCGCGTCGTACTGGATCGGGCCCTCCACCAGCAGGTCGGGGCGGAGCTTGCGGACCAGTTCGGTGGCGCGGCGCACCTTGTCGACGTCGGCGCCGGAGCCGGAGGTGCCGGTGGAGTACGACAGCATCGCGATCCGCGGCTCCACCCCGAACTGCGCGGCGGTCGCCGCCGACTGGATGGCGATGTCGGCGAGCTGCTCGGCATCCGGATCCGGGTTGACCGCGCAGTCGCCGTAGACCAGCACCCGGTCGGCCAGACACATGAAGAAGACCGACGAGACGATTTGCGCGTCCGGCTTTGTCTTGATGACCTCGAACGCCGGGCGGATGGTCGCCGCCGTGGAGTGCGCCGCGCCGGAGACCATGCCGTCGGCCAGCCCCTCCTGCACCATCAGTGTGCCGAAGTACGAGACGTCGGCGACCACGTCGTACGCCAGCTCGTAGCCGACGCCCTTGTGGGCGCGCAGCTCGGCGTACCGCTCGGCGAAGCGCTCGCGCAGCGGGGAGGTGTGCGGGTCGATGAGCTGTGCGTCCGCGAGGTCGATGGCGAGGTCGGCGGCGCGCTTGCGGATCGTCTCCTCCTCGCCGAGCAGCGTCAGCGCGCAGACGTCGCGGCGCAGCAGGACGTCCGCGGCGCGCAGCACCCGCTCCTCGGTGCCCTCGGGCAGCACCACCCGGCGCCGCCCGGAGCGGGACCGCTCGATCAGCTCGTGTTCGAACATCATCGGCGTGACCCGGCCGGAGCGGGCCACGGAGATACGGTTCGTCAGCTCGACGGTGTCCACATGCCGCTCGAACAGGCCGAGTGCCGTCTCCGCCTTGCGCGGCGCCGCGGCGTTCAGCTTGCCCTCGACGGCGAACAGCTCGGCGGCGGTGGGGAAGGAGCCGCCGGGCACCGAGATGACCGGGGTGCCGGGTGCCAGCCGGTTCGCCAGCGCCATGATGTCCGGGCCGGGCCGCTCGTCCAGGGTCAGCAGCACCCCGGCGATCGGCGGGGCGCCCGCGCTGTGCGCGGCGAGCGAGCCGATGACGAGGTCGGCGCGGTCCCCGGGCGTCACGACCAGGCAGCCCGGCGTCAGCGCCTTCAGGAAGGTCGGCAGCATGGCGCCGCCGAAGACGAAGTCGCGGGCGTCGCGGGCGAGCCCGGAGTCGTCGCCGAGCAGCACCTCGGCGCCGAGGCTGTGCACCAGCTGCCCGACGGTCGGCGCGGAGAGCGCGCCGTCCTCCGGCAGGGCGTAGCAGGGCACCGGCAGCCGGGCCGACAGCCGCTCGGCGATGGCCTTCTGCTGGTCGGGGGCGACGCGGTTGACGACGAGGGCGACGACGTCGCAGCCGAGCGAGTGGTAGGCGCGGTAGGCGTTGCGGGCCTCCGCGCGGACCGATTCGGCCTCCTGGCTCTGGCCGCCGACGACCGGTATCACCGCGGCGCCGAACTCGTTGGCCAGCCGGGCGTTGAGGCTCAGCTCGTCCGGCAGGTTGGTGGCGGCGTAGTCCGAGCCGAGGACCAGGACGTACTCGTACTCCCCGGCCACCGCGTGGAAGCGCTCGACGAGCTGGGTGACCAGCGCGTCGGTGCCGTGTTCGGCCTGGAGGTCGGCGGCCTCGTCGTAGCCGAGGCCGAAGACGGAGGCGGCCGGCTGGGTGAGGCGGTAGCGGGCCCGCAGCAGGTCGAAGAGGCGGTCCGGTCCGTCGTGGACCAGCGGGCGGAAGACGCCCACCCGGTCGACGTGACGGGTCAGCAGCTCCATCACGCCCAGTTCGACGACCTGACGGCCGTCGCCGCGGTCGGTACCGGTCACATACACGCTGCGTGTCACGCGTGCTCTCCGTCCATCCGTTGTCGTCAGGGGCAGATCAGCGGGGCTGCCGGAGTAGGGTCGGAAACAGCCGTTATGGCGGGCTCGCCCTCTTGACAATACCCGCGGCTCTGGATAGGCCGCGCGTCCCAGTTTCCCCGAGGGGGCGGGCCCGGAGAAGGGCGGGGCGCCGGGCGGGTGAGGGCGGGCCCCGGGGCCCCGTGAAAGAATCGGACCGGCCGCGCGTCCGACAGCGAGCACAGGAGACAGAGCACGATGCGTATCGGAGTCCTCACCGCAGGCGGCGACTGCCCCGGGCTGAACGCTGTGATCAGGTCCGTCGTGCACCGCGCCCTGACCGGCCACGGTGACGAGGTCATCGGCTTCGAGGACGGCTTCAAGGGACTGCTCGACGGGCGCTACCGCAAGCTCGACCTGGACGCCGTCAGCGGCATCCTCGCCCGCGGCGGCACCATCCTCGGCTCCGCCCGCCTGGAGCGCGCCCGGCTGCGCGAGGCGTGCGAGAACGCCAAGGACTTCTCCCGCGAGCACGGCATCGACGTCCTCATCCCCATCGGCGGCGAGGGCACGCTGACCGCCGCCCGGATGCTGTCGGACGCCGGACTGCCGGTCGTCGGCGTCCCCAAGACGATCGACAACGACATCTCCTCCACCGACCGCACCTTCGGCTTCGACACCGCCGTGGGCGTCGCCACCGAGGCCATCGACCGGCTCAAGACCACCGCCGAATCGCATCAGCGGGTGATGGTCGTCGAGGTCATGGGCCGGCACGCCGGGTGGATCGCCCTGGAGTCCGGGATGGCCGGCGGCGCCCACGGCATCTGCCTCCCGGAGCGCGAGTTCGACGTCAGCGACCTGGTCCGGATGGTCGAGGAGCGGTTCTCGCGCGGCAAGAAGTTCGCGGTGATCTGCGTCGCCGAGGGCGCCCACCCCGCGCCCGGCACGATGGACTACAAGAAGGGCGCCATCGACCAGTACGGCCACGAGCGGTTCTCCGGCATCGGCAACGCCCTCGCCGTCGAACTGGAGCGGCGCCTCGGCAAGGAGGCGCGACCGGTCATTCTCGGCCACGTCCAGCGCGGCGGCACCCCCACCGCGTACGACCGGGTCCTCGCCACCCGCTTCGGCTGGCACGCCGTCGAGGCGGCGCACCGCGGGGAGTACGGGAAGATGACGGCGCTGCGCGGTACGGACGTGACGATGGTGCCGCTCGCCGACGCCGTCACCGAGCTGAAGCGGGTCCCCGCCGACCGGATGCGGGAGGCCGAGTCGGTCTTCTGACCGGCCCTGTTCACCTACGGACGGCGGCGGGGGGGGGGGGGGGGGGGGGGGGGGGGGGAGAGGGGAGAAAAAAAAGGCACGACCATAGAGACGGGGAAGGGGGTAATGCCTGCACCAAGCATGCGAGAACGGAACAAAAGCAGAAGAGGGAG
>NZ_JBVHRF010000002.1:0-302801 GCF_055567035.1 Streptomyces sp. NPDC027185 | reverse complement strand
GGCGCAACAGATTCTCCCCCTCTCCGTTACCTCCTCCCAACCCTCCCCCACCAACACACTCCCGCCCCCCCCCCCCCCCCCCCCGCCGTCGTGTGCGGGTGTCACTGGGAGCCGATGGCCTGAAGCATGTTCAGCTTCGCCGCGCGGCGGGCCGGCCAGGCGGCGGCCAGCAGGCCCACGGCCAGCGCGATCGCCACGAACAGCGCCAGCCGTCCCCACGGCAGCAGCGTGGTGTAGGGCTCCCACTCCGAGCTGAGCAGGGAGCCGCCGGCCCAGGAGAGGAAGAGGCCCACGCCGATGCCGAGCACCGCGCCGAAGAGCGAGATGACGACGGACTCCAGGCGGACCATCTGCTTGATGCCGGTCCGGGCCAGGCCGATGGCGCGCAGCATCCCGATCTCGCGGGTCCGCTCGAACACCGACATCGCCAGGGTGTTGATCACGCCGACCACCGCGATGACGATGGCCATGCCCAGCAGGCCGTAGACCATGTTCACCAGCATGCCGATCGGGCCGGACGCCTCCTGGCGCAGCTCCTCGCGGCTCTGCACCTTCATCAGGGGGCTGTCGCCGAAGGCGTGCCGCAGCTGCGCCGCCATCTTCTCGGACGGGCCGCCGGCCGTCTTGACCAGCACCTTGTCGTCCTGTGCCCGCGGCAGGTGCGCGGCGATCGGCGCCATGTCGGAGAGCGCGTCACCGGCGACGTCGTTGTCCTGGTAGACCGCGGCGATCGTCAGCCGCTCCGACTTCTCGTCGAAGAACCGGCCGCTCACCACGGAGCCGGCGTGCCAGCCGCCTTCCTTCGCAACGGTCTCGGACACCGCGATACCGCCGGGACGGACCGCGTCCAGCGAGCCCTGGACGAAGGTGAGGCGGGTGACCTTGCCGATCGTGGTCAGGTCGGTGCCGTTGAGGTAGAAGGCCCGGCTGCCGGCGATGACGCCGGTACCGCGCAGCGGGGCCATCGCCTCGACGCCGGGCACCTGCGCCGCCTTCGCCGACAGCTTCGGGTCCATACCGGACAGCGTGGACGTGGAGACCTGGTAGTCCGCGGTCATCTGCGTCTCGGTGAGCTGGTCGATGGCGGCCTGTGCGGAGTATCCGGTGACGGTCATGCCGGTGATCAGGGTGAGGCCGATCATCAGCGCCGAGCCGGTCGCGGCGGTGCGGCGCGGGTTGCGCAGCGCGTTCTCCTTGGAGAGCTTGCCGACGGTGCCGAACATCCGGGTGGTGGCCAGCCCGCACAGGGCGACCAGGGGGCGCGACAGCAGCGGCGCCAGGATGATCACGCCGATCATGGTCAGCGCGGAGCCGCCCATCGCGATGGGCAGGTCGTCGCTGGACGTCAGCGTCGAGACCCAGATCATGAGGGCCACACCGATACCGGTGATGACGGCGCCCACGGTGTTGCGCAGCACCAGGCTGCGCGGGGCCGGCTGGGTGTCGACGGTGCTCAGCGCCTCCACCGGCGCGATCTTCGCGGCCTTGCGGGACGGCAGCCACGCGGCCAGGACCGTCACCACGACGCCGGTGGCCAGCGAGGCGAGGACCGCGACGGGACCGATGACGAGCGGGCCGTCCGGGAGCCCGGCGTCGTTGGCGTTGAGCACCGCGCGGATGCCCAGGGCGATGCCGACGCCGAGGGCCATGCCGATGACGGACGCGATCAGACCCAGGACCGTCGCCTCGATGAGGACCGATCGCACCACCTGGCGGCGCGAGGCGCCGACCGCGCGCAGCAGCGCGATCTCGCGGGTGCGCTGGGAGATCAGCATGGTGAAGGTGTTGGCGATGATGAAGACGCCGACGAACAGCGCGATCCCGGCGAAGGTCAGCAGCGTGGTGGTCAGCGCCCTGTTCTGCTCGGCGAGCTGGTCGCTCTGCTCCGCGGCGAGCTGCTTGCCGCTGGTGACGGCGAAGTCGTCCTCGGACGGCATCAGCTCCTTGATCCGGTCGGTCAGCGCCTGCTGGTCGGCGCCGGGATCGGCCGCCACCACCAGCTCGTCGTACTGGCCGGGGTGGAGGTAGAGCCGCTGCGCGGTCGCGGTGTCCAGGAGGGTCAGCGAACCGCCGGCGGTCACCTGCGGGTCGTCGGTGGAGACGAGGCCGACCAGCTTCTTCGTCAGCACCGGGCCGTTGGTGGCGAACCGCACGGAGTCGCCGAGCCGGTAGCCGGCCCGCCGTGCGGTGTCCTCGGCCAGCGCCAGCTCGCCCGCGCCGGACGGGCCGCGGCCGGCGACCAGCGGGTAGCGGCTGTCCTTGCCGTCCTCGCCCGGCTGGTAGTTGACGGCGCGGTTCTGCCACGCGTCGCCGACCGGCTTGCCGTCCTTGCCGGCGATGACCGCCGTACCGGTGATGTCGGTCCGTACGGCGCTCACCCCGGGCAGGGCGCGGATCCGCTCCGCGGACTTGTCGGTGAGGCGGGTGGTGTGGCGGCCGTCCGGGGTGTCGGTGTCCTCCACCGGCATCCCCTGGACGGAGACCGCCACGCCGTCGAGGTTCTTGGCGGAGGCGTTCTTGAGGGCGTCGCCGACGGTGTCGCTGAAGACGAGGGTGCCGGAGACGAAGGCGACGCCGAGGAGGACCGCGAGCACGGTCATCAGCAGTCGGGTCTTGTGCGCGAGGAGATTGCGCACGGCTGTTCGGAACATGGTGTGTCAGTCCTGGGGCCGGGTGCTCGGGCGGGTTGGCGGGGCGGGGCGGCGGGCCGCTGTCACTGCGTACGGCCGCGGCCGTCGAAGCGCCGCATACGGTCCAGCACGGCGTCCGAGGTGGGGTCGTACAGCTCCTCGACGATGCGGCCGTCGGCGAGGAAGACGACGCGGTCGGCGTAGCCCGCGGCGACCGGGTCGTGGGTGACCATCACGACGGTCTGGCCCATGGCGCGCACCGACTCCCGGAGGAAGCCGAGGATCTCGGCGCCGGAGCGGGAGTCGAGGTTGCCGGTCGGCTCGTCCGCGAAGATGATCTCCGGCCGGGCGACCAGGGCGCGGGCGACGGCGACGCGCTGCTGCTGGCCGCCGGAGAGCTGGCTGGGGCGGTGGGTCAGGCGTCCGGACAGGCCGACCGTCTCGATGACCGCGTTCATCCACCGCGGGTCGGGCTTGCGGCCCGCGATGTCCATCGGGAGGGTGATGTTCTCGGCGGCGGTCAGCGTCGGCAGCAGGTTGAACGCCTGGAAGATGAAGCCGATCTTGTCGCGGCGCAGCCGGGTGAGCTTCTTCTCGCTGAGCGAGCCCAGCTCCACGTCCCCGACGCGCACCGAGCCGGAGGAGATCGTGTCGAGCCCGGCCATGCAGTGCATCAGCGTCGACTTGCCGGAGCCGGACGGGCCCATGATCGCGGTGAACTGCCCGGCGGCGAAGTCGACGGAGACCGAGTCCAGCGCCACCACCTGCGTCTCGCCCGCGCCGTAGACCTTGCTGAGGGATGCCGCGCGGGCGGCGATGCCGGGTGTCGCGAGAGTGGGGGTCGGGGCGGCGGCCGGGTGGGACACGGGAACTCCTGGGAACGGGACGGGCGATGTGCTCCCATCCTCGGCCGCGGCACCGCCCCGGGTCGTCGCCCGCTGGGAGTGGAAGCGGTACCGGTCGGAAGTCCCACGCCGGGCCCGCCGGTCCCTCTCAGGGGGGACGGCCGTCCGTCCGGGGAGTGAGGACCACAGGCCCAATCCCGCTCTGTACCAGGGGTCGAGGGGTTGCCACCGCGGGGCGGTCGGCGGGGCGTGCTCGCGCCGGTGCGCCGGTGTGCGGGACGTACCCGCACAACGTGCCCGGGGTGGCGGGGAGTTCCCGGGCGGGCGTCACGGGCGCGGGGCGGCGGGCCGGTCGCCGGGGCCCGCCGGCCGCCGCCGGGGGCGCGTACGCACGCTCCCCGGGCCAGCCGGGGAGCGTGCGGCTGGTCGCGCCGCCCCTCTGTTACCGCTCCGACCAGCGGTAGCGCAGCTCTGGGCGGCCCACCTGGCCGTACTGCGGGGCGCGGGCCGCGCGGCCCGTCTCCACCAGGTGTTCCAGGTAGCGGCGGGCGGTGATCCGGGAGATGCCGACACCGGCGCCGGTCTCGGTGGCCGACAGGCCGTCGGCGGCGGCGCGCAGGGCGTCGGTGACCGCGCGCAGCGTCGCGGAGGTCAGCCCCTTGGGCAGCGCCGCCGGACGCGGGGCGCGCAGCGCGGCGATGGCCCGGTCCACCTCGTCCTGTCCGCTGGCCTCGCCCGCGGTGGAGCGGAACGCGGCGTAGCGCTGGAGCCGGTCGCGCAGCGTGGCGAAGGTGAACGGCTTGAGCAGGTACTGCACCACGCCGAGCGACACACCCTCGCGCACCATCGTCAGATCGCGCGCCGAGGTGACCGCGATGACGTCCGCGCCGTGACCCGCGCCGCGCAGCGTCCGCATCAGCTGGAGCCCGTGACCGTCCGGCAGATACAGGTCGAGCAGGAGCAGATCGACGGTGTGGTGGTCGAGATGGCGGCGGGCGTCGGCCCCGGAGTGCACGGTGCCCGACACGGTGAAACCGGGCACCCGCCCCACGTACAGGGTGTGCGCGTCGGCGGCCACCGGGTCGTCCTCGACGACGAGGACCTTGATGTCGGGGCCGGTCATACGGTGCCTCCGTCCGTCGTGTCCCGCAGCGGCAGCCGGACGGTGAACCGCGCGCCGCCCTCCGGCGCCCGGTCGAGGGTGAGGGTGCCGCCGTTGCGCCGCACCGCCTGCTGTACGAGGGCCAGGCCCAGCCCCCGGCCGCGCCCCGGGGCGCCCGCCGCGGGCCGCTTGCTGCTCCAGCCGCGCCGGAAGATCTCCGCGGCGCTCTCCTCGGGCACGCCGGGCCCGTTGTCCGCCACGCACAGCAGCAGTTCGCCGCCGTCCGGGCGGGCGGTGACGGTGACCCGCGGCGGATCGGCGGGCCCGCCCGAGCCGTCGGCCTCCGGGGGCGCGGCGCCCGAGGTGGCGTCCGGCGCCGCCGCGTCCAGCGCGTTGTCGATGAGGTTGCCCACCACCGTGACCAGGTCCCGGGCGGGCAGGCGCGGCGGCAGCAGCCCGTCGTCGATGCGGCTGTCGCAGGTCAGCACCAGCTCCGCGCCGTGCTCGTTGGCCTGCGCCGCCTTGCCCAGCAGCAGGGCGGCGAGGACCGGTTCGGCGACCGCGCCGACGACCTGGTCGGTCAGCGCCTGCGCCAGCTCCAGCTCGGCGGTGGCGAACTCCACCGCCTCGTCGGCGCGGCCCAGTTCGATCAGCGACACCACCGTGTGCAGCCGGTTGGCGGCCTCGTGCGCCTGCGACCGCAGCGCCTCGGCGAAGCCGCGTACCGAGTCCAACTCGCCGGACAGCGCCTGGAGTTCGGTGTGGTCGCGCAGGGTGATGACGCTGCCGCGGTGCTCCCCGCCGGAGACCGGGGCGGAGTTGACGACCAGCACCCGCTCGTCCGTCAGATGCAGTTCGTCGCGGAGCGGGCCCGGTGCGGTCAGCGCCGCCGCCAGCGGCGCGGGCAGCCCCAGCTCCGCCACCGGACGGCCCACCGCCACACCGTCCACCCCGAGGAGTTCCCGGGCACCGTCGTTGAGCAGCGAGACCCGCCGCTGCCCGTCGAGCATCAGCAGCCCCTCGCGCACCGCGTGCAGCGCCGCCTGGTGGTAGCCGTGCATCCGGCTCAGCTCGGCGGCGTTCATCCCGTGGGTGTGCCGCCGCAACCGGGCGTTGATGACGTACGTGCCGAGCCCGCCCAGCGCCAGCGCCGCCGCGGCGACCCCGAGCAGCGCCAGCACCTGATCGCGCAGCTGCTCGCTGATGGTGGCGATGGTGATGCCGGAGCTGACCAGCGCGGTGATGCGGCCGCCGTGCGCGGGGTCGCGGACCGGCGCGATGACCCGCACCGACGGCCCCAGCACGCCCAGATGCGTCTCCGCGAACGTCTCGCCGCGCAGCGCCCGCGCGGTGTGCCCGAGGTACGTCCCGCCGATCGCGTCCGGCTCGGGGTGCGTCCAGCGGGTGCCGTCCGGCGCCATGACGACGACGAAGTCCACGTCCGCGTCGCGCCGCAGCCGCTCGGTGTACGGCTGGAGCACCGCCGTGGGGTCGGCGGTGCGGGCGGCGGCGATCACCGAGGGCGAGTCGGCGACCGCCGTCGTCACCGCCGTCGTCTGTTGCCGCGCGGTCCTGCTCGCCTGCCGCCCGGCGCTCACGTACGCGAAGACCACGCAGCCCGCGACGACCACGGCCACCAGCAGGACCTGCATGGCGAAGAGCTGCCCGGCGAGGCTGCGGGGACGGCGCGGACGCCAGGGCGAACGCGGGAGGGCGAGGTGCATGCAAACAGTCTGCCCGGTCACTTTTACATGAACGAAATGCACGTAAGGGTGACGCACGCCACACGTGGGGTGCATAGTCGCCGGGATTCGTTGCGCCCGAGCCGCAGATCCGCGCGCAACCGTAGAGCGAGGAGGCAGCCGTGGCTGCAAAGACGCCGCCGTCCGGCGGTACCACCGGGGAGAGCGCGCCGAAGAAGCGGGACCGGACGCATTTCCTCTACATCGCCGTGATCGCCGCGGTGCTGCTCGGTATCGCCGTGGGCTTCATCGCCCCCGGGGTCGCCGTCGAGCTGAAGCCGCTCGGCACCGGGTTCGTGAACCTGATCAAGATGATGATCTCGCCGGTCATCTTCTGCACGATCGTGCTGGGCGTCGGCTCGGTCCGTAAGGCGGCCAAGGTCGGCGCGGTCGGCGGACTCGCCCTCGGCTACTTCATGGTGATGTCCACCGTCGCCCTCGCCATCGGCCTGGTCGTCGGCAACATCCTGGAGCCCGGTTCGGGGCTGCACCTGACCGAGACGGTCCGGCACGCGGGCCAGGCGCAGACCGAGGGCGGCGGCGAGTCCACCGCCGACTTCCTCCTCGGCATGATCCCGAAGACGCTGGTCTCCGCCTTCACCCAGGGCGAGGTCCTCCAGACGCTGCTGGTCGCGCTGCTCGTCGGCTTCGGTCTGCAGTCGCTGGGCAAGGCGGGCGAGCCGGTGCTGCGCGGCGTCGGGCACCTGCAGAAGCTGATCTTCCGGGTGCTGTCGATGATCATGTGGGTGGCGCCGGTCGGTGCCTTCGGCGCCATCGCCGCGGTGGTCGGCGAGACCGGCGTGGACGCGCTGAAGTCGCTCGCCGTGATCATGGTCGGTTTCTACCTCACCTGCCTGCTCTTCGTGATCGTCGTCCTGGGCACGCTGCTGCGCCTCTTCGCCAAGGTGAACATCTTCCTGCTGCTGAAGTACCTGGCGCGGGAGTTCCTGCTGATCCTGTCCACCTCCTCCTCGGAGTCGGCGCTGCCGCGGCTGATCGCCAAGATGGAGCACCTGGGCGTCAGCAAGCCGGTGGTCGGCATCACCGTCCCGACCGGCTACAGCTTCAACCTCGACGGCACCGCCATCTACCTGACGATGTCCGCGCTGTTCGTCGCCGAGGCCATGGGGCAGCCGCTCGCCCTGGGGCAGCAGATCTCCCTCCTCGTCTTCATGATCATCGCGTCGAAGGGCGCCGCCGGTGTCACCGGCGCGGGCCTGGCCACCCTCGCCGGCGGCCTCCAGTCGCACCGCCCCGAACTGGTCGACGGCGTCGGTCTGATCGTCGGCATCGACCGCTTCATGAGCGAGGCGCGGGCGCTCACCAACTTCGCCGGCAACGCCGTCGCCACGGTCCTCATCGGCACCTGGACCAAGGAGATCGACAAGAGCCGGGTGGGCGAGGTCCTCGCCGGCCGCCTCCCCTTCGACGAGGCGACGCTCACCGACGACCACGGTGCACCCGCACCCGCCACCGACGACGCCCCGCACGCGGGCGACGGGACGAAGGAGCCCGCCAAGGTCTGAGGGGTCCGCCGGCCGGGCGGAGGCCGCCGGGGCCGACCGCCTCCGCCGCGGGGCCAGGCGCCGCGCGGAGGCGCCGGGTGTGCCGGGGCGCCGAGGGCCTCCGGGTGTGCCGGGCCGGGGCCGCGGGCCGGGCCGGGTGTGCCGCGCGTGCCGGGCCCCGCGCCGTGTTCCGCCGCCGTACGGGGCGGGTGCCTTCGGGCGCCCGCCCCGTACGGGTTCTCCGCCCCGCTCCGTTTCTCTCTTCCTCCCATCCCACCTGCGGATATGCGGGATGGAGCGGCCGTCTTCCGGCCTTTTCGCGCCTGCGCCGGAGGGCCGTTGTCAGTGGGGTGCGGCACCATGCGGGGGACGGGTTGAGCGCGGCCGGTGTGCACCGGCCGCCGGTGGACGAGGAGCGGGGCATGGGCACATGGGGGACGGGTCCGTTCGGTGGCGACGCCGCGGCGGACCTCGTGGTGCGGCTGGGCGCGCTGCCGGAGAACCGCCGCCTCTTCGCGGTGCGCACGGCGCTGGCCGACGCCGTCGAGGAGCGCTGGTACCTGGACGCGCCGGAGGGTGAGACGGCGGTGGCCGCCGCCGCCCTGCTGGCCGCCGCCCGGCCGGCGGCGGGCGGTACGGCGCCGGGCGGCGCGGGCGGGGCCTGCGCCCCTACGGCGGGCGCGGCCGGAGCCGAGGAGGCCGGTACGGGCGTGGCCGGGGGCGGCGTGGCCGGTGCCGGGGCGGCGGCCGGTGGCGCCACCGGGTGCGGGGCTGCGGCGGTCTCCGTTCCGCGCTGTGTCATACCGCAGCCGCCGCCCGAGCTGACCGGCCTCGCCGTCCGCGCCCTGGACCGGGTGCTCGCCCCCGATTCCGAGCTGGCCGAGCTGTGGGACGCGTCGGACGCCGGACCGCAGTGGCGCGCCTCGGTCGCCGGACTGCGGGCCGCGCTCGGACCGGCCGCCGAGCGGGTCTGACCGCTGCCGGGGCGGGGCCCGGCCGGGGCGGCGGTCTCCCGGTGTGCCGGGCGGCCCCGCGCTGCCGGGCCGGGTGTGCCGGGCGGCCCGGCACACCGTGGTCCGTCCGCCCGCGGTCGCCCTCACTCCGGGCGCAGCCAGAGCGTCGCCAGCGGCGGCAGGGTGACGGTGAGCGAGCTCTCCCTGCCGTGCGCGGGCACCGGCTCCGGGGTCAGCGGGCCGGGGTTGCCGACCCCGCCGCCGCCGTAGCGCGCGGCGTCGGTGTTCAGCACCTCGTGCCAGGTGGTGGCGGGGTCCGGGACGCCGAGCCGGTAGCCCTCGCGGACCACGGGGGAGTAGTGGGCGACGGCCAGCAGCGGGGAGCCGTCGGCGGCGAAGCGAAGGAAGGCGAAGACGTTGTCCTCGGCGGCGTCCGCGTCGACCCACGCGAAGCCCGCCGGATCGGCGTCCCGCTCCCACAGCGCGGGCGCCGCCGCGTAGCCCCGGTTCAGCTCGCGCACCAGGTCCCGCACCCCGCGGTGGTCCGGCTCCGCCGCGTACGACGGGTCCAGCAGCCACCAGTCCGGGCCGTGCCGCTCGGCCCACTCCGCACCCTGGGCGAACTCCTGCCCCATGAAGAGGAGCTGCTTGCCGGGGTGGGCCCACATGTGGCCGAGGTAGGCCCGGTGGGTGGCCCGCTGCTGCCACCAGTCGCCCGGCATCTTGGAGACCAGCGACCCCTTGCCGTGCACCACCTCGTCGTGCGAGATCGGCAGCAGATAGTTCTCGGCGTACGCGTAGACCATCGGGAAGGTCATCTCGCCGTGGTGGTAGCGGCGGTGCACCGGCTCCTTGGCGGCGTACCCGAGGGAGTCGTGCATCCAGCCCATGTTCCACTTCAGGTCGAAACCCAGCCCGCCCAGGCCGCTCTGCCCCGGCTCGTCGGGGGCGCGGGTGACGCCCTCCCAGGCGGTGGACTCCTCGGCGACGGTGACCACACCGGGGCAGCGGCGGTGCAGGGTGGCGTTCAGCTGCTGGAGGAAGGCGACGGCGTCGAGGTTCTCCCGCCCGCCGTGGACGTTCGGCGTCCAGCCGCCCGGCGCCCGCGAGTAGTCGAGGTGGAGCATCGACGCGACGGCGTCCACCCGCAGCCCGTCGATGTGGAACTCCTCGCACCAGTACACCGCGTTGGCGACGAGGAAGGCGCGGACCTCGGCCCGCCCGTAGTCGAACTCCAGCGTCCCCCAGTCCGGGTGCGCGGCCCGCTGCGGGTCCGGATGCTCGTACAGCGGCCGCCCGTCGAACTCCGCCAGCGCCCAGTCGTCGCGCGGGAAGTGCGCGGGCACCCAGTCGATCAGCACCCCGATCCCCGCGCGATGCAGCGCGTCGACGAGATACCGGAAGTCGTCCGGGGTGCCCATCCGGGCGGTCGGCGCGTAGTAGCCGGTGACCTGGTAGCCCCAGGAGCCGCCGAAGGGGTGCTCGGTCGGCGGCATGAACTCCACATGCGTGAAGCCGAGGTCCTGGACGTACGCGGGCAGCTGCGCGGCGAGTTGGCGGTACGTCAGCCCGGGGCGCCAGGACGGCAGGTGCACCTCGTAGACGGAGAACGGCGCGGTGTGCGGCGGCCGGGCGCCGCGCGCGGCCATCCAGGCGCCGTCCCGCCACCGGTGGTGCGCGGCGTCGACGACCGAGGCGGTGGCCGGCGGGCACTCCGTGCGCCGGGCCATCGGGTCGGCGCGCAGCGTGTGCGAACCGTCCGGCCGGACGATCTCGAACTTGTACAGCTCACCCGCGCCGACACCGGGCAGGAACAGCTCCCACACCCCCGAGGCGCCCAGCGACCGCATCGGGAAGGCGGTGCCGTCCCAGTGGTTGAAGTCGCCGAGGACGCGTACCCCGCGCGCGTTCGGCGCCCAGACGGTGAAGCGCGTGCCGGTGGCGCCCTGATGCGTCAGGACACGGGCGCCGAGCGCCCGCCACAGCTCCTCGTGCCGCCCCTCGCCCAGCAGCCGCAGATCCGGCTCGCCCAGCGCCGGCAGGAAACCGTACGGATCGCGGACCGTCAGGACGGCGTCCGGATACCCCACCCGCAGCTCGTACGCGGGGACGGCGTCCAGTGGCAGCACCCCGGCGAACAGCCCGTCCCCCTCGGGCCGCAGCACGGCCCGCCGCTCCCCGGTGACGACCGCGACCTCCCGGGCGTGCGGCCGCAGCACCCGGAAGAGCACCCCGCCGGGCACCGGCCGTGCCCCGAGCACGGCGTGCGGATCGTGGTGCGCCCCGGCCAGCAGCCGGGCGCGTTCCGCATCGGGGAGGGGGTCGGCCGCCCGTACCTCCGGGCCGGGTGCGCCGTCGAGCGGTCCCCCCGCGCCGGCGAGGTCTGCGGCCGCACCGGCGACCGGCTCCGGTGCGGCGCCCGTGGGGCCGGGCGCGCCGGACGGCGCCGGGCGCCGGGCCCGCGACACGGGCTCCGCGCCCGGCGCGGCGGCGTCCCCGCCCGCCTCCTGGGCGGTGCCCGGCGGCGCGGGAGCGGGGCTGCGGGTCGGCGGACGGACGGTCATGGGCGGCCTCCTGGACGCGGCGTCGACGGATGACGGGAACGGCGGACGGGACGGGGCAATCACGGGCCACGGCATGCGGCACCCCGGTGACCTGCGGGGACGCGGGTCCCGCCACCGCGAGCCCCTGGCGTCGTCCACGGGCGCGGGACCCCGGTGCCGGGACCCCGGTGCCGGGAGACGGCGCGTCCTCGGGACGTCCCGGCCGGGCGTACCGGGGACGCCCGGCGGTGCCCGCGGGGCCGGCCCCGGCGGCCCGCCCCGGCGAGCGGCGCCCGGGGGCACGGGCCCGGCGTCCCGCCCCGCCCGGGACTCTCACCCGCCGCCGGCCAGCCGCCGTACCGCGGCCATCGGGACCGGCAGCCAGTCGGGGCGGTGCCGGGCCTCGTACAGGACCTCGTAGACGGCCTTGTCGGTCTCGTAGGCGCGCAGCAGTTCCGGGGCCGCGCACGGGTCGGGGCCGCCGCCCTCCGCGTAGCCGCGGCAGTACGCCTCCCGGGTGCGGCGCGCCCACTCCAGGGACCAGGTGTCGCCGCCCGAGGGGCCGCTGCGGGCCGCGTAGTCGAAGGAGCGGAGCATCGCCGCGACATCACGGACCGCCGGCTGCGGGCGGCGCCGCTCGGCCAGCGGACGGGCCGGTTCCCCCTCGAAGTCGATCAGCGACCAGCGGCCGGGGCCCCGGGCCGGGCGGAGCGTCTGGCCCAGGTGCAGATCGCCGTGGATACGCTGCGCCGGCCAGCTGCCGCCGCCCCGCCCGGCGACGGTGAGCGCGTCGAACGCGGCGCGCAGCCCGGTACGGTACGGCCGCAGACCGGGCACCGCGCGGGCGGTGGTCTCCAGCCGGGCCCGCATCCCCGCCGCGATGGACTCCAGCTGCGGACGGCGCAGCGCGGCGGTGGGCAGCGCCCGCGCGAGCGCGGTGTGCACCTCGGCGGTGGCGCGGCCCAGGGAGCGGGCCGGGGCGGTGAAGTCGGCGCGTCCGGTCAGCGCCGCCCGCGCCAGCTGCCAGCCGTCCGCATAGCCCGGCAGGAACGGCTGGAGCACGCCCAGCGTCGTCGGCTCGGCGCCGCCGCCCGGGGGACGGGCCTCGAACCACGCGACGGGCGCGGGCACCCGCGGGCACCCCGCCCCGGCCAGTGCGCGCGACAGCTCCAGATCCGGGTTGAGCCCCGGTGTGACCTGCCGGAAGACCTTGAGGATCAGCGTCTCGCCGTAGACCAGGGAGGTGTGGGACTGCTCCGCGGTGAGCGGCCGGCCGGACAGCCGGGGCGGGATCGCGGCGCCCGCCTCGCGGTGGAAGTCCAGCGCCCCGATCCGGCCCGGCAACCGCAGCCGCTCCAGCAGCAGCCCGCACAGGCGCCCGTCGAGCAGCGCGTCGTGGACGGCGTGGCCGCGCAGCGGGCCGCCGGCCGGGCGGCCGATCAGCGCGGGCGCCAGTCGCGGCGGCAGCTCCCGGCCCACCCCCAGCAGCAGTTGGTAGCAGTCGCCGCCGGGTGGCGCACCGGCCGCCGGCGCCGCGGCCTGCGCCACCCGGATCAGCAGATGGAGCAGGCCGGGCGGGCCGCCGGCGGCGGCGCGGGGCAGCAGTTCGGTCGCGGAGAGCAGGGTGAAGCCGGTGATCAGCCGTCCGTGCCCGGCGAACCACCGCCGCGTGGGCAGCCAGTCGGCGAGCAGCGGCGCGAGCGAGGACAGCAGATCGGGCGCGGCGGTGAGCGGCGGCCCGCCGGATCTGGGCGGAGCACCGGTCGAGGCGGGGTCCGGCATGGGGGCGCGTCCTTTCCCGGGGCACTCGACAGGTCGTGCAAAGTGTCCAGGAATGTCGCGTTCTCCGGGTGGCGACGCGGGTGGCGTACGCCCGGACGGACCCCGGAGGGAGTCCCGGCGGCGGGCCCGTACGGGACGCGCGCCGGGCGGGTCGCACCGCTTGCGCCGCCGGGCCCGCCGTCCCGCCCGCGCGGGGCGGGGCGGGCCGTCCCCGCCCCGCGTCAGACCGCGTTGCGGCGCAGCCGGAACCAGTAGAAGCCGTGGCCCGCCAGCGTCAGCGGATACGGCTGCGCGCCGATCGGCGGGAAATGCACGCCGCCGATCAACTCCACCGGATGGCGTCCGGAGAATTCCGTCAGATCCAGTTCCGTCGGCTGGGCGAAGCGCGAGAAATTGTGGACGCACAGGACGAGATCGTCGTCCGCTCCGTTCTCGCCGGGTGCGGCCCGCAGAAAGGCGAGAACCGCCGGATTGGTGGAGGGGAGTTCGGTGTAGCTGCCGAGTCCGAACGCCGGATTCTGTTTCCGGATCTCGATCATCCGGCGGGTCCAGTGCAGCAGCGACGACGGGGAACTCATCGCGGCTTCGACATTGGTGACCTGATATCCGTGGACCGGGTCCATGATGGTCGGCAGGGTGAGCCGCCCGGGGTCACAGGAGGAGAATCCCGCATTGCGGTCCGGGGTCCACTGCATCGGGGTGCGGACCGCGTCGCGGTCGCCGAGCCAGATGTTGTCCCCCATGCCGATCTCGTCGCCGTAGTAGAGAATCGGCGAGCCCGGCAGGGAGAGCAGCAGGGCGGTGAAGAGTTCGATCTGGTTGCGGTCGTTGTCGAGGAGCGGGGCGAGGCGGCGGCGGATACCGATATTGGCCCGCATACGCGGGTCCTTGGCGTACTCCGCGTACATGTAGTCGCGCTCTTCGTCGGTGACCATTTCGAGGGTCAGCTCGTCGTGGTTGCGCAGGAAGATGCCCCACTGGCAGCCGGACGGGATCGCCGGGGTCTTGGCGAGGATTTCCGACACCGGATAGCGCGATTCGCGGCGCACCGCCATGAAGATGCGCGGCATGACGGGGAAGTGGAACGCCATATGGCATTCATCGCCGCCGCTGCCGTAGTCGCCGAAGTAGTCGACGACGTCCTCGGGCCACTGGTTCGCCTCCGCCAGTAGCACGGTGTCCGGGTAATGCGCGTCGATCTCGGCGCGGACCCGCTTGAGGAAGGCGTGCGAGCGCGGCAGGTTCTCGCAGGTCGTGCCCTCCTCGGCGTAGAGGTACGGGACCGCGTCGAGCCGGAAGCCGTCGATGCCCAGGTCCAGCCAGAACCGCAGTGCGGAAATCATCTCCTCCTGGACCGCAGGGTTCTCGTAGTTGAGGTCCGGCTGATGCGAGAAGAAGCGGTGCCAGTAGTACTGCTTGCGCACCGGGTCGAAGGTCCAGTTGGACGCCTCGGTGTCGACGAAGATGATGCGCGCGTCGGCGTACTGCTTGTCGTCGTCTGCCCAGACGTAGTAATCGCCGTAGGGCCCTTCGGGGTCCGTGCGGGAGGACTGGAACCACGGGTGCTGGTCGCTGGTGTGGTTCATCACCATGTCGATGATGACCCGCATACCGCGCTGGTGGGCGGCGTCGACGAATTCCACGAAATCGGCGAGGTCGCCGAATTCTTCGAGCACCGCGGTGTAGTCGGCGACGTCGTAACCGCCGTCCCGCAGCGGTGACTTGAAGAACGGTGGGAGCCAGAGGCAGTCCACGCCCAGCCATTGCAGATAATCGAGCCGCGAGGTGAGGCCCTTGAGGTCGCCGACACCGTCTCCGTTGCTGTCCTGGAAGGAACGGACCAGGACCTCGTAGAAGACGGCGCGTTTGAACCATTCCGGATCACGGTCCTTTTCCGGTGTGTCCTCGAACGTGTCGTGCACGGGCTCGTTGACGATCAATTGGGTGACCCTCCGATCGGTGAGGACGGTCGCAGGGACAGTACGTGCGCGGGCGCGGGCGACTGGCCCGGATCGAGCCGTACATAGTTGTCCCTGCCCCAGTGGTAGGTGTCGCCGGTGAGCTCGTCGCGCACCGGGAAGGAATCGTCCCGGCCGAGGCCGAGTTCCGGCATGTTCAACGAGACCGTGGCCTCCTGGGTGTGGTGTGGATCAAGGTTCACCACGGTCAGGACGGTATCGGCGCGGTGATCGCGGCCCGCGCGTTTGGAATAGGCGAGGACCGCGTCGTTGTCGGTGTGATGGAAATGCAGCCGCCGCAGTTGCTGAAGGGCGAGGTGGCGGCGGCGGATCCGGTTGAGCGTGGTGAGCAGCGGCGCCAGGCTGTTGCCGTCCCGGGCGGCTGCCGCCCAGTCACGTGGCCGCAGCTGGTACTTCTCGGAGTCGAGGTACTCCTCGCTGCCCGGCTCCGCGGGCCGGTCCTCGTACAGCTCGTAGCCCGCGTAGACGCCCCAGCTGGGGGAGAGGGTGGCGGCCAGCACCGCGCGGACGGCGAAGGCGGGGCGCCCGCCGCCTTGGAGGTAGCCGTGCAGGATGTCCGGGGTGTTGACGAAGAGGTTGGGCCGCAGATACGCGGCGCTCGCGCCGGCGAGTTCGGTGAGGTACTCGGTCAGCTCCCGCTTGGTGTTCCGCCAGGTGAAGTACGTGTACGACTGCTGGAACCCGGCGCGGGCCAGCGCGTGGACCATCGCGGGGCGGGTGAACGCCTCGGCGAGGAAGATCACATCGGGGTCGGTGCGGCCGATGGCGCCGATCACCGTCTCCCAGAAGTGCACCGGTTTGGTGTGCGGATTGTCGACCCGGAAGATCCGCACCCCCTTGTCCATCCAGAAGCGCAGCAGCCGCTCGGTCTCGCGGACCAGCCCCGGGAAGTCGGTGTCGAAGTCGAGCGGATGGATGTCCTGGTACGTCTTGGGCGGGTTCTCGGCGCAGGCGATCGAGCCGTCGGCGCGGTGGCGGAACCACTCCGGGTGCCGGGTGAGCCAGGGATGGTCCGGCGAGCACTGGAGCGCGAAGTCGAGGGCGACCTCCATCCGCAGGTCACGGGCGGTGCGCACGAAGTGGTCGAAGTCCTCGAAGGTGCCGAGGTCCGGGTGGAGCGCGTCGTGTCCGCCGGCCGCCGAACCGATGGCCCAGGGGGAGCCCACGTCGTGCGGCCCGGCGGTCAGGGAGTTGTTGGGGCCCTTGCGGTGGGTGGTGCCGATGGGGTGGACGGGCGGGAGGTAGACCACGTCGAACCCCATCGCGGCGACGGCCGGCAGCCGCTCGGCGGCGGTGCGCAGGGTGCCGCTGATCAGCGTCCCGTCCGGCCCTGCGGTGGCACCCTCGGAGCGCGGGAACAGCTCGTACCACGATCCGTACAGCGCCCGGCGGCGTTCGACGAGGAGCGGCAGCGGGTCCGCGACGGTGAGCAGAGTGCGCAGGGGGTGGCGGGCGAGCGCGTCGGTGACGGCGGGGGCGGTGGCAGCGGCGAGGCGGTCGGCGGGCGGTGCGGTGGTGGCGCGCAGCGCGTCGGCGGCGGCGAGCACCGCCTCCCGCCCGGCCTTCTTGGGGACGCCGTCGGCGGCGCGTTCCAGCAGGTCGGCGCCTTCGTGGAGGGTGAGTTCGAGGTCCGGTGCGGCGGGGAGCTTCGCGGCGGCGGCGCGGCGCCAGGTGGTGACGGGGTCGGCCCACGCCTCGACGGTGTACGTCCAGCGGCCCTCGGCGTCGGGGGTGATCTCGGCGGTGAACCGGTCGGTGCCCGGGAGGAGTTCGGCCATCGGGGCCGGCGGGCGGCTGCGGCCCGCCGGATCGGTCAGTACGACATGGGCGGCGACGGCGCCGTGGCCCTCGCGGAAGACGGTGGCCGAGACGTCGAAGCTCTCGCCCGTCACCGCCTTCGCGGGGCGGCCGTCGTCGAGCCGGGGGCGGATGTCCAGGACAGGGATACGACCGATCATGGGCTCACCAGAGAATCGTCAGGTTTTGCCGGAATTTCTCCTTTCTATCCGTTCCTCTGGGGGAGCCGGTGTGCGAGGGGCGAGGGGCCTGCCGCCTTCACCCGGTTGGCGGCCGGAGCGGAGCCGATCGGCCCGCGCCCGCGGACCACGAGGCGGGGTGGCCCGGGGTGGCCCGCGGCGGCGCGGCGAGAAGGGTGGAACGGCGGGGACGCTGGAACGGCAGCCTGGAACGCCGGAACACGAGAGGGGTGGAACGGGCCGGAACGCACGAACGCCACGGGTGCGGGAACACCGGGAACACCGGGAACACCGGGAACGCCGGGAACGCCGGGAACGCCGGGACCGGCTGGAACGACCGGAACACCGGCGCCCCCGGAACGCGGGAACGGCGGAACGGCCGGGGAGAGGATCCCCGGCCGTTCCGCCGTTCTCGGGGCGCCGGCCGTTCCCGGGGACACGTCACAGGGGTCCCGGGTGGGCCGGTGCGGTGCCGGGCGCCGTGTCGTACGGCGCCCGGCGGGGTGCGTTACTTGACGGCGACGCCGTTCCAGGCGGCCTCGACACCCTTGACCTCGGCGCTGTCGGCCTTGTACAGGTCGGTCGCGGCCTTGATGGTGGCCTCGCGGGCCGCCTTGTAGTCGGTGTTCGAGGTCATGTACTCGGTCAGGGCCTTGAACCAGATCTTCTCGGCCTTGTCCCGGCCGATGCCCTCGACCTTGGAGCCGTCGGCGGTCGGGCTGTCGTACTTGACGCCACCGATCTCCTTGGCGCCGCTGCCCTCGGACAGCAGGTAGAAGAAGTGGTTGGCGACACCCGACGAGTAGTGCGGGTCCAGGCCACCGGTGCTGGAGTCCCAGTTGTCCTGCGACTGACCGTCCTTGGACGGCTTGTCCATGTAGCGCAGCGGCGTACCGTCACCGTTGATGTCGATCTTCTCGCCGATGAGGTAGTCGCCCGGGTCCTCGGTGTTCTTCGCGTAGAACTCGACCGAGGTGCCGAAGATGTCGGAGGTGCCCTCGTTCAGGCCGCCGGACTCACCGCTGTAGGTGAGGTTGGCGGTGGCGGAGGTGACACCGTGCGACATCTCGTGGGCCGCGACGTCGATGGCGGTCAGCGGGGCCTTGTTGCCCTCGCCGTCGCCGTAGGTCATGCAGAAGCAGCTGTCGTCCCAGAAGGCGTTGACGTAGTTGTCGCCGTAGTGGACGCGGGAGAAGGCGCCCTTGCCGTCACCCTTGATACCGGAGCGGCCGTGCACCTCCTTGTAGTAGTCCCAGGTCTCGGCGGCACCGTAGTGCGCGTCGACGGCGGCGGTCTGCGGGTCGTCCGGCTTGCCGGTGCCCCAGTTGTCGTCGTCGTCGGTGAAGAGCTTGCCGTCGCCGTCCTCGGCGTTCTCCAGGTTGGTGGTCTTGTGGCCACCGCGCTCACCGTCGGTCAGCGAGTAGCCGCTGCCCTCCTTGGTGGTGCCGAGCTCAACGGTGCCGCTGAACTCGCTCTCGCCCTTGCCGGTACGGATGTCGTCGTACTGGAAGAGCTTCTTGCCGGTGTTGGCGTCGGTGATGACGTGCATCCGGCTCGGGGTGCCGTCCTTCTTCACGCCCTTGACGACGGTGTCGTATGCCAGGACGGGCGAGCCGGAGGCGGCCCAGACGACCTTCTGCGCGGCCTGCGCGCCGGTCTGCTTGGCGCTGATGGACTTGGCGGCGGTGCCCTGCGCGCTCTTCGCCGCGGCACCCGGGGCGATCTTCGGCGTGAGGGAGGCGACCTTGATGGTCTTCTCGGTCGACTTGGTGGTGCTCTTGATGGAGCCGTCCTTGGCGCGGTGCACGACCATGTCGCCACCGAGCACCGGCAGACCGGCGAAGGTGCGGTCGTAGCGGGTGTGGACGGTGCCGTCGGCGTCCTTGATGACGTCCTTGACGACCAGCTTCTCCTGGGAGCCCAGGCCCAGTTCCTTCGCGGTCTGTGCGGTGAGGGCGCTCGCGTCGCGGATCATCTCGGCGCGGTGCGAGACGGTGAGGGCGACCGGCGCGCCGCTCGGGGCGGCGGTCGGGGCGGTCGAGGCGCCCGCCGTGGCGGCGACGCCGGCGACGAGGGCCGCGGCGGCGACGACGGCAGTTCCGGTGATGCGGGCCTTGCGGGATATGCGGGGGGTCACGCGTGCTCCTTCAACTTTGCCAAGTGGTGGGGGTGCAAAGCGATGCGGGTGTGACGTGCGTCGGGAACATTGCCATTCCGAACGCGTTCATGTCAGGACGCTGAGAGCAGGTTGGCCGAAACTCGTCGATAGGGTTCGCCGTACGATCTGTACAACGGGAACGGGCGCCGCCCCCGGAGATCCGGAAGCGGCGCCCAAGGTGCCGTTTTCGCAGGTGAGTTCAGGACGTCACCGGTCGTGCCACAGTCAGATGACCGGTTGGTGCCGTCACCGGGTCACAGTGTCACTTTCCGGCCGACACCCGGGAGCCGACGTGCACCGCGGCCCAGGTGTTGGCCACCGTGTTGTACGACGCGCTGCCCTGGCCGAAGAGGTCGGCCGCCGCCTTGAGCGTCGCGGTACGGGCCGCGGCGTAGTTGGTGGACGAGGTCATGTACTGGCTGAGCGCCTTGAACCAGACCTTCTCGGCGTTGGCCCGGCCGATGCCCGGCACCGACTTCCCGTCGTACGTCGGGCTGTTGTACTGCACGCCGTTGACCACCTTCGAGCCGCTGCCCTCGGACAGCAGGTAGAAGAAGTGGTTGGCGACGCCGGACGAGTAGTGCACGTCCTTGTTGCCGACGCCGGACGACCAGTAGTCGGCCGAGGCGCCGTCCTTGGAGGGCTTGTCCATGTAGCGCAGCGGCGTACCGTCGCCGTTGATGTCGATCTTCTCGCCGATGAGGTAGTCGCCCGGGTCCGCGGCGGTGTTGGAGTAGAACTCCACCGCGGTGCCGAAGATGTCGGACGTCGCCTCGTTCAGGCCACCGGACTCGCCGCTGTAGATCAGGCCGGCGGTGGCGGCGGTGACACCGTGGGACATCTCGTGCCCGGCGACGTCCAGCGCGGTCAGCGGCGCGGAGTTGCCGTAGCCGTCGCCGTAGGTCATGCAGAAGCAGCTGTCGTCCCAGAAGGCGTTGACGTAGCTGTTGCCGTAGTGGACGCGGGAGTAGGCGGCGACGCCGTCCCCGCGGATGCCGGTGCGGCCGTGCACGCTCTTGTAGTAGTCCCAGGTCTCGGCGGCGCCGTAGGCGGCGTCGACCGCGGCGGTCTGGGCGTTCTGCGGCGTGCCGTCGCCCCAGACGTCGTCGGCGTCGGTGAAGAGCGTGCCGGTGCCGTACGAACCGTGGTTGAGGTTGTACGTCTTGTGCCCGCCGCGCCCGCCGTCCGTCAGGCTGTAGGACGAGCCGGAGGCGGTGGTGCCGAGGGTGACCTTGCCGCTGTACTCGCTGTTGCCGACGCCGTTCTCGATGCCCTGGTACTGGAAGATCCGCTCACCGGTGGTGGCGTCGGTGATGACGTGCAGCTGGTTGGGGGTGCCGTCCTTCTGGAGCCCGCCGACCACGGTCTCGTATGCCAGCCTCGGGGTGCCGTCGGCGGCCCAGACGACCTTGCGCGGCGCCTTGTCGGCGGCGGCCTTCGAGGCGCCCAGGGAGCGGGCGGCGGCGACGGCCTTGCCGGAGGCGGCGGACGGTGTGACCTTCGCGGTGGTCGTGGCGACCTTCAGCTGCTTGCTCTGGGCCTTGGTGACGCCCTTGACGGTGCCGCCCTTCGTCTCGTGGACGATCAGGTCGCCGCCGAGGACCGGCAGGCCGTCGAGGGTCCGCGCGTAGCGGGTGTGGGTGGTGCCGTCGGCGTCCTGGGAGACGTCCTTGACGAGCAGCTTCTCCTGCGCGCCGAGCTTGAGCTGCTTGGCC
Organism: Streptomyces sp. NPDC027185; assembly: GCF_055567035.1. Taxonomy (NCBI): domain Bacteria; kingdom Bacillati; phylum Actinomycetota; class Actinomycetes; order Kitasatosporales; family Streptomycetaceae; genus Streptomyces; species Streptomyces sp. NPDC027185. The sequence goes on along the minus strand of NZ_JBVHRF010000002.1, from coordinate 281,871 downwards.
GTCGCCGGGGTGGCGTCGGCGGCGGCGCGGATCAGCTCCGCGCGCCGGGCGGGGGAGAGCTTGGCGGGCAGGGCGCCCGCGGCGGGGGTGGCGTGGGGTGCGGCCGACGGGGGTGTGGCCGCGGTGCCGGTCCCGGCCTGGACACCGACGGCGAGCATGGCCGTGACGGCGACGAGGGTTCCGGTGACGACGGCGCGACGAGGGGGGTTACGTCTCACGCTGACTCCTTCTGCGGGGCTGCGGCGTGGGGCCGCGGCCGAGGGGGACCGGATGGCGGGGAGCCGTCCGGGCAGAGCGAGGCAGAACACTTGGAACGTGTGGGGGGAGACGGTGCCGACTGCCGCACGGCGGGACTGTGGGGGTCCGTGTGGCGGCTGCCGGGAAGAGTGCCACCGTCATGAGCCCGTTGTCAGGGCCCCTTCAACTAATTGGCCGGAATCCGTCCGTAGCCCGGAATGTGGATCCGGAATGCGGACGCCCCGTCCGGCGGCCCGGGAACGGCCCAGGTCCGCACAGTGCGCGGGTGAGTACGGGGCGGCCGGATTCTGCGGGTTTGGAGGACGGGGGCGGAGTGAAGGGGGCGCTGGGACAGGGGGGTTGAGGGAGCCGCGGGTGCGCGGCGGGACGGCGGTCGGCGGCCCTCGGTGGGCTGCCGGGATGCCGGGACGGCTGCGGCTGCGGCTGCGGGGGCGGGACGCGGACCGGCCGTCCGATCGGACGGGGCCCTCGGCGGTCCTTCAGTGCCGGGGCCGGGGCCGGAGTTGTGCGGTGGCTCGCGGTGATCCGTACGGCGGCCGGGGCGGGCGCGGGGCGGTGGCCGACGTGGGCCGGCCGGGCCCGGTCCCGGGCGCACTCCGGGGGCCGGGACCGGGATCCTGGCAGGTCAGCGGTGCTTCGGTGGTGCCGGGTACGGGGGCTCACCGCGCCAGGCGGGGGGGGCGGCGTCAGCCGCAGCGGATGGCGCGTGGCACTGCGGTGATCGGGCGTCTCCTGTCCCGGACGTGCCGCCTCACGGCCCGGACGTGCCACCTCACGGCCCGGCGTCCCCGTGGCCGCGCCCTAGGGGGCCGTGTACAGGTCAGCGGCGGACGGCCCGCAGCAGGACGAACTTGGGGTCGGAGGCGACGACCTCGCAGTTGCCGAAGAGCCGCTTGAGCCGTACGTGGTAGCCGAGGTGACGGTTGCCGACCACCCACAGCTCCCCGCCGGGCCGCAACGCGGCGCGGGCACCGCCGAACATCCGCCGGGCGGTCGCGTCGGACGTCGCGCGGTGGGTGTGGAACGGCGGATTGTTCACCACCAGGTCCACCGAACCGGGCGCCAGCCCCGTCAGCGCATCGCCGACGGTGAACTCCGCCCGTGCGCCCTCCGGCGCGTTCGCCGTGAAGGTGGCGCGCGCGGCGGCCACCGCGGAGAACGACTCGTCGACGAAGACGGTCTCCGCCTCCGGGTCGGCCAGCGCCAGCGCGGTGCCGACGACACCGTTGCCGCACCCCAGGTCGACGACGCGCCCGCCGCCCCGCCGCGCGGGCAGATGCCCCAGGAGGAAACGGGTGCCGATGTCGAGCCGGTCCGCGCAGAAGATCCCGGCGTGGTTGGTGACCGTCCGCCCCGACATCACGCCGATGTCCCCGGGCAGCGCGTAACTGCGCGGCCAGGACGGGGCGCCGGGGGCCAGGGACGGATCGGGGGTGCAGAAGATCAGCCGCGCCTTGCGGACGGCGAGGGACGTCCGGGTCGGCCCGAGGATCCGCTCGAACAGCTTCAGCGTCGACGTGTGGATCTCGGAGGCCATGCCGGTGCCGACGATCCGGGTCCCCTCGTGCACCGCGGGCGCCAGCCGCCGCAACTGCTCCTCCAGCAGGGCCAGGCTCTTCGGCACCCGCACCAGTAGCAGATCGATCCGCTCCGGCGGCGTGTCCAGCACCGTCCGCAGCCGCACCGCCTCCTCGGGGACACCGTTACGCCGCAGATTCACCTCGGTGGCGCGGTGCGTGAGATAGGAGTCGGTGATCTGTACGACAGGGCCGCCCGGGGCGAGGAACGGGGACGGACCGGTGCCGGTGCCGGCCGCCCGAACTGCCTCGGGAGGAGTGACGCCGGGGATGGCCACGGCGGTGGGCCCGGTCCCGGTGCCGGGTGTGGTGCCGGGGCCGGTCCCGCCGTCGGCTCCGGGCGCGGGGCCGGTGCCGGCACCGGCCAGTGCGGTGGCGAGGGCGCCCCAGCGGTCGCCGAGGACGACGGTGGCGCCCGCCGTGGCCGGCCGCGGTCCGGAGGAGTCCCCGGCGCTCGGCCCGGAGCCGTGCTCCGCGAGATGGTCCAGCAGATAGGCGTCGGCGGCGTCCCAGGCACGGAGCGGGTCGCGGGGATCCTCGGGGAAGCGGGTGAGGTCGTACGCACCCCACGACGTCGTGAAACGGTTCATCGTGAACTCAGGCTAGCCGAGGCGCGAGGACGGCCGGCCGGGGAGCGGGACCGGCCGGGGCCGGAGCGGGCCCTTGGGCGCGGCCGGGGGCCGAGCGGTACTTCAGGCAGGGGCCGGGTCCGGGGCGAGGTCCGGTACGCGGCCGGAGCGCGTTACGGCCAGGCCGGGCCGGGCTCACGGCACGGTGCGGCCCGAGCGAGCCCCGCCCCGCACCCGGCCGCACCCAACCGCACTCGACCCGAGGCCCGCTCCCGGCCTCCCGGCCTCCCGGCAACCGTCCACCCGCAGCGGTCCGCCCCCGGCACCCCCGGCGACCGCGGCCCCCGTCCCGCTCACCCCACGCTGTCCCGCCACGCCCGGTGCAGGTCCGCGAAGCGACCGCGGTCGGATATCAGGGTGGCGGGGGTGCCGTCCTCCACGATCCGGCCGCCGTCCATGACCAGCACCCGGTCGGCGATCTCCACCGTCGACAGGCGGTGCGCGATCACCACCGCCGTACGGCCGCGCAGCACGGTGTCCATGGCCCGCTGCACCGCCCGCTCGCCGGGGATGTCCAGCGAACTGGTCGCCTCGTCCAGGATCAGCACGGCGGGGTCGGCGAGCAGCGCCCGCGCGAAGCCGACCAGCTGCCGCTGGCCCGCGGAGATCCGGCCGCCCCGCTTGCGGACATCGGTGTCGTACCCGTCCGGCAGCGCGGTGATGAAGTCGTGCGCGCCGATCGCCCGCGCCGCCTCCTCGATCTGCGCGCGGGTGGCGTCGCGCCGCCCCAGCGCGATGTTCCCGGCGACCGTCCCGGAGAACAGGAACGCCTCCTGGGTGACCATCACCACGCCCCGCCGCAGCTCGGCCGCGGACAACTCCCGCAGGTCCACGCCGTCCAGCAGGACCCGGCCCTCGGTCGGGTCGTAGAACCGCGCCAGCAGCTTCGCCAGCGTCGACTTCCCGGCGCCGGTCGACCCGACCACGGCGACCGTCTCGCCCGCGGCCAGCCGCAGCCCGAAACGGGGCAGCACCTCGCCGCCGGTGCGGTACGCGAACCGGACGTCCTCGAAGACGACCTCCCGGCCGGGCCGCCCGGCGGTGGCCGGCGGCAGCGCCGCCGGGACGGGCGGTTCCGGCACCGACGGACGCTGCGCCAGCAGACCGGCGATCTTCTCCAGCGACGCCGCCGCGCCCTGGTAGGAGTTGAGGAACATCCCGAGCCGGTCGATCGGGTCGTACAGCCGCCGCAGGTACAGCACGGCGGCGGCCAGCACACCCAGCTCCAGGGCGCCGGTCGCCACGCGGTAGGCGCTCCACAGCACGATCGCGGCGACCGCGAAGTTGGCCACCAGCCGTGAGCCGACGACGTACCGGGCCATTTCCAGCGCGGTGTCGCCGTTGACGCCCTCGTGGGTGCGGTTCAGCGCGGTGAAGGCGGCGTCGTTGGGCCGCTCGCGGCGGAACGCCTGCACCGGGCGGATGCCGTTGACCGTCTCGGTGAACTTCACGATGACCGCGGCCACCGCCGACGACTTGCTGCTGAACACCCGCAGCGAACGCCGCCGGTAGGAGCGGATCAGCAGTGCCAGCGGTCCGGCGGAGGCGAGCGCCGCGGCGCCGGTGCGCCAGTCCAGGTAGAGGAGCATCGCGGTGATCCAGACCGTGGAGAGCACGACGGAGATCAGCTCCTCCAGCCCCTCGTCGAGCAGTTCGCGCAGCGCTTCGACATCCGTGGTGGCGCGCGAGATCAACCGGCCCGAGGTGTACCGCTCGTGGAAGTCGAGGCTGAGCGCCTGCGCGTGCCGGAAGATGCGGCCGCGCAGCTCCAGCAGGACGTCCTGGCTGATCCGGGCCGAGCACCGGATGAAGAGGTACTTCAGCCCGCCCGACACCGCGGCGCACACCGCGGCCGCCACGCCCACGGTGACCAGCGGACCGTGGTCCCCGGCGCGCAGCGCGGGCACCGCGCGGTCCAGCGCGAACGCCACCAGCAACGGCCCGGCCTGCACCGCGGCCTGCTGGAGCAGCAGCATCACGGCCGCGATCGCCACCCACCGGGCGTGCGGGGCCAGCAGCGACCGCAGCAGCCGCCGCGACGCCCCGGGCGGGGTGGGGAGGACATCGCGCGCGAAGGCGTCACCGTCCCCGGGCGGCTCGGACGCGGGCGGACCGGCGGGTACGGCGCCGGGTGCGGGGGCGGTCGTCACGGGGTGCCTCCGGAGGGGTCGCGCGGCCCGGGTACCGCCCCGGCCGCCACAGGGGCGGTGCCGGACATCAGCCCGGCGTACTCGGCGCTGTCGCGCAGCAGTTGGTGGTGGGTGCCGACGGCGGCGATCCGGCCGCCGGAGAGCAGCGCCACCCGGTCGGCCAGCAGGACCGTGGACGGACGGTGCGCGACGACCAGCGCGGTGGTGGTCGCCAGGACCTGCCGCAGGGCCGCCTCGACCAGCGCCTCGGTGCGGACGTCCAGGGCGGAGAGCGGATCGTCGAGGATCAAAAACCGCGGCCGCCCGGCGATCGCGCGGGCCAGCGCGAGCCGCTGCCGCTGCCCCCCGGACAGGCTCATGCCCTGCTCACCGACCTGGGTCCGCGGCCCCTGGGGCAGCGCGGCGACGAACCCGTCGGCCTGCGCCACCGCCAACGCCCGCCGCAGATCGGCCTCCTGCAGATCCACGCCGCCCATCAGGACGTTCTCGGCGACGGTCGCGGAGAACAGCGTCGGCTCCTCGAAGGCGACCGACACCTGAGCGCGCACCTCGTCCCGGGAGAGCGTGGCGAGATCGCGGCCGTCCAGGGTGATCCGGCCACCGGTCGGGTCGTACAGCCGCGGGACCAGCGCGGTGAGCGTGGTCTTCCCGCTGCCGGTGGCCCCCACCAGCGCCATCGTCTCCCCGGGCGCGATGTGCAGATCGACCCCGCGCAGCGTCGGCTCCGCGTCCCCGGGAGCGTCGGGGTAGCGGAACTCGACACCGGAGAAGCGGAGACCGCCGGAGCGGGTACCGGAGCGTGCGGGACCGCCGGATCTGCCCGATCCGTCAGGCGTCACGGAGCCGCCGGAACCGTCAGGGCCCGGGTTGCGGCCGCCGGCCGGTCCGCAGGCGGCCTGACGGTGGGCGTCGTCAGGGGCTTCGGAGTCTGCGGCGCCGCCGGTGGGGACGCCGGGTCCCGGCGCCGGGACCGGTGTGTCGGTGGGCAGCGGGGCGTCCAGGACCTCGAAGTACCGGTCCGTGGCCATCGCCGCCTCGTTGCTCATCGCCAGCAGGAAGCCGATGGAGTCCACCGGCCAGCGCAGCGCGAGCGCTGTCGACAGGAACGCGACCAGGGTGCCGGCCGAGAGCGCGCCGTTCGCCACCTGCACGGTGCCCAGCACGAGCGCGGCGCCGATCGCCAGCTCGGGCAGCAGGGTGATGCCGCCCCAGATCGTCGCCAGCAGTCCGGCCTTGCGCAGCTCGGTGGTGCGCAGTTGGCGGGTCAGCCCGCGGAACGCGCGGGCCTGGTCGCGGTGGCGGCCGAAGCCCTTGACGATCCGGATGCCGAGGACCGACTCCTCGATCACCGTGGTCAGATCACCCACCTGGTCCAGCGCCCGGCGCGCGGCCAGCGCGTACTTCGCCTCGAAGACGGAGCAGAGCACCATCAGCGGTACGACCGGCGCGAGCAGCACCAGCCCCAGCGAGAACCGCTGGGTCAGCAGGATCGCGCAGCCCACCACGATGGTGACGCCGTTGACCAGCAGGAACGTCAGCGGGAACGCCAGGAACAGCCGGAGCAGCTGAAGGTCGGTGGTGGCGCGGGAGAGCAACTGGCCCGACGCCCAGCGGTCGTGGAAGGCGACCGGCAGCCGCTGGACATGGGTGTAGAGCCGCTCCCGCATGGCCGCCTCGACACCCGCCAGCGGCCGCGCGACCAGCCACCGCCGCAGACCGAACAGCCCCGCCTCGGCCACCCCGAGCAGCAGCAGGAGGCCGGCGCCCAGCCACACCCCGCCGGGCGCCCCCGCGGCGACCGGCCCGTCCACGATCCACTTGAGCACCAACGGGATGACCAGGCTGATGCAGGACGCGGCCACGGCGACGACCGCGGCCGTGAACAGCCGCGCCCGCACCGGCCGGACGAACGGCCACAGACGCAGCAGCGACCGCACCGCGGAGTGCCGCGGGGGCTCGGCGGACGGGGGAGAGGCGGGTGTGCTCGTGGTGGCATCCATCACCCGCGAGAGTAAGCGCGACCACTGACAACGCTCCTGTGCTTTTTCCGCCGACCCGCCCCGGCCCGCCCGTCACCCCGGCTCGGCCCGGTTGCCGCCCCGCCGGGCCCGGCCCTTCCCCGCCTCGCCGCTCCACCCGGCCCGCCGCTCCCATCACCGCCGAGGTGCCACCCGGACCTGACCGCCCGCCACGCCCCTCACCTCCCGCCCGGCCCTCCCCGCGCCCCGGCGCAGGAGCACCGGCCACCGGCCCGGCCCCCGCCCCGTACACCCGTCACGCCGTATCCCCTGCGGGCGTACGACCCTGTCGGACTATCACTTCCGGTGGGACAACCACCTCATCGGTCACAATTCGACACATGTCCGGTGATGAGAAGGACCGCACCCCCCGTCCGCCGGCCCGCCGCCCCGGGCGGCTGCGGCGGCTCCTCCGTCTCGCCCTGGTGCCGGTGTGCACGCTGACCGCGATGACCGGCTGCGCCGTCCCCGACCTGCTGGGCGGCGACAAGCCGCCGGGACCGGAGCAGGGCATCGACATCGAGCCCGGCGACGGTGCCCGCGATGTGGGCGAGAACGGACGGTTCGTCATCCGGGTGCCCGACGGGCGGCTCCAGCGGGTGACGGTGCGGCGCTCCGGCGACGGCGGGACGGCACGGGTGGCGGGCCGGATCTCCCGGGACGGCCTGACCTGGCGGCCCACCGCGCGCCAACTGGAGGCCGCGGCGACGTACACCGTGGACGCGGTGGCGCTGGACGGCTCCGGCGACCGCAGGTCCCGCCACACCACCTTCACCACCGGCCCCGCCGAACTGGCCGCCTCGCCGCTGCCCGGGGACGGCGCGACCGTCGGCACCGGAATGATCGTCTCGCTCCAGTTCAACCATCCGATCCCCGACCTCGCCGCCGTGGAGCGCGCCGTACGGGTCACCGCGGAACCGGACGTCGAGATCGCCCCCCACTGGTTCGGCGACCAGCGGCTGGACTTCCGCCCGAAGGAGCGCTGGCGGCCCGGCACCGAGGTCACCGTCGACCTGCGGCTGGACGGGGTGCGGGCCGGGCCCCGGACCTTCGGCGTCCAGCGCGAGACCGTCAGGTTCCGCGTCGGCAGGGACCAGACGAGCCTGATCGACGCGGGCCGGCACACCCTGACGGTCACCCGGCGGGGCGAGAAGCCGGTGACGCTGCCGATCACCGCGGGCGACGAGAAGAACCCCACGTACAACGGGAAGATGGTGATCCAGGAGCGGCTGCGGAAGACGCGGATGGACGCCCGCACCGTCGGGTTCGGCCGCGCCTACGACATCCCCGACGTGCCGCACGCGATGCGCCTGACCACCTCCGGCACCTTCCTGCACGGCAACTACTGGACCGATGCCGACGTCTTCGGCGACGAGAACACCAGCCACGGCTGTATCGGTCTGCTCGACAACAAGGACGGCAAGGGCGACACCCCGGGCGGCTGGTTCTACGCGCAGTCGCTCGTCGGCGACATCGTGGAGGTCCGCAACTCCCCGGATCGCACCGTCGCACCGGACAACGGTCTCGGCGGCTGGAACATGTCCTGGCCCCGGTGGCGCGCGGGAACAGCCCTCTGACCGGCGACGCGACCGTCCACAGCGGCGGCGGACCCCCGCGTACGGGCCGCCGCCGCGGACGGCCGGCGGCCCCCGGGTGGCCCGGGGCGGCCTGAGCCACTCCGGACCCCGATTCCCGCGTCGCGCCGGTCCTCCCGGCCCACTGCCTCGGCCCCCCGCCGCGAGCCGGCACAGCGCCCGCGACCCGCCGTGGCGCGGGCCCTCCCGCTTCCCTTTCGGCTCCCCCTTCGCGGCCGCGCCGCGCATCACCCCTGCTCAGGCGCCTCCCGCCCGCGCCGGGCAATCCACTGTCATACCCATGTGGTTATCTACACGGAAGATGCGACCGCCCTCGACGGGCGGTGCCGCGTCGAGTGGTGATGGCCGGTGCGCGGGGGAGCGCGCGGCACGAGGGGAGAGGGGCCGAAGATGCCTCGGACGAGGGTGCGTCAGGCGATGTCCGCAGAGCCGGAACCGCGGTCGGTACGCCGGCGAAGGGCAGGGCGGCGGGCCCGTCGCGGCGCGGCCGCGGCCCTCGCGCTCGGCTCCGTCCTGCTCGCCGCGGGCTGCGGGGACGACGCGGACGCGAAGGGCCGGCCGGACACGGCGCACGCCGCGGGCCCCTCGAAGGCCGCCGTGACGATAGCGCCCCGGGACGGCGCGGACTCCGTCGCCACCAGCGGCGCCCTCGCGGTGACCGCCCGCGGCGGCAAGCTCCTCTCCGTCAAGGTCAAGGACGCCGAGGGCCACGACGTGCCGGGCGGGATCTCCGGCGGCGGCACCGGATGGCGGCCCGCCGGACACCTCGGGACGGCCACCACGTACACCGTCGACGCGGTGGCAGCCGACGACCGCGGCCGGAGAACCACCCGGCACGCCCGCTTCACCACGCTCACCCCGGACGAGACCTTCACCGCGTCGTACACCCCGGAGGACGGGCAGCGGGTCGGTGTCGGGATGCCGGTCTCGCTGCGCTTCAGCCGCGGTATCACCGACCCCGCCGCCGTGGAGAAGGCCGTCGAGGTCACCGCGGAGCCCGCCGTTCCCGTCGAGGGACACTGGTTCGGCAACGACCGGCTGGACTTCCGCCCCGAGAAGTACTGGGCGCCCGGCACCAAGGTCACCCTCCGGCTCCGGCTCGACGGCGTCGAGGGCCGCCCCGGCGTCTACGGCAAGCAGTCCCGGAAGATCACGTTCACCGTCGGGCGCAGCCAGATCAGCACCGTCGACGCCCGGTCGAAGAAGATGACCGTGGTCCGTGACGGCAAGAAGCTCAAGACCATCCTGATATCCGCCGGGGCGCCGGGCACCGAGACGTACAACGGCCGCATGGTCATCAGCGAGAAGCTCCGGGTGACGCGGATGAACGGCGCGACCGTCGGCTTCGGCGGCCAGTACGACATCAAGGACGTCCCGCACGCCATGCGGCTGAGCACGTCCGGCACGTTCATCCACGGCAACTACTGGTCGGGCCAGGGCGCGTTCGGCAGCCGGAACGCCAGCCACGGCTGCGTCGGCCTCTTCGACCAGCGCGGCGGCGGCGATCCGGACACCCCCGCCGCCTGGTTCTTCCGCAACTCCCTCATAGGTGACGTGGTCGTGGTCGAGAACAGCCACGACGAGACGATCCGGCCGGACAACGGCTTCAGCGACTGGAACCTCTCCTGGAAGGAGTGGAAGGCCGACCGCCGCTGACCCGGCGGCGCCCGGTCCGGGGAGGCGCGGGGCACGTCGGCGCCCCGTACCCAGCGTCGTTAACGACGGCTAACCTTCGCGGTATGACTGTGAACTTCGAGATCGCCGACGGCGTCGGGACCATCCGGCTCGACCGTCCGCCGATGAACGCGCTGGACATCGCCACCCAGGACCGGATCCGCGAACTGGCCGACGAGGCCACCCGCCGGGACGACGTACGCGCCGTCGTGGTGCGCGGCAGCGAGAAGGCGTTCGCCGCCGGGGCGGACATCAAGGAGATGCAGCGGATGGATCACGCCACCATGGTGGTGCGGTCCCGGGCGCTCCAGGATTCGTTCAGCGCGGTCGCCCGCATCCCCAAGCCGGTGGTCGCCGCGGTCAGCGGCTACGCCCTGGGCGGCGGCTGTGAGCTGGCGCTCTGCGCGGACTTCCGGATCGCGGCGGAGAACGCCAAGCTCGGCCAGCCGGAGATCCTGCTCGGCGTCATCCCGGGCGCCGGCGGAACCCAGCGGCTCTCCCGCCTGGTCGGCCCGTCCAAGGCCAAGGACCTGATCTTCACCGGCCGGCAGGTACGGGCCGACGAGGCGCTGGCCATCGGCCTAGTCGACCGGGTCGTCCCCGCCGCCGAGGTGTTCGAGGCGGCGCACGCCTGGGCGGCGCAGCTGGCGAAGGGCCCGGCGCTCGCGCTGCGCGCCGCCAAGGAGGCCGTCGACGCCGGGCTGGAGGCGGATCTCGAAACCGGCCTGGCGATCGAACGGGCCCAGTTCGCGGGGCTGTTCGCGACCGAGGACCGCGAGACCGGTATGCGCAGCTTCGTCGAGGACGGTCCGGGCAAGGCCAAGTTCCGCTGAACGGGCGGAGGTTGACGGGGCGTGGGGGAGCGGGCGGTGCGCGGTGCCCCGTGCGGGGGAATCGCGCCGAACGGGCCCCGTCGGGGTCCGCGCCGCGCCCCCGCGCCGGTAGCCGGCGCACGGTGCGGCAGCGCCGCAGCTCAGACAGTTGACACCGGTGTCATGAACGCCGTGGAACGGCCCTCGCGGCCACCGGAGGCGGAGGTTCCGCGGCGTTCGGATTCCGCCGGTTCCGGCCCGGGGGCGTTGCGCAGCGGCCATGATGGGGGCATGGCGGGCCTGGAGGAATCGGAGCAACCGCAGCCGCTGTGCGGCGCGGCTGCCACCTGCCGGGGAGTCCCCGGCGCACCGGAGAGCGACGGACCGGCGGCGGGTGACCCGGGGCCCGTCGTCCTCGATCTGCTGGACCCTTCCGTGGACGAGGTCCCGCTGCCCTCGCGGCCCGAATCCGCCGGTGCCGCCCGCCGGTTGACGCACCGGGTCCTCCTCGAACAGTGGGGCCTGTCCCCCCAGCTCACCGAGAACGCCGTCCTGCTGGTGTCGGAGCTGGTCGGCAACGCTGTGCGGCACACCGGTGCGCGGCGGTTCGGGCTGCGGATGCTGCGGCGGCGTGGCTGGATCCGTATCGAGGTGCGCGACCCCTCGCGCGGGCTGCCGTGTCTGATGCCGGTCCGCGAACTGGATGTCAGCGGCCGGGGCCTCTTCCTCGTCGACACGCTCTCCGACCGCTGGGGCGTGGATCTGCTGCCGCGCGGCAAGACCACCTGGTTCGAGATGCGCACCGGCGACCGCTGAGCGGCGCCCCCACCCCCGGATACGCGACTGGGGCCTCCCGCAGGGTGATGCGGGTGAGGCCCCAGTGTCGCCCCTCGGCGGACGGAAGGGGTGTGTCCGCGGGGGTGGAACGACCTGGCCCGGGTCAATGGGGGTCGTTGCGAACGACTATGGCAGGTCCGGCCTCCGATGCCAAAAGTACATTGAGGGCAAAGTGTGACATCGGTGGATCAATTTCTTGATGATCCCAGGTGAGGTGCGCCACCGACCTTGTAAACGACGGTTCGTTTACCGGTTGCCTCGATATATATGCGGTGCTGGGCGAGCGGTCCGTACGTGAGGGGAACGGCCGGAGCGGCGCCGCGCGCCGGAACCACGGCGCCCCGCGCGCCGCCGTGGCGTCCGGCGCGCGACCCGTCCGCCGCCTTCCCCGCACCGGGCCCCGGCGCCCGGCGCCGCACCTGCCCCGGATGGCGGTCCGCGCTCGGGAGGAGGCGCCACGGTCCGTAGGATGGGGCCGCTCGCGGGCGGGATCACGTCCGTCCGCCGGGCGACCGTGACGGCGGCGTGTGCCGGGGCATCCGCGCACGCCGGGACGAGGAAGGAGGGCCCATGACACCCACCCGCCGGCCGGCGGCCGTGATCTGGCTGCTCCTCCTCGCCGTGACCTTCGGCCCGCTGCTCTGCCGCACCGGCGGAGACCAGTCGTGGGCCGCGCGGACCACCGCCGCGCCCGCTCCCCGGCCGGCCGGCGTACCGGCCGCCGCCCCGCACGACGCCGCGCCCCCGGCGGACGGCGCCACCGCGCGCCCGGCCGCGTTCCGTACGGACACCACGCCCCCGGGCGGTGCCGCCGCCGAGCGGGCCACCGGCACCGCCGCGGAGCAGGACCGTACGTACCGTCTCACCGCACGGACCGACTTCGTCGACATCCCCCGGCGCTGCTCGGGGCGGCATGCGCCGGGGCCCGGCGAAGCGGCGCCGCTGCCCGTGCCGCACCGTGCCGAACCGCCCGCCCTCCACCCGGTGGTACCGGCCGCGGACCCGACCGTGCTCCTCGTCCGCCCCGCCCCGGCACACTCCGGCACCGGCCCCGCGGGTCCCGCCGACCCCGCCTCGCTCCTTCCCGTACTGCGGATCTAGGCGCCGCCGTGCTCCCGCCCGCCCTCCTACCGGGCGGACGGCGGGGGCACCCCGGCAGCCCGGTGGCGCGCCCTTCCCGCGCGCCCGCATCCGGACCGGCCCGTGCCGCGCCGGCCGCCCCGCGCGGCCCGCCACCGCCGTCCGGCCCATCCGTCACCCCGGTACGACTGGAGAGCCAGTGCCCACCCTCACCTCACCCACCCGCAAGCTCGCCGCCGTCGGCGCCATCGCCGCCCTGATCATCGCCGTCATCGCCATCGGCATCGCCGCAGGTAAAGCCGTTGAGGACGGCCGCGGCGCCGACGCCTCGCGGGCCGCCTCGCCGGAAACCGGCGAGGACCCGGCACAGCAGCGCCTCTACGACCAGCTGGCCGAGCGCACCAGCCGCCGCGAGGCCGGCGACGCCCTGGCCGTAGGCAGGAAGGACGCCCCGGTCGTTCTCGTCGAGTACGCCGACTACCAGTGCTCGTTCTGCGGCCGCTTCACCCGCGAGACCCAGCCCGAACTGATCAAGAAGTACGTCGACGCGGGCACCCTGCGCATCGAGTTCCGCAACTTCACCCTCTACGGCGCCGACTCCGAACGTGCCGCCCGCGCCTCCTGGGCCGCCGGGCGCCAGGGCCGCTTCTGGCAGTTGCACGACGAGCTGTACGCCAAGACCCGTAAGGGCGACGCGCTCGCCGAGGACAAGCTCGTCGAGCTGGCCCGCACCGCCGGCGTCGCCGACCTCGACAAGTTCCGCACCGATCTCGACAGCGACGCCGCCCGCGCGGCCCTGAAGAAGGATCAGGAAGAGGGGTACGAGCTGGGCGTGCAGTCCACGCCGTCCTTCCTGATCAACGGCCGCCCGGTGTCCGGCGCCCAGCCCACCGCCGTCTTCGCCGACGCGATCGAGACCGCCGCGAAGGCCGCCGACGGGAAGAGGACGGCCGGGAAGAAGACGGGCGAGGAGAGCGGCAAGTGACCGACATCGGGTATCTCGCCGCGTTCCTCGGCGGCGCCCTCGCGCTGGTCAGCCCGTGCAGCGCACTGCTGCTCCCGGCGTTCTTCGCGTACTCGCTCTCCCACCCGGGGCGGCTGCTCGCCCGTACCGGCGTCTTCTACCTGGGGCTCGCCACCACACTGGTCCCGCTCGGCGCCGCCTCCACCGCCGCCAGCCGGCTCTTCAACGGCCACCGGGACCTGCTGATCACCGTCGGCGGCTGGGTCGTCATCGCCATGGGGCTCGCGCAGATCCTCGGCCTCGGCTTCGCCTCCCGCCGTGCCCAGGCCGCCGCCGCCCGGATCACCCCCCGCTCGGCCGTCTCCACCTTTCTGCTGGGCTGTGTCTACGGGTTGGCCGGCTTCTGCGCCGGGCCTATCCTCGGCGCCGTCCTCACCGTCACCGCGGTCAGCGGCTCACCCGTGTACGGCGCGTCGATGCTCGCCGTCTACGCCTTGGGCATGGCGCTGCCGCTGTTCATCCTCGCCCTGTTCTGGGACCGCTACCGGCTGGGCACCCGGGGCTGGCTGCGCGGCCGGGAAGTGCGCCTGGGCAGGCTGCGGCTGCACACCACCTCGCTCCTGTCCGGCCTCTTCTTCCTCGCCATCGGCGTGCTCTTCCTCCGCTACAACGGCACCAGCGCCCTGCCCGGCGTCCTCGACGCGGAGGCGGAGTTCCAGGTCGAGGAGTGGGTGGCGTCGATCGGCAACGCCGTACCGGACTACGTACTGATCGCCCTGGGCGCACTCGTCGCCGCCGCGGTCCTCGGCCGGATCGCCCTGCGCCCGGAGAAGAAGCCGGAGAAGAAGCGGGAGGAGGCGGCAGGGGAGAAGGCCCGGTCGCAGCCGCGGACCACCCCGGAGTGAGACGAGGGGCGGCGGGCCATCCGGCACCGAGCCGGCCCCGGCCGCTCGGTTCCCGGCTTCCCTGGCCACCGGCCCCGGCGGGCCATCCGGCACCGAGCCGGTCCGTCCCTGGCCGTCCGGTCTCGCCCCGGCACCCGGCAGCCCGCCCGGTGCCGGGCCCGGCACCGGGCTCCTAGGCGCTCCGCCGTCGCCCCGGCTGCCGCGGGCGGGGGTGGCGCAGGCGTTGCGGGGCGTCGGCCCGTCTGCGGCGGTCGTTGCAGAGCAGGCATTTGCCGTAGCCGGGCGGCAGCGGGTCCTCCGGATCGCCGTGGAGGGGGTCGACCGCGCCGTGCGGATGCAGCGCGCAGCCGGTCGGGCCGGTGGCTTCGCCGAGGGAACCGGCGGCGGTCAGCGCCCGGCGCAGCGCGTCGACGAGCTGGTCGGCGTCCCGCCGGGACGGCGTGGCCCGCAGGGACGAGGCGATGTCGGAGGCGGTGGTCAGCGCGGTGCGGAGTTCGCGCAGCTGTGCGTAACCCATGCCTTGGAGCGTAGGCGGCCCCACTGACAGTGGATCTTCCGATCGTGCTTCGTGGTCTCCCATGGCCGCATCCCTGCCCGCCCCGGCCGACGTCTTAGCCCCCGCGAGCTTGCTGTCGCCTTACCGGCGCATGACAGGTACGCCACCCGCTCCGCCCGGCCGGACGGCCCCGCGGACGCCGGCACCGGACGACGGAGGGGCCCGCCGGAACACACCCCGGCGGGCCCCCGTACGGGCGGGGAACCGGCCTTGCGCCGGCGCCCGGCCGTCACGGCGCGATCGGCAGCTCCCGCTTGTGGGCGGTGAGGTGGTAGCGGCGGACGATGGCGTCGCGCACCGCGTCCTCGACCGGCAGCCCCTCCAGGAAGTCGTCGATCTGGTCGTACGTCACGCCCAGCGCCTCCTCGTCCGGCTTGCCCGGGGAGAGCGTCTCCAGGTCCGCCGTCGGCACCTTCGCGACCAGCTCCTGCGGGGCGCCCAGCGCGGCGGCCACCGCGCGCACCCGCCGCTTCGTCAGGCCCGTCAGCGGGACGACGTCGGCGGCGCCGTCACCGAACTTGGTGAAGAAACCGGAGACCGCCTCGGCGGCGTGGTCGGTGCCCACGACCAGACCGTCCTGGGCGCCCGCCACCGCGTACTGCGCGATCATGCGCTGCCGGGCCTTGATGTTGCCCTGGACGAAGTCCTGGTGGGCGGCGTCGCGGAACTCCAGTCCGCCGGAGACCGCCGACGCCAGCGCCGCGTCGCTCGCCGGGCGGACGTCCACGGTCAGCAGCTGGTCCGGCCGGATGAAGTCCAGCGCCAGCTGCGCGTCCCGCTCGTCGGCCTGGACGCCGTACGGCAGCCGCATCGCGAAGAACGTGGCCTCGTGACCCGTCTCCCGGGCACGTTCCACCGCGAGCTGGCACAGCCGGCCCGCGGTCGTCGAGTCGACGCCGCCGCTGATGCCCAGTACCAGGGAGCGCAGTCCCGTGAGGGCCAGCCGCTCCGCGAGGAAGGCGACCCGGCGCTCGATCTCGTGCCCGGCGTCGAAGGACGCGCTCACCTGGAGATCCCGGGCGATCTCCTGCTGGGCCTTGGCTGCCGGGTCACTCACGGCTGCTCCTCGCTGCTGTCGGAATCCGAACGGCCGGTCGGACCGGCCACGGAAACCTTATGCCGGGTGCGCCCACTTCTTCAGGGCGGCCTTGCTCGCGAAGTCCGCGACGTCCTTGTCGAGCGGCCGGTCGGTGTACTGGTGGATGCGCCACTTCGCCTTGATCCGCGGGTGCCCGGCCTTGACGTAGTCGGCGATCCACAGCCCGTCGGCGGCGTACGAGGAGGTGTCGTGGTGCAGCCAGAAGTCGCGGTTGCAGTAGAGCATCACGCGGTGGGTGGGCCGGAGCTTCTTGACCTCTCTGAGGAACTGGTCCTTCTGCGCGTTGCTGGCGTACGTACCGCTGCCGGTGGTCTCCCAGTCGGCGGCGAGGATGTCGCCGCCCACCGAGGCGCACTTCTCGACGAAGTACCGTGCCTGCGCCGCGATGTTCCCCGGCCACAGGAAGTGGTAGAAGCCGACCACGCACCCGGCCTTCCGCGCCTTCGCCGCCTGCGCCGACTGGTGGGGATTGATGTACGAGCGGCCCTCGGTCGCCTTGATGATCACGAAGTCCAGCCCGCCCGTGGAGAAGGACGTGTTGTACGAACTGACATCGACACCGTGCAGCATGAGCGGCCTCCCGCCGTTTCGACCTGCTTCTTCGAACCGTCCCCTGCCAACCAGCAGTTCAGCACGTTCAACGGGGAAGACGCCAGAGAGCTACCGGGAAGTTCCGCAGCGCGAGCGCCCGTTGGCGCGGGGCGGCCGTACGGCTCGCGATGGGGCGGCGGAGGCGGGTGGGTCGAAAAGGTGACCGGGGATCAGCCGGTGGGCTGCGCGGGGTGGCGCAGTTGTTCGGCGGCCTCCGAGACGCGGTGCAGCAGCTCCACGAAGACGGTCTGCTCGGACGGGGCCAGCGGGGAGAGGAAGAGCTGATTCATCCGCGCGGTGCGCACCGCGAGCTTCTTGTGCACGCGAACGCCCTCGTCGGTGGCGCGCAGCGCCGCACGGCGTCCGTCACGCGGATCGCGGATCTTGTCGACCATCCCGCGCACCACCAGCCGGCGGATCACCTCGGCGATGGTGGAGCGGTCCAGCCCGACCCGCTCACCGACCGTGCGCTGGTCCAACCCGTCCTCGCCGACCAGGGAGTTGAGGACCGCGAACTGCGGGGAGGTGACCTCCTCGGAGACCATGGTCGTCCACAGCAGGGTGTGCGCCTGCTGGAACCGCCTGGCCAGGGGGCCCGGATGGCTGCTGAGGTCGAGCGTGGTCACGCCGCCTCCCCTTCCCCGTCGAAGCTCGGATCCGTACGCAGTGTGCGCCGGAGCGCCACTCATTGTAGCGGCGCGCCGAGCCCGATATAAGTGCCGTGACCAGGCAGGACGTGCTGGCGGCAACCGTCGGGGGAGTACGTTCCCGCGGCGGGGACGGCAGCGGGGACGGCAGGCGGCGGCGAGCGGGACGGCCGCCCGCCCCGCCGGGCACGGGCCCTGATCCCGCGTCGGGCGCGCGGGGTCAGGGCCGGTCCGGACTCAGCACTCGATGATGTTCACCGCGAGGCCGCCGCGGGCGGTCTCCTTGTACTTCACCGACATGTCCGCGCCGGTGTCCTTCATCGTCTTGATGACCTTGTCGAGGGAGACGTGGTGGCGGCCGTCGCCCCGCAGCGACATCCGGGCGGCGGTGACGGCCTTGACGGAGGCCATACCGTTCCGCTCGATGCACGGGATCTGCACCAGACCGCCGATCGGGTCGCAGGTCAGGCCGAGGTTGTGCTCCATGCCGATCTCGGCGGCGTTCTCCACCTTCTCCGGGGTCGCGCCGAGGACCTCGGCGAGGCCGCCCGCCGCCATCGAGCAGGCCGAGCCGACCTCGCCCTGGCAGCCGACCTCCGCGCCCGAGATGGAGGCGTTCTCCTTGAAGAGCATGCCGATCGCACCGGCGGCGAGGAGGAAGCGGACCACGCCGTCCTCGTCGGCGCCGGGCACGAAGTTCACGTAGTAGTGCAGGACGGCGGGGATGATCCCGGCGGCGCCGTTGGTGGGGGCGGTCACCACCCGGCCGCCGGCCGCGTTCTCCTCGTTGACGGCCATCGCGTAGAGGGTGATCCACTCCATGGCGTGGGTCTGCGGGTCGCCCTCGGCGCGCAGGGCGCGGGCGGCGTTGGCGGCCCGGCGGCGGACCTTCAGACCGCCCGGCAGGATGCCCTCGCGGGACATGCCGCGCTCCACACACGCCTGCATGACGCGCCAGATCTCCAGCAGCCCGGCGCGGATCTCCGCCTCGGTGCGCCACGCCTTCTCGTTCTCAAGCATCAGCGCGGAGATGGACAGACCGGTCTCCCGCGTCAGCCGCAGCAGTTCGTCGCCGGTGCGGAAGGGGTGCGTCAGGACGGTGTCGTCGAGCTTGATCCGGTCCTCGGCCGCCGCGTCCTCGTCGACGACGAAACCGCCGCCGACGGAGTAGTACGTCTTCTCCAGCAGCGGGGCGCCGTGGGCGTCGTACGCGAAGAGGGTCATGCCGTTGGCGTGGTACGGCAGGGAGCGGCGGCGGTGCAGGATCAGCTGGGTGGACTCGTCGAAGGCGATCTCGTGGGCGTCCCCTATCTCGGCGGCCAGCAGGCGCAGCCGGCCGCTCTCGCGGATCTCGGCGACGCGGGTGTCGGCGTTCTCGACGTCGACGGTGCGCGGGGAGTTGCCCTCCAGACCGAGCAGGACGGCCTTGGGGGTGCCGTGGCCGTGGCCGGTGGCGCCGAGGGAGCCGAAGAGTTCCGCCCGTACCGAGACGGTCTGGGCGAGCAGTCCGTCCTTCTTGAGGCGGCCGGCGAACATCCGGGCCGCGCGCATGGGGCCCACCGTGTGGGAGCTGGAGGGGCCGATGCCGATGGAGAAGAGGTCGAAGACGGAGATGGCCACGGTGGCGGACTCCCTTGTCTGCTCGTGAGGGGCGGTGCGGGCGGAGAGAGGGGGATCGGGAGGTTGGTGCGGTTTTCGGGGTGTATCGGTGCCGACTGACGAGCGTAACGCGGTCATGGGGCGGGCCGCCGGACACGGACCGACGGGTGGCGGGCGGCCCGGGGAACGGCGGGTGCCGGGCCGCCCGCGGCACCCGGTACGGAGCGGTGCGCGGGGCGGCCGGGGCGTGGCCCCGGTGCCGGCGTACGCGGGCGGGCGGTGGCGTCCGCGTGCGGAGACCGCGTCCGTTCCGTGCCCTGTGTGCCGGATCGTTCCGGATTCCGGGGCAGGCAGACGGCGAGCCCGGGGCCGGGGCCCCGGGCTCGTGGCCCGTACCGCCTCCGGGCGCCGGTGGTGCGGCGCCCGGAGGCAACGGCGCGCGGCGGGGCGCCGCGCGCTCCCTCTCAGAGGGAGGGGTAGAGCGGGTGCTTCGCGGCGAGGGCGGCGACCCGCGCCTTGAGCGACTCGGCGTCGTACGACGGCTTCAGCGCCTCGGCGATGACGTCGGCGACCTCGCGGAAGTCATCGGCGCCGAAACCGCGGGTGGCCAGCGCCGGGGTGCCGATCCGCAGGCCCGAGGTGACCATCGGGGGCCGCGGGTCGTTCGGGACGGCGTTGCGGTTGACGGTGATGCCGACCTCGTGGAGACGGTCCTCGGCCTGCTGGCCGTCCAGCTCGCTGTTGCGCAGGTCGACCAGGACGAGGTGGACGTCGGTGCCGCCGGAGAGGACGGAGACGCCCGCCTCGGTGACGTCCGGCTGCACCAGGCGCTCGGCCAGGATGCGGGCGCCGTCCAGGGTGCGCTGCTGGCGCTCCTTGAAGTCCTCGGACGCCGCGACCTTGAAGGAGACCGCCTTCGCCGCGATGACGTGCTCCAGCGGACCGCCCTGCTGACCGGGGAAGACCGCGGAGTTGATCTTCTTGGCCAGCTCCTGGGTGGAGAGGATCACGCCGCCGCGCGGACCGCCCAGGGTCTTGTGGGTGGTGGTGGTGACGACGTGGGCGTGCGGCACCGGGTTGGGGTGCAGCCCCGCGGCGACCAGACCGGCGAAGTGCGCCATGTCCACCATCAGGTACGCGCCGACCTCGTCCGCGATCTTGCGGAAGGCGGCGAAGTCCAGCTGGCGCGGGTAGGCCGACCAGCCCGCGACGATCAGCTTCGGGCGGTGCTCCTTGGCGAGCCGCTCGACCTCCGCCATGTCGACCAGGTTGGTCTTCTCGTCGACGTGGTAGGGCACCACGTTGTAGAGCTTGCCGGAGAAGTTGATCTTCATGCCGTGGGTGAGGTGGCCACCGTGGGCGAGGTTCAGGCCCAGGATGGTGTCGCCCGGCTTGATCAGCGCGAACATCGCGGCGGCGTTGGCCTGCGCACCGGAGTGCGGCTGGACGTTGGCCGCCTCCGCGCCGAAGAGCTCCTTGATGCGGTCGATGGCGATCCGCTCGACCACGTCGACGTGCTCGCAGCCGCCGTAGTAGCGGCGGCCGGGGTAGCCCTCGGCGTACTTGTTGGTGAGAACCGAGCCCTGCGCCTCCATGACGGCGACCGGAGCGAAGTTCTCCGAGGCGATCATTTCGAGGGTGGACTGCTGACGGTGCAGCTCGGCGTCGACGGCGGCGGCGACGTCGGGGTCGAGCTCGTGGAGGGAGCTGTCGAGAAGCGACATGGGTCTTCTCCTGGAGGGTTCAGGGGGCGCGGAGCGCTTCGGTACGGGCGGCGGCCGAGCGGCGGACTCAGCCGGCGGTGAAGGCGGTGTACTCGTCCGCGGAGAGCAGGTCGCCCGGCTCCCCGGTGATCTTCACCTTGAACAGCCAGCCGCCCTCGAACGGGGCGGTGTTCACCAGCGAGGGGTCGTCGGTGACACCCTCGTTGACCTCGGTGATCTCGCCGTCGACCGGCGCGTAGAGATCGCTGACCGACTTGGTCGACTCCAGCTCACCGCAGGTCTCGCCCGCCGTGATCGTGGAGCCGACCTCCGGGAGCTGCACGTAGACGACGTCGCCGAGCGCGTTCGCCGCGTGCTCGGTGATGCCGACCGTCGAGACGCCGTCCTCGGCGTCCGACAGCCACTCGTGCTCCTTGCTGTAGCGCAGCTGCTGGGGGTTGCTCATGGGTCGATTCTCCTGTACGCGAGGGTGTGGTGGTGAAAGGGGTCTGCACAGTGAGACACAGCGGCGGCGGCCCGGCCGCACCGGAACGGCCGCACCGGACCGGCCCGGCGGCCCCGTACGGCGGCTCCGGGCGGCGATGTGTCCCGCTACGGGCTACTTCTCCCGCTTGTAGAACGGCAGCGCGACGACCTCGTACGGCTCGTGGCTGCCACGGATGTCGACCTTGACGCCCGCGGTGCCCGGGGCGGCGTGCGCGGCGTCGACGTACGCCATCGCGACCGGCCTGCCCAGGGTCGGCGACGGCGCGCCGGAGGTCACCTCGCCGATGACGGTGCCCTCGGCGTCCACCACCGGGTAGCCCGCCCGGGGCACCCGGCGGCCCTCGGCGATCAGACCGACGAGCTTGCGCGGCGGCCGCTCCTCGGCGCGCGCGGCGGCCGCCTCCAGCGCGGCGCGGCCGACGAAGGCGCCGCCGTTGGACGTCTTCTCGAACTTCACGACCCGGCCCAGCCCGGCGTCGAACGGCGTGGTCGCCGTCGTCAGCTCGTGGCCGTAGAGCGGCATGCCCGCCTCCAGGCGCAGCGTGTCGCGGCAGGACAGGCCGCACGGGACCAGCCCGGCGTCCTCGCCCGCCGCCAGCAGTGCCTCCCAGAGCGCGGCCGCGTCCTCGGGCCGGACGAACAGCTCGAAGCCGTCCTCGCCGGTGTAGCCGGTGCGGGCGATGAGCGCGGAGACGCCGGCGACCGTGCCGGGCAGCCCGGCGTAGTACTTCAGCCCGTCCAGATCGGCGTCGGTGACGGCCTTGAGGATGCGGGGGGACTCGGGGCCCTGCACGGCCAGCAGCGCGTACGCGTCGCGGTCGTCGCGGATCGCGGCGTCGAAGCCGCCGGAGCGGGCGGTCAGCGCGTCCAGGACGGTCTGCGCGTTGGAGGCGTTGGCGACGACCAGGTACTCCGTCTCGCCGAGGCGGTAGACGATCAGGTCGTCGAGGATGCCGCCGTCCTCCTGGCAGATCATGGTGTAGCGGGCGCGGCCCGGCTTCACGGAGCCGATGTTGCCGACCAGTGCGTGGTCGAGGAGGTCGGCCGCCTGCGGGCCGGTGACGGTGATCTCGCCCATGTGGGAGAGGTCGAAGAGACCGGCGCGGGTGCGGACGGCGAGGTGCTCGTCGCGCTCGCTGGCGTAGCGCAGCGGCATGTCCCAGCCGGCGAAGTCGGTCATGGTCGCGCCCAGCGCGCGGTGGACGGCGTCGAGCGCGGTGCGGCGGGGGGCATCGGTCATGGTGGGCTCCCGGACAGGGTGAGAGGACATGTCTCCCCATCTGTCATCGGAACCTGAGAGGTTCACCGGAATCCCGCGAACGGGCCGGTTTGCACCTTGGGTGGAACCGCTCCCGTACGGGCCGCGGCTCGCTTTTCAGATCTGCCTCGCCCGCGCGGTATAGGGGCCTGAGAGATTCAAGGGAGGACTTGCTCCTTCGGCGCCCCGGCGCGCGGCCGGGGACTCTCCCGCGCGGATTCAAGCGGCCGGTATGGAGTTGGACCATGCACGGCGCGACGCCGGTGTGCACGGGGCGCCGACATCATCGCACGGGAACGCCGCACGTAGGAGCCCCGGCCCGGAACCCGCCCGGCCGCCCGGACGGAGCGCCTCCGCACGGCGCCGCCCCCGGCCGCGCACCGCCCGAGGCGCGGCACCGGAACACCCCGCGTCTTGAACGGCATTACCTTTCCTTGACACTGTGCGGGAGGGGACGGGGCCGCCGCCCGGCCCCGCCGAGGGGGAAGGGGCGATCACGGTGCAGAGCGAAGCCGCGCGCACGGCCGTACCGAGGACCGGTGGCACCGCGCCGCCCCGGCCCGCGCCCGGGGCCCGCGAGGCCCGGCCGCCGCGGGCGGTGCCGGACGCGCGACCGGCACCGGAGGCACGCCGCGGACCGCGCCCGGACGCGTACCCGGGGGCCGCCCCGGACGCGTACCCGGGGGCCGGCCCGGACACGCCGCCCCGCCCGCCGCGGCAGGACTCCGCCGTGGCCGCCCGCCCGGAATCCGCTCCCGCGCCGGAACCCGCTTCCGTGCCGGACCCCGTCGCCGTCACCGACCTGCGGGGGTGCCCCGCCGCCGGGCTCCCGGCCGAACTCCGCTTCCCCGCAGGTGCCCTGGTCGTCGTCTCCGGACTGCCCGGCAGCGGCAAGAGCACGCTGATGCACCGCGTCGTCCCGGCGGCCGACGGCGCGGGCGCCCCCGTCCACCGCGTCGACTCCCAGGACGCCCGCGAGCGCTGGGAGCGCGGCCGGCTGCGCCGGGTGCCGTACGCCCTCTACCGGCCACTCGTCCGGGTGGCGCACTACCTCGGGCTGCGCCGGGTGCTGCGCTCGGGCCGGAGCGCCGTGGTGCACGACTGCGGGACGCAGACCTGGGTGCGCCGCTGGATCGCCCGCGCGGCGCGGCGCGGCGGGCGGCGTCCGCATCTGCTGCTGCTCGACGTCCCGCCCGAGGTGGCGCGGCGCGGTCAGCGCTCGCGCGGGCGCGGGGTGTCCGGCTACGCCTTCGCCCGGCACCGCGCGGCCAGCCGGCGGCTGATCCGGAACGCCGGGGCGGGGCGGCCGCCCCGGGGGTTCGCCTCGGCCGTCCTGCTGGACCGGTCCGCGGCCGACCGGCTGCGCACGCTCCGGTTCGGCGGCGGGCCCGCGCCCCGGGCGGCGGACGCGGCGGTGCCGCCACTCGTCTAGGGTTCGGTCGTCACCCTCCGTCCGCCCCTTCCGGGCGGGCGACCGGAGGGCGGCGACAGGGCCCGGAGGGTGTCCTGTCGGTCTTCGCCGGCCGGGACGGCCCGCGGCCGTGCGCCGCGGGGCGCGGCCGTCCGCGGCGCAGGACGCCTCCGCGGCGAGGCGTGCTGCCGCTCACCCCGGCCCCGCGAGGATGCCAAGGACACCCCCTAAGCTCATCGGCCAGAGCGCGCGGTACGGAAGCGGATGGATGGACATGGACTTTCCCGAGCAGGGGATCGAGCAGGGAATACCGCAGCTGGCGTGGCCCGCCAACGAGTTGGAGGAGGTCCTCGCGGCCTCCGTCGGCCACCCCGGCGCGGGCGGCCGGATCGTGGAGGTGCTGGGCCGCAGCCGGGTGTGGGTGCCGCTGCCCAACGGCGGTGGCCCGGACGCCGCGGGCCCCGGCGGCCGGGGTCTGGACCTGCCCACCGTTGAGATCGGCGAGGTGGCGTACGTCCCGGTGTTCAGCTCCGAGCAGGAGTTCCTGCGGACCGTCGGCGCCCACATGTCCTTCACCGTCGCTCCGGCGAAGGAGTTCGCCCGGGGGCTGCCGCCGCTGCTCGGTATCGCCGTCAACCCCGGCGGCACGGTCGGCACCGCGCTGCCGGCGCCCGCGGTGGCGGAGCTGTGCCGGGAGGCGGGCGCCGGGGTGTCCGCGCCCACCGGCGGCCGGGTGCGGCTCTTCGAGCCGGACTGGCAGGAGGAGCCGGTGGACTTCCTCGCCGCCGCCGGCCTGGAGTTCTCCGGTGCCGGATTTGTCCTGACTGCCCGGCGTGCCCTGGCGAGTGTGGAGGGCGACACGCCCGCGCTCTTCGTCGGCGTCGAGGTCGACGCCACCCTCGCCAACCCCTACGACGACGCCACCCGCGAAGCGGCCCTCGCCGCCCTGGGACGCGCGCTCGGCACGGTGCCCGTGGCCTGGCCCGTCCAACTGGTGCTGCTGGACGTCGCCCAGGGCGACCCGGTCGCCGACTGGATGACCGCGCGCGTACGGCCCTTCTACTCCCGGGACCACTCGTAAGCTGGACGGACGACGGGCGGGCGTACCCCACGCGGCCGCCGGAGAAGGGACGGACCACGTGAGCGCGGGTGCGCATCAAGGAGCGGCGGCAGGCCGGGTCGAGCAGCTGCTGGGACAGGTCACACCCGGCCGCTACGACGCCTACGAGGCGCTGCTGCACGCGCTCGCCGCCGGTCAGGTCTGGATGCTGCTCTGGCACGGCCGCGCCGGGATGCCCGACGCGCAGTACGGAAACATGGAGGTCGACGGCCTGGGCTACGCGCCCTGTGTCACCTCCGCGCCCGAGCTGGCCGCCTCCGGATGGAACCGTGACCACGAGTTGGTCACCGGTGTCGAGATCGCCTCCGCCCTCTTCCCCGACCGCTGGGGCCTGTGGCTGAATCCGCACGCCCCTGGCGGCGGCGTCGGCATCCCCTGGCTGGATCTGCGCCGTATCGCCGGCGGTCTCGACCGACTCCCCGCCGGACCGCTGCGCATCACCGAACCGGTCATCGACCTCCCGCAGTTCTACGCCCTGCTCACCCAGAACGCCCACCGCACGCCCGCCGTGCGGTCGTTGCGCCGCGCCTGGGTGCAGCCCGCCCTCGGCGCGCCCTACCTCGCCCTCGGCCTCGATCTCTACGACGCGGGCCAACAGGGCGTGGACGCCGCGCGGTTGATGGTCCAGCAGTCGATGGGCGCGGTCCCCGAAGGGCTGCCGGTCTCGACCGTCGCGATGAACGACGAGTACGACCCGGTCGGCATGTGGATGCGGGCCTGCGCCCGCCCCTTCTTCGACCGCGAGGGCTACGGCGCCCCGGCGCAGCCGCCCACCGGGTACGGCTACCCGCGCCCCTACTGATCCGGCGGCGGGCCTTCCCCGGGCCACCGCCGGAGGTTCACCGCCCAGGGTGTGCGGTGTCTCGAATTCGCCCTGTTCGTCCGTCAGTTGACGGGCTTTTTCCCGCCACCGAAATCTCCGTTCAGACGTCCCTTGCGTCCGGATAGCGGAGACTTGTGGACCAGATCACAGTTGCGCATCCATTCACCTTGGGGGCTGGTGAGTGATCGCGAATCGGATGAAGACTCCGGCAGCAGGGCATCGGCCCTGTGTACGAACACCATCCGGACACCTGTCATGTGACACCGCGATGTTTCGCGGTGCGAACTTCCATGGCATCCGCGCGTCGTGCGGCGGCGATGGGGACCAGGCCGCGAGCGCGGCGGGGCGTGAGGCCGCACCGTCGGCCGAGAGGGGTCAAAGGCACTGTGACCGCACCGATCGAGACCACCGGCGCGGCTGCCCAGGCGCAGCCGGAAGCGGTGCTGAAGGGCGTGGCGGGCAAGCGGATCGAAGGCCGCTCGCTCGGCCGCATCGCACTGCTGCGCTTCCGGCGCGACAAGGTCGCGGTGGCCGGTGCCATCGTTGTCATCCTGCTCATCGTCGTCGCCGCGCTCTCCCGCCCGCTCCAGGCGCTGCTCGGTCTCGACCCCGACAGCCCCCACCAGTCGCTGATCGACCCCAACACCACGCTCCCCAAGGGCGACCTAGGCGGGATGAGCGGCGACCACCCGCTGGGCGTGGACCCGAAGTTCGGCCGTGACCTGCTCGCCCGGGTGCTGGAGGGCTCCTGGGTCTCGCTGATCGTCGCCTTCGGCGCCACCTTGCTGTCGGTGGCGATCGGCACGGTCATGGGAGTGGTCGCCGGCTTCTACCGCGGACGGGTCGACGCGGTGATCAGCCGGCTGATGGATGTCTTCCTGGCGTTCCCGTTGTTGCTGTTCGCCATCGCGATTTCCGCCTCGCTCCAGGGGGGCGCTTTCGGCCTCACCGGGCTGCCGCTCCACCTCTCCGTGCTGATCTTCGTGATCGGGTTCTTCAACTGGCCGTACATGGGCCGCATCGTGCGGGCGCAGACCCTGTCGCTGCGGGAGCGGGAGTTCGTCGACGCGGCGCGCGGAATGGGTGCGCGCGGTCCGTTCATCCTCTTCCGCGAACTGCTGCCCAACCTCGTCGGCCCGATCGTCGTGTACTCGACGCTGCTGATCCCCTCCAACATCCTCTTCGAGGCGGCGCTGAGCTTCCTGGGCGTCGGCATCCAGCCGCCCCAGGCGTCCTGGGGCGGCATGCTCAACCAGGCGGTCAAGTACTACGAGGTCGACCCGCAGTACATGCTCGTCCCCGGTCTCGCCATCTTCGTCACCGTGCTCGCGTTCAACCTGCTCGGTGACGGTCTGCGGGACGCACTGGACCCTCGCGGCGGACGCTGAGCCCTCCGGGCCCGCCCCCCACCGCCCGCCGTACGTCCGGTCGTCCGAAGTTTTCCGAAGTCCTTTCCCGAAGTGTTCGACGAATCAAGGGGAGCGCCACCATCATGCGAAGGTCAGTTCCGGTCGCGGCGATAGCGGCCATCACCAGCGCGGGCCTGCTGGCCGGCTGCACCGGGGGCGCCGGATCCACCGCCTCCGGCAAGGCGAACGCCGCGACGGAGGGCATCGTCAACGCCTCGGACGCGAAGGGCGGCACCCTCACCTACGCGATGAGCGACGCCCCCGAGTCCTTCGACCCGGGCAACACCTACTACGCGTTCGTGTACAACTTCAGCCGCCTCTACGCGCGTTCCCTGACGACCTTCAAGCCGGCCCCCGGCCCCAAGGGCAACGAGATCGTCCCGGACCTCGCCGAGTCGAAGGGCAAGTCCTCCGACGGCGGCAAGACCTGGACGTACAAGATCCGCAAGGGGGTGAAGTACGAGGACGGCCGGGAGGTCACCTCGCAGGACGTCAAGTACGCCGTCGAGCGCTCCAACTTCGCCCGCGACACGCTGTCCCTGGGGCCGAACTACTTCCAGCAGTTCCTCAAGGACAACGACGGCGGCTACAAGGGCCCGTACAAGGACAAGAGCAAGGACGGGCTCAAGTCCATCGAGACGCCGGACGACCACACCATCGTCTTCCACCTCAAGAAGGCGTTCGCGGAGTTCGACCAGCTGGTCAGCGCCCCGCAGACGGCGCCGGTGCCGCAGGACAAGGACAAGGGCGCCGACTACACCCGGTCCGTGATCTCCTCCGGTTCGTACAAGTACCAGGATTACCAGGAGGGCAAGCAGCTCACCCTGGTGCGCAATCCGCACTGGTCGGCGAAGACGGACCCGCTGCGCAAGCAGCTGCCGGAGAAGATCGTCCTGAAGCTGAAGGTGGCGCAGTCCACCATCGACAAGGACCTGCTGGCCGGCAACACCATGGTCGACATGGCCGGCAAGGGCGTCGACGCGCAGACCCAGGCCCACCTGCTGCTCGACGCCAAGGAGAAGGGCAACACCGACAACGCGCTCGGCCAGCGGCTCAACTACCTGGCGATCAACTCCAAGGTGAAGCCGTTCGACAAGCTCGCCTGCCGCCAGGCGGTCGAGTACGCCGTCGACAAGAAGGCCGTACAGACCTCCCTCGGCGGCCCGATCCGCGGCGACATCGCCTCCACGGTCCTGCCGACCGACATCCCCGGCTACGAGAAGTACGACCTGTACCCGCAGAAGTACAAGGGCGACGACCTCGACCTCACCGAGGCGAAGAAGAAGTGGGCCGAGTGCGGCGCCGGGAACGTCTCCACCACCATCCTCGCCCGCAGTGACCGGCAGGAGGAGGTGGACGCGGCGACCTCCGTCATCTCCTCGCTGAAGAAGATCGGCGTCAACGCCAAGATCCAGCAGTACCCGAGCAGCAAGTACTTCTCGGACTACGCGGGCGTCCCGTCGTTCAACAAGAAGAACGACGTCGGTCTGATCATGATGCAGTGGGGCGCCGACTTCCCGACCGGCTACGGCTACCTCCAGCAGATCCTCAACGGCAAGGCGATCTCCCAGTCCGGCAACACCAACCTCTCCGAGACGGACGACCCGGAGATCAACAAGCTTCTCGACTCCGCCGTCGCCAACCCGGACAAGGCCGGGCGCGAGAAGGCGTACGCCGAGATCGACAAGAAGGCGATGGGCCAGGCCGTGATGGTCCCGCTCACCTACTTCAAGGTCCTGAACTACCGCTCCCCGAAGGCCACGAACATGGTCGCGACCTCGGCGTACAGCGGGCAGTACGACTACCTCAACATCGGCGTCAAGAAGTAAGTCCCGGAAGGCAGGTGAAGGCATTGGTGCCCGCGGCCGGCCCCTCGGCCCCGCGGGCACCGACGCCGCATCCCCGTGTTCTCGTACCTCATCCGCAGGGTGATCAGCGCGGTGATCCTGCTGCTGATCGTCAGCGCGGTCACCTTCGGCATCTTCTTCCTGCTGCCGAAGATCGCCGGGCAGACCACCGACCAGCTCGCACAGCAGTACATCGGCAAGTCGCCGACGCCCGCCGACATCGCGGCGGTGAAGAGGAACCTCGGCCTGGACAAGCCCGTGTACGAACAGTACTGGGAGTTCCTCCGGGGCATCTTCACCGGCGTCGACTACAAGTTCGGCCCCGAGGCGGCGCGCTGCCACATGCCGTGCTTCGGCTACTCCTTCAAGACCCATATCGAGGTCTGGCCGGAGATCCAATCCCGGCTGCCGGTGACCCTGTCGCTCGCCGCCGGCGCGGCCGTCGTCTGGCTGCTCACCGGCATCACCACCGGCGTCATCTCCGCGCTGCGCCCCGGCTCGTTCTTCGACCGGCTGTCGATGGGCGTCGCCCTGGCCGGTGTGTCGCTGCCGATGTTCTTCACCGGAGCCATCGCGCTGGCCCTCTTCACCTACCAGTGGCCGCTCTTCGAACGCAGCGACTACGTCCCGCTCTTCGACGACCCGCTGCTGTGGGCCAGGACGCTGGTCCTGCCCTGGGTGACGCTGGCGTTCCTCTACTCGGCGCTCTACGCCCGTCTGACCAGGGCGGGGATGCTGGAGACGCTGGGTGAGGACTACATCCGCACCGCCCGCGCCAAGGGGCTGGGGGAGCGCACCGTCGTCGTCAAGCACGGCCTGCGCGCCGCCCTCACCCCGCTCATCACCGTCTTCGGCATGGACCTGGGCCTGCTGCTCGGTGGTGCGCTCATCACCGAACAGGTCTTCTCGCTCCAGGGCGTGGGCGCCTTCGCCGTCCAGGCGATCACCGCCAACGACCTGCCCAACATCCTCGGCGTCACCCTGCTCGCCGCGTTCTTCATCGTCCTGTGCAACCTGGTGGTGGACGTCCTGTACGCCGCCG
Organism: Streptomyces sp. NPDC027185; assembly: GCF_055567035.1. Classification (NCBI taxonomy): domain Bacteria; kingdom Bacillati; phylum Actinomycetota; class Actinomycetes; order Kitasatosporales; family Streptomycetaceae; genus Streptomyces; species Streptomyces sp. NPDC027185. Next base: position 251,760 of record NZ_JBVHRF010000002.1, on the reverse strand, counting down.
TCGACCCGCGCGTGAGGCTCTCGTGACCGACTCCGACGACACCGCATCCGGCGCCACCGGGGCGTCCGCCGAGACGGCGGCCCCGTTCCTCGACGTCCGCGATCTGAAGGTGCACTTCCCGACCGACGACGGGCTGGTCAAGTCCGTCGACGGCCTCTCCTTCACGCTGGAGAAGGGCAAGACCCTCGGCATCGTCGGCGAGTCCGGCTCCGGCAAGTCCGTCACCTCGCTCGCCGTGATGGGGCTGCACGCCGCGTCGCGGCGGCAGCGGGCCAAGGTACGGATGTCCGGTGAGATCCGGCTGGACGGCCAGGAGCTGATCGGCGCCGCCCCGGACGCGGTCCGCCGGCTGCGCGGCCGCCGGATGGCGATGATCTTCCAGGACCCGCTCTCCGCGCTGCACCCCTACTACACCGTCGGCAAGCAGATCGTGGAGGCGTACCGCGTCCACCACGACGTGGACCGCAAGACGGCGCGCAAGCGGGCGATCGAGATGCTGGACCGGGTCGGCATCCCGCAGCCGGACAAGCGGGTGGACGACCATCCGCACCAGTTCTCCGGCGGGATGCGCCAGCGCGCGATGATCGCGATGGCGCTGGTCAACAACCCCGAACTGCTCATCGCGGACGAGCCGACGACCGCGCTGGACGTCACCGTCCAGGCGCAGATCCTCGACCTGATCCGCGATCTGCAGAAGGAGTTCGGCTCCGCCGTCATCGTGATCACCCACGATCTGGGCGTGGTCGCCGAACTCGCGGACGACCTGCTGGTGATGTACGGCGGGCGGTGCGTCGAACGCGGCCCGGCCGACAAGGTCTTCGAGGCGCCGCAGCACCCCTACACCTGGGGTCTGCTCGGCTCCATGCCGCGCATCGACCGGGACCACACCGACCGGCTGATCCCGGTCAAGGGCTCCCCGCCCAGCCTGATCAACGTCCCCTCCGGGTGCGCCTTCAACCCGCGCTGCCCGTACGCGGACGTGCCCAAGGACGACCTCACCCGTACGGTCCGCCCCGAGCTCACCGAGGCCACGGACGGCCACTTCTCCGCGTGCCACATGGCGCCGGCGGAGCGGAAGCGGATCTGGACCGAAGAGATTGCGCCCAAGCTGTGACCGAGAACGAGAAGAAGAAGCCGCGGGCGGGTACGGCCCGGAAGAGCGGACCGGCCGCGAAGTCCCGGAAGCCCGGGGCCGCCGCGAAGTCCCGGAAGCCCGGCGGGACGGCGGGGGCCGGGAAGGCCGAGGCGGCGGAGCCGCAGAAGCCGGCCGGGCAGGCCGGGGCCGTGGAGCCCGGGAAGGCCGTGGAGCCGGAGAAGGACACGGGCGGGGCCGGGGCCGCGGAGCCGGGTACGGCCGCCGTCCCGCCGCAGAGGCCCGCCGGGCAGGCCGGGGCCGCGGAGCCGGAGAAGCCCGCGGAGGCCGCGGAGCCCAAGGAGTCCGCGCAGTCCGGGGAGCCCGCCGAGCCCGCCGAGTCCGGCGAGTCCGTGGCCGCCGCCGAGTCCGCCGCGACCGCAGACCCCGCCGGCCCCGCCGTCCCCGTCCCCGTACCCGCGCAGCGGAAGGACGCCGGCGGCGCGGGGACCCCGCTGCTGCGGGTGCGCGGTCTGACGCGGCACTTCCCGATCACCAAGGGGCTGCTGAAGCGGCAGGTCGGGGCCGTTCAGGCGGTCGACGGTATCGACTTCGACGTATACCCGGGCGAGACGCTGGGCGTGGTCGGCGAGTCCGGCTGCGGCAAGTCGACGATGGGGCGGCTGATCACCCGGCTCGACGAACCCACCGGCGGCACCGTCGAGTTCGACGGGACGGACATCACCCACCTCTCCCCGGGGCGGCTCCGCCCGATGCGCCGCGACGTCCAGATGATCTTCCAGGACCCGTACGGGTCACTGAACCCGCGGCACACCATCGGCACCATCGTCTCCACCCCCTTCCGGCTCCAGGGCGTCGAGCCCGAGGGCGGCGTCAAGAAGGAGGTGCAGCGGCTGCTGGAGCTGGTGGGCCTGAGCCCGGAGCACTACAACCGCTACCCGCACGAGTTCTCCGGCGGCCAGCGCCAGCGCATCGGCATCGCCCGCGCCCTCGCCCTCAAGCCGAAGCTGGTCGTGGCCGACGAACCGGTCTCCGCGCTGGACGTCTCCATCCAGGCGCAGGTCGTCAACCTCATGGACGACCTCCAGGAGGAGCTGGGCCTGACGTACGTGATCATCGCCCACGACCTGTCCGTCATCCGGCACGTCTCGGACCGCATCGTGGTCATGTACCTCGGCAAGATCGTCGAACTGGCCGACCGCGCCTCCCTGTACACCACGCCGATGCACCCCTACACCAAGGCGCTGATGTCGGCGGTGCCGGTGCCCGACCCGAAGCGGCGCACCGAACGCGACCGCATCCTGCTCAAGGGCGACGTCCCGTCCCCGATCAACCCGCCGTCCGGCTGCCGGTTCCGCACCCGCTGCTGGAAGGCGACCGAGACCTGCGCCACGACCGAACCGCCGCTGGTCTCGCTCAAGGACGGACACAAGGTCGCCTGCCACCACCCCGAGAACGCCCCGGGCCCCGGGACCGACTGAGCGCCGTGCCCCGGCGACGGCCGGGGCACGGGAACGCCCCGCGCTCTCCGCACGCCCGGCCCCGTCACCTCTGATGGCGGGAACCGCCGCCCCCGCATGACGAGTTGGCAAAGTCGCGCCCCGGGGGCGGCGGGTGCGTGCAGAGTCGGCGCGGCTGCATCGCCGTACGACTTCCGCATCCGTGTGTTCGAAGAGATGGGCTCACCATGGCACTCTCCGTATCCGCGCTCCGCCGTCCCCGGCTGCTCTCCCTGGCCGCCGCCTGCACCGTCGTCGCCACGGTCTGCGGGGTGGCCACCGCCCCCGGCAGCGTCGCCGCCGCACCGGTCGGCACCCCGGGCGCACCCGGCGCGGGCGACAGCTACTTCCCCGGCCTCGGCAACGGCGGCTACGACGCCCTCCACTACGACCTGGGCGTCAGCTACCACCCCTCCACCGGCCGCCTCGACGGCCGCACCACGCTCACCGCCCGCGCCACCCAGAACCTCACCGCCTTCGACCTCGACCTGCAGAAGCTCGACGTCACCGCCGTCCGGGTCGACGGCCGCCCGGCGCGCTTCACCAGATCCGGCGACGAGATCACCGTCCGCCCCGCGCGGATGCTGCGCGACGGCCGGACGTTCAAGGTGACCGTCGTGTACGGCGGGATACCCCGGCCGCTCGGCGGGCCGATCATCTTCGGCTCCGACTACGGCTGGATGAAGACGAAGGACGGCGTCTTCGTCGCCTGCGAGCCGAACGCCGCCTCGACGTGGTTCCCCTCCAGCGACCACCCCGGCGACAAGGCGACGTACGACATCCGCATCGACGCGCCCAAGGGGCTGACCGGCGTCTCCAACGGGCGGCTGATCGCGTCCGGCGAGCGCGGCGGCCGCTCGTACGCCCACTGGCGCGAGAGCCGCCCGATGGCGACGTACCTGGCCACCGCCACCATCGGGAAGTTCGACGTCCGCACCGGCACCACACCCGGCGGCACGCCGATCTACGTCGCCACCGACCCGACGCTGCCCACCGGGAAGGTCGACGTCTACGGCGTCACGGCGGAGGCGACGGACTACTGGTCCAAGGTGTTCGGCCCGTACCCCTTCGAGGAGACCGGCGCCATCGTCGACGACATGCCGCAGGCGGGCTTCTCCCTGGAGGTGCAGTCCAAGCCCGCGTACTCGGCGGTCCGCAACGAGTCCACGATCGTCCACGAACTGGCCCACCAGTGGTTCGGCGACTCCGTCTCCGTCAAGAACTGGCGGCACATCTGGCTCAACGAGGGCTTCGCCAGCTACGCGCAGTGGCTGTGGGCCGAGCACAAGGGCACCCGGAGCGCCCACGACGCGTTCCGCGAGGCGTACGCCGCGCTCCCCGCCGACGATCCGTTCTGGAAGATCGAGGTCGCCGATCCGCAGCGGGACACGATGTTCTCCGACGCGGTCTACCAGCGGGGCGCGATGACCCTCCAGGCGCTGCGCGAACGCATCGGTGACCCCGCGTTCTTCAAGCTGCTGCCCGCCTGGACCGCGGCCCACCGCCACGGCAACGCCGAGACCTCGCAGTTCATCGCGCTGGCCGAGAAGATCTCCGGGCAGCCGCTCGGCGACCTCTTCGACACCTGGCTGCACACCACCTCCCGGCCGCCGCTGCCGAAGCCGTAGCCCCGGCCCGCCCCGGCCACGTCAGTCGCCCGTGCCCGCGCGGTCCGGCGACCGGTGCGGCCGGGGCAGGTGCAGTCCGAGATAGACCGCGCCCATCCGCAGGCCGAAGACCAGCCCGGCGGAGGCGGCGGTGGCCGCGGTGCCGCCGATGCCGAGGTGGTGCAGGGCCAGCAGCAGGACGGCGCCGGCCAGCGCGGCGATCGCGTAGACGTCCTCCCGCAGCAGCAGCGGCGGGAACTCCCCGCACAGCACATCGCGGATGACCTCACCGGCCACCCCCGTCAGCACCGCCAGGATGATCACCGCGAGCGGGGTGGCCCCCGCGTCGATGGCGGCGCGCGCACCGATCACCGTGACGACCGCGAGCCCGACCGCGTCGACGACCAGCAGCGACTTACGCGGCAGGGTGAGGAAGCGGAGGTAGACCATGGTGGCCACGCCGACGCAGATGATCACCGTCAGCAGGACCCAGTCGTGCGTCCAGTACAGCGGGTGGCGGTCGAGGATCAGATCGCGCAGCGTGCCGCCGGAGATCGAGGCGGCGAAGGCGAGCACCAGACCGCCGAAGGGGTCCATGTTCGCGCGGTACGCGGCGAGCACCCCGCTCGCGGCGAACGCGGCGACACCGATCAGGTAGAGCACGTGGAGCATGGCGGAATCATCCCAGGCCGCGGGGGAGCGGAGCGCCGCCGGACACAGGAAATTGACACTACCGGTCGGTAACCTTTCGGTGTAGCGTTCCGGCCATGGCACAGGCGACCCTTGGTAACAGCGAGTTCGACCGTGACACGGCGGTGGTACGCCGCGCCCCGGGGAGCTACGACGTACAGCTCTCCGCCGGCTGGACGATCATCCAGGCTGTCAACGGCGGCTACCTCCTCGCCCTCATGGGCCGCGCGCTCGGCGACGCCCTGCCGCACCCCGACCCGCTCTCGGTCACCGCGCACTACCTGACGGCCTCCGTCCCCGGACCCGCCGTCATCCGGACCGAAGTGGTCCGCACCGGCCGCACCCTGTCGACCGGCACCGCCACCCTCGTCCAGACCGCACCGGACGGCACCGAGGTCGAACGGCTGCGGGTGCTCGCCTCCTACGGCGACCTCGCAGCCCTCCCCGACGACGTCCGCACCACCGCCAAACCCCCTGAGCTGCCCCCGTACGAGCACTGCCTGGGCGCCGACAGCGCGCCCGACGGCGCGGCGCCGATACCGGGCAGCACCGCCATCGCCGACCGGCTCGACATCCGGCTCGATCCCGCCACCGCGGGCTGGGCGGTCGGCGCGCCCTCCGGCAAGGGCGAGATGCGCGGCTGGTTCGGCCTCGCCGACGGCCGCGACCCGGACCCGCTCTCCCTGCTGCTGACCGTCGACGCCCTGCCGCCCACCGCCTTCGACCTGGGCCTGTCGGGCTGGGTGCCGACCGTCGAGCTGACCTGCCACATCCGCTGCCGCCCCGCACCGGGCCCGCTGCGCGTCGCCATCACCACCCGCAACCTCGCGGGCGGCTTCCTGGAGGAGGACGCCGAGGTCTGGGACACCGCGGACCGCCTCGTCGCCCAGTCCCGCCAACTGGCCCGCGCACCGCTCGGCCGCTGACCGGTCGTCCGTGGGCGGGGCCGGGGGCGGCGACCCGCCCGCACGGCGCCCGCCCCCGTACGGTGCGCCCCGGCACAGCACGTCCGGGCACGTACGGCGCCCCCGGAGGGCGGAGCTCCCGCGCGCCGGGTATGCGCCCCCGGGGCCGTGGAGCCCGCCCGTAGAATCGTCGGCACCATGGTTTACCTCGACCACGCCGCCACCACCCCGATGCTTCCCGAAGCGGTGCAGGCGATGACCGCCCAACTGGCCGTCACCGGGAACGCGTCCTCGCTGCACGCCGCCGGACGGCGGGCCCGGCGCACCGTCGAGGAGGCGCGCGAATCGCTCGCCGCCTCCCTCGGCGCCCGCCCCAGCGAGATCGTCTTCACCGCCGGCGGCACGGAGGCCGACAACCTCGCGGTCAAGGGCCTGTACTGGTCCCGCCGGGACGCCGACCCGGCCCGCACCCGCGTCCTGGCCAGCCCCGTCGAGCACCACGCCGTCCTGGACGCCGTGGAGTGGCTCGCCACCCACGAGGGAGCGCGGGTGGAGTGGCTGCCGGTCGACTCCTACGGGCGGGTGCACCCCGACGCGCTGCGCGAGGCCGTCCTGCGCGACCCCGCCGACGTCGCGCTGGCCACCGTCATGTGGGCCAACAACGAGATCGGCACCCTCCAGCCGGTCCGTGAACTCGCCGCGGTGGCCCGGGAGTTCGGTGTTCCGCTGCACGCCGACGCGGTCCAGGCGGTCGGCCAGACCGAGGTCGACTTCGCCGCCTCCGGCCTCGCCGCCATGACCGTCTCCGGCCACAAGATCGGCGGTCCGTACGGCATCGGCGCGCTGGTGCTGGGCCGGGAGTGGACGCCCGTGCCCGTGCTGCACGGCGGCGGCCAGGAGCGTCAGGTCCGCTCCGGCACCCTCGACACCCCCGCGATCGTGGCGTTCGCCGCCGCCGCCCGCCACGCCGTCGCCCACCGCGCGGAGTTCGCCCGCGACATCGGCGCCCTCCGCGACGACCTGATCAAGGCGGTACGCGCCGCCGCGCCCGACGCCGTCCTGGGCGGCGACCCGGACCCGGCGGGCCGCCTCCCCGCCAACGCGCACTTCTCCTTCCCCGGCTGCGAGGGCGACTCCCTCCTGCTGCTGCTGGACGCCCGCGGCATCGCCTGCTCCACCGGCTCCGCCTGCACCGCCGGCGTCGCCCAGCCCAGCCACGTCGTCCTCGCCACCGGCACCCCGCCCGAGCTGGCCCGCGGCACGCTCCGCTTCTCGCTGGGCCACACCTCCACCGCCGAGGACGTCGCGGCGCTCGCCGAGGCCATCGGCCCGGTGGTCGAACGGGCCCGCCAGGCCGGACTGAGCTGACCGGCGCCGCCCCGGGCCGCGCGCCCGGGGCGGTCCGCTACGCCTTGCCCGTCCGCGGCTTCTTCCGCAGCTCCGCGCGGACCAGCCGCAGATAGCCGTCCCAGTCCCAGTGCGGCCCGGGGTCGGTGTGGTCGGCGCCCGGCACCTCGGAGTGGCCCACGATGTGCTGCCGGTCGGCGGGGAACCCGTACCGTCGGCATATCCCGGCCGTCAGCCGCGCCGACGCCGCGTACATCGCCGTCGTGAACGACTCCGGACGGTCCACGAACCCCTCGTGCTCGATGCCGACGCTCCGCTCGTTGTACGCGCGGTTGCCCGCGTGGAACGCGACGTCCAGCTCCCGGACGACCTGCGCGATATGACCGTCCCGCCGCACCACGTAGTGCGAGGCGGCCGCGTGGAGGGGGTTCTGGAAGACCTTCAGCGCCGTCGGGTAGCTGCCCTGGACGACGTGGATCACCACGCGGTCTATCGGGTAGTCGTCCGGGCGGTCGGCCCGCCGCCAGTTCGCCGAGGACGCCGCTATCCACTCCGCGCCCGGCTGGTCCACGGCGCCCGGCGTGCGCGGCTCGGCGGCGCCCGGCAGGAGTCCCCCGCGGGAGGCGACGACGCCGGAGCCGACGGCGGCCACCGCGGCGCCGCCGATCCACAACGCGCGCCGCCTGCTGATGCCGGACCCGGTCCGTTCCGTCTTCCCCATGCGCTGGACAACGCGTACGGGACTGCCGGTGGTTCCGTCTACTCTGGAGAAGTTATGACTGACGCACCCCGCCTGCGCGTACTCGCCGCCATGTCCGGCGGTGTCGACTCCGCCGTCGCCGCCGCCCGCGCCGCCGAGGCAGGACACGACGTGACCGGCGTGCACCTCGCCCTGTCCGAGAACCCCAAATCGTTCCGGACCGGTGCCCGCGGCTGCTGCACCATCGAGGACTCCCACGACGCCCGCCGCGCCGCCGACGTCATCGGCATCCCCTTCTACGTCTGGGATCTCGCCGAGCGCTTCCGTGAGGACGTCGTCGAGGACTTCGTCGCCGAGTACGAGGCCGGCCGCACCCCCAACCCCTGCCTGCGCTGCAACGAGAAGATCAAGTTCGCCGCGCTGCTCGACAAGGCCCTCGCCCTCGGCTTCGACGCCGTCTGCACCGGCCACTACGCCACCGTCGTGCTGCGCGAGGACGGCAGCCGCGAGCTGCACCGCGCCTCCGACATGGCCAAGGACCAGTCGTACGTCCTCGGCGTCCTCGACGACCGGCAGCTGGCGCACGCGATGTTCCCGCTGGGCGACACCCGCACCACCAAGGCGGAGATCCGCGAGGAGGCCGCCCGGCGCGGACTGTTCGTCGCCAAGAAGCCGGACAGCCACGACATCTGCTTCATCGCCGACGGCGACACCCAGGGCTTCCTCGCCAAGCGGCTCGGCACCGCCGAGGGCGCCATCGTCGACGAGTCGGGCAACCGCCTCGGCAGCCACGACGGCGCCTACGGCTTCACCATCGGCCAGCGCAAGGGCCTGCGCATCGGCACCCCCGCCGCCGACGGCAAGCCGCGCTACGTCCTCGACATCTCCCCGGTCGACAACACCGTCACCGTCGGCCCCGCCGCCTCCCTCGACGTCACGGCCCTCACCGCGATACGCCCCCGCTGGTGCGGCCGCCCGCCGGCCGGCGGCCCCACGACCTACACCGCCCAGCTGCGCGCCCACGGCGGCGAGACGGAGGTCCGCGCCGAGCTGACCGACGCCGAGGAACTGCACGTCACCTTCACCGAGCCGGTCCGAGGCGTCGCCCCCGGCCAGGCCATCGTCCTCTACGACGGCACCCGCGTCGTCGGCTCCGCCACCATCGCCACGACCAGGCGCCGGGCGGGGGCGGGGGCGTAGGGTCCGCCCGGCTATCGGACGGTGGGCACCGCCGGCGGAGCGGCCCGCTCCGCCGGGCACGGCCGGATTCCGTGCTGCGGATGAGGTTTTCCCCACAGTGGTCTCGATACAGGACCCCGCGGCAAATAGTCTCGGTCCCGCGACAGGACGTTCAGTGAGCCGTTGCGCTTTCGATTTCATCGGGAATCGGGGCGCGGGCGGCTTTTCGTCGGTCATGAAGGGATCCGAAAGTATGTCGACCATTCAGTCCGCGGGCCACGCCGGGGTTCATCCGGGATGGCACGAGGCCCTGCACGCGGAGCTGGTCCGGCGGAATCCCGGGGAGCCGGAATTCCACCAGGCGGCGCTGGAGGTGCTGGAGACGCTGGCCCCCGTGCTCGCGGCGCGTCCGGAGTTCGCCGAGGCCAGGATCGTGGAGCGGATCTGCGAGCCCGAGCGGCAGATCATCTTCCGGGTGCCGTGGCAGGACGATTCCGGGGCGATCCGCGTCAACCGGGGCTTCCGGGTGGAATTCAACAGTGCGCTCGGTCCGTACAAGGGCGGGCTGCGCTTCCATTCCTCGGTCAATCTCGGGATCGTGAAGTTCCTCGGCTTCGAGCAGATCTTCAAGAATTCCCTGACCGGCCTCAATATCGGAGGCGGTAAGGGCGGCAGCGACTTCGACCCGCACGGCAGGTCCGACGCGGAGGTCATGCGGTTCTGCCAGTCGTTCATGACGGAGCTCTACCGGCATCTGGGCGAGCACACCGACGTGCCCGCCGGTGACATCGGCGTCGGCGGCCGGGAGATCGGCTACCTCTTCGGGCAGTACCGGCGGATCACCAACCGCTGGGAGGCCGGGGTGCTCACCGGCAAGGGCCTCGACTGGGGCGGTTCCAAGGCCCGTACGGAGGCCACCGGCTACGGCAACGTCCTCTTCACCGAGGAGATGCTGAAGCGGCGCGGCGAGGAGTTCGACGGCCGCCAGGTCACCGTCTCCGGCTCGGGCAACGTCGCGATCTACACGATCGAGAAGGCCCAGGCGCTCGGCGCGCACGTCGTGACCTGCTCGGACTCCGGCGGCTACGTCGTCGACGAGAAGGGCATCGACCTGCCGCTGCTCCAGCAGATCAAGGAGGTCGAGCGGGGCCGCATCTCGGAGTACGCCGAGCGGCGCGGCAGCTCCGCCCGGTACGTCCCCGGCGGCAGCGTGTGGGACGTCCCCTGTGATGTCGCCCTGCCGTCGGCCACCCAGAACGAGCTGGACGCGGACGCCGCCCGGACGCTGATCCGCAACGGCGTCAAGGCCGTCTCGGAGGGCGCGAACATGCCGGCCACCCCGGAGGCGGTGGCGCTGCTGAAGGAGGCGGGCGTCGCGTTCGGTCCGGGCAAGGCGGCCAACGCCGGTGGCGTCGCCACCAGCGCGCTGGAGATGCGGCAGAACTCCGCGCGCCAGGCGTGGAGCTTCGAGCGGGCCGAGGGTGAACTCGCCGCGATCATGCGGAACATCCACGACACCTGCTACGAGACGGCCGAGCGCTTCGGCCTGCCGGGCGACTACGTCGCGGGCGCGAACATCGCGGGCTTCGAGCGCGTCGCGGACGCGATGCTCGCCCAGGGCCTGATCTGACACGCCCGGCGGCCCCGCCCGACGACGTGCGGGGCCGGCGGTGCCGGCCGTTCCACCGGCCCGGCGACCGCCCCGCGGCCGCCCGAGGGGCGCCGTGCCCCGGCTCGTAAGCTGGCGCGTATGAACATCTGCGTCTTCTGCTCCGCCGCCGACCTCGACGACCGCTACACCACCCCCGCCCGCCAGTTCGCCCAGCTGATCGGCAAGGGCGGCCACTCCCTGGTGTGGGGCGGTTCCGACACCGGTCTGATGAAGGTCATGGCGGACGGCGTGCAGGAGACCGGCGGCAAGCTGATCGGCGTCTCCGTGGAGTTCCTGGCCCACAAGGCGCGCGCCGGGGCGGACGAGATGGTCGTCACCCGGGACCTCGCCGAGCGCAAGGCGCAGCTGCTGGAGCGGGCCGACGCGATCGTGATCATGGTCGGGGGCACCGGCACCCTCGACGAGGCCACCGAGATCCTGGAACTGCGCAAGCACGGGATGCACACCAAGCCCGTCGTCCTGCTGAACACCGCGGGCTTCTACGACGGCCTCAAGGAGCAGTTCCAGCGCATGGAGACCGAGGGCTTCCTGCCCCTGCCCCTGACCGAACTGGTCTTCTTCGCCGAGGACGGCGTGGGCGCCCTCGCCTACCTGGAGGAGCAGGCGGGCCTCACCGCCTGACCCGCCCTCACACCACGTACGCCCAGGTCACCGGCGGTCCGGCGGGATGCGGCAGGCGCGGGGGCACGGGCCGTGTGCCCGCTGCGGCTCGTTAGGATCGGGGCATGGGTACGCACTTGATCACAGGCGCAGGATCGGGCATCGGAGCGGCGGTCGCACGGCGGCTGGCGGAGCGCGGGGAGGACCTGTGGCTGCTGGCCCGGGACGCCGGACGCGCCAAGGAACTGGCCGCGCGGTACCCGGGCGCCCGCACGCTCGTGGGCGACCTGGCCTCCCCCGAGAAGCTGGACTGGGCGCTCGGCAAGCAGCCGCTGCCCGAGCGCCTCGACTCGCTGATGCACATCGCCGGCGTCCTCGAACTGGGCGCGATCGGTGACTTCGGCGCCAAGGCGTGGCAGCGCCAGCTCGCCGTCAACCTCGTCTCGCCCGCCGAGCTGACCCGGCTGCTGCTGCCGCTGGTACGCGTCGCCAAGGGCCACGTCGTCTTCGTCAACTCCGGCGCCGGACTGCGCGCCAACCCCGAATGGGGCGCGTACGCGGCGAGCAAGCACGGCCTGAAGGCGCTCGCCGACGCGCTGCGCGGCGAGGAGCACGGCAACGGCGTGCGGGTCACCTCCGTCTACCCGGGGCGGACCGCCACGCCGATGCAGGCCAGCACCCACCAGCAGGAGGGCAAGGAGTACGACCCGGCGCGCTGGATCGACCCCGAGTCGGTCGCGACGGCCATCCTCACCGCCGTCGACCTGCCGCGCGACGCCGAGATCAACGACCTCTCGGTCCGCCCGGGACGCTGAGCCGCACGCCCGGGACGCTCCCGCGCGCCCCGGGCGGGCCGCCCGCCACCGGGCGCGCCGCCGCGTCATACGCTTCCCGGGTGAGCGAGAACAGCACGAGTGAGCGCAGCGGAACGGACGGACGGGGCGGCGCGCGCCCCTGGGGCGCGGGGGTGGCGACCGCCGTGGGCTCGATGCCCGGCGGCGACGCCCGCGAGGCGGTCAAAACCGTCACCGGTTCGCTGGAGACCTTCCCCCACCTGCCGGAACTGCCCGTCCGCGGACCCGGCGCCGACATGATCGGCCGCACCTGCGGCCTCCTCGTCGAGCTGTACGCCCATGTGGAGCCCAGCGGGTGGCGGATCAGCGACCGCCCCGGGCGCGACACCCGCCGCGCCCGCGCCTGGCTCGGCGAGGACCTCGACGCCCTGGAGGAGTTCACCCAGGGGTACGAGGGCCCGCTGAAGGTCTCCGCCGTCGGGCCGTGGACCCTCGCCGCCGCCCTGGAGCTGCGCGGCGGCGAGGCGGCGGTCAGCGACCCGGGTGCCTGCCGCGACCTGACCGCCTCACTGGCCGAGGGCGTCCGCGCCCACCTCGCCGACCTGCGGCGCCGGGTGCCCGGCGCGCGCCCCGTGCTCCAGCTCGACGAGCCGTCGCTCACCGCCGTCCTCCAGGGCCGGGTGAAGTCCGCCAGCGGCTACCGCACCCACCCCGCCGTCGACCGCGCCGACGTGGAGAGCGGCCTGCGCACCCTCGTCGAGGCGGCGGACGGCGCGCCCGTCGTCGTCCATTCGTGTGCCCCGGCCGTCCCGTTCGCCCTGCTGCGCCGGGCGGGTGCGGCGGGCGTCTCGTTCGATTTCTCCCTGCTCACCGAGCGTGAGGAGGAGGCGATCGGCGAGGCGGTGGAGGGCGGCACCGCGCTCTTCGCCGGGGTGGTGCCCGGCATGGACGGCCGATTGTCAGACCCTGCCGGTAGCGTCATGGGTGTCAGGACGCTGTGGCGCAGGCTGGGGCTGACGCCGGGGACTCTTGCCGAGTCCGTGGTGGTCACCCCGTCGTGCGGGCTCGCGGGCGCTTCGCCCGCCTACGCCCGCGCCGCGCTCGCCCACGTCGTCCGGGCCGCGACCTCGCTCGCAGACAACCCTGAGTGACGACCACTCACGGACCACGGGAGGACAAGACGGTGGCTGGCGAACAGCACGCAGCGGCAGCAGAGGTGCCCGCGGCGGCGCGGGAGGAGCACGCGCAGCTCGCTGAGCAGATCGAGGAGCACCGCTTCCGGTACTACGTGAAGGACGCCCCCGTCATCAGCGACGCGGAGTTCGACCGGCTGCTGCGCTCCCTGGAGGCGATGGAGGAGGCCCACCCCGGGCTGCGCACCCCGGATTCCCCGACCCAGAAGGTCGCCGGCGCGTACGCCACGGAGTTCACCGAGGTCGAGCACCGCGAGCGGATGCTCTCCCTCGACAACGCCTTCGACGACGAGGAGTTGGCCGCCTGGGCCGAGCGGATCGCCGGGGAGCTGGGCGGCGACGCGAAGAGCGCCGGGTACCACTTCCTGTGCGAGCTGAAGGTGGACGGCCTCGCCGTCAACCTCACCTACGAGCACGGCCGCCTCACCCGCGCCGCCACCCGCGGCGACGGCCGCACCGGCGAGGACATCACGCCCAACGTCCGCACCATCGCCGAGATCCCGCACCGCCTGACCGGCGAGCGGATCCCGGAGCTGGTCGAGGTCCGCGGGGAGGTGTACTTCCCCATGGAGAAGTTCCTGGAGCTCAACGAACGCCTCGTCGCCGACGGCAAGCCCCCGTTCGCCAACCCGCGCAACGCCGCCGCCGGCTCGCTCCGCCAGAAGGATCCGAAGGTCACCGCCACCCGCCCGCTGCACATGGTGGTCCACGGCGTCGGCGCCCGGCAGGGCTTCGACATCGACTGCCAGTCGCACGCCTACGACCTGCTGCGCGAGTGGGGCCTGCCCACCGCCGCGCACAACCGCGTGGTCGACTCCCTCGCCGAGGTCCGGGAGTTCATCGCCCGCTACGGCGACGCCGAGACCCGCCGCACCGCCGTCGAGCACGAGATCGACGGTGTGGTCGTCAAGCTCGACGAGATCCCGCTCCAGGGGCGGCTGGGCTCCACCTCCCGCGCCCCGCGCTGGGCGATCGCCTGGAAGTACCCGCCGGAGGAGGTCAACACCAAGCTGGTCGACATCCGTGTCGGCGTCGGCCGTACGGGCCGCGTCACGCCGTACGCCGTCGTCGAGCCGGTCACCGTCGCCGGCTCCGAGGTCGAGTTCGCCACGCTCCACAACCAGGACGTCGTCAAGGCCAAGGGCGTCCTCATCGGCGACACCGTCGTCATCCGCAAGGCGGGCGACGTCATCCCGGAGATCCTCGGCCCGGTGGTCGATCTGCGCGACGGCGGTGAGCGGGAGTTCGTGATGCCCGCCGACTGCCCCGAGTGCGCCACGCCGCTCCAGCCGGCCAAGGAGGGCGACATCGACCTGCGGTGCCCCAACGCCCGCTCCTGCCCCGCCCAGATCCGCGAACGGCTCTTCTACCTCGCCGGGCGCAAATGCCTCGACATCGAGAACTTCGGCTATGTCGCCGCCACCGCGCTCAGCCAGCCGCTGGAGCCCGCCGAGCCGCCGCTGAAGGACGAGGGCGACCTTTTCGGCCTCTCCATCGAGCAGTTGCTGCCCATCAAGTCCTACGTCCTCGACCCGGACTCCGGCCTGCCCAAGCGGGACCCGAAGACCGGCGAGGAGAAGATCGTCACGTTCTTCGCCAACCAGAAGGGCGAGCCGAAGAAGAACGCCCTGGCCATGCTGGAGAACATCCAGGCGGCCAAGGAGCGCCCGCTGGCCCGGATCATCACCGGCCTGTCGATCCGTCATGTCGGCCCGGTGGCCGCCGAGGCGCTGGCCCGCGAGTTCCGGTCGATCGACCGCATCCGCGAGGCCGACGAGGCGGAGCTGGCCGCGGTGGAGGGCGTCGGGCCCACCATCGCCGCCTCCCTCAAGCGCTGGTTCGAGGTCGACTGGCACCGCCAGATCATCGAGAGCTGGCGCGCGGCCGGGGTCCGGATGGAGGAGGAACACCGGGCCGACGAGGGCCCGCGCCCCCTGGAGGGCCTCACCGTCGTCGTCACCGGCACCCTGGCGTCCCACACCAGAGATGGCGCGAAAGAGGCCCTGCAGAGTCTCGGGGCGAAGGTGACCGGTTCCGTTTCCAAGAAGACCGGATTCGTCGTCGTGGGTGACAACCCCGGTTCCAAGTACGACAAGGCGATGCAGCTGAAGGTGCCCGTGCTGGACGACGACGGCTTCGCGGTACTGCTGGAACAAGGGCCCGACGCGGCACGTGAGGTGGCGGTCACGCCGCCCGAGGAGGAGTGACAGGCCGCCCCTTCGGCGCATACCAGAGTGATCGGGATGGCCAGGTCGCATTCGGGCAACCGCTGCCGATCGCTGCCCGTAGGGGCCCTTCGCGTCCTACTGTTGAGAGGTGCGCCTGCCGTGGCGCGGGCACAGCCGGCTGTGAGAGGGATCGGAATGAAACCGACCGACAGCGCCGCTCCGGCGTCGCGGCTCCGCCGGCTTGTGGTGCCCGCGCTGCCCGCCGCCTTCACCGTCCTGGCGGGCCTCACCCTCCTGGGCGGGGTGATCTGGACACTGGGCGAGCGGCGGGCACTGTTCCCCTCCGGCACCGTCGGCTGGTCGCTGGCGGTCCTCACCGGCATCATCGTCGGCCATCTCGTCGCCCTCGGCCGGGACCGCTGGTGGGGCGGCACCGGCTCCGGCGCCGCCCTCGCCCTCGCCGTCGTCCTCCTCTACGGCTGGATGCCCGCGGTCCTGGTCAGCCTGGCCGTCGTCGTCCTCGTCGGCGCGGCCCGCCGCCACCGCTGGCGGCAGGCCGTCCTGCACGGCGCGGTCGACCTGCTGGGTGTCGGGGCCGCGGCCCTCGGCAGCGCGGCCCTCGGCAACACCGCCACGGTCCGCCACCCCTGGGGTCCCGAGGTGTGGGACCTCGCCGTCCTCCCGCAGGTCGTCGCGGCCGCCGCCTGCTATCTCCTGGTCACCCGCGGCCTGTTGTGGTGCACCCTGCTGCCGCGCGGCGGCGGCCTGCCGACCGTCACCCGCACCGCGCTGACCCGTCAGCTGCTGGTCGGCGTCGCGCTGTTCGGTATCGCCCCGCTGATCGCCGTCACCGCCGACCACGCCCCGCTGCTGCTGCCGCTCTACGCCGTCCCGCTCATCGCCCTCGACTCCACCCTCTGGATCGCCCGCGCCCGCGCCGAGGAGCAGCTGCGCGATCCGCTGACCGGGCTCCCCAACCGCCAGTGGCTGCTGGAGCGCGCCTGGTCCGCGCTGGACGAGGCCGAGCGGATCGAGGCCCGGTGCGCCCTGGTCCTGATCGACCTCGACCGCTTCCGCTCCGTCAACGACACCCTCGGGCACCTCGCCGGTGACCGCCTGCTGCTCCAGATCGCCGACCGGCTGCGCGACGCCCTGCCACGCGGCGCCGAGGCGGCCCGCCTGGGCGGGGACGAGTTCGCCGTCCTGCTGCCCACCGCCGACTCCCTCACCAGCGCCCAGCGGGTGGCGCGCAACCTCGTCGCCACACTGGGCTCCCCCCTCGACCTCGACGGCCTGACCCTCGTCCTCGAAGCGAGCGCGGGGGTCGCCGTCTTCCCGGACCACGCGCTGGACGCCGAGGGACTGCTGCGCCGCGCCGACGTCGCGATGTACCAGGCCAAGCGGGACCGCAGCGGCGTCGAGGTCTACGAGGCCCGGCGTGACGGCAACACCCCCGACCGCCTCGGCCTCCTCGGCGACCTGCGCCGCGCCCTCGACGCCGGGGACGTCGAACTCCACTACCAGCCGAAGGTCGGCTTCGACGGCCATGTGGCGGGCCTGGAGGCGCTGGTGCGGTGGGTGCACCCGGACCGCGGGCGGGTGCCTCCGGACGAGTTCATCGCCATCGCCGAGACCTCCGGTCTGATGCCCCGGCTGACGGAGTACGTGCTGGAGACCGCGCTCGCCCAGGTGGCGCGGTGGCGGGCGATGGGCCTGGAGGTGCCGGTCGCGGTCAACGTCTCACCCCGCGATGTGCACTCGCCGGGCTTCGCGGGCGCGGTCGCCGCCCGCCTCGCCCGGCACCGCGTACCACCCGGAGCGCTCCAGCTGGAGATCACCGAGCATGTGCTGCTGGAGGATCCGCAGCGGGCGGCCGACACCCTCGCCGGGCTGACCGGACACGGCGTCAAGATGTCCCTCGACGACTTCGGCACCGGCTACTCCTCCCTGGTCCATCTGCGGCGGCTGCCGGTCAGCGAGCTGAAGATCGACCGTTCCTTCGTGGCCCGCCTCGCGGTCGACAACGAGGACGCCGAGATCGTCCGCTGCACCCTCGACCTCGCCCACTCCCTCGGACTGCTGGTCGTCGCCGAGGGTGTGGAGGACGACGAGACCTGGGAGCGCCTGCGCGACCTCGGGTGTGACGCGGTGCAGGGCTGGCTGGTGGCCGCGGCGATGCCGCCGGACGAGACCACCGCCTGGCTGCGCGCCCGTGGTGAGCGCGGCTGGCACCGTGAGTCGGAGACGTCCGCCCTCGCGGCGGAGAGGGCGGCCGACCGCCCTTCGGGACAGGTCCTGAACTGAGGACCCGGCCACCCGCCGTCCCTCCTCCCCGCTCCGACCACACCGCCCGACCGCCCGGCACACCGGGCACGCGCCAGGCGCCGGACGCGCCCACACCGCCGGACGTCCCTGCCGTGCCGGAGCCGCCCGCCCCGCCCGGTGAGCCCGGAGCCCTGACCGGGCCCGCCTCGTCCGGCGCCCCCGTCCCACCGGGCGCCCCGGCCGGGCCCAGGACGCCCGATCAGCCCGCAGAGCCCGGAGCCCCCTCCCGGCCCGCCGTACCCGCCGAGCCAGGCGCCCCCGGCGCCACGCCTGAGCCCGGCGCACCCCATGACCCGCCCCCGCCCGGCATCCCCGACGCACCGGCCGGGCCGGCCGCGTCCGCCGTACCCGACGTGCCCGCCCCGCCGGCCGCGCCCGGCGCTCCGTCCGACACCCCACCTCCCCCGGGGAGCGACTGACCGGCACCGACACCGGACCCGGCATCGGCACCGGCCTCACCACCGATACACGACGGCCACCTGGCCGGTACCGCCCGCCCCGGCAAGCACACCTGCGCCCGCCCCGGGGAACGCCCCACGCCCGTCCCGCGCCGCGGCCCCGGGCAAACGCCCCACACCGCCCCCCCGGAATGCAGGCGCGGCTCCGTACGACGGGGCCATAGGATTGGGCCGTACAGATTCAAGCCGTACAGATTCACGCAGATCCCCGACGGACGGATCCCTGGCGGATCCCCGTCGGATTCCCGTTCACGTAGAACTCCGAGAACCAGCAGAGGAACGCTGCATGCCTGGCATCACGCGCGAGGAGGTCGCCCACCTCGCCCGGCTGGCACGTCTGGAGCTGAAGGACGAAGAGCTCGACCACTTCGCCGGACAGCTCGACGACATCATCGGCGCGGTCGCCCGCGTCTCCGAGGTCGCCGACCAAGACGTACCGCCGACCTCCCACCCGCTGCCGCTGACCAACGTCATGCGGGCGGACGAGGTCCGTCCGTCGCTCACTCCCGAGCAGGCGCTCTCCGGCGCCCCCGCCCAGGAGCAGCAGCGTTTCAAGGTGCCGCAGATCCTGGGGGAGGAGTGACCGACATGGCAGACCTGATCAAGCTCACCGCCGCCGAGACCGCGGCGAAGATCGCGTCCGGCGAGGTCACCGCCGTCGAGGTGACCGAGGCCCACCTGGCCCGCATCGAGGCCGTCGACGAGAAGGTGCACGCCTACCTGCACGTCGACCGCGAGGGCGCGCTGGCCCAGGCCCGCGCCGTCGACGACAAGCGCGCCCGCGGCGAGAAGCTCGGCCCGCTGGCCGGAGTGCCGCTCGCGCTGAAGGACATCTTCACGACGAAGACGATGCCCACCACCGTCGGCTCGAAGATCCTCGAAGGCTGGATCCCGCCGTACGACGCGACGCTCACCAAGCGCCTCAAGGACGCCGACGTCGTCATCCTCGGCAAGACCAACATGGACGAGTTCGCCATGGGGTCCTCCACCGAGAACAGCGCCTACGGTCCGACCGGCAACCCCTGGGACCTCACCAAGATCCCCGGTGGCTCCGGTGGCGGCTCCTCCGCCGCCCTCGCCTCCTTCCAGGCGCCGCTCGCCATCGGCACGGACACCGGCGGCTCCATCCGCCAGCCCGCCGCCGTCACCGGCACCGTCGGCGTCAAGCCCACCTACGGCGCGGTCTCCCGCTACGGCATGGTGGCCTTCTCCTCCTCCCTCGACCAGGGCGGGCCCTGCGCCCGTACGGTCCTGGACGCGGCGCTGCTGCACGAGGTGATCGCCGGCCACGACGAGCTGGACTCCACCTCCATCGACGCGCCGGTCCCGCCGGTCGTCGAGGCGGCCCGCAACGGCAGCGTGCAGGGCATGCGCGTCGGCGTCGTCAAGCAGTTCCGCGGCGAGGGCTACCAGGCCGGTGTGGTGCAGCGGTTCGAGGAGTCCGTCGAGCTGCTGAAGAGCCTCGGCGCCGAGATCGTCGAGCTGGACTGCCCCTCCTTCGACCTGGCGCTCTCCGCGTACTACCTGATCGCGCCGTCCGAGTGCTCCTCGAACCTCGCCCGGTTCGACGCCATGCGCTACGGCCTGCGCGTCGGCGACGACGGTACGAAGTCCGCCGAGGAGGTCACCGCCCTCACCCGTGAGGCCGGTTTCGGCGACGAGGTCAAGCGCCGCATCATCCTCGGCACCTACGCGCTCAGCTCCGGCTACTACGACGCGTACTACGGCTCGGCGCAGAAGGTCCGCACGCTCATCACGCGGGAGTTCGAGGCCGCGTTCGAGCAGGTCGACGTCATCGTCTCGCCGACGACGCCCACCACCGCCTTCCCGATCGGTGAGCGCGCCGACGACCCGATGGCGATGTACCTCGCCGACCTGTGCACCATCCCGACCAACCTGGCCGGCAACGCCGCCATGTCGCTGCCCTGCGGCCTGGCGCCGGAGGACGGCCTGCCCGTCGGACTGCAGATCATCGCCCCCGCCATGAAGGACGACCGCCTCTACAAGGTGGGCTCGGCCGTCGAGGCCGCCTTCGTGGAAAAGTGGGGGCACCCGCTGCTGGAGGAGGCACCGTCACTGTGAGCAACATCGGCAAGAAGGCCAAGAACTTCAAGAAGTCCAAGTCCGGCGTGTACCTGTCGATCGGCACCACCGCGTTCGGCGCCTTCAGCGTGTTCAAGCAGGCCCGGGAGGCCCGCAACGAGCACGACACGCTCCGGCTGATCGACGCGGGCGTCTCCGCCGCGGCGATCGTCACCGGCCTGGCGATCCTCTACCGCGAACTGAAGCGCCTGGGCGACGACGACGTCCTGCTGGGCTGAGAGGGAAAGTTTCACCGTGACAGTCACTGACCTGGTGTCGTACGAGGACGCCCTCGCGTCCTACGACCCCGTCATGGGCCTGGAGGTCCATGTCGAGCTCGGCACCAAGACCAAGATGTTCTGCGGGTGCGCCACCACGCTCGGCGCCGACGCCAACGCGCAGACCTGCCCGACCTGCCTGGGCCTGCCCGGCTCCCTCCCGGTCGTCAACGCGATCGGTGTCGAGTCGGCGATCAAGATCGGTTTGGCGCTCAACTGCTCCATCGCCGAATGGTGCCGCTTCGCCCGGAAGAACTACTTCTATCCGGACATGCCGAAGAACTTCCAGACCTCCCAGTACGACGAGCCGATCGCCTACGACGGTTACCTCGACGTGCAGCTGGAGGACGGCGAGGTCTTCCGCGTGGAGATCGAGCGCGCCCACATGGAGGAGGACACCGGCAAGTCGACGCACGTCGGCGGCGCCACCGGCCGTATCCACGGCGCGTCCCACTCCCTGCTGGACTACAACCGCGCCGGCATCCCCCTCATCGAGATCGTCACCAAGCCGATCGAGGGCGCGGGCTCGCGGGCCCCCGAGGTCGCCAAGGCGTACGTCGCCGAGCTGCGTGAGCTGATCCGTGCCCTGGGCGTCTCCGAGGCGCGCATGGAGATGGGCCAGATGCGCTGCGACGTCAACCTCTCGCTGCGCCCGAACGGCACCGAGACGTTCGGCACCCGCTCGGAGACGAAGAACGTCAACTCGCTGCGCTCCGTGGAGCGGGCGGCGCGCTTCGAGATCCAGCGGCACGCCGCGGTCCTCTCCTCCGGCGGCACCATCGTCCAGGAGACCCGGCACTTCCACGAGGAGGACGGCTCGACCACGGCCGGCCGCATCAAGGACAACGCCGAGGACTACCGCTACTTCCCCGAGCCGGACCTGGTGCCGGTCGCGCCCGCCCGCGCGTGGGTCGAGGAGCTGCGGGCGGCCCTGCCCGAGCTGCCGCGCGTCCGCCGCAACCGGCTGCGCGAGGAGTGGGGCGTCTCCGCCCACGACATGCAGTCGATCCTCAACGCCGGTGCGGTCGATCTGATCGTCGCCACCATCGAGGCGGGCGCGGGCTCCGCCGCCGCCCGGAAGTGGTGGATGGGCGAGCTGGCGCGCCGCGCCAACGAGGACGGTGTGGAGCTGTCCGCACTGCCGATCACCCCGGCGCAGGTCGCCCGGGTCGCCGCGCTGGTCGACGAGGGCTCCCTCAACGACAAGCTGGCCCGGCAGACCATCGAGGGTGTGCTCGCCGGTGAGGGCGACCCGGACACCGTCGTCGAGAAGCGCGGCCTGAAGGTCGTCTCCGACGACGGCGCTCTGGGCGCGGCCGTCGACGAGGCCATCGCGGGCAACGCCGCCATCGCCGACAAGATCCGCGGCGGCAAGGTCGCCGCGGCAGGCGCCCTGGTCGGCGCGGTCATGAAGGCCACCCGAGGCCAGGCCGACGCGGCCCGCGTCCGCGAACTGATCCTGGAGAAGCTGGGCGTCGAGGGCTGACGACCACTCCTGGTATACGTGACGGCGGCCGCCTTCCCGGAATTTCCGGCAGGGCGGCCGCCGTTCGTGTGCGGTCTTCGGGGAAACGGACCGCGTGATCAAGGAATGCCGGGCGGGGCGGGGGCGCTGTAGGAGGGCGAACGGACCGGGACGCGGATGTCCCCCGACACCTTGGAG
This sequence comes from Streptomyces sp. NPDC027185, assembly GCF_055567035.1. Lineage (NCBI taxonomy): Bacteria > Bacillati > Actinomycetota > Actinomycetes > Kitasatosporales > Streptomycetaceae > Streptomyces > Streptomyces sp. NPDC027185. The sequence goes on along the minus strand of NZ_JBVHRF010000002.1, from coordinate 229,507 downwards.
GAACGGTGCCTCAGCACGCTCTCACCACTCGGATCGGCACGGTCGGTGTCTGGCACGGCGGGCTCGGCCATCTGCCGGCGGCGGTCGGCCGGGAGGCGGCGGCCGAGATCGAGCGCCTCGGATACGGCGCCCTGTGGGTGGGGGAGGGGCCGACCTCGAAGGAGGCGTTCACCCACGCCGGGCTGTTGCTCGCCGCCACCGAACGGCTCACCGTCGCCACCGGCATCGCCAACATCTGGGCCCGCGACGCCGCCGCGGCGGGCGCCGCCACCCGTACCCTCGCCGAGGCGTACGACGGCCGCTTCCTGCTCGGTCTGGGCGCCAGTCACGCCCCGCTCGTCGGGGTGCGCGGCCATACGTACACCAAGCCGCTGGCCGCGATGCGCGGCTATCTCGACGCGATCGACGGTGCGGCGTACGAGGGGCCGGAGCCGGTGCGGGAGCCCGAGCGGGTGCTGGCGGCGCTCGGCCCGAAGATGCTGGAGCTGGCCCGGGACCGCGCGAGCGGCGCTCACCCGTACTTCGTACCGGTGGAGCACACCGCCGCGGCCCGTGAGGTCCTCGGCGACGGTCCGCTCCTCGCGCCCGAGCAGGCGGTGCTGCTGGAGAGCGACCCGGCGACGGCCCGCAGGGTCGCCCGTGAGCAGCATGTGAGCCGCTATCTGACGCTGGCGAACTACGTGGGGAACCTGCGCCGGTTCGGCTTCGGCGACGAGGATTTCGCGGACGGCGGCAGTGACCGGCTGGTCGACGCGCTGGTGGCCTGGGGCGATGTGGACACGATCCGCCGCCGGGTGCGCGCCCACCTCGACGCGGGCGCCGACCACGTAGCGATCCAGCCGCTGACGGCGAACGCCACGGACCCGGGTCTCGCCCAGCTCCGGGAGCTGGCACCGGCGTTGCTGGAGGACTGACCGGTACGGGCAGCGGGCGGGGCGGTTGGCCGCGTCCGTACGGCGGGCCGGGCGGAGGCGGTCGCTCCGTGCGGCCGTGCGGGGCCGTCCGCGCGCAGTCGGTCCGGCCGAACGGCCCTGCGCGGTCCCTGCGGGGCGCCGCACGGGGCAGTCGTACGGGGCGGTCGTACGGCGCCCGCAGGACACCCTGTACGGGCCCGCGTACGGCTGCGGGGGCGCCGGGGCACGGCGTGACGGCGTGGGGCGCCGGGGCCTGCCGGGCCTTGGCCGCCCCTCATCCGTCCGTCCGCTGTCCCGGCGTTCATCGGGCTCTCATCCGGCTCTCAGACGCGGCCCCTACGGTCGCGCCCATGGGAACGACCAGGACGACGACCGACGAGCGCGACGCGACGCGAACCGACGACCCGTCCGTGGCGGACGACACCGCCACACCGACCCCGGGAACGGAGGGGAGCACCGCGGGAAAACCGACCGGTGACGCCGAGGACGCGGCAGTCCCGGGCGGGGACGCCGAGGCCGCCGCCACCGAGGGCGACGCCGACGCAGGATCCGCCGGGAGCGCGGCGGAGCAGGACGAGGAGGGCGCGGCCCCCGAGTCGTCCGGGGTGAAGCGCGGTGCGGGTGCCGTCGTCGCCGCGGGGCTCGGCCTCGCCTCCGTGACCGGCACCTGGCTCGGCACGCTGCTCGCCGAGCGGCAGACCCTGCTCGGGCAGATCAAGCTCCAGTCCGGCAAGGCCACCGACCAGATCGCCGCGGTCTACGGGGCGCCCTGGCACACCACCGCGCTGGTCAACGGCTTCTTCGCGGTGCTCGCGGTGGCCGTCGGCGCCGCGGTGCTCCTCAACCGGCCGCGCGCCACCTGGACGCGCGCCCTCGCCTGGGGCGGCCTCGCCCTCGGCGTCCTCGGGCTCCTCATCTCCGCGGGCATGTACTTCGACGTGCTGGCGAGTCTGCCCACCATCCCCAAGGCCCCGGCCCAGGCCCCCGCGGGCTGACGCCCCGGCTCCCCGCCCCGGACCCCGTCGTCACGGCGCCGAAGGCCCACCGGTCCGTTCCGGTGGGCCTTCGGGCGTGGGGGAACGGGGAGCCAGGGCCGCCGCACGACCGGCGGGCGGGCCCGGGGCGGCGTGCCCGGGGCGGACTCTGCGTTCGGCGCCGTGCCCGCCCCGTGCCCGGCGCAGGCGCCCCGTCCGGCCCCCGGGCGGCCATCGGACCGGCCCCGTGCCCGTGCCCGTCTCCGGCCCCGTCCTCAGCCGACCGCCACCCGCAGAATCCGGTCGTCGCCCTTCCGGGGGCGGCCCCGGCCGTCCGTGTTGCTCGTCACCAGCCACAGTGCGCCGTCGTCGGCGGGCAGGACGGTCCGCAGCCGGCCGAACCGCCCGGTGAAGAACGCCTGCGGGGCCGCCGCCGGCTTCGTACCGTCCAGCGGGACGCGCCACAGCCGTTCGCCGCGGAGCGCCGCCGTCCACAGGGACCCCTTGACGTACGCCAGTCCGCTGGGCGAGGCGTCGGCGGGCTTCCAGGTCAGGACCGGATCGACGGAGCCGCCGCCCGCCGGACCCTTTCCCTCCCGGGCCGGCCAGCCGTAGTTGCGGCCCGGCTCGATCAGGTTCAGCTCGTCCCAGGTGTCCTCACCGAACTCCGAGGCCCACAGCCGCTTCGCGCCGTCCCAGGCGAGCCCCTCCACGTTGCGGTGGCCGTAGGAGTACACCACCGAGCGGGGGTCGGGGTTGCCCCGCGCGGGCGCCCCGTCCGGCGTCATCCGCAGGATCTTGCCCCCGAGGGACTTCCTGTCCTGCGCCAGCTCCTCGCGGCCGGTCTCCCCGGTCGACGCGTACAGCATCCGGTCCGGCCCGAAGGCGAGCCGGCCGCCGTTGTGGATACGGCCCTTGGGGATGGCACGCAGCACCGTGCTGGGCGCCCCCAGCTGATCACCGGGGCGCCGGGTCTCGTCGTAGCCCATCCGGACGATGCGGTTGTCGGAGGCGGTGGTGACGTACGCGTAGACGAGGTGGTCACCGCGGAACGACGGGGAGAGAGCCAGGCCCAGCAGCCCGCCCTCGCCGCCCGGGGCGACGCCGGGCACCGCACCCACCTCGGTCTTCCGGCCGTCACGGGCCGAGACGCGGGTGAGGGTCCCCTTGTCGCGGGAGCCGACCAGCAGATCACCGCCCGGCAGTGCGGCCACGCCCCAGGGGGAGTCGAGTCCGGTGGCCGAGGTGCGGGTCACCTCGGCCGACCCCTTGGCCGGGGGCGGGGAGGCGTCCCGTCCCGGCCCGGTGACCGCGGCGGCGGACCGCTCCGGGGACGGCGCACCCGGGGCGGGCCGGGCCCCGCCGGCGGAGCACCCCGCCGCGAGGAGCAGCGCGGCGGCGGCCGTCACGGCGGTCGGAAGGCGGTGTGGCACGGCGGATTCCTCTCGTCGGGGGAGCGGTGCGCGGTGCGGGCCACGGCCCGGCGGCGTACACCGGGGATGGCGCGCACGCCGGTCCGTACGCCCCCGAACCCGCCGGACGCGCCGACCGGGACGGGCCCCGGAGCCGTCCCGGGGACAGACGGAGGACCGGGAGCGCCGGACCGGCACAGCACCCGTACGACGGCGCGGACACCGGACCACCCGCCCCGCCCAAGAACACCACACCCGGGCCGGACCGCCCGGCGGCCCACACCGCGATTCCCTCCGCCGCCGCAGGGACCTCCGCCACGAAGGCGCCGCGCCGACACGGCGGCGCGTGTACGGGACCGGGCGCACGGTGCGGCCGCGGGGCGCCGTCGAGCGCGTCCGGGGCACCGGGCGTGACGCCCCGCGCCGCCCGCAGGGAGCACCGTCCGGGCCCGGCAGCCACGGGTACGGGCCGGATACGGCCACGGCTGCGGCCACCGCCCCCGGCGTCAGTACCAGGACCCCCGCGCCGGCGGCAGCGCGGCGATCTCCGCCAGGTCCGCGCGGTCCAGCACCAGGTCGGCGGCCTTGGCGTTCTGCGCCGCCCACCGTTCCTTCTTCGTCCCCGGTACGGGCACCACATGGCGGCCCTGCGCCAGCACCCAGGCCAGCGCGACCTGGCCCGGCGTCGCGCCGTACCGGGCGCCGACCCGGCGCAGCCCGGCCACCACCGGCTGGTTCGCCGCCATCATCTCGGCGGTGAAACGCGGATGACGGGCCCGGATGTCCGCCGGTTCGAATCCCTGGCCCGGAGTGAGGGTGCCGGTCAGATAGCCGTTGCCCAGCGGCATCGCGGCGAGGAAGCCGACGCCCCGCGACTCGCACCACGGCACCAGCTCGTCCAGCGCCTCCGGCGACCACACCGACAACTCCGCCTGCACACTGCTGACCGGGAAGATCTGCTGGATACGCTCCAGTTGACGCATCGTCACCTGATGGGTGCGCGCCCCGGGCCGCCGCCCGCCACCGGGCACCGGCCGGTCCGTCCGCACCGGACGCAGCGCCCGCGCGCCCACCGCGCACAGCCCCAGGGAGCGCACCTTCCCCGCCGCCACCAGCTGCGCCATCGCCCCCCAGGTCTCCTCGATCGGCACCTCCGGGTCCGCCCGGTGCAACTGGTACAGATCGATGTGGTCGGTACGCAGCCGCCGCAGCGAGGCGTCACAGGCGCGCTTGACGTAACCGGGCCGCCCGTTGGCGACGATGTGCTGCTCGCCCACGAGCAGCCCGCACTTGGTCGAGACGAACGCGTCCGCACGCCGTTCCTTGAGGACCCGGCCCACCAGCAGTTCGTTGGTGAACGGCCCGTACATGTCGGCGGTGTCCAGCAGGCTGCACCCCCGGTCGAGTGCGGTGTGCACGGCCCGCAACGAACTCCCGAAATCCCGCTGCGACTCGGTGTACCCCCAGCTCATCGGCATGCAGCCGAGCCCGATCGCCCCTACTTCGAGCGTTGCCGCGCCGATCGTCCTGCGCTCCACCTGCGTCGTGCCTCCGTCCCCTCGCCCCCGGTCAAGGGCCAGACCAAACTAACGTCTGGAGGAACGGTCCTTCGCATAGCCTCGGGGCATGGCAACCGCAGATCCGCACGGCGCCCCGCACGACGTCTGGCTCCCGATTCCCCCGGAAGAGATCGACGGTCTCCCCGAGGGCCTGAACTACGTCCACTGGGACGCGGACCCCGAGTACCCCGCCGACCCGGCCCGGTGCGTGTTCTACACCGTCCCGTACATGAAGGACACGGCGACGTCGCTGCGGCCGCTCGCCCGGATGAGCGGCGTCCGGGTCGTCCAGACGCTGACCGCCGGTGTCGAGTACATCCTGCCCGCACTGGACGGGCTGCCGCCCGGCGCCCGCCTCTGCAACGCCCGCGGACTGCACGACGCCAGCACCGCCGAACTGGCGCTGACGCTCATCCTGGCCGCGCTCCGTGACATCCCCGGCTTCGTCCGCGCCCAGGACGCGGGGGAGTGGCGCCACGGATTCCGGCCCGCGCTCGCCGACAAATCCGTTCTCATCGTGGGGTACGGATCGATCGGCAGTGCCATCGAGGACCGGCTCACTCCCTTCGAGTGCGCGCGGGTGACGCGCCTCGCGCGCACCGCTCGTGAGACCGTGCGCGGTCCCGTGCATCCACTCTCCGCGCTCGGCACCCTCCTCCCGGACGCCGATGTGGTCGTCCTGGCCACGCCGCTCACCGACGACACCCGTGGCCTGGCAGGACGCGCCTTTCTGGCCCGTATGAAGGACGGCGCCCTGCTGGTGAACGTCGCCCGCGGCGGGGTCGTGGACACCGACGCGCTGCTCGCCGAGGTGACGTCCGGGCGGCTGCGGGCAGCACTCGACGTGACCGATCCGGAACCGCTCCCGGCCGGACACCCTCTGTGGCGCGCCCCCGGCGTGCTCATCACTCCACACGTCGGGGGCCCCAGCTCTGCCTTCCTGCCCCGTGCGAAACGCCTCCTGCGCGACCAGCTGACCCTTTTCGCCACCGGCCGGCCGCTGCGGAACACCGTCGCCGTGGCGGAGCGGAATGCCGAAGGGTAGCGCTACGGGTCCGTATGAAGGCGCTGCGTGTCCGCACTTCACGCATAGTTACGCTCTGTAGAGAACCTATATCCCTGAGTGACCAATCTGGTGTATCGTCCCGAGCGGGGAAGGCGCCGACGAGGCAAGCGGCGCCCGTGAAGCATCCGGAACGCGAGGGGGGCGACGGGCGATGTACGGCCGATGGGCACACCGCGACACACGCGATCCACGAGCACCGGGAGGAACGGGGCAGCAGCCCCCGGTGCGCCGACCGCGTCACAGCCGGACCACGACGTGCGGGAGGGCCCGGTGAGCGCCCCGGGCGCGGTGCTCTCCCGGCCGCCCCTCCCCGCCGACCGGCCGCCGAGCCTGCTGCCGCAGATCGTGCTCGCGGTGGTCTGCGGGGGATACGCCGTCGGCTCCGCCCTCGGCTGGGGATCCCCCCGAGTCGCGCTGGTCATGGGCGACTTCGGACTCAGCTTCGCCGCCCTGGTGGCCGCCGTCTCCTGCGCGCTGTACGCCCGCCGGGCCGAGCGCCACGCCCGCCCCGCCTGGGTGCTCTTCGCCCTCTCCTCGGCGATGGCCGCGCTCGGCAACGGCATCTGGGGCTGGTTCGAGGTCGTCCGGGGCGTGACGGTGCCCACCCCCTCCGCCGCCGACTTCTGCTTCCTGCTCTTCGCGCCGCCCGCCATCGTCGGCCTGCTGGTGCTCGCCAAGCGGCCGGTCACCCGGGCCGGCTGGGTCTGCCTGGGCCTGGACTCCTGGCTGATCGGCGGCTCGCTGCTCACCCTCTCCTGGAGCCTGGCCCTCGCCAACACCGCCCACTTCGAAGGCCGTTCGGTCGCCCGGTGCGCGCTGGCGCTGGCCTACCCGCTGCTGGACATCGTGCTGGTGAGCATGGTCCTCGCCCTGCACTTCCGGCGCTCGTGCGGCCAGCGTTCGGCGGTCAACACCGCCATCGCCGCCCTCGCCCTGACGGTGCTCTGCGACGCGCTGTTCACCTCACCGCTGCTGCGCGAGCACTACCGCTCCGGCCAGATCCTCGACGCCGGATGGTTCGCCGGGTCGGTCCTCCTCGCCTACGCCCCCTGGTTCACCCGCCGCGTCGCGGGGGACACCGCCGAGGACACCGGACGGCTGCCGTGCCCCGCCCCGTACCCCGGCGCCCGCCCGCTCGCCGGCTCGCTGGGGGCCCTCGCCCCGTACCTCGCCGCCGCGGTGTGCACCCTCGGCATCCTCACCAACGTCCTCGACGGACAGCGCCTCGACCGCGTCGTCCTCCTCACCGGCTGCACGGTCGTGCTCGCCCTCGTCGTCCGCCAGGGCATCGTGCTGCTCGACAACCTCACCCTCACCCAGGAGCTGGCGCAGAAGGAGAACCACTTCCGCTCCCTGGTGCAGGGCTCCAGCGACGTCATCATGATCGCCGCGCCCAGCGGTGTGCTGCGCTACGTCAGCCCCGCCGCCGCCGGGGTCTACGGCCGCGACGCGGAGGAGCTGGTCGGCTCCGAACTCTCCGCGCTCATCCACCCCGAGGACCTCGGCCGCTTCCTCCACGAGGTCCGCCGCTTCCTCGCCGCCGACCCCCGCGACGAGCCCACCACCCGTATCGAGTGCCGCTTCCGCGCCGGCCCCCGGCGGCCGGGCGGAGGGGGCACCTCCCGCTCGAGCGAAGCCGAGAGCGGGGGAGGCTGGCTCAACGTCGAATCCACCGTCAACCGCCACCACGGCGGCCTGATCTTCAACTCCCGGGACGTCACCGAGCGGGTCCGCCTCCAGGCGCAGCTCCAGCACAACGCCTCCCACGACGCCCTCACCGACCTGCCCAACCGCGCCCTGTTCACCGAGCGCGTCAGCAAGGCGCTGGCCGGCCGCCGTGCCGGGGACCACGGCACCGCCGTGCTCTACATCGACCTCGACGGCTTCAAGCAGGTCAACGACACCATCGGCCACCAGGCGGGCGACGAACTGCTCATCCAGGCCGCCCGGCGGCTCGGCGACTCGGTGCGCTCCGGCGACATAGCGGCCCGGCTGGGCGGTGACGAATTCGCCGCCCTGATCACCGGCGACGCCACCTGCGACCCCGCGACCCGGGAGTTCCGCATCCACGAAATCGCCGACCGGCTCCGTATCACGCTCTCCGAGCCGTACCGCATCGAGGGGCGCGATGTCCGGGTCGCCGCCAGCATCGGGGTGGCCTTCGCCGAGCCCGGGATCACCCCGGCCGGTCTGATGCGCAACGCCGACCTCGCGATGTACCGCGCCAAGCAGGCCGGGAAGGGCCGCGTCGAGCTGTACGCCCCGCAGCTGCAGGCCGAGGTGGAGCGCCGCGCCGAGCTGGCCACCCGGCTGCGCAGCGCGCTGCACGACGGCGAGTTCCTGCTGCTGCACCAGCCGGTGATCGAGCTGGCCACCGGCCGGGTCACCGCCGTCGCCGCGCACGCCCGGTGGCGCTCCGCCCAGGGCATCCTGTTCACCCCGGCGGAGTTCCTGCGGGTCGGCGAGCGCGGACGGCTCGCGGAGGACGGCGGCGACCGCACCGCGGAGCTGTGCCGCTGGCATCTGGAGGCCGCCATCGAGCAGGCCGCCGCCCGGCACCGCGCCGGCCACCGCGTCCCGGTCGGCGTCCGGCTCTCCGCCCGCCGCCTCCTCGACCACTCCCTGCCGCCCCGGACCGTCGAAACGCTCCTCGCCCGCCACGGCCTGCCCTCCGGCGCGCTCGTCCTGGAGCTGTCCGAGAGCGATGCCCGTACCCCGCTGGACGAGCTGGAGCGGCGGCTGGTGGCGCTGCGCCGACTCGGTGTCCGTATCGCCCTCGACGGCTTCGGCAGCGGGTACGCCGCGATCGGCGCGCTGCGCCGCCTCCCCATCGACGTCCTCCGGCTCGATCGCGGGCTGATCGACGGCGTGGCGGAGTCCGCCCGGCTGCACAAGATCACGTCCGGTCTGCTGCGGATCGCCTCCGACCTCGGGATGCAGTCGGTCGCCGAGGGCGTCGATCTGCCCGAGCAGGTGCTCGCCCTGCGCGCGATGGGGTGCACCCATGGCCAGGGCGCCGCCTTCTCCGGGCCGCTCGACGAGCACCGGCTCCGCCGCGTCCTGACGGCCGGTTCCACCCCGCTGCCGAGCCCGGCGGGCCCGAGCCGCTCGGTGGTGCTGACCGGCAGTGGCCTGCCCGTTCGGCACGGCGGGTCGGGTCCGGACGCCATCGTTCACCCCCCGCTCCGCTCACATAGTGAGACCTCCGTCCCACCCACTTGACACTCACGGCGCGCCGGGGGGAGGGTCAGTGCCATGCGCACCCGAATTCTCGTACTTGGACAGCGCGTCGGCTGAAGCTGGGCAACGACGAAGCCCATCTGACCGCACCGACGCGCTCCCCTCGCTTGCCTCCCGGCACGAGGGGTTTTTTGTTGCACCAGACCTCCCAAACCCCGCCAAAACCCTCAGCTTCGAGAAGAGACGCAGATGACCGAGCAGGCCACCGGGGCCCACCATCCGCAGCCGCGGACCCGCCACGCCCAAGGGACGCAGCGCGCCGCCGCCGTCGAGCACGTCACGGGTGCGCAGTCCCTCATCCGCTCTCTGGAGGAGGTCGGGGCCGACACGGTGTTCGGCATTCCCGGCGGTGCGATCCTCCCGGCGTACGACCCGATGATGGACTCTGCCAAGGTCCGGCACGTGCTGGTGCGGCACGAGCAGGGCGCGGGCCACGCCGCCGTCGGATACGCGCAGGCCACCGGCAAGGTCGGGGTCTGCATGGCCACCTCGGGCCCCGGTGCCACCAACCTCGTCACACCGATCGCCGACGCCCACATGGACTCCGTCCCGATGGTCGCGATCACCGGGCAGGTCGCCTCCGGCGCGATCGGTACGGACGCCTTCCAGGAGGCGGACATCTGCGGCATCACGATGCCGATCACCAAGCACAACTTCCTGGTCACCGACCCCGCCGAGATCCCGCGGACGATCGCCGAGGCGTTCCACATCGCCTCCACCGGCCGCCCCGGACCGGTCCTCGTCGACATCGCCAAGGACGCGATGCAGGCGCAGACGACCTTCGCCTGGCCGCCCCACACCGAACTGCCCGGCTACCGCCCGGTGACCAAGCCGCACGCCAAGCAGATCCGCGAGGCGGCCCGGCTGATCGTCGAGTCGAAGCGCCCGGTGCTCTACGTCGGCGGCGGTGTGATGAAGGCCGGGGCCACCGCGGAGCTGAAGGTGCTTGCCGAGCTGACCGGCGCACCCGTCACCACCACGCTGATGGCGCTCGGCTCGTTCCCCGACACCCACCCGCAGCACGTCGGCATGCCCGGTATGCACGGCTCGGTCACCGCCGTCACCGCGCTGCAGAAGTCCGATCTGCTGATCACCCTCGGCGCCCGCTTCGACGACCGCGTCACCGGCAAGCTGGACTCCTTCGCCCCGTACGCCAAGGTCATCCACGCCGACATCGACCCGGCGGAGATCGGCAAGAACCGCGTCGCGGACGTGCCGATCGTCGGGGACGCCCGCGAGGTCATCGCCGATCTGATCGTCGCCGTCCAGGCGGAGCACGAGGCGGGCCACCGCGGCGACCACGCCGCCTGGTGGGCCGACCTCAACCGCTGGCGCGAGACGTACCCGCTGGGCTACGAACTCCCCGAGGACGGCAGCCTCTCCCCGCAGCAGGTCATCCAGCGGATCGGCCGGCTCGCCCCGGAGGGCACCATCTACGCCGCGGGCGTCGGCCAGCACCAGATGTGGGCCGCCCACTTCATCGACTACGAACAGCCCTCGACGTGGCTGAACTCCGGCGGCGCCGGAACGATGGGCTACGCCGTCCCCGCCGCGATGGGCGCCAAGGCGGGCATGCCCGACCGCACCGTCTGGGCGATCGACGGCGACGGCTGCTTCCAGATGACCAATCAGGAACTGACCACCTGCGCGCTGAACAACATCCCGATCAAGGTCGCGATCATCAACAACGGCGCGCTCGGCATGGTCCGCCAGTGGCAGACGCTCTTCTACAACCAGCGCTACTCCAACACCGTGCTGCACAGCGGTCCGGACGCCGGGCCGGCGGACGACAAGCCGCGCGGCACCCGCGTGCCGGACTTCGTCAAGCTGTCCGAGGCGATGGGCTGTGTCGCACTGCGCTGCGAGGACCCGGCCGATCTGGACCGCGTCATCGCCGAGGCCAACGCCGTCAACGACCGCCCGGTGGTGATCGACTTCATCGTCCACGAGGACGCGCAGGTCTGGCCGATGGTGGCCGCCGGCACCTCCAACGACGAGGTCATGGCCGCCCGGGGCGTCCGCCCCGACTTCGGCGACGGCGCGGACGACTGAGCCCAGGACGTCACGGAAGATAGAGAGAAGACGACATGTCCAAGCACACCCTCTCCGTCCTGGTGGAGAACACCCCCGGCATCCTCGCCCGGATCGCCGCGCTGTTCTCCCGCCGCGGCTTCAACATCGACTCCCTCGCGGTCGGTGTCACCGAACACCCCGACATCTCCCGCGTCACCATCGTGGTGAGTGTCGAGTCGCTCCCCCTCGAACAGGTCACCAAGCAGCTCAACAAGCTCGTCAACGTCCTGAAGATCGTCGAGCTGGAGCCGGGCCACGCCATCCAGCGTGAGCTCGTCCTGGTGAAGGTCCGCGCCGACAACGAGACCCGGTCGCAGATCGTCGAGATCGTCCAGCTCTTCCGCGCCAAGACCGTCGACGTCTCGCCCGAGGCCGTCACGATCGAGGCCACCGGCTCCAGCGACAAGCTGGAGGCGATGCTCAAGATGCTGGAGCCGTTCGGCATCAAGGAGCTGGTGCAGTCCGGCACCATCGCCATAGGGCGCGGTGCCCGGTCCATCACCGACCGTTCGCTGCGGGCCCTGGACCGCACGGCCTGATCCGCGCGGGCGCCGCCCGGCCGCGGCGCCCGCCACCCGCTCGCATCGCGAGACCCGCAAACCTTCCGTATCCCGCCCGACGTACTGTGTGGGCACCCGCTAGATCCAAGGAGAGACCCCAAGTGGCCGAGCTGTTCTACGACGACGATGCCGACCTGTCCCTCATCCAGAACCGCAAGGTCGCGGTCCTCGGTTACGGCAGCCAGGGCCACGCCCACGCGCTGTCGCTGCGTGACTCGGGTGTCGACGTGCGCGTCGGCCTCCACGAGGGCTCCAAGTCCAAGGCGAAGGCCGAGGAGCAGGGCCTGCGCGTCGTCACCCCCGCCGAGGCGGCGGCCGAGGCCGACGTGATCATGATCCTGGTGCCGGACCCGATCCAGGCGAAGGTCTACGAGGAGTCCGTCAAGGACAACCTCAAGGACGGCGACGCCCTGTTCTTCGGCCACGGCCTCAACATCCGCTACGGCTTCATCAAGGCCCCGGCCGGTGTGGACGTCTGCATGGTCGCCCCCAAGGGCCCCGGCCACCTGGTCCGCCGTCAGTACGAGGAAGGCCGCGGCGTGCCCTGCATCGCCGCCGTCGAGCAGGACGCCTCCGGCAACGCCTTCGCGCTGGCCCTGTCGTACGCCAAGGGCATCGGCGGCACCCGCGCCGGTGTCATCAAGACCACCTTCACCGAGGAGACCGAGACCGACCTCTTCGGCGAGCAGGCCGTGCTGTGCGGCGGTGCCGCCGCGCTGGTCAAGGCCGGTTTCGAGACCCTGGTCGAGGCGGGCTACCAGCCCGAGATCGCGTACTTCGAGTGCCTGCACGAGCTGAAGCTCATCGTGGACCTCATGTACGAGGGCGGCCTGGAGAAGATGCGCTGGTCGATCTCCGAGACCGCCGAGTGGGGCGACTACGTCACCGGCCCGCGGATCATCACCGACCAGACCAAGGCCGAGATGAAGAAGGTCCTGGGCGAGATCCAGGACGGCACCTTCGCCAACAACTGGATGGCGGAGTACAACGCCGGTCTGCCGAAGTACAACGAGTACAAGAAGGCCGACGAGAGCCACCTCCTGGAGACCACGGGCAAGCAGCTGCGCAAGCTGATGAGCTGGGTCGACGACGAGGCGTGAGCACCGGGGTGACGGGGGCCGCGGCACGGTGCCGCGGCCCCCGTCACCCGTGCGGCCGACCTCCCGCGCCGGCGGGCCACGGCCGCCTTGTCCACCGCGTAGAACCCCGCACGGGTGATCCTTACGCTCCGGCGCAGGGCCCGCCCCGGGCCGCCACTACACTGCCAGGCACAAGCGCGTCAGGCTCACAACGTCGTGCGTCTTCACGCGGCTGCCCCCTTCACCGCCTTCGGCCGTCGGGACGGCCGTCCGCGAAGGACTCAGTGAGGACTGAAGACCACGTGAGCACCTCTCCTGCCAAACCCGTCGTACTCATCGCCGAGGAACTGTCGCCCGCGACCGTCGACGCGCTCGGCCCCGACTTCGAGATCCGGCACTGCAACGGCGCCGACCGCGCCGAGCTGCTGCCCGCCATCGCCGAGGTCGACGCGATCCTCGTGCGCTCCGCGACGAAGGTCGACGCCGAGGCGATCGCCGCCGCGACGAGGCTGAAGGTCGTCGCCCGCGCGGGCGTGGGCCTGGACAACGTCGACGTCTCCGCCGCCACCAAGGCCGGCGTGATGGTCGTCAACGCCCCCACCTCCAACATCGTCACCGCCGCCGAGCTGGCCTGTGGTCTGCTGGTGGCCACCGCGCGCAACATCCCGCAGGCCAACACCGCGCTGAAGAACGGTGAGTGGAAGCGGAGCAAGTACACCGGCGTCGAGCTGAGCGAGAAGACCCTCGGCGTCGTCGGCCTCGGCCGGATCGGTGTGCTGGTCGCGCAGCGGATGTCCGCGTTCGGCATGAAGGTCGTCGCCTACGACCCGTACGTCCAGCCGGCCCGCGCCGCGCAGATGGGCGTCAAGCTCCTCTCGCTGGACGAGCTGCTGGAGGTCTCGGACTTCATCACCGTGCACCTGCCGAAGACCCCCGAGACGGTCGGTCTGATCGGCGACGAGGCGCTGCACAAGGTCAAGCCGTCGGTCCGGATCGTCAACGCCGCGCGCGGCGGCATCGTCGACGAGACGGCCCTCGCCGCCGCCCTCAAGGAGGGCCGGGTGGCCGGCGCCGGCCTCGACGTCTACGCCTCCGAGCCCTGCACCGACTCGCCGCTGTTCGAGTTCGACCAGGTCGTGGCGACCCCGCACCTCGGTGCCTCGACGGGTGAGGCGCAGGAGAAGGCCGGTATCGCGGTGGCCCGCTCGGTGCGCCTCGCGCTCGCCGGTGAGCTGGTGCCGGACGCCGTCAACGTCCAGGGCGGGGTCATCGCCGAGGACGTCAAGCCGGGGCTGCCGCTGGCCGAGCGGCTGGGCCGGATCTTCACCGCGCTCGCCGGTGAGGTCGCGGTCCGCCTCGACGTCGAGGTGTACGGCGAGATCACCCAGCACGACGTCAAGGTGCTCGAACTCTCCGCTCTCAAGGGCGTGTTCGAGGACGTCGTCGACGAGACCGTGTCGTACGTCAACGCCCCGCTGTTCGCGCAGGAGCGCGGTGTGGAGGTGCGGCTGACGACCAGCAGCGAGTCGGCCGAGCACCGGAACGTCGTGACGGTCCGCGGCACCCTCGCCGACGGCCAGGAGGTGTCGATCTCCGGCACGCTCTCCGGCCACAAGAACGTCCAGAAGGTCGTCGCGGTCGGGGAGCACTCCATCGATCTGGCGCTCGCCGACCACATGGCGTTCCTGCACTACGGCGACCGCCCCGGCGTCGTCGGCACCGTCGGCCGGATCCTCGGTGAGGCCGGGATCAACATCGGCGGGATGCAGGTCTCGCGGGCGGACGTGGGCGGTGAGGCGCTGGTGGCGCTGACCGTCGACGACACCATCCCGGCGGGTGTGCTCGCGGAGATCGCCGCGGAGATCGGCGCCTCGTCGGCGCGTGCGGTGAACCTCGGCTGAGCCTGCCGGCCCCGGACGGGCCCGGATTCCGCTGCGGCGGGGTCCGGGCCCGTCCGCGTGTCCGGCCCTGGGGCGGGCGGCGGGACGCGAACGGTGCGCGGCCGCCCGGGTGAGCGGCCCGGTGGGGACCGGCCCGGGTCATTCACTCGAATGGAGTAGTGCCCGGGGCGGGCGGGAGCGCCGTCAGGAGCGTCCCGGGGGCCCCGGAGCCGTCGGGCGGGCCCGTTCCCGAGTCGCTGCGCGGGTCGGGGCGACGCGCAATGGGAAGTGCGCGTGCCCCCTCCGGCGCGTGCGGAAGGAGAAGACGCCATGAATGCACCCCTGGGTGGCACCCCGCAGGACCTCACCGGCCTGAACGTGGTCGATGCGGAGGGCGCCAAGGTGGGCTCGGTCCAGCAGGTCTACCGGGACGACGCCACCAACGAACCGGAGTGGATCACGGTGCGGACCGGGCTGTTCGGCATGAAGGAGACCTTCATCCCGCTCGCCGGGGCCCGGCGGGTCGACGACGAACTGCATGTTCCGCACACGAAGGAAACCATCAAGGAGGCGCCGCGGATCGACGCGGACGGGCACCTCGACCCCTCCGAGGAGGATGAGCTCTACCGCCACTACGGGCTGACCCGGCCGGGTACGACCGGCGGCCCCGCCGGCTCCGACACCGGCGGTCCGGCCGGAACGACGACCGGTACGGCGGGCACGATGAAGGGCACGACCGGGATGGCCGCCGGGACCGCCGCGGGCGGAGCCGCCGGACTCGCCGCCGCCAAGGGGCAGAGCCGCACCCGGGCCGGGGAGCGCGACCGCACGATGGCCGAGGGCGAGCACGCGGCCCGCACCGAGCACACCGGCCGGCCGATGGCCGGAGCCGGGGCCGGCGGCGGGATGGCGATGTCCCGCGGCCGCGCGGAGGGCGAGACCACGGCGACCGGCAAGACGCGCGAGCAGCACCCCGAGATCGTGCTCTCCGAGGAGCGGATCCAGATCGGCACCGAGGAACACGAGGCCGGACGGGCGCACTTGCGCAAGCACGTGGTGACCGAGGACGTGCACCGCACCGTCCCCGTCAGCCATGAGGAGGTGCGGCTGGTCCGCGAGCGGATCAGCGACGAGGAACGGATGCGCGGGCGCACCGCGCCGCGGCTCGGCGAAGGCGAGGTCGAGGTCGTCCTCCACGAGGAGGAGGCGGTGGTCACCAAGCGGACCGTGCCGGTCGAGCGCGTACGGCTGGAGACCGAACGGGTCACCGTGCAGCAGGAGATCAACACCGAACTCCGCAAGGAGGAAGTGGAGTTCGACGACGGTACGTCCACCCGGAAGGGGGGCCGCAAGGGACCGGGGCCGGAGCGCCTCCGCTGACGGGATGGGGCGTCGCACCCGGGGAACGGCGGGGGCCGGCCGACCGGCCCCCGCCCGCCCCGGATCTCCGCCCGCACCACGCCCCGTACCGCTCACCCGGGGTACCGCTCACCCGGGGTACCGCGCCCGCCGCACCGGGTACCGCACCGTGCGCCACGGCGCCTACAGCCGCGACGCCTTCAGCGCCATGTGCAGCAGCAGGCGGTCCTCGCCGTCGTCGAGATCGAGGCCGGTGAGCTTCTCCACCCGGCCCAGGCGGTAGTAGAGGGTCTGGCGGTGGATGCCGAGGACCTGGGCGGTGCGGCCCGCCTGCCCGGCGCAGTCGAGGAACGCCTCGGCGGTGCGGACCAGTTCGGTGTGGGCCGGATCCAGCAGCGGCCGCACCGCGGCGTCCGGGGTCTCCGTGGGCAACGCGGTGAGCAGCCGGTACGAGCCCAGGGCGTCCCATTCGGCGACGGTGCCCAGCCGGGGCTCGGCGCGCGCCGCGCGGGCCGCGTCCAGCGCCTCGTGCCAGGCACCCGGCAACGCGGCCAACTCCGTGGTCCCGGCGGCGATCCCGGCCACCCCGGAGCCGATCCGCGCCTCCGGCTGCGACGGTGCCCGCGCCCCGCCGCGGCTCTGCTGGGACGGCGCGACCGCGCCCGCGCGCGGCGAGCGCAGCAGATGCTCGGCGACGGTGTGCGCCGGCCCGAGCGCCCCCGTGGACCGCAGCCGCACCAGCGCGGCCAGCGCGGGCGCCGGCTGCCGGGGGCGCGGCCCGGCGGTGACCACGGGTATGCCGCGGGGCGGGGTGGTGCCGTCCAGCGGCAGCGTCCCCGGGGCGGCGGCGCCCGGCCCCTCCGGGTACATCGCGCACGCGGCCAGCAGTCCGGGCAGGCTCGGCGGCGGCGCCGCGTCGGTGTCGGTGGTGTCCCAGGGCAGCACGGCCACCAGCGTCAGCGGCGCCCCCGGGGTGAAGCGCAGGGTGTCGCGGAGCGCGTCGCGCAGCAGGACCGCACCGGCCGGGCGGTCCCCGGGGTGGGCCAGCAGCAGTTCGCGCAGCAGGTCGCCCAGTTCCGATCCGGCGCGCGCGTCCTCGGCGAGCAGCGCGCCGATCCGCGACGCGGTCTCCATGGCCTGTTCGATCCGCGGGTCCGGCGGGGTGTCCCGGCCGCCCAGCTCCAGATCGGTGAGGTGGCCGTCGTCCAGCAGCCAGACGTAGCCGTGCACGATGCCGCGGTGGCGTACGGGCAGACAGATCCGGCCTTTGAACACACCGGCCGCCGGGTCCGGGGGGATGCGCAGCGCGGACTTGGCGCGGGCGATCCCGAACGCCTCGAACCAGGCACGCACCGCGGCCGACGAACGCCGCTGGAGGATCGAGCGGGTGCGCACCGGGTCCATCACGAGGTCGTCGTCGCCCTCGTGCGCACCGAACGCGATCAGTCCGAAGTCCCGGTCCTCCAGGGTCGCGGGCGCCCCGAGCGCCGCTGAGATGTCGTCCACGAGCTGCTGGTAGTCGCCCCGCATCCGCCGGCCGTCCCCTTCCGTGTCACCTGCCGTACCTCCCCCCGTGGCCGCGCGCGGTCATCATCGGCGGTCCGGTGGTACGGCAGTCTCTCTCGCCGTTGATTCCATTCTCATACATCTGTCTGAGATCCCGGCCACGAAGGCGTGACAGCTGTCGATGGCTGAAAGGTAGCGAGATCCTTAAGTTTCAGGTGGCTCACCTTGCCGCAGCGCCCGCCCCCAAACGGCGCCCGCCCGGCATTTGTCATCCTGAATCGTGGAGGTGCCCCATGCTGGGTCCCGTGCTTCTCGCCGCCGCGCGCAGCGACAGCATCCGCCGCATCGTCGCGGCCGCTCCGATCACCCGCCCGGTGGTCGACCGATTCGTCGCCGGTGAACGGCTCGACCAGTCGATGGCCGTCGTGCGGTCGCTGGCCGCACGGGGGATGGAGGTCACCCTCGACCACCTCGGCGAGGACATCACCGACCCCTCCGAGGCGCTCCGCAACCGCGACGCCTACCTCCGGCTGACCGAGGCGCTCTCCGAGCAGAACCTCGGCACCAAGGCCGAGATGTCGGTCAAGCTCTCGGCCTTCGGCCAGGCGCTGACCGGCGGCCACGAACTGGCCCTGAAGAACGTCCTCCCGGTGGTCGAGGCCGCCGCCGAGGCCGGTACGACGGTGACCCTCGACATGGAGGACCACACCACCGTCGACTCCACCCTCGCGATCCTCGCGGAGCTGCGCGAGCGCTTCCCGCAGACCGGCGCCGTCGTCCAGTCCTACCTCTTCCGTACCGAGGACGACTGCCATGCGCTGGCCGGCGAGGGCTCCCGGGTCCGGCTGGTCAAGGGCGCCTACAAGGAGCCCGCGACCGTCGCCTTCCAGGACAAGCGTGAGGTCGACAAGGCGTATGTGCGCTGTCTGAAGATCCTCATGGCGGGCGACGGGTACCCGATGATCGGCTCCCACGACCCGCGGATGGTCGCCATCGGCCAGGACCTCGCCCAGCGCAACGGCCGCAAGCCCGGCGACTACGAGTTCCAGATGCTCTACGGCATCCGCGAGGCCGAGCAGGAGCGCCTCGTCGCCGAGGGCCACCGGATGCGCGTCTACATCCCGTACGGCACCGACTGGTACGGCTACTTCATGCGGCGCCTCGCCGAGCGCCCCGCCAACCTGGCCTTCTTCCTCCGGTCGCTCGCCACCCGCGGCTGACGGCCCCGGACGGGCCGGCGCGGGTGGATGCTGGAGGGTGGGGCAGGTGCCCCACCGCAGCGCCCGCGCCGCCCACCCGCAGCGGCCGCGCCGCTCGCACCACGATGAAAACCGACGTCGAAACGAAGGAGACACGGCCGTCATGGACGCTGTGACCCACGTCCCCGCCCCGTACAACGAGCCGGTGCACGGCTACGCCCCCGGCTCCCCCGAGCGGGCGCGCCTGGAGGCCAAGCTCAAGGAGCTCGCCGGTAACCCCATCGAGCTGCCGATGACCATCAACGGCGTCAAGCGGATGGGCGGCGGCGAGCGCTTCGACGTCGTGCAGCCGCACAACCACAAGGCCGTCATCGGCACCTACGCGAACGCCACCAAGGCCGACGCGCAGGAGGCCGTCGACGCCGCCCTGGCCGCCGCCCCGGCGTGGCGCGCGATGTCCTTCGACGACCGCGCCGCGATCCTGCTGAAGGCCGCCGACCTGCTGTCCGGCCCGTGGCGCGAGACCATCGCCGCCTCGACGATGCTGGGCCAGTCGAAGACCGCCCAGCAGGCCGAGATCGACGCGCCCTGTGAGCTCGTCGACTTCTGGCGCTTCAACGTGCACTTCGCCCGGGAACTGCTCCAGGAGCAGCCCCCCATCCAGCCGAACGGCGTGTGGAACCGTCTGGACCACCGCCCGCTGGAGGGCTTCGTCTACGCGATCACGCCCTTCAACTTCACCGCCATCGCCGGCAACCTGCCGACCGCCCCGGCGCTCATGGGCAACGTCGTCGTGTGGAAGCCGTCCCCGACGCAGACCCACTCGGCGATCCTGCTGATGGAGCTGCTGGAGGAGGCGGGTCTGCCCAAGGGCGTCATCAACCTCGTCACCGGTGACGGCAAGGAGGTCTCCGAGGTCGCGCTGCCGCACCCGGAGCTGGCCGGCGTCCACTTCACCGGCTCGACCGCCACCTTCCAGTACCTGTGGAAGGCCGTCGGCGAGAACATCACCAACTACCGCTCCTACCCGCGTCTGGTCGGCGAGACCGGCGGCAAGGACTTCATCGTCGCCCACCCGACCGCCGACCCGGCGATCCTCAAGACCGCCATCACCCGTGGCGCCTTCGAGTACCAGGGCCAGAAGTGCTCCGCGGCCTCCCGCGCCTACGTCGCCCGCTCCACCTGGGAGGGCGGTCTGAAGGACGCGCTGGTCGCCGAGGTCGACGGCCTCGCCATGGGTGACGTCACCGACCTGTCGAACTTCATCGGCGCCGTCATCGACGACCGTTCGTTCGCCAAGAACAAGGCCGCCATCGACCGCGCCAAGGCCGACCCGACCTGCGAGATCGTCGCCGGTGGCACCTACGACGACTCGGTCGGCTACTTCGTCCGCCCGACCGTCATCGCCTGCTCGGACCCGGAGAACGAGGTCTTCAAGACCGAGTACTTCGGCCCGATCATCGCCGTCCACGTCTACGAGGACGCCGACTTCGACAAGACGGTCGAGCAGATGGAGTCCGCGTCGGCCTACGCGCTGACCGGCGCCGTCCTCGCCAAGGACCGGGAGGTCGTCGCCGAGGTCTCCGAGAAGCTCCGCTTCGCGGCCGGCAACTTCTACATCAACGACCGCCCGACCGGCTCCATCGTCGGTCAGCAGCCCTTCGGCGGCGGCCGTGCCTCCGGCACCAACGACAAGGCCGGCTCGAAGTTCAACCTGCTGCGCTGGATGTCCCCGCGCGCCATCAAGGAGACGATGGTCGCCCCGACGGACTACCGCTACCCGCACATGGGCTGACTCCCCGAACACCGGGTGGTGCCCTGCACACCCCGGTGGTCACCGGCCTGCGACCTCCCCCCAGTGCGCCGGTGACCCGCGGTTTCCTGCCGCACGAAACGCCCTCGGCCCGACCGGCCGGGGGCGTTTCGCGTGGAGGGGCAGGCGGTCAGGAGACCCGCGGCGGACCGGTGACCCCGCCGCCGAGCACGAAACCCTTGGCGGGCCCTTCCGGTACGGCGACCTCGGCGCCGTAGGGCCTGCGGAACGAGTCGGCGTAGGTGCCCTTCTCCGGGCAGGGGGAGGTGAGCACGGTGACGGTGCCCTGCTCGTCGAAGTCGTCGATGAGGACGTACACGGGGATCCCGGCGCGGGCGTACGCGGCACGCTTACGGATCCGGTCCCGGGTCACACCGTCATGCCCGGGGGAGACGACCGCGGCGATCAGCGCCACGGCCGATGCCCGCAGCCCGATGCCGTCGTCGGTGACGTGCGCGTCGGCGTCCTCGGGCGCGATGACCAGGTCGGGGATCCAGACCTTGCGGCCGTGGACGATGTTGATGTCCTGATAGGCGGCGTACGGGCTCTCGGCCAGATGCACGTCCAGGGCACGGCGCAGCCGGTTGACGATCCGGGCGTGTGCGTAACGTCCGGTGGGCGACACCTCGATGAACCCTTCGATGATCTCGGCGTGGAAGCCCTCGGGGAGTTCCATGGCTTTCCATGCCTGCCACAGGACCTCGTCCAGATCGGGTCCGGGCATCGTGTCGGGCGCCCCGCGCGAGAGAGCGGTCATGGTGCAGCACCTCCTCCTGAAGTGTGGGCGGGCTCGGCCCGGTGGCACAAGCGACGCCACGACCGTTGGGCGGCGGCCGTGAGGGGCCGGCCGGAACGGACCACGTTCACCGGGCCGTGTGAACCGGTGGCCCGACCTCTGACGATCCCGCGGGGCGGCGGGGCGCCGGCAAAAGCATCCGGACGGCCTCCGCGCCCCCGCCGTCTCAGATAGTAGGAAGACCAAGTAATTGTGCAGACATCACGGCAGCGCTCGCCTAGCGTTGTAGGAGCCGAACGAATCGCTCCCATCGGGCGATGGCGGATGCGGCCCGTGCGTGAGGGCAGGTGACCCCTGCCGTGCCGGGCTCCCGCCCTTCCGGCCTTCCGATCGACGTGACCCTTTCCGCCCGGGTGTTCCGGGCCGTTTCTCGGGGCTTAGGCATTGGAGACGTGAATCATGGCCGAGACCGCTGTCCGCAGGACCCGTCACTCCGTCCGCCGTACCGATGAGGCCGACCGCAAGAACGCGGCGGCCGCCCTCCAGCGCGCCCTCGACCGCCGTGACAACGGCGGCGTGACCGGGCACTGAGCCCCCGCGGCGGGGGGTGGCCGCTCCGGTCGCGCCCCGCCGTGTGTCCGTACGGCCTCTGTGATCGGGGCCGCGTGGACACCGTTCTCGTGTCCCGTCGAGACAAATGTCCCGACGGGACACTTTGGGTGTACGGTGGCGGTATGAGCGCGGAGGAGAGCGGAAACGGGGCGCGGGACGATCGGCGGGTGCGCAGGTCGCGCCGGACCCGGGAGGCGCTGGCGCAGGCCGCCCTGGAGCTGGTGCTCGGCCGCGGGCTGCGGGAGGTCGGTGTCGAGGACATCGCCGAGCGCGCCGACGTCGCCCGGCGGACCTTCAGCCGCTACTTCACCGGCAAGGAAGAGGCCGTCGCCGACTGCATCCGTGCCGACGCCGACCGCATCAACGACGCCCTGCGCGCCCGGCCCGCGGCCGAACCGCCGCTCGCCGCCTACCGCGCCGCCGTGCGCCACTGGGTCACCGACCCCGCGCACCCCGCCTGGCACCGCCGTCCGCACGTCTTCGCCCTGCTCACCCTCGCCGAGCGGGAGCCGACGCTCTACGCCGCGCTCCAGCACGCCCGGGTCGCCGCCCAGGAGGACTCGGTGGCGATCCTGGCCGCGCGGATGGGCTGTGACCCGGCCACCGATCTGCGGCCCGCCGTACTCGTCGGCGCCGGGGCGGGCGCCCTGGTCGCCGCCCAGCACGCCTGGGTCCGCGGCGGCGAACTCGCCGCCCTGCCCGCACTCGTCGAGCGCGCCTTCGCCGCCCTGGCCGACGCGCTCGCCCCCGCCGCCCCGGCGGCACCCACCGGGGAGCCCGACCGGCTCCCGCACCATCACGAAGGACCCGACCGGGAGCCCTGAGAACCAGGGCCCGCCACGGTCCACCAAGGATCTGAGCACATGCAGCAGCACAGCGCCCCCGCCGTCGTCGCCGACGAGTTCGCCGGGAAGGCGGCGCTGATCACCGGCGGCGCCTCCGGTATCGGCCTGGCCGTCGCCCGCCGTCTGGTCCGCGGCGGCGCCGCCGTCGTCCTCGCCGACTTCGACGTGGCGAAGGCCCGCGCCGCCGCCGCGGAGCTGACCGCGGACGGCGCCCGCGCCGCGGCCGTCGCCGTCGACGTCACCGACGCGGACTCCGTCGCCGCGGCCGTCGGCTTCACCGTCGAGACGTACGGCAGCCTCGATCTGGCGGTCAACAACGCCGGGATCAGCGGGCCGTCGGCGCCCACCGGGGCGTACGACGTCGACGCGTACCACAAGGTCATCGACACCAACCTCAACGGCGTCTTCCACTCGCTCCGGCACGAGCTGCCGGTGATGGCGGCCGCGGGGCGCGGGGCGATCGTCAACATGGCCTCGATCCTGGGGACCAACGGCTTCGCCGGATCGCCCGCGTACGTCGCCGCCAAGCACGGTGTCGTCGGTCTCACCAAGACCGCCGCCCTCGAATACGCCGACCGCGGCATCCGGATCAACGCCGCGGGACCCGGCTTCATCGACACCCCGCTGCTGGCCCACACCGACCCCGAGGGCCGCGCGCACCTGGTCTCGCTGCACCCCGCGGGGCGGCTGGGCACCGCCGAGGAGGTCGCCGAGCTGACCGCCTTCCTGCTGTCCGACCGCGCGTCGTTCATCAACGGCAGCTACCACCTCGTGGACGGTGGGTACTCCGCGCGCTGACCGCGGCGCCGGCTCGGGGGAGTCGGGGGACCTCGGGGGACCTTTCGGGACACAGCGAGAGAAGAGCGTGGGATGAAGGCCGTTCAATACCGTGAAGTCGGCGGAGCGCCGCAGGTCGTCACCGTTCCCGATCCCGAGCCGGGACCGGGACAGGTGCTGCTGGAGATGACCGCCGCCGGGGTGTGCCACTCCGACATCGCCGTGATGGGGATGCCCGCCGAGGCGCTGCGCTTCCCGCTGCCGCTCACCCTCGGGCACGAGGGCGTCGGCACCGTCGCCGCGCTGGGCGCGGGCGTCGCCGGACTCACCGTCGGCGAGCCGGTCGCGGTCTACGGACCGTGGGGCTGCGGCACCTGCGCGGCGTGCGCCGAGGGCCGGGAGAACTACTGCCACCGCGCCGCCGGGCTGGGCATTTTCCCGCCCGGACTGGGCGCGCCCGGCGCCATGGCGGAGTACATGGTGGTCGACGACCCGCGCCATCTGGTGCCGCTCGGCGGGCTCGACCCGGTCGCGGCGGTGCCGCTGACCGACGCCGGGCTGACGCCGTACCACGCCGTCAAGCGGTCGCTGCCGAAGCTGGTGCCGGGCTCGACCGCGGTGGTCATCGGCGCCGGGGGGCTGGGGCACGTCGCGATCCAGCTGCTGCGGGCGATGACCGCCGCGCACGTCATCGCGCTGGACGTCACCGAGGAGAAGCTGGCGCTGGCCCGCGAGGTCGGGGCGCACGAGACGCTGCGCTCCGACGACCGTGCCGCCGCCGCGGTCCGCGAGCGGACCGGCGGGCTCGGCGCCCAGGTGGTGCTGGACTTCGTGGGGGCGCCGCCGACCGCCGCCGCTGCCGGGGCGATGGCCGCGCCGGAGGCGGACGTCACGATCGTCGGGCTGGGCGGTGGCGCGCTGCCGGTCGGCTTCGGCACCACCGCGTACGAGGTGTCGGTCTGCGCGCCGTACTGGGGCAGCCGGGCGGAGCTGGCGGAGGTGCTGGCGCTGGCCCGCGCCGGTGCGGTCACGGTCCACACCGAGACGTTCGGTATCGACGAGGCGCCGCTCGCCTACGAGCGGCTGCACCGGGGGACGATCAACGGCCGGGCGGTGATCCTCCCCCGGGGCTGAGCCGGGGCTACCGCACCACCTCGAAGTGGTCGATGCGCTCACCGGATTCGGCGAGTGCGGTGACCTTCATCGTGGGCCGGTGGCCGGGGACGACCTCGACGGCGAGGAAGGAGAAGCCGGTGTAGCGCACCCGCGACCACTCGGCGGTCTCCTTCGCCTTCGTGCGGTCCTTCGTCCAGTGGTAGGTGTCCACGTGGTCGAGGTCCTCGGTGTGGCCCTCGTAGCTGTCCGGGACGGGGAAGTCGTAGAGCGCCCGGCCCGCGCCGCCGGCGGTGACGTAGACGATGCCCTCGCGGCGCGGGTCCACCCGCTCGCCCGGGGGCATCTTCTTCGTCACCCGGCCGCCCTTGAGGGCGTCGGTGCGCTCGTAGACGTGGTTGTGGCCGTTGACGACGAGGTCGACGCGGTGTTTGTCGAAGAGCGGCAGCCAGGCGTCGCGGACCCCGCCGTCGGAGGCGTGCGCGTTGGTGGTGGAGTACGCGCAGTGGTGGAAGAAGACCACGACGAAGTCGATGCCGGGGGCAGCGCGCAGCTCGCCGAGGCGCCGGTCGAGCCAGCGGGTCTGGCGGCCACCGGTGTAGCCCTGGTTGGCGGGGATCTCGTACGAGACGTCGTTGGCGTCGAGGGCGACGACGGCGGTGTTGCCGTAGACGAAGGAGTAGACGCCGGGTGCCTGCTCGGGGTCGGGGCCGTTGTCCGGCAGGGTCCAGCGGGCGCTCTGGCCGCCGTAGCCGTGCGGGGAGTACCACGCCTCCATGTCGTGGTTGCCGGTCGTCACCATCCACGGCACGGACTTCGCCACCGACTCGGTCTGGGCGAGGAACTGATACCACACCCGCGCGTCGTAGGTGTCGTGCTCGGAGCCCTGGCCGTCCGGGTCGGCGTAGCAGATGTCGCCGGCGTGCAGGTGGAAGGCGGGGTTCTGGCCCAGGATGAGCTGGTCGTTGGCGAGCGCGTGGTAGCTGACGCCCTGGTCGCCGAAGGCGGTGAAGACGAACCGCTCGGCGCGCGCCGGGGCGGTGCGGAAGGTGCCGACGGTCGAGAAGTGGCGCGCGTCGGCCGGGTCGAAGCCGTTGTGGCCGACGCCGTAGTAGTACGTGGTCCCCGGGCGCAGCCCGTCCAGCGCCGCGTGGAGGTAGAACTGGTCGACGGCGGGCAGCTTCGCCGACAGCGACGGGGTGTGCAGGTCGCGGACCTCCGCCCGGATCTTGCGGCCCAGGTCCCAGGGCTTGAGCCCGACGCGCAGGTACGGCCGCCGCACCGCGAACGGCACCTGCCAGGAGACCCGCATCTGCGTCGTGGGATCGGCGCTGAACGCCAGGTGGCGGGCGAACGGGGCGACCAGCGCACCGTCCACCGGCGAGGTGGCGTGCGAGGTGAGCAGCGTCGGGGTGGCGGCGGGCGCGGCGTGTGCCGAGCCGGTGAGCAGTCCGCCGCCGGCGACGGCTCCGGCGGTCACCGCGGAGGAGCGCAGCAGACCGCGGCGGGTCAGCTTCGACCGCAGGTACGCGTGCTGCTCGGGCATGCTCATCCGGGCCGCGAGCCGTTCCGGGATCCCCACGCGCGGCAGGTGCGAGGGCTGGGGGGCGCTCCCCCGGGAGTCTCCAGTCATGGGGCCGAATGTCCCAGCGCGACCCGTCCGCGGCGGGTCGCGGAGGTGAACGGCGGCTGACCGGCTCCCCATCTGTCCGTATGGCGGACGGTGCGTGTCAACGGATGGGACGAAGAGTAGGGTCCAGGCATGTCTCGCAGCATTCGCCTCGCAGTGATCCCCGGTGACGGTATCGGCCAGGAGGTCGTGGCCCAGGGCCTCAAGGTCCTGACCGCCGTCCTCCCGCAGGACGTCAAGCTGGAAACCAAGGAGTACGACCTTGGTGCCAAGCGCTGGCACGCGACCGGTGACACCCTCCCCGACGAGGAGCTGGCGGCGCTCAAGGAGCACGACGCGATCCTCCTGGGCGCGATCGGCGACCCGTCCGTCCCCTCCGGGGTGCTGGAGCGCGGACTGCTGCTCAAGCTCCGCTTCGCCTTCGACCACTTCGTGAACCTGCGGCCGTCGAAGCTCTTCCCCAACACCGCGTCGCCGCTGGCCGGACGCCCCGAGATCGACTTCGTCGTGGTCCGCGAGGGCACCGAGGGCCCCTACACCGGCAACGGCGGCAGCCTGCGCACCGGCACCCCGGCCGAGGTCGCCACCGAGGTCAGTGTCAACACCGCGTACGGCGTGGAGCGGGTCGTCCGGGACGCGTTCGAGCGGGCGAACGCCCGGCCGCGCAAGAAGCTGACGCTGGTCCACAAGAACAACGTCCTGGTCCACGCCGGCCACATGTGGAAGAAGATCTTCGACAGGGTCGCCGCGGAGTACCCCGAGGTCACCACCGACTATCTGCACGTCGACGCCGCGACGATCTTCTTCGTCACGCAGCCCGAGCGGTTCGACGTCATCGTCACCGACAACCTCTTCGGCGACATCCTCACCGACCTCGCCGCGGCCGTCACCGGCGGCATCGGCCTCGCCGCCTCCGGGAACATCAACCCGACCGGTGAGTTCCCCTCGATGTTCGAGCCGGTCCACGGCTCCGCGCCGGACATCGCCGGCACCGGCAAGGCCGACCCGACCGCCACGATCCTCTCGGTCGCCCTGCTCCTGCGCCACCTCGGCCACGACGCCGAGGCCGTCCGGATCGAGGAGGCGGTCGCCGCCGACCTGGAGTCCCGCGACGGCACGGCCCGCACCACCGACGAGATCGGTGACGCGCTCGCCGCGCGAGTAGCGGGCTGACGCCCGCGCCGTACCGCACCACGGAGCGCCGGGCCGGGAAGGCCCGGCGCTTTCGTCTCTGATTTCCCGTGTACGTACCACCGGTTCGCCGGCCTCCAGGCCGGTGGCCGGTCCGCACCGGCGCGTGCCGGCCCACCGGACCCGCGCACGCCCGTTCCGCGCTCGGACACCCACGAGCGATAATCGGACATGGACCGCCGGCCGCGACGACGAGGCGCCCCTGGCGACAGGGACCACCCCCCGCCCGGGTCGCGCGGCCGTACCAACCGCACCGGTGCCGCACCCCGAGCACCCCCGGCCCCGCCCGCCGGGCCGCCCGGCTCCGGAAAACGCAGCGAAGGACACCTTCATGACGACGCCCACGATCGAACTCAAGCCCTCTGCCAACCCGCTGTCCGACGCCGAGCGGGAGCAGATCCTTTCGGCCCCCGGCTTCGGCCGGCACTTCACCGATCACATGGTGACGATCCGGTGGACGGAGGGCCGCGGCTGGCACGACGCGCAGCTCGTGCCGTACGCGCCGCTCTCCGTGGACCCGGCGAACATGACCCTGCACTACGCGCAGACGATCTTCGAGGGGCTGAAGGCGTACCGCCGTCCCGACGGCAGCGTGGCCACGTTCCGGCCGGACGCCAACGCCCGCCGTTTCCAGGACTCCGCGCGCCGGCTGGGTATGCCCGAGCTGCCGGTCGAGACGTTCATCGCCGCCTGTGACGCGCTGGTCGCCCAGGACAAGGCGTGGGTGCCCGCCTCCGGTGAGGCCTCGCTCTACCTGCGGCCCTTCATGATCGCCAGCGAGGTGGGGCTGGGGGTCCGGCCCGCCAACGAGTACCTCTTCATCATCATCGCCTCGCCTGCGGGCGCCTACTTCCCCGGTGGCGTGAAGCCGGTGTCGGTGTGGCTGTCGAAGGAGTACGTCCGCGCGGTGCCCGGCGGCACCGGCGCCGCCAAGACCGGCGGCAACTACGCCGCCTCGCTGGTCGCCCAGGCCCAGGCCGCCGAGCAGGGCTGTGACCAGGTCGTCTGGCTGGACGCGATCGAGCGCCGCTGGATCGAGGAGATGGGGGGCATGAACCTCTACTTCGTCTTCGGCAACCGCATCGTCACCCCGGAGCTGACCGGTTCGCTGCTGCCCGGCATCACCCGCGCCTCGCTGCTGACCATCGCCGCCGATCTGGGGTACGAGGTCGCCGAGGGCCGGATCAGCGTGGAGGACTGGAAGGCGGGCGCCGCCGACGGTTCGCTCACCGAGGTCTTCGCCTGCGGCACCGCCGCCGTGATCACCCCGGTCGGCTCGGTGAAGTCCGCCGACGGCGCCTGGGACGTGGCCGACGGGCAGCCCGGTGAGGTCACCATGAAGCTCCGCAAGGCGCTGCTGGACATCCAGACCGGTGCCGCCCCCGACCCGCACGGCTGGATGCACCCCCTCGGCTGATCCGCCGCCGCCCGCGTCCGCGAACGGGCCGCCACCCCGCACGGGTGGCGGCCCGTTCCGCGTTTCCGGCCCCGCCCGACGCGAGATTTTTTTAGAGCGCTGATCAATGATGCGGACCGCCGTTGTTGCTGGCCCCCGCCGCCTCGTGCACGCGGGCTCTTCCGTATCGCGCGTCCCAGAGTTAGAGTGCTGCTCAAATCGAGCTGGAGGTGTGAGGATGCGGCTGACCCCGACGGAACGCGACCGGCTGCTGCTGTTCGGCGCCGCCGAACTGGCGCGGGCGCGCCGGGCCCGCGGGGTGCGGCTGAACGTCCCCGAGGCGACCGCGCTGATCGCGGACGCGGTCTGCGAGGCGGCCCGCGACGGCCGCCGCCTCGCCGAGGCCGTCGAGGCGGGGCGCTCCGTCCTCGGGCCGGACGACGTGCTGCCCGGTGTCGCCGACGTCGTCACCGAGGTGCACGTCGAAGCGGTCTTCGACGACGGGTCCCGGCTCGCGGTGGTCAGCGACCCGATCCGCGGCGCGGTGCCCGACCCGCACGGCCCCGGCGCCGTCCTGCCCGGTCCGGCGGACCCGGAGCCGGAACCGGCGCTGCGGCTCACCGTCCGCAACACCGCGGCGGTGCCGGTCAGCGTCACCTCGCACTTCCACTTCTTCGAGGCCAACCCCCGGCTCGACTTCGACCGCGCCGCCGCCTACGGCATGCGGCTCTGCGTCCCCGCCGGATCGTCGGTGCGGTTCGACCCCGGCGCCGCCGCCGAGGTCGCGCTGGTGCCGATCGGCGGCGACCGCGTCGCGATCGGCTTCGCCGGACTCGTCGACGGGCCGCTGGACGCGCCGGGGGCGAAGGGCGAAGCGCTGCGGCGGGCGCGGGCCTGCGGCTACCTGGGAGCGGAAGGACGGCGATGACCGCCATGACCGGTATGGACCCCCACGAGTACGCGTCGGTGCACGGCCCGCGCGCCGGCGACCGCGTCGTTCTCGGCGACACCGGGCTCGTCGTCCGGGTCACCTCCGACGCCCAGAAGCCCGGCGACGAATTCCTCGCCGGCTTCGGCAAGACCGCCCGCGACGGACTCCACCTCAAGGCCGCGGCCGTCCGCGACACCTGCGACATCGTGATCAGCAACGTCCTGGTCATCGACGCCGTCCAGGGCATCCGCAAGGTGTCCATCGGCATCCGCGAGGGACGGATCGCCGCCATCGGACGGGCCGGGAACCCGGACACCCTCGACGGGGTGGACGTCGTCGTCGGCACCGGCACCACCATCGTCTCCGGCGAGGGGCTGATCGCCACCGCCGGCGCCGTCGACACCCACGTCCACCTGCTCTCGCCGCGGGTGATGGAAGCCTCCCTCGCCTCCGGCGTCACCACCATCATCGGCCAGGAGTTCGGGCCGGTCTGGGGCGTCGGCGTCAACTCACCGTGGGCGCTGGGCCGGGCGTTCGGCGCGTTCGACGCCTGGCCGGTCAACATCGGCTTCCTGGGCCGCGGTTCGTCCTCCGGCGCGGCGCCGCTGGTCGAGGCGCTGGCCGAGGGCGGCGCCTGCGGCTTCAAGGTCCACGAGGACATGGGCGCCCACACCCGCGCCCTGGACACCGCGCTGCGCGTCGCCGAGGAACACGACGTGCAGGTCGCGCTGCACAGCGACGGGCTGAACGAATGTCTCTCCGTCGAGGACACCCTCGCCGTCCTGGAGGGCCGCACCATCCACGCCTTCCACATCGAGGGCTGCGGCGGCGGACACGTCCCCAACGTCCTGAAGATGGCGGGCGTACCGAACGTCATCGGCTCCTCCACCAACCCCACGCTGCCCTTCGGACGGGACGCCGTCGCCGAGCACTACGGCATGATCGTCTCCGTCCATGACCTCAAGACCGACCTGCCCGGCGACGCCGCCATGGCCCGCGACCGCATCCGCGCCGGGACGATGGGCGCCGAGGACGTCCTCCACGACCTCGGCGCGATCGGCATCACCTCCTCCGACGCGCAGGGCATGGGGCGCGCCGGGGAGACCGTCCGCCGCACCTTCGCGATGGCCGGGAAGATGAAGGCGGAGCTGGGCCCCCTCGACGGCGACGGACCGCACGACGACAACGCCCGCGTCCTGCGCTACATCGCCAAACTGACCCTCAACCCCGCCATCGCCCACGGTCTGGCACACGAGATCGGGTCGATCGAGACCGGCAAGATGGCGGACATCGTGCTCTGGCAGCCGCGGTTCTTCGGCGCCAAACCGCAGCTCGTCCTGAAGTCCGGCTTCCCCGCGTACGGCGTCACCGGCGATCCGAACGCCGCCACCGACACCTGCGAACCGCTCGTGCTGGGCCCGCAGTTCGGCGCGCACGGCGCCGCACCCGCGGAGCTGTCCGTCGCCTTCGTCTCCGCCGCCGCGGCCGAGGCGGGCGGCGACCATCTGCCCACCCGCCGCCGCCGGGTCGCCGTCCGCGGCACCCGCGGCATCGGCCCCGCCGACCTCGTCCACAACTCCCGGATCGGTCAGGTGCAGGTCGACGCCGGCTCCGGTCTGGTCACCCTCGACGGCGAGACGATGCGCTCCGATCCGGCCGACTCCGTCTCCCTCTCCCGCCTGTACTTCCTGTGAGCCGCCGGGGCGGACGCCGCGCCCCGGCGCCCGCCCCGGGGACGTCCGCGAGGCACCGCCCGCCCCCGAACACCGAGGACCCCGTATGAACACCCCCGCCGCCGACGGCTTCCGTATGCCTCCCGAGTGGGCGCCGCACGCGCGCACCTGGATGGCCTGGCCCGGCGCCAACGCCACCTTCGGCGAGGAGGGCGGCGACACGCTCCGCGCCGCGCGCCACGCCTGGGCCGAGGTCGCCCGCGCCGTACGCCGCTTCGAGCCGGTCACCGTCGTCGCCGCGCCCGCCGCCGCCCCCGGCGCCCGCGCCCTGCTCGGCCCGGACATCGACGTCACCGAGGCGGAGCTGGACGACGCCTGGATGCGCGACATCGGCCCCACCTTCCTCACCGACGGCGCGGGCCGCCTCGGCGCCACCGACTGGACCTTCAACGGCTGGGGCGCCCAGGACTGGGCCCGCTGGGAGCGCGACGCGCGGATCGGCGCCCGCGTCGCGGACCTGGCCGGCGCGCGTACATACCCGTCGTCGCTGGTCAACGAGGGCGGTGGGCTGCACGTCGACGGTGCGGGCACCGTCCTGCTCACCGAGACCGTGCAGCTCGACCCGGACCGCAACCCCGGCCGCACGAAGGAGGACGTGGAGGCGGAGATCCACGCCCATCTCGGCACCACGAAGGCGATCTGGCTGCCGCGCGGACTGACCGCCGACTACGGCCGGTTCGGCACCCGCGGCCATGTCGACATCGTCGCCGCGTTCGCCCGCCCCGGCACCGTCCTCGTCCACAGCCAGCCCGACCCGGCCCACCCCGACCACACCGTCGGCAAGGAGATCGCCGAACTGCTGCGCGCGGCCACCGACGCCCGCGGGCGCCGCCTGGAGGTCATCGAGGTCGACGCGCCGACCGTCATCGAGGAGGACGGCGCACTCGTCGATCACTCCTACCTCAACCACTACCTCTGCAACGACGGCGTCGTCCTCTGTGCCTTCGACGACCCGCGCGACGAGGAGGCCGCCGCCCTCTTCCGGCGCCTCTTCCCCGACCGCACCGTCACCCTCGTCGACGCCCGCACCATCTTCGCGGCGGGGGGCGGCATCCACTGCATCACCCAGCAGCAGCCGCGCCCCTGACCGACGCCGCGGGGACGGCGGACCGCCGCCGTCCCTTAGGGTCCTTCCGTCACCCCGCCGACCCCGGAGGCCCCCGTGTCCGACGCCGCCCGCCGCCCCCGGCGCCGGCTCAGCCGACCCCGCGAACAGGTCCTCGCCGCCGCGATGGCCACCATCGCCGCCCGGGGCCTCGCGGGCCTGACGATGGCGGGGCTGGGCCGCGAGGTCGGCATGAGCAGCGGCCACATCCTGTACTACTTCGGCACCAAGGACGAGCTGCTGCTCCAGACCCTGAGCTGGAGCGAGGAGCAGCTCGGCGCCGAGCGCCGCGCCGCCCTCGCCCGCCGCGTCCCGGTCCGCGAACGCCTCGACGCGCTCGTGGACCTCTACCTCCCCGACGGCCCCGGCGATCCGCGCTGGACGCTCTGGCTGGAGGTCTGGAACCGCACCCGTACCGCCGACGACGCGGCCCGCGAGCGCCAGCTCGACCTCGAACTGGCCTGGCACCGCGACCTCGTCGCCCTCCTCGTCGAAGGCGTCTGTGACGGCACCTTCCGCCCCGTCGACGCCGAACGCCTCGCCACCCGGATCCGCGCCCTCCTCGACGGCTTCGCCACCCACCTCGTCGTCGGCCTGCCGGGCACCGGCCTCGCCGCCGTCCGCGCGCACGTGGCGGAATTCCTCGACGAGGCGCTCACCCCGTAGCCGACGGCCCCGGCTCCACCCCCGCCGGGTGCGCCCGGCCGCCCGGCGCCTGTGACCACAACGTACTCAAGTACGCGGGATCGTTGCGGCCGCCGCTCTTGCCGAGCGGCCGCCGGTCGGCGACCGTGATCGGCTATGGGGTCAGCACAGTGGAAGAAGATCTGGGTCGGCTCGGCCGGGAACATGGTCGAGTGGTTCGACTGGTTCGTGTACGCCAGCTTCGCGGTGTACTTCGCGGACGCGTTCTTCCCCAAGGGGAACGACACCGCCAACCTCATGAACACCATGGGGATCTTCGCGGTCGGCTTCTTCCTGCGCCCCGTCGGCGGCTGGCTGCTCGGCCGGGTCGGTGACCGCAAGGGCCGCAAGGCGGCGCTCACCCTGACCGTCACCCTGATGTCCGCCTCCGCCGTCCTCATCGCGGTGGCCCCCACCTACGCCACCGCCGGCTACGGCGGCGTCGCCGTCCTGCTGCTCGCCCGGATGCTCCAGGGCCTCTCCGTCGGCGGCGAGTACGCGGCCAGCGCCACCTACCTCACCGAGGCGTCCGCCCCCGGCCGCCGCGGCTTCGCCTCCAGCTTCCAGTACGTGTCGATGACCGCCGGCCAGCTCCTCGGCCTCGGCCTCCAGATCGTCCTCCAGCGCACCATGTCCGACGCGGCGCTGCACAGCTGGGCCTGGCGGATCCCGTTCATCATCGGTGCGCTCGGCGCCGGCATCGTCTTCTACCTGCGCCGCAACATGCTGGAGACCGAGGTCTACGCCGCCGACGAGGACGCCGCCGCCGACCCCGACCGCGGCACCCTCAAGGCGCTGCTGGCCCACAAGCGCGAGGCGTTCCTCGTCATCGCGCTGACCATGGGCGGTACCGTGGCGTACTACACGTACACGACGTACCTCACCAAGTACCTCTCGGGCAGCGCCGGGATGGAGAAGTCCACGGCGTCGCTGGTGAGTTTCTGCGCGCTCTTCCTCTTCATGTGTCTGCAGCCGTTCGCCGGGTGGCTCTCCGACCGGATCGGCCGCCGCCCGCTGCTGATCACCTTCGCGGTCGGTTCGACGTTCCTGACCGTGCCGATCATGACGCTGCTGCGGCACGCCGGTTCCTTCTGGCCCGCGCTCGGCCTGTCGCTGCTGGCACTGGTCATCGTCACCGGCTACACCTCCATCAACGCCTGTGTGAAGGCCGAGCTGTTCCCCACCGGCATCCGCGCCCTCGGCGTCGCCCTGCCGTACGCCATCGCCAACGCCCTCTTCGGCGGCACCGCGGAGTACGTCGCCCTCTGGTTCAAGAACGCCGGCCGGGAGTCCGGCTTCTACTGGTACGTCGCCGGGTGCGCCGCGGTCTCCCTCGTCGTCTACCTGACGATGCGCGAGACCCGCACCATCGACCTGCACCGCGTCGGCAAGGACGACGCGGCGGACGAACCGGCCACCGCTCCCGCCTGACCCGCCCCACCGGGCCGGACCCAGCCGTCCGGCCCGCCCCGCACCACGGCGCCCGTACGACCCCCTGAGCGGCGGACGCCCTGCCCCGACGCACCCGGGGCCGGTCCCCCCGAGCCGGCCCCACGCCGTCGGCCGGCCGGCGGCGGCCCCCTCCCCGGGCCGCCGCCGGACCGCGGTACGCGGGGGCGGCGCCGGCCGGCTCCGGAGCCCGGACCCGCGCCCGGCCCGCGCGGAGCGGCCCGCCCCGCGCCCGCATCGTGAGACCGCTTACCCCGCGCCGCCCGCCTCGTGCCAGACTGCCCCCGTGCTCTCGTTCGCCACCCAGCAGGGGCTCGGGGATCGTTCCCCGGAATGTCTCAGCATTGGCAGCAGGCGCGCCGGTCCGCAGTGACCGCCCCGTACCTACCGTGTACGGCGCGGCCCTCGTCGTCCCAGACCCGCGCGCAGACCTCTCGCACCCGCGAGGGGTTTTTTCGTTTCCGGCCCCACCCGGCCCGGAAGGCGGAGCGCGAGGGAACATGGAGGGGCGGTGGAGCCGGTCATTCCGGTAGACCGAGATCCCGACAGGAGCCAGACCAGCATGACGGACGCACCCTCAGCCCCGGCGTCACCCGGACCCCGCCCCGCGGGCGCGGTCCCCGACGACTTCCACGTCTTCGACACCACGCTGCGCGACGGCGCCCAGCGCGAGGGCATCAACCTCACCGTCGCCGACAAGCTCACCCTCGCCCGCCACCTGGACGACTACGGCGTCGGCTTCATCGAGGGCGGCTGGCCCGGCGCCAACCCCCGCGACACCGAGTTCTTCCAGCGCGCCCGCGCCGAGATCGACTTCCGCCACGCCCAGCTCGTCGCGTTCGGCGCCACCCGTAAGGCCGGGGTCCGCGTCGAGGACGACCCGCAGGTCGCCGCCCTCCTGGAGTCCGGCGCCCCGGTCGTCACGCTGGTCGCCAAGTCCCACCTCGGCCATGTCGAACTGGCGCTGCGCACCACGCCCGAGGAGAACCTCGCGATGGTCGCGGACACCGTCCGGTACCTGCGCGCGCAGGGCCGCCGGGTCTTCCTCGACTGCGAGCACTTCTTCGACGGCTACGCCCTGGACGCCGCCTACGCCAAGCAGGTCGTCAAGACCGCGAGCGAGGCGGGCGCGGACGTCGTCGTCCTCTGCGACACCAACGGCGGGATGCTGCCCGCGCAGGTCGCCGCCGTCGTCCGCACCGTCCTCGCCGACACCGGCGCGCGGCTGGGCATCCACGCCCAGGACGACACCGGCTGCGCCGTCGCCAACACCCTCGCCGCGGTGGACGCCGGCGCCACCCACGTCCAGTGCACCGCCAACGGCTACGGCGAGCGGGTCGGCAACTCCAACCTCTTCCCCGTCGTCGCCGCGCTGGAGCTGAAGTACGGCCGCGCCGTGCTGCCGCCCGGCAAGCTCGCCGAGACCACCCGGATCTCGCACGCCGTCGCCGAGGTCGTCAACCTCACGCCCGGCACCCACCAGCCGTACGTCGGTGTCTCGGCCTTCGCGCACAAGGCGGGGCTGCACGCCTCCGCGATCAAGGTCGATCCGGACCTGTACCAGCACATCGACCCGGCGCTGGTCGGCAACACCATGCGGATGCTCGTCTCCGACATGGCCGGCCGCGCCTCGATCGAGCTGAAGGGCAAGGAGCTGGGGATCGACCTCGGCGGCGACCGGGAGCTGGTCGGCCGGGTCGTCGAGCGGGTCAAGGAACGCGAACTGGCGGGCTACACCTACGAAGCCGCCGACGCCTCCTTCGAGCTGCTGCTCCGCGACGAACTGGCGCGCGGCGGGGCGCGGGGGAGGGCCGCGCGGTTCTTCCGTACCGAGTCCTGGCGGGCGATCGTCGAGGACCGCCCGGACGGCTCGCACGCCAACGAGGCGACGGTGAAGCTGTGGGCGAAGGGCGAGCGGATCGTCGCCACCGCCGAGGGCAACGGCCCGGTCAACGCCCTGGACCGGGCGCTCCGCGTCGGTCTGGAGCGGATCTACCCGCAGCTCGCCCGGATCGAGCTGGTCGACTACAAGGTCCGCATCCTGGAGGGCCGTCAGGGCACCGGCTCCATCACCCGTGTGCTGATCTCCTCCACCGACGGCAACGGCGAGTGGTCCACGGTCGGCGTCGCCGAGAACGTCATCGCCGCCTCCTGGCAGGCGCTCGACGACGCCTACGCGTACGGGCTGCTGCGCGCCGGGGTGGAGCCGCAGGAGTAATCCGCCGCACCCGCGCCGCGGCCCCGCGTCCGGCCCTCGCAAGGGGCCGCGCGCGGGGCCGTGGGGTGCGGGGGAGCGGCGCTCAGGCGGCGTTCTTGACCGCGGAGATGTCGAAGGTGAGCTTGACCTTGTCGCTGACCATCACGCCACCCGCCTCCAGCGCGGCGTTCCAGGTCAGGCCCCACTCGGAGCGCAGGATCTCGGTGGCGCCCTCGAAGCCGACGCGCTCGGCGCCGTAGACGTCGGTGGCGGCGCCCTGGAACTCCAGGTCGAGGCTGAGCGACCGGGTGACGTCCTTGATCGTCAGGTCGCCGGTGACGCGGAAGCGGTCGGCGGCACTCTGCTCGACGGCGGTGGAGCGGAAGGTCATCAGGGGGAACGCCGCGGAGTCGAAGAAGTCCCCGCCGCGCAGGTGGGCGTCGCGGTCGCCGATGCCGGTGTCGACGCTCTCCGTCCGGATGTCCAGCGCCGCGGTGGAGCGGCCCGGCTCGGAACCGTCGAGGTGCAGCCGCCCCTCGTACGCGCCGAACGCGCCGCGGACGTTGGTGACCATGGCGTGGCGCACCGCGAAACCGATGCGGCTGTGGGCCGGGTCGATGGTGTAGTCGCCGGTCAGCGCGGCGAGGGCCGGGTCCGCCGGGACGAGGGCGGGGGCGGCGGGGGCTTCGGCGCGCTTGCGGGTGAACAGAGCCATGGCTCCTCCTCGAAGAAGTTGTTTAACGTTCAACGAGAGTGACTGTAGCCCGGTCTTGTTCAATATTCAACATGTTGGGTCCGAGGGTGCGGATGCGGGGCGGGGCGGGTCCGGCGGCGCGGATGCGGGCGCGGGCTCGGGGCGGGGTGCGGGGGTCCGCCCCGCCTCTTCCTTCTCGCCCGTCCCGCCCGTTACCTCCCGTTCCGTGGTGTTCTTGTCGTCTCCCTCGCCTCGTGCTAGACCGACGCTCCACCCGTCAACTGGACCGCACCGCACGCCGGTTGAACGGACTCGGGCCCCCGCGCTGCCTTCGGCCGCCCGCCACCGAGAGGAACGACCGTGCCGCACCCCTCCGCCTGGTCCCGCCGCGCCTTCCTCACCGCCACCGCCGCCTCAGCGGCCGCCCTCGGCGCCGCCACCCCCGCCGCACCGGCCCCGGTACCCGCCGGCCCCGTCGACGTCTTCGCCGCCCTGTCCCGCCGCTGGGCGGAGCTGATCCTCGGCACCGGCTACGACCCGGCCGCCGAGCCGTACGCCCGCGCGCTGCGGGAGACCGGTGAGCTGGCCGGACGGTTCGCCGCCGCCATGCGGCCCGCCGCCACCTCCCTCTGGCCCGACCAGCCCTTCGACCCGCCCGCCGGGATCACCCGCAGCTACACCCGGCTGCACACCATGGCCGAGGCGTACGCCCAGCCCGCCACCGGGCTCACCGGGGACGCCGCCCTCGCAGCCGCCGTCCTGACCGGCCTCGACCACCTCGAAGCCGCCGTCTACCACGCCGGGGCCGACCGCTACGGCAACTGGTGGGAGTGGCAGATCGGCAGTCCCCAGCACCTCCTCGACACCCTCGCGATCCTCGACACCCACCTGCCCGGCGGCCCGCTCCCCGACGGCGCGCGTGCCCGCCACCTCGCCGCCGTCGACCACTTCGTCCCGGACGCGATGCTCGGTCCGTACACCGGCACCAGTACCGGCGCCAACCGCGTCGACCTCTGCCGCGTCGTCGCCCTCCGCGGCGTCCTCGGCCGCGCCCCCGCCAAGATCGCCCTCGCCCGCGACGCCCTCTCCCCGGTCTTCCCCTACGTCACCCACGGCGACGGGCTCCACGCCGACGGCTCCTTCCTCCAGCACACCGCCGTCGCCTACTCCGGCACCTACGGCTCCGTCCTCCTCGACGGCATCGGACGGCTCTTCGCCCTGCTCGGCGGCACCGCGTGGGAGGTCACCGACCCGGCCCGCCACACCGTCCTGGCCAGCGTCACCCACGCCTACGCACCGCTGCTCCACGACGGACTGATGATGGACATGGTCAGCGGACGGGCCGTCAGCCGCGGCGCGCTGCTCACCGACGACCGGCGCGTCCCGCGCAGCGACCACTACCACGGGCACGCCCTCCTCGCCGCCGTCACCCTCCTCGCCGAGAGCGCGTCACCGGCCGACCGCGACCGCTGGCACGCCCTGGTCAAGGGCCACATCGTCCGCGACCGCGTGCTGGCCGTCCGCACCGACCGCCAGTACTCCGTCGCCGACCTCGCCCGCCTCGCCGCCGTCGCCGACGGACCCGCCGCGCCCGCCCCCGAACCGTCCGGCCACCGCCTCTTCCCCGCCATGGACCGCGCCGTCCACCGCCGCCCCGGCTGGACCGCCGGACTCGCCATGGCCTCCGACCGCATCGCCCACTACGAGAACGGCAACGGCGAGAACCCGCACGGCTGGCACACCGGCGCCGGGATGCTCTCCTGGTGGGCCGGGGAGAGCGGCGGCGCGCAGTACACCGACGCCTACTGGCCCACCGTCGACCCCTACCGGCTGCCCGGCACCACCGTCTCCACCAAGCGCCTCGCCGACAACGAGGGCGGCGCCTTCGGCAGGCCCCGCCCCGACGTCCGCTGGGTCGGCGGCACCACCGACGGCACCTACGCCGCCGTCGGCCAGCACCTGCGCGGCCTCGGCGTAACCCTCACCGCCCGCAAGTCGTGGTTCTTCCTCGACGACACCGTCGTCTGCCTCGGCGCCGGTATCACCGCCCGCGACGGCGCCCGCGTCGAGACGGTCGTCGACAACCGCGCCCTCGGCGCCGCACCCCGCGCCCCGCTCACCGTCGACGGCCGCCCGCAGCCCACCGGACCCGGCACCGCCCGCGCCTTCCCCGCCGCCCGCTGGGCCCACCTCGCCGGACACGGCGGCTACGTCTTCCCCGGCGGCGCCGCGCTGCACACCCTCCGCGAGGACCGCACCGGCTCCTGGCACGACATCAACACCGGCTCCGACCCCGCCCCGCTCACCCGCGCCTACCTGACCCTCTGGCACGACCACGGCACCGACCCGGACGGCGCCCGCTACCTGTACCTGCTGATGCCCGGCGCCCCGCTCCGCGCCGTCGCCGCCCGCGCCGCCGACCCCCGGTGGCTCACCGTCCTCGCCCACACCGCCGGCCGGCAGGCCGTCACCGTCCCCTCCCTCGGTCTGACCGCCGCGAACTTCTTCTCGCCCGGCACCGCCGGACCGCTCACCGCCGACGGCCCGGTCAGCCTCCTGATCCGCCGCACCGGGCCGCGCACCGCCACCCTGCACGCCGCCGCGCCCGAACGGACGGGCGCCCCGGTGGAGATCGTCTGGGCCCGGCCGGCCGCCGCCGTGCCGTACCACGACCCCGGCTTCGAGGTGCTCGCCACCGGCCGCGCCTTGCGCCTGCGGCTCACCCCGGGCACCCTCTGCGCCACCCACGCGGCCACCGTCACACTGCGCTGACCGGCGCGGACACCGCCTGACGGCCCTGCCGCACCCGCCCGCGGATTTGTCGGCCCCATACAGCACACGGCCCGCACTCCACCCGAACGGAGCAGCGGGCCGACCTCACGTACAGGAGGCTTCTGTACTGCTTGCCCACCAAATCGCATCCGACGTTGTACGAAACTGACATCGGCGCCCGGGGCCTCGCCCACGTACCGTCGATGCATGACCACTGTCGAAGAGGTGCCCGCGGGCGCGACCGACGCCCGCGGGCGCGTCGCCGAGTTGCACGCGATCCGCGAGCAGGCGTACCGAGGCCCCAGCGAGCGGGCGACCGAGGCCCAGCGGGCGAAGGGCAAGCTGACCGCACGCGAGCGGATCGAGCTGCTGCTCGACGAGGGTTCGTTCAACGAGGTGGAGCCGCTGCGCCGGCACCGGGCGACCGGTTTCGGCCTGGAGGCGAAGAAGCCCTACACCGATGGTGTGATCACCGGCTGGGGCACGGTCCACGGCCGGACGGTCTTCGTCTACGCCCACGACTTCAGGATCTTCGGCGGTGCCCTCGGCGAGGCGCACGCCACCAAGATCCACAAGATCATGGACATGGCGATCCAGGCGGGCGCGCCGCTGGTCTCGCTGAACGACGGTGCCGGCGCCCGTATCCAGGAGGGCGTCTCCGCGCTCGCCGGCTACGGCGGCATCTTCCAGCGCAACACCAAGGCCTCCGGCGTCATCCCGCAGATCTCCGTGATGCTCGGCCCCTGCGCGGGCGGCGCGGCCTACAGCCCGGCGCTGACCGACTTCGTCTTCATGGTCCGCGACACCTCGCAGATGTTCATCACCGGCCCGGACGTCGTCCGCGCGGTGACCGGCGAGGAGATCACCCAGAACGGTCTGGGCGGCGCCGACGTCCACGCCGAGACCTCCGGTGTGGCGCACTTCGCCTACGACGACGAGACCACCTGCCTCGAAGAGGTCCGCTACCTCCTCTCGCTGCTCCCGGCCAACAACCGCGAGAACCCGCCGGCCGTCGAGTGCGAGGACCCCGCCGACCGCAGCGGCGACGCCCTCCTCGACCTGGTCCCCGCGGACGGCAACCGCCCGTACGACATGCGCAAGGTCATCGAGGAGATCGTCGACGACGGCGAGTACCTGGAGATCCACGAGCGCTGGGCCACCAACATCATCTGCGCGCTGGCCCGGCTCGACGGCCGCGTCGTCGGCCTCGTCGCCAACCAGCCGCAGTCGCTCGCCGGCGTCCTCGACATCGAGGCGTCCGAGAAGGCCGCCCGCTTCGTGCAGCTCTGCGACGCCTTCAACATCCCGATCGTCACGCTGCTGGACGTCCCCGGCTTCCTGCCCGGCGTCGACCAGGAGCACGGCGGCATCATCCGCCACGGCGCCAAGCTGCTCTACGCGTACTGCAACGCCACCGTGCCGCGCATCTCGATCGTGCTGCGCAAGGCGTACGGCGGCGCGTACATCGTCATGGACTCGCAGTCCATCGGCGCGGACCTCACCTACGCCTGGCCGACCAACGAGATCGCCGTCATGGGCGCGGAGGGCGCCGCCGGCGTCATCTTCCGCCGCCAGATCGCCGACGCCGAGGACCCCGAGGCGATGCGCGCGCGGATGGTCAAGGAGTACAAGTCCGAGCTGATGCACCCCTACTACGCCGCCGAGCGCGGTCTGGTGGACGACGTCATCGAC
Organism: Streptomyces sp. NPDC027185; assembly: GCF_055567035.1. Lineage (NCBI taxonomy): Bacteria > Bacillati > Actinomycetota > Actinomycetes > Kitasatosporales > Streptomycetaceae > Streptomyces > Streptomyces sp. NPDC027185. The sequence goes on along the minus strand of NZ_JBVHRF010000002.1, from coordinate 187,316 downwards.
CCGGCCGAGACGCGCCACACCCTCATCCGCTCGCTGGAGATGCTGCGCACCAAGCACGCGGACCTGCCCGCCCGCAAGCACGGCAACCCGCCGCAGTAGCCGCACCCCGGCCCACCGGCGCCCCCCCCCGCACGCAGACGACGAAGACCCCGCAGACAACGAAGATCACGGAGACGAAGAGATGAACGCCGCAGCCCCGGCCGATGCGATCCGCGTGGAGAAGGGCGAGGCCAGCGAGGAGGAGCTGGCGGCCCTGACCGCGGTCCTCCTGGCCCGCGCCGCCCACCGGCCCGCCGCCCCGGCCCGCCCCCGCGCCACCGCCGCGCGCTGGCGCCGCCTGGAGCGCCAGTACGGCTTCCACGGCGCCACCAGCTGGCAGCGCTGACACCTCGCGCACACGCCTCGGGCCCCGCACCGTCCACCGGTGCGGGGCCCGAGGCGTATCCGGAAGGGCTCAGGCGCGCACCGGCTCCGGCGCGGTGTCCGGACCGGCCGCGGCTCGGGCCGCCCCCTTCTCCTCCTCCGGCGTCTTCAGATACAGCGTCAGCAGCGCCGAGACGACGTACAGCGCGGCGAAGATGATGACGACGCCGGACGGGCCCAGCGGCTCCAGGAAGATGCTCACGATCGCCGGACCGACGAACGCCGCGCCGCCCGCACCGAGGTTGAGCAGCGCCATCGCCCCGCCCTTGTTGTCGGGGGCGAGAGCCGGGATCAGCGCCGAGATGGAGACGAACCCGGCGAGCGTCACGCCGTAGAGCATGCCGACGACGAGCGCGACGGTGTAGTTGCTGCCGACCGCCTTCGGGACGAAGTACAGCGCCAGCGTGGTGATCGCACAGCCGATGCCGCCGAACGACGCGATCGTCTTCCGCCAGCCGATCTTGTCGCCGATCACCCCGAAGAGCAGGTTGCAGAAGACGTTGGTGCCGTAGATGACGGCGAGCAGCGTCAGCCAGCGGCCCTCACCGAAGTGCAGTTCCTTGGCGAAGAACGTCGGCAGGAACACCAGGAAGCCGAACTCCGGCGCGGTGTTGATGATCCGCACCACACAGCCGACGGCGACCTTCGGGTGCGTCCAGGCGATGGAGAGGCTGGAGAGCAGCGACTGCACCGGCCGCACCTCCGGCGGCGCCAGCCGCGCGAACCCGGTGCGCTCGCGCACCCCCAGCAGACAGAACGCCCCGCCGACCGCGATGATCGCCAGCGCCACCCACAGCGTCCCCAGGTGCCCGAAGAGCGGGTTGGTGACGCCCGCGACGAGCGAACCGAGCGTCGGCAGACCGCCGGTGAAGGCGACGTAGAACCAGCCCACGGCGGTGCCCATCCGCGCCTTCGGGGCGGTCGCGGTGATCCAGACCAGGAATCCGAAGGCGAAGAGCGGGTAGCCGAAGCCCCGCAGACCGTAGAAGACGAGCATCAGCGGGTAGTTCTGCGGGCCGATCGCGAGGGTGAGGAAGAGGACGTCGAAGACGATCCACACCGCGAGGCCCAGCTGCATCACGCGCCGCGGCCCCCACAGGTCCGACAGCGCGCCGGAGAGCCAGGAGGCGAGCATGACGGTCACGCCGTACGCGGTGATCACGTAGGAGGCGTGCACCTCGGTCCCGGCGCCGTGGTCCGCCATGAACGGGGCGATGAAACCGGACTCGACGCCGTCGCCCACCATGAACAGCAGAACGCCGAGGTAGCCGAAGACCAGCGGCTTCGGGATGCCGATCCGGTCGAAAAGGGTGGGTGGTGCCATGTCACGCCTCCGTGGGGCGGTTGCCGCCGCGCGGCGGCCGGGTTTCGGGGCAAGGGGCCGGGTCGCTTCATCCGGCCGGGGCGCCGCCGGGCGGCGCGCACGATGCGAGCATCATCAATCCTGAGAACTTCACATGCAAGATGTGATGCAAGGGATTTTGGGCGGTCATTCTCACAACAGACCTGGTGATTTCCGGGGTGAGGGATGACGAGTCTGTGATGTAGGTGTTAAATCAAACAGGGACGAAACAAAGGAGTGTGCCCCTGATGACCACCACCCCCGCCGGCCCGGACCACCACGCCGAGACCTTCCGCGAGGACTGGCTGGAGGGTCTCGCCGACGCCTACGCCCGCACCGTCCGCCGGGTACCGGGCGCCTTCGGCGTCGTCGGACGGCACGCGCCCCGCCCCGGCAAGGTGGCCGTCGTCATCGGAGGCGGCTCCGGCCACTACCCGGCCTTCGCCGGACTCGTCGGCCCCGGACTCGCCGACGCCGCCGCCATCGGCGACGTCTTCGCCAGCCCCAGCGCCGAGCAGGTCTACCGCACCGCCCGCGCCGCCGACGGCGGCGCCGGCGTCCTGATGACCTACGGCAACTACGCCGGCGACGTGATGCACTTCGGCCTCGCCGCCCGCCGCCTCGCCGCCGAGGGCACCGATGTCCGCACCGTCCTCGTCACCGACGACGTCGCCAGCGGGCCGCCGCCCGTCGAGGGCCGGGAGATCGACCCCTCCCGCGACCGCCGCGGCGTCGCCGGTGACTTCTTCGTCTTCAAGATCGCCGGAGCCGCCGCCGACCGCGGCGACGACCTCGACACCGTCGCCCGCCTCGCCGCCCGCGCCAACGCGATGACCCGCACCTTCGGCGCCGCCTTCGCCGGCTGCACCCTGCCCGGCGCCGCGGAACCCCTCTTCACCGTCGCCCCCGGCACCACCGAACTCGGCATGGGCATCCACGGCGAGCCCGGACTGCGCACCACCCACGGCCTGAGCGCCGCCGAACTCGCCGACGCCCTCGTCGACAACCTCCTCGCCGACCTGCCCCGGCCCGCGGAGGCCACCGGCCGCGTCGCCGTCCTCCTCAACGGCCTCGGCAGCACCAAGTACGAGGAGATGTTCGTCGTCTACCGCCACGTCAACCGCCGTCTGCGGGCCGCCGGACTCCAGCCGTACCGCCCCGAGGTGGGCGAGTTCGTCACCTCCTTCGACATGGCCGGCGTCTCCCTCTCCCTGATGGTCCTCGACGACGAACTCACCGCCCTCTACGACGCCCCCTGCGACACCCCCGCCTTCCGCAGCCTGCCCGGCGTCCACACGCCCGCCGACGACGACCGGACGGACGGCACGGCGGCGACGGACACCGCGCGGGTCCCGGCCGCCCGGACCGCGTCCGGCCCGGCCACCGGGGACGCACCGGCCACCGGGGACGCACCGCACGCGGCCGATCTGCCCGTCCCCGCGCCGGACGCCCCCGACCTGCCCGCCACCGCCGCCCTCCAGGCCGCCCTCGACGCCGTCGCCGCCCAGGAGGACGAGTTGGGCCGTCTCGACGCCGTCGCCGGCGACGGCGACCACGGCATCGGCATCGTCCGCGGACTGCGCGCCGCCGTCGCCGCCGCCCGCGCCACCGAGACCGGCCCGGCCACCCCGCACACCGCCGGCGCCGCCCTGCTGAGCGCCGGACTCGCCCTCGCCGACGCGTCCGGCGGCGCCTCCGGCGCGCTCTACGGCGCCCTCCTCGCCGAAACCGGCGCCGTCCTGACCCGGGCGTCCGGGAACACCTGCACCACCGCGCTGTTCGCCGACGCCGCTGACGCCGCCCAGCGCGCCGTCACCGAACTCGGCGGCGCCCAGGTCGGCGAGAAGACCCTCCTCGACGCCCTCGACCCGTTCCGCCGCCACCTGCGCGACCACACCGCCGACGGCCCCGCCAAGTCCTGGCGCGCCGCCGCCGAGGCCGCCACCCGCGCCGCCGCCGCCACCGCCGGCCTCGTCCCCGCCCGCGGCCGAGCCGCCCGCATGGGCGACCTCGGCCACGGCCACCCCGACGCCGGCGCCACCTCCCTCGCCCTGCTCCTCACCGCCGTCGGCGAGACCCTGCGCGACTGACCACCCACCGGCGAAGGGCCTGGGGAGAACGTCTCTCCCCAGGCCCTTCGCCATGCGCCGTACGACCCGCCCCCCACCGTCAGGCGGACAGCTTCCCGGCGGCGTCCTCCGCCCCCGGCCAGATCAGCCACGCCTGCGTCTGCGCGGGCCGCCCGAACCACCGCACCGCACTCTCCGGCGACCGAAGACTGAAATACGTCCGCCCGGCAGCACTGACCACATCCGCCTCCCCGTCCTCGTACGCCAACCCCCACGCGGCGATACACCCGTCGAACTCCCCACCCCCGACGGGGTACTGCTGCACGACGGCGAACAGACGCGGCGCCAACTCGTTGGCCATAGCGGTGAGTTCGGGGTGGAGCGAGCCGACGGGCGGCAGTGCGTTCTCGCTGTGCTCGGGGGTGCTGTCCTGTGGCGATACGGTGGTCATGGAGTCCTCCAACTCAAGGAGTTCAGAAAGCCATTGGGGTGGCCCGGGTCACACCGTAGCGAAGTTCATGTAAATGTTGTCACTGATCGCGCGAGAAATTACCAAACCCTTCGTGTGGGTGACGGCGGGAAGAGGGAGGACCAGATGGCGTCGCGCAAGGCATCCGTCATGCGCCAACAGCGACTCGGGGTTGAGCTGCGCAAACTCCGGGAGCGGGCGGGGCTCTCCTCCACCGAGGCAGCGAAGCGTCTCGGTGGCACCCCGGCCCAGATCAGCAACATCGAAGCGGGCCGATACGCGGTGAGCGCCGACCGGGTACGCACGCTGGCAGCCAACTACAGCTGTGCCGACCAGGCATACGTCGACGCCCTCGCCGGGATGACCGGGCCTCGGCCGCGCGGTTGGTGGGAGGAGTACCGCGAGATCCTTCCCGCCGGGCTGGTGGATGTGGCAGAGCTTGAACACACGGCGACAGCGATGCGCGTGGCGGTCATGCTCCAGATGCCCGGTCTGTTGCAGACGGCGGAGTACGCACGCGCGATCTTCCGGGGGATCGTTCCGCGACTACCGGCCTACGAGGTGGAGCATCGCGTTTCGTTCCGCATCAGGAGACAGGCGGTTCTCTACGGCGATGAGCCGACCCCGCTCACGGTGATCATTCATGAGGCTGCGCTGCGGATGGGCATCGGCGGCCCCGAAATCACGCGAGCGCAGCTCGACTATCTGGTCGAGATGAGCGAGCACGATCACATCTCCGTTGTGGTGATCCCCTTCGGCGAGCCGGCTGCTCCCGTCTCCGGCCATCCCATCGTCTACGCTTCCGGACCGGTACCTCAGCTCGACACCGTGGAACTCGACACGGAATACGGGTGTGAATTCCTGGACGCTGAGGCGCAGTTGGAGAAGTACCGGACAGTGCTGGACCAGATGGAGTCCTGCGCGCTGAAGCCGGGCAAGTCGCGTGATTTGATCCGTCGGATCGCAAAGAACGTCTGAGAGGAACGCCATGCTCCCGCATGAGTGGCAGAAGTCTTCGTACAGCGGCGAGGGCGCCAACTGCCTTCATGTCTCTGCCCCCGACAGCGACACCATCAAGCTGTGCGAGAGCGACGACCCGGAGGTGGTCGTCACCACCACCCCCGCCAACCTCAAGGCGTTCATCCTCGGCGTGAAGGCGGGCGAGTTCGACCACTTCGTCGAGGACTGAAACGGCCACCGATACGGCGAAGGCCCCCGGGCACCTGGTACTTCAGGTGACCGGGGGCCTTTCCGTACGTCGGAAGAACCGCGCCGCCAGGCGCTACCGCAGCCGGGCCATGAGCGCGTGCTCCACGAGTGTGATGAGCGCGCTCTTCGCCTCGCTGCGGTGGCGGGCGTCGGTGGTGATGATCGGGGCGTCCGGGCCGATCTGGAGCGCCTCGCGGACCTCGTCCGGGGTGTACGGCTGGTGGCCGTCGAATCCGTTGAGGGCGATGACGAAGGGGAGTCCGGAGTTCTCGAAGTAGTCGACGGCGGGGAAGCAGTCGGCGAGGCGGCGGGTGTCGACGAGGACGACGGCGCCGATGGCGCCGCGTACGAGGTCGTCCCACATGAACCAGAAGCGGTCCTGTCCGGGGGTGCCGAAGAGGTAGAGGATCAGGTCCTGGTCCAGGGTGATGCGGCCGAAGTCCATCGCCACGGTCGTCGTCGTCTTGTCCGGCGCGTGCGTGAGATCGTCGATCCCCGCGGACGCTGAGGTCATGACGGCTTCGGTGCGCAGCGGGTTGATCTCTGAAACGGCCCCGACGAACGTGGTCTTACCCACGCCGAAGCCGCCCGCCACCACGATTTTCGCGGAGGTGGTGGAGCGGGCTGCACCGCTAGAGCTTGCGAAGTCCACTGAGCACCCTTTCGAGCAGTGTCACATCTGGCTGTCCGCCGGCGGTCTCGTCCCCGCCGGGCTGATGGATGGCGACGAGTCCGGCCTCCGCCAGGTCGGCGACGAGGATCCGGGCGACGCCGAGGGGGATGGAGAGAAGCGCGGAGATCTCGGCAACTGATTTGATCTCGCGGCAGAGGTGGCAGATGCGCTGGTGCTCCGGCAGCTGGCCCTGTAGCTGGGACGGGTCGGCCGTGGTGCTGACCAGCGCCTCGATGGCGAGCTGGTAGCGCGGCCTGGTCCGGCCCCCGGTCATGGCGTACGGACGCACCAACGGATTGTGCGCACCGCCCGCGGGCGCCTCGGGCGCCTGCGGGCGCACCGGCCGGATGTCCGGCGCCTGCGGCGGTTCGTACGCCGACGGCTCGTACGGCTGGGCGTCGTACGGGCCGGGCGGGGACTGCTGGGGCTGCTGCTGCCGCGGCGGTTGGGACCGCTGCGGCCGACGGCTCGGCGTGGACGGGAAGTTGAAGCGGTTCTGCGGGGTCTCGCCCTGGGCTCCGGACTGCTGTCCGGGACCGTACGGGTACCCACCGGGGGGCGTTGCCACGTCTCCTCCTCCAACTTGCCTGTCTGAACGCCGGTCGCGCCCTCGAACCCTAATGGGCCGGTGGCCAGAAACGCACTGCCTGTCTGCTAGTTGAGCAGGCTGCCTTGGAGTTCGGCGCGTAGGTCGGGGGTGAGGACGTTGCCTGCGCGGTCGACCAGGAGGGCCATTTCGTAGCCGACGAGGCCGATGTCGCATTCGGGGTGGGCGAGGACGGCGAGGGAGGAGCCGTCGGAGACGGACATGATGAAGAGGAAGCCGCGTTCCATCTCCACGACGGTTTGGTTGACGTTGCCGCCTTCGAAGATGCGGGAGGCGCCGGAGGTCAGCGAGGTGAGGCCGGAGGCCACTGCTGCCAGTTGGTCGGCTCGGTCCCGTGGGAAGCCTTCGGACATGGCGAGGAGGAGACCGTCCGCGGAGACCACGACCGTGTGGGAGACACCGGGGGTGTTGTCCACGAAGTTGGTGATCAACCAGTTCAGGTTCTGCGCCGCCTGGCTCATCGGGCTCACACTAACGCTCCTGATCGTAGGTGCTGCCGGGGCCGAAGCCCTGTTGGTCATTGTGGGGGTGATCCGAGCGGTCCGCCCCCGCGCTGCGGCCCTGCTGGACACCGCGGCGCAGATTGCTCAGCCTGCCGCGGATGTCCTCCGGGGCCCGGGAGACCTGGGGGCCACCCTGCGGGCTCTGCTCCGCCGAACCCTCGACCAAATTGGCCTTGGGCACCCGTCGCGGCAGACCGGACGAGGTGACCCCGCCAGCCTTGGGCTCACGCAGTCGCTCCGCCCGCTCCCACCGTTCGTCGTTGGAGCTGCGCCATTCGGAGCCGTCCAGGACCTGATCCGACGCCTCCCACCGCTGCGGGGGCACCGCCGACTCCCCGGGCTGGGCCCACTCCTGCTGGACAGGCTGCGCCTGCTCGGTGTGGCCTCCGCGGCGCGGAAGGCCGGCATCGGTCAGCGAGTGGGAGTCGCTCGGGGCCGGGCCCGGACGGTCGAATGGTACGCGCTCGGACGCCTGGGCGGGAGCGGCGGGTGTATTCCGGTCAGATTCCGCTTCGGCCCCGAAGTGCCCATCGTACGCGGCGGGTTCGAACCCACCGCCGCTGACCGGCGCTTCGGGAGCGGCGTACGGATGCTGGTCCGCGGGGTGCGGGTCGGGTACCGGCCGGAATGCTCCGGTGGCGGGCCCGCCGTCGTCGTACCGCGGTTGATCGGCTTCCGCATATGCCTGCTGCCCGGACTGCGCGGCGTATCCGGAGGCATCCGGCGCCACACCGCTCAACAAGGGGTCCACACCGGCCTGTTGGGCGCCGTGCGCCTCCTCCAGGGTCGCGCGGCGCTCCTCGCGCAGCAGTGAACGGCTCGCGCCGTCCGTACCGGCTTCCGCCGCGTGGGGGGTGGGGAACGCGGTGTCGCCGGTGGTCGGGGTGGCGGGACGCGGCGCGGGCGGCCGGCCGGGCGCGGTCCGGGGGACGGTGAAGTCCTCCTCGAACCGGCCGTTGCCGCCACCGCCATGGGTGATCGCGTCGGGCAGCATCACCAGCGAGGTGGTGCCCGCCTGCTCGCCCGAGGGACGGAGCTGGACACGGATACCGTGCCGCTCGGCGAGGCGGCCGACCACGAACAGGCCCATGCGCTGGGAGACCGCGGCGTCCACGCTCGGCGGGTTCGCCAGCTTGTGGTTGATGTCCGCGAAGTCCTCGGCGGTCAGCCCGATGCCCTTGTCGTGGATCTCGACCATGACGCGCCCGTCGGACATCCGGGTCGCCGAGACACGCACCTTGGTCTGCGGCGAGGAGAACGTCGTGGCGTTCTCCAGCAGCTCCGACAGCAGGTGGACGAGGTCGGTCACGGCCTGCCCGTGGATCTCGCTCTCCGCGACCCCGGACAGCTCGATGCGCTCGTACGACTCGACCTCGGAGGTCGCCGCGCGCAGCACGTCCACGAGGGGGACCGGCTGGTCCCAGCGACGGCCGGGCTCCTCGCCCGCGAGGATGAGGAGGTTCTCGCCGTTGCGCCGCATGCGGGTGGCGAGGTGGTCCATCCGGAACAGGTGCTCCAGCTGGTCCGGATCGGCCTCGTTGTTCTCCAGCTCGGTGATGAGCGTCAGCTGGCGCTCGATGAGGCCCTGGTTGCGGCGCGAGAGGTTGGTGAAGATCGCGTTGACGTTGCCGCGCAGCATCGCCTGCTCGGACGCGAGCCGCACCGCCTCGCGGTGCACCTGGTCGAAGGCGCGGGCGACCTCGCCGATCTCGTCCGTCGTCGCGATCGGGATCGGCTGCACCCGGGTGTCGACCCGGCCCGGCTCGGCGCGCGAGAGCTGATCGACGAGCATCGGCAGCTTCTGCTCGGCGACGGAGAACGCCGCGGTCCGCAGCGCCCGCATGTTGCGGCTCATCCGGCGCGCCATCAGACCGGCCACCAGGAAGGCGGCGATCAGGGCGGCCAGCACGACGGTGGCGTCGGTGATCGTGGTGCGCCTGGCGTCGGCGGAGATCTGCGCGGCCTCGGCGACGGCCTTGTCCGCGAGGTCCTTCTCGATGGACCGGTACATGTCGAAGCCGCCGGTCGCCGCCGTGAACCAGGCGTCGGGCGTGACACCCCGGCCCGCCAGTTCCTGCGGCGAGGCGCCGGAACCGATCGCGGTGGCCATGGCGTCCAGGGAGGGGGAGGCACGGAACGGCCGGCCGGCCGCCGCGGCCTCCCGCCGGGCCTTCGCGTTCTTCTCCTTGACGGACTTCTTGAGCGCGGCGGTGTCCGTCTTCAGCCGCGCGACGTCCTCGGGCGTACCGCCGGAGGTGTACTCGCCGATGGCGATGGTCTCCAGGTAGCGGTACGACGCGAAGGCGGTCAGCTGCCGCTTGTACGCGGAGCCGGTGGCCGGGTCGACGAGGAGGTGGACGCCGATCGAGCGCTCCAGCGACGCGGCGGCCTTGGCGAGCGAGAGGGCGTAGACGGTGCGGCCGTAGGAGGTGATGTTGCCGGTGCCCAGGCCCAGCTCGTTGGCGAACTCCATCAGCGGGTGCTGGATGGCGACGTACCCCTCTTCGGTACGTACGCCGGGCAGCGCCGAGGTGTACGCAGAGCCGCGCAGGGCGCCGAGGCCCTTCTCGGCGGTGGTGAACGCGTCGAGGCGGCGCCCCAGGCCCGGCTTGTCGGGCATCGACGCCGCGGCGGCGCGGAAGTCGGCACCGGCCCGGTCGGTGGCGGCGCGCGCCCCGTCGACGGCCGGATCGTCCTTCTTGCCGTTCAGGAGGGGTTCGGCGGTGCGGTCCCGCTCGTCGATGAGCGCGTTGCCGTAGGTGAGGGCGGCGCGGACGAGCTTCGCGGTGCTCTCGGCGTCCTGCGCCTCCTGCCAGGTGGCGAAGGAGGTGTTGACCCGCAGCCCGCCGAAGACCAGCGCGAGGAGGACGGGGATCAGCAGAATGGCGTTGAGGCGGGTCGCCACCCGCCAGTTACGGGGGGAGTAGGGCTTCCCACCGGAAACGGGCGGTGCGGGCGTGGTCTCGGGCGCCCCGGGAGCCGGACCGGTACCGCGCGACGGCGGGGTGAAGTTGCCCCGCCGGGCCTCCCGCGGCTCGGGGCTCGCCTTGCTTCGCCTCACTCGACCAACAACCTCTCGGCGCGGCACGTCGTGCTGTGCCGTTTCTTCTGGGCGTCTCTCCTTCGGAGTTCAGCGAATTTCAGCACGTCGGACGGGTGCCTTCCAAACACTGAGCAAAGCTTGGAGGAGTACGGAGGGACCTCAGATAAAAGGGGCGTTAAGGGCGAGCTCCGGCAAAATGCGGGGGAATTGTGTGCGCAGTGGAGCCAGATGTGCGCGTGGTGTGTTTGTGGCGAGGCAATTGCCTGCCGAAACGTTATGAACACAATCGACGGCGTGTTCAATGCCACAACTCATGACGCAACCGCCGGCACACCCGGACACCGCGCCGTACGGGCGGGTCCGCCCGGAGAGCCTCCGGACGGACCCGGCGTCAGCGCAGGCGCGCCATGAGCGCGTGCTCGACGAGCGTGATCAGCGCGCTCTTCGCCTCGCCGCGCTGCCGCGCGTCGGTCGTGATGATCGGCGTACCCGGCCCGATCTGCAGCGCCTCCCGCACCTCTTCGGGCGTGTGCGGCTGCTGCCCCTCGAAGCCGTTGAGGGCGATGACGAAGGGGAGTCCGGAGTTCTCGAAGTAGTCGACGGCGGGGAAGCAGTCGGCGAGGCGGCGGGTGTCGACGAGGACGACGGCGCCGATGGCGCCGCGTACGAGGTCGTCCCACATGAACCAGAAGCGGTCCTGTCCGGGGGTGCCGAAGAGGTAGAGGATCAGGTCCTGGTCCAGGGTGATGCGGCCGAAGTCCATCGCCACGGTCGTCGTCGTCTTGTCCTGGACGTGGCTGAGGTCGTCGATCCCCGCCGACGCGGAGGTCATCACGGCCTCCGTACGCAGCGGGTTGATCTCCGAGACGGCGCCGACGAAGGTCGTCTTGCCCACACCGAAGCCGCCCGCCACCACGATCTTCGCCGAGGTGGTCGAACGGGCCGGGGCGCCTTCCCCGAACGCGGCGTCAGAGCTTGCGAAGTCCACTGAGCACCCTCTCCAGCAGCGTCACGTCCGGCGTACCGCCGGCCTCACCGCTGCCACCCGGCTGATGGATCGCCACCATCCCGGCCTCCGCCAGGTCGGCGACGAGAATGCGCGCCACCCCCAGCGGTATGTGCAGCAGCGCGGAGACCTCGGCGACCGACTTGACCTCACGGCACAGGTGGCAGATCCGCTGGTGCTCCGGCAGCAGGCCGGGTACCTGGGACGGGTCGGCCGTGGTGCTGACCAGCGCCTCGATGGCGAGCTGGTAGCGCGGCCGGGTGCGGCCGCCCGTCATGGCGTAGGGACGCACCAGGGGCTGGTCGCCCTCGCCGCCGTACGACGCCTGACTGTAGGAATCGTAGGGGTCCGACGTGGGTGGCGGGGTCATGGGTCCTCCGGGCGAAACGGCTGTCGTGTGCGGGACAGCCGTCGGGTTGGGCCGGTGGCTGCTCGGCGGTGTACGGGACAGGTACTACGGCGGTTCAGTGCAACAGGCTGCCTTGGAGTTCGGCGCGTAGGTCGGGGGTGAGGACGTTGCCTGCGCGGTCGACCAGGAGGGCCATTTCGTAGCCGACGAGGCCGATGTCGCATTCGGGGTGGGCGAGGACGGCGAGGGAGGAGCCGTCGGAGACGGACATGATGAAGAGGAAGCCGCGTTCCATCTCCACGACGGTTTGGTTGACGTTGCCGCCTTCGAAGATGCGGGAGGCGCCGGAGGTCAGCGAGGTGAGGCCGGAGGCCACTGCTGCCAGTTGGTCGGCTCGGTCCCGTGGGAAGCCTTCGGACATGGCGAGGAGGAGACCGTCCGCGGAGACCACGACCGTGTGGGAGACACCGGGGGTGTTGTCCACGAAGTTGGTGATCAACCAGTTCAGGTTCTGCGCCGCCTGGCTCATCGGACTCAACTAACGCTCCTGCTGGTGAGTGGGGTCCACGGTGCCGTGCTGCCCGGTGTCGCCACCGGCCTGCCGGCCCTGCTGGATACCCCGGCGAAGACTGGTCAGCCGGCCACGCACGTCACTGGGGGCGCGCGAGACCTGCGGACCGCTCTGGGCGGGCTGCTGCTGTGCGGTACCGGCGACGAGGTTGGCGCGCGGCACCCGGCGGGGCAGCCCCGACGTGGTCACCCCGCCCGCCGCGGGCTGACGGATCTGCTCCGCCTGCCGCCATGTCTCGTCGTTCGGCGAATTGCGCCAGCCGGTGGTGTCGAAGCCGCCGGCGGGGGTGTCGCCCAGGGCGTCCGCGGGCTCGGGAGCCTGCTGCGGAAGCGGTGCCTCGGCGTCGGCGGAGGAGTGCGGCGGCACCCCGGCGGCGGCCGCCGCCGGAGTCTGGAACCAGTCCGACTCGATGGTGTCGAAGATCGGCGTCCGTCCGTCGCCGGAGCCGGCGGGCGACGCGTCGCCCAGCCAGTCCGCCGACGGCTCGGGCTCCGGCTGCGCCGGGACCTGGCCGGTGGTGTGCGGCGCCTCGGGGGCGGAGCCGAAGAGGCTGCCCGCCTGGGACGGGGCACCGGTCTCCCGCGGCGCGGCGGCCTCGGACCGGCCCGCGCCGGTGTCCCGCACGGGGAGACCGGACGGGGTCTGCCCGAACCGCTCCGGAGCGGCGGGGCCGCCGGACGCCGGGAACTGACCGGTGTCGCCGGGCGCGAGGGCGTCGCCCCCGGGCGGCGGACCGTTGAAGTCGGGACGGGTGAAGGCCGTGGTGTCACCGGGACCGCCGGTCGCCTCCGGCACCGGCCGCTCGAACGCGCCGGTGGTCTCGGGGGAGACCGGACGCTCGAAGGCGCCGGTGGTCTCCGGGGCCGCCGGACGCGGGAAGGCGCCCGTGGTCTCCGGCGCGGCGGGCCGCTCGAAGGTGCCTGTCGTCTCCGGCGCCGCCGGACGCTCGAAGGTGCCGGTGGTCTCCGGCTCCTCGTGGCCGCGCGGGGCGTCCTGGTTCTCGCGGGGGGCCAGCGGCCAGTCGTCGGTCGCACCGCGGTCCCGGCGCACGCCCCAACTGGTGCCCGGCTGCGGGGAGTCGGCGGCCGGGGCGGACGGCTCGGCGGGGGAGACGCCCGGCTCCGCGGCCGGACCGCGGGCCGGCAGCTGCGGACGCGCGTCCCGCTCCGGCGCGCCGGTGGGCGGCGCCATCGTCGGCGTCGCCTCGGCGGCGGGCGCCTCGCCGCGGTTCACGTGACGGGTGGGCAGCGCGGGACGGCCGCCGTCGGCGGGGGCGTTCGCCGCCCGCGCGCCGGAGCGCGAGGCGTCGGGAGCCGCGGGCGGCTGCGGAGAGGGGCCGCCGGAAGGCACCGGCCCGCCGAAGCCGCCCGGTCCGCCGAGGCCACCGGGGGCGGTGCGCCCGGGACCGCCGCGGCCCGGCAGCGCGGGCCGCCCGGTGCCGCCGGGGCCCGAACCGACCTGCCCGCGCGGCTGGAGCCCCGCGAGCCGGCTCGTACCGCCGGAGCCGGAACCGCCGCCGTGACCCGTACCGGGGCCGGACCCCGTACCGCCCTCGGGCGCCTGGCCCTTGGCGGTGGACGGCGCGGGCTTCTTGCCGCCCTGCGCGACATCGACGGGCAGCATGACCAGCGCGGTCGTGCCGCCGGAGTCGGAGGGCCGCAGCTGGATACGGATGCCGTGGCGCAGCGAGAGGCGGCCGACCACGAACAGGCCCATCCGGCGGGAGACCGAGACGTCCACGGTCGGCGGGCTGGCCAGCCGCTCGTTGATGGACGACAGGTCCTCCGGGGAGAGACCGATACCGGTGTCGTGGATCTCGACCAGCACCCGCCCGTCGGGCAGCGCGTGACCGGTCACCTTCACCTTGGTCTGCGGGGAGGAGAACGACGTCGCGTTCTCCAGCAGCTCCGCGAGCAGGTGGACGAGGTCGTTGACGACGCGGCCGGCGACCTCGGTCTGCGGTACGGAGCTCAGCTCGATGCGCTCGTACTGCTCCACCTCGGAGGCGGCGGCGCGGAGCACGTCGACCAGCGGCACCGGACGCGTCCAGCGGCGGCCCGGCTCCTCACCGGCGAGCACGAGGAGGTTCTCGCCGTTACGGCGCATACGCGTGGCGAGGTGGTCGAGCTTGAAGAGGGAGGACAGCTGGTCCGGGTCGGCCTCGCGGGACTCCAGCTCGGAGATGAGCGAGAGCTGGCGCTGGATCAGGCCCTGGGAGCGGCGCGAGAGGTTGGTGAACATCGCGTTGACGTTGCCCCGCAGCAGCGCCTGCTCGGACGCGAGCCGGACCGCCTCGCGGTGCACGTCGTCGAAGGCCGCGGCCACCCGGCCGATCTCGTCCCGGCTGTGCACACCGACCGACTCGACGGAGGTGTCGACGTCCTGCGGGTCGGTGTCGGACAGCTGCTTGACCAGCTCCGGCAGCCGCTCCTGGGCCACCTTCTGCGCGGTGTCCTGGAGCCGGCGCAGCGAGCGGACCATGGACCGCGCCACGACGAACGCGCCGACCAGCGAGACACCGAGGACGAGGAAGATCAGCGCACCGTTGATGATCGCTTCCTGCGTCGCCGCGTTGCGCAGCTCGCGGGACTTCTGCTCCATCTCGGTCAGCAGAGATGTCTCGATCCGGGACATCTCTTCGATCTTGACGGTGTCGGAGTCGTACCAGTCCAGGTACTTGTACTCCTGGCTGCGGATGCCGCTGCTGCTGGCGAAGGCGCGGTGCGCGAAGGCGACCGCCGCCTTGATCTCGTCGTTGTTGCCGTCCAGACCGCGCGTGAGCGTGCCGGAGTTGCCCGCGTAGATCTGCGAGAAGCGGTCGCGTGCCGCCTTCTCGTCGTCCTCGGCGGTACGGCCGGCGAGCCGGTCGTTGGCGGAGAGCTGGGGGCCGCCCTTGTGCGCGAGACCGGCGCTGACCAGGGCACGCTGCATCGACGCGTACTCCTTGGCCGAGGAGAACGCCGCCAGCGCACGGGTCGACCGGATCATCTCCGGGTTGCTGGTCGCCTGCGCCATGTCCTGGGAGAGGGAGAGCAGCGACTCGATCAGCTGGTTGTAGTTGCTGATGGTGCGCGCCGCGTTGCCGTCGTCCTTGTAGGCGCTGTTGCGGATCTCGTTGAGGGTGTTGAGCTGGCGGCCGATCTCCAGGACCGTCGCCCGCACACCGGTCATGTTGGCGTCGACGCCCTGGATGTTGCCGCTGTCCTGGTCGAACGCGATCCGCGCGCGGTCGGTGGCCTCCCGCGGCGCGACGACGTTGGCGTCGTCCTTGACGTTGCCCGACCCGGCCAGCGGGCCCGCCGACTTGTCCCGCTCCACCTGGAGCGCGTCGGCCAGCTCGGTGGCCTGCCGCGTCATGTCGGTGAGCATCTTCATCTTGTCCAGCTGCTCGATGTTCTCCATCGAGTCCTGGATACGGATGGCGCCCAGCGAGGTCGCGGCGACCACGGGCAGTGCGAGCAGGGAGATCAACCGGGTGCTGATGCGCCAGTTGCGCAACGAGACCCGGGAGCCGGGACCACCGGGACCCGACTGCTCCTTGGCCGTTCCCCGGTCGGCGTCGCCGCCGGTCCGGTCGGACGGGACCGGGGCGCCCGCCGGACCGCCTCCCTGGGCACGCTGGGGAGAGGAGGCGCGGTCGGTCCCGCCGCGCGGCTCCGGCTCCGCCGCAGCTTCCCGGCCCTGGCGGGCCTGGGAAGGCTCCGTGCCATCCCTCTTGAAACGTCCCTGCACTAGCGTCGCAACCTCTGGACCAGGCGTCCCCCCGCGCGAGCGGCGGGACGGTGTCGAGTCGTGGGGGACCGCAAGTCCCCCGTGCGGTCGTGAAGTGACCGGCGGACTTCCCCCTCTGGCCGAGAGAGCAACTCCACCGCGCTGCGCCACATCGCGCTCTGCGCGCCGGTTGATACATGCGGCGGTCCGTGGAATTCCAGCACAGTGGCGGATCTCCAACAAGAGCGGAACCGCCCGCCGGGACATGGGTGACACACGGTGCGGACCACGTCACGACACGTAGAGGAATCTATGGTCGATAACGGACTTTTGGCAACGAACCGCTCTGATCGCTCGCCTGTCCCAGGTGCGGTGATCAGCGGCGAAATGAAAGTCGCTGAGAGTCTATGCCCCTTTTATTCCCTGACGCCGATCGTGGGAATTGCGGCATTTGTCGCGTCCCCAGTGAGGAAACTCACAGGGAGATCGACGGCTTTCCCCCCGCATCGCAGGGAATGGCCCGCTTAGTCTGATGCTTTACACAGACGGTCGGCGCGTCCAGGACACCTCACGTGACCTGCCCGTTCCGTACTTCCGCGGTTCCGTGGGGCGATCGGCGGCGGTCCGCACCGGCCATCCCTTCCGATGCATCCGATCTACGCGAGGCGTGAAGCAGTGAAGACCACGATGATGTTCCGCAACATAGCCAACCCGCGGCGCACCACGCTGGCGCACCTCAAGGACGCCGACGAGCTGACCGCCGCCACCCCGGCACCGGAGCACGCCGCCGAGCTGCCCACGCAGACCGCCAACCCCCGCCGTACCGTCCTGATGACCGCCCCCGGCCAGGACACCACGGCGTAATTCCGCAGCGGGCGGGCCGCGCCCCCGCGTTAGCCTGGAGTGTCCACTCCGGCCAGTGATCAATGAGGGGCAGCGGCACCCGTGCGCATCGCCAGATTCTCCATCGACGGCAACGTCGGCTTCGGCGTCCTAGAGAACGACGAGATCGACGTCATCAAGGGACACCCCTTCGCGGAGTTCGAGCGCTCCGGCCAGAAGGTCCCCCTCGACAAGGTCCGTCTGCTGCCGCCGGTGCTGCCCAACAAGGTCGTCGCGGTCGGCCGCAACTACGCCGCCCACGCCGCCGAGCTGGGCAACGACGTCCCCGACGCCCCGTTCACCTTCTTCAAGCCCTCCACCTCCGTGGTCGGCCCCGGTGACCCCATCGCGTACCCCTCCTTCTCCGAGGAGGTGCACCACGAAGCGGAGCTGGCCGTCGTCATCGGCCGGATGTGCCGCGAGGTGCCCCGCGAGCGTGTCAAGGACGTCATCCTCGGCTACACCTGCGCCAACGACGTCACCGCGCGTGATGTCCAGCGCCGCGAGAAGCAGTGGGCGCGCGCCAAGGGCTTCGACACCTCCTGCCCGCTCGGCCCCTGGGTCGAGACCGAGCTGGACCCGTCCGACCTGACCATCCAGTGCACCGTCAACGGCGAACAGCGTCAGCTGGGCCGGACGAGTGAGATGGTCCGCTCCGTCGAGGACCTGATCGTCCACATCACCGAGGCGATGACGCTGCTCCCCGGCGACGTCGTCCTCACGGGCACCCCGGCCGGGGTCGGCCCGCTCACCGTCGGCGACGAGGTCGCCGTCACCATCGAAGGCATCGGCACTCTCACCAACAAGGTGATCAAGCGTGGCTAACGCGACCCCCGTCCGCGTCCGTTTCTGTCCCTCCCCGACCGGCAACCCCCACGTGGGACTGGTCCGCACCGCCCTGTTCAACTGGGCGTTCGCGCGCCACCACCAGGGCACCCTGGTCTTCCGCATCGAGGACACCGACGCGGCCCGCGACTCCGAGGAGTCCTACAACCAGCTCCTGGACTCCATGAAGTGGCTGGGCTTCGACTGGGACGAGGGCCCCGAGATCGGCGGCCCGCACGCGCCCTACCGCCAGTCGCAGCGCATGGACCTCTACAAGGAGGTCGCCGACAAGCTGCTGGCCGGCGGCTACGCCTACCCCTGCTACTGCACCACCGAGGAGCTGGACGCCCGCCGCGAGGCCGCCCGCAAGGCCGGCAGGCCCTCCGGCTACGACGGCACCTGCCGCTCCCTGAGCGACGAGCAGAAGGCCGCCTACGAGGCCGAGGGCCGCGCCTCGATCATCCGCTTCCGGATGCCCGACGAGCCGATCACCTTCACCGACCTGGTCCGCGGCGAGCTGACCTTCACCCCGGAGAACGTGCCGGACTACGGCATCGTCCGGGCCAACGGCGCGCCCCTCTACACGCTCGTCAACCCGGTCGACGACGCGCTGATGGACATCACCCACGTCCTGCGCGGCGAGGATCTGCTCTCCTCCACCCCCCGCCAGATCGCCCTCTACAAGGCGCTCATCGAGCTGGGCTACGCCAAGGACATCCCGGTCTTCGGCCACCTGCCGTACGTCATGGGCGAGGGCAACAAGAAGCTCTCCAAGCGTGACCCGCAGGCGTCCCTCAACCTCTACCGCGAGCGCGGCTTCCTCCCCGAGGGCCTGCTCAACTACCTCGCGCTGCTGGGCTGGTCGTTCTCCGCCGACCGGGACATCTTCTCGGTGGCCGAGCTGGTCGAGAAGTTCGACATCGCGGACGTCAACGCCAACCCGGCCCGCTTCGACCTCAAGAAGGCCGAGGCGATCAACGCCGACCACATCCGGCAGCTGGACCTCCCGTCCTTCATCGCCGCGTGCGAGCCCTGGCTGACCGCCCCGCACGCCAACTGGGCGCCCGAGGACTTCGACCGGGCCGCCTGGGAGGCCATCGCCCCGCACGCCCAGACCCGGCTGACGGTCCTGTCGGACATCACCGCCAACGTCGACTTCCTGTTCCGCAAGGAGCCGGTCGAGGACGAGGCGTCCTGGACGAAGGCGATGAAGGGCGACCCGGTGGCGCTGCTCACCACCGCCCGCGCCAAGCTGCTGGACGCCGACTGGAGCAGCCCCGAGGCGCTGAAGAACGCCGTCCTCGCCGCCGGCGAGGAGCACGGCCTCAAGCTCGGCAAGGCCCAGGCGCCGGTCCGCGTCGCGGTCACCGGCCGCACCGTCGGCCTGCCGCTCTTCGAGTCCCTGGAGATCCTGGGCAAGGAGCGCACCCTCGCCCGCATCGACGCGGCCCTGGCCAAGCTCGCCGCGGCCTGACCGAGCAGCCGCCCGCCCCGGGGCCCGGAAGCCGTCCGCTTCCGGGCCTCGGGGCGTTTTCCGTACGGGACGGGCGTACGCGGGCGGACTCGGCACACATGGGGAATCGGGCCGTCCGGTTCCCTGCGGCCGGGTAGCGGCCCGCACGGGGCCGTGACGGGCCCGCCGGGCGCTCCGGCCGTCCCGTCGGTGCCCGGAGCCGCGCGGGCCGCTCCGGGCCGTTCCGCGGCCCGCGCGGAGCCCCCGCGCAGCTCCGCGGGCTTATCGGTTTTGGTGCCCCGTCCACCTTCGGGTAATGTTCTTTCTGCGCCGCCCGGGAGGGCCGAGAGGCCCGGCCGGAAAGCGCAAGCCGAACAAAATCCCCACCGGGGGTTGCGTTCTGGTGGGCTATGGTGTAATTGGCAGCACGACTGATTCTGGTTCAGTTAGTCTAGGTTCGAGTCCTGGTAGCCCAGCAAGAGATCTTCCTCGTCGAGGAATTCGCGGTCTCTTGAGTGCAGTATCAGGCCCCCGTTGTGTAGCGGCCTAGCACGCCGCCCTCTCAAGGCGGTAGCGCCGGTTCGAATCCGGTCGGGGGTACAGATCCTTTCTTTCCGTCATCTTCGGGTCGCTCCCGGATGTGCCGATGTGAGGATCGCTAGGGCCCCCGTTGTGTAGCGGCCTAGCACGCCGCCCTCTCAAGGCGGTAGCGCCGGTTCGAATCCGGTCGGGGGTACTGGTCTAAACCACCATGGGCTATGGTGTAATTGGCAGCACGAGTGATTCTGGTTCATTTAGTCTAGGTTCGAGTCCTGGTAGCCCAGCGCAGCGCAGTCACATGATGTGGCTCAACTGCACAGAGCAAGCCCCCGTTGTGTAGCGGCCTAGCACGCCGCCCTCTCAAGGCGGTAGCGCCGGTTCGAATCCGGTCGGGGGTACGCATAAAGATTAAGGCCCCTGCTCCGGCAGGGGCCTTAATCGTCCGTGGAATACCTTTCTGTGGAATTCCGGCGGGAATCCGTGCGCCTTTCGGGCGCGGTGTTCCCTCTCACCATCCGTAGCGGCGGGCCGATTCCTCTTCCTGGGCCACCCGGTGCAGCGCGAGCAGCACCGGCTCCCGGAGGACCGCGGCGGCCACGGCCGTCTCCGCCCGCTCCGCGTCGTCCGGCAGCGCCTCCAGGGCGTCGAAGTCGTGACCGGCGACGGACGCCATCTGCCGTGCGTACGGCGTGAGTTCGGCCACGGTCACGGGGTAGCCCAGCTCCAGGAGGCGGGCCAGCGGGGTCACCAGGGCGCGGTAGGCGGGGGAGCGGGTGCCGATCGCGCGGGCGAAGTCCCAGCCCAGTTCCGTCAGCAGGCTCTCCACCAGCGCCTGGGCCTCGTGTGTCGTGGGGGCGTCGGGATCGGCCTCCGGGGCGCCGGGCAGCGCCCACAGGGCCGCTCCCAGCCGGGTGGTGCGGCCCAGGCTGTCGTCGTCGACCGCGGCCAGCACCTCGCGGACCGTCGCCACCGGCACCTTGCCCACCTGGATCAGCGCCCGGATCAGGCGCAGGCGCCGCAGGTGGGAGGCGTCGTACTCGGAGCGCGTCGCGGTGATCCGCCGGCCCTGCGGCAGGAGTTGCTCGCGCAGGTAGTACTTGATCGTGGCGGTGGATACCCCGCTGTGCTCGCTGAGTTCGGAGAGTCGCATCCCTTGTGGCCCTTCCTGGACAGTGGCACTATCCAATCATTGGGCAGTGGCACTATCCAACGAGGGGGAAGTGTGAGCGGCGAAATGCATCCCGGTCGGGTCACGGCGGACGCCGACGGGGAGGTGGTGATCTTTCTCATCGGTATGCGGATACACCATTTCTGGGCGGTCCACCGGTGGCTGCCGGTCTTCCTCGCGATGCCGAGGATGCTCAAGGAACTGGGCCGCGACCGGTCGGCCGGACTGCTGCACCACCGGCTGGTGGGCGCACCGCCCCGGTCGTACGAGGTCGTGCAGTACTGGGAGTCCAAGGAGAAGCTGCTGGCGTACGCGGTGGCGCCGGAGCGGCGGCACCGTCCGGCGTGGGCCCGGTTCAACCGCCGTGCGCGGCAGGGCGAGGGGCACGTCGGCATCTGGCACGAGACCTACGTGGTGCCGGCCGGGAGCTACGAGACGATCTACGGGGACATGACCGCGTACGGTCTCGGCGCGGCGTACGGGGTGCGGTCGTTGCGGGACGGGGTGCAGGCCCCCGAGCGGTTGGGTGTCTGACGGTCCCGGAGCGCGTATGAGGCGGGCCGTGGCCCGGGGAGCCGCCTTCGGCGGGGTTCCCCGGGCCACGGCCCGTAAGGGGAGCGGGGGTCTCTCAGCCGGTGCGGCGCAGGCCCTCGGAGAGGCGGGCGGCGGCGTCGATCACGGCCTGGGCGTGCATCCGGCCCGGGTGGCGGGTCAGGCGCTCGATCGGGCCGGAGACGGAGACGGCGGCGACGACACGGTTCGAGGGGCCGCGGACCGGCGCCGAGACGGAGGCCACGCCCGGCTCCCGCTCGCCGATCGACTGGGCCCAGCCGCGGCGGCGTACGCCGGAGAGCGCGGTGGCGGTGAAGCGGGCGCCCTGGAGACCGCGGTGGAGGCGCTCGGGCTCCTCCCAGGCCATGAGGATCTGCGCCGCGGAACCGGCCTTCATGGGGAGGGTGGAGCCCACGGGGACGGTGTCCCGCAGACCGGACAGCCGTTCCGCGGCCGCCACGCAGATCCGCATGTCGCCCTGGCGACGGTAGAGCTGGGCGCTCTCGCCCGTCACGTCGCGCAGATGTGTGAGCACCGGTCCGGCCGTCGCCAGCAGGCGGTCCTCACCGGCCGCCGCGGCCAGTTCGGACAGCCGGGGGCCGAGTATGAACCGGCCCTGCATGTCCCTCGCCACCATCCGGTGGTGTTCCAGAGCCACGGCCAGCCGATGGGCCGTGGGTCGTGCGAGCCCGGTCGCCGCGACCAGCCCGGCGAGGGTGGCCGGACCGGACTCCAGAGCGCTCAATACGAGAGCCGCCTTGTCGAGAACGCCGACGCCGCTAGAGTTGTCCATGCAACGATACTTGCGTCTCACAGTGTGAAACGCAAGTTCAATTTTCCGTGGAAGTCGTCACTCTGTAGCCACGGCCCTCGACCAGGGCCCGGCGCGGGGCCCGACACGGGGGTGCGGGGACCGTGCGCACAGGACGAGTTGGGCCGGCGATGCGGCCGGCCGGAGGGAAAGCGATGGGACGGACACTCGCGGAGAAGGTCTGGGACGACCACGTCGTCCGGCGCGCGGAAGGCGAGCCCGACCTCCTCTTCATCGATCTGCACCTGCTGCACGAGGTCACCAGCCCGCAGGCGTTCGACGGGCTCCGCAAGGCCGGACGGCGGGTGCGCCGCACGGACCTCACCATCGCCACCGAGGACCACAACACCCCGACCCTCGACATCGACAAGCCGATCGCCGACCCGGTCTCGCGCACCCAGCTGGAGACGCTGCGCAAGAACTGCGCGGAGTTCGGCGTGCGGCTGCATCCGCTGGGCGACGTCGAACAGGGCGTTGTCCACGTCGTGGGACCGCAGTTGGGACTGACGCAGCCGGGCACCACCGTGGTCTGCGGTGACAGCCACACCTCCACGCACGGCGCGTTCGGCGCGCTGGCGTTCGGTATCGGCACCAGTCAGGTCGAGCACGTCCTCGCCACCCAGACGCTGCCGCTGGCCCCCTTCAAGACCATGGCGATCACCGTTGAGGGCGAGCTGCCCGAGGGGGTCACCGCCAAGGACCTCATCCTGGCGATCATCGCGAAGATCGGCACCGGCGGCGGCCAGGGCTACGTCCTGGAGTACCGCGGCTCCGCCATCGAGAAGCTGTCGATGGAAGCCCGGATGACCATCTGCAACATGTCGATCGAGGCGGGCGCGCGGGCCGGCATGATCGCCCCGGACGACACCACCTTCGCCTACCTGCGCGGACGGGACCACGCCCCGGAGGGCGCCGACTGGGACGACGCCGTCGCGTACTGGCGCACGCTGCGCACCGACGACGACGCGGTCTTCGACGCCGAGGTCGTCATCGACGCCGCCGAGCTGTCGCCGTTCGTCACCTGGGGCACCAACCCGGGCCAGGGCGCGCCGCTGGGCGCGAGCGTCCCCGACCCCGCTTCGTACGAGGACGCCTCGGAGCGGCTGGCGGCCGAAAAGGCTCTGGAATACATGGGGTTGACGGCGGGTCAGCCGCTGCGCGAGATCGGTGTGGACACCGTCTTCGTAGGTTCCTGCACCAACGGCAGGATCGAGGACCTGCGCTCCGCGGCGGCGGTGCTGGAAGGGCGTTCGGTCGCCGACGGGGTGCGGATGCTCATCGTGCCCGGTTCGGTGCGCGTCGCACTCCAGGCGGTCGCGGAGGGGCTGGACAAGGTCTTCACCGCGGCGGGGGCCGAATGGCGGCACGCCGGTTGCTCGATGTGCCTGGGCATGAACCCCGACCAGCTGGCGCCGGGCGAGCGCTCCGCGTCCACCTCCAACCGCAACTTCGAGGGGCGGCAGGGCAAGGGCGGCCGCACCCACCTGGTGTCGCCGCAGGTCGCCGCCGCCACCGCGGTGCTCGGACACCTGGCCTCGCCCGCCGACCTGACCGACACCGACGTCTCTACGCCCGCGGGAGTCTGAGGAACCATGGAAGCTTTCACCACCCACACCGGCCGGGCCGTGCCGCTGCGCCGCAGCAACGTCGACACCGACCAGATCATCCCGGCCCACTGGCTGAAGAAGGTCACCCGCGACGGCTTCGAGGACGGGCTCTTCGAGGCGTGGCGCAAGGACCCGCAGTTCGTCCTCAACCAGGAGGCGCACAAGGGCGCCACGGTGCTCGTCGCGGGCCCCGACTTCGGCACCGGCTCCTCGCGTGAGCACGCCGTCTGGGCGCTCCAGAACTACGGCTTCAAGGCCGTCATCTCCTCGCGGTTCGCGGACATCTTCCGCGGCAACTCCCTCAAGAACGGCCTGCTGACGGTGGTCCTGCCGCAGGAGACCGTCGACCGGCTGCAGCGCCTGGCCGAGGAGGACCCCACCGCCGAGGTGACCGTCGACCTGGTCGCGCGCAAGGTGCTCGCCCCGGGTGTGGAGGCCGACTTCGAGCTGGACGAGAACGCGCGGTGGCGTCTGCTGGAGGGACTGGACGACATCAGCCTCACCCTCCGGGAGGAGCCGGCCATCGCCGCGTACGAGGCGAACAGGCCCTCGTTCAAGCCGCGGACCCAGGTGGCCTGACCTCGGGCTTTTGGCTCAAAGACATATTGCGTACGATGCGCCCCCTGTGCAGTTGGCAGGGGGCGCATCGGCGTCTTCGGACGTCTGTTGAGGCCCCGTGAAGCGACAACTCGCCGCAGATGGCACAATTAGCGCATGGAACGCGACGGCCAACTCCAGCTCTACGGTTACGTCGCCGACCAGCTCAAGGACGCACACGCAAGGGTGCGGACACTGCAAGTCCCGGAGGGCGTACGGATGGCGCTGACCCGGAAGCTGCTCGTCATCACGGCCGCGGCACAACACGATCTTGCGAACGCGGCAAGGCGTCTGGAGCGGTTCATGACCGACCTCGACGAAGGTCGTTATCCCCAGGACGTGCACACCGACGGAAGTGCGTGAGGTCGAGTGCGTTGCGGCACAAGGGTGATTAGCCCGTTTCGTGTTTGATTTGCGGTATATATCTGCCTAACGTGCGAAAAAGCTTGGAATCTATCGTTCCAGCAATGTCTCCGAAGGGGAAGACGTGAACAAGGCGCAGCTCGTAGAAGCCATTGCCGACAAGCTCGGTGGCCGTCAGAACGCCGCGGACGCGGTGGACGCCGTACTGGACGCAATCGTCCGTGCAGTTGTCGCCGGCGACCGCGTTTCGGTCACCGGATTCGGATCGTTCGAGAAGGTCGACCGCCCGGCCCGTTACGCCCGCAACCCGCAGACCGGCGAGCGCGTGCGGGTCAAGAAGACCTCGGTGCCGCGTTTCCGCGCGGGCCAGGGATTCAAGGACCTGGTGAGCGGTTCCAAGAAGCTCCCCAAGAACGATGTGGCCGTCAAGAAGGCACCCAAGGGCAGCCTCTCGGGCGGCGCTTCCACGCGGACGACGGTGAAGAAGGCGGCCGCCAAGAAGGCCACCACCGCCAAGAAGACCACGGCGAAGAAGACGACCGCCGCGGCGAAGAAGACCACCGCCGCGAAGAAGACCACCACCGCCAAGAAGGCGACGCCGGCGAAGAAGACCACCGCCGCCGCCAAGAAGACCACGGCGGCGAAGAAGACCACCGCGAAGAAGGCCGCCCCGGCGAAGAAGACCGCCACCGCCGCCAAGAAGACCACGGCGAAGAAGACGGCTCCCGCGAAGAAGACCACCGCGAAGAAGGCTCCCGCGAAGAAGACCACGGCACGCAAGACCGCCGCGAAGAAGACCACCGCCCGCAAGCGGTAAATTCCGCAGCGGCAACGCCTCGCGCCGGGCCGGTCTCCCTCCGGGGAGCCCGGCCCGCGGCGCGTGGGCCCGGCGCCGGTTCACCGGGCCCGGCGGTCTCCCTTAGGCTCAAGACCATGCAGGCCACCGCGTACACCTACGACGCAGACTCCCGGTCCGGCAGCGTGCTGCTGGACGACGGCACCCCCGTGCCCTTCGACGCCGCCGCCTTCGACGCCGGTGGCCTGCGCCTGCTGCGCCCCGGTCAGCGGGTGCGGATCGAGACCACCGGCGAGGGCGACGCCCGCCGGATCACGCTCCTGACGCTCCAGACCTTCTGAGGACGCCGCGGCGCCCGCCGCCCCGGCCAGCGTCGCCGCCACCCGCGCCGTGTGCGCGCCCACCCCGAGCGCCAGCGCCTCGCGCAGGTCGTCGCCGGTGTCCACGTCCCGGCGCACCGATCCGGCGCGCCCGGTGATCTCCCGGGCCCCCGACGCCAGGTGCCTCGCCCGCGAACGGCCGCCGAATGCGGGTGCCAATTCCGTACCGGAACGCGCGGTGAGAAGCGTCGTGCCTATTTCCGCCGCATCGGCGAGAAAAGCCCGCGGAAATAGCGCGGCCCTTTGCAGAACCTCGTCCAGTTCGGTGGCGCGCAGCGCCGGCAGATCGGCGTTGAGGGCGGCGAGGGCCGCGCCCGGACGACGCGCCCGGACCGTGGCCGCGCCGTGGGCCAGCGCCGCGTTGAGACCGCGGGCGGGGGTGTCGGGCACGATCCGCGCGCCGAGCGCCGCGAGCTGGGCGGCGGCCTGCGGATCGTCCGTGACAACCGCCACATCCGCGACGTCGGCGCAGGCCAGCGCGGTGCCGACGGTATCCAGGGCGAAAGCGAGCGCCAGCCGGGGCCGGAACTCCTCACCGACCGCGGGGGAAAGCCTGCTTTTGGCCCGCACCAGCGGCTTCAGCGGTACGACCAGACTCCAGCCCACATCCACTCCGTCTCCTCGCACAGGCTTCGATTTTCCCTGCTGCCGCAGCTCGCCGCGGACCGCGGGGTTACGGTGTTCTCGACATAGCGGGTACCTGGGGCGACACTTGTGCGGCTGCCGGCTCGCAGCAGCTCAGCAGGTCCCCACAAGGAGGGTGTCCACGTGTCCCGCCGCAGAATCGGCTTCTGGTACCGCCTGGCCGCGGTCATCTGCAAACCGCCGCTCCTGGTTCTGTTCAAGCGGGACTGGCGCGGAATGGAGAACATTCCGGCCGACGGTGGATTTATCACCGCCGTCAACCACAACTCGTATCTCGACCCGCTGTCGTACGCGCACTATCAGTACAACACCGGACGCGTTCCCCGTTTTCTCGCCAAGTCCGGACTCTTTCGCAGCGGCTTTGTCGGGCTGATGATGCGCGGTACGGGACAGATCCCCGTGTACCGGGAAACCACCGACGCCGCCAATGCCTTCCGCGCCGCCGTCACCGCCATCGAGAAGGGCGAATGCGTCGCCTTCTATCCCGAGGGCACGCTCACCCGCGATCCGGCGCAGTGGCCCATGCAGGGCAAGACCGGCGCCGCCCGCGTGGCGCTGCTCACGAAGGCGCCGGTCATCCCCGTCGCGCAGTGGGGCGCCAACGAGGCCATGCCGCCGTACGCCAAGGAGAAGAAGGTCCACTTCCTGCCGCGCAAGACGCTGCGGGTGCAGGCGGGGCCGCCGGTCGACCTCAGCGCGTATTACGGCAAGGAGCCCACCGCCGAGGTGCTCCGCGAGGTCACCGAGACGATCATGGGGGCGATCACCGCGCAGCTGGCGGAGGTTCGGGGCGAGACCCCGCCCGCCGAACTGTTCGACCCGCGCCGGGCGCTCGCCCGTGAGCGGCGCGCGGCCCGTGAAGCGGCCCGAGCGGCGGCCGCCGCCGAGCCGGCCCGAAGCACCCAGCAGGCACAGGAGGATGAAGGCAAGTGACGCGCTGCGCCGTCTACGGCACGGGGTCCTGGGGCACCGCATTCGCGATGATCCTCGGTGACGCGGGCTGCGAGGTGACCCTCTGGGGCCGCCGCGCCGCCGTCGCCGACGCGATCAACACGGACCGGACCAACCCCGACTACCTGCCGGGGGTCGAACTGCCCGCGTCCGTGCGGGCCACCACCGACCCCGCCGAGGCCGCCGCGGGCGCCGACTTCACCGTCCTCGCCGTGCCCTCGCAGACGCTGCGCGACAACCTCGCCGCCTGGGCGCCGCTGCTGCCCGCCGACACCGTTCTGGTCTCCCTGATGAAGGGCGTCGAACTGGGCACCGCCAAGCGGATGAGCGAGGTCGTCGAGGAGGTCGCCAAGGTCCCCGCCGAGCGCGTCGCGGTCCTCACCGGCCCCAACCTCGCCAAGGAGATCGCCGCCCGGCAGCCCGCCGCCGCGGTCGTCGCCTGCACCGACGAGGCCGTCGCCCGGCGGCTCCAGACCGCCTGCCACACCCCGTACTTCCGCCCGTACACCAACACCGACGTCGTCGGCTGCGAGCTGGGCGGCGCGGTGAAGAACGTCATCGCGCTCGCCGTCGGCATCGCGGGCGGGATGGGGCTGGGCGACAACGCCAAGGCATCGCTGATCACCCGCGGTCTCGCCGAGACCACCCGCCTCGGTCTCGCCATGGGCGCCGACGCGCACACCTTCGCGGGCCTGGCCGGGATGGGCGACCTCGTCGCCACCTGCTCCTCGCCGCTGTCGCGGAACAACACCTTCGGCACCAACCTCGGCCGCGGGATGAGCCTGGCCGAGACCATCGCGGTGACCAAGCAGACCGCCGAGGGCGTCAAGTCCTGCGAATCCGTACGGGATCTGGCCCGCCGCCACGGCGTCGACATGCCGATCACCGAGACGGTCTTCGACATCGTCCACGAGGGCAAGCCGCCGATGGTCGCCCTCAAGGAGCTGATGGGGCGCAGCGCCAAGTCCGAACGGCACTGACGGCCCCCGCGTGCGGCGCCGGCCCGCCCCGCCTCGCGTGCGGCGCCCGGACACGGCGCCGCGCACGGCCGCCGCCGCGCCGACTCCGTATCGACCAGCAGGTACCCTCAAGCCGATATGAGCAGCCAGACCCCTCCCCACAAGCCCCGCGTCGCCGTCGTGTTCGGTGGCCGCAGCTCCGAGCACGCCATCTCCGTGGTCACCGCGGGAGCCGTCCTGCGCGCCATCGACCGGGAGAAGTACGACGTGCTGCCGATCGGGATCACCACCGACGGCCGTTGGGCGCTGACCAGCGACGACCCGGAGCGGATGGCCATCGCGGACCGCCGGCTGCCGACCGTCGCCGAGCTGACCGAGTCCGGCGAGGGCGCCGTCGTCCTGCCCGTCGACCCGACCAACCGCGAGCTGGTCTACAGCGAACCGGGCTCCGTCCCCAAGGCGCTGGGCGAGGTCGACGTCGTCTTCCCCGTGCTGCACGGCCCCTACGGTGAGGACGGCACCCTCCAGGGTCTGCTGGAACTCTCCGGCGTCCCCTACGTCGGCTGCGGCGTCCTCGCCTCCGCCGTCGGCCAGGACAAGGACTACATGAAGCGGGTATTCACCTCCTTCGGGCTGCCGGTCGGCCCGTACGAGGTCATCCGGCCGCGGGAGTGGGAGCGCAGCCCCGAGGAGGCCCGCAAGCGGATCGTGGACTTCGCCGGCGAGCACGGCTGGCCGCTCTTCGTGAAGCCCGCCCGCGCCGGTTCGTCCATGGGCATCACCAAGGTCGACGGCGTCGACGGGCTGGACGCGGCGATCGAGGAGGCGCGGCGCCACGACCCGAAGGTCATCGTCGAGTCGCTGCTGCGCGGACGCGAGATCGAGTGCGGGGTGCTGGAGTTCGCCGACGGCCCGCGCGCCAGCGTCCCGGCGGAGATCCCGCCGGTCACCGCCCACGACTTCTACGACTTCGAGGCGAAGTACATCGACTCGGCGGCGGGTCTGGTGCCCGCACCGCTCACCGGCGAGGAGACCGCCCGCGTCCAGGAGCTGGCCGTGGCGGCGTTCGAGGCGGCGTCCTGCGAGGGGCTGGTCCGCGCGGACTTCTTCCTCCAGGAGAACGGCGAGTTCGTGATCAACGAGATCAACACGCTCCCCGGCTTCACACCCATCTCGATGTACCCGCGGATGTGGCAGGAGAGCGGTGTGAGCTACCCGGAGCTGATCGACCGGCTCCTGACGGCGGCGCTGACCCGCTCGACCGGCCTGCGCTGACCGCGTCCGGTGCCGGGCCCGCCTGCCGCGGGCCCGGCTCAGACGCCTTCGGGCACGGTCTTCTTCACCGCGGCGGCGAGATCGGTGAGGGCGTTGACCTCGGGGGCGTACGCCGCCGGCACCGTCACCTCGACGTACGCCTTGCGCAGCACCGTCGTGAAGCGGTAGCCCTCGTCGCGCTTCTCCAGGAACCACGAGACGCCGTTGACGTCCACCGCGTCGGCGGCGGGGTTGTAATGTTCACTCCCGGACGTCAACGTGCCCGGCTTGGGTACCCCGCACCGCAGCTGTACGGCGGGGTCGCCCCAGGCGGCGGTGTACTCCGACGCGGGCCCGGTGCTCCTGCGCGCCAGCCCGTCGACGGTGCCCGGCAACTCCGCGTGGAGGGCCCGGCAGTACCCGGCCGCCGCTCCCTCGGGCGCGGGCGGGGTGACCTCGGCCGCGGACGAACAGCCCGCCGCGCAGAGCACGGCGAGCGACGGCAGGACCGGCAACCAGCGGCGAGACGAGATCACCCGGCCGAGCATACGGGGAGCTAGATATGGACGACCGGACAGGTCAGGGTGCGGGTGATCCCCTCCACCCGCTGCACGTTGGCGACGACCATCCGGCCCAGTTCGTCGACCGTGTCCGCCTGCGCGCGGACGACGACGTCGTAGGGACCGGTCACGTCCTCGGCCGTCAGCACACCGGGGATCTGCGCGATCACCTCCGCCACCGCCGAGGCCCGGCCGACCTCGGTCTGGATCAGGATGTACGCCTGTACCACGGGGCCTCCACGGCGGCTTCGAGGATCATGGGGGAAGAAGGGACGCCACGGTACCGCGTCACCGAGCGGAGCGGGGAGATCCGCGCGGTGACGGCCGGTGCGGCGCCCAGGCCAGCGGAGTACGGACCGGCCGTACGCAGGAGAAGGGCGACAGCATGAAGGGCACCGTGGGCGAGCTGGGGGAATTCGGGCTGATCCGGGAGCTGACCTCCCGTATCACCCCCACCCCGGCGGTACGCATCGGTCCGGGTGACGACGCCGCGGTGGTCACCGCGCCGGACCGGAGGGTCGTCGCCAGCACCGACATCCTCCTGGAGGGCCGGCACTTCCGCCGCGACTGGTCCACCGCGTACGACGTCGGGCGGAAGGCCGCGGCCCAGAACCTCGCCGACATCGCCGCGATGGGCGCCGTTCCCACCGCCATCCTGCTGGGCCTGGTCGTTCCCGCGCAGCTCCCCGCCACCTGGCCGACCGAGCTGATGGACGGACTGCACGACGAGTGCCAGGTCGCCGGTGCCGCGGTGGTCGGCGGTGACGTCGTCCGCGGGGACACCATCACCGTCTCCATCACCGCCCTCGGCGATCTGCGCAACGCCGAGCCGGTGACCCGCGGCGGCGCGCAGCCCGGGGACGTCGTCGCGGTGACCGGCTGGCTGGGCTGGTCGGCGGCCGGGTACGCGGTGCTGACCCGCGGGTTCCGTTCGCCGCGGGCCTTCGTCGAGGCACACCGGCGGCCCGAACCGCCCTACCATGCGGGTCCGGCGGCGGCCCGGCTGGGCGCCACCGCCATGACGGACGTCAGTGACGGTCTCGTCGCCGACCTCGGGCACATCGCGGAGGCCAGCAAGGTCCGTATCGACCTCGCCTCCACCAAGATCGATATCCCGACGCAGATGTCCGACATCGGCACCGCCGTCGGCGTCGACCCCATGCAGTGGGTGCTCAACGGCGGTGAGGACCACGCGATCGTCGCGACGTTCCCGCCCGACGTGAAGCTGCCCGCCCGCTGGAAGGTGATCGGCGAGGTCCTGCACCCCGCCGCGCTGCCGCAGGTGACGGTCGACGGCGCGCCCTGGGCGCGGGCCGGCTGGGACCACTTCGGGGACAACGGCGACGCCGGGTCCGCACCCCGGGGCGGCTCCGCGGCGCCCGGGGGCGGCCGGTAGATTCGGCGCCGTGCAGACCCCACCACGTGTGCTGACCGTCGCCGGCTCCGACTCCGGCGGCGGTGCGGGCATCCAGGCCGATCTGAAGACGATGCTGGCGCTGGGCACCCACGGCATGAGCGTGCTCACCGCCGTCACCGCGCAGAACTCCCGCGGTGTCCAGGGCGCCTGGGAGCTGCCCGCCGAGGCGGTACGGGCGCAGTTCCGCAGCGTCGTCGACGACATCGGCGTCCAGGCGGTCAAGACCGGGATGCTCGCCTCGCCGGAGCTGGTGGAGACCGTCGCCGCCCTCCTCGCGGAGCTGACCGTGCCCGTCGTCGTCGACCCCGTGGGCGTCTCCAAGCACGGCGACGCGCTGCTCGCCGCGAGCGCCCTGGACGCGGTCCGCACCAAGCTGCTGCCGACCGCCGCCGTCGCCACGCCCAACCTCGACGAGGTGACGCAGCTGACCGGGCTCCGCACCGCCGACGAGAGCGGGATGCGCCGCGCCGCCGACGCCGTCCTCGCCTTCGGCCCGCGCTGGGCGCTCATCAAGGGCGGCCACCTGCCGGGCACCGCCGACGCCGTCGACCTGCTCACCGACGGTGCCGAGGAACACTGGCTGCGTGCCCCGCGCCACGACAACCGCCACACCCACGGCACCGGTTGCACCCTCGCCTCCGCCGTCGCCGCCCGCCTCGCCCACGGCGACACCGTCCCGCAGGCCGTCACCGCCGCGAAGGAGTACGTCACCGGGGCCCTCGCGGCGGGCTTCCGGCTCGGGAGCGGCATCGGCCCGGTGGACCACGGCTGGCGGTGGCGCGGGGGAGAGTGAGGCGGCGGGGCGGCCGCCCCGTGCGGTGAGTCGGCGTCCGCGCCGCGCGCGCGCGTGCTCGCCCCGTGCGGTGCTCCCGTGCCGGCCTCGCGCCCCGGTCCCGCGCCGCCGCACGGCAGTTCCCCTCACCCCCGGTCCAGCACCTCCCGTACCACCGCCCCCACCTGCTCCGTCTCGGTGAGGAAGCCGTCGTGGCCGGCGGGGGAGTCGAGGATGCGGGGCGGACCGGCGCCGGGGAGGAGGGCCGCCAACTCGGCCTGCTGGGCGGGCGGGTAGAGCCGGTCGGAGGCGATCCCGGCGACCCGTGCGGGCATCCGTGCCCGCGCCAGGGCCGCCGCCGCGCCGCCCCGTCCGCGCCCCACGTCGTGCGCGTTCATCGCCTCGACGAGCGTGACGTAGCTCCCCGCGTCGAACCGCCGCACCAGCTTGTCCGCGTGATGGTCGAGGTACGACTCGACCGCGTACCGCCCGCCGCGCCACGGATCCTCACCGGGCTGCGCGCGCCGCCCGAAGCGGTGCGCCAGCTCCGGTTCACTGCGGTATGTGAGGTGGGCGATCCGCCGGGCGATGCCCAGCCCGCGATGCGGACCAGCGCCGCGCGGGGCGTCGTGGTACCGCCCGCCGCGCCAGCCCGGATCGGCGCGGACCGCGGCCGTCTGCACCGCGCCCCACGCGATCTGCTCCGCCGAAGCCGCCGCCCCGCACGCCAGGACCAGCAGCGCCCCGGTCCGCTCCGGCAGCCCCGCCGCCCACTCCAGGGCCCGCATGCCGCCCATCGAACCGCCGATCACCGCCGCCCACCGCGCGATGCCCAGCGCGTCGGCCAGCCGCGCCTCGGCGGCGACCTGGTCGCGCGGGGTGATCTGCGGGAAGTCGGGCCCCCACCGCCCCGTGCCACCGGGGCGGGGCGACGCCGGACCGGTACTGCCCTGGCAGCCGCCCAGCACGTTGGGCGCCACCACGTACCACCGCCGGGTGTCGAGCGCGGCGCCCGGCCCGACCAGCGCGTCCCACCAGCCCACGGTGGGATGGCCGGGCCCCGCCGGGCCCGCCACATGGCTGTCGCCGGTCAGCGCGTGCAGCACCAGCACCGCGTTCGAGGCGTCCGGGGCGAGCGTGCCCCACGTCTCGTACGCGAGGCGCACGCCCGGCAGTGCGCCGCCGGACTCCAGCGGCAGCGCGCCGGGCAGCGTCACCCACCGGCGGCGGCCCGGCGGATCGCCCTCCCGCCACGCCCCGGAGGCGGGCGGGAGGGCACGGCCCGGCGCGCCGCGGCTCAGGACGCCGCCTTCGCGGCCCGGAACCCCGCCTCCAGATCGGCCCGCAGATCCTCCAGGCTCTCCAGCCCCACGGAGAGCCGCACCAGACCGGGCGCCGCGCCCGCCGCCGCCAACTGCTCCTCGTCGAGCTGACTGTGGGTGGTGGACGCCGGATGGATGATCAGGCTCCGTACGTCACCGATGTTCGCGAGGTGGCTGAAGAGCCGCACCGCGTCGACGAACTTCTTGCCCGCCTCGACACCGTCACGCAGCTCGAACGAGAGCACCGCGCCCGCCCCGCGCGGCAGATACGTCCGCCCCGCCTCGTACCAGCGGTTGGACGCCAGCCCCGGGTAGTGCACCGCCGCCACCTCGTCGCGCCCCTCCAGCCATTCGGCGAGCGCCTGCGCGTTCGCGGTGTGCCGCTCCAGGCGGAGGCTGAGCGTCTCGATGCCCTGGAGCAGCAGGAACGCGGAGTGCGGCGCGATGGCCGGACCGATGTCGCGCAGCAGCTGCACCCGCAGCTTCACGGCGAACGCGCCGGGGCCCAGGTCCGGCCAGTAGCGCAGCCCGTGGTAGCTCGGGTCGGGGGTGTGGAAGGACGCGAACCGCTCGGCGTGCGCCCCGAAGTCGAAGGTGCCCGCGTCGACCACCACCCCGCCCAGCGTGGTGCCGTGCCCGCCGAGGAACTTCGTCGCCGAGTGCACCACCACGTCCGCGCCGTGCTCGATGGGCCGCAGCAGATACGGCGTCGGCACCGTGTTGTCGACGATCAGCGGTACGCCCGCCCCGTGCGCCGCGTCCGCGACCGCCCGGATGTCGAGGACGTTGCCCCGGGGATTGCCCAGCGTCTCCGCGAAGAACGCCTTCGTCGTGGGACGCACGGCCGCCTCCCAGTCGGCGACGGAGTCCGGATCGTCGACGAACGACACCTCCACACCCAGCCGCGGCAGCGTGTGCCGCAAGAGGTTGTACGTCCCGCCGTACAGCGACGACGAGGCCACGATGTGATCACCGGCGCCCGCCAGCGTCAGCAGCGCCAGCGTCTCCGCCGCCTGCCCGGAGGCGAGCGCGACGGCCGCGACACCGCCCTCCAGCGCGGCGACCCGCTGCTCCAGGGCGTCCTGGGTGGGGTTGTGGATCCGGGTGTAGATGTTGCCGGGCTCGGCGAGCGAGAAGAGGTCCGCGGCGTGCCGGGTGTCCCGGAAGGCGAAGGACGTCGTCTGGTAGATCGGCACCGCGCGGGCCCCGGTGGCGGGATCGGGCGCCGTGCCCGCGTGGATCTGCCGGGTCTCGAAGGACCACGCGGCGGACGGGTCCTCGGCCGCGGCACGGTCGTCGGTGGGGTGTCCTGCGGTGACGGAGTCGACGGGCTGGCTCATGAAACGGTCCTCGCACGGTGGGTGACGGACGGACCCGGCAGGGGAGTGCCGCGTCCGGGACCCGGACACTAGGGGCGGCGAGGAGCGCCCCGGAAGCGGTACCGCCACCCGGCCACGGAACCGCAACGACCGCGCAACGCACCGCGCCCGCCCGTAACGGACGGCAACACCTCGCCCATGACGCGGCAACAGTGCGCCCCGCGCGCGGGGCGGCGGGCCCGGCACCGCGCACCCGCCCGCACGGGGCGGTCCGCACGGTGCGCCCCGCCGCCCCGTACGGCAACGGCAAGAAGCCGGCCCACCTTTCGGTGGACCGGCTTCTCGTCAAGCAACCGGCTCGGCTGCGCTACGGCGAAGACGTCAGCGCGAGACCTTGCCGGCCTTGATGCACGAGGTGCAGACGTTGAGCCGCTTCGGCGTACGCTCGACCACGGCACGAACCGTCTGGATGTTGGGGTTCCAACGACGGTTGGTACGGCGGTGCGAGTGAGAGACACTCTTGCCGAAGCCCGGCCCCTTGCCGCAGACGTCGCAGTTGGCAGCCACGGGTCACTCCAAAGACTTCAGATGCACTTACGGTGAATCCTGACGGGCCGAGTGCATTGACCGACCGGCGTCGCCAGGAGAGGAATGGCCCGATTCGCACCGGGCAACCGGAGCAGCATACAACGGCCGCGTCCGTAGAACGAAACTACCATGCGCGCTCCGGCCCCCGCCCCGGGCTCCCGGTGTGACCGCGGCTACTGTGCGGTCATCCCGTGCATCCAGGAGGACGCTGTGCCGCACCCGCTCGACGCCGCCGCGATCCGCACCTGGTGCGGGCTGGCGCTGGAGGCGCTGGGCCGGGAACGCGCCCGGATCGACGCGATCAACGTCTATCCCGTGGCCGACGGCGACACCGGCACCAACCTCTATCTCACCCTCGAATCCGCCGCCCGCGCCGTCGAGGCGGCCTTCGACGGGCACGCCGCCGCGGGCACCGAGCCCTGCCTCGCCGACGCCGCCGGAGCCATGGCCCACGGTGCCCTCATCGGGGCGCGCGGCAACTCCGGCACCATCCTCGCCCAGCTGCTGCGCGGCATGACCGAGGTCCTCGCCGCACCGCCGGTGCCCGGCACGGGACCGGACGCCGCGGACGCCGCCGGTGCCCGCGGTCCGGACACTGAGCGGCCCGGCGACTGCCCGCCCGCCGCCCTGGGACGGGCGCTGCACCGCGCCGCGGCCGCCGCCCGGGAGGCCGTCGCGCACCCCGTGGAGGGCACCGTGCTGACGGTAGCCGCCGGTGCCGCCGACGCCGCGGTGGCCGCCGCTCCCACCGCGCCGCACTCCGCGGCGGTGGCGCGCGCCGCCCACGACGCCGCCCGCGCCGCCCTCCGCGCCACCCCGGGGCAGCTCGCCGCCCTGGGCCGGGCCGGGGTGGTGGACGCCGGCGGCTGCGGGCTGGTCGCCCTGCTGGGGGCGCTCGCGGACGCCCTGTCCGGCGAGGTCACCGCCGCGCCCGTCGCCGTACGGGCGGACGCCCCGCTCCCGGAGGCCGCGGGCCCCGCCGCCGTCACCGGGGCCGCCCCGGAGACCTGCCCGCCCGGGGAGGCGACGGGCCCCGCCTTCGAGGTGATCTACCTCCTGGAGGCCGACGACACCGCCGTGGCGCGGCTGCGCGCCCGCCTCGACGCGCTCGGCGACTCCCTCGTCGTGGTCGGCGGCGACGGCCTGTTCCACGTCCACGTCCACGTCGACGACGCGGGCGCCGCCGTCGAGGCGGGCATCGAGGCGGGCCGCCCGTACCGCATCCGCATCACGCACTTCGACGGCGCCGCGCACACCGCGCGCCCCGTGCCGGAACCGGCCGCACGGGGCGTCGTCGCCGTCGTCCCGGGGGAGGGGCTGGCCGCGCTGTGCGAGGAGGCCGGCGCGACCGCGGTGCGGGTGCGCCCCGGGGAGCCGCCCGCCTCCGGGGAGCTGGTCCAGGCGATCCGGCAGGCCCGCGCCCGCGAGGTGCTGCTGCTGCCGAACGATCCCGAGCTGCGCCACACCGCCGCCGCGGCGGCCGAGACCGCCCGTACCGAGGGCATCCGGGTCGCGCTCATCCCCACCCGCGCCGCCGTACAGGGCCTCGCGGCGCTCGCCGTCCACGAGCCCGACCGCAGTTTCGACGAGGACGCCGTCGCCATGACCTCGGCCGCCGGCGCCACCCGCTACGCCGAACTGACCGTCGCCGAACGCCAGGCGTGGACGATGGCGGGCGTCTGCCAGCAGGGCGACGTCCTCGGGCTGATCGACGGCGACGTCGCGGTCATCGGCACCGACCTGGCGGACACCGCCCTCACCGTCCTCGACCGGATGCTCTCGGCCGGCGGCGAACTCGTCACCCTGGTCCGCGGCGCCCGCGCCCCCGACGGCCTCGCCGAACGCCTGGAGGCCCACGTCCGCGAACGCTTCCTCGCCGTCGACACCGTCGTGTACGAGGGCGGCCACCACGCGGCGCCGTTGCTGATCGGGGTCGAGTAGCGGCGCGGGGCCCGCACGGGGCCGTGCGCGGGGCCGACGCGTACGGGTCTGCGCGTACGGACGGGAGCCCGCGTCCGGGGCGCACGGGCCGGACACCTGCTTCCGGGCGTACGGGGCCGGGTGCCCGCTCTTCCGGCCCCACCACGCAGGGCCGCGCTCCGTACGGCCGGGCCCCGCCCCGGCTCCGGCCCGGCTCGTCGCGGCTCCCGGGCCCGTACGGAGCCCCGTGTCGCCCGGTCCCGGCCGCTCTCCCCGCCCGGCGGGCGGCCGCGTTGTCAGTGCCATGGTGTGCAATGGGTGCGTGGCCGCGCTCGACGAACCCCTGAAGAAGACCCTCGGTGGCACCACCGCGAAGGTGCTCGCCGACCACCTCGGCCTGCACACGGTCGGCGACCTGCTGCACCACTACCCGCGCCGGTACGCCGAGCGCGGTGAGCTGACCCGCCTCGCCGATCTCCCGCTCGACGAGCACGTCACCGTCGTCGCCCAGGTCGCCGACGCCCGCGTCCTGCGGTTCAACGGCGGCCGCGGCCAGCGCCTGGAGGTCACCCTCACCGACGGCGGCGGCCGCCTCCAGCTGGTCTTCTTCGGCAAGGGCATCCACAAGCCGCACAAGGACCTGGTGCCGGGCCGCCGCGCGATGTTCGCCGGCAAGGTCTCCGTCTTCAACCGCAAGCTCCAGCTCGCCCACCCCGAGTACGCCCTCCTCGACCAGGAGTCCGGCAGCGAGGCGGTCGACGCCTTCGCCGGTGCGCTGATGCCGATCTACCCGGCCTGCCAGCAGATGGCGTCCTGGAAGCTCGCCAAGGCCGTCGACGCCGTACTGCCCCGTGCCCGGGAGGCCGTCGACCCGCTGCCGGAGGCGCTGCGGGAGGGCCGCGGGCTGGTGGAGCTGCCCGAGGCGCTGGAGAAGATCCACCGCCCGCGCACCAAGGCCGACATCGCCGGTGCCCGCGCCCGGCTGAAGTGGGACGAGGCGTTCGTCCTCCAGGTCGCGCTGGCCCGCCGCCGCTTCGCCGAGACCCAACTCCCGGCCGTACCCCGCCCGTTGACCGAGGGCGGAATCCTCGACGCGTTCGACGCCGGGCTGCCGTTCACCCTCACCGAGGGGCAGCGGAAGGTCAGCGAGGAGATCTTCACCGACCTCGCCACCGACCACCCCATGCACCGCCTCCTCCAGGGCGAGGTCGGCTCCGGCAAGACGATGGTGGCGCTGCGCGCGATGCTCGCCGTCGTCGACAGCGGGGGACAGGCGGCGATGCTCGCCCCCACCGAGGTCCTCGCCCAGCAGCACCACCGCTCCATCACGGAGATGATGGGGGAGCTGGCCGAGGGCGGGATGCTCGGCGGGGCGGAGCACGGCACCAAGGTGGTGCTGCTGACGGGCTCCATGGGCGTCGCCGCCCGCCGTCAGGCGCTCCTCGACCTCGTCACCGGCGAGGCGGGCATCGTCATCGGCACCCACGCCCTGATCGAGGACAAGGTGCAGTTCCACGACCTCGGGCTGGTCGTCGTCGACGAACAGCACCGCTTCGGTGTCGAGCAGCGCGACGCCCTGCGCGGCAAGGGCCACTCCCGGGGCGAGAAGCGGACCCCGCACCTGCTGGTGATGACCGCCACCCCCATTCCGCGCACCGTCGCCATGACCGTCTTCGGCGACCTGGAGACCTCCGTCCTCGACCAGCTCCCCGCCGGGCGCTCACCCATCGCCACCCACGTCGTCCCCGCCAAGGACAAGCCGCATTTCCTCGCCCGTGCCTGGGAGCGGGTCCGCGAGGAGGTCGCCGCGGGCCACCAGGGCTACGTCGTCTGCCCCCGCATCGGCGACGAGGAGGACGCCCCCGCGGCGGGCAAGGGCCGCAAGGGCGGCGCGGAGGACGGCCCGCCGCCCGAGGACACCGAGGAGAAGCGGCCGCCGCTCGCGGTGCTCGACCTCGTCCGGCAGCTCACCGCCGGACCGCTCGCCGGGCTGCGGGTGGCCGCCCTGCACGGCCGGATGCCGCCCGAGGACAAGGACGCCGTCATGCGCCGCTTCGCCGCCGGCGAGCTGGACGTCCTGGTCGCCACCACCGTCATCGAGGTCGGCGTCAACGTCCCCAACGCCACCGCCATGGTGATCATGGACGCCGACCGCTTCGGCGTCTCCCAGCTCCACCAGCTGCGCGGCCGCGTCGGCCGGGGCGCCGCCCCCGGACTCTGCCTGCTGGTCAGCGAGATGCCCGAGGCCAGCCCCGCGCGCGCCCGCCTCGCCGCCGTCGCCGCCACCCTCGACGGTTTCGAACTCTCCCGTATCGACCTCGAACAGCGCCGCGAGGGCGACGTCCTCGGCCAGGCCCAGTCCGGCGTCCGCTCCTCCCTGCGGATGCTCGCCGTCATCGAGGACGAGGAGGTCATCGCCGCCGCCCGCGAGGAGGCCACCGCCGTCGTCACCGCCGACCCCTCCCTCGACGCCTACCCCGAACTGCGCACCGCCCTCGCCGCCCTGCTGGACGAGGAGCGCGAGGAGTACCTCGACAAGGGGTGACGACGGGGGCCGGAGTGCTGGGCGGCGCCGCGTGACCGGCCCGGCGGACGGCCACGGCCGTGTACGGCCGGCGCGCCCGCGCGACCGGCCCGGCCCACCGGACGGGGCCCGGCCCACCGGACGGGGCCCGGCCCCGCGCCCCGCCGAGGATTCCGGCGTCCCGGTCGGCGAACGCCCCGTCCGGCCCGCCGAAGACGCCGCTCCCGGCACGGCGCACGAAGGTGAAGTCCTTCGGCCACCGAAGACGGTCCTCCACCTGCCCGGCCCCGCCCCACACCGGGCCCGCCCCACGCCGGCCCCGCGTGACAAGCCTCACCCTCACCCGGCGCCCCGCGACCCGCCGCGCGCCGCCCTGCGCCCGGCCGGAATATCGTGGAGGCCACGGCGCCCCACCCCGGCCGCCGTCTCCCCCAACCGAACCCGCACCACGTAAGGACGGGCCCATGACCCGCGTGATCGCCGGTACGGCCGGCGGCCGCCGCCTGGCCGTACCCCCCGGCAACGGCACCCGCCCGACCTCCGACCGCGCGCGCGAGGGCCTCTTCTCCACCTGGGAGTCGCTGGACGGCCCGCTGACCGGCGCCCGGGTCCTCGACCTCTACGCCGGCTCCGGCGCGGTCGGCCTGGAGGCGCTCTCCCGGGGCGCCGCCCACGTCCTGCTCGTCGAGGCCGACGCCCGCGCCGCCCGCACCGTCCGCGAGAACGTCAAGGCCGTCGGCCTGCCCGGCGCCGAGATCCGCACCGGCCGCGCCGAACAGACCGCCGCCGACGCCCCGCCCGGCGCCCCGTACGACGTCCTCTTCCTCGACCCGCCCTACGCCGTCACCGACGACGACCTGCGGGAGATCCTCCTCACACTCCGCGGTGCGGGCTGGTGCGCGCCGGACGCACTCGTCACGGTGGAACGGAGTACCCGAGGCGGCGCGTTCTCCTGGCCGGACGGTTTCGCGGCGATCAAGGCCCGCCGCTACGGCGAGGGGACGCTTTGGTACGGTCGCGCCGCTTCGACGTCCCCCGACGAGACGTCGGAACGCGTGTCATGAACGCATCGGAGAGCGAGGAACCAGAGTTGCGCCGCGCCGTCTGTCCGGGGTCCTTCGACCCCATCACCAATGGGCATCTGGACATCATCGCCCGTGCCTCCAAGCTGTACGACGTCGTCCACGTCGCCGTGATGATCAACCAGTCCAAGCAGGGACTCTTCACGGTCGACGAACGCATCGACCTGATCCGCCGGGCCACCGCCGAGTACGGCAACGTCGAGGTCGAGGCGTTCCACGGACTGCTCGTCGACTTCTGCAAGCAGCGCGACATCCCCGCGATCGTCAAGGGCCTGCGCGCCGTCAGCGACTTCGACTACGAACTCCAGATGGCCCAGATGAACAACGGGCTGTCCGGCGTGGAGACGCTCTTCGTCCCCACCAACCCCACCTACAGCTTCCTCTCCTCCAGCCTGGTCAAGGAGGTCGCGGCGTGGGGCGGCGACGTCGGCCACCTCGTCCCGCCGTTCGTCCTGGAGGCGCTCACCGAGCGGCTGCGGCAGCGCTGAGCCACGCCCCGGCGCGCCGGCCGGGCGCCACCACCTGCTGACGTACCGTCAGCAGGTGTCGGAGCGAGGCCGGGTGGCCGTACAGTCGGGGCGTTCCCTCGTTCCATCCCTTCAGAGAGTGGCGAGTCCAACGTGGACGTGCAGAAGAAGCTCGACGAGATCGTCGACAACATCGGCAGCGCCCGTTCCGTGCCCATGTCGGCGTCGTGTGTGGTCAACCGGGCCGAACTGCTCGCCATGCTGGAGGAGGTGCGCGCGGCGCTGCCCGGCTCGCTGGCCCAGGCGCAGGAACTGCTCGGCGGCCGCGAGCGGATGGTCGAGGAGGCCCGCGCCGAGGCGGAACGGATCATCGAGTCCGCCCACGCCCACCGCGGTTCGCTGATCTCCGACACCGAGGTCGCCCGCCGGTCCCAGGACGAGGCGGACCGCATCCTCGCCGAGGCACGCCGCGAGGCCGAGGAGATCCGCGCCGAGGCCGACGACTACGTCGACAGCAAACTCGCCAACTTCGAGGTCGTCCTCACCAAGACCATCGGCTCCGTCGACCGCGGCCGGGAGAAACTGCTCGGCCGCGGCCCCGGCCTCGACGAGCAGGGCTACGCCGACGCGGAGGCCCCGGAGCGCAGCAGCGACCCGGCGACCCTCACCGAACGCGCCGACGCCTACGTCGACGCCAAGTTCGGCGCCTTCCAGGCGGTGCTGACCAAAACCCTCGAAGCGGTCGGCCGCGGCCGCGACAAGCTCCAGGGCGCCCGCGCCGTCGACGAACTGGGCGCCCACCTCGCCGCCCAGGGCGACGAGCGGGCCGGCGGCCACCAGGCCGACGCGGAGTACCTCGCCGGCCTCGCCGACGACGCCCCGCAGCAGCCCGCAGCCCCGTCCGAGCCCGCCCCCCAGCCGCTCCGGGCCGCCGCCGGGGCCCCGGGGTACACCCAGCCCGGCTACTACCCGGATCAGGGCTACGCCGCAGGTCAGGGCGGGTACGCCTACGGGCAGCAGCAGTACGCCCAGCAGCCGGACCCGTACGGCTACGGCTGGCAGCAGCAGTCCGCCGGGCAGGTCCCGCAGCAGGGCTACGCCCCGCAGGCGGGCTACGCGGCCCCGCAGCAGACGCCCCAGCAGCCGCCCGCGCAGCCCGGCGCCCTGGACGAGACCAGCCTCTTCGACACCAGCATGATCAACCTCGACCAGCTCCGGCAGTACGAGGAGGGCCGCCCCTAGGGGCCACGGCCCCGGACCGGCCCGGATTGGGCCTATCCGGGCCGGTCCAGTATCCTGGCTGTTCGGTCGCGTGTACGTCCGCGATCCCGGCTGCCCGTTTCCGCCCCCGCCCCTCTCCCGGGTCCGGTGGCCGGAAAGACCGAGCGCCGGACCCCCGGTACAGAAAGCAGGAAAGCCATCAACGCCCGCCTCGACCACCGTTCCCCGCTCGTGTTCGACACGCGCGAGCTGGGCCGTCGTCCCGGCGCGCTCCAGCGGCTCTCCCGCACCGTCGAGGCCCCCCGGGACCTCGGCAACGAGGTGATCGGCGTGCCCGAGGGTGCCCCGATCGCACTCGACCTCCGCCTGGAATCGGTCATGGACGGGGTGCTTGTCACAGGTACCGCCCGTGCAACCGTGAAGGGGGAGTGCGTAAGGTGTCTGGAGCCGCTGGAGCGTGAGCTCGCAGCGGACTTCCAGGAGCTGTTCGCCTACCCCGACGCCGACGCCCGGACCCGCCCCGCGGAATCCGGCGACGACGCCGAGGACGAGGAGGACACACTCTTCGTCGAGGACGACCTGTTCGACCTCGAACCCGTGCTGCGGGACGCGGTGGTGCTCGCACTGCCGCTGCAGCCGGTGTGCCGGGAAGACTGCCCGGGTCTGTGTTCCGATTGCGGAGCGCGGCTCGCGGACGACCCGGACCACCACCACGACGCCGTCGACATCCGTTGGGCGGCACTGCAGGGACTCGTCGGGACCGACCAGGACGGCGAGAAGGACAAGTTGAGCGGCGACGCGCCTCGATCAGCGCACGTCGACGAGAAGCAGGAGAAGTAGCCGTGGCTGTTCCGAAGCGGAAGATGTCGCGCAGCAACACGCGCCACCGCCGGTCGCAGTGGAAGGCTGCGGTCCCCACCCTGGTGGCGTGCGAGCGCTGCCACGAGCCGAAGCAGCAGCACATCGCGTG
The DNA here is from genome assembly GCF_055567035.1 of Streptomyces sp. NPDC027185. Taxonomy (NCBI): domain Bacteria; kingdom Bacillati; phylum Actinomycetota; class Actinomycetes; order Kitasatosporales; family Streptomycetaceae; genus Streptomyces; species Streptomyces sp. NPDC027185. The sequence continues at coordinate 143,396 of NZ_JBVHRF010000002.1, read as the reverse complement.
CCAGAGCTGCGGCACCTACAACAAGCGCCAGGTCCTCGAGGTCTGAGCGGCTGGTGACAGGCACTGTGTCTAGCCCCAAGAAGGCGCAAGACGCCCGCCCCTCGGCCCGCACCCGCGGCGAGGAGCAGGCACCGGCGGACACGGCCTCGTCCCACACGATTCTGGAAGGGCGGCTCGGGTACCACCTTGAGTCCGCCCTTCTGGTACGTGCGCTGACGCACCGTTCCTACGCGTACGAGAACGGCGGTCTGCCCACCAACGAGCGGCTGGAGTTCCTCGGGGACTCCGTGCTCGGCCTGGTGGTCACGGACACGCTGTACCGCATCCACCCCGACCTCCCGGAAGGCCAGCTGGCCAAGCTCCGGGCCGCGGTGGTCAACTCGCGCGCGCTCGCCGAGGTGGGCCGCGGCCTCGACCTCGGCGCCTTCATCCGCCTCGGACGGGGCGAAGAAGGCACGGGCGGCCGGGACAAGGCGTCCATCCTCGCCGACACCCTCGAAGCGGTGATCGGCGCGGTCTATCTCGACCAGGGCCTCGACGCGGCCGGCGAGCTGGTACACCGGCTCTTCGACCCGCTCATCGAGAAGTCCTCCAGCCTCGGCGCCGGCCTGGACTGGAAGACGAGCCTCCAGGAACTCACCGCGACCGAAGGTCTCGGCGTCCCGGAGTACCTGGTCACCGAGGCCGGACCGGACCACGAGAAGACGTTCACGGCTGCCGCCCGCGTCGGTGGTGTCTCGTACGGCACCGGCACCGGCCGCAGCAAGAAGGAAGCCGAACAACAGGCGGCGGAATCCGCGTGGCGCGCCATCCGCGCCGCGGCGGACGAGCGCGCCAAGGCCGGGACGGACGGCCCGGCCGCCGAGCCTGCCACGGCTTCCGGCGACTCCTCGACGCCGGCCGGCTGAACCACCCCTTCTGACCCCGCCGGGCGACACCGCCCGACGGGGTCAGAAGTCTTTTCCGAGCCCTGCCGAAGAACCGTGAGGAGAGCCGCGGTGCCCGAACTGCCCGAGGTCGAGGTCGTCCGCCGAGGACTGGAGCGCTGGGTCAGCGGCCGGACCGTCGACACGGTCGAGGTGCTGCACCCGCGGTCGATCCGCCGCCACACCGCGGGCGCCGCCGACTTCGCCGCCCGGCTGACCGGACTGCGCATCGGCGCGGCACGGCGCCGCGGCAAGTACCTCTGGCTGCCGGTGTCCGGCGGCGGCCCCGCCGCGCAGAGCGCCGCCGAGGGCATCGCACCGCAGGTCACCACCGATGTCACCCACGGCCTCGCGGTCCTCGCCCACCTCGGGATGAGCGGGCAGCTGCTGGTGCAGCCGCAGGACGCGCCGGACGAGAAGCACCTGCGCATCCGGATCCGCTTCGACGACTCGGTGAGCCCGCCGCCCGCCGGCGCCGCCGGTACCGAACTCCGCTTCGTCGACCAGCGGACCTTCGGCGGCCTCTCGCTGCACGACACCGTGCCCGGCGATGCCGACCAGCTCCCGGACGCCATCGCGCACATCGCCCGCGACCCGCTCGATCCGGCCTTCGACGACGCCGCCTTCCACGACGCGCTGCGCCGCCGCCGCACCACCGTCAAACGCGCCCTGCTCGACCAGTCCCTGATCAGCGGCGTCGGCAACATCTACGCCGACGAGGCGCTCTGGCGCGCCCGCCTGCACTACGAGCGCCCCACCGCCACCCTCACCCGCCCCCGCACCGCCGAACTCCTCGGCCACGTACGGGAGGTGATGTCCGCCGCCCTCGCCGTCGGCGGCACCAGCTTCGACAGCCTCTACGTCAACGTCAACGGCGAGTCCGGCTACTTCGAGCGGTCCCTCGACGCGTACGGGCGGGAGGACGAGCCGTGCCGCCGGTGCGGCACCCCGATCCGCCGCCGGCCGTGGATGAACCGCTCCAGCTACTTCTGCCCGCGCTGCCAGCGGCCGCCGCGGCCCTGAGGCGCCGGCCGGTCAGCTGCCGGGCGACCCGGTGACGTGCCAGCGGCCGACCTCGCGGTACTCCGAGTCGTACACCGCCGAGCCGTCGCCGGGCGCCATCGCGTAGTGGTGGAGGTTGCCGCCCCAGTAGCGCAGGATGCGGCCCAGTTCGCCCGCCGGGTCCTGCGCGGTCTTCCCCTCGTCCCACTCGACCTCCAGCACGAACTTCATACGCGGCCTTCCTCTCGTCAGGGGTGTCCATCCGCCTGCTCTCCAGTCTTCCATTCAAGTGCGAACAGGGATTTCGGCGACGTTCACGCAGGTCGGCGAGGGAAATGGGCAGGAAAATCTCAACCGGGGACGAGAGCTGTGACGGGCCGGTCCGCCCCGTAGGCTGCACCCGGCGGACGGAACGGGACGGTGGGAGGACGGCGTGGCGGACCGGTTGCGGGCCGGTGAGCTGGCGCGGGCGGCGGGCATCTCCGTACAGCAGCTGCGCAGCTATCTGGACACCGGCGTGCTGCCGCCGGCCGCGCGCAGCGCGGGCGGCCACCGCCGGTTCACCACCCTGCACGCCGAGGCGCTCACCGCCGCCCGCGCCCTCGCCGCCGGACACGGCTGGGCCACCACCCGCACCGTCATGCGCGCCCTCCACGACGGTGACGAGGAGACCGCGCTCGCCGCGCTCGACGCCGGCCACGCCAGGCTGGACCGGGAACGGCGCGACCTGACCGCGGTCCACGACGCCCTCGCCACGGTGCCGGACGCCGCGCCGCCCGCCTTCGCGCCCGGTCCCTTGCGGATCGGCGCCGCGGCCCGCGCCGTGGGCGTCCGGCCGCCCGTCCTGCGGCTCTGGGAGCACCACGGGCTGCTCCGCCCGGACCGCGAACCGGCCACCGGATACCGCAGCTACCCCGCCGCCGAACTGCGCCTGGCGCACATCACCGCACTGCTGCGGCGCGGCGGCCACCCCCTCGCCGCCATCGCCGCCGTCCTGGACGAACTCCGGACGACGGGCGACCCCGACCGCCTCCGCGCCGAGCTGGCCCGCCGCCGCGCCGCCCTGCACCAGGCGTCCCGCCACCGTCTGACCGCCGCCGCGGCGCTGCACACCTATCTCCTGCGGCGCGCGGCCGAGGAGTCGGCACGACGAGCGGAAGGAAGCGCCGGGGCCGTGGCGGAGCGGACCGGGCAGGCACCGGGACGGGCGCCGTCCTCACCGGCGTGATCACCGCCGCCGTGGGCGCCACGGGCACACTCCGCGTCGCGCCCGGCGGGCGAGGACGGCGGTGTCCGGGGTCAGAAACCGAAGTCCTGCGTCCACCAGGGGCCTCCCGGCCCGCGGTGCACCCCGACGCCGAGCGTGCGGTACTCGCAGTTGAGGATGTTGGCGCGGTGCCCCGGGCTGTTCATCCAGGACGCCATGACGGCCGCGGCGTCGGCCTGGCCGCGGGCGATGTTCTCACCGCCGAGACCGGAGACACCGGCCGTGCGGGCACGGTCCCAGGGGCCGGCGCCGTCCGGGTCGGTGTGGTCGAAGAAACCGCGCGCGGCCATGTCGTCACTGAAGTCCCGGGCCAGCGAGGCCAGTTCCCCGTCGGCCTTCACCGGCGCGCACCCGGCCTCGGCCCGCTCCTCGTTGACCAGCGACAGCACCTGGGCCTCGGCCCCGGAGCCCGCCGGACGCCGCGGGGACGGGGAGGCGGTCGGCGCCGTGGTGGGCGCGCCGGAGACGGCGCCGCCACCGTGCCCGGCACCGGCCGGGGGCGGAGCCGGGCGGCGGTGCTCCGTCGGGGACGGCGAGGCGGACGGGGATGCCGTGGAGCTGGGCCGCCCGGTGCCGGGGGCCGCCGTGCGGCCACCGCCGCGGCCGACCGCGCCCGCCGCCCGGTCCGTCGGTACGGCCGGTGCACCGCCCTGCGGCGAGGCGTCCGGCAACGTTCCGGCCCGGACCGGCCGCCCGCCGTCCTCACCCACCACGTACCGGTCACCGCTGCCCGGGATCAGCCCCGAGGCGACCGCGACGGTCCCCATCGCGACCGCGGCGGACGCGCCGATCAGCCCCGTCCGCACCGGTGCCGTGCGCCGGGCGCGGTGGCTTTGCCGGCCGCGCTCACCGAAGGCGGCATCGGCGAGCGGTGCGCCCGCCGGTCCGGTAGCAGGGGAAGCAGAGCGTCTGTGGCGGCCCATCCGCTGGCGTCCTTCCGTCCTCAGCATCGTCAAATTCACTCGAACGAGTGAGCTGGATTGCCGGGCGACTGTACGCCATGCCCCACCGGACCGAGGTGTCCGGCGGACGTTCGGCCGGATACCGTGCACGCCATGAACGAAGAAGTCCGCCTGACGGCATGGGTGCGTGGCCGGGTCCAGGGCGTCGGATTCCGCTGGTTCACCCGCGCCAACGCCCTCCGCATCGGCGAACTGGTCGGCTTCGCGCTCAATCTGGACGACGGACGCGTCCAGGTCGTCGCCGAAGGCCCGAAGGACCGCTGTGAGGAATTGCTGGAATGGCTGCGCGCCGGGGACACGCCCGGACGCGTCGACGGTGTCACTGAGATATGGGACACCCCGCGCGGGGGTTACGACGGCTTCGCGACGCGCTGACGGACGACGGAAAGCAGCCCCTGAGCGACCCCGGGAATGATCTTCGGACCGGTCCCGGGAGGTCCGCCGGCGGGAGATTTCGCCTGGTGGTTGCCAACTCGGCCGTCCCGTGCAAGGCTGCCGCTGTACGGATGATCTCCACGCCCCGCGGGACCTTTCTGGAGAACCGGCGCCCGGCCCGCACGGCCGCGCCGTCTCAGGTGCCCAGCGATACGGGGTGTGATCGTGTTGACCGTCAAAACAATTGGTGAGACTCTGGAATCCCCGCGCACCTTAGCTGTTTGGCATTGAGAACCCCGCAAATGACAAGCACCGCGGGTGCGAATCCCTCACGACCCACACCGCTTCGGTCGGTCACTCATTGTGGAGGACCATCCATCATGGCAAAGGCGCTTCTCGGTTACGTCGGCGGCTCCGACCCCCGAGTCCTCTCCGAGATGCGACGGCTTCAGCAGCGCGTGCAGGACCTGGAATCCGAATTGATCCGGATGCAGGCCGAAAACGACATGCTGTCCGCTGCCGCACGTCACGACGGTTCGATGCTCGACGTACCCCAGGCGGAGCCCGCGCTCACCTGACCCCCGCCTCAAGGGCCGGTGCAGCGTATGCCACCTGCTTGAGGAACTGCCATCAGCACGATCCGCGTCACGCGAGATCTGCAAAAGGGACGCTTCGGCGTCCCTTCGTCATGTCCGCCCTCCCGTGCCCCGAGCGCCGGATCCTTTCGGCGCTTACCGCATGATGTGCCCTGCGCCACACGGCGTGAAACCGAAAGTGGACACGAGGGGGCGCGGCGAGGGCCGCCGGGCCCCGGGATGTCGGCCGGAGCGCCCGGAATGGGCCGGTAAAGTCGCACGGCGTGCACCTCAAGAGTCTGACCCTGCGAGGCTTCAAGTCCTTCGCCTCCGCCACGACGCTCCGCTTCGAACCGGGCATCACCTGCGTCGTAGGGCCCAACGGCTCCGGCAAGTCCAACGTCGTGGACGCGCTGTCCTGGGTGATGGGCGAGCAGGGCGCCAAGTCGCTGCGCGGCGGCAAGATGGAGGACGTCATCTTCGCCGGGACGACCGGGCGGCCCCCGCTCGGCCGGGCCGAGGTGTCGCTGACCATCGACAACGCCGACGGGGCGCTGCCCATCGAGTACGCCGAGGTCACCCTCACCCGGACGATGTTCCGTAACGGCGGCAGCGAGTACCAGATCAACGGGGACACCTGCCGGCTCCTCGACATCCAGGAACTTCTCAGTGACTCCGGTATCGGCCGGGAGATGCACGTCATCGTCGGGCAGGGGCAGCTCGACGGGGTGCTGCACGCCGATCCGATGGGGCGCCGGGCCTTCATCGAGGAGGCCGCCGGGGTGCTCAAGCACCGTAAGCGCAAGGAGAAGGCGGTCCGGAAGCTGGACGCGATGCAGGCGAACCTCGCCCGCGTCCAGGATCTGACCGATGAGCTGCGCCGGCAGCTCAAACCGCTCGGCCGGCAGGCGGCGGTCGCGCGGCGCGCCGCCGTCATCCAGGCCGATCTGCGCGACGCCCGGCTGCGGCTGCTCGCCGACGACCTCGTCACGCTGCGCCGTGCGCTGCACGCCGAGATCGCCGACGAGGCGGCGCTCAAGCGGCGTAAGGAGGCCGCCGAGCAGCGGCTGCGGGACGCCCGGCGGCAGGAGGCGGAGCTGGAGGAGCGGCTGCGGGAGCTGACGCCGCGGGTGCAGCGGGCGCAGCAGAACTGGTACGAGCTGTCGCGGTTCGCCGAGCGGGTGCGCGGCACCGTCTCGCTCGCCGAGGCGCGGGTGCGCAGCGCGCGGCAGGCGCCGCCGGAGGAGCGGCGCGGCCGCGACCCGGAGGACATGGAGCGCGAGGCCGCCCGGATCCGTGAGCAGGAGGCGGAGCTGACCGCCGCGGTGGAGGCGGCGAGCCGGGCGCTGGAGGACACCGTCGAGCACCGGGCCGCTCTGGAGCGGCAGTTGGCCGACGAGGAGCGGCGGCTGCGGGATGCGGCGCGGGCCCTCGCCGACCGGCGGGAGGGGCTGGCGCGGCTCAGCGGGCAGGTCAGCGCCGCCCGCGGCCGGGCCGCCTCCGCGCAGGCCGAGATCGGCCGCCTGGCCGCCTCCCGCGACGATGCCCGGCAGCGTGCGCAGGAGGCCCAGGAGGAGTACGAACGGCGCGCGGCGCAGGCCGGCGCCCTGGAGACGGCGCGCGCCGAGGAGGGTGAACGCGACGCGGCCGCCCGGCGGGAACTGGCCGCGGCGGACGCCGCGCTGGAGGCCGCGCGGGAGGCGCTGACCGTCGCGGAGCGCGGACGCGCCGCCACCTCGGCCCGGCACGACGCGCTCGCCCAGGGGCTGCGGCGCAAGGACGGCAGTGGCGCGCTCCTGGCCGCGGCCGGGGAACTGACCGGCCTGCTCGGGCCGGCCGCGGAGCTGCTCACCGTCGCGCCCGGCCACGAGGTGGCCCTCGCCGCCGCGCTCGGGGTCGCCGCCGACGCCCTCGCGGTCAGCGGTCCGTCGGCCGCGGCCGACGCCATCCGGCTGCTGCGCAAGCAGGACGCGGGCCGGGCGGCGATGCTGCTGGCCGCGCCCCAGGAGACGGTGTCCGCGGCGGCGGTTCCCGCGCCCGCGGCTCCGGGTGACGGCCTCGCAGGGCCCGCGCACGGGGCCCCGGACGAAACCCCCGCCCCGGATGGCGTACGGCTTCCGTCGCCCGCCCGGGAGGCCGGTGCGAAGCCGGACGGGGCGGACACCCCGAAGGCCGCGCCGCTGCTGCCCGGCCCTCGGGAACAGTTCCTGCGGGCCGCGGAACTCATCGATGGGCCGCCGGAGTTGACCGCGGCCGTTCGGCGTCTGCTGCGGGACGTGGTGGTCGTCGCGACGCTGGAGGACGCCGAGGACCTGATCGCGGCGCGGCCCGGACTGACGGCCGTCACGGGTGAGGGGGACGTCCTCGGCGGCCACTTCGCGCACGGGGGGTCGGCCGGGGCGCCGAGTCTGCTGGAGGTGCGGGCCGCCGTCGACGAGACGGCCGCCGAACTCGCCGCACTGGACGCCCGCTGCGCGGTGCTCGCCGAGGAGCGGCACACGGCGGCCGAACGGCGCGCCGCGGCCGCCGCGCACGTCGCGGAGCTGGACGCACGGCGGCGTACCGCGGAGCGTGAGCAGTCGCAGGTCGCCGGGGACCTCGGGCGGCTCGCCGGACAGGCGCGGGCCGCCGCGGGGGAGGCCGAACGGGCCGCCGCGGCGACGGCGAAGGCCGAGGAGGCCCTGGCGCGCGCCACCGAGGAGGCCGAGGAGCTGGCCGAGCGGCTCGCGGTCGCCGAGGAGGAGCCGGGCGAGGAGGAGCCCGACACCTCGGTACGCGACCGGCTGGCCGCCGACGGCGCCAACGCCCGGCAGACCGAGATGGAGGCCCGGCTCCAGACGCGTACCCACGAGGAGCGGGTCAAGGCGCTCGCCGGGCGGGCCGACGCGCTGGACCGGGCGGCGCGCGCGGAGCGTGAGGCGCGGGCGCGCGCCGAGCGGCGGCGCGCCCGGCTGCGGCACGAGGCGGCGGTGGCCTCGGCGGTCGTGGCGGGCGCCCGGCAGCTGCTGGCCCATGTCGAGGTCTCGCTCGTCCGGGCCGAGGAGGAGCGGGCGGTGGCGCAGCGGGCCACCACCGGGAGCGAGGAGGCCCTCGCCGCCGCGCGGGAGCAGGGGCGCGCACTCGCGTCGGAGCTGGACAAGCTGACCGACTCGGTGCACCGGGGCGAGGTCCTGGGGGCCGAGAAGCGCCTGCGGATCGAGCAGTTGGAGTCGCGTTCCCTGGAGGAGCTGGGGGTGGAGCCGGCCGCGCTGGTCGCGGAGTACGGGCCGGATCAGCCCGTACCGCCGTCGCCCGCGGCCGAGGGGGAGGAGTTGCCGGACGATCCGGAGCATCCGCGGAACCGTCCGGGGGCGTACGACCGCGCCGCGCAGGAGAAGCGGCTCAAGGCGGCCGAGCGGGCGTATCAACAGCTCGGGAAGGTGAACCCGCTCGCCCTGGAGGAGTTCGCCGCGCTGGAGGAACGGCACCAGTTCCTGAGCGAACAGCTTGAAGACCTGAAGAAGACCCGGGCCGATCTGCTCCAGGTCGTCAAGGACGTCGACAAGCGCGTGGAGCAGGTTTTCACCGAGGCGTACCAGGACACGGCGCGGGAGTTCGAGGGCGTTTTCGGGCGTCTCTTCCCCGGCGGTGAGGGCCGGTTGGTGCTGACCGATCCGGACCACATGCTCACCACCGGGGTGGACGTGGAGGCCCGCCCGCCGGGCAAGAAGGTCAAGCGGCTCTCGCTGCTGTCCGGCGGCGAACGGTCGCTGACCGCGGTGGCCCTGCTGGTCTCGATCTTCAAGGCGCGCCCCAGCCCGTTCTACGTGATGGACGAGGTCGAGGCGGCGCTGGACGACACCAACCTCCAGCGGCTGATCGGGATCATGGAGGAGCTGCAGGAGAGCAGCCAGCTGATCGTGATCACGCACCAGAAGCGGACGATGGAGGTAGCCGACGCCCTCTACGGGGTCTCGATGCAGGGCGACGGCGTCTCGAAGGTCATCAGCCAGCGGCTGCGCTGAGCCCGCGCCGCCGCGCCCGGCGCCCGCGCACGGCGCCGGGCGTACGGCGCGGCGGGCGTCCGCGCCGTACGCCCGGCTCGGGAGCTGCGGGAAGCCCGGTGACGGGCCCCGTTCCCTCCGTTCAGCTCCGGGACCTCTGTTCAGAACTTGTATTCACGTCCCCGAACAGGGCGGATAAGTATTTTCATCTTGGTCTATTGACTTAGAAACTTGAACGCATAGTCTCTGCAACGTCGCTCTTACCTTCACGTGGTGGCTGCCTTCGACGTATGCGCCACTGGAGGTGCCAGCCCCCTACGCCCGGCAGCGCAGCCGGGCCACTGGAGTACACGTTGACCAGCACCGCGCAGCCGGCGGTACCGGAAGGCCGTAAGGCCCACCCGGACCATCTCGGCCATGTCATCTTCATCACCGCGGCTGCCGCGATGGGCGGCTTCCTCTTCGGCTACGACAGTTCCGTGATCAACGGCGCCGTCGAGGCGATCCGCGGCCGGTACGAGGTCGGCTCGGCCGTTCTCGCGCAGGTCATCGCGATCGCGCTGATCGGCTGCGCGATCGGCGCCGCCACGGCGGGCCGGATCGCCGACCGGATCGGCCGCATCCGCGTGATGCAGATCTCCGCGGCGCTCTTCACCATCAGCGCCGTCGGGTCCGCGCTGCCGTTCGCGCTCTGGGACCTCGCCGTGTGGCGGGTGCTCGGCGGTATCGCGATCGGTATGGCGTCGGTCATCGGCCCGGCGTACATCGCCGAGGTCTCGCCGCCCGCGTACCGGGGCCGGCTCGGCTCGTTCCAGCAGGCCGCGATCGTCGTCGGCATCGCCGTCTCCCAGCTCGTCAACTGGGGCATCCTCAACCTCGCCGACGGTGACCAGCGCGGCGAACTCGCCGGGCTGGAGGCGTGGCAGTGGATGCTCGGTGTGATGGTGGTCCCGGCACTGCTGTACGGCCTGCTGTCGTTCGCGATCCCGGAGTCGCCGCGCTTCCTGATCTCCGTCGGCAGGACCGACAAGGCCAAGCAGGTGCTGTCCGAGGTCGAGGGGCACGCCGTCGACCTCGACACCCGGGTCGAGGAGATCCAGGACGCGATGCGCCGGGAGCACCGGTCGACGTTCAGGGATCTGCTGGGCGGCCGGGGCGGCTTCCTGCCGATCGTGTGGGTCGGTATCGGGCTGTCGGTCTTCCAGCAGCTGGTCGGCATCAACGTCGCGTTCTACTACTCGTCGACGCTGTGGCAGTCCGTGGGCATCAACCCCGAGAGCTCGTTCTTCTACAGCTTCACCACGTCGATCATCAACATCATCGGCACCGTCATCGCGATGCTCTTCGTCGACCGGATCGGCCGCCGTCCGCTGGCCCTCATCGGCTCCGCCGGTATGGCCGTCGCACTCGCCCTGGAGGCGTGGGCCTTCTCCGCCAAGACGGCGGCCGGGACGCTGCCGACGACGCAGGGCACCGTCGCCCTCATCGCGGCCCACTGCTTCGTGCTCTTCTTCGCCCTCTCCTGGGGCGTGGTGGTCTGGGTCTTCCTCGGCGAGATGTTCCCCAACCGCATCCGCGCCGCGGCGCTCGGCGTCGCCGCCTCCGCCCAGTGGATCGCCAACTGGGCCATCACGGCGAGCTTCCCGAGCCTGTCCGACTGGAACCTCTCCGGTACGTACGTGATCTACATGATCTTCGCCCTGCTCTCGATCCCCTTCGTGCTGAAGTTCGTGAAGGAGACCAAGGGCAAGGCGTTGGAGGAGATGGGCTAACCACCCCCCGCCAGTCCGCCTCCTCGCAGAACGGTGCTGCCCCGGCTCATACGGAGAGCCGGGGCAGCGCCGTGTCCGGGACGCCGTGCGCGCGCCCCGTGCGGCCGTCCCGTGCGCGCGCCCGGTGTGGCGGGCGTACGGCGCGAGAGGTGTCCGGCCGAGTCAGGACGCGTCGTCCGCGGCGGGTGCGGGCGCCGGGCTGCGGTGGCGGAAGGCGCGGCGGTAGGCGGCGGGCGTGGTGCCCAGGGCGTCGTGGAACCGGCGCCGCAGATTGGTCGCGGACGACAGGCCGACACGTACCGCCACCGCCTCGACCGGCAGATCGGTCTCCTCCAGCAGCGTCCGCGCCGCGGAGATCCGCCGGGCCAGCAGCCACTGCCCGGGGGTGGTGCCCACCTGCTCGGCGAAGCGGCGCGCCAGCGTCCGCGGCGAGACCCGCAGCCGCGCCGCCATCTCCGCCACCGACACCCGCGTCCCCAGCCGCCCGGACACCCAGTCCAGCAGCGGCGCCAGCGACGGCTCCGCCCGCCGGAGCGGCGCCTCCGCGGTGAACTGCGTCTGGCCGCCCTCGCGGTGCGGCGGCACCCCCATGTACCGGCCGACGCGCGCCGCGTACCCGGCGCCGTGGTCGGCGCGGAGCAGATGCAGACAGAGGTCGATCCCGGCCGCCGCCCCGGCGCTCGTCGCCACGTCGCCGTGGTCGATGTACAGCACCGTGGCGTCCATCCGCACCCGCGGGAAGCGCGCCGCGAAGTGCGCCGCGCGCTTCCAGTGGGTCGTCGCCCGCCGCCCGTCGAGCAGTCCGGTGGCGGCCAGCGCGTACGCACCCGAGCAGAGGCCGACCAGACGGGCGCCGCGGGCGTGGGCGCCGCGCAGCGCCCCGCGTATCTCCTCGGGCAGCGGCGCGTCGGGCGCCCAGCCGGGGACGACGACGGTGTCGGCGCCGTCCAGCGCGGACAGGCCCGCCGCGGCGTGCAGGGTGTACCCGGCCGTCGTCGCCACGGGGCCGGGCCGCAGCGCGCAGATCCGGAAGTCGTAGTACGCGGGGAGGCCGGGATGCCGGGTGCCGAAAAGCTCCGCGGCACACCCCAGTTCGAATGTCGGCTGCGGTGCGTGCACCAGTGCGACGACCTGGTGACGCGGCCCCTTCCCGGCCTGCGGTATCGCGGTGGGGGACGGCGAGTCGATCATGGCAGGAAAGTACCCGGCGGGGTCACTTCTGGCACTGGGAAGCCCCTCGCGGGCCCGACAAGCTGTCCTCATGAACGTGAACACGCAGGTCAACGACGAGCACGACGCGACGCCCGAGGGGACGAGCACCGGGGCGGTACCGGGGGCGCACCCCGGGGGCGTGGGCGGGACGCCCGGCTACCTCTTCCGTACGGCCGCCGACGCCGAGACCATGGAGCCGGCCCCCGGCATCACCGCCCGGCTGCTGTGGACCGGGGAGAACGGCGCCAAGGCGATGGTGGTGGAGTTCGCCCCGGGTAGCTGCTGGGACGGGATCGACGTCCACGAGCCCGGCCCCGAGGAGGTCTACGTGGTCTCCGGCACCTTCCACGACGGCGACCGCGACCACCCCGCCGGGACGTTCCTCCACGCCCCCGCCGGCTCCTGGCACGTCCCGCAGTCCGCGGCCGGCTGCACCCTCTTCGTCTTCTACCCGGAGGGCTGACCCTCCCGGGGAGACGGGGCCGGGCCGGCGCGTGGTGCGCGGTCCGGCCCCGTGCCGCGTTCCGCGGCCCGCCCCGTGCCGGGCTCGCGGCCGCCCCGTGCCCCTCACTCCAGCCCCGGCAGGACCTCGTCCGTGAAGAGCTGGAGGGAGCGCCAGCCCTCGTCGACCGGCATGCCGCCGCACAGCGGGTGGAGGACGAGTGAGCCCGGTGCGTCCGGACCCTGGGCCAGTTGCCGGCACTCCTGGGGCGTGACGATGCGGTACACGCCCTCCGCGCGTAGCTCCGCCACGTCGCGGGCGGCCGAGCGCACCGCCGAGCGGACGCTCGCGGGCTGCCAGGACGCGTAGGTCCGGGCCTCGTACAGCAGATGGTGGCCGTAGCGTTCCCAGGCCCGTTCCGGGTCCTCGGACACATGCAGCAGGTGGGTGCGGGGATCGGGCTGCTGCACCCAGCCCTCGGTGCCGTGGGCGGCGCACTGATCGTGGTAGTACGCCACCAGCTCCGGCAGGTGCGCGGAGGGGAACAGCGGCAGGCCCAGCCGGGCGGCGCGCCGGGCCGCGGCGCGGGAGCTGCCGCCGACCAGCAGTGGCGGATGCGGCCGGGAGTACGGGCGCGGGGTGACGTGCACGGTGCGGCCCCGGTACCGGAACGGCTCACCGCGCCATGCGGTCAGCAGCGTGCGGAGCACCTCGTCCTGGAGGGCGCCGCGCCCCGCCCAGTCCTTGCCGTGCGCCGCGTACTCCTCGGGCCGGTAGCCGAGCCCGGCGACGGTGATCAGCCGGCCGCCGCCGAGCAGATCGAGCACGGCGATGTCCTCGGCCAGCCGGAGCGGGTCGTGCAACGGCGTGAGCAGCGCGGAGACCGTGACCGCGAGGCGGCGGGTGGTGCCGAGCAGCGCGCCGGCGAAGGCCAGCGGGGCGGGCATCCAGCCGTCGCCGGTGGTGTGGTGTTCCTCGGTCTGCACGGTGGTCAGGCCCCGTGAGTCGGCGAACGCGGCCATCTCCAGCGCCGCGCGGTAACGGGCCGCGAGCGTGGCGGGGGAGGGGTCGGGATCGACGAGGTTGAGGCGCAGAACGGTGACGGGCGGCATGGCGGCGTCCCCTTCGCCGGGCGGATGGCGAGGAGGACGCTAGCTGACGGGATGTCAGATTTCCAGGGTGGTGGCGGGCGTCCCGCCCGGGGCGGCCCCGCGGCGCGGCCCGTACGGCGGGGCAGCGGGCCGCACGGGGCCGGGCGCGGCGCCCCGTGCGCCGTGCCCCGTGCGCGGATACCGCTCCGGTCAGCCCGTCCTGAGCGGTGTCCGGTCCCCGGCGGGCGCGTCCGCCGCCGGGACGTTCTCCTGCGGACGGGGCAGCACCGCGAAGAGCGCCGCGGCGAGGAGGATGGTGGCGGCCCAGCCCAGACCGTTCCGTCCGATCCAGGTGGTGGCCAGCGGCCCGGTGAACCACTGCACCTTCGTGAAGCAGAGCCCCGCGGCCAGCGCCACCGCCCAGGAGGTCATCGCCTGCCAGCAGAAACCGCCCCGGTACCAGTAGCGGCTGGTGCGCCCGATGGTCAGCAGGCTGTCGGCGTCGTAACGGACGGCGTAGCCGCGGCGCCGGGCCATGTCCACGGCGTAGACGCCGATCCAGGCGGAGAACGAGACCGCGAGCAGCGTCAGGAAGGTGATGAACTGCCCGATGAAGTCCTTGGCCACCAGCATCATGAACAACCCGCCCACCAGGCTGATGACGGCGTTGATGCTCACCGCCAGCGCCCGCGGCAGCTTGACGCCCATGGTCTGTGCGGTGAACCCGGCGGAGTACATCGACAGGCTGTTGATCAGCACCATCCCGACCAGCGCGGTGATCAGGTACGGCACCGCCAGCCAGGTCGGCAGGATCGTGCCGAGGAACGACATCGGGTCGGTGTTCTGCCCGGCCAGCTTCGGGTTGGACACCGCCATCACGCCGCCCATCAGCACCATCGGCACCAGCACCAGCGCGGCACCGGAGACCGTGGCGCCGACGATCCGGCGGCCGGACGCGGCGTGCGGGAGGTACCGCGCGAAGTCCGGGCCGGTCGGCACCCAGCTGATACCGCCCGCGGCGATGGTGCCGACGCCGGCGATCACCATCGCGGTGGTGCCCGCCTTCTTCGCGAAGACCGCGTGCCAGTCCATGGTGGCGATCAGGTACACCAGCACCATCACGGTGAACGCGCCGAAGAGGTACGTCGAGTACCGGTTGCAGATGTTGAGCGCCTTCCGCCCCATGCCGCTCACCAGGTACGTACAGGCGACGAACGCCAGCAGCGTGATCACGATCAGGAGGTTGTCGGCGCGGACGCCGAACAGCAGCCGCAACACCGTCAGCACCGCGTACGCGCCGGTGACGGCGTTGATCGTCTCCCAGCCGAAGCGGGCCACCCACAAGATCGCGCCCGGGAAGTAGTTGCCGCGCACGCCGAACGCCGCCCGGGAGAGCATCGCGCCCGGCGCGCCGCCCCACTTCCCCGACACCGACACCACTCCGACCATGCCGAACGCCACCGTCGCGGCGATGGCGGCGACCAGCAGGACCTGCCAGAAGTTCAGTCCGTTGTTGACCACCAGCGCGGCGCCCATGGTCAGCAGGAGCACGCTGATGTTGGCGGCGACCCAGGTGGGGAACAGCTCGCGGACGCGCCCGTGGCGTTCGCTGTCGGGTACGGGCTCGATGCCTCGGGTCTCGACGGCGCCGTCGGTTTCGGGGGTGGACGTGGTGCCCATGGTGCAGGTGTCTCCGTGCGCGGTTCTGGAGCGCCTCCCGGCGGACGGGACGGCGCGAGGCAGCGGCTTTGGTGCCCGGCCAGGTTCGGTCGCCAGGACTCTACGCGCGTTGCGCAGCCGTCCACCATCGTACTTTGATCCAAGTTCGTGCTGTACGTCCCGTTGGACCCCTCCATGAAACCGCAGCTCCACGCCGTCGGAGAAAGGCTCCAACGCGGCCCCGGTGCCCCGCTGGCCAGCGATTTCCGGCCAGCCTCGGTCTGTTGGGCAACCGCCCCGCGCACGGGGGCACGGAGCGGGGGCGCACGGGGCGCGCGGCGCCTGCGGGATCGGCGCGTGCGGCCCCCGCGAGGGGGACGTGGCTGATACTGGGAGGGTTATGGAAATCGTCATCCTTGCTGTAGTCATCGCCGTGGTCGCGCTCGGCGCGATCAGCGGGCTCGTCGTCAGCGGCCGCAAGAAGAAGCAGCTGCCGCCGTCCCCGCCGGCCGCCCCCGTCACGCCCTCCGTCACCGCGCCGCCCGCAGAACCGCAGGTCGGTGAGGAAGCCGAGGCCCCGAGCGACGAACCCCGTCGCACCATCGAAGACACCCCGCTGCCCGTCGCCGAGGCCCCCGAGGCCGAGGCGCCGGCCGCCGAGCCGGCGGCCCCGCCCGCCCCGGAGATCGAGGTCCCGGAGCCGACCGCCGGCCGCCTGGTGCGGCTGCGCGCCCGGCTCTCCCGGTCGCAGAACTCCCTCGGCAAGGGCCTGCTGACCCTCCTGTCCCGCGAACACCTCGACGAGGACACCTGGGAGGAGATCGAGGAGACCCTGCTCACCGCCGACGTCGGCGTCGCCCCCACCCAGGAACTGGTCGAGCGGCTGCGGGAGCGGGTCAAGGTCCTCGGCACCCGCACCCCCGAGGACCTGCGTGCCCTGCTCCGTGAGGAGCTGCTCACCCTCATCGGCACCGACACCGACCGCTCCGTGCACACCGCCAACGGCATCGGCAACGGCGGCGACGAGATCCCCGGCGTCGTCATGGTCGTCGGCGTCAACGGCACCGGGAAGACCACCACCACCGGCAAGCTCGCCCGGGTGCTGGTCGCCGACGGCAAGTCCGTCGTCCTCGGCGCCGCCGACACCTTCCGCGCCGCCGCCGCCGACCAGCTCCAGACCTGGGGCGAACGGGTCGGCGCCCGCACCGTGCGCGGCCCCGAGGGCGGCGACCCCGCCTCCATCGCCTTCGACGCCGTCAAGGAGGGCATCGCCGAGTCCGCCGACGTCGTCCTCATCGACACCGCCGGCCGGCTGCACACCAAGACCGGACTCATGGACGAGCTGGGCAAGGTCAAGCGGGTCGTCGAGAAGCACGGCCCGGTCGGCGAGGTGCTGCTCGTCCTCGACGCCACCACCGGCCAGAACGGCCTGGTCCAGGCGCGGGTCTTCGCCGAGGTCGTGGACATCACCGGTGTGGTCCTCACCAAGCTCGACGGCACCGCCAAGGGCGGCATCATCGTCGCCGTCCAGCGCGAGCTGGGCGTCCCGGTCAAGCTGGTCGGCCTCGGCGAGGGCGCCGACGACCTCGCGCCGTTCGAGCCCGAGGCGTTCGTCGACGCGCTGATCGGCGACTGACCCCGGCACCCCCGGTCGACGCGCTGATCGGCGACTGACCCCGGCACCCCCGGCAGCACACGGCCCCCGGCACCCGCTCCGTCACGGAGCGCGGCACCGGGGGCCGTCGCATGGCGGGACGGGGGCGCTACCCGGCCGCCCGGCGGCCCGAGCGGTGACAGACGTACGCCAGCGTCCCCAGCAGCAGCCGGGCCTGCGGCGGGCGGGCCGCCGTCTCCAGGGACGGCGGACGCAGCCACTGCACTGGGCCCGCCGCGCCGAGGTCCGACGGGGGAGCGGTGAGGTGATCGCCCGGCCCCAGGGGGCGCAGATCGAGCGCCGCGTCGTCCCAGCCCGTCCGGTAGAGCAGCCCCGGCAGCCCGGCGGCGGCCCCCGGCGCGACGAAGAACTGCGCGCGCCCCGTAGGGGTCAGCGTCACCGGGCCGAGCGGCACCCCCATCCGCTCCAGCCGCGCCATGCCGCACCGGCCCGCCGCCTCCGGCACGTCCAGCACGTCGAACGACCGGCCCACCGGCAGCAGCACCGCCGCCCCCGGCGTCCGCGACCAGGCGGCCGCGACCGCCTCCAGCGAGGCGCCCGCCGGGATCTCCGTACCGAAGGAGAGCGGATGCGCCCCCGGGGCGGGGCACGCGGACTCGCCGCACGAGCACTCCGGGCGCCCGCCCCCGGTGCGCGCCGCTCGGGCGCCGGGGACGACGTCCCACCCCCACAGCCCGGTGTATTCGGCCACCGTGGTGCTCTCGGGCGCGCGCACGCGGCGCCTGGCGCCGATGTCCCGGATGCCGCCGATCGTGAAACCCATGCCCCCTCCAACGGGTGGTGTGTCGCAGTGGTTACGAGCCGCCCCGGGCCCCGGGACCGACCGCGGGCGCCCCGTGGCGGGGCACCGGAGCGCCGCTGTGACGCTCCGTCGACGGGGCGCGGACGCCCCGCGGCGCGCCCTCGGAGCGGGGGCGCACCATGCGGCGTGTGCCGTGGCGCGCGCGCCGTCATGCGCATCGCTCCGTCGGGTCGCGCCCGACCTGTGTCAAGTCAATCGTGCGGAGCGGAGCGGCAGTTCATTCGAAGGGGTGGCGAATGGTGGCGTTTCTGTGAGCGGCCTCGCGAGGAGCGTGATCGTACGATTACTTTCGGTGCCCGGCATCCGGGGGAGCGCCGTCCGGGCGACCTCCCGGCGGCCGGACGGACCGGGGCGGTGGCCGGAATGCGCGACCTGCCGGGACCGGCCGGGCAGGATGCCTCAACAAGCCGGATCCTGCACGGGGTTCGCGTCGGACGACACACGGTTGGGGGCGTTACCAGTGGGCGGCAACGGCAGCGGAACTGCCGAGAAGCGTCCCAACACACAGTTGGGATCGTGGTTCGTGCGCAGCGGCTGGTCCAAGGGCGAGCTGGCCCGGCAGGTCAACCGCAGAGCCCGTCAGATGGGCGCGCACCACATCAGCACCGACACCTCCCGCGTCCGCCGCTGGCTCGACGGCGAACAGCCGCGCGAGCCCATCCCGCGCATCCTGTCCGAACTCTTCTCCGAACGCTTCGGCTGCGTCGTCGGCGTCGAGGAGCTCGGACTGCGCGCCGCGCACCGCTCCCCGTCCGCCTCCGGCGTCGACCTGCCCTGGGCCGCCCCGCAGACCACCGCGCTGCTCAGCGAGTTCTCCCGCAGCGACCTGATGCTGGCCCGCCGCGGCTTCCTCGGCACCTCCCTCGCCCTCGCCGCCGGACCGTCCCTGATCGAGCCGATGCAGCGCTGGCTGGTCCCGGTCCCTCCGGCCCCGGGTGCCCCGGATTCCGGGCCCGCCCGCGAGCGTGCCCGCGGCGTCCGCCTCTCCGCCCCCGAACTCGACCTGCTGGAGGCGACCACCGCCATGTTCCGGCAGTGGGACGCCCAGTGCGGCGGGGGGCTGCGCCGCAAGGCCGTCGTCGGGCAGCTCCACGAGGTCACCGAACTCCTCCAGGAGCCGCAGCCCGCCGCCGTCGCCACCCGCCTCTTCAAGGTCGCCGCCGAACTCGCCCAGCTCGCCGGCTGGATGAGCTACGACATCGGCCTCCAGCCCACCGCCCAGAAGTACTTCGTCCTCGCCCTGCACGCCGCCAAGGAGGCCGGCGACCGCCCCCTGGGCGCGTACATCCTCTCCAGCATGAGCCGCCAGATGATCCACCTCGGACGGCCCGACGACGCGCTGGAGCTGATCCACCTCGCGCAGTACGGCAGCCGTGAGACGGCGACCGCCCGCACCCAGGCGATGCTGTACGCCGTGGAGGCCCGCGCCTACGCCGGGATGGGGCGCCCCAGCAGGGTCAAGCGCGCGGTCCGGATGGCGGAGGAGACCTTCGAGGACGCCGTGCCCGGCGAGCCCGAGCCCGACTGGATCCGCTTCTTCTCCGAGGCCGAGCTGAACGGTGAGAACGCCCACTCCTACCGTGATCTCGCCTACGTCGCCGGGCGCAGCCCCACCTACGCCGCCCTCGCCGCGCCGGTCATGGAGCGCGCCGTCGAACTCTTCGCCAAGGACGCCGAGCACCAGCGTTCGTACGCCCTCAACCTCATCGGGATGGCCACCGTCCACCTGCTGCAGCGGGAGCCGGAGCAGTGCGCGGTGGTGGCCCGGCAGGCCATACCGTTCGCCCAGCAGGTCCGCTCCGAGCGGGTCAACACCCGGCTGCGGAAGACCGTCGACACCGCCGCGCGCGACTTCGGCACCGTCGCCGAGGTGATCGACCTCGGCGAGGAGCTGGCCCGCCGCCTCCCCGAGGCCGAGGCCGTCTAGAGGACGCCGAGGCCGTCTGGAGGACGCCGAGGCCGCAACGACACCGGCCGCGGCGCCGCCCCGTACCCACCCGACCCGGCTTCCCCACGCCAGGTCCGCGGGCGGCGCCGTGGCCGGCCCCCGTCCGCCGCCGCGCGCCCGGCGCCCGTTCACCGCCGCGTAACGCCGGCGACGCCTTCGTCACGGCGGTGAAACGTCCGGGGGCCGTGGCCGAAACCCGGCTGCGTCAGCCTCGGGGGGAACGACGGCCCATCCACCGCACCCGCACGGGCCGCATCGACGACGGGAGACGCCGATGCCCCCAGGCATCCAGACACTCGCGGACGGGCTCGCGGCCAAGGCCCTGAGCCCCGCCGACACCGGCTTCCTGCTCCTCTGCTCCGCCCTCGTCATGGTCATGACGCCGGGCCTGGCGTTCTTCTACGGCGGCATGGTGCGCGTCAAGAGCGTCCTGAACATGCTGATGATGAGCTTCATCAGCCTCGGCATCGTCACCGTCCTGTGGGTCCTCTACGGCTTCGGGCTCGCCTTCGGCACCGACCACGGCGGGCTCATCGGCTGGCGCGGCGACTTCGCCGGACTCGACGGCATCGGCCTGACCGAACTGTGGGGCACCAGCGGCGTCCCGGTGTACGTCTTCGCCGTCTTCCAGCTGATGTTCGCCGTCCTGACACCCGCGCTGATCAGCGGCGCCCTCGCCGACCGCGTCAAGTTCACCGCCTGGGCCCTCTTCACCGCCCTGTGGGTGACCGTCGTCTACTTCCCCGTCGCGCACTGGGTGTGGGGCGAGGACGGCTGGCTCTACCGGCTCGGCGTCATCGACTTCGCCGGCGGCACCGCCGTCCACATCAACGCGGGCGCCGCCGCCTTCGGTGTCCTCCTCGTCGTCGGACGGCGCATCGGCTTCCGCAAGGACCCGATGCGCCCGCACAACCTGCCTCTGGTGATGCTCGGCGCCGGACTGCTGTGGTTCGGCTGGTTCGGCTTCAACTCCGGCTCCTGGCTCGGCAACGGTGACGGCGTCGCCGCCGTCGCCTTCGTCAACACCCAGGTCGCCACCGCCGCCGCGATGCTCGGCTGGCTCGCGTACGAGAAGCTGCGCCACGGCGCGTTCACCACGCTGGGCGCCGCCTCCGGGGCGGTCGCCGGCCTCGTCGCCATCACCCCGGCGTGCGGCGCCGTCAGCCCGCTCGGCGCCCTCGCCGTCGGCGCCATCGCGGGTGTCCTGTGCGCCCTCGCCGTCGGCCTCAAGTACCGGTTCGGCTACGACGACTCCCTCGACGTGATCGGCGTCCACCTCGTCGGCGGCGTCGTCGGCTCCCTCCTCGTCGGCCTCTTCGCCACCGGCGGTGTGCAGTCCAGCGCCCGCGGCCTCTTCTACGGCGGTGGCCTGGGCCAGTTCGGCATCCAGACCCTCGGCGTGGTCGCCGTGCTGCTCTACTCCTTCGTCGTCAGCCACCTCCTCGCCAAGGGCGTCGACCGGCTGATGGGCTTCCGGGTGACGCCGGACGAGGAGATCACCGGCGTCGACCGGTCCGCCCACGCCGAGACCGCCTACGACTTCACCGGCGCGGGCAGCGGCTCCGCCCACCCCGCGCCGGTGCCCCTCGCCGGGGACCCGCTCCCCGCACACGGCACGGCACGGGACGCGGAGCGGGTGGACGCATGAAACTCGTCACGGCAGTCATCAAGCCGCACCGCCTCGACGCGGTGAAGGAGGCGCTCGGCGCGTTCGGCGTGCACGGCCTGACCGTCACCGAGGCCAGCGGCTACGGCCGGCAGCGCGGCCACACCGAGGTCTACCGGGGCGCCGAGTACACCGTCGACCTCCTCCCCAAGATCCGCATCGAGGTGCTCGCCGACGACGCGGACACCCCCGCCCTCACCGACGCCGTCGTCACCGCCGCCCGCACGGGCGAGATCGGCGACGGCAAGGTCTGGACCCTCCCCGTCGACGACGCCATCCGCGTCCGCACGGGAGAACGGGGCACGGACGCTCTCTGACCCCCCACCGGCGGGGCGGCCTCGTGCGGGGCCGCCCCGCCTTCGCGCGCCCCCGCCCCGAGCGGTGCGGGGCACGTGCGGCGCGGAGGCGGCCCGGCACCGCGCTCGTGCGAGGCCCGCGCCCGTCTCGTCCGGGCCTCGCGCCCGCCTTGGCCGGGCCTCGCGCCCGCCTTGGCCGGGCCTCGCGCGGCAGCATGAGGCCCGCCCCGTGCTGCGCCGCGCGGCACGGGGGGCGGCCCCATGCACCGCGCCCCGTGCGGGCCCGTGCCCGCCCGGCCGGGACCGCACGGGGGCGCGGCCCCCTGAAGGCGCGCCCGGCGCCGGTGCCCGGCGGCCCGGAGTGGCCCGCTTGCCGGGCCGGATACTCTAGGAGTCGACTGCCTTACGCCCCCGACCCCGAGGAACGACGACCGCCGTGTTCGATACGCTTTCCGACCGCCTGGCGAGTACCTTCAAAAACCTCCGGGGCAAGGGCCGCCTCTCCGAGGCCGACATCGACGCCACGGCGCGCGAGATCCGTATCGCCCTTCTTGAGGCCGACGTCGCGCTGCCCGTCGTCCGCGCCTTCATCAAGCAGGTCAAGGAGCGTGCCACCGGCTCCGAGGTCTCCCAGGCGCTGAACCCGGCCCAGCAGGTCATCAAGATCGTCAACGAGGAGCTGATCGGCATCCTCGGCGGCGAGACCCGCCGCCTGCGGTTCGCCAAGACCGGGCCGACCGTCATCATGCTCGCCGGTCTCCAGGGTGCCGGTAAGACCACCCTCGCCGGCAAGCTCGGCCGCTGGCTCAAGGCCCAGGGCCACACCCCGCTGCTCGTCGCCTGCGACCTCCAGCGCCCCAACGCCGTCAACCAGCTCTCCGTCGTCGCCGAGCGCGCCGAGGTGGCGGTCTACGCCCCCGAGCCCGGCAACGGCGTCGGCGACCCGGTCAAGGTCGCGCAGGACTCCGTCGAGTTCGCCCGCGCCAAGCAGCACGACGTCGTCATCGTCGACACCGCCGGCCGCCTCGGCATCGACCAGGAGCTGATGCAGCAGGCCGCGGACATCCGCGACGCCGTCGAGCCCGACGAGGTCCTCTTCGTCGTCGACGCGATGATCGGCCAGGACGCGGTCAACACCGCCGAGGCGTTCCGCGACGGCGTCGGCTTCGACGGCGTCGTCCTCTCCAAGCTCGACGGCGACGCCCGCGGTGGTGCCGCGCTCTCCATCGCGCACGTCACCGGCAAGCAGATCATGTTCGCCTCCAACGGCGAGAAGCTGGACGACTTCGACGCGTTCCACCCGGACCGCATGGCGTCCCGCATCCTCGGCATGGGCGACATGCTCAGCCTGATCGAGAAGGCCGAGCAGACCTTCAGCCAGGCCGAGGCCGAGAAGATGGCGGCCAAGCTCCAGAAGGGCCCCAAGGAGTTCACGCTCGACGACTTCCTGGCCCAGATGGAGCAGGTCCGCAAGATGGGCTCCCTCTCCAAGCTGCTCGGCATGCTGCCCGGCATGGGGCAGATGAAGGAGCAGATCAACAACCTCGACGAGCGTGAGGTCGACCGCACCGCCGCGATCATCAAGTCGATGACCCCGGCCGAGCGCCACGAGCCGACGATCATCAACGGCTCGCGCCGCGCCCGTATCGCCCGGGGTTCCGGTGTCGAG
Source organism: Streptomyces sp. NPDC027185 (assembly GCF_055567035.1). NCBI lineage: Bacteria > Bacillati > Actinomycetota > Actinomycetes > Kitasatosporales > Streptomycetaceae > Streptomyces > Streptomyces sp. NPDC027185. The sequence goes on along the minus strand of NZ_JBVHRF010000002.1, from coordinate 120,074 downwards.
GTCAGCGCGGTCAAGAACCTCATCGAGCGGTTCTTCGAGGCGCGCAAGATGATGTCGAAGATGGCTCAGGGCGGCGGCATCCCGGGGATGCCGGGCATGCCCGGGATGCCCGGCGCGGGCGGCGGCGCCAAGAAGAAGAAGCAGGTCAAGCAGGCCAAGGGCAAGCGCAAGAGCGGCAACCCGATGAAGCGCAAGGCCGAGGAGGCGGCGGCAGCCGCCCGCCGCGAGGCCGCCCAGAACGGCAACCCGCTCGGTCTGCCCCCCGGCGGCGCCGACCCCCAGAACTTCGAACTCCCCGAGGAATTCAAGAAGTTCATGGGCTGACCCCTCGTTCCTGACCGTCCGGGCCCCCGCCGCACCCACGCGGCGGGGGCCCGCGCGTACCCGGCGCCGCACCCCGCCGCGCGCCCGGTACGGTGCGACGGCGTACGCCGTACCGATCGCGCGGGGGTACGCACCGGCCCGCGGACCCCGCCGCGCCCCGTGGGTGGAACGGGGTGCCCGCCCAGGCGCGGCTCATGACACGAAACTGACCGGTACGTGCAAATTATTTGGGATGGCCCGGAATCGGAACACCGGGCACCCCCGGCTCGTTGTCATTACGTGAGCACGACACCGCCTGTTCTCGCCGCCGAACTGGCGCTCGCCTGGGCCGATATTCAACGGCACCACCCCGAGCTGCCGGATCTGGCCGCGCCCGAGTCCCTGATCGGAGAGTCGTCGTCCGCCTGTGGCGCCGAGCTCTCCTTCGAACGGCTGCTCCACGAGGCAGTCCACGGCATCGCCGCCTCCCGCGGCGTCCGCGACACCTCCCGTGCGGGCCGCTACCACAACCGCCGGTTCCTCGCCATCGCCGAGGAGCTGGGCCTGGATCACGTCGACGAGCCGCACCCCAGCAGCGGCTTCTCCCTGGTCACGCTCAGTCCCGAGGCCAGACGCCGCTACCGCCCCACCATCGAGCGGCTCGCCAGAGCCCTCAAGGCGCACACCGCCGCGACCGCCACCGACAGCGCCCGCAGCTTCCGCGGCCCGGCCGCCCGCCACGGCTCCTCCGGCGGCGGCGTCCGCGTCAAGGCCGTCTGCGGCTGCGGACGCAACGTCCGGGTCGTCCCGTCCGTGCTGGCCCAGGCCCCGATCGTCTGCGGCGGCTGCGGCAAGCCGTTCCGGATCCCCGAGGTGGCCGCGGTCGGCTGACCGCGGGGCGTGTGGCACAATGGACCGCTGTACTCGACAGTCGCACAGGACCCCTCTCTCCTCCGACTGACGCGTCCATCGGGCATACCGAGTACCGCAACCCCACGTGGCATCCCGTTGTGCCCCACCACGTCAAGACCAGGAGACACCACTCCCGTGGCAGTCAAGATCAAGCTGAAGCGTCTGGGCAAGATCCGCGCGCCTCACTACCGCATCATCATCGCCGACTCGCGTACCCGCCGTGACGGCCGGGCCATCGAGGAGATCGGTCTGTACCACCCGGTGCAGAACCCCTCCCGCATCGAGGTCGACTCCGAGCGTGTCCAGTACTGGCTGGGTGTCGGCGCGCAGCCGACCGAGCCCGTCCTGGCCATCCTGAAGGTCACCGGCGACTGGCAGAAGTTCAAGGGTCTGCCCGCCCCGGCCCCGATGAAGGTCGCCGAGCCCAAGGCCGACAAGCGCGCCCTCTTCGAGGCCGCCGCCAAGGCGTCCGGCGACGAGCCGAAGGGTGAGGCCATCACCCCGAAGGCGAAGAAGGCTGACAAGAAGGCGGACGAGGCTGCGGCCGAGTCCACCTCCGAGTCCACCGAGGCCTGAGCGTGCTCGAAGAGGCCCTTGAGCACCTCGTCAAGGGCATCGTCGACAACCCCGATGACGTCCAGGTAGCCTCGCGCACCCTGCGTCGCGGGCGTGTGCTGGAGGTCCGGGTCCACCCCGACGACCTCGGCAAGGTGATCGGCCGCAACGGCCGTACCGCCCGCGCCCTGCGGACCGTTGTGGGCGCTCTCGGTGGACGGGGCATCCGCGTCGACCTCGTCGACGTGGACCAGGTCCACTGAACAGTTGAACACCGGCTCGGGCCGGGGACGGCTCTCGGGCCGTCCCCGGCCTTTGTCGTCGGTGCCGTACGCCACGGGCGTCCGGCACCACCCGAATCGGCAACATCACGCACGGCCCGGCAGCGGCCGTGCGCAAGCGGCGGCGGATCGGCCGCAGAGAGGCAACACCGTGCAGCTGGTAGTCGCGCGGATCGGCCGCGCCCACGGCATCAAGGGCGAGGTCACCGTGGAGGTGCGTACCGACGAGCCCGAACTGCGGCTCGCGCCGGGAGCCGTCCTGGCCACCGATCCGGCTTCGGCCGGACCGCTCACCATCGAGACCGGCCGGGTCCACAGCGGCCGGCTGCTGCTGCGGTTCGCCGGGGTGGCCGACCGGACCGCCGCCGAGGCGCTGCGCAACACCCTGCTGATCGCGGAGGTCGACCCCGAGGAGCTCCCCGAGGACCCCGAGGAGTTCTACGACCACCAGCTGATCGACCTCGACGTCGTCACCCGCGACGGCACCGTCGTCGGCCGGATCACCGAGGTCTCCCACCTGCCCTACCAGGACCTTCTCGTCGTCGGGCGGCCCGGGGGCGGCGAGGTGCTGATCCCGTTCGTCAGCGAGATCGTCCCGGAGATCGACCTGGAGGAGCAGCGCGCGGTCATCGACCCGCCGCCCGGTCTCCTCGACGACGCGCAGGCCGAGATCGCCGGCAGCCGTGAGGAGAGCTGATGCGCCTCGACGTCGTCACGATCTTCCCCGAGTACCTCGAACCGCTGAACGTCTCCCTCGTCGGCAAGGCCCGCGCCCGCGGCCGCCTCGACGTACGCATCCACGACCTGCGGGACTGGGCGCACGACAAGCACAACACCGTCGACGACACCCCGTACGGCGGCGGGCCGGGCATGGTGATGAAGCCGGAGCCGTGGGGGGAGGCGCTGGACGCCGTCCTCGCGTCCGGTGACGACGAGCCGGTGATCGTCGTCCCGACGCCCAGCGGGGAGCCGTTCACCCAGCAGCTCGCCGTCGAACTCTCCGCCAAGCCGTGGCTGGTCTTCACCCCCGCCCGGTACGAGGGCATCGACCGCCGCGTCATCGAGGAGTACGGCGACCGGCTCGACGTCCGCGAGGTCTCCATCGGCGACTACGTCCTGGCCGGCGGCGAGGCACCGGTCCTGGTGATGGTCGAGGCCATCGCCCGGCTGCTGCCCGGTGTGCTGGGCAACGCCGCTTCCCACCAGGACGATTCCTTCGCGCCCGGCGCGATGGCCGACCTCCTGGAGGGGCCGGTCTACACCAAGCCGCCCGAGTGGCGCGGCCGGGGCATCCCCGAGGTGCTGCTCAGCGGCCACCACGGGAAGATCGCGCGCTGGCGCCGGGACGAGGCGTTCCGGCGTACCGCCCGCAACCGTCCGGACCTGATCGAGCGGGCCGATCCCGCCGCGTTCGACAAGAAGGACCGCGAGCTGCTGTCCATCCTCGGGTGGGCCCCGGGCGAGGACGGCCGATTTGGGCGGACCGACCACGCCGTGGAAGAATAGGCCGCTGCTGTGTGCGTCCGGCGCGCGCCCCTGCCACAGGGGGAACGACGCCCGTCCGACGGAACGGCATCCGAACATCATCTCCGAATTCCCGTTGATGACCTGTGGCATCAGCGAAGAAAGCAGTAGGTCATGCACCTTCTCGACTCCGTCGACTCCGCGTCGCTGCGCAGCGACATCCCGGCCTTCCGCCCGGGTGACACCGTCAACGTCCACGTCCGCGTCATCGAGGGCAACCGCTCCCGTGTGCAGCAGTTCAAGGGCGTTGTCATCCGCCGCCAGGGCAGCGGCGTGCGCGAGACCTTCACGGTCCGCAAGGTCAGCTTCTCCGTCGGCGTCGAGCGCACCTTCCCCGTGCACACCCCGATCGTCGAGAAGATCGAGCTGGTGACCCGCGGTGACGTCCGTCGCGCCAAGCTGTACTACCTCCGTGAGCTGCGCGGCAAGGCCGCGAAGATCAAGGAGAAGCGCGACAACTGAGTCCGCACGCCGGGCCGTCCTCGTCCGCGAGGGCCCCGGCACCCGGCTCACGTACGGTGTCCGGAACCGGCCGGATAGGCTCACGTTCCGATGGACACCGACGCACAGCTCCCGGAGCGCGACCGCAGCCCCGTCCCCGACCAGGGACAGGAGGAGCGGTCGCGCTCCGCGCGTTTTCCCGGCGCCCCCCACCGGCGCGGTTTCCGGCCACTGACGCTGCTGGCCTGTTGCGTGGCGTTCGTCCTGCTGCTGAGCGCCTTCGTCGTCCAGCCGTTCCTCATCCCGAGCACCTCGATGGAGGACACCCTCCAGGTCGGTGACCGGGTGCTGGTGAACAAGCTCGCCTACCGCTTCGGCGGTGAGCCCCGCCGCGGTGACGTCGTCGTCTTCGACGGCACCGGGTCTTTCGTTCACAGGGAGACGGAGGAGAATCCCGTGACGGGCCTGCTGCGCGGAGCCGGCGCGGCGGTGGGCCTGGCCCGTCCGGCCGACACCGACTACGTCAAGCGCGTGATCGGGATCGGAGGGGACAGGGTGACCTGCTGCGACAAACGGGGGCGGATCAAGGTGAACGGTGAGCCCGTGACCGAGGGCTATGTGTACCCGGGGGACGCCGCGTCGTCGGTGCCCTTCGACATCGCGGTGCCGCAGGGGAAGCTGTGGGTGATGGGGGACCACCGTTCGCGGTCCCGGGACTCCCGCGACCATCTCGGCGAGGAGGGCGGCGGCACCGTCCCCGTCGACAAGGTGATCGGCCGGGCGGACTGGATCAGCTGGCCGGTGAGCCGCTGGACGGGGCTGGACCGGCCGCCGGCGTTCTCCCGGGTGCCCGCCCCGGCAGGCTCCCATGGGTAACCGGGGGCGCCCGCGGCACAGCAAGCCGCAGGACGGCGACGGGCCGAGCGGGGCGGACGAGCGCCCGCAGACCGGTGGCCGGGCCGAGCGGCGGCGTCAGGCCCGCCGTATCAAACGCCGCAGACGCCGCTCGTACCTCAAGGAGATACCCATCCTGATCGCGGTGGCGCTGGCCATCGCGCTGGTCCTGAAGACCTTCCTGGTCCAGGCGTTCGTGATTCCGTCCGGCTCCATGGAGCAGACGATCCGGATCGGGGACCGGGTGCTGGTCGACAAGCTCACCCCGTGGTTCGGCTGGCAGCCCGAGCGCGGTGACGTCGTCGTCTTCAAGGATCCCGGGGGCTGGCTCAAGGGCGAACAGGCGAAGAAGGCGCCGGATCCGGCGGGGGTGAAGCAGTTCAAGGAGGTCATGACCTTCATCGGGCTGCTGCCGTCCGCCGACGAACAGGACCTGATCAAGCGGGTCGTCGCGGTCGGCGGCGACACCGTCAAATGCTGTGACGCGCAGCACCGCGTCACCGTCAACGGCACCCCGCTGACCGAACCGTACGTCCATCCCGGCAACCCGCCGTCCGAGACGTCGTTCACGGTGAACGTGCCCACCGGCCGGGTCTTCGTCATGGGTGACCACCGCTCCAACTCGGCGGATTCGCGCTTCCATCTCGACGAGGCGTACCGTGGCACGGTTTCCGTGGACAACGTCGTCGGACGGGCCGTGGTCATCGCCTGGCCGTTCGCCCACTGGCGGCGGCTGGAGGAGCCCGACACCTTCGCGAACGTGCCCGACGCGCCGGGCGCGAAGGCGGCGGCCCGCGCGGGCCCGCATAGGGTGTTGCCCGAGTCTTTGACCCAGCTCCCGACCCCTGCGGAACTCCCGCTCGTTATGGGAGTGATGGGCCTGCCCCGGTTGACGGGCGGGCGAGAGCGTGGAGTGAGGAGTGGATGTGGGGGACTTGGCGGTCGGCGCGCGGTCCGGAACCGGAGAGCCCGAGGAACCGGCGGGGCGCGGTGAGGGCCCGCCGGCGGCGGGGTCCGTACATCTGGCGAAGCCGCAGGAACAGCCACCATACGAAGGTCAGGCACCACCGAAGGCACGGCGGGCCGCCGCGGACGAGGAGAAGGACGGCGTGACGAAGGCGAAGAAGCAGCGTGCCTTCTGGAAGGAACTGCCGATCCTCGTCGGTATCGCGTTGATCCTCGCCCTGCTGATCAAGACGTTCCTGGTGCAGGCGTTCTCCATCCCCTCCGACTCGATGCAGGACACCCTGCAGCGCGGTGACCGGGTGCTGGTGGACAAGCTCACCCCGTGGTTCGGCTCCAAGCCGGAGCGCGGCGAGGTCGTCGTCTTCCACGACCCGGGCGGCTGGCTCAACGAGACGCCCACCCCCGAGCCCAACCCCGTACAGAAGGTCCTCAGCTTCATCGGCCTGATGCCGTCCGCCGAGGAGAAGGACCTGATCAAGCGGGTCATCGCGGTCGGCGGCGACACCGTCGAGTGCCACGGCACCGGCCCGGTCAAGGTCAACGGCAAGGCGCTCGAGGAGGAGTCGTTCATCTTCCCCGGCAACACGCCGTGCGGTGACCGCGCCTTCGGCCCGATCCACGTCCCCAAGGACCGCATCTGGGTCATGGGCGACCACCGTGACGACTCCCTCGACTCCCGCTACCACCAGAACCTCAAGGGCGACGGCACGGTCTCGGTGGACGAGGTCGTCGGCCGCGCGTTCACCATCGCCTGGCCGATCAACCGCTGGTCGACGCTGCCGGTGCCGGACACCTTCAAGCAGCAGGGCACCGACAAGGCCATGGCCGCCGCGCCCGCAGCCCTCGGGCTGGCCGGCGCCGTCCCGCTCGTGCTCTGGCGCCGCAAGAGGCTGACCAGGGAACGTACTCCCAGGTAGGGTGCCGTCCCAGATCTTCTACGCGGGCCCGCGCCCGCGGGGTGGGAGCTGGGATGGTCCGCAGCACCGAACGCACCGACGGCCACGGCCGGACCACGGGCAGCACACTGTCCGGTCTGGCCGTGGCCGTCGGCTGTGTCCTCTTCCTCGGCGGTTTCGTCTGGGCGGCACTGCTGTACCGCCCCTACACGGTGCCGACCGACTCGATGGCCCCGACGATCACGCCCGGCGCCCGGGTGCTGGCCGAGAACGTCGACGGCTCCCAGGTGCGCCGCGGCGATGTCGTCGTCTTCCGGGACAACGTCTGGGGCGACCTGCCCATGGTCAAGCGGGTGGCCGGCGTCGGCGGCGACACCGTCGCCTGCTGCACCAAGGGGAAGCTGACGGTCAACGGCACCCCCGTCGATGAGCCGTACCTCCAGAACCCGCAGCTCGCCTCGCCCACCGGCTTCACCGCCAAGGTCCCCGACGGCCGCCTCTTCCTCCTGGGCGACCACCGCGGCGACTCCCTCGACTCCCGCTCCCACACCACCGACGGCGACGACGGCGCCGTGCCGCGCGGCGCCGTCCTGGGCCGCGTCGACGCCCTGGCCTGGCCGATGAGCGGCCTCGGCATGCTCGACCGCGCCGAGGGTTTCGCCGCGCTGCCCGGCGGCACCTCCGAGCCGGGCCCGCTGCGCCCGCTGACCGCCGCCGTCCTCGCCGGCGCCGTCCTCATCCTGGGCGGCGCCGCGTACGGACCCCTCGCCGTCCGCAGGAAACGCGCAGCTCAGACGCGGGCCGAGGCCGGGGCGGAGCAGGCCCGTGGCTGACGGGACGGCGGGCGGTGCGCCCGCGGAGGTGCGCCAGGTCTCCCGCGTCATCCTTCTCGACCCCGGCGACCGGATCCTCCTGCTGCACGGTTTCGAACCGGCGCGCCCGGAGGAGACCTGGTGGTTCACGCCCGGCGGCGGTCTGGAGGGCACCGAGACGCACGAGGAGGCGGCCCTGCGGGAGCTGGCCGAGGAGACCGGTATCACCGGTGCGGTCCTCGGCCCGGTGCTCTGGCAGCGCCGCTGCTCCTTCCCGTTCGACGGCCGCCACTGGGAGCAGGACGAGCGGTATTTCCTGGCCCGCACGGAGCGCACCGCGACCGATACCCGGGGCCAGACCGACCTGGAGCGGCGCAGCGTATCGGGGCTGAGGTGGTGGACCGTGGCGGAACTCTCGGCCACCCATGAGACGGTGTACCCGACCAGACTTGCCGGGCTGCTGCGCACGCTGCTCGACGAAGGGCCCCCGAGTGCGCCGCTGGCCCTGGAGACCGAACGGGCCTGACGCACAATGGGGGCACGCACGGCTGAAGGGGATCTGCCATGAGCGCCGAGGACCTCGAAAAGTACGAGACCGAGATGGAGCTGAAGCTCTACCGGGAGTACCGCGACGTCGTCGGGCTGTTCAAATACGTGATCGAGACCGAGCGGCGCTTCTACCTCACCAACGACTACGAGATGCAGGTGCACTCGGTCCAGGGCGAGGTCTTCTTCGAGGTCTCGATGGCCGACGCCTGGGTGTGGGACATGTACCGCCCGGCCCGCTTCGTCAAGCAGGTCCGCGTCCTGACCTTCAAGGACGTGAACATCGAAGAGCTGAACAAGAGCGATCTGGACCTGCCGGGGAGCTGAGGGGGGCGGTCCGGTCCGGACGGGCCGGTGCGCCGGGGAGTGTGGAGGACCGTGTGCGGCGGGAGCGGTGTGGCCGAGCCCGCCGCACTGACGTGACCTGCGGATACGTTGCCGGGGCCTGTGTGCGTGGTGGCTGAGCGGCCGGGGTGTGGGGTGTGCCGGTCGTGTGGTCGGCGGTGGTGCGGGGACGTGGCCGGGGCGTGGTGGCTTGCGCGGCCGGAGCTGGCGTACCGGTGACCTGCGGATACGAGTCCCGGAGCCCGGGTGAGGGGTGGCTGAGCGGCCAGGGTGGGCGGCGTGCCGGTCGTGTGGTCGGCGGTGGCAGTTCGGGGCGTGGCCGGGCCCGCGCGGGCCGGGTGGCGAGGGCGTGGCGTTCCCTCGTCCGGGCGGCTGAGTTATCCACAGCTGCAGGGTTATCCACCAAGATCCAATACTTCCGGCGCGAGCCCGCACAGTCGGTGCCGGAGGTGGTACCGCATGAACGTCATGCAGCACGACACGAAGAACACCCCGGGAACGGCGCCGAGGAGCGGCGGATGGCTCGGAAGGGCGGGGGACGGGGCGGCCGGGCCTGCGGAATCGGCGCAGGTCGGGTCTACGGAGCCCGTGCAGGGGCCTACGGGTTCCGAGTCGGCCGGGCCGATGCGTTCCTCGCCGGTGGGGCCGGTGCAGCCGGCTTCGGTGAGGCCGGTGCGTTCCGCGTCTTCCGGAGCGGTGAGGCGGGAGGAGGCGAGGCCACCGGGCTCCGCGGGGGAGGGGCCGACGGAAGCCGGGAGAGGTGAGGCGGAGGCCGGGGCCGGCACGGTGCCGCCTGGTGGATCGCCCGGCCCGGTGGATGCGGAGCGGTCAGAGGAGGGGGATGCCGCCGGGCCTGATCAGGAGCGTGACGTCGGTGCTGTCTTGGGCACACCTCCTGTGCCGGCGGCCCGCGCCACCCCGCACCACCCGGATGGGGGCAGCCCGATTCCCGCACCCGACGGCACACCGGAGCCGGCCCCGGCGTCCCGCTCCGGAGACGCTCCGGAGCCACCACGGGCCACAGCACGCTCCTCCGCCACCCGCCCGGGTGACGACGGCGCACGGACCGGGCGCGCCCGCCCCCGGAAACCGCGCGGTGACACCCGCGCACCGGGGCGCCGCGCCCCCGCCGCCCCGGACGGCCGGAGGGCGGCGCGCCGTACCCCTGCCAGGCCGGCCACCACACCGCGCGGCGCCATGGGCCGGTACGGCGAGGACCTGGCGGTCCGCCGCCTCACCGCGAGTGGTATGTGCGTCCTCGACCGCAACTGGCGCTGCCGCGACGGCGAGATCGACATCGTCGCCACCGACGCCGACGCCCTCGTCATCTGCGAGGTCAAGACCCGCCGCGCCACCGCCTACGAACACCCGATGGCCGCCGTACGCCCCGACAAGACCCGCCGGTTGCGGCTCCTGGCGGAACGCTGGATGGAACGCCACGGCGGGCCACCACCGGGAGGCGTCCGGATCGACGTCGTCGGCATCCTCCTCCCGGCCCGGGGCGCCCCGGTCGTCGAGCACGTCCGGGGGGTGGCGTGAGATGGGCTTCGCCCGCACCTGCTCCGTCGCCCTCGTCGGCGTCGAAGGTGTCGTCGTCGAGGTCCAGGCCGACCTCGAACCGGGCGTCGCCGCCTTCACCCTCGTCGGACTCCCGGACAAGAGCCTCGTCGAGGCCAAGGACCGGGTCCGCGCCGCCGTCGTGAACTCGGGAGCCGAGTGGCCGCAGAAGAAACTCACCGTCGGCCTCAGCCCCGCCTCCGTCCCCAAGAGCGGCAGCGGCTTCGACCTCGCCGTCGCCTGCGCCGTCCTGGGCGCCGCCGAACGCCTCGACCCCCGGGAGCTGACCGACCTGATGATGATCGGCGAACTCGGGCTCGACGGCCGGGTCCGCCCCGTCCGCGGCGTACTGCCCGCGGTCCTCGCCGCCGCCGAAGCCGGATACCGCACCGTCGTGGTCCCCGAGTCCACCGCGGCCGAAGCCTCTCTCGTCCCGGGCATCACCGTCCTCGGCATCCGCAGCCTGCGCCAGCTCATCGCCGTACTCGCCGACGAACCGGTCCCCGACGAGGAGGAGGTGCCACGGGAAGGACACCCCGACCCGCTGCTCGCCGGACTCGCCGTCCCCGGCACCGGCATCGCCGCCGGACTGCCCACCGGCGATCACACCCCCGACCTCGCCGACGTCGCAGGTCAGCACGGCGCCCGCCGGGCCCTGGAGGTCGCCGCGGCCGGACGCCACCACATCTTCCTCAAAGGCCCACCCGGGGCGGGCAAGACCATGCTCGCCGAACGCCTCCCGGGCCTGCTGCCGCCGCTGACGCCCAAGGAATCCCTCGAAGTCACCGCCGTCCACTCCATCGCCGGCACCCTCCCGCCCGGCCAGCCGCTCGTCGAACGGCCGCCGTACTGCGCGCCCCACCACTCCGCCACGATGGCGTCCCTCGTGGGCGGCGGCACCGGACTGCCCCGCCCCGGAGCCGTCTCGCTCGCCCACCGCGGAGTGCTCTTCCTCGATGAGGCCGCCGAGTGCAGTGCCCGGGTGCTGGACGCCCTGCGCCAACCCCTCGAAGCCGGTCACGTCGTGGTCGCCCGCGCCACCGCCATGCTGCGGATGCCCGCCCGCTTCCTCCTCGCCCTCGCCGCCAACCCCTGCCCCTGCGGCCGCCACGGCACCCCCCGAGGCGGCTGCGAATGCCGCCCCTCCTCCGTCCGCAGCTACCGCGCCCGCCTCTCCGGGCCCCTCATGGACCGCGTCGACCTGCGTGTCACCGTCGAACCGGTCGCCCGCTCCGCCCTCACCGCCCTCGGCGACGGCGCCGAATCCACCGCCACCGTCGCCGAACGGGTACGCGAGGCCCGCGCCCGCGCCGCCGCCCGCTACGCCGGAACCCCCTGGACGACCAACAGCGAAATTCCCGGCCATGAGCTCCGCACCCGTTGGCACGCCCGGCCCGGCGCGCTCGCCCGCGCCGAGAACGACCTGGAGTGCGGCCTGCTCACCGCCCGCGGCCTCGACCGCGTCCTCCGCGTCGCCTGGACCGTCGCCGACCTCGCCGGACGCGACCGCCCCACGGCCGAGGACGTCGACACGGCCCTCGAACTCCGCACCGGCGTCCAGCGCGGCGTACCCGCGGCCACCGCCCGCCGCTCCCGCCCGGACCGGAAACACCTCCGGCACCCCATCCCTGACCCTGCCCAGGTGACACCATGACCACCACACCCCACCCGCCGCACGAGCCCCGGCCCCCGGACTCCGGCGAAGCCCGGGCCCGCCACCCCGCCGGACCGCCCGCCCCCGACACCGCCCCGGAGCCCCCGGACCACCACGACCCGGAACGCACCGCCCGCGCCGCCCTCACCCGCGTCATCGAACCGGGCGATCCACGCGCCGGCCGCTGGCTGCGCGAACTGGGCCCCGTCGCCCTGTGGCACGCCCTCACCGGAGACGGACCACCACCCACGGGCGCGAACCGCACCACCTTCGACGGCCTGCGCCGACGCGCCGTCCACACCGACCCCGCGGCCGACCTCGCCACGGCCGCCGCCCTCGGGGCCCGGTTCCTCTGCCCCGGGGACGACGAATGGCCCGGCCAACTCGACGACCTCGGTGACACCCGGCCCCTCGGCCTCTGGGTACGCGGCAGCGCCAACCTCCGTCTGTGGGCCCTGCGCTCCCTCGCCCTCGTCGGCGCTCGCGCATGCACCGAATACGGCGCCCACTTCGCCGCCACCCTGGGCGCAGCGCTCGCCGACCGCGGCTGGACCGTCGTCTCCGGGGCCGCCTACGGCATCGACGGAGCGGCCCACCGGGGCACCCTCGCCGCCGGTGGCGCCACCGTCGCCGTCCTCGCCTGCGGCATCGACCGCGCCTACCCCTCGGGCCACACCGAACTGATCGACCGCATCGTCCAACAGGGCCTGACCGTCGCCGAGTTACCACCCGGAGCGCACCCGACCCGCAGCCGCTTCATCCAACGCAACCGCGTGATCGCCGCCCTCACCCGCGGCACCGTCGTCATCGAAGCCGCACTACGCAGCGGCTCCCTCGTCACCGCCCGCCGCGCACAGTCCCTGGGGCGACTCACCATGGGCGTACCGGGGCCCGTCACCAGCGCACTCTCCGCCGGTGTGCACCAACTCCTGCGTGGTGAGGCCACGGTGGTCACCTGCGCCGACGAAGTCATCGAGCACGCAGGCGTCATCGGGGAACTGGCGCCCGAACCGCGTGGCCCGGTCGTCGCCCGCGACCTCCTCGAACCGGCCGCGGCCCGCGTCCTGGAGGCCGTGCCCTCGCGCGGCACCGCCACCCTCGCCGACCTCGCCCGCGAATCCGGCCTCACCCAGGACCTCACCCACGGCAAACTCCACGAACTGTGCACGCTGGGATTCGTCCAGAGATCCGGTACGCGCTGGAGCCTCGCACAACGCGCCGACAGCCCCATCGGCCCCCGGCGAGGCGGTACTTGACCTGCCGCGAACGGGTGAAAAGGTGAGGACAAGCATGCCGAATCCAGATTTGGCATGCTTCAGCGGGCCAAATCGAGCGGCAAGGAGAGGCGGATGCGGCACACGGGACGCCCGAGAACCCGTAAGCCACGCCTTCCCGGCCCGCGGCCCACCTCCCCGACGCGCCGCGCGCAACGCCGGGCCCGCGCCACGGTGTGCCCCGTGCGGTAACCCTGGGGTGCGGGCAGCGGAACGTATCTGCGCACCCCCGAACCACACGCCCTCGCACACAGCGACGCTTCAGTCACGCTACGCTCACACCCGACCAGCCCGCCCACCCATCCACCCGTGTCCCGGCAGAACGGCTCAAGGCGACGAATGCCCCAGCACACCTCCGGTTCTGATCGCGCGGCAGTACCACCTGCCGCGCGCGCCGGCGTGCGCCCCGCCGCCCCCAGCGCGCTCGACGATCTCTGGCGCTCCTACAAGCGAACCGGCGACGAACGCCTGCGGGAACAGCTGATCCTGCACTACTCACCACTCGTCAAATACGTCGCCGGCCGCGTCAGCGTCGGCCTGCCCTCCAACGTCGAACAGGCCGACTTCGTCTCCTCCGGCGTCTTCGGACTCATCGACGCCATCGAGAAGTTCGAGCCCGAACGCGCCATCAAGTTCGAGACCTACGCCATCACCCGCATCCGCGGCGCGATGATCGACGAACTCCGCGCCCTCGACTGGATCCCCCGCTCCGTACGGCAGAAGGCCCGCGCCGTCGAACGCGCCTACGCGACCCTCGAAGCCCAACTGCGGCGCACCCCCTCGGAGCCCGAGGTCGCCCGTGAGATGGGCATCTCCCTGGAAGACCTCCACGGCGTCTTCAGCCAGCTCTCCCTGGCCAACGTCGTCGCCCTCGAAGAACTGCTGCACGCCGGGGGCGACGGCGGCGAACGCCTGAGCCTGATGGACACGCTCGAGGACACCGCCGCCGACAACCCCGTCGAGATCGCCGAGGACCGCGAACTGCGACGGCTGCTCGCCCGCGCCATCAACACCCTGCCCGACCGTGAGAAGACGGTCGTCACCCTCTACTACTACGAGGGCCTCACCCTCGCCGAGATCGGCAACGTCCTCGGCGTCACCGAAAGCCGGGTCAGCCAGATCCACACCAAGTCGGTCCTCCAGCTACGGGCCAAACTCGCCGACGCGGGACGGTGAGCCGGGCAGCCGCCCACCCGTAGGCGCGAGCGTGTTTCGGCGGTGCGGCTCGCGGCGTGAGCGACCTGCGGCTCGGAGGGAAAGCGCACCGTGGCTCGCTGCGGGTGGGCTGACGCGTCTCTCGTCAGACCCGGTGATCACATTGCCGCGTCGTCCATCGGGGCGGGACGGGTCCGCTGCCTGACCGCCGGGCCGCCCTCTGCGCGGCCCGGGGCATCCCGTCAGCCGGACCTCCCGGTCTGCGGGCCGGATCGTCGGTGGCGGATCGGTCGCCGGGGCACGGGCGAGCCTGTCGCCGCAGCGGTGCGCCCCGCCGTTGACCCGATGCGGAGTGCCGCTCGGCGCCGCCCATCCGTAGAGTGGTCGGGTGCCCAGGATTCGAGCGGCCTCAGTGGCCGAGCACCGAACGATGCAGCGCGGCGCCCTCTTGGACGCCGCCCGCACCCTGCTGTCCGAAGGCGGAACGGAAGCCCTGACCTTCCCCGCACTCGCCGAGCGCACCGGCCTCGCGCGGTCGTCCGTGTACGAATACTTCCGCTCCCGCGCCGCCGTCGTCGAAGAGCTGTGCGCCGTGGACTTCCCGGTATGGGCGGCGGAGGTCGAGGCGGCCATGGAGCACGCCGACACCGACGAAGCGAAGATCGAGGCCTACGTACGACGCCAGCTCGCCCTGGTCGGCGACCGACGCCACCGCGCGGTCGTCGCCATCTCGGCAGGAGAGCTGGACGCCGGGGCGCGGGAGAAGATCCGGGCCGCCCACGGCGGACTCATCGCCATGATCGTGGAAGCGCTCGCCGGCCTCGGCCACGCGCAGCCCCGCCTGGCCGCCATGCTCCTCCAAGGAGTCGTCGACGCCGCCGTCCGCCGCATCGAACTCGGCGCCGCGGAAAACCCCGAAGAAGTCACCGAAGCAGCCGTCTCCATGGCGCTGCGGGGGGTGCGGGGCTGAGGGGAGGAGCTGTGGGGGTTGGCAGCCTCGGTCCGGGGCTTCCCCCCTCCCCTCCCCTCGCCCACCCACCACCGCCACCACCGCGAGCTTCGGTCCAACGGCCTCAGCCCCCTCGCCGCCCCTCGCCTCACTCTCCGGCGCTCAGGGCGCGCCGCCCCGCCGGTCGGCGGGCTTCCGAGCGGCCGACCCTGCTGGCCCCGTCCACCCGTTGCCCCGGCCCACCTCGCCGCCCTGCCTCACACGGCCCGTCAGGCGGTATGAACTTCCACCGGGCGAAGTCTGCAGGTCGCCCGGCCTGCGAACCAGGCGGTCCACCAGCTCTCGCCCGCCCCGCCCGGACCGGCCGTCATCCGCCAAGGCCATGTCCGGCGGAATCGTTAACCCGGTCAGAGGGAGCAGCCGCGACGGCCCGCCCTGCCACATACGCGGGGGAAGCAGGGTGAGCGGGTCCAGGTAGGTCTTTCCGCGCAGAAGACCCCAGTGCAGGCACGGCTCATGGCAGTGGAACGGCCGCTGCTCGAGGACGCCTACGGGCTGACCCGCGATTACCCGGTCACCTTTACGCACCGAAGCGCGCACCGGCTCGTACGTGGTCCGCAGCGGCGGCTTTCCGCTCCCGGACAGCTGGATGGTCAGGACACCCCGCCCTGCGACGACTCCGGCGAACGTGACCTCGCCGGGTGCCGCGGCCCGGACGGTCGCGCCGGGGGCCGCCGCCAGATCGACACCGCGGTGGCCCGGTGCCCAGGGGGCGGGCGGCGGCTCCCAACCACGCAGCACCGTGGGCCGGCGCCCGGCCGCGTCACCCACCGGCCAGGCACGGTCACCGGAAGCAGCGGCCGAGGATTCCACAGCCTGCGGAACGGCTACGGACTCCTCCGACAATCCGCCCCCTCCCGCCCGAGCAACGGCCACACCGGTGAGCGCGGCGAGCCCCACGAAGACCGCGAACGCCACGAGAGTGGTCAGCGCCCCCTTGTCCGCAGCCCTCATGACCTGCCTAACCGCACCGCCGGTCGGTGAGTACGGCGAACCGCGCCGCCGCGCGGCCCCGGGCACCGACACCTGGGCGGAAAGATCGTGTGCCGACGCCGATCGGCGCTCCCGTCGTGCGGCGCGTACGGGCCCCGCGAAGCCGGGCCGGCCAGGCGCATGCAACCGGCCACCATGCGCCGCCACACCGAACGAGCCGCTCCTGTTCGCTGCCCGAGCAGTCACGCGGGCTCGGGTAGCCGCTGCCTCGCCAAGGATGTTCGGGGCCCGACCGCGTAGCAGGAACGCGCCCGACCGCGGTGACCGGGTGCGGCACCGCCGTACACCCCGCGGATCGGGACGGCGAACGCCCAGTGCGCCCGGCGGCCTATGAGTCCCTTGAGTTCCTGGCGAGGACGCAGAAAGCCCCGGCGCGCCGGACGCGGAAGAGGGCGAGAGACGGAGACGGCCCAGGAGAGAGCCGAGACAGGGGAGAGACGGGAGAAGTCGCATGGACCGACGGTGACGCAGTCCGCACGAGCGCGGGGATCTTGGACCAGAACTGTGGGTAACCCGGGGTCTGTGGACAACCTCCTCACCCGATCCGGTGAGGAGCCGTACCCTGCACGACACGCGTGTCCGAGCCGTCGGAACTTCTCAGCATCCTCACCCTCGGCGACGGCGCTCCAGCTCCGCAGCCGACGACGCACACCTTCGTACGTGCCCCGCGCTCGTACACCTGGATGCGTGGGCGCAAATGGACGCGTAGCCACACGAGGCCCCGATCAACGGCGTGGTGCAGCGCGCCCCACGCCACACCACCTCGCGGGCTCTTCCCCCTGGCGATGGTCGCCGCAGTGACAACACGCGCCCCCTACGCGATGCCGTCAAGACTCGGCTCCGCGATGACGGCCAAGGCCCGCCGGGGAAGAGCCGCCCTGGCCGCGGTCCCTCGTCGGGTGCCCCATGCCGCCCCACGGCGCGGCCTGGCATGGGGCGGCAACGGGGCCGGTTGGGTCGGCCGGGGGAGCCGGTGCAGGTGGGGCGGCACGGGGCGGCACCGCGCGGAAGGCGCGTGTCGCTGAGCGCGTCGGCCGTCCCGTACACTTCTGGTGGCGATCCGGGTCACCGGGTCGACTTCGCACGCCCCGCCGCCAGTGCTTCAGTCCCCATCGGGCCGCACGGTGGCCGCGCCCCTCGGTCCTCGGACGGTTCCGCAAGGTTCCCTCCCCGGCAGGCGCGTCGGGGCGTCAGGCACCGCGGCCGACCGGCCGCAGTGGAACCGAGAAACACAAGGAGTACGGCCATGGCCGTCGTCACGATGCGGGAGCTGCTGGAGAGCGGCGTCCACTTCGGGCACCAGACCCGCCGCTGGAACCCGAAGATGAAGCGTTTCATCTTCACGGAGCGCAACGGCATCTACATCATTGACCTGCTCCAGTCGCTGTCGTACATCGACCGCGCCTACGAGTTCGTCAAGGAGACCGTCGCCCACGGCGGCTCGGTCATGTTCGTCGGCACCAAGAAGCAGGCCCAGGAGGCCATTGCCGAGCAGGCGACCCGCGTGGGCATGCCCTACGTGAACCAGCGCTGGCTCGGCGGCATGCTGACCAACTTCTCGACCGTCTACAAGCGCCTGCAGCGCCTGAAGGAGCTCGAGCAGATCGACTTCGAGGATGTGGCCGCGTCCGGCCTCACCAAGAAGGAGCTGCTCGTCCTCTCCCGCGAGAAGGCCAAGCTGGAGAAGACCCTCGGCGGTATCCGCGAGATGCAGAAGGTGCCCAGCGCCGTCTGGATCGTGGACACCAAGAAGGAGCACATCGCCGTTGGTGAGGCCCGGAAGCTCAACATTCCGGTCGTCGCGATCCTCGACACCAACTGCGACCCCGACGAGGTCGACTACAAGATCCCGGGCAACGACGACGCGATCCGCTCCGTCACCCTGCTCACCCGCGTGATCGCCGACGCCGTCGCCGAGGGCCTCATCGCCCGCTCCGGTGGCGCCGAGGCCAAGGGCGAGAAGGCGGCCGGCGAGCCGCTCGCCGAGTGGGAGCGCGACCTGCTCGAGGGCGACAAGAAGGCCGACGAGGCCCCCAAGGCCGAGGAGAAGCCCGCCGAGGCCGCGGCCGAGGAGAAGCCGGCGGCCGACGCCGAGCAGGCCTGACCTCAGACCGGTTGACGACGGCGGGGGACGGTGCCACAAGCGCCGCCCCCGCCGTCCACCCGTAGATCTTTCGACTTTCGAGAAGAGATTCACAGATCATGGCGAACTACACCGCCGCTGACGTCAAGAAGCTCCGCGAGCTCACCGGCGCCGGCATGATGGACTGCAAGAAGGCCCTGGACGAGGCCGACGGCAACGTCGACAAGGCCGTCGAGGCCCTGCGGATCAAGGGCCAGAAGGGCGTCGCCAAGCGCGAGGGCCGCTCCGCCGAGAACGGCGCCGTGGTCTCCCTGATCGCCGACGACAAGACCTCCGGCGTCCTCGTCGAGCTGAAGTGCGAGACGGACTTCGTCGCCAAGGGCGAGAAGTTCCAGGCCGTCGCCAACGCGATCGCCGTGCACGTCGCCAAGACCTCCCCGGCCGACATCGAGGCGCTGCTCGCCTCCGAGATCGAGGCCGGCAAGACCGTCCAGGCGTTCGTCGACGAGGCCAACGCCAACCTCGGCGAGAAGATCGTCCTGGACCGCTTCGCGCAGTTCTCCGGCGGCTACGTCGCGGCCTACATGCACCGCACCATGCCCGACCTGCCCCCGCAGATCGGTGTCCTCGTCGAGCTCGACAAGGAGAACGCCGAGGTCGCCAAGGGCGTCGCCCAGCACATCGCCGCCTTCGCGCCGAAGTACCTCTCCCGCGAGGACGTCCCGGCCGAGGTCGTCGAGGCCGAGCGCCGCGTCGCCGAGGAGACCACCCGCGCCGAGGGCAAGCCCGAGGCCGCCCTCCCGAAGATCGTCGAGGGTCGCCTCAACGGCTTCTTCAAGGACGCGACGCTGCTCGGCCAGCCGTACGCGCTCGACAACAAGAAGTCGGTCGAGAAGGTCCTCCAGGAGGCCGGTGTCACCCTGAAGCGCTTCTCGCGCATCAAGGTCGGCATCTGAGCGAGCCGGAACGCCCCGCGCCATCGAGGCCGGCCGCCACGGCCGCCCGCCCGGCGCAGGGCAGCGAATGACCCGCGGCCCGTTAGGGTCGTACGCAGTCGGCCGCACCCCGGCCGGCCGCAGATGTGACGAGGAGGCCATTGCCGCACAGGGATCTGGACCAGACCCACGGCAATGGCCTCCTTCGTATGTGTACGAGGAGAGCTTCACATGAACCACGGTGCCGACGGCTCGGATAAAACCGGCAATCCCGACAGTGGCGGGAAGGGACGCTTCCTGCTGAAGCTGTCCGGCGAGGCGTTCGCCGGCGGTGGCGGCCTGGGCGTCGACCCCGACGTCGTCCACGCCATCGCACGCGAGATCGCCGCCGTGGTCCGCGACGGCTACGAGATCGCCATCGTGATCGGCGGCGGCAACTTCTTCCGTGGCGCCGAACTCCAGCAGCGCGGCATGGACCGGGCCCGCTCCGACTACATGGGCATGCTCGGCACGGTCATGAACTGCCTCGCCCTCCAGGACTTCCTGGAGAAGGAAGGCATCGACTCCCGCGTCCAGACCGCCATCACCATGGGGCAGGTCGCGGAGCCGTACATCCCGCTGCGCGCGGTGCGGCACCTGGAGAAGGGCCGGGTCGTCATCTTCGGCGCCGGCATGGGCATGCCGTACTTCTCCACGGACACCACGGCCGCCCAGCGCGCCCTGGAGATCGACGCCCAGGCCATGCTGATGGGCAAGAACGGCGTGGACGGCGTGTACGACGCCGACCCGAAGAAGAACCCCGACGCGGTCAAGTTCGACGCTCTCGAATACGGCGAGGTCATCACCCGCGACCTGAAGGTCGCCGATGCCACCGCCATCACGCTGTGCCGCGACAACAAGCTTCCGATCCTCGTCTTCGAACTGCTCGCCGAGGGCAACATCGCGCGTGCGGTGAAGGGTGAGAAGATCGGCACGCTCGTCAGCGATCAGGACACCCGGGCCTGACGGCCCCAACTGCCGTGCGGGCACGGGGCGTCGCCCCGCGCCCCACGGCGCCCGTGCACGGGGACGAGACCGGCACGGGGATGGACAACCGCCTGCCGGTCGGACACCGTGCAGGAGTGGACGCGCGGCAGGGGCGAGGCTCTGCTTCTTACGAATAAGACCAGGAGCAAGTGGTGATCGAAGAGATCCTCCTCGAAGCCGAGGAGAAGATGGAGAAGGCCGTTGTGGTCGCCAAGGAGGACTTCGCCGCGATCCGCACGGGGCGTGCGCACCCGGCGATGTTCAACAAGATCGTGGCCGACTACTACGGTGCGATGACGCCGATCAACCAGCTGGCGTCGTTCTCGGTCCCGGAACCGCGGATGGCCGTCGTGACGCCGTTCGACAAGAGCGCCCTGCGCAACATCGAGCAGGCGATCCGTGACTCGGACCTCGGGGTCAACCCGAGCAACGACGGCAACATCATCCGCGTGACGTTCCCGGAGCTGACCGAGGAGCGCCGCAAGGACTACATCAAGGTCGCCAAGACCAAGGGCGAGGACGCGAAGATCTCGATCCGCAGCGTCCGCCGCAAGGCCAAGGAGAACCTGGACAAGCTGGTCAAGGACAAGGAGACCGGCGAGGACGAGGTCCGCCGCGCGGAGAAGGAGCTCGACGACACCACCGCGAAGTACGTCGCGCAGGTGGACGAGCTGCTCAAGCACAAGGAATCCGAGCTCCTCGAGGTCTGATGAACGAGTCATCCTGGGGGGCCTCGCCCGGCGCCGGTCCATGGGGGCCGGCGCCGGACCACGGGGCGGCCCCCGCGCCGCACGGGGCGGCGTCCCCCGCCGCGGCGGGACACCCACCTGACGGGGCAGCGGCCGCCCGGACCCGCCCGCTGCCTGTGGCGCCCGGCACCGGCCGATACCAGGACGACGACCGGGACCACCGGGGCCCCCGGGATGACCCGAACCACCGGGACGACCAGGGGGCCACTCGCCTGAGCGGCCCCCTGTTCCGCGACGAAAAGCCGCAGGAGCCCATGGCCACGCCTTTCCCCGGTTCCCCCGGGCCCGACGGCTCGACGGAGCCGCAGAAGCCTCATCCGACGGAGCCGCAGAAGCCTCATCCGACGGAGCCGGAGAAGCCCAGGAAGAAGAGCGCGGGGCGCAACCTGCGCGCCGCGATAGGGGTGGGCGTCGGCCTCGGCGCGGTCATCCTCGCCTCGCTCTTCGTCTACAAGCCCGTCTTCATCGGCGTGATAGCGGTCGCCGTCGTCGTGGGCCTGTGGGAGCTCACCACGCGCCTCGCGGAACGCAAGGACATCCAGGTACCGCTGATCCCCCTCGCCGTCGGCGGCGTCGCCATGGTGGTCGCCGGTTACGTCCGCGGGGCCGGCGGCGCGTGGACGGCGATGGCGCTCACCGCCCTCGCCGTCCTGGTGTGGCGGATGACGGGCAAACCCGAGAACTACCTCCGGGACGTCACCGCGGGCGTGTTCACCGCGTTCTACGTCCCTTTCCTCGCCACCTTCGTCGCCCTGATGCTCGCCGCCGACGCGGACGGCCCGCAGCGGGTGCTGACGTTCCTGCTGCTCACCGTCGTCAGCGACACCGGGGCGTACGCCGTGGGATGGCGGTTCGGCAAGCACAAGCTGGCGCCCCGGATCAGTCCCGGCAAGACGCGGGAGGGCCTGGTCGGCGCCGTGCTGTTCGCGATGGCCGCCGGCGCGCTGTGCATGGAGTTCCTGATCGAGGGCGGTGCGTGGTGGCAGGGCCTGCTGCTGGGCCTCGCCGTCGCCGCCAGCGCCACCCTCGGCGACCTCGGCGAATCCATGATCAAACGGGACCTCGGCATCAAGGACATGGGCACCCTGCTCCCCGGTCACGGCGGCATCATGGACCGGCTCGACTCCCTGCTGCCCACCGCGCCGGTCGTCTGGCTGCTCTTCGTGATCTTCGTGGGAACGGGTACGGGATGACACCCGCGCCCCATGCCTGACACCACCGTGTCCTCGGCATGACGCAGGCCCCTCATCGGCGGGAAGCTGCTGATGAGGGGCCTGCGCATTGCATACGAACCGGGGCGGGTGGGCGGGGCCGTGGCATGGGGCGGGGCACCGGTGCTGGACTGTGTGCGCGGGGCGGCGGCATAGGGCCGATGCCCCCTGTGGCGGCGCCCCGTGCCGCAGCGCATGTTCGGCGGGGACCTCGTTGCGGCGCGCCCCATGCGGCGCCGCGACGCAGAGGCAAGGGGCGGGCTCGCGGGAACCGCTACGAGGCCCCCTCGCCCCATGCGCCGTACCTCTCCGTGGGACCCGGTGCCCCGGCTCAGGGCCCGCCCGCGCCCCGGGCGTGCCGGGGGGACCGCCCCCAGCCCCGGGGTGACCGCCCCCACCTTCGGGGCGGCCCGGCCCACCCCGGGGGTCTGCGACACTGGATGCACCATGCCGAAGCCCGGAGAACTCACCTTTGTCGCGCCGCGTGGGGCCAAGAAGCCCCCGCGGCACCTCGCCGATCTCAGCCCTGCGGAGCGCCGCGAAGCGGTGGCCGCGATCGGGGAGAAGCCGTTTCGTGCCAAGCAGCTGTCGCAGCACTACTTCGCGCGGTACGCGCACGACCCGGAGCAGTGGACGGACATCCCGGCCGCCGCGCGGGAGAAGCTGGCGACGGAGCTGCTGCCCGAGCTGATGAGCGTGGTGCGGCACATCTCCTGCGATGACGACACCACCCGCAAGACCCTCTGGAAGCTGCACGACGGCACCCTCGTCGAGTCGGTGCTGATGCGGTACCCCGACCGCGTCACCATGTGCATCTCCTCGCAGGCCGGGTGCGGTATGAACTGCCCGTTCTGTGCCACGGGGCAGGCCGGCCTGGACCGTAACCTCTCGACGGCGGAGATCGTCCACCAGATCGTCGACGGCATGCGGGCGCTCCGCGACGGAGAGGTGCCCGGCGGCCCCGCGCGGCTGTCCAACATCGTGTTCATGGGCATGGGGGAGCCGCTCGCCAACTACAAGCGGGTCGTCGGCGCCATCCGGCGGCTCACCGATCCCGAGCCGGACGGACTGGGGCTGTCGCAGCGCGGTATCACCGTGTCGACGGTCGGACTGGTCCCGGCGATGCTGCGCTTCGCCGACGAGGGCTTCAAATGCCGCCTCGCGGTCTCGCTCCACGCCCCCGACGACGAGCTGCGCGACACGCTGGTGCCGGTCAACACCCGCTGGAAGGTCCGCGAGGTGCTCGACGCGGCCTGGGAGTACGCCGAGAAGTCCGGCCGCCGCATCTCCATCGAGTACGCCCTCATCCGTGACATCAACGACCAGGCATGGCGCGGTGACCTCCTCGGGCGATTGCTCAAGGGGCGGCGCGTCCATGTGAACCTCATCCCGCTGAACCCGACGCCCGGGTCGAAGTGGACGGCCTCGCGGCCCGAGGACGAGCGGGCGTTCGTCCGGGCCATCGAGGCGCACGGTGTGCCGGTGACGGTGCGCGACACCCGTGGTCAGGAGATCGACGGGGCCTGCGGGCAGCTCGCCGCCTCGGAGCGCTGACCCGCGCGCTGGTACCGTGTGATCGAACAAATGCACATTCCGACAGGGGAGCGCCACAGCGCTGAGAGTGCGGAGAGACCGTAGCGATACGGGGCCCGCAGACCCTTGAACCTCGCCCGGGTCATTCCGGGTAGGAAGTTCGGTCATCACTCATGCTGTTGCGCCCCGTGCGGTGCCGCATGGCACGCGTCCCGACGCGCCCCGTGCGGCACCGCACGGGGCCGCGTCTCTTCCTGGCCAGCCAGGAGGACACCAGTGGGTCACACCAGCCTCACCACCCGCCGCAGAGCCACCGCGGCCGTCGTGGTCACCGCCGTCGCCATGGGCGGGCTCGCCGCCTGCGGCAGCTCCGGCGATGACGCGGCGGACGCCAAGACCGTCACGCTCGTCAGCCACGACTCGTTCAACGCCTCGAAATCGGTGCTCGCCGACTTCGAGAAGCAGAGCGGCTACAAGGTCCGCATCCTCAAGGGCGGCGACGCCGGCAAGGCCGTCAACCAGGCGATCCTGTCCAAGGACAATCCGCAGGGCGACGTCTTCTTCGGCATCGACAACACCCTGCTCTCCCGTGGACTCAAGGCGGGCGTCTTCGCCCCGTACCGGGCGAAGGACCTCGGCACGGTGCCGGACGCGCTCCAGCTCGACAAGGCCGGGCACCGCGTCACACCGCTCGACTACGGCGACACCTGCGTCAACTACGACCGCGCCTACTTCACCGCGCACCACCTCACACCGCCGAAGACCTTCGCCGACCTGATCAAGCCGGAGTACAAGAACCTGCTGGTCACCGAGAACTCCGCGACGTCCTCACCGGGGCTCGCCTTCCAGCTCGGCACCGTCGCCGCGTACGGCCAGGACGGCTGGCAGAGCTACTGGAAGAAGCTCAAGGCGAACGGCGTGGAGGTCGTCGACGGCTGGGAGCAGGCGTACAACGAACGGTTCTCCGGCTCCGCCGCGGGCAAGGGCAAGGGCGACAAGCCGCTGGTCGTCTCGTACGCCTCCAGTCCGCCCGTCGAGGTGCTCGGCAAGAAGCCGGAACCGAAGCAGGCGCCGACCGGCGTGGCCACCGGTACCTGCTTCCGCCAGATCGAGTTCGGCGGTCTGCTCCAGGGCGCCAAGAACGAGAAGGGCGGCAAGGCGCTGCTGGACTTCCTGCTGAGCCGGAAGTTCCAGGAGGACATGCCGCTCCAGATGTTCGTCAACCCGGTACGCAAGGACGCCGCCGTACCCGCGCTGTTCACCAAGTACGGCGCGACGATCGACAAGCCGGCGACCATCGCACCGGAGACGATCACCGCACACCGCGAGCAGTGGATCAAGCAGTGGTCCTCGCTCGTTCTGAAGTAACCGCACGGGGCCGCCGCCCCATGCGCGCCACGGCGGTGCGCATGGGGCTGCTGGCCCTGCCCCTCGTCTTCTTCGCGCTGTTCTTCGCCTACCCCGTAGCGGCGATCGTCGGCCGCGGACTCACCGACGGCGGCCGGTGGCAGTCCGGCCGGCTCACCGCCGTCCTCGGCGACCCGGACATCCTGCACGTCCTGTGGTTCACGCTCTGGCAGGCGGCCGCCTCCACCGGCCTGACGCTGCTCGTCGCCCTCCCCGGGGCGTACGTCTTCGCCCGCTTCGACTTCCCCGGCAAGCAGCTGCTGCGCGCCGTCGTCACCGTCCCGTTCGTCCTGCCCACCGTCGTCGTGGGCTCCGCCTTCCTCGCGCTGGTCGGCCGTGGCGGGCTCCTCGACGACCTGTGGGGGGTGCGGTTGGACACCACGGTGTGGGCGATTCTGCTGGCGCACGTCTTCTTCAACTACGCGGTGGTCGTCCGCACCGTGGGCGGCCTGTGGGGCCAGCTCGACCCGCGGCAGGAGGAGGCCGCTCGGGTGCTCGGCGCGGGGCGGTTCGCCGCATGGCGCCGGGTGACGCTGCCCGCGCTCGGCCCCGCCGTCGCCGCGGCCGCGTTGATGGTCTTCCTGTTCACTTTCACGTCGTTCGGCGTGGTGCAGATCCTCGGCGGCCCCACCTTCTCCACCCTGGAGGTGGAGATCTACCGGCAGACCGCCGACTTTCTCGACCTGCCCACCGCCGCCGTGCTGACCATGATCCAGTTCGTCGCGGTGCTCGGCCTGCTGGCTCTGCACGCCTGGACGGTGCGCCGCCGCGAGACGACCCTCCGCCTCGTCGACGCCGCCCGCACCACGCACCGCCCACGGGGCGGCGGGCAGTGGGCTTTGCTGTGGGGCACCGTCGCCGTCATCGTGGTGCTCCTCGTGGCCCCGCTCGTCATCCTCGTCGTACGCTCCTTCGCCGGACCCGACGGCTACGGGACGGTCTTCTACACCACGCTGGGCTCCGCCGCGTCCGCCGACAGCACCTTCGCGGTCGCCCCGCTCGACGCGCTGTGGAACTCCCTGGCCTACGGCGCCGCTGCCACCGCCATCGCGCTGGTGATCGGTGGGCTCGCCGCCGCCGCGCTCACCCGACGGGGCGGCCGCCTCACCCGCGGTCTCGACGCGCTGCTGATGCTGCCGCTCGGGGTGTCCGCGGTGACCGTCGGCTTCGGCTTCCTGATCACCCTCGACAAGCCGCCGCTGGACCTGCGCTCCTCCTGGTGGCTGGTGCCGCTCGCGCAGGCCCTCGTCGGTGTGCCGTTCGTCGTCCGCACCATGCTGCCGGTTCTGCGCGCCGTCGACGGCCGGCTCCGGGAGGCCGCCGCTGTCCTGGGCGCCTCCCCGTGGCGCGTGTGGCGGGAGGTCGACCTGCCCATGGTGCGCCGCGCCCTGCTGATCGCCGCGGGCTTCGCCTTCGCCGTCTCCCTCGGCGAGTTCGGCGCCACGGTGTTCATCGCCCGTCCCGACCACCCCACCCTGCCGGTGGCCGTGGCCCGGCTGCTGGGCCGCGCCGGGGAGCTCAACTACGGCCAGGCGATGGCTCTGTCCACGCTCTTGATGGTGGTGTGCGCCGGGGCCCTGCTCGCCCTGGAGCGCCTCCGCACCGACCACACCGGGGAGTTCTAGATGACCGCCACCACCACGGACCGGGTCACCGGGCACCGGGACCTGCTGCGGCTGGACGGGGTGACCGTCCGCTTCGGCGGGCACGGGGCGCCCGCCGCGCTCGACGCCGTGGACCTGGGCATCGCCGACCGGGAGATCGTGTGCGTCCTCGGACCGAGCGGCAGCGGCAAGTCGACCCTCCTGCGGGTGGTCGCCGGACTGCAGCCGGCCGACTCGGGACGGGTGCTCCTCGAAGGGCGCGACCAGGCACGGATTCCCACACACCGGCGTGGCGTCGGCCTGATGTTCCAGGACCACCAGCTGTTCCCGCAGCGCGATGTCGCCGGCAACGTCGCCTTCGGCCTGCGGATGCGTGGGGCGCGCCGCACGGAGCAGGACCGCACCGTCGCCGAACTCCTCGACCTGGTGGGTCTGCCGGGCGCCGCACGGCGCGCCGTCGGCTCGCTCTCCGGCGGCGAGCAGCAACGGGTCGCGCTCGCCCGCGCCCTCGCCCCGCGCCCCCGGCTGCTGATGCTCGACGAACCGCTCGGGCAGCTCGACCGCGGGCTGCGCGAACGCCTCGTCGTCGAACTGCGTACCCTCTTCCGCACGCTGGGCACGACGGTCCTGGCCGTCACCCACGATCAGGGGGAGGCGTTCGCGCTGGCCGACCGCGTCGTCGTCATGCAGAACGGCGCCATCGCGCAGACCGGCACCCCGCTGGAGGTCTGGCAGCACCCCGCCACCGAGTTCGTCGCCCGGTTCCTCGGCTTCGACAACGTGGTCGGTGCGACGGTACGGGGCGGGGCCGCCGAGACGCCCTGGGGCAAGGTGCCGTTGCCGCCGCGCGGGGCGGAGGACCACGGGGCGGAGGACGGTGCGTGCCGCCTGCTGGTGCGCCCGGCCGGTGTCCGCCTCACACCGCCCGAGGAGGGGCTGCCGTGCACTGTCACCTCCCGGACCTTCCGCGGCACCCACGTGGCTCTCCTGCTCCAGCCGGAGCGCGGTCCGCAGCTGGAGGCGGCGTGTGCGCTGGGTGACGCCCCGGAGCCCGGTCGGCGGGTGGGGGTGCGGTTCGTCCCTGAGGACGTGGTGCTGCTGGGGGCGGAGGGGAAAGGAAGCCCGGCCGGCGGAGCCCCGCCGTCCGGAGCCCCGGGCTGCGAGGCCCCGGACGGTGGTGGAGCGGTAGGCGGGCAGTCCGAGTAACGGGGGGCTGCGAGCCGGGCCGTGCGGAGCATGGGACCGGGCACGCCTGGGGCAGCGCGCATGGGGCCTCCGAGAGGGCCGCTCCCGGCGGCCGGTGGTCCGGCGCCCCATGCGGCTCCCGTGGGGCCGTTGCCTCGCGGCGGAGCCGCGCGACCCGCCGCGTCAGCGGCTCGCCACGCCCTCGGGCCGGCTCGGCCTCGTATCCGCCGTGTCGGGGGCGTCGTCCGCGCTGGCCGCGGGAAGCGCGCTGGGCTCCGTCTCGGGGGAGCCGAACCAGGCGACGGCCACGGCTCCGGCGACCGCGATCACGAAGCCGAGGACAGCCACCCAGGCGAAGCCCGGCCGGGAGGCGTCGCCGAGCCACAGCACTCCGAGGACGCCGGGCACCACCGTCTCGCCCACCACCAGCGCCGCCGTCGCACCGTTCACCGAGCCGATCTGCAGCGCCACGGTGTGCAGGTACATGCCGCCGATGCCCGCCACGAGAATCGCGTAGAGAGCGGGGTCGCCCAGCAGCGCCGGCAGATCGAACGGAGCGACGCCGTTCAGGACGCGTACGCCGATCCCCAGCGCGCCGAAGCCCAGCCCGGAGAGCAGACCGGCGGGAATGGCCGCGCTGGCGCCCAGGAGCCGGACGACGAGGGTGCCGACACCGATCAGCAGCACGGACGCGGCCAGCAGCCACCAGTGGGAGGCGAGCGGCGTGGCGCCGCCGCCCTCATGCCCCGCGGCGGTGGCCAGCAGCACCAGTGCCGAGCACACCACGGCGATCGACGCCCACTCGGGCCGGTTCAGACGGATGCCCAGCATCTTGATGCTCAGCAGCGCCGTGATCACCAGGTTGGCGCTGATCACCGTCTGGGAGAGGAACAGCGGCAGCAGCCGTGCGGCCAGCGCGCCGAGCGCGAAACCCAGGAAGTCCAGGCCGGTACCGACGAGGAATTCCCAGGTCACCGCGGCCTTCGCGGTTGACGAGAGGCTGGGGCCGCCGTGCTGCGTCACACCGGAGGAAGGGGCGGCGGCCGCTTCCTGGCGGGCGGACCTGCGCGAGCCCACCGCCTGCAGTACGGACCCCGCGCCGTAGCAGGCGGAGGCCGCCACGGCGGTCACAAGACCGATGATCACCACGTGCTCCGTTCGCGCGCCGCCCGCCGCACCGTGCGACGCCCCGGTACCGCGGGCGTGCATCTCACCACTGCGTTACCCGGCCATGCAGACGTGTTTCCCGGCGCCGGGGTTGCCTCGGCGGAGCGGCCGGATACCCCCGGGCCAGGACTTTCCGCCCGGGGAGAGGCGGGCGAGCGGGTCCGGGACCTCGTCCACGGGGCCGACCGGCCCGAGCCGCGCCGTCGTCGGGCGGCCCACCGGCGAGGGGCCGCCCGGCCGCCGCTCTACCCGGTGCCCCGGTCGACCAGCACCAACGGTGTGGCCCCCGGCCCGGGAGCCGTCGTGGTTCCGCCCGGAGCTGTCGGCGGCGAGGCGGGTGGCGAGCGCATCCGCCGATCCGCGGCCGGATGACCACATAGGGTTCGCCTACACAGCGGATGCTGCCCGCATGGCGCATGGCGCCTGGCGCATGGCGCACGGCGCATGACGCGCAGGCCCGGCGCCCGCTGGCTCCGGGCGGGCCGTTCCCTGCCCCACGCCCCGCCCGGCCTCTCACCCGGCGTGGCCCCCTTTCCCCCGGCGCCCCGCGTCCGCCACTTCTCAACCGGCTACTCAACCCCCGCTCACGCGCACGCCCCTCACCTCCCCCATGCCGCAGAGGCACCCGGCCCCGCCCCCGTCGCAGCGGGCCACCCGCCCCCGTCTCAGCGGACCAGAGGCACTGTGGCGAGTTCGGCGACGCCCCAGGTCAGGGGGGTCAGTACGAGGAGGAGGGCGGTGGCGCGGAGGGTGGCGGCGCGGCGAAGGAGGGCGGCCGGGGCGCCGAGCCTGCGCAGGGCGGCGGTGGCGTCCGCCCGCGCGGTACGGGACTCCAGTCCGGCGGCCAGGGCGCTCGCCAGGACACAGCCCAGGACGACGGCCGCGCCGACCGCGGTCAGCGGCCCGAACGTCTCCAGCGGGGCGGCGCGGAACACTTTCACCGCGGCGTAGCCGCCGGACGCCACCGCGCACAGCACCCCGACGGGGCGGCCGATCCGCCGGGCCTCCTCCTGGAGCACCCGCCCCGCCAGCAGCCGGAGCGCTCCGGGACGGCCCGCGCACAGCAACCGCCCGCACAGATGCACCAGACCGGGGCCCGCCAGCACCAGCCCGACGGCGGACAGCGTCCAGCCCGCCAGGACGCCCGGAGGGCTCCCCACCAGGCGACCCGGCAGCGGCAGCAGGCCGGAACCCGCCGCCGTACCGCGGCCCGCGTACGTCTCGACGGTCAGCCCGACCGCCGTCAGGGCGATGCCCCACGGCAGACCGGACGGGGCGGCGGGCGCCGTGCGGGACGCCCCGTCCGCGCCGTCACCGGGCTCCGCGGACGCGGGCCGCGAGGCCGGGGCGTCCTCACGCGGACGCAGCGCCAGAGCGGTCGCCCCCGCCATGACCAGCGGCACCAGCGCCAGCAGCAGCACGGTGCCGGCGACCGGCAGCGGGTGCCCCGCACCCAGCAACTCCGTCGCGACCTTCGGCTGTGGCGTGGCGCCGAGGCCACCCCGGAGCCGGAGGAACACCAGCAGCGCCGCGAAGACGCCCAGCGCGCCGGAGAGCCCGGTGGAGACGGCGGCGAGCAGGGTCAGCCGGAACGGCCCCAACCCCGCCGCCGCCATGCCCCGTTGGAGCCGCGCGGCGGGGTCCGTACGCGCCACCGCGACCGCGAGCTGCGCCGTCGCGGCGAGCGGCGCCAGGCACCACAGCAGCCGCACCGCGGCCTGTCCGGAGTCCGCGGGGTGCGCGGTGGCGTGGCCGAGGGTGGCCAGCAGGAGGAACCCGGTGCCCCCGGCCGCCGCGGCGACGGCGGTGCGCCGCACCAGCACCAGGGGGTGCGTGCCGCGGGCTAGACGGAGAGCGAGCACGCTGCCCTGCTTTCCGCGTCGGGGGCGGAGACGGCGCCGCCGGAGGCCCGGCGGCCGTCGAGGAGAGCGACGGTGCGGTCGGCGAGGGGCGCCGCCTCCGGGTCGTGCGTGGCGAGGACCACGGTGATCTGGTGCGAGCGGGCCGCCGTGGTGAGGGTGCGCAGGACCTGCGTGGCGTCCGCACGGTGCAGCGGCGCGGTCGGTTCGTCGGCGAAGAGGACCTGCGGTGTGGTGGCCAGCGCGCGGGCGATGGCGACGCGCTGACGCTGCGACTGGTCGAGCTGGGCGGGGCGGCGGCGCGCGCAGTCGCCGACGTCGAGCCGGTCGAGCCACTCGGCGGCGGTGTTCCGCGCGGTGCGGCCGCCCTCGCCGCGCAGCAGCAGCGGCAGGGCGGCGTTCTCCCAGGCGGTCAGCTCGGGGACGAGGTGCGGCTGGGTGTCGATCCAGCCGAAGCGGTCCAGGCGCAGCCGCTCGCGGTGACGGGCGGCGAGGGTGTGCACCGGTGAACTGTTGAACCACACCTCGCCCTCGGCCGGGGCGAGTTGGGCCGACAGGCAGCGCAGCAAGGTCGTTTTGCCGCTGCCGCGCGGGCCCGTGACGGCGAGGATCTCTCCCTCGCGGACGCCGAGGGAGACTCCGGCCAGTGCGACACCGGCGCCGTAACTGTGGTGCAGGCCGCGGGCCCAGAGAATGTCGTTGTCAGGCGGGGCCACCATCTGCGCACCTCTTGCGTTCGCATCCGTTCGTTCCCCCGACCGGGTGAACGACCATGGAGGGTATCGGTCACTGGCACGGTAAGGACTGCGGACCCTGATGATTCGGTGCTCGGCATGCACAACGGCCCGAATTCACTCCTATGGCTTCTCTTGAGCGAATTCGGGCCGTGCGATCTTCGATTGTGCAAGCTTCTGCTCGGCGCCGGACCGGAGGGGACCGGAAGAGGCGCGGAGGGTCAGAGCTTGGTCCACGCCTCCGTGAGGACGGTGCGCAGGATCTGCTCGATCTCGTCGAAGACCGACTGGTCGGCGATGAGCGGCGGCGCGAGCTGGATGACCGGGTCACCGCGGTCGTCGGCGCGGCAGTACAGACCGTTGTCGTACAGCGCCTTGGAGAGGAAGCCGTACAGGACGCGCTCGGTCTCCTCCTCGTTGAAGGACTCCTTGGTGGCCTTGTCCTTGACCAGTTCGATGCCGTAGAAGAAGCCGTTGCCGCGGACGTCGCCGACGATCGGCAGGTCGTGGAGCTTCTGGAGGGTGGAGAGGAAGTTGCCCTCGTTCTCCAGGACGTGCTTGTTGAGGCCCTCGCGCTCGAAAATGTCGAAGTTGGAGAGCGCCACGGCGGACGAGACCGGGTGGCCGCCGAAGGTGTAGCCGTGCAGGAAGGTGTTGTCGCCCTGGTAGAACGGCTCGGCCAGGCGGTCGGAGATGATGCAGGCGCCGATCGGGGAGTAGCCCGAGGTCATGCCCTTGGCGCAGGTGATCATGTCCGGGACGTAGCCGAACTTGTCGCACGCGAACATCGTGCCCAGGCGGCCGAACGCGCAGATGACCTCGTCGGAGACGAGCAGTACGTCGTACTGGTCGCAGATCTCGCGCACCCGCTGGAAGTAGCCGGGGGGCGGCGGGAAGCAGCCGCCGGCGTTCTGCACCGGCTCCAGGAAGACCGCGGCGACGGTCTCGGGGCCCTCGAAGAGGATCTGCTGCTCGATCTGGTCGGCGGCCCAGCGGCCGAACGCCTCGGGGTCGTCGCCGTGGATCGGGGCGCGGTAGATGTTGGTGTTGGGGACCTTGTGCGCGCCGGGGACCAGCGGCTCGAAGGGCGCCTTCAGGCCCGGGAGGCCGGTGATCGACAGGGCGCCCTGCGGGGTGCCGTGGTAGGCCACCGCGCGGGAGATCACCTTGTGCTTCATCGGCTTGCCGGTGAGCTTGAAGTACTGCTTGGCGAGCTTCCAGGCGGTCTCGACCGCCTCACCGCCGCCCGTCGTGAAGAAGACCTTGTTGAGGTCGCCGGGGGCGTAGTCGGCCAGCCGCTCGGCCAGCTCGACGGCCTTGGGGTGGGCGTAGGACCACACCGGGAAGAAGGCCAGCTCCTGCGCCTGCTTGGCGGCGGTCTCGGCCAGCTCCACCCGTCCGTGACCGGCGTTGACCACGAAGAGGCCGGCGAGGCCGTCGATGTAGCGCTTGCCCTTGTCGTCGTAGATGTTGGTTCCCTCGCCGCGCACGATCGTCGGCACGGGGGCGTTCTCGTACGACGACATGCGGGTGAAGTGCATCCACAGGTGGTCGTACGCCGTCTTGGAGAGGTCGGCGCTCATTGCTATCTCGTTCCCCATGTGTAGGTCTGCTTCCGGAGCTTGAGGTACACGAAGCTCTCGGTCGTCCGGACGCCGGGCAGCGTGCGGATCCGCTTGTTGATCATTTCCAGCAGGTGGTCGTCGTCCTCGCAGACGATCTCGATCAGGAGATCGAAGGAGCCCGCCGTCATGACGACGTACTCGACCTCCTCCATGGCGGTGAGGGCGTCGGCCACGGGATCGAGGTCGCCCTCGACGTTGATGCCGACCATCGCCTGCCGCCGGAAGCCGACCGTGAGGGGGTCGGTGACGGCGACGATCTGCATCACGCCCTGGTCGAGCAGTTTCTGTACGCGCTGGCGTACGGCCGCCTCGGACAGGCCGACGGCCTTGCCGATCGCGGCGTACGGACGGCGCCCGTCCTCCTGGAGCTGCTCGATGATCGCCAGGGAGACGGAGTCGATCGACGACGGGGTGCCGGTTCTGTCACGTCGCTCGTGACTGTTGCGGGGGGCCACGTCCCTCACTGTGCACGAGCCTCGTCGGTCTTGCAACCCTTTGGCGATGAAATCAGTTGCGTCGCGATCGTTTTTACACTGATTCCGTTGCCATGGAGTGTCGCGGGTGTTGAAAACGTCAGGAGCGGGGCTAGGGTGTTGTTTTCATCATCGGACATCTGATCGAAGGGGCCGCTTCAGTGACCACCGCACTGCGTCGTCTGCGCAATTACATCGACGGGGAGTTCCGGGACGCCGCCGACGGGCGGACCACGGAGGTGATCAACCCGGCCACGGGCGAGCCGTACGCCACCGCGCCGCTCTCCGCGGCCGCCGACGTGGACGCGGCGATGGCCGCGGCCGAGGCCGCCTTCCCCGCCTGGCGCGACCTGATCCCCGCCGAGCGCCAGAAGGTCCTGCTCAAGATCGCCGACCGCTTCGAGGAGCGCGCCGAGGAGCTGATCGCCGCCGAGTCCGAGAACTGCGGCAAGCCCCTCGCCCTCGTACGCTCCGATGAAATCCCGCCGATGGTGGACCAGATCCGCTTCTTCGCGGGCGCCGCCCGGATGCTGGAGGGACGCTCGGCCGGCGAGTACATGGACGGCTTCACGTCCATCGTCCGCCGCGAGCCGATCGGCGTCTGCGCCCAGGTCGCGCCGTGGAACTACCCGATGATGATGGCCGTGTGGAAGTTCGCCCCGGCGCTCGCCGCGGGCAACACCGTCGTCATCAAGCCCTCCGACACCACCCCCGCCTCGACCGTCCTGATCGGCGAGATCATCGGCTCCGTGCTGGACGAACTGGGCCACCCCCGCGGCGTGTTCAACGTCGTCTGCGGCGACCGCGAGACCGGCCGCCTGATGGTCGAGCACCCCGTGCCCGCGATGGCCTCCATCACCGGCTCCGTGCGCGCCGGCATGCAGGTCGCCGAGTCCGCGTCCAAGGACCTCAAGCGCGTCCACCTGGAGCTGGGCGGCAAGGCCCCGGTCGTGGTCTTCGAGGACACCGACATCCCCAAGGCCGTCGAGGACATCTCCGTCGCCGGCTACTTCAACGCCGGCCAGGACTGTACGGCCGCGACCCGTGTCCTCGTCCACGAGTCGATCCACGACGAGTTCGTCGCCGCGCTCGCCAAGGCCGCCTCGGAGACCAAGACCGGCGCCGTCGACGACGAGGACGTGCTCTACGGCCCGCTCAACAACGCCAACCAGCTGAAGCAGGTCAAGGGCTTCATCGACCGGCTGCCCGCCCACGCCAAGATCGAGGCGGGCGGCGAACAGGTCGGCGACAAGGGCTACTTCTTCGCCCCGACCGTCGTCTCCGGCCTGAAGCAGGACGACGAGATCGTCCAGCACGAGGTCTTCGGCCCGGTCATCACCGTCCAGTCGTTCCGCGACGAGGCGCAGGCCGTGGAGTGGGCCAACGGCGTCGAGTACGCCCTCGCCTCCTCCGTGTGGACCAAGGACCACGCCCGCGCCATGCGGATGTCCAAGAGCCTCGACTTCGGCTGCGTGTGGATCAACACCCACATCCCGCTCGTCGCCGAGATGCCCCACGGCGGCTTCAAGAAGTCCGGCTACGGCAAGGACCTTTCCGCGTACGGCTTCGACGACTACACCCGCATCAAGCACGTGATGACGTCGCTGGATGGGTGAGGGGTGACTTCCCCGGGCTGAGGCGTACGGGGCGTGGTGGCCCGGGGCGTGCCCCGCGCGGCGTTCCGTGGCTTCGTGCGCGCCCCGTGCGGGGCGGTCCGTGCCTCGTGCAGCGTTGGCTTCGGGTGCGCCCCATGCGGGGCGGCGGGTGTCCTGGTGCTCGTGCCCCCTGCGGGGCGGCCGGTGTCCTCGTGCTGGGTGCCCCAGGCGGGACCCGTCGTGGGGTGTGACTCGGGGGGGGGCGGCTCGGGGCCTGTGCTTCGTGCACGGTGCCCGTGCCTCGTGCGCTGGGCCCCGTGCCTTGTGCGCTGCGCCTCGTGAGGCCTGCGCCACGCGTGTCCGGTGGCGCGGGGCGGGGGAGGCCGTGCTTCGGGGTGGGCGGCCGTGCTTCGTGCGGGGCACGGTCGACTGCGCCCCGCACGTGGCGCCGTCCCACGCGCGCCGCCCCATGCGCGCCGCCCCATGCGCGCCGCTCCGTGCGTGGTGTCCCGGGCGCGGCGTCCCGGGCGCGGGGCGCTGCGCGCTCCGCGTGACCTGGCTCCGTCTGTCGGTGGGCCCCATGCGCCGTGCGGCATGCGCGGTGTGTGGGGCCCTGCGCGTCGGCACGGGGCGAGTCCGGGGCCTGGCGGCTCGGGTGTGGGGCCGGGGCCGGTACGGTCGGCCCCGTGCGAAGGACGGTGTCTTCCGCACGGTGCGGACTTGGCTGCCGGCTTGCTCCGCCTCATGCGTCCCGCCTCATGCAGGGCGGCGCTCCGCCCCAGTGGCCCCGGCACGCTTCGTTGCCCCATGCAGTGCGCCCCATGCGCCAGGCCCCGTGCGGGTCTCGCCCGGCAGACCGTCGCGGGTGGCGGAGCGGCGGTTGACGCTCTGTCGGCTTGCCGCCTCCGCCGGTGAGGGATGAGAGTGCACGCCATGTCGGAACTCACGCGGCGTTCGCTGCTCCGGGGCACCTTCGGAATCGGTACGGCCACGGCACTGGCCGGGCTCGCCGGATGCGGTGTGCCGCCCGCCTACGTACGGGCCGCCGATCGCGCGGCCCCCGACCGCTCGGCGGCCGACCGCCGTCTCGTCTTCGCCAACTGGCCGCTGTACATCGACGTCGACGACCACGACACTCAGCGACGGCCCACCCTCGACGCGTTCCGGCGGCGTACCGGGATCTCCGTGACGTACACCGAGGAGATCAATGACAACGACGAGTTCTTCGGCAAGATCAGTCCCGCGTTGATGAACCACCAGCCCACGGGGCGCGACCTGGTTGTCATCAGCGACTGGATGTGTGCCCGCTACGTGCGCCTCGGCTGGGTCCAGGAGATGGACCGCGCGGCGCAGCCGCACGTCGCCCGCCATCTCGATCCGCAGCTCGCGTCCCCGCCGTTCGACCCCGCCCGCAGATACAGCGTGCCCTGGCAGTCGGGCATCACCGGCATCGCCTACAACCGCCGCCGGCTCGGCCGCGAGATCCGCAGCGTCTCCGATCTCTGGCACGAGGATCTACGGGGCCGGGTCTCCCTGTTCGCCGGGATCGACGAGGCGTTCGCGCTGCTGCTCCAGGGCGAGGGCGTCGACATCACCCGCTGGCGGACCGACGACTTCCACCGCATGACCGACCGGCTGCGCCGACACGTCGCGCGGGGCCACATCCGCCGGTTCACCGGCAACGACTACATCAAGGACCTCGACTCCGGCGACGTGATCGCAGCCCAGGCGTACTCCGGTGACGTCATCCAGCTGAAGGCCGACAACCCGGACATCGCCTTCGTGGTGCCCGAGGAGGGCGGCGAACTCTGGGCGGAGAGCATGATGATCCCCAACCTCGCGGCCCACAAGCGCAACGCCGAACAGCTCATCGACCACTACTACCGGCCCGACGTCGCCGCCGACCTGGCCGCCTGGGTCAACTACGTCTGCCCCGTACCCGCCGCCCGCGACGTCCTGGCTGCTTCTCGGGACAAGGAGCGTGCCGCTCTCGCCGAGGACCCGCTGATCTTCCCCGACACCGCCATGCGTAAGCGCCTCGCCACCGCTCGCGACATCACGCCGGCGGAACGCTCCGTCCTCGCGGGGGAGTGGAACGCGATGGTGGGGCTGTGAACGGGGCGGCGGGTGTCCGCACGGGCGCCGGTACGCCAAACGGTGCGTTGCCCCGGGACCGTCGCTCAACGGACGCGGCCCCGCCCCATGCCGCGGGGGAAGGGCGGTACGGCGCCTCGTGCGCGCGCATGGGGCGACGTAGCCACCGGCACGGGGCCGCAGCGCAGCACCTTCCGCCCCGTGCGGCGGCGGAATCTCGCGCGCGGACGGGGAGACGGCGCGTCGTCCCCGCCCCGCGCGGCGCTTGGCCCTCGCCCCGTGCGGTGCGGCGTCTCCTGCCCCATGCCGTGCGGGGTGTCTCCTGCACCATGCGGCAGAAGTCCGTGCCCGTTCATCCGCGGCGGATCGCTGCCCCATGCAGGGGAAGCCCGCCCCGTGTCATACGCGCCGAGCTGCCGCGTACGCGTCGATCTCGGCGGTCAGCCGGGTCTTGGCGGAGGCGTCCATGAAGGAGGCCGTCACCGCGTTCTTCGCCAGTGCCGCCACGCCGTCCGTGTCCAGGCCCAGCAGGCGTGCGGCCACGCCGTATTCGGTGTTGAGGTCGGTGCCGAACATGGGCGGGTCGTCGCTGTTGACGGTGAGCAGCAGGCCCGCGTCGGCCATCTCCTTGATCGGATGCTCATCCAGCGTGCGCACCGCGCGGGTCGCGATGTTGGAGGTGGGGCAGACCTCCAACGGGATGGCGTGCTCGGCGAGATGGGCCAGCAGCTTCGGGTCCTGCGTGGCGCTGGTGCCGTGCCCGATGCGCTCGGCGCCCAGATCGTGCAGTGCGTCCCAGATGGTCTGTGGCCCCGTGGTCTCCCCGGCATGCGGGACGGAGTGCAGCCCCGCCGCGATGGCGCGGTCGAAGTACGGCTTGAACTGCGGCCGCGGCACGCCGATCTCGGGCCCCCCGAGCCCGAACGACACCAACCCCTCGGGCTGCAGCTCACAGGCGATCCGCGTCGTCTCCTCCGCCGCGGCCAGGCCCGCCTCGCCGGGGATGTCGAAGCACCAGCGCAGCACGACGCCCAGCTCCGTCTCCGCGGCCTTACGGGCGTCCTCGATCGCCTCGACGAACGCGGCGTCCGGGATGCCGCGGCTGGTCGAGCTGAACGGGGTGACGGTCAGTTCCGCGTACCGGATGTTCTGCCGCGCCATGTCGCGGGCGACCTCGTAGGTCAGCAGCCGGACGTCCGTCGCGTCGCGGATGAGGTCCACCACGGACAGGTAGACCTGGATGAAGTGTGCGAAGTCGCGGAAGGTGAAGAAATCGGCCAGCGCCTCGGGGTCGGTCGGGACCGGGGAATCCGGATGCCGGGCGGCGAGTGCCGCCACGATCCGGGGAGAAGCGGATCCGACGTGGTGGACATGCAGCTCCGCCTTGGGCAGGCCCGCGATGAAGGCATCGAGATCGGACAACGTTCCTCCTGGTCAATGGCGCAGCGGTGTGCGGAGACGCCCGTCATCGTATGCGGCACCGAAGCGCCGTTCGAGGGCCGGTCTTACCATGACAGAACCTCTGGAAAGGGGGAGTGCCATGGCGGAGAAGCGACAGGAATCCGAGCCGGTGCTTGCCTGGGGCCCGCCGCGATCACCGGGCCCGCCCCCACCCCTCGGCCCCCGCGTGGCGCGGGAGACGGGCCCCGCGGATCCCCTTTCCGGGGTGCGACCGGGAGGGCTGCACCGACGCTCCGTCGCCGCCGCGCCCGCCCCGTCGGGACGGTGCGTGCCGCCGCCGACGGTGTCGCTGGCGCCGGAGCCGTACCGCTGGGTGCGGATGCCCGCCGGCGCTCCCGGACACGGCGGCGGATGGTCCAGGCCGCGCAACGGCTACGGCACCGCCGCGCTGATCACCGGCGCCCTCGGGGTGCTGCTCGGCGTCACGCTCGTCTTCGGCGTCCTCTTCGGCGCGCTCGCCCTCCTCCTGGGGGCGCTCGGCAGGGCCCGCAGCGCCCGCGGCGAGGCGACGAACGGCAGAACCGCGCTGGCCGGCGCCCTGCTGGGCTGCGCCGCGCTGCTGCTCAGCGCCCTGACGGCCGCGGTCCTCGCCTCGGGCGGGCCCACCCCGGGCGGAGGCGGAGGGGGCGGCGAACACCGGCAGCAGTCCGGCACCACCGATATCTTCGAGGTCGCGCCGCGCGCCCCCGGGACGCCCGTGGCGACACACATCGACGACACGTGACTGCGCTCGGCACGGGGAGGCAGGCCCGGCCCCTCCGTAGCCCTCGCCGCGCACCGTCCGGCGCCTGGTCACGCGCCTGAACCCGGCCCCGCGATGCCGTGGACCCCACCGTACGGAAGGCTGCGTGCCGCGTGGGCCGTGCGCTACTCCGCCGGCGCTCCGTCAAGCCTCCGACGGGCCTCCATGAGCGCGAATCCGAGGAGATTGAGGCCCCGCCAGCGGGCCGGATCCTCGGCGCGCTCGTCGTCCGCCGCCAGGCCGATACCCCACACCCGGTCGAGCGGGCTGGCCTCCACGAGGACGCGCCGGCGGGTGCCCCGCAGGAACTCCTCCAGGGCAGGGTCGCTGCCGAACTTGTGCACACTGCCCTCGACGACCAGATCGAAGCGGTGCTCCCGCCACCGTGCCTCGTCGAAACCGCGCACGGTGCGCCCCGCGGCCTTCGCCTCTCCGGGGTGCCGCGCCTCGACGGCCCGCCGTTCCGCCTCGGCGTCGCCGAACAACCGCGCCTTGCCCGCCATCATCCAGTGTTCCGCGGTCGCGTAGCTGACGCCGTCGACGGTGAACGGGGCGGGCCACCACTGGCTGAGGCAGCTCGGCCCGAGCACGCCGTCCCGGCGCGGGGCGTGGCCCCAGAAATGGACGTACCGGAAGCGTCGCCCGGCCGCCACCGCGTCGCGCAGCGCGGGCAGGGAGAGAGGCGGTCCGGTGGTGTCGGCTCGTGCCGCCCCCGTCGCGTCGTGCATCATGCCGGGATTCTGTCAGCGGGCACCGACAACGTGTCGGGCACCTTCTCCGCGGAATCCGCAGAATCCGTCGCGTAACCAAAAGGAAACTACGGAATCCCTTGTTGGTCACCAGGCCCTCTGTCAGGATCGGCCATCATTTCCGCAATGAGCTACGCCTGGTCATGCCGTGGAACGCGGCTCTGGCCCGGCTCGGGAGAACACCATGGATCAGCGATTCGATGTGTCCGAGCGGTTCGCCGAGGGTGCGCAATTCATCGATGGACGGCTCCGGGGCGGCACGTCGGGCCGCACCCAGGACGTGGTGGACCCCGCGACCGGTGAGCGGATCCACACCTACGCGCTGGCGGGTACCGGCGATGTGGACACCGCGGTCGACGCCGCGCGCCGTGCCTTCCCCGCATGGAGCGGTGCCACCCCGGGGGAGCGCTCCTACACACTGCACCGCTTCGCCGCGGCGCTCGCCGAGGACTCCGCCGACCTCGCCTTCGCCGAGTCGCTGAACTGCGGAAAGCCCCTCAAGCTCAGCGAGGAGTTCGACGTACCGGGCTCCGTCGACAACGCGGCGTTCTTCGCCGGGGCCGCCCGCCACCTGGAGGGCAAGGCCGCGGGGGAGTACAGCGCGGACCACACCTCCGCCGTGCGGCGTGAGGCCGTCGGCGTCGTCGGCTCCATCGCCCCGTGGAACTACCCGCTCCAGATGGCGGCGTGGAAGGTGCTGCCCGCGCTCGCCGCCGGGAACACCGTCGTGCTCAAGCCAGCCGAGATCACCCCGCTGACCTCCCTGATGTTCGCGCAGGCCGCCACCCGCGCGGGGCTGCCGGACGGGGCCTTGAACATCGTCTCCGGCGCGGGGCGGGACGCCGGCGAACACCTCGTCGGCCACCCCGACGTGGCGATGACCTCCTTCACCGGCTCGACCGCCGTCGGCAAACGCGTCGCCGAGGTCGCCACGGCCACCGTCAAACGCCTCCACCTCGAACTGGGCGGCAAGGCCCCGTTCGTCGTCTTCGACGACGCGGACCTGGAGGCGGCCGTGCACGGGGCGGTCGCCGGCGCGCTGATCAACTCCGGTCAGGACTGCACCGCGGCGACCCGTGCGTACGTCCAACGGCCCCTGTACGACGCGTTCGTGGCCGGGGTCGCCGACCTCATGGCGACTGTGCGGCTCGGCGATCCCTTCGACCGCTCCACCGACCTCGGCCCGCTCATCTCGCACGCCCAGCGCGACCGCGTCGCCGGTTTCGTCGACCGGGCCCGCGCCTACGCCACCGTCGTCACCGGCGGCGAGGCGCCCCAGGGCGCCCTCGCGAAGGGTGCGTACTACCGGCCCACCCTGATCGCGGGCGCGCCCCAGGACAGCGAGGTCGTGCAGGCGGAGATCTTCGGCCCGGTGCTGGTCGTGCTGCCCTTCGACAGCGACGACGAGGGCATCGCGCTCGCCAACGACACCCCCTACGGCCTCGCCGCCTCCGCATGGAGCCGGGACGTCTACCGCACGGGGCGCGCCACCCGCGAGATCAAGGCCGGCTGCGTGTGGGTCAACGACCACATCCCGATCATCAGCGAGATGCCGCACGGCGGCGCCAAGGCGTCCGGCTACGGCAAGGACATGTCCGCCTACTCCTTCGAGGAGTACACGCAGGTCAAACATGTCATGTACGACATCACCGGGACGGCGCGGAAGGACTGGCACCGGACCGTCTTCGGTGACCGGGCGTAACTCCGGCGGGCGGGCGGCACGGGGCGCGCCGTGGAGCGCGGCACCGGCGGGGCGGGGGTACGAGGTGCGCCGACGCGGGGCGTCGTCTTGCACGGCGCGCGTTGTTGCGTGGGGCGGACGCCCCGTGCGGAGGCGCACCACGCGGGCGTTCCTCATCGCGTCGGCTGCCTGGTGTTCCGGGAACGGTGCGGGCGCGGCGTGCGGCTGTCATGCGATCACCCCTGGGGCCCCGTGTTTGGGGCCTGGGGGCGCCGATGCCTCTCGTCGGTCCGGACCGAGCTCTCCGGACCGGACCCGCGCCGTTCTCCGCGGGCGGGGCGCCGTGGTGGACGGGAGCCCCGGCCAGGGCGGAACGGTGTGGCGACACGCGCCGGGTGGCGCGGCTCCGGAGCGTCCCAGGCCCGTACAGGGGTGGCGGGCTCATGCCGGGGCAGGCCGGAAGCCCCGCGCGGGGTGGCCGGGAGGCCGTCGACCACCGCCCCGTGCGGGCTCTGCCGCACCGGGTACGACGCGATCGCGCCATCCGGAGCGGCCCGGCGCCCCGTGCAGATGGAGCCCTACGCTGTCGCCCCATGCGCCACGCGTCACCTGCGTTCCGGGCATCCGCCCCATGTGCCCCGCCCCCTGTTCCGTGCATGGGGCGGTGAGGGGGTACGACGCGGAGTCTCCGGCAACGGGGCCCGCAACTCGCCGCCCCATGCCGACCACACCCCTGCGCCAGGTCCTCGGACCGCCACCGCCCTCCGCCCCCTCAGCTCTGCACCCAGCCATCGCCCGGCGCCCCCACTCACCGGGCACCGCCCCTCCGCTCCACCCCTCCCACGCAAGGCTTCGCGTACCGCCCACCACCACGCGCAGTTCCCGCCTCACCCCGCTCTACCCGGCACCGTCCCGCCCCGCGGCGGTCGGCGTCGTGCGGCATCGTCAGTACCGGCACCGTGCCGGTCCACCCGGAAAGGGCCCTCCGCGCATGGAGCACCACGAGCAACAGCCCGCCCCGCTCTCCCCGCATGAGGCCGCCGCGGTGCGCCGCAGCATGCGCGACGGCCGGCTCGCCATGACCCGCCGTTCCCTGCTGCGCGCGAGCGCCCTCGCCGCCACCGCTCTCGGCGGCTCGTTCGCCCTGTCCGCCTGCGGCATCCCGCCCGCCGGCCGCACCGATGCGGCCCGCACCCCCGACCACTCGGACAGGGAGAAACGTCTCGCCTTCTCCAACTGGACCGAGTACATGGACGTCAGCGACGACGGCAAGCACCGGCCCACCCTGGAGGCGTTCACCCGCCGTACCGGCATCACCGTCACGTACACCGAGGACATCAACGACAACGACGAGTTCTTCGGCAAGATCCAGGCGCAGCTCGCGGCGGGCCAGGACACCGGGCGCGACCTGATCGTGCTCACCGACTGGCTGTG
Source organism: Streptomyces sp. NPDC027185 (assembly GCF_055567035.1). Lineage (NCBI taxonomy): Bacteria > Bacillati > Actinomycetota > Actinomycetes > Kitasatosporales > Streptomycetaceae > Streptomyces > Streptomyces sp. NPDC027185. Next base: position 76,610 of record NZ_JBVHRF010000002.1, on the reverse strand, counting down.
CGCCCGGATGATCTCCCTCGGCTGGGTCCAGCGGCTCGACCCCGCCCACCTCCCGCACGCCACGGCCCACCTCGCCACGCAGTTCCGCCGCCCCGCCTGGGACCCCGACCGCGCCCACTCCTACCCCTGGCAGGGCATCCCCGCGCTCATCGCCTACAACAAGAAGGCCACCGGCGGCCGCACCGTCGACTCCGTCGGCCAACTCCTGGAGGACCCGCGCCTCAAAGGGCGCGTCGGTTTCCTCTCAGAGATGCGCGACAGTGTCGGACTCACCCTCCTCGACATGGGCAAACGCCCCGAGAGCGTCACCACCGACGAGTACGACGCCGCCCTCGCCCGGATCCGTAAGGGCGTCGAGGCGGGCCAGATCCGCCGCTTCACCGGCAACGACTACACCAACGACCTCGACAAGGGTGACCTCGCCGCCTGCCTCGCCTGGGCCGGTGACATCGTCCAGCTCCAGCAGGACAACCCGGACATCGCCTACGCCGTCCCCCGGGCCGGCTACATGATCTCGTCCGACAATCTGATGGTCCCGAACGGGGCGCGCCACAAGCGGAACGCGGAACGCCTCATCGACTACTACTACGAGCCCCGGGCCGCGGCCCGGCTCGCCGCGTACATCAACTACACCTGCCCCGTCGACGGTGTCCGCGACGAACTCGCCAAGATCGACAAGCGGTTGGCGGACAACCCGCTGATCCTGCCCGACCCGGAGATGGCCGCCCGCTCCCACGCCTTCCGCGCGCTCGATGCCGAGGAGAGCAGGGAGTACGCGCGGAAGTTCGCCGACCTCACCGGTGCCTGAACCGGACGCCCCACCGGGCCCCGTGCGCCGCGCCCCGTGCGCGCCGCCCCGCCCCGGCCCCATGGCTCCATGCCCCCCGCCCCATGCCCCTGCCCCATGCGCCGACCTCCGAGACACGGGACGACCGACATGACGAAGACCGCAAGCCCCCAGCGCGGCAGCGGCGGCGATGTCCGCCTGCGCCGGATCAGCAAGACGTACGGCTCCTTCACCGCTGTCCACCCCCTCGACCTCACCGTCCCCGCGGGCTCCTTCTTCGCGCTCCTGGGCGCGTCCGGCTGCGGCAAGACCACCACGCTGCGGATGATCGCCGGTCTGGAGGACCCCACCACCGGCACCGTCGAACTCTCCGGCGAGGACGTCACCGCCCTGCCGCCCTACAAACGCCACGTCAACACCGTCTTCCAGAACTACGCGCTCTTCCCCCACCTCGACATCTACGAGAACGTCGCGTTCGGACTGCGCCGCCGCGGCATCAAATCGGTGAAGAAGCAGGTCGAGGAGATGCTCGACCTCGTTCAGCTCGGCCCCATGGCGCGCCGTAAACCGCAGCAGCTCTCCGGCGGCCAGCAACAGCGCGTCGCGGTCGCCCGCGCCCTGATCAACCACCCCCAGGTGCTGCTCCTCGACGAACCGCTCGGCGCCCTCGACCTCAAACTCCGCCGCCAGATGCAGCTCGAACTCAAACGCATCCAGACCGAGGTCGGCATCACGTTCGTTCACGTCACACACGACCAGGAAGAGGCCATGACGATGGCCGACACCGTCGCCGTGATGAACGGCGGCCGCGTCGAACAACTCGGCGCCCCCGCCGACCTCTACGAGAACCCCGCCACCACCTTCGTCGCCAACTTCCTCGGCACCTCCAACCTCATCAAGGCCGAGGTCACCGGCGCCGAAGGCGACGACCTGCTGGTGCGCGCCGCCGGCACCACCCTCCGCGTCCCGGCCCGCCGCTGCCCCACGGGGGCCCGCACGGGGCAGGGGCTGCTCGCCGGTGTCCGCCCCGAGAAGATGGCTCTGGCCCACCCCGACGACGCCGCGACCGTCCCCGAGGCCCACAACCGGCTCGCCGGCCGCATCAAGGACGCCGCGTTCATCGGCGTCTCCACGCAGTACCTCCTCGACGTCCCCGGCCTCGGTGAAGTCGCCGTCTACGAGCAGAACCTCGCCCGCGACGGCCGCCTCGTGCCCGGCTCCGACGTCCTCGCGCACTGGAGCGCCGCGCACACCTTCGGCCTCGACGCCGCCCAGGACATCAGCGCCGGCGCCGACACCGACGAGGAGGCCGCGTGAGCACCACCACCGAGGCCCCCGCGCCCGCCCCCGACGCCGCGCCGCCCGACGAGGTCCGCACGGCGCCGCTGCGCAAACGCCTCGTCCCGTACTGGTTGCTGCTGCCCGGCATCGCCTGGCTCGTCGTCTTCTTCGCCGCCCCGCTCGTCTACCAGGCGTCGACATCACTGCAGACCGGCTCCCTGGAGGAGGGCTTCCGCGTCACCTGGCACATCGCCACCTACGGGGACGCGCTCGTCCAGTACTGGCCGCAGTTCGTCCGCTCCGTGCTCTACGCCGCCACCGCGACGGCGCTGTGCCTGCTGCTCGGCTACCCGCTCGCCTACCTCATCGCCTTCAAGGCCGGACGCTGGCGCAACCTCGTGATGATCCTGGTCATCGCCCCGTTCTTCACCAGCTTCCTCATCCGCACCCTGGCCTGGAAGACGATCCTCGCCGACGGCGGCCCCGTGGTGGGCGCCCTGAACGCGCTCCACGTCCTGGACGTCACCAGCTGGCTCGGCCTCACCGACGGCCACCGGGTCCTCGCCACTCCGCTCGCCGTCGTCTGCGGACTGACGTACAACTTCCTGCCGTTCATGGTCCTGCCGCTCTACACCTCGCTGGAGCGCATCGACCCGCGGCTGCACGAGGCCGCCGGCGACCTCTACGCCCGCCCCGCCACCACCTTCCGGCGCGTGACGTTCCCGCTGTCCCTGCCCGGTGTCGTCGCCGGCACCCTGCTGACCTTCATCCCCGCCACCGGCGACTACATCAACGCCGAACTCCTCGGATCCGCCGACCAGAAAATGATCGGCAACGTCATCCAGTCGCAGTTCCTGCGCGTCCTGGACTACCCCACCGCCGCCGCGCTCTCGTTCCTCCTCATGGCGGCGATCCTCGCCATGGTCACCTTCTACCTTCGCAAGTCCGGGACGGAGGAACTGGTCTGATGACCGTCCACGAGACCACCGGTGCCGCCCCGTGCGCCCGCCCCGTGCGGCGCCCCGGCAGGCTCCGCCGCCACCTCGTCACGTTCGCCGGACTGGCCACGCTGGCCTATCTCGTCCTGCCCAACGTCATCGTTCTGATCTTCTCGTTCAACAAGCCCAACGGCCGCTTCAACTACCAGTGGCAGCGCTTCTCGACCGATGCCTGGACCGACCCGTGCGGCGTCGCCGGACTCTGCGGCTCCCTCGGACTCAGCCTGCGGATAGCCCTCTGGGCCACGCTTGGCGCCACCGCCCTCGGGACCATGATCGCGTTCGCGCTGGCCCGCTACCGCTTCCGCGCCCGCTCCACCGTGAACACGCTGATCTTCCTGCCGATGGCGATGCCCGAGGTCGTCATGGCCGCCTCGCTGGCCACCCTCTTCCTCAACATGGGCATCCAGTTCGGCTTCTGGACGATCCTCATCGCCCACATCATGTTCTGCCTGAGCTTCGTCGTCACCGCCGTCAAGGCCCGCGTGATGAGCATGGACCCGCGGCTGGAGCAGGCCGCCCAGGACCTCTACGCCACCCCCGTACAGACCTTCCTGCGGGTGACGCTGCCGATCGCCGCCCCCGGCATCGCGGCGGGCGCGCTGCTCTCCTTCGCGCTCTCCTTCGACGACTTCATCATCACCAACTTCAACGCGGGCTCCACCGTGACCTTCCCCATGTTCGTCTGGGGATCGGCGCAGCGGGGCACGCCCGTTCAGATCAATGTCATCGGTACGGCGATGTTCCTCATCGCCGTCGTGTGCGTCGTCGTCGGCCGGCTGGCCGGCACCCGCAGAAAGAGGAGCTGAGATCCATGGCACGAGCTGCCATGAACGCCCCGTCCCCCGTCCACGCCCTCGCGGACGCCGTCCCCGCCCCGTTCTGGCTCGACGACCCCGACCGTCCCGCCCCCCTGCCCGCCCTCACCGGCGACACCCACTGCGACCTGCTCGTCGTCGGCGGCGGCTACTCGGGACTGTGGACCGCGCTGCGCGCCAAGGAACGCGACCCGCACCGCGACGTCCTGCTCATCGAGGGCGCCGAGACCGGCTGGGCCGCCTCCGGACGCAACGGCGGGTTCTGCGCCGCCTCCCTCACCCACGGCATCGGCAACGGCCTCGCCCGCTGGCCCGGCGAACTCGCCCGCCTCGAAGAACTCGGCCTGCGCAACCTCGACGCCATCGAGGACACCGTCGCCCGCCACGGCATCGACTGCGCCTTCGAACGCACCGGTGAGATCGACCTCGCCACCCGGCCCCACCAGATCGCCGAACTCCGGGAGGCGGCCGACGACGCCGCCCGCCTCGGCCACGGTGACCGCTACACCTTCCTCGACCGGGACGCCGTACGCGCCGAGGTCGACTCGCCGACCTTCCTCGCCGGTCTGTGGGACCGCGAGGGCGTCGCCATGCTGAACCCGGCGCGCCTGGCATGGGGCCTCAAACGCGCCTGCCGCGTCCTCGGCGTCCGCTTCCACGAACACACCCCCGCCACGGCCCTCGCCCCGTACCACGGCGGCATGGCTGTCCGCACCCCCTACGGCCGTGTCTTCGCGCGCCAGGTCGCCATCGGCACCAACGCCTTCCCGTCCCTGCTGCGCCGCGTCCGCCCGTACATCGTCCCGGTCTACGACCACGCGCTGGTGACCGAACCGCTGACGGAGGAACAGCGCGCCGCCCTCGGCTGGCGCGGCCGCCAGGGCCTCTCCGACAGCAACAACCACTTCCACTACTTCCGCCTCACCGCCGACCACCGCATCCTGTGGGGCGGCTACGACATCGTCTACCGCTACGGCGGCGGCGTGCGTGCCGAGTACGACCACCACCCCGCCACCTACGCCAAACTCGCCCAGCACTTCTTCCGGTGCTTCCCGCAGCTGGAGGGGCTCCGCTTCAGCCACGCATGGGGCGGCGCCATCGACACCTGCGCCCGCTTCTCCGCCTTCTTCGGCACCGCGCACAAAGGCCGTGTCGCGTACGCCGCCGGCTACACCGGTCTCGGCGTGGGCGCCACCCGCTTCGGCGCCGACGTGATGCTCGACCTCCTCTCGGGAGAACGCACCGAACGCACCGAACTTCAGATGGTCCGCAGCAAACCCCTGCCGTTCCCGCCCGAACCGTTCCGCTGGGCCGGAATCGGGATCACCCAGTGGTCCATGACCCGCGCCGACACCCACGAGGGCCACCGCAACCTGTGGCTCCGCGCGATGGACAAGGCAGGACTCGGCTTCGACAGCTGAGGACGGGGGGCGGGGCCGCCGGGCGTGGGGCCGTGAGGTGTCATGGGCGCGGGCCGGGTCCGGAGGGGGCCTTCCCGGCATGCGGAGTCCATGCGCTTCTGGCGCCTGGTGTCCGGTGCGTGGGACGGGGGGCGTAGTCGTGTGGGTGCTGCTTGTCGTGGAGCACGCGCGGGGCCCCGGGGCGGGGAATCTGTGGGGCCTGGGGCCTGCGGCCTGCGGCGCGGGCGCCGTGCGGGCACGCCGCACGGGTGATGAGGCGTGAGGCGCGCTGCACGGGGTGTGCGCGCGGTGACTGTCCGGGCATGCGCCGCCGGGGCTGGCCGACGTGGGGCTCGTCGCACGGGGCCCGCGCCCCATGCGGAGGGCGCGGACCGGGGACACCGGCCGCATGGTGGCGCGGCGCCGCCGCTTCTCGTACGCCGACAGCCGTCGTCCGAACGGGCGCGCACCGTCCGACCGCGCCCTGCCGCGCCGTACGTGGTGCCGCCCCGCGCCCCCTCTTCCCGACCGCGCGCACCGGCGGAAAATTGCTCCGCGGAACCGTGTAAGGATGCCGCTCCCGCGCCCTCTCCCCGTGGACCTGCCCGAACGGGCCGGGAGAGCGAGGAAAACATGAACGCCGCGGGGGCGAAGCGCGCAGTGGACTGGCTGGTATCGGCGGCACCCGATCCCGATGCCTGCCGGTGGGAATGGGAACGCAGCCCGCTGGGGGTGGTTCTCCTTCCGGCCGGCAGGCGTTGGGACGTCCTGATCGTCGACGGGAAGCTCGGCCACCCCACCCTCGATGTCCTGACGTGGGCGACGCCCCGTCCCGGCCCCGTCCTGGCCGACTTCGGCGACTCCCGCATGGGCTTCTTCGTCCCGCCGGGCACCGCCACCCGCTGGCTGGGCACCGGCATACGGGGCGTGGGCGAGGGCACCTGGATCGTCGTCCCGTACCCGGGCCGGGCCACCGGAGGCGTCCGCTGGATCGTTCCTCCTGATGGCCGGGGCACGCTCACCGACCCCGGACTCCTCGAACTCGCCCTCCACGAAGCAGCCGCGGTCATCGCCCGCGACACCTGACAGGAACGACGGAACGACTGCCGCCGACGCACGGCGCGCCGCACCATGCGCGCGCCGTGCGGGGAGGAGACCGGCACGGAGTGCAGGGCGCGATGCCGTGGGGCGGGGCCGGGCATGGGGCGTGGTGCGGCGTCTGAGACGCACGGCATGGCGCCCGGCGTGCGGTCCCTGCGGAGCGGAGGGGGCGCCTGGTGCGCAGCGCATGGGGCGGAGCGCCAGGCGTGCGGTGTCGCGTAACGGGTCGGCACATGGGGCGCGCTGCCGGTCAGGATCGCTCAGGGCGAGGCCCCGCAACGGCAGGGGCCAGGGTCAGGACCGCCCCACGCCCCCGGCCTCGTACCAGCGGGCGCGGCCCGCCGACCAGAGCGTCAGCAACACCCCGGACAGGCACCAGCTCGCCGCCACGTCCAGCGGCCAGTGGTACCCCTGCCGCACCAGGCCCACACCGACACCGACGTTCAGCAGAACGACGCACACGGCGAGCACCACCGCACCACGCGCACGCCCACGCCTGGCGCCGCCGGACCGCCGCCGGGTGTGGAGGAGCAGCAGCGCCACGAGGCCGTACGCGACCGCTGCGGTGGCGGCGTGCCCGGAAGGAAAGAAACCGTCATGGGGCGCCCCCGCCATGCGCGGCGGCCCGGGACGTCCGATCCACGCCTTCACGGGCACGACCACGGCCGGTACGAGAAGCATCGTGCAGACCGCGGCGAGCCCCGGCACCCACCACCGCACCGGCCCGCCGCCGGACCGCCCCGAGGCGCCCCGTGCGGAGCCGCCGTGCCCGCCAGCTTCTGGTGAGCCCTCGGCCGCGCCCGGCGCCCCGTGCGGGCCGGTGGCCGCATCCCGCCCGGGGGCGCGCGCCCGCCGTGCGGCCCGTACCGCAGGGCGGAGTGTCCACGCGACCGCCGCCAGAAGAACCGGTAGCGCGACGGTGGTGTTGCCGAGATCGGCGAAGAACTGGGCACCGGGTGCCGGGACGACGCCGGCGCTCAGCGCGAGGCCCCACCGTTCGTCCAGCGTCCGCAGCGCACCGTGCGTGGCCACCTGCCAGGTGAGCAGGGCGAACAGCAGGAGGCAGAGCACGGCCTGGACGGTGTACCGGTACCCGGGGCGCCGGGCGGAGGGGCGGCCGGCGCCGGGCGGAGAAACCGGCCGCCTCGGAACAGGGGGGATGATTCCGAGGCGGCCACGCGGACCGGGGTACCGCACGCCCCGGGGGGTGTGGGGCGGGCGGCCGTCCGATCGGTGAGGAGTCCCGGAGCCGGAAGCCCCGGATTCGTGCGCGAGGGCACGGCCTGGCCGGAACGGGTGAAGCACCGGCCGGGCGTCGCCCGCAGTCCCCTGCGAGCGGGGTGTATCTCTCATCTGCAGAAACCGTACGGCACCCGGATCGAGCCCGACAGCCGGATCACCCGGCCGCCATTGCCCCCGCACATCTTCTTCACGCTGCCACCCACCCTTTTCACCTGCACACACCGCGCCATGGGCGAGCCCCGCCCCGCGCAGGGGGCTCCGGCCTCGCGTACGGGCCGGCGCACGGGGCACCGTGCACGCCTGCGCATGGTGCCCGGACATGCTTCGGCCCCGGGGCGCGGTCCATGCCGCACCCCGGGCCGAAGCGCTGTAACCATCGGGTGGAGCACCACCGTCACCGGACGGAAAGCCGGACCGGGGCGTCCGGGGCACCCGGGGCGACGGAGCGTCGGCCGCCGACCGGAGCGGCCGACGCACTGTCCTGGCCCGGCCCGTTACCCGTCCCGTCGGCAGGCGCCCGGGTCAGAGCTCCGCGAGCGCCGTCTCCAGGATGTCCAGACCCTCGTTGAGCAGGTCCTCGCCGATGACCAGCGGCGGCAGGAAACGCACCACGTTGCTGTACGTACCGGTGGTCAGGACCAGCAGGCCCTCCTGGTGGCAGGCCTTCGCGAGTGCGGCGGTGGCCTCGGCGTTCGGCTCCTTCGAACCGGACTTGACCAGCTCGATCGCGATCATCGCGCCGCGCCCGCGGACCTCGCCGATGATGTCGAACTTCTCCGCCATGGCGCCCAGACGCGCCTTCATGATCTCGCCGATCCGGCGAGCCTTGGCGTTCAGGTCCAGCTCGCGCATGGTCTCGATGGCGCCGAGCGCCGCCGCGCACGCCACCGGGCTACCGCCGTACGTACCGCCGAGGCCGCCCGCGTGCGCCGCGTCCATCATCTCGGCGCGACCGGTCACCGCGGCCAGCGGCAGACCGCCCGCGATGCCCTTGGCGGTGGTGATCAGGTCCGGGACGATGTTCTCGTCCTCGCACGCGAACCACTGCCCCGTGCGGCAGAAACCGGACTGGATCTCGTCAGCGACGAAGACGATGCCGTTCTCCTTCGCGAAGTTCGCGATGGCGGGCAGGAAGCCCTTCGCCGGCTCGATGAAACCGCCCTCACCGAGCACCGGCTCGATGATGATCGCCGCGACGTTCTCCGCGCCGATCTGCTTGGTGATCTGCGAGATGGCCTGCTCGGCGGCCTCCTGCGCACAGTTCTCCGGGCCGGTCAGCCAGCGGTACGGGTAGGCCAGCGGCACTCGGTAGACCTCGGGCGCGAACGGTCCGAAACCGTGCTTGTACGGCATGTTCTTCGCGGTCAGCGCCATCGTGAGGTTCGTCCGGCCGTGGTAGCCGTGGTCGAACACGACGACCGCCTGGCGCTTGGTGTAGGCGCGGGCGATCTTCACCGCGTTCTCCACCGCCTCCGCACCCGAGTTGAACAGCGCGGACTTCTTCGCGTGGTCACCCGGCGTCAGCTCCGCGAGCTGCTCACAGACCTCGACGTACGGCTCGTACGGCGTGACCATCGCACAGGTGTGGGTGAAGTCGGCGAGCTGCGCCGTGGCGCGGCGCACCACGGCCTCCGCGCTGTTGCCGACCGACGTCACGGCGATGCCGGAGCCGAAGTCGATGAGGGAGTTGCCGTCGACGTCCTCCAGAACACCACCACCGGCGCGCTGGATGAAGACGGGCAGCACCGCACCGACACCACTCGCCACGGTGGCCTGCTTACGCTCCCACAGCGCCTGCGACTTGGGGCCGGGGATCGCGGTGACGACGCGACGCTCCTGGGGGAGGGCGGGGCCTCCGGACAGTTCGGTCATGGCAGTCTCCTGGGGGTGGAAGGGGACGTACGAAAGGTCTTTTCCCGCAGGCTAGGGGCGGTGACGGGGGTCTGGCATGTTCCGTTCGGGAGAAGTGCGCGTGTTGCGTTGTCCGCGCCGGACATAGCGAGGGCACGGGGCCAGTAGATTGAGCGGCGGCGTACCGCACGACGGCGCACCCGCGCCGCCGCCACGCGGGCACGGCCCACGCATGACGCAGGCACAGTCCGAGGGGGACGAGGGGCACCGGTATGGACACCGAGGGCACGCACGACGCACCGCACACCGTTCCGCCGCCACCACACGGAGCACCCCGACCCGAACCCACCGTCCCGCGCCCGGCCGCCCCGCCCGCCGCCCCGTCGCAGGCCGTTCCGCCGCCCCCCGCGGCCCCGCCGTCCGCCCCGCACGAGGCGGCGCCCGAACCCCCGGTCCTGCGCTGGCTCCGCACCCCGCGCCCCGCCGCCGCGCCGGGCATCTGGACGTACGGCCACCGCCCCCGTCCCGCCGCCGACCCCGACCGCGCCCCGCTGCGGCAGCTGATCAGCGGGGCGGTCATCTCGGCGCTGTGCGGGTGGCTGTTGTGGTCGTTGCTGTGGAACGGGTATCTGGGCACCTACTGGGTGTGGCCGCTCTACGCCCTCACCCCGGACTCCTGGCGCACCAGCGGCACTTTCACCATCTGGGTCGTCAACCTCTACTACGGGCTGTGGATCGCCGGTATCGCCGTGGTCTTCGGCCGGCTCGGCCGCTGGCCCGAGCTGCTCCGCCGGGCGGCCGGTCCGCTGCTGCGGCGGACACGGGAGCGCGCCCCCATGGCGCAGCCCGAACCGGCCGCGGACCGCGCGCAATGGCCCGAGCTGCGCGCCGCGGGCGCCGCCGACGCCGCCGACAAACTCACCGCCGAGGCCCGCACGGGGCGGATGAACGACGTCGATGTGGCCCGTATCGACCACGCATGGCGCGCCGCACGGGGCGACGCGGGCCGCCTCGCGTCCTTCACCGACACCGTCCTGCGGCACGGCGCCGCCGCCGGCGTGCACCCCTCCGGCGCGCGGGACCTGCCCCGCAGGAGCGCCCACCACGACCTGTTGGCGCACCAGGTACGCATCGGGGTCGCCGCCGACCACGAACGCAACCCGCACCGGCACCGTGGTGCCGGTCTCGCCCTGGACCCGGGCCTGCTGGGAACCTCCCTGCTCGCCGTCGGTCCGCCGGGCAGCGGTAAGACCGGCCGGGTGCTCAAGCCGGTCGTCGAGTCGATGTGCCTCCAGGCGCTCGCCCGGCGGTGCGCCGTCGTCGCCGTCGGCCCCATGGGCGCGGACCTGGGGCCCGATGACGCCTTCGACGTGGTGGTCCGTGTCGGCCGTCCCGATCAGGACACCGATCTCGATCTCTACGGCGGGGCGACCGACCCCGACGAGGCGGCCGGCATCCTCGCCGAGGCCCTGGTCGGGGATCTGGCGGCAGGTCAGCCCGGCGCGGACGGCCGACGCGCGGCGACCGCGCTGGGGCAGCTCCTCGGCCCGTTCCGCGCCGTCCACGGCCGTTTCCCCTCCGTGCCGGAGCTGCGTGAACTCCTCGACGGTGTGCCGGAGCCGGTGGCGGAGCTGCGCACGGCCCTGCGCGCCGCGGGCGCCACGGCCCAGCTGCGGGAACTGGACGCCCGCGCCCGGCAGGCCGAGCGGCCGGACGATGCCGGGGCCCGGCTCGCCGACCGGATCGCGCTGCTGGACCGCCCCGCCTTCGCCGGGTTCTTCGACACCACGGGGCGCACCCGCCAGGTGTCACTGCGCTCCCTCGACCAGCCGCTGCGGGTACGCGTCGAACTCCCCGAACGGGGCCACGCCGAGGCGTCGCGGATCCTCGCCCGGCTGATGCTGGCCCAGTTCACCGAGTCCGCCGTGGCCCGCACCGACCGCTCCCTCTTCGCCTGTCTGGTCCTCGACGACGCGGCGCACACCGTCACCGCCGAGGCGCTGCGGGGCTTGCAACGGCTGCGGGCGGCCAACGCGGGCGTGGTGCTGTCGCTGCGCGGGCTGGACGATGTCCCCGAGGCGTTGCGCAGCACGCTGCTCGGTGCGGTCGGGTGCCGGATGGCATTCGCCGGCATCACGCCCTGGGACGGGGCGCGGTTCGCCGAGGTGTGGGGCAAGGAGTGGGTGGAGACCCGCGACGTGACCGACCGGCAGATCATCGCGTACAGCGCCGCGGGCAAGGCGTTCCACGCGTTCCGCCGCGTGGCCACGGGCAAGACGGCCACGGCCAAGGCCATCACCGTCCGCACCGTCGAACGGGAGCGCTGGTCCGCCTCCGACCTCGCCAACGCCGTCCCGCCCGGCCACGCGGTGCTCTCGGTCACCTCGGTACGCGGTGACCACGCGCCGCCGGTTCTGGTCGATCTGCAGAGGTAGCGAGTTCTCCGGTGCTCCGTGGGCGGGGCGCCGGGGAGTTGTCGATGGCCCTCCGCCGCGGCCCCGTGCGCGGCCCGTCTCCTTCCACGCGCCGCGCATGGGGCCGCAGCGGAGGGCCGAGAACCGGTGGCGGCGCCTCGTGTAGGGCCCTACGGCCTGAGAGCTGTCGGCGAACGTGCGCGGTGCCCCGCCGTGGCCGCATGGGGCGGCGCCGCCCCACGCGGCCGCCCCATGCGCGGCGCCCTGCGGTCCCTCGGGGCCACGAGGGAGCCCCGCGGTTGCCCCCGTACCGTCCGTGCCCGCGCCGTACGCCGTGCCGCACGGTGCGGGAGCGGCGCGGATGCGCCCTGGTCGGCGGTGTGTGCCGCCCGGCTGCTCCGGTCGCCGCTGAGGCAGAATCGGTGGTGACCGTTCATACGGGACGGCCCAACCCCGGGCGGTGCCGCCCCCGCCCCACGGCGGTGGCCGCCGGCCCCGTAGCCGTCGAAGGTTTCATGCCGCACACCCTCGCCTCCCTGGTCAACCACACCGCGCTCAAGCTGACCGTGCTCGCGGGCGAGGACCGCCTCGACGTCCCCGTCCGCTGGGCGCACGCCAGCGAGCTGATCGACCCGGTGCCCTACATGGAGGGCGGCGAACTGCTGCTGATCACCGCGCTGAAACTGGACGCCGAGGACGAGGAGGCCGCGCGCGCCTACGTGCGCCGGGTCGCTCGCGCGGGTGTCATCGGCCTCGGCTTCGCGATCGGCGTCAATTACGACGAGGTGCCCCAGGCGCTCGTCTCGGCGGCGCGCGCCGAAGGGCTGCCGCTGTTCGGCGTGCCCCGCAGAACTCCGTTCATCGCCATCAGCAAGGCCGTGTCCGCCGCCGTCGCCGCCGACCAGTACCGCGCCGTGACCGCCGGGTTCGAGGCCCAGCGGGAACTGACCCGCGCCGCCCTGAGCGCCGAAGGGCCGAGCGAACTGCTGGCCCGGCTCGCCGCGCACCTGGACGGCTGGGCCGCCCTGTACGACGCGTCCGGCGCCGTGCTGGCCGCCGCGCCGGAATGGGCGGCTCGCCGCGCCGCCCGGCTCACCTCCGACGTCGCCCGGCTGCGGGAGCGCCCCGCGCCCGCCAGCGCGGTGATCAGCGCGGCGGAGGGCGACGACCGCGTCGAACTCCAGTCGCTGGGCACGGGGCGGCGGGCACGGGGCGTCCTCGCGGTCGGCACGGGGGCGGCCCTGGGGACGGCGGAACGTTACGCCGTCCACTCCGCCGTGGCCCTCCTCACGCTCGCCACGGAGCGCTCCCGCGCCCTCCAGGACGCCGAGACCCGGCTCGCCTCCGCCGTGCTGAAGATGCTGCTGGTCGGCGAGCCGGACCACGCCCGTTCCGTGGCGGGACGGCTCTACGGAAGCTTGCTTCAGGCCCCGTTCCGGGTGCTGGTCGCCGAATCGGTGGCCGGCGCCGCCGCCGACGGCGCGGGGCCGGGCGCGCTCGACGGCCTCGCGGATGTCCTGGAGTCCGCGGCCGCCCGTACGGGGGAGGCGGTGCTCGTCGTCCCCGAGACGGGGCGGCTGACCGCGCTGGTCGCTGACGGCGGGGCCGCAGCCGACGCGTGTGTCCGCTTCGCGGCGGACGCCGAGGACCGTCCGGACACGCCCTCCCCGTCACGCGCCGGCGCGCCCCGTGCAGAGGCCCCGTACGGAGGCACGGGGCTGGCGGCGGGGCTCTCCGCGCCGACCGGTCCCGCCGTCGCGCCGACCGCACACCGTCAGGCAGAACAGGCGCTCTCCGTCGCCCGCCGACGGGGCCGCGTACTCGTCGAGCACGAGGACGTCGCCGCCGGATCCGTCCTTCCGCTGCTCGCCGACGACGCCGTCCGGGCCTTCGCCGACGGTCTGCTGCGCGCCCTGCGGCAGCACGACGCGACGGGCCGCGGGGACCTCGTGGCCTCGCTCCGCGCCTGGCTCTCGCGGCACGGTCAGTGGGACGCCGCCGCCGCCGACCTCGGGGTGCACCGCCACACGCTCCGGTACCGCATGCGCCGCGTCGAGGAGATCCTGGGCCGCTCTTTGGACGACGCGGACGTACGGATGGAACTCTGGCTCGCCCTCAAGGCCACCTCAGGCACCGAGAACCCCCACGGCACCCCCAGCACGCCGGGGGAGTGAACCCACCCCCACCGGCCGTACGCTCCGCATGGGGCATGGGGCATGGGGCATGGGGCATGGGGCATGGGGCATGGGGCATGGGGCATGGGGCATGGGGCATGGGGCATGGGGCATGGGGCGGTCCTTGACCGCCCAGGCCCTCCTCCCCGCAGGCATGGAGCGCAAAGCCCGACGCCTCGTGCGCGTACGGCCACGGCCGACCGATGGCACGGGGCCCCGGGCGCGAGGCACCGTGAAGACGCCTGGGCCGGTGACCGCGCCGGGCCCCGTCCATCCCGCGGGTGCCCCGTGCGAGCGCGCGACGCCTGCCCCACGCATGGCGCATGGCCCCGCCCCACGCAGGCGACGCCGCCCCACGCGCCGCGCCATGGGGCCTGGGCGCGCCCCCAGTCCGATGGCCGGCGGGGCCGTGTCCCGCCGTCACACCCGAAGCCCCATGAGGTGGTGGCCGACGAGGCCCCATGGGGCGGTGGCCGACGCACCCCGGCACCCACCACTCACCGTCCCGCGCCGCCCCGGGCGTCCCTGCCTCGTCCATCGCGGAGAGACACACGGACGGATTGCGCCGCTTCGGACAAACGTCAGGGGAACGTCGCACCCCTACGGTGGGGGCAGAGTCGACAGCGCGGATCTGCTCGCCGGTCCGTGCGCACCACCCACCACTTCGGAAGGGCCGGGATCCACGTGCCGAACCATGCTGCAGCCCCCACCGCCTTTTGGGTCGCCGGCCGCGAGGCCACCGGTGACACCACCTTCGACGTCACCTCCCCCTGGGACGGACGGCTCGTCGGCACGGTGAGCGTCCCGACCGAGGAGCAGGTCGAGGAGGCCATCACCGCCGCCCTCGCCGTCCAGGACGAGTTCGCCGCCACGCCCGCCCACGTACGCGCCGCGGCCCTCAGCCACGTCGAGCGCCGCCTGGTCGAGCGTACGGAGGAGATCGCGCAGCTGATCTCCGCGGAGAACGGCAAGCCCATCAAGTGGGCGCGTGGCGAGGTCGGCCGCGCCGTGTCCGTCTTCCGTTTCGCGGCCGAGGAGGCCCGCCGCTTCAACGGCGGCGAGGCGCAGCGCCTGGACACCGACGGCGGCGGCGCCGGACGCCTGGCGCTGACCCGCCGCTTCCCGCGGGGCACGGTGCTGGGCATCGCCCCGTTCAACTTCCCGCTCAACCTCTGCGCCCACAAGATCGCCCCCGCCCTCGCGGCAGGTGTGCCGATCTTCCTCAAGCCGGCCCCCGCCACGCCGCTCTCCGGCCTGATCCTCGGTGAGCTCCTCGCCGAGACGGACCTCCCGGCCGGTTCCTGGTCGATCCTCCCGGTTCCCAACGACCGCATGACGGCGCTGGTGCAGGACGAGCGGCTGCCCGTCATCTCGTTCACCGGTTCCGAGAAGGTCGGCTACGACATCCTCGACTCGGTGCCCCGTAAGCACTGCACGCTGGAGCTGGGCGGTAACGGCGCGGCGGTCGTCCTCGCCGACTACGCCTCCGACGCGGACCTGGACTGGGCCGCCCAGCGGATCGCCACCTTCTCCAACTACCAGGGTGGCCAGTCCTGCATCTCGGTGCAGCGGGTGATCGCCGACGCGCAGGTCTACGACCGCCTGGTCCCCAAGATCGTCGCCGCGGTCGAGGCGCAGGTCACCGGTGACCCGTCCGACGACGCGACGGAGGTCGGCCCGCTGGTCAGCCAGGCCGCCGCCGAACGCGTCGAGGCGTGGGTGGACGAAGCCGTCGCGGCCGGCGCCACGCTGCTCACGGGCGGCAAGCGGGAAGGCGCCGCGTACGCCCCCACGGTGCTCGCCGACCTCCCCGCCGACACCACCCTCGCCCGCGAGGAGGTCTTCGGGCCGGTGCTCTCGGTGACCCGGGTCGAGGGCGAGGCCGCCGCGTTCGCCGCGGTCAACGACTCCAAGTACGGGCTCCAGGCCGGAGTGTTCACCCACGACGTACAGACGGCGTTCCGTGCGCACCGTGCGCTGGAGGTCGGCGGCGTGATCATCGGCGACGTGCCCTCGTACCGCGCCGACCAGATGCCGTACGGCGGCGCCAAGCTCTCCGGCGTCGGCCGCGAGGGTGTCCGCTACGCCATGGACGACTACACCTACGAGCGGGTTCTGGTCCTGACCGGCCTCGCCCTCTGAGGGGCGGCGCCCGGCCCGCCGGCCGCGGCGCGCCCCCCTCACCCCGGCTCGGGGCGTCGCAGATCTTCACGGAACGGCCCCGCGGCGGGCCGTTCCGTCTTTTCCGGGGCGTGTCTCCCGGCTCGCAGCCGGCCCGGGGCTCCTCTGCCCCATGCGCAGCGCATGGGGCAGAGGACCTGTGCGTGGAGCCGCGCCGTGCCCCCTTTGCGCCGTCCCATGCCTGGGGCGGCGGCGTCCCCCCCCCGTACGAGCCGGCTCCGCCGCATGGCGCGGCGGCCCCATGCGGCGGCCGGCCCCGCTCGGCACCACGTGGCTGCTCCACCGCCTCGCCGCCCCGTGCAACCGCCCCGTGCGCCCGCGCACCGCCGCCCCTCCGCCACGCGGAAGCACACCGCTCGCCCGGCCCCGCGCGGCCCGCCCGGGAAGCGCGCCCCCGCCTGCCCGTACGGAGCAGACGCACCGCCCCACCGGCCCAACCGCACGCACGGGCCGAGGAGCCCGTAACCCCAGGCCGGTGGCCCCTTCCGGGAAGGCCCGAGGACCGCGCAGCATTGGTGTACAAGCCGCATACCGGGTAATCCTCGCAAGTAGTCCACGAGTGCCCAGGGGGCGCCGTCCCGTCGGCCCCGGTTCGTCGGCACGTCCATCCGCACGCGGCGAGGTGAGCCCGACATGTCCGCTCCGACCACCCGCAACGTCTCCGAGCGCGAGGCACGGCAGGTCGCCGAGGCGGCCCGGGAACAGAACTGGCGCAAGCCCAGCTTCGCCAAGGAACTGTTCCTCGGGCGCTTCCGGCTCGATCTGATCCACCCGCACCCCAGCCCGGCGGCGGAGGACGTCCGGCGCGGCGAGGCGTTCCTGGCCGCGCTGCGCACGTTCTGCGAGACACGGATCGACGGCGCCCGGATCGAACGCGAGGGCCGGATCCCCGACGAGACCGTCAACGGACTCAAGGAACTCGGCGCACTCGGTATGAAGATCGACACGAAGTACGGCGGGCTCGGCCTCACGCAGGTCTACTACAACAAGGCGCTCGCCCTCGTGGGCTCCGCCAGTCCCGCCGTCGGTGCCCTGCTCTCCGCGCACCAGTCGATCGGCGTCCCGCAGCCCGTGAAGCTCTTCGGCAGCCAGCAGCAGAAGGACACCTTCCTGCCCCGTTGCGCCCGTACGGACCTCTCCGCGTTCCTGCTCACCGAGCCGGACGTCGGCTCCGACCCGGCGCGCCTGGCGACCACCGCCGTCCCCGACGGCGACGACTACATCCTCGACGGGGTGAAGCTGTGGACCACCAACGGCGTCATCGCCGATCTGCTGGTGGTCATGGCGCGGGTCCCTGCCGTAGCCGGGCACCGGGGCGGCATCACGGCCTTCGTCGTCGAGACCACGGCGCCCGGGATCACCGTCGAGCACCGCAATGCGTTCATGGGCCTGCGCGGGCTGGAGAACGGCGTCACCCGCTTCCACCGGGTACGGGTGCCCGCCGCGCACCGGATCGGCCCCGAGGGCGCCGGCCTGAAGATCGCGCTGACCACCCTCAACACGGGACGGCTGTCGCTGCCGGCGATGTGTGTGGGCTCCGGCAAGTGGGCCCTGAAGATCGCCCGGGAGTGGTCGGCCGTCCGCGAGCAGTGGGGCAGGCCGATCGCCGCGCACGAGGCCGTCGGCGCCAAGATCTCCTTCATCGCCGCGACGACCTTCGCCCTGGAGGCGGTCGTCGACCTCTCCTCCCAGATGGCCGACGAGAACCGCAACGACATCCGGATCGAAGCCGCCCTCGCCAAGCTCTACGGCTCCGAGATGGGATGGCGGATCGCCGACGAACTGGTCCAGATCCGCGGCGGCCGCGGCTTCGAGACCGCCGACTCGCTCGCCGCACGGGGCGAACGCGCCGTGCCCGCCGAACAACTGCTGCGCGACATGCGCATCAACCGCATCTTCGAGGGCTCGACGGAGATCATGCACCTGCTGATCGCCCGGGAGGCCGTCGACGCCCACCTGACCGTCGCGGGCGACCTCATCGACCCGGAGAAGAGCCTCGGCGACAAGGGCAGAGCCGCCGTCGACGCCGGCCGCTTCTACGCCCGCTGGCTGCCCCGGCTCGTCGCCGGCTCCGGGCAGCTCCCCACCGCGTACGAGGAGTTCGGACCGCTGGCGGGGCATTTGCGGTACGTCGAACGGTCCTGCCGCAAGCTGGCCCGCGCCACCTTCTACGCGATGTCGCGCTGGCAGGGGCGGATGGAGACCAAGCAGGGCTTCCTCGGGCGGATCGTCGACATCGGCGCCGAACTGTTCGCGATGAGCGCCGCCTGCGTACGGGCCGAGCACCTGCGGCTGACCGGCGACCACGGGCAGGCGGCGTACCAGCTGGCCGACGCCTTCTGCCGGCAGTCCCGCCTCCGCGCCGACGCACTCTTCACCCGGCTCTGGTCCAACACCGACACCCTCGACCGCAAGGTCGTCTCCGGTGTCCTCGACGGCGCCTACCGCTGGCTGGAGGACGGCGTCGTCGACCCCAGCGGCGAGGGCCCCTGGATCGCCGACGCCACCCCCGGTCCCAGCACGCACGAAAATGTCCACCGCCCCATCCGCCGACCCGGCACCGGGGCGCCGTAGGACCGGGACGGGGCGGCAGGACCGGTACCGCACCGGCGCGACGGGGGAGGGGCGGGGAGCCGAGGGCACTCAACAGGGCCCACCGCATGGGGCACCTGCGTGGGGCCGCGCACAAGGCGCCCGTACAGGGCTGTCCGCACGAGGCGCCCGCAGGGGGCCCGGCACGTGGAGCCGTCCGCATGGGGCCCGGGACATGGGGCCGTCCGCGTGGACTCGTCCACAGAGGGCCCGGCACGTGGGGCCGTCCGCATGGGGCCCGCCCCACGCGCCGGGCGGGCCCCACTCCACCGAGGCTGGGTGCCCCCGCCCCGCGCCACGCAGGCGCCCCGTGCGACGTGCCCCACCAAGCCGCAGCCCCCTCTCCCGAACAGGACCCCGCCCCGGCGCATGGCGCCGCCACCCACGCCCCGTCCCCACGCATGGGGCGACGTTCCGCCCCACGCGCCCTGCCCCGTCCCTGCCCCCGCGCCCGCACCGGGCGACGGCTCCGCCCCCACGCATGGGGCGATGCTCCGTCCCGCGCATGGGGCGACGGCTCCCCCCGCGCCCCACCCCACGCGCCCGCATCGAGCGACGGCTCCACCCCGCGCATGGGGCGACGCCCCGCCGGCCCCGCGCCCGCCCTGCCCCGTTCGCCCGTTTCCGTCGCGCCGTATGTGCCCGGACGCCGACGCGGGGGGCGTGGCACCCCGGCGACCGGCCACAATGGACCCCATGACCGACTCCCTCGCCCACCCGCACCTGCGTTTCACCCCGGCTCCCACGGGCCCGGAGGCGCAGCACGGTCCCCGCGACATCGTGATCCTCGGATCGACCGGTTCCATCGGCACCCAGGCGATCGACATCGTGCGGCGTAACCCCGACCGCTTCCGGGTGACCGCGCTCTCCGCCGCCGGCGGCCGGGTGGACCTCCTCGCCGAGCAGGCGCACCAGCTGCGGGTCCGCACCGTCGCCGTGGCCCGCGAGGAGGCCGTACCGGCGCTGCGGGAGGCGCTGCGCGCGCGGTACGGCGCGGGGGAGCCGCTGCCGGAGATCCTCGCCGGC
This sequence comes from Streptomyces sp. NPDC027185, assembly GCF_055567035.1. NCBI lineage: Bacteria > Bacillati > Actinomycetota > Actinomycetes > Kitasatosporales > Streptomycetaceae > Streptomyces > Streptomyces sp. NPDC027185. The sequence goes on along the minus strand of NZ_JBVHRF010000002.1, from coordinate 56,745 downwards.
CCCGACGCGGCCACCGACCTCGCCGCCTCCTCCTGCCACACGGTCCTCAACGGCATCACCGGCTCCATCGGCCTCGCACCGACGCTCGCCGCCCTGAAGGCCGGACGGGTGCTCGCCCTCGCCAACAAGGAGTCGCTGATCGCCGGCGGCCCGCTGGTCAAGGAAGCCGCCGCCCCGGGGCAGATCATCCCCGTCGACTCCGAGCACTCCGCGCTGTTCCAGGCGCTGACCGGCGGCGCCCGCCAGGAGGTCCGCAAGCTCGTCGTCACCGCCTCCGGCGGCCCGTTCCGCGGCCGCAGCCGCGCGGAGCTGGCCGGGGTCACCCCCGAGCAGGCGCTGGCCCACCCGACCTGGTCCATGGGGCCCGTCGTCACCATCAACTCCGCGACCCTCGTCAACAAGGGTCTCGAAGTCATCGAGGCACATCTGCTGTTCGACGTCCCCTTCGCGCAGATCGAGGTCGTCGTCCATCCGCAGTCCTACATCCACTCGATGGTGGAATTCACCGACGGCTCCACCCTCGCCCAGGCCAGCCCGCCCGACATGCGGATGCCCATCGCACTCGGTATGAACTGGCCCGACCGCGTCCCCGACGCCGCGCCCGGCGTCGACTGGACGACGGCCCGGACCTGGGAGTTCTTCCCCCTCGACGCGAAGGCGTTCCCCTCCGTCCCGCTCGCCTGCCACGTCGGCGACCTCGGGGGCACCGCGCCCGCCGTCTTCAACGCCGCGAACGAGGAATGCGTCGACGCGTTCCTCCACGGCGGGCTGCCTTTCACAGGGATTGTGGATACGGTCGCCGAAGTGGTCGCCGCGCACTCCGTGCCCGGACGGGGAACTTCCCTCACCGTCGCGGACGTACTGGAGGCGGAGACCTGGGCGCGCGCCCGCGCCCGCGAACTGGCCGCCCGTGCGGCACGTACCCCTTCGGAGGCTCGCGCATGACGACCTGGATGACCATCCTCGGCATAGTCGTCTTCGTCGTCGGCCTGCTGTTCTCCATCGCCTGGCACGAGCTCGGCCATCTCTCGACGGCCAAGATGTTCGGCATCCGCGTGCCGCAGTACATGGTGGGCTTCGGGCCGACGCTCTTCTCCCGCAGGAAGGGCGACACCGAGTACGGCATCAAGGCCGTCCCGCTCGGCGGCTACATCCGCATGATCGGGATGTTCCCGCCCGGTGACGACGGAAAGCTCCAGGCCCGCTCCACCTCACCGTGGCGCGGCATGATCGAGGACGCCCGTTCGGCCGCCTTCGAGGAGCTCCAGGAGGGCGACGAGAAGCGGCTCTTCTACACGCGCAAGCCGTGGAAGCGCGTCATCGTGATGTTCGCCGGGCCGTTCATGAACCTGATCCTCGCGGTCGCGATCTTCATGGGCGTCCTGATGGGCTTCGGCATCAACACCCAGACCACCCGGGTCGGCTCGGTCTCCGACTGCGTCATCGCCGCGTCCGCCAAGACCGACAAGTGCCCCACCGGCGCCAAGGACTCCCCGGCCAAGGCCGCGGGACTGCGCGCCGGGGACAAGATCGTCAGCTTCGACGGCCGGCCCGTCCCCGACTGGGACACGCTCCAGGGACGGATCCGCGACACCACCGGTCCCGCCGCGCTCGTCGTCGACCGCGACGGCACCCGCCGCACCCTGCACGCCGACCTCATCGAGAACAAGGTCGCCAAGACCGACGGCCACGGCGGCTATGTCGACGGCCAGTTCGTCACCGCCGGATTCCTCGGCTTCACCCCGGCCAGCGGCGTCGTCCAGCAGTCCTTCGGCCAGTCCGTCGACCGCATGGGCAACATGGTCCAGCAGGGCGTCACCTCCCTGATCCAGCTCCCCGGCAAGGTCCCCGATCTGTGGAACGCCGCCTTCAACGGCGCGGAACGCAAGCCGGACTCCCCGATGGGCGTGGTCGGCGCCGCCCGCGTCGGCGGCGAGGTCTTCTCCCTCCACATCCCCCCGGAGCAGCGCGTCGCGACGATGCTCCTCCTGGTGGCGGGCTTCAACCTCTCCCTCTTCCTGTTCAACATGCTGCCGCTGCTCCCGCTGGACGGCGGCCACATCGCCGGCGCCCTGTGGGAGTCGCTGCGCCGCGCCTTCGCGAAGGTCGTCCGCCGCCCGGACCCGGGCCCGTTCGACGTCGCCAAGCTGATGCCGGTCGCGTATGTCGTCGCAGGTGTGTTCATCTGCTTCACCCTGCTCGTCCTCGTCGCCGACGTCGTCAACCCGGTCACCCTCACCGGATAGCGCGAAGCGGCAGGTCACACAGGAGGACGGCCGGATGTCCCGCGGAGTGCCGCGGGCGTCCGGCCGTCGTCCTACGGCGCGGCCGGGCGGCCACGATGTGCTTCGGGGAACCCCGGTGCCGTAATCTCGGAGGCCGGAGCCCGCCGACTTCGGGACCTAGATCCACACCTTGGGGTTGCTCGCCAGATGACTGCCATTTCGCTGGGAATGCCGGACGTACCGACCAAGCTTGCCGACCGCAGGGTCAGCCGCAAGATCCACGTCGGGACGGTACCCGTAGGCGGAGACGCACCGGTGTCGGTGCAGTCGATGACGACCACCCGCACCTCCGACATCGGTGCCACGCTCCAGCAGATCGCCGAGCTGACCGCCTCCGGCTGCCAGATCGTCCGCGTCGCCTGCCCGACCCAGGACGACGCCGACGCGCTGCCCGTCATCGCGAAGAAGTCCCAGATCCCGGTGATCGCGGACATCCACTTCCAGCCCAAGTACGTCTTCGCCGCCATCGACGCCGGCTGCGCCGCGGTCCGCGTCAACCCCGGCAACATCAAGAAGTTCGACGACCAGGTCAAGGAGATCGCCAAGGCGGCCGGGGACGCGGGTACCCCCATCCGCATCGGCGTCAACGCCGGTTCGCTCGACGCGCGGCTGCTCGCCAAGTACGGCAAGGCCACGCCCGAGGCGCTCGTCGAGTCCGCGCTGTGGGAGGCGTCCCTCTTCGAGGAGCACGGCTTCCGCGACATCAAGATCTCGGTCAAGCACAACGACCCGGTCGTGATGGTCAACGCCTACCGCCAGCTCGCCGCGCAGTGCGACTACCCGCTGCACCTCGGCGTCACCGAGGCGGGCCCGGCCTTCCAGGGCACCATCAAGTCCGCGGTCGCGTTCGGCGCGCTCCTCTCCGAGGGCATCGGCGACACCATCCGCGTCTCGCTCTCCGCGCCGCCCGCAGAGGAGGTCAAGGTCGGCCTCCAGATCCTGGAGTCCCTCAACCTCAAGCCCCGCCGCCTGGAGATCGTCTCCTGCCCGTCCTGCGGCCGCGCCCAGGTCGACGTGTACAAGCTCGCCGACCAGGTCACCGCCGGTCTGGAGGGCATGGAGGTGCCGCTGCGCGTCGCCGTCATGGGCTGCGTCGTCAACGGTCCCGGCGAGGCCCGCGAGGCCGACCTCGGTGTCGCCTCCGGCAACGGCAAGGGCCAGATCTTCGTCAAGGGAGAGGTCATCAAGACCGTCCCCGAGTCGAAGATCGTCGAGACGCTCATCGAAGAGGCCATGAAGATCGCCGAGCAGATGGAGAAGGACGGCGTCGCCTCCGGCGAGCCCGTCGTCACCACCGCCGGCTGACCTCCGCGTCCCCCGCCGCACCGCGCCCGCCGCGACCGAGCCCCGCCGCCCCGTACCCAGGGGCGGCGGGGCTCACACGCAGCGCCATAGGTGGTGTCCGACGACGGGAGGTACAGTGCGAGAACCTGCTCCTGCCTGGCCTCCCAGGCCCGCACCGGTGAGGCTTTCCGACACGTGCTGACGACCACCACCCTCAAGGTTCTGGAGCCGGGGGAGCTCGACGCCGCCCTGGAGGTCCTGGACCGCGACCCGGTCGCCAACGCCTTCGTCGCCGCCCGCGTCCAGGTGGCCGGGCTCGATCCTTGGCGGCTCGGCGGCGAGATGTGGGGCTGGTACACCGGCGGCCGCCTCGAATCCCTCTGTTACGCCGGGGCCAACCTCGTCCCCATCTGCGCCACCCCCGAAGCCGTCCGCGGCTTCGCCGAACGTGCCCGCCGCCAGGGCCGCCGCTGCTCCTCCCTCGTCGGCCCGGCCGAGGCCACCGCCGCCCTGTGGTCCCTCCTGGAGCCCGCATGGGGCCCCGCCCGTGAGGTCCGCGCCCACCAGCCGCTCATGGTCACCAGCTCCCCGTCCGCGGAGATCGCGCCCGACCCGTACGTCCGGCGCATCCGCAAGAACGAGATGGAACTGATCATGCCGGCCTGCGTGGCCATGTTCACGGAGGAGGTCGGCATCTCCCCGATGGCCGGCGACGGCGGACTCCTCTACCAGGCACGCGTCGCCGAACTCGTCGGCTCCGGCCGCTCCTTCGCCCGGGTCGAGAACGGCAAGGTCCTCTTCAAGGCCGAGATCGGCGCCGCCACCCCCCGCGCCTGCCAGATCCAAGGTGTCTGGGTCGACCCCGAACACCGCGGCAAGGGCCTCTCCGAAACCGGCATGGCGGCCGTCCTGCGCTACGCCCTCGCCGACGTCGCCCCCGTCGTCAGCCTCTACGTCAACGACTACAACACCGCCGCCCGCGCGGCGTACCGACGGGTGGGGTTCGAGGAGGTCGGCGCGTTCATGAGCGTGCTGTTCTGACAGGGGCGGGGCGCCTGGGGCGGCATGCGGCGTTCCGGGCATGGTGCGTGAGGCGCTGCGTGGCGCGGTGCGTGAGGTGCTCTGCGGTGTGGCGCGTGGTGCGTTCTGTGGTGTGGCGCGTGATGCGCTCGTGGTGGTGCGGCCGTCGTTCGTGCCGGGCGTCGTCCGCGCCGTGCGGCACCGCTGCACTCGCGCACGGTGCGGACGCCGCGTCGGTGCGGTGCCCGAGGCCGTCCGCCCCGTGCGGCCGCGCCGTCTCGGCGCCCCATGCGGCCGCGCCATGCGGCGACGCACCATCGGCTCGGCCGTGCGACGGCGCCTTGCGTCGCACGGTTCTGCCCGGCCGCACCACCGTGACCGTACGGCTGTGACCGTGCTGTTCCGGTCGTCCGCCTTGTACGCTCCCGACCATGGATGACATCGCGGTCGGCCCCCTCGATCTCGCCGCCCGTGTGGATGACGCGCTGGCGGTCCAGGCCCTCGCCTTCGGCCTCACCGACGGGGAGATGGCCATCCGCCGCCCCATCATCCTCCGGCACCTGCAGTGCCCCGGAGCCCGCGCGCTGGGCGCCACCACGCCCACCGGTCGCCTCGTCGGCTTCATCTACGGCATGCCCAACGACCGCGCCCACTGGTGGTCCGGCGTCGTCGAGCCCTACCTGCGCGCCCAGCGGCTCGACCACTGGCTCGACGACTCCTTCGTCATCACCGAACTCCACGTCCACCCCGCGTACCAGCACCGCGGCATCGGCCGGCGGCTGATCACCGAGCTGACCGACGCCACCACGTGCCCCCGCAGCATCCTGTCCGCCCTCGACACCGAGAGCCCCGCCCGCGCGCTCTACCACTCCCTCGGCTACCAGGACCTCGCCCGCCGCGTCCTCTTCCCCAGCGCCCCCACTCCCTACGCCGTCATGGGCGCCCCCTTGCCCCTGCCCCGCCACTGACGTCACGCGCCCGCGCGGGGCCCGCCGCGGAGGGGGCAGCTGCGCGGGGCGGGTGCGGGGCCGATACGGGACGGGTGTGGGCCGATACGGAGCTCTTCGCATGGGGTGGCCAGGGTGCGTGCTCCGTATCGTGCGGGTCCGGCGCACGCCGCATGGGGCGGCCCGACGCCCGGAACGTGGGGCAGGCCGGGGCCGCACCCGCAGTGACCTGACGGGACTGCCGCCGCCTCGCGCGCCGCCCCGAGGCCGGGGCCCGGCGTCCCGGGGCCCGGAAGCCCCAGGGCCCGGCGCGCGGTAGCCGCCCCATGCGCAGTGCTCCATTCGGCGCCTCGTGCTCCCGCCATGCGCCGCGCTCCATGCGGTGCTTCGTGCTCGCGCCATGCGCCGCGCCCCAGGCAGTGCCTCGTACCGTCCCGTCCGCCACGCTTCCTACCCGCCCCATGCCCCGTGCCCCATGCCCCACGCGAGCGCCTTACGCCGCCCGTCGCCCCGCCCCATGCAGGCACCGAGCCCTACGAGCCGCGCCTTGATCGGGCGCCCCCTGTGTACGCGGCAGGGCCCGCGCCCCATGCGGCTATGCCCCACGCGGTCATGCCCCGTGCGGGTGCTTCACCCTGTATGCGGCCCGGCGGGGCCGCACGCGTCATACCACCGCGCCCTGTACGGCCCGCCCCATGCCCTAAAGCTGCCCGCCCCCGTACCGCGCCCCGTACGTGGCACCTTCGCCGCGCTCCGGGCCCCGTCCGTGGCGCCCCACGCACGGGGCACGGGGCGTCGGCGTGATGCCCCGCGCCCCGTGCGGCGCGGGCAACCCATTTCCGTGCGCCATACCGCGGCGGCTAACCTCCAGGGAGTCACCTTTCTTACGCAGGAGAAATTCCCATGGCCCACGCCGCTCAGGTCCAGCGCATGTCCCGATTGATGATCAAGACGCTGCGCGACGACCCGGCCGACGCCGAGACCGCCAGCCACAAGCTGCTGGTACGCGCCGGGTACGTCCGCCGTACGTCCGCGGGCATCTGGACCTGGCTCCCGCTGGGCAAGAAGGTGCTGGAGAACGTCTCCCGCATCGTCCGCGAGGAGATGGACGCCATCGGCGGCCAGGAAGTCCTGCTCCCCGCCCTGCTCCCCAAGGAGCCGTACGAGGCGAGTGGCCGCTGGGAGGAGTACGGCGACCTCCTCTTCCGCCTCAAGGACCGCAAGGGTTCCGACTACCTCCTCGGCCCCACCCACGAAGAGATCTTCACCCTCACGGTCAAGGACCAGTGCACGTCCTACAAGGACCTGCCGGTGATCCTCTACCAGATCCAGACCAAGTACCGCGACGAGGCCCGCCCCCGCTCCGGCGTGCTCCGGGGCCGCGAGTTCCAGATGAAGGACTCGTACAGCTTCGACACCACCGACGAGGGGCTGGCGACCTCCTACGCGCTCCACCGCGAGGCGTACACCAAGATCTTCGCGCGGCTCGGCCTGGACTACCGCATCGTCTCCGCCGTCTCCGGCGCCATGGGCGGCTCCGCCTCCGAGGAGTTTCTCGCCCCCGCCGCGGCCGGTGAGGACACCTTCGTGGACTGCCCCTCCTGCGACTACGCGGCGAACACCGAGGCCGTCACGGTCAAGGTCGCCCCGGTCGAGGACGCCGATCACGGCCCCGTCGAGGAGCTGGACACCCCCGACACCCCGACGATCGAAGCGCTCGCCGCACACCTGGACGTCCCGGCGTCGGCGACGCTGAAGAACCTTCTGGTGAAGGTCGACGGCGAGATCGTCGCGGTCGGCGTCCCCGGCGACCGCGAGGTCGACCTCGGCAAGCTCGGCGAGCACCTCGCCCCCGCCACTGTCGAACTGGTCACCGCCGAGGACTTCGTCGACCGGCCCGACCTGGTCCGCGGCTACGTCGGCCCGCAGGGCCTGGCCGGCACCGCGTTCCGCTACCTCGCCGACCCGCGGGTCGCCGCCGGTACCGCATGGATCACCGGCGCCAACAAGCAGGGCATGCACGCGAAGAACGTCGTCGCCGGCCGGGACTTCGAGGTCGACGAGTACCTCGACGTGGTCGTCGTCGAGCCCGGCGACCCCTGCCCCCGGTGCGGCGCCGGCCTGCGCATCGACCGCGCCATCGAGATCGGTCACATCTTCCAGCTCGGCCGCAAGTACGCGGACGCCTTCGAGCTGGACGTACTCGGCCAGAACGGCAAGCCCGCCCGCGTCACCATGGGCTCGTACGGCATCGGTGTCTCCCGCGCCGTGGCGGCTCTCGCCGAGCAGAGCCACGACGAGTCCGGCCTGTGCTGGCCCCGTGAGGTCGCCCCGGCCGATGTGCACGTCGTCGCCGCCGGCAAGGCCAAGCAGACCGAACTCGCCCTGGAACTCGGGGAGAAGCTCGGCGCCGCCGGGCTGCGGGTGCTGGTCGACGACCGTGCCGGTGTCTCGCCGGGCGTGAAGTTCACCGACGCCGAACTGATCGGCGTCCCGACCATCGTGGTCGCGGGCCGCCGTGCGGGCGAGGGCGTCGTCGAGGTCAAGGACCGCCGTACAGGCGAGCGCGAGGAACTGACCGTCGAGGACGCGGTCGCGCGACTCGGCGCGTAACACGGACGACGGGGCCGGCCGGGACGATGACTTCCCGGCCGGCCCCGTCGCATGCCCGCGGCGGCCCTGAGCACGGGGCGGCCCCGTGCGGCCCGGGAGGCGGGGGCGGCGTCCCCTTCCACACGGAGCAGCGGCCTGTCCGAGCCGCGGAGCCGCCCCATGCGCTCGCCCCATGCGCTCGCCCCATGCGCTCGCCCCATGCGCTCGCCCCATGCGCTCGCCCCATGCGCTCGCCCCATGCGCTCGCCCCGTGCGCTCGCCCCATGGGGGAGGGAGCGGCGCGCCATTCGTGAACACTGCGGGGCGTGGGACCCCGGGGCGCGGGGCCGGGGCGCACAGCGCATGAGGCGCGCCGCCCCGCCCGTATCCAGCGGTACGGGACGGCACCTCCGGGGCGTAGGTGGCATGGCGCGTCCGCCCGGGAGGGGCGGGCTCCTCAGAGCCAGGTGGCGAATTCCAAGAGGAGTTCGCCATGGCGGCGGTCGCCCGAGGCGATCTCGCGGACCCCGGCGGCCACCGCGCGGTACAGCGTCCAGTCGCGCAGCCGGTCCCGGTCGAGCTCCAGGGAATCGGCGAGCTTCGCCACCCGGCGGCGGACCGCGGCCGCGGCGCCCGAGGCGGCCGCCAGATCCTCGAAACGGTCCATGACCAGCGCCGCGAGATCGTAGGCACGCTCGCCCACCACCGGGGCCGGCCCCACCGCGAGCCAGGGCGCCCGCTCCCCGGCCAGAACCTTGCCCTGGCGGAACGCACCGTGCAGGACGTACTCCTCGGCCGCGGAGGACGGCAGCGCCCGGCGCAGCTCCGCCGCCTGCTCCACCAACGGGGCGGCCGCCGGCGTCCGGGCACCCGCCGTGCGCAGCTCCGCGACCGCCCCCTCGGTACGGCCCGACAGTGTCGCGAAGCCATGGTCCGCATCGGGCACCACCCACAGGCGCCGTACCGTTCCTGCAGCTTCCAGCAGCGCCCGTGCCTCCGGCAGCGACCGCAGCGATACCGCCCCCTGGAGCCGCTCCAGCAGCAGCGCACCGCTCGCCTCGTCCGCCCGTAGCAGCTTCACCGCGCCCCAGCCGTCCCACAGCCGCAGCGCTACCGCCTCCTCGGCGTGGGAGCGGTCCGGTACGGGGAACTTGAGCGCCGCCGGGGTCCCGTCCTGCTGCCGGACGAACGCGACCAGGCTGCTGCGGCCCCCGGGGGTGACCACCCGCTCCAGCGTCAGCTCCCAGGCGGCGAGCCGCTCGTGGACCGCCGACGGCAGCGCGGCCAGCCAGGCACGCACCGGGGCGGCCGGGTCGCTGCCGAGGGAGTTCACCAACCGCCGCGGTGGTTCGACGGGTGCCGTTGCCATGCCGTGCCGTGCCTTTCCGGAAGCAGGGGCCGCCCGGCCCGCGTGGGCCCGCGGCCGGTCGTCAGAGCGCGTTCGCCGAGGCGCTCGTGGACGGGGACGGAGCACCGCTCGCCGCCCGTTCCGCGAGCCCTGGGAAGGCTACGCCGCTGCCGCGCCAGCGCACCGCACGCACCGCCGCCTCACGGAGCGCGGCGGCCGCCTCCGCGCGGTGCGCCTCGTCCCCCGCGCGCACCAGCCCCGCGTAGACGGCGGCGATCCGGTCCTCCAGCTCGGCGGCGAGCCGGACCGCGGCGGCGGCGTCCGGCACCGGGAAGGGCAACTCGTACGCGGCGGCCGCCGCCGCGGGCGTCCCGCCGAGATCACGCACCGTACGGCGCAGCGCGTCGCGGCGCGCACGGTGCGCGTCGTAGGCCTCGCGGGCCTCCTTGCGGCGGTCGTCGCCGACGCGCCCGCCGACCACGCCGTAGCCGTAGACGGCGGCGTGCTCGGCGGCGAGGGCGCTCTGCGCGGCGGACAACTGCGTGGGGCGGGCATCGGCGGTGCGCGGGGTGGGCGTCACGGGGCGGGCCTGTTCCTTCGGAGGGGGCGGGGGTCGGGGCGTGCCGCACGGGGCACGGTGCGGCACGCACGGGGCGGACGCCCCCTGCACGCCGGGCGGGCGCCCCGTGCGGACCGGGGCGCCGCCTGCCCGCGACGGTACGGGCACGGCGTACCGGCGGGGTCAGCCGGCGGCGGTCAGCAGATACGCGTGGGCGGCACCAGCCGCGGCCACCGAGGCGAGCAGGCGGGCCAGGTCCGGCGACGCGGTGCGCAGCGTACGGGCGCGGGCATCGGCCAGCCGGCGCTCGGCATCGGCCAGCGCGCCACGCGCCGCCTTCTCGTCACCGGGGACGTCCGGCGTGTCCGCGGTGGCCCCCGCAGCGGCCTTCTCCGGGGCCTCGGGCTCCGGTGGTGCCGCGGACTTCTCCGGGGCGTCCGGCCTCCCCGGACCGCCGGGCACCGACGGTCCCGGCGAACCCGAGGGCTCGCCGGCGGGGGAGGACGCGCCCTTGGCCGACCGGGCGCCGAACGCCTCCGCATGGCGCGCCACTTCGGCGCGGAGCGGCGCCAGACGGGGCGCCAGGGCGGGGTGGGCGGCGAGGGTCGCGTCGTAACGGGCCAGCAGGCGGGTACTGTCGTCCGCCGCCGCGGCACGCAGCCGCGCCGTGGCCGCCGCCCGCCCCGCACGGGGCGGCCCGGAACCGTCGGAGCAGCCGGTCAGCAGCGGGGCGGCGCCCAGCGCGGCACCGGCCAGCAGGGTCGTTCTACGCGTGAGCGCCACGTTCGGCACCATCCACATCCCGGGTCTTCCGTAGTGATCACCGCTGGCGAGCGTAGCCGCGACCGGCCACCGAATCGTCAGTACCCCGCCGGAACAGATAGGCTTTGACCCGACACGCGACCCACCCACAACAGCACACGCGGCCGAGGAGTCACCCGGATGAGCACCACCCAGAGCGAGAGGCTGCGCGGGCTGCTTGAACCGCTCGTCGCCGCACGAGAGCTGGATCTGGAAGAGATCGACGTGACCCCCGCGGGCAAACGGCGGGTGCTGCGGGTCGTGGTGGATTCCGACGCGGGCGTCCAACTGGACGAGTGCGCCGAGCTGAGCCGTGAGGTCTCGCAGGCGCTGGACGACTCCGACGTGATGGGCGGCGCCCCGTACACCCTCGAAGTCACCTCGCCCGGCGCCGACCGGCCGCTGACCGAGCTGCGGCACTACCGCCGCGCCGTCGGCCGGCTGATCAAGGCGCAGCTGCGTGAAGGCGGCGAGCTGGTGGCCCGTATCCAGGCGGTGGACGAGGACGGCCTCGACCTCGAGGTGCCGGGCGTCAAGGGCCGCAAGCCGACCCAGCGGCGGATCGGCTTCGACGCGATCGCCAAGGCGCGGGTCGAGCTGGAGTTCAACCGTAAGAGTGAGCCGTCCGATCGGCACGCCGAGCAGGACGAAGAGAAGATCGACGAGAGCCAGGAGGAGGCGTAGCCGTGGATATCGACATGAGTGCCCTGCGGGGTTTGGTGCGGGAGAAGGAGATCTCGTTCGACCTGCTGGTCGAGGCGATCGAGTCGGCCCTCCTCATCGCCTACCACCGCACCGACGGCAGCCGCCGTCAGGCGCGGGTGCAGCTGGACCGCAGCACCGGCCATGTGACGGTATGGGCGAAGGAAGACGCGGCGGACCTGGAGCCGGGCGAGGAGCCCCGCGAGTTCGACGACACCCCGTCCGGCTTCGGCCGGATCGCGGCGACCACCGCCAAGCAGGTCATCCTGCAGCGGCTGCGGGACGCCGAGGAGGAGATCACCTTCGGCGAGTTCGCCGGGCGTGAGGGCGACGTCATCACTGGCGTCGTCCAGCAGGGCAAGGACCCGAAGAACGTCCTCGTGGACGTCGGCCCCATGGAGGCCATGCTCCCCGTGCAGGAGCAGGTCCCCGGCGAGGACTACTCGCACGGCACCCGGCTGCGGTCGTACGTCGTACGGGTCGCCAAGGGTGTCCGCGGCCCGTCCGTGACGCTGTCGCGCACCCACCCCAACCTGGTGAAGAAGCTTTTCGCCATGGAGGTGCCGGAGATCGCCGACGGTTCCGTCGAGATCGCCGCCATCGCGCGGGAGGCCGGACACCGTACGAAGATCGCGGTGCGCTCCACGCGCTCCGGGCTCAACGCCAAGGGCGCCTGCATCGGCCCCATGGGCGGCCGGGTGCGCGCGGTCATGGCCGAGCTGCACGGCGAGAAGATCGACATCGTGGACTGGTCGGACGACCCGGCCGAGCTGGTGGCGCACGCGCTGTCGCCGGCGCGGGTGAGCAAGGTGGAGGTCGTCGACCTCGCCGCGCGCTCCGCGCGGGTCACCGTCCCCGACTACCAGCTGTCGCTGGCCATCGGCAAGGAGGGGCAGAACGCCCGTCTCGCCGCCCGGCTGACGGGCTGGCGGATCGACATCCGCCCGGACACCGAGCAGCAGGCCCCCCGGGACTGAGCCGCACGGCACGCCCCCGCGGCACCGTTTGCGGAAAATGAGTGGTGCCGCCGGGGGACGACGGGGAATTCTGAGCAGTCGTCCCGCCTTTACCCCATCGGGGTGAGGCCGGTGCGGGGAGGTAGACTTAAGCAGTGTCTGGCCGGACGCATGCCCGCGCATGCCCTGAGCGAACCTGTGTGGGATGCCGGGAGCGAGCGGCCAAGGGCGATTTGCTGCGCATCGTGGCGATCGAGGGTGAGTGCGCCCCCGATCCTCGCGGTACGCTGCCCGGCCGGGGTGCTCATGTGCACCCGACACGGGTCTGTCTCGACCTGGCGGTCCGCCGCCGGGCGTTCAACCGGGCCTTCCGGGGCCCGGGGCCGTTCGATACGGAGGCCTTGCGGCGGTACGTCGAAGGCGTCGAACAACGGCCCGGGTAATAACGCACAGCACGAATGCACAGCGCACGGAAAACCCCGTGCGGTCAGGTACCTCGCGAGTCGGAAGTAGGTCGAGATTGCGATGAGCACTCGATGAGTACGCGATGAGTACGCCCATGAAGTAGCGACGGTCCGGTGGACAACCCGGACCTAGAAGGAGCGAAGTGGCTAAGGTCCGGGTATACGAACTCGCCAAGGAGTTCGGAGTGGAGAGCAAGGTCGTCATGGCCAAGCTCCAAGAACTTGGCGAATTCGTCCGATCGGCATCCTCGACGATCGAGGCGCCGGTTGTTCGCAAGTTGACCGACGCTTTCCAGGCGGGTGGCGGCAGCGGCCGCGCCGCCGGTAAGCCCGCGGCGCCGCGCAAGGCCGCGCCCGCAAAGCCGTCCGCGCCCTCTCCGGCGCAGGCGGCCCGTCCGGCTGCCCCGAAGCCGGGCGCCCCCAAGCCCGGTGCGCCGAAGCCGGGCCCCGCGGCTCCGGCCGCGCCGGAGCCCCCCAAGAGCAGCGCGCCCACCCCGGGCCCGCGGCCGACGCCGGCCCGTCCGGCCCCCAAGCCCGCTCCGGCCGCCCCCGCGCAGCCCGAGTTCCAGGCCCCGCCGTCCGCGCCCGCCGCGCAGCCCGGCCCGCGCCCCGGTGCCACCCCCGGCCCCCGTCCGGCGCGCCCCGCGCCGCAGGGCGGCCAGGGTGGTCAGGGCCGTGGCAACGCCCCGCGTCCCGGTGGCGAGCGTGCCCCGCGTCCCGGCGGCGGCCGTCCGTCCGGCCCGCGTCCGGGCAACAACCCCTTCACCTCCGGTGGCTCCACGGGCATGGCCCGTCCGCAGGCCCCCCGTCCCGGTGGCGCGCCGCGCCCCGGCGGCCAGGGTGGTCCCGGCGGTCCCCGTCCCCAGGGCGGCGGCCAGGGCGGTCCCCGTCCTCAGGGTCAGGGCGGCGCCCGTCCGACCCCCGGTGGTATGCCCCGTCCGCAGGGTGCGGCCCCCGGTGGCGCTCCGCGTCCCGGCGGCGGTAACCGTCCGAACCCGGGCATGATGCCGCAGCGTCCGGCTGCCGGCCCGCGTCCGGGCCCCGGCGGTGGCCGTGGTCCCGGCGGTGCCGGTCGTCCCGGTGGCGGTGGCGGTCGTCCCGGTGGTGGCGGCGGTTTCGCCGGTCGTCCCGGTGGCGGCGGCGGTCGCCCGGGTGGTGGCGGCGGTTTCGCCGGCCGTCCCGGTGGCGGCGGCCCCGGTGGCGGCTTCGGTGGCCGTCCCGGTTTCGGTGGCCGTCCCGGCGGTCCCGGTGGCCGCGGTGGCACACAGGGTGCGTTCGGCCGTCCCGGCGGTCCCGCGCGTCGCGGCCGTAAGTCGAAGCGGCAGAGGCGCCAGGAGTACGAGGCCATGCAGGCCCCGTCGGTGGGCGGCATCATGCTGCCGCGCGGCAACGGCGCGAAGGTCCGCCTCTCGCGCGGTGCCTCGCTGACCGACTTCGCGGAGAAGATCAACGCGAACCCGGCGTCGCTGGTCCAGGTCATGCTGAACCTCGGCGAGATGGTGACCGCGACCCAGTCCGTCTCCGACGAGACGCTGGAGCTCCTCGCCGGCGAGATGAACTACGTCGTCGAGATCGTCAGCCCGGAGGAGGAGGACCGCGAGCTGCTCGAGTCCTTCGACATCGAGTTCGGCGAGGACGAGGGCGGCGAGGACATGCTCGTCGCGCGTCCGCCGGTCGTGACCGTCATGGGTCACGTCGACCACGGTAAGACCCGCCTGCTGGACGCGATCCGCAAGACGAACGTCATCGCGGGCGAGGCCGGTGGCATCACGCAGCACATCGGTGCGTACCAGGTCTCCACCGAGGTCAACGACGAAGAGCGCCGCATCACCTTCATCGACACCCCCGGTCACGAGGCGTTCACCGCCATGCGTGCCCGTGGTGCCAAGTCGACCGACATCGCGATCCTAGTGGTGGCGGCCAACGACGGTGTCATGCCGCAGACGATCGAGGCGCTGAACCACGCCAAGGCGGCCGACGTGCCGATCGTGGTCGCGGTCAACAAGATCGACGTCGAGGGCGCCGACCCGACCAAGGTGCGCGGTCAGCTCACCGAGTTCGGCCTGGTGGCCGAGGAGTACGGCGGCGACACCATGTTCGTCGACATCTCCGCCCGCCAGGGCACCAACATCGAGCAGCTGCTCGAGGCCGTGGTCCTGACCGCGGACGCCTCGCTGGACCTGCGCGCCAACGCGGAGCAGGACGCCCAGGGCATCGCGATCGAGGCCCACCTCGACCGCGGTCGCGGCGCCGTCGCGACCGTCCTGGTCCAGCGCGGTACCCTCCGCGTCGGCGAGACCATGGTCGTCGGTGACGCCTACGGCCGCGTCCGCGCGATGCTCGACGACAAGGGCAACAACGTCGAGGAAGCGGGTCCGTCGACCCCCGTGCTGGTCCTGGGTCTCACCAACGTCCCGGGCGCCGGCGACAACTTCCTCGTCGTCGACGAGGACCGTACGGCCCGCCAGATCGCCGAGAAGCGCGCGGCGCGCGAGCGCAACGCCGCCTTCGCCAAGCGCACCCGCCGGGTGTCCCTCGAGGACCTCGACAAGGTGCTCAAGGCGGGCGAGGTGCAGCAGCTCAACCTCATCATCAAGGGCGACGCGTCCGGTTCGGTCGAGGCCCTGGAGTCCTCGCTGCTCCAGCTCGACGTCGGCGAAGAGGTCGACATCCGGGTGCTGCACCGCGGCGTCGGTGCCGTCACGGAGTCCGACATCAACCTGGCGTCCGGCTCCGACGCGATCGTCATCGGCTTCAACGTGCGCGCCGAAGGCCGTGCCACGCAGATGGCCGACCGCGAGGGCGTCGACGTCCGGTACTACTCGGTCATCTACCAGGCGATCGAGGAGATCGAGGCGGCCCTCAAGGGCATGCTCAAGCCGGAGTACGAGGAGGTCGAGCTCGGTACCGCGGAGATCCGCGAGATCTTCCGCTCGTCCAAGCTCGGCAACATCGCGGGTGTCCTCATCCGCTCCGGCGAGGTCAAGCGCAACACCAAGGCGCGCCTCATCCGCGACGGCAAGGTGGTCGCGGAGGACCTCACCATTCAGGGTCTGCGCCGCTTCAAGGACGACGTCACCGAGATTCGCGAAGGTTTCGAGGGCGGTATCAACCTCGGCAACTACAACGACATCAAGATCGACGACGTCATCGCGACGTACGAGATGCGTGAGAAGCCGCGCGGCTGATCATGTAGCGCACTGTCCGCGCGGAGCCCGGCCCCCTTCGGGGCGGCCGGGCGGCGGGCGGACCCGGGGCCGGTCGGCGGAGCGTTATTTCCGTCGATCGGCCCCGGCCGTTGCGTGTACGGTGCGAGGGACTCGCGATTCCGAGGCCCCACGGGTGGCTCTACCCGTCGTACATGTACGTAGGGACACTGTCCTTCGATCTGCTTCTCGGCGACGTACGGTCGCTGAAGGAGAAGCGCTCCGTCGTCCGCCCGATCGTCGCCGAGCTGCACCGCAAGTACGCGGTGAGCGTCGCGGAGGTCGGGGAGCAGGATCTGCACCGCCGGGCCGTCATCGGCCTCGCGGTGGTCTCCGGGGACGCGGGGCATGTCACCGAGGTGATGGACCGCTGCGAGCGCCTGGTCGCCGCACGGCCCGAAGTGGAGCTGCTGTCGGTTCGCCGGCGGCTGCACGGCGACGACGACTGGTCATGACGGCCGGGCGGACGGACGCCGGTGGAAGCACAATTGTGGAAGATACGAAGGAGACGGACCAGTGGCCGACAATGCGCGGGCGAAGAAGCTGGCGGACCTCATCCGGGAGGTGGTCGCCCAGAAGCTGCAGCGCGGCATCAAGGACCCGCGGCTCGGCACGCACGTGACCATCACGGACACCCGCGTCACCGGCGACCTGCGGGAGGCTACGGTCTTCTACACGGTGTACGGCGACGACGAGGACCGGGCCAGCGCCGCCGCGGGCCTGGAGAGCGCCAAGGGCATCCTGCGCTCGGCGGTCGGCGCCGCGGCCGGTACGAAGTTCACGCCGACGCTGACGTTCGTCGCGGACGCCCTGCCGGAGAACGCCAAGACGATCGAGAACCTGCTCGACAAGGCGCGGGCCTCGGACGCCAAGGTGCGGGAGGTGTCGTCGGGCGCGCAGTACGCCGGGGACGCCGACCCGTACCGCAAGCCGGGCGACAACGAGGACGATGAGGGCGCAGCCGCAGAATGAAGCGTAAGAACACCGGGCCGGACGGTCTTGTCATCGTCGACAAGCCGTCCGGCTTCACGTCGCACGACGTCGTGGCGAAGATGCGGGGCATGGCGCGGACGCGCCGGGTCGGCCATGCCGGGACGCTCGACCCGATGGCGACGGGCGTCCTCGTCCTCGGCATCGAGCGGGCCACCAAGCTGCTCGGCCATCTCGCGCTGACGGAGAAGGAGTACGTCGGCACGGTGCGGCTCGGGCAGACCACCGTCACCGATGACGCGGAGGGCGAGATCACCGCGTCGAAGGCGGCGCACGGCCTGGCGCGGGCGGACATCGACGCGGGCGTCGCGGAGCTGTCCGGCGCGATCATGCAGGTGCCGTCGAAGGTCAGCGCCATCAAGATCGACGGTAAGCGGTCGTACTCGCGGGTGCGGGACGGCGAGGACGTCGAGATCCCGGCCCGGCCGGTCACCGTCTCGTCGTTCCTCGTCCACTCCGTGCACGAGGCGGAGGCGGAGGACGGCACCCCGGTGACCGACCTGCTGGTCTCCGTCACCTGCTCCTCGGGGACGTACATCCGCGCGCTCGCCCGGGACCTCGGCGCCGGATTGGGCGTCGGCGGGCATCTGACGGCGCTGCGGCGCACCCGGGTCGGGCCGTACAAGCTCGACCGGGCGCGGACCCTGGAGCAGTTGCAGGGTGCGGTGGACGACACCGAGGGCGCCGGGCTGCCGGTGATGCCGATCGGTGAGGCGGCGGCCGCCGCCTTCACCCGGTGGGACGTCACCGCGGCGCAGTCCCGGCTGCTGGTGAACGGTGCGCGGATCCCGATGCCGCTGTTCGAGACCGACGGCCCCGTGGCGGCCTTCGACCCGGACGGCACCTTCCTCGCCCTGGTGGAGAACCAGGGGGGCCGGGCCAAGAGCCTGGCCGTGTTCGCCTAGGAGGGGCGGGGCCGTACGGCGCGGAGGGCGTCGGGCTGCGTGGCGTTGGCCGCGTGGTGCGGGGGCGTCGTGCGGCCGACGGCCGGCAGGCATGTGAAGGACGGGTGAGGCCGGTCCGGAGCCATGGGGCTCCGGACCGGCCTCTTTGTTCGGGCGGGGGCTCTGGGCCTTGATCTCTGTGCCCTGCGCCCCGTGCCCCCTGCCCCGCGCCCTCTGCCCCTGCCCCGTGCCCCCGCGCTTCGTGTGGAGTGAGGGTTGTGTTGTGCCTGCCTGGTGCATGAGGCGGACGGCGTGTGGGGCCGGCATGGGGCAGCGCGGGGCTGCCCGCGTGACGGGGCGGGTTCGGGCGCTGTGTGAGGGCGGAGTTCGGGGCGCGGCCTCGTGCCGTGCGTACGGGACGTTCCGCACGGGGCGGGTGGTTCCTGGTGCGGGTCCGCATGGTGCCCCGCGCTTCCGTTCGGGCTGAGGGGGCGGGCAGGCGGCCCCATGCGCTGCGCCCCGTGCGCTGCACCCCGCGCGGCGGTTCCGCTCAGCCTCGTGCGGTGCGGGGCAGCCGTCCGGGCCCCGTGCGCCGCCTCCCCGTGGGCCCCGTGCGCCGCCGCCCCGCGGGGCCCACGCGGGTGCCCCATGCGTCCGTGTCAGGGGGCGGGGGACGAAGCGGGCGGGGGCTTCGGAACGGTGAGGCCACCCTTCTCGGGTGGCGTGGGGCCCGGCATGGCAGTCTTAGACCTGCGTCATGCCGACTTGACGCAGTGGACGGACAAGAGTTCGGGCGAGGAGCGGGCACAGTGCAGCGCTGGCGTGGCTTGGAGGACATCCCCGAGGGCTGGGGGCGCAGCGTCGTCACCATCGGCTCGTACGACGGAGTGCACCGCGGCCACCAATTGATCATCGGTGAGGCCGTCGCGCGCGCCCGGGAGCTGGGCATCCCCGCGGTGGTCGTCACTTTCGACCCGCACCCCAGTGAGGTCGTCCGTCCCGGTACCCACCCGCCGCTGCTCGCCCCGCACCACCGGCGCGCGGAGCTGATGGGGGAGCTGGGCGTCGACGCCGTTCTGGTGCTGCCGTTCACCCGGGAGTTCTCGCAGCTGGCGCCCGCCGATTTCGTGGCGAAGGTACTGGCCGACAAGTTGCACGCGCGGATCGTCGTCGAGGGCCCCAACTTCCGCTTCGGGCACAAGGCGAAGGGCACCGTCGAGACCCTCGCCGAACTGGGCGTCGCCCACGGCTTCACCGTCGAGGTCGTCGACCTCGTGGAGCGGGGCTCGGTGGGCGGCGGGGTGCCGTTCTCGTCCACGCTCACCCGCCGGCTGGTCGCCGAGGGCGACGTCGCGGGCGCGGCGGAGGTCCTGGGACGACCGCACCGCGTCGAGGGCATCGTCGTCCGCGGCGCGCAGCGCGGCCGTGAGATGGGCTTCCCCACCGCCAACGTGGAGACGCTGCCGCACACCGCGATCCCGGCCGACGGTGTGTACGCGGGGCTCCTGCACGTCGAGGGCGAGGCGATGCCCGCGGCCGTATCGGTGGGGACCAACCCGCAGTTCGACGGGGAGAACCGCACGGTCGAGGCGTACGCGATCGACCGGGTGGGACTCGACCTGTACGGCCTGCACGTCGCGGTGGATTTCCTCGCGTACATCCGGGGCCAGGAGAAATTCGCCACGCTCGACGCGCTGTTGGAGCGGATGGCGATCGATGTGAAGCAGGCCCGCGAACTGATCGCCGCGGCGGACTGAACCGGCCGGCGGGGCGGTTTCGCGCCGCACGACGGGGCGCCCGGAGAGATATCCGGGCGCCCTTTGCCGTGCCTCCGTGCCACGCGTCGGCCCCGTGCGGGCGCCCTGGCCGGTGCAGCGGGGCCTGGTGCCGGAGCGTGACCTCCGCGCCATACGTCGTGGCCCCGTGCGGGCGGTCGCTTCGTGAGGCCCGTCCCGTGGGTATCGGGGGAGCGCCCTGTGTGCCCCGTGCGGGTGCGGGCGTACGGCCCCGTGAGGCCGTGGGCGCCCATGTCACGCCCTCCGACGTCTGTGACCGGACGCCTGCAGGACATCAGCCGGCCCGCCCCACGCGGCGCGGGCGTCCGCCGCATGGGGCCCGGGGCGTGCGTATCGCGGATGCGCCGCCGTACGCCCCGTGCACGTACGGCAGTCCGGCCCCGTGCGGGCCTCATGTGGGCCTCACGCGGTCATGACGGACACTCCGCCCAGGGGCAACCGCCCGCACCGTGCAGGCCACGCTCGTCCGCACCGTGCGTGCGGGGCCCGGGTGCGCGCGGGGCCCGGCACCGTGAAGTGCCGGGCCCCGCGCGCGTGGTGTGGCGCCTTACGCGTCACTGCGGAGGTTGCTGCTGCCATCCCTGCTGGTCGGGCTGGGGGGAGTCCGGGGCGGGCTGCTGCTGCCAGTGGGCGGGCGGCTGTTGCGGCTGCTGGGTCCAGCCGCCCTGCTGCGGCGGGTAACCGGCCGGCGGCTGCGCCTGGTGCTGCTGCTGCGGCTGTCCCTGCTGCGCGTACTGCTGCTGCGCGTACGGGTCCTGGGCGGCGTACGGGTCCTGGCCCATCTGCTGTCCCTGCTGCGGGTACATCCCCTGGGCCTGCTGGGCGCGCGAGAAGTCCTCGGCGACCAGCGCGGACAGGTTGAAGTACGCCTCGCGGGTCTTGGGCCGCATCATGTCGAGGTCGACCTCGGCGCCGGCGGCGAGATGCTCGTCGAAGGGGACGACGACCACGCCGCGGCAGCGCGTCTCGAAGTGCGACACGATGTCGTCGATCTTGATCATCTTGCCGGTCTCGCGGACCCCGGAGATCACCGTGATACCGCGCTGCACCAGGTCGGCGTAGCCGTGCGCGGAGAGCCAGTCGAGCGTGGTGCTGGCGCTGCTCGCACCGTCGACGGACGGCGTGGAGATGATGATCAGCTGGTCGGCGAGGTCCAGGACGCCGCGCATGGCGCTGTAGAGCAGGCCCGTACCGGAGTCGGTGAGGATGACCGGGTACTGGCGCCCCAGGACGTCGATCGCGCGCCGGTAGTCGTCGTCGTTGAACGTCGTGGAGACCGCCGGGTCGACGTCGTTGGCGAGGATCTCCAGACCGGACGGCGACTGCGAGGTGAACCGGCGGATGTCCATGTAGCTGTGCAGGTGCGGGATGGCGTGCACCAGGTCGCGGATGGTCGCGCCGGTCTCGCGGCGGACGCGGCGGCCGAGCGTACCGGCGTCCGGGTTCGCGTCGATGGCCAGGATCTTGTCCTGCCGCTCGGAGGCGAGCGTGGCGCCGAGCGCGGTGGTGGTCGTCGTCTTGCCGACGCCGCCCTTGAGGCTGATCACCGCGATCCGGTAGCAGGACGTCACCGGTGTGCGGATCAGCTCCAGCTTCCGCTGACGCTCCGCCTCCTCCTTCTTCGCGCCCAGCTTGAACTTGGACGGCTGTGCGTTGGCGCCCGGCTTACGCCGCTTGGGCTGGTTGCGCAGCAGCCGGTCCGAGGTCAGCTCGACCGCGGCGCTGTAGCCCAGCGGCGCGCCCGGGGTGGCCCGCTGCTGCTGCGGCTGCTGCTGTCCCGGCTGGGAGTACGAGGCGTAGTTCGCCGCGCCGCCGCCGGCCTGCTGCCCCGGCAGCGGCTGGTGCGGCACCTGTCCCTGCTGCCCCTGCTGAGCGGCCTGGGCCTGCGGGTCGTACGCGGCGGGCTGACCCTGCTGCGGGTACCCGGCCTGGTGCTGCTGTGCCTGCTGCGCGGCCTGTTGGGCCTGCGGGTCGTAGCCCTGCTGCGGGGCGGCCTGCGGGTGCGGCTGCGGTGTCTGCTGCGGGTATCCCTGCGGGGCGGGCTGCGGATAGCCGTACGCGGACTGCTGCGCGGGTGCCTGCTGCTGAGGCTGTTGCGGGTAGCCGTACGCGGGCTGCGGATAGCCGTACGCGCCCGGCTGCTGCTGGGGCGTCTGCTGCGGGTATCCGCCCTGCTGGGGGTGGCCCTGCTGCGGGGCCGCCTGCTGCGGGAAACCGGCCTGCGGCGCGGCCTGGGGGTGGACCTGCGGCTGCTGCTGCGGGGGCAACTCCTGCCCCGGCTGCGGCTGCTGAGCCTGCGGCGGCTGGGCCTGGGCCTGCTGGGCCTGAGCCGTCCGCGGATCGGCCGGCTGGTACTCCGGCGGCAGCGGCGGCAGCCCGCCCTGACCGGGCACGCCCTGCGCGGCGGCGTCCGGCTGCGCGGGCCACGGAGCACCCTGCGGCGGCACACCCGGCTGCGCCCCGCCCTGCGGAGGAACGCCCTGCGACGGAACGGCCTGCGGGGCGCCACCCTGCGGGGGCTGCTGGGGCGCGACCGGCTGCTCCGGTACCGGCTGCGCGGGCCGCTCCTGCTCGGGTACTGCGGCCTGCGGGGCCTGCGGGACCTGCGGCGGCACCGGCTGCGCGGCGGCCCGCGGTGCCTCCGGGGCCGGCTGCTCCGGTGCCTGCGGGGCGGCTGCGGTCTCCTCCGGGGCCTGCGCGGCCTCAGGCCGCGGCGCGTCGGCCACGGGTGCCCCGGCCGGCTGCGCACCGGCCGCCCCGTCGGTCCGCGGCGCGGCCGGTGCCGGCGCCTCGGCCGGGGCCGGTTCGGGCACGTCCGGCTCGTCGTCGTCCCACAGCGAGGCCGACGGGTCGGCGCCCGTACCGGAGCGGACGTTGCCGCTGGCCGCCACCGGGGCGGCGGGCTTCGGGGCGTCCGCGGGCGGCGCGTCCTGGGGCGCGGCGGTCTCCGCGGGCTCCTGCGGCCGCAGCATCGGGAAACCGGGCGGCGCGGTGTCGGCGGGCGGCGGCACCGGGGCGCCGGCGGTGGGGCCGGGGGCGCCCTGCGGTCCACCGGCCACCGGCGGGCCCGCGACGCCCTGGCCGGGCAGCGGCTGCCCGGTGGGCGGCGGCGCGGGGGCGGGGGACGGGGCGGGAGCCATGGGGGTGCCCGCGCCGCCGCTGGTGTCGTTGCTCGCGTACCAGGCCGGAGCCGCAAAATCGATCTTGAATTCGCCCGTCAGGTCGAACTCGGACTGCTCGTCGTCAGGGTCGTTCCCGTCCGGGCGGAAAGCCTCCCGCTCGTTCACTGTGCCTCCTGGTGTACTGCAACGCACCTGAACGGCAGGACCGGATACAGGCGGATCGATCGGATGTCACGGAATTCGGAACACACCGCCCGGGACTGCGCCAACACTGCTTTCTCCATCCCCGTACCGGCTGCCGTCCGGTGTGCTCCTGCGGCTTCATACAGCCTAATCAAGAGTCGGGCCCGAACGGCAGCCGACGTCATGTCGTCTTCTGACCCTGCGGCACGCCTACGGGCGCATCCGAGGATGCGCCCGTAGGAAATGCCCTTCGCGGACGGGCCGCACGGCGCGCGGCGCCGCCTGCCCGTACGGTGCCGTCAGTCCATCCGGCGCGGCCCGCCGAGCAGATTGGTCTCCGCCTCGGTGGGCTGCGTCATCACGAACTGGTGGTGGTCGCGGGTGCACCAGAGCATCGCGTTGTCGCTCAGCGTCGGCAGCACCGCGCCCACCTGCTGCGGCAGTCGCATCACGCGCGTCACGACCTCCGCCTCCTCCGGCGACAGCCGCTGGAGCCCGACCAGATCCGCCCGGCCCAGCATCTGCGGCGAGCGCGGTCCGAGGAACGGCAGCACCGTGAGCACCGACTGCCAGGGGCTCGGCGCGAGTTGGTTGCGCGGGGGGCGCGCGCCCATGTCCCGCACCACCAGCACGGGGCTGGAGACCGACGGCCCCTGGGGCGCGATCTGCCGCACCTCGTGCACCGACACGCACTGCTGACCGCCGCCGGCGGCCTGCGCCATCTGAGCCCAGGCCGGCGGCCGCGCCGTCTCCACCGCCACCCGCGCACCGGTGGCGACCGTACGCAGCGCCAGCACCTGCGCCATCCACATACTGCCGACCAGCGCGATCTCCAACGGCGCGGGCCGCAGCAGGCTCAGCACCGCGGGCTGGTTCTGCGGATCGATGCCGATGATGACGCCGTCGTCACCGACCGGCAGGGTCAGCGAGGCCAGCGACTCGGCCGTCAGCACGTGCGGGGCACGGCGCGGACCGCGCAGCCCGAAGCCCGGCTGCGGCACCGGGCCCGAGCGCGCCGACCGCTGCTCGTCCGCCCGCGGCTGGTGCGAGGGGCGGCGCCCCTGCCCGGCGTCGGGCGCGCCGATCGGCGGATTGCGCCAGCCCGTCCCGGAGTTGTTGACACGCGGCTGATACGTGGGAGAGGCCATCAGCGGGTACCTCCGAGGGGGAGCGTGGCGAGCAGGCCGGGCAGCTGTTCCCGGTCGAGCCGGACGAGACCGACCTTCGCCGAGCCGGAACGCCGCTCCAACTCCCGCTGCGCGGCGTCGAGTTCGTTCTCGCTACGGGTCGACAGCCGGACGTAGCCCGAGATCGCGGGCGCCCGCCCGCTGCCGTGCGTCGCGGTCAGCGCGAAGGTGCTGGCCATCGCCGGAGTGCTGGTCAGCAGCTGGGTGACGGCCGCCAGCGGCGCACCGCCGGGACCGAGCTGGGGCCAGCGGCCGATCCAGTACGTGGTGTGCCAGCGGTCGTCGCAGCGCCACGCCCGCGTCGTCTCCTGGGTGCGGCGCCCGGAACGGCCCTCCCGCCCCATCGCGCCGTTGGCGGCCCGCGGGCTCACGCACACCGCCGTGCCGACCGCCGCCACGACCTCCCGCTCGGCCAGGACGCGCGCCCGCACGCCGTGCGAGGTCAGCCGGCTCACCAACTGGTCGGCGGCGCGCAGCAGCGAACGCTTGGCGCCCTCCATCCCGCCGCCGCGGGCCTCGATCGCCTCCGCGCACAGCTCCGGGTCGAGCTTGAGCGCGATCCACGTCAACTGCACCGCCGGGGTCTGCGACTGCGCCGCCAGCGGGGCGTACGACCGCGCGGCGACGGCCTGTTCGGGCAGGTGCGGCGCCGGAGCCGGCTGCGTGTACTGCACGTACTGCACCGACTCCAGGTGGATGTCCTCGATGTCGAGCGCGGTGTGCAGCACGTCGAGCGGCAGCATGTGGCTGCCCCGGGCGGGCCGCAGCGGTTCGTCCCGGGGCTCGACCTGTACCAGCGCGGTCAGGAAGGTGCCGTCCCCGACGAAGCCGACGGCCCGCTGCTCGGCGTCGGTGTACTCGTAGGTGCGCAGCGCCGGATCGCACTCGACGACCGGGGCGAAGGCCGGCTCGACGCCCGGCGCCACCGGGGCGCTCGCGGCCTTGCCGCGGCGCTTCATCGCGCGCACGGTCGTGATCCACTCCGGGAGCGGGATCCGCCGGCGCCTGCCGAGCGCGAAGATGACGAGGACGGCGGCGAGCACGACCGCGACGGTCAACGCGATCACGTTCACGGAGGCGCCGACCAGGACCAGTGCGGCGGCGATCTCGATGATGGCCAGCTGCTGTACGCGGACCGGGCCGATGCTGCCGATCTCCGGCCGCAGCCGGGGGGCCACCGGCCCGCCCGGCGAACCCTGCCCGCCCCGGCCGCCGCCGGCCCGGTCCGATCCGTCCCGGCCGCCGTGTCCCGCGTCGCGCGGTGCAGCGGAAGGCGGTTGCTGCTGTTGCCGCCCATTGCGGCGTCGAGCCCTGGTGGCGCTGGACATCCCCCGGCCTGCTCCTCTACTGGTGGTGTGGCCTCACGGCGCATCAATCGCCGTCGAGACTGGTGCGTTGGAAGGTGGCACCCGTACCGTACGGGTCGATCGACACACGGCATAGTAGAGGGCGCTACGGCGTGAGTGCCGGGGGCGGTCGATGTGGATCCGACACGCGGGGAGAGAAAGCAACAATGGCATCACGTCGGGACGAGCTCAATGCGTATTCATTCGCGAGGAAGCGTACGAATGCCGCATTTCTGAAGCCGCTGCCGAGCGGCTCGATCGAGAGTGCGCCGCGCCCCCTGAAGGCCGTGCTGCCGAGCGTTCTGATGGGCGTCGTGATCCTGGTCGGCTTCGGTGCCTGCGGCATCCTGAGCCCGGTGGCGCCCCAGGGGTGGGACGCGGTCGGGGAAAATGTCATCGTCGGCTCCGATTCGACCACCCGTTACGTCGTACTGAAGAGCGACAACGGTCAGGGCAAGAAGGAAAAACTCCTCCACCCCGTTCTGAACCTCGCCTCCGCGAAACTCCTTCTCGATCCCGACAAGTACAAAGTCGTGAATGTGAAGGAATCCGAGCTGGACGGAAAGATCGCGCACGGACCCGCCGTCGGAATTCCGTTCGCCCCCGACCGTCTTCCCAGCAAGGACGATGCCGGCAAGGCGAAGACCTGGGCCGTCTGCGACCGTCCGGGCAGCGGTACCAACAGCAAGCCCCAGCAGGCCGTGTTCGTGCTCGGGGGCAAGGACAAGGAACTCGTCCAGGGCAAGGGCCGCCTCGACATGCGTCAGGTGCTCTTCGTCCGTGACCCGCAGGGCAAGCTCTGGCTGGTCGACCACAACGGCTTCAAGTTCGCGCTCGACGCCACCTTGCACGGCAACATCCCCCAGCCCCCCGGCGCGGGGGGCAGGAACGGCGCGGACCCGGACACGGTCCTGCGCCGCGTGCTCTTCCAGGAGGCGGAGCCGCAGGACGTGACGCAGGCGTGGATGGACACCCTCGTCAAGAGCCCCGTGCCCCTCTACATGCCGGTCATCAAGAACGCGGGCCGCCCCTCGCAGGCCCCCGGCGTCCCCCCGCAGCACCGCACCATCGGCACCGTCCTCGAAATCCCCGGCAGCGCGGACCAGAGCGCGGCGGACGGAGAGAAGGCGGGCAAGAAGTACGTCGTTCTCGCGGACGGCGTACAGCAGGTGTCGGACTTCGTCGCCCAGCTCCTGCTGGAGGGCCCGAACGCCCGCATGGTCCACCCCGACGGCTCGGCCATGAGGCCCGAGCAGGTCTCCACCTCCAGCATCGACCCGATGCGGGACGACAAGGGGCGGTTCATCTCATACCTGGGCAAGGTGCCGGGCACCGACGTGGACATGCCCTGGCCGACCGAGGTCGTCGACATGGCCAACAACTTCGCCCAGGGGTCCCAGACCGGCGGCCTGACGACCCCCACCGACAACGGCGTCTCCTGCAGCGTCTACGACGGCACCACCACCAAGCTCCCCGGCGGCGCCGACAAGGCACTCGGCTACCCCAACGGCCTGCCGAACATGGGCACCTGGATCGGCAAGGACTACCCGGCGAACATCGCGAGCGGCGCCTCCTCCTACGTCACCCCGGGCAGCGGGATGCTCTTCCAGCGGGTCCGCACCCCCCAGGAGCAGGACGGGTCGCTCTACCTCGTCACCGACACCGGCCTGCGGTACCGCGTGCCGGTCAACAACGACAGCTCCGACAAGGCGGGCAACGCCAACCAGGAGGTCAACCAGGCGGCCCTGCGCCTGGGGTACAAGGGCGTCCACGCGGACCCCGTGCTGATGACATGGGCGGACCTGCTCTCGGAGGGGCCGGCGCTCAGCGTCGCGGCCGCCCGTAAGACCGGCACGTCCTGACGCGAGGGGGCGGGCTTCTCCGGCCCGCCCCGATACCGCACCGGATTCCCGGGTGGGCCACCTGAACCGGGTGGCCCACCCGGCTTTTTCCGGATTTGCTCCACGGCTTCCGCTGCTTCCCGGGAAGGCCCCGGAAAACCTTGATGCCTTTCTTCGCGGGCCGATAGAATGCCAAGTGCCCACTTCGCGTGATGATTTCCGTGAACCAGCCCTGCAAGATGGCCAGTTGGGGCCGTGGTGATCCCGTCACAACATCGCTCCCTCTGTTGGGGGCTGTCGTACGGAGTGGTTAAAGTGGTCGCCGGCGCCAGCAGACGGCGCCGACCGCGCGGCGCCTTCACCGGTGCGGTGCGGGTGACGTGCGAGTCTCATGGGGGACGTTGCGATGAGCGGTAATAGCTTCAAAGTCACCGAAGCGGAGATGGTCCGGTTCAGCGGAAAAATCGGAACGGTCTCCGAGACGATCCAGGGTGAGATCCGGCACCTGAACATGGTCGTCGACAACATCACCTCCGGTTGGAAGGGCCAGGCGGCCAACTCGTACAACCGGCTCCAGAGCCAGGTCAACGAGGACGCGACGCGCATCAACCAGCTTCTGCGGGAGATCAAGGAAGCGATCGACGAGACGACGAAGAACTACTCGGCGTCGGAAGAAGAGCAGAACGCGGCGTTCAACAACGTGGGGTCCCAGCACTCCGGCCCCTCCAGCTCCCCCTTCGGGTGAGCCCGGCCGGTACGGCCACGTACTGAACTCCAACCGCAGTGGGCATCTCCCGGTACACGCCGGGTCCTGCCGTGGTTCCGCGAATCGATCAGCTTCCCTTCAAGCCCGAGGAGACATCATGTCGGGAATTGTCGTAAACGCTCAGACGATCCGGCAGGCATCGTCCGACGTGCGTCGCACGGCGCGCCAGATCCGCCAGCAGCTCGATGACCTGGAGAGCGGCGTCAAGCAGATCGCCCAGGACTGGGAGGGTGCGGCGCAGCAGGGGTACCAGGCCCGTCAGCAGGAGTGGGACAAGCGCGCCCACTCCCTGCAGCAGACGCTGGAGGCCATCAGCAAGGCGCTGGAGACCGCGGCCGACAACTACGAGCACACCGAGGGCCAGAACGCCAAGATGTGGTAGTCGCTTCCCGCCCCGCGCGGGCGGGAGCAACCACCGGCTGAGCAGCCCCGAGGCTCGCACAGTGGCAGAAGAGGGCGGGCGCGCTGCACCAGTGCGCCCGCCCTTCTGGCGTCCGCCTCCGCACCGCTCGCCGCTCCTCAGCCCGACGGCACCTCCGTACCGCTTCTTCGTCTCGTCCCGTCCACCACGCATGGAGAGCTGACAACCCGTGGGATCTCGCGCCAACGGTCACCGAGCAGGGCACCACCGCCGCGCGGCGGGTGTATGGGTGACAACGGCCTGCACCATCGCTCTTTCCGGCGTCACCGCGCTCCCGGCGGCCGCGGACGAGAACGTTCCGCTGAACAGCGGCGAGTGCAGGTTCAACACCACCGACATCAAAGAGACCCCGTGGTCCCTGCAGCGCCTCATGACGCAGCAGCTGTGGGCGAACACCAAGGGCGCAGGCGTCCGTGTCGCCGTCATCGACACCGGCATCGACGCCGGGAACGACCAGATCAAACCGGCCATCGGGGCCGGCGGGCGGTCCTTCGTCAAGGGCGGTAAGCCCACCGAGGACCGGGTGGGACACGGCACCAAGGTCGCCGGCATCATCGCCGCCCAGCCGCGCTCCACCTCCGGCTTCTACGGGCTGGCGCCCGAGGCCAAGGTCATCCCGTTCCAGCAGACCGACCAGGAGAAGCCCGGCACCGCCGACAGCCTGGCCAAGGCCATCAACGCGGCCGTCGACGAGCACGTCGACATCATCAACATCTCCCAGGGCACGGACGCGAGCGAGGACCTGCTCCCCACGCTGAAGGCCGCGGTCGCCAACGCCGCGCGCAAGAACGTCCTCATCGTCGCCTCGGCGGGCAACGACGGCGCCTCCGGCAAGGAGAAGCGCATGTACCCGGCGGCGTTCCAGGAGTACGACAACGTCCTGGCTGTCGCCGCCTCGGACCGCAACAACGAACGCGCGGCCTTCTCCCAGCCCGGCGACTACGTCGACATCGCGGCGCCCGGCGTCGACATGGTCTCCACCGTGCCCGACGGCGGCAACTGCGTGGACCAGGGCACCAGTTTCGCCGCCCCGTACGCCGCCGGTGCCGCGGCGCTCCTCAAGGCCCAGCACAAGGACTGGAAGCCGCAGGAGCTGATCTGGCACCTGGAGCAGACCGCCGAGCGCGTCAGCCGCGGTCCGGACCACAACATCGGTTGGGGCGTCATCGACCCGGTGGCCGCCCTCAACGACACCACCAAGCCGACCGGTCGGCCCACTCCGGACAAGCCCGCCGCCCAGAACAACACCAAGATCGAACCGGCGGCTCTCACCATCGGAGAGAGCCCCGAGGACCGACGGGCGCGGATTTCCCTTTACATTGTGGGCGGAGGACTTCTGGCGGTCGCCGGAGTTGTCGGGGCGTCCATCGCACTGCGCGACTGGCGCCGCAAGACGGGAATCGCATCACACGGGGAGACACATCATGGGTGATCAATACCGCGTTGATCTCGGCGCGCTCGAGGACACGGTCAGGAAGCTCAACGGCATCCTCAAGGACCTCGGTAACGCGCATGCGGACACGCGTTACAAGACATCGCTGTCGCCGAACGCCCTGGGCGCGGACGCCCCTGGTGCCACCTTCCTGGAGGCGCGCAAGCTGACGAACGCCCATACGGAGATGAAGACGCACATCGAAGAGGTTGTGCAGCATCTCAACGAGGTCATGGACAAGTTCGGGACCAATACGCGCAAGGCGCACGGGAATTACCAGGACCAGGAAGCGACGACCGCCGGGGGCATGTCCGGTGAGTGAGCCGGAAATCCGGTCGGTCGAGCACGGAAGGTCCGTAGTCGGCGTGGAGAAGCAGAGGGGGAACAGGGCATGAGCGGTGGCGATTCCGAGTACATCCCGGCAACGATGTGCTATGCGGCGGAGCACGAGACGAACTTCGCCGAGATGGACATGGACACCATGCAGGCCATGGTGAAGGCGTCCAACCCGAGTGAGGTGCACAACGTCTCCAAGGGCTGGAAGGACGTGCACGACCAGCTCGTGGGCGGTAGCGGCGGAGGCATCAAGGGTGCCTTCGACGCAGCGGTCAAGGAGGTCCTTCAGCACTGGGAGGGAACCTCGGCGGACAAGTTCCGGGAACAGGCCAACAAGATCAGCAAGAAGATCTCGGACTGCTCCCTCTACGCCGACTACACCTCCCGCGCGATGAAGAACGCGGCGAACGTCCTCGAGCAGCTCAAGCCCGAGGTCGAGGCGATGGAGAAGCCCGGCACGGTCGACAGCGCCGTCAACTGGCTCGGGGACGGCGGCAGCCGCGACGACTCGGGCCTCAAGCGTGACCTCGCCAATCCGGGAATGACCACGCAGCAGGCGCTGGACAACAACGCGGGCAGCCTCTCGTCGGGCAAGGAGCAGCAGCTCCGGATGGCCGTCAAGATGGAGCAGCTCGGCGCGGCCTACGTCTCCCAGGCGAAGTCCATGGGGACGTGGAAGGGCGGCAAGCGCCGCGACGACTCGGAGGACTACCCCGGCACGCCGGGCGGAGAGCCGCCCGCGCCGATCCCCATGCCGGTGCCTTCGGGTGGCTCGGGGCCGGGCAAGGTCAATACGCCGTCGATGAAGCCCCTCGGAACGGGGCCGGGTTTCTCGTCCGACGGCCTGCACGCGCCCAAGGCCAACGGGATCACCGGTGGCGTCTCGACGCAGCCCGGCAAGGGCTCGTTCACACCTGACGTCAGTACCGGCCTCGACAGCTTCCAGCCCCCGAAGGGCGGCGGAGGCGGCCTTTCCGGTGGCATCGGTGGCGGCGGTATCGGCGGCGGTGGTCTGAGCGGCGGTGCCGGTGGCGGTGGTGTCGGCGGTGGCAGCGGAGCCGGTGGTATCGGTCCGGGCGGCCTCGGTGGCGGCATGGGCGTCACCGGTGGCGGTGCCGGGGCCGGCGGTGCCGGGCGTGGTGCCGGACGGACCGGCATGCCCGGAATGGGTGGCGCCGCGGGCGCCGGCCGGGGCGCCGGGGCCAAGGGCGCGGGCGGTGCCGGACGTGGTGGCGCTCTCGCCCGTCAGAAGGGCGGCGTCATCGGTGCCGGCAAGGGCAAGGCCGGTGCCGCCGGACAGGGCGGCTCGGGGCTGCACCGCAGCCGTGGCGGAGCACAGGCAGGCGCCGGTGCCGGCGGCCGTCGTCCCGCGGGCATGGCGGGCGCACCCGGTGTGCACGGCGCCAAGGGCAAGGAGAAGGGGCAGAACAACGGTGAGCGCCCCGACTACCTCGTCGAGGACGAGGAGACCTGGACGCCGGAGCGTAACGTTGCGCCGAAGGTCATCGAGTAAGAACCTGTCGGCTGTCGATCGGTGGTAACAAGGTGGGGCCCTGGCTCTCCGTGCCGGGGCCCCTTCCTGTTGGAGAGGTGTAATGGCATGAGCTTCACACGGAAGCTGCGTGTGGTGGGTGGCGCGGTGGTGGCCGGTGCGCTGCTCTTCGGCACCGCACCGGTTGCGTCGGCGGATGAGATCAGAGATGCGCAGTGGCCTTTGAAGGCATTCTCCGCGGAGAAGATCTGGGCACTCTCCACCGGCAAGGGCGTGACCGTCGCCGTCATCGACGACGGCGTCGACTCCAGCCATCCCGACCTCAAGGGAAATGTTCTTCCCGGCAAGAGTTTTGAGGACGGGGGCTCTTCGGAGCCGAAGGACGGAGACACCCACGGCACGCAGATGGCGTCGGAGATCGCCGGCCACGGCCACGGGGCCGGGGGAGCGTCGGGGGTCAAAGGACTGGCGCCCGACGCGAAGATCCTCCCGGTACGGGACACCGGTATGACGGAGAAGGGCTTCGGCCCGGCCATCCGTTACGCGGTGGACCACGGTGCCTCGATCATCAATATCTCGCAGGCCGTCTCCACGAAGAGCGATGACGACGAGGCGGCCATCGCCTACGCGCTGAAGCACGATGTGCTGGTGGTGACCTCGTCCGGAAACGAGGGCAAGGGCGCGGAAGCGATTGAATACCCGGGAAGTTACCCCGGTGTTCTGACGGTGGGCGGTGTCCAGAACTCGGGAGAGATCTGGAGCAAGTCCAACTACGGGCCGCCCGTCCTGCTGAGCGCTCCGGCGGTCGGCATCGTATCGGCCGGTAACAGTGGCACCTCCATGTACCAGAAGGGCACCGGTACGTCCGACGCGACGGCTTATGTATCGGCCTCTCTCGCTCTTCTCCGGGAGAAGTTCCCCGACCTGACCGTAGGCCAGTTGGTCAACCGCCTCACCAAGAGCGCCGGTCTCCCCGCCTCCGCGAAGGGGATTCAGCTTCCCGATCAGAAGTACGGTTACGGATTCATCCAGCCGCTCGCCGCGCTCAAGCGGGATATTCCGGCGGGGCCGAAGAACGGGCCGTTGAAGATGCCGACGGCCACGTCCTCTCCGGCCGGGGGGGATTCGGCGGTTTCGCAGGGCAGTGACGGTTCCGGGGATTCGGCGCAGGCGGCGGACACGGCGGGGGTGAGTCCGCTCTTCATCGCGATTGTCGCGGTCGCGGGCCTTGTCGTCATCGGGATCGTGGTGGCGATCGTGCTGCTGGTGCGGCGGAAGGGCCGGCGGAACGGCCCGCCGCCGGGTGGGCCCGGTGCTCCCGGCTTCGGCGGGCAGCAGGTGCCGTATCAGCAGGGTGGTGCCCCGGGGCAGTATTCCGCGCCGCCCGGTCAGTACCCGCCGCCCGGTCAGTAGCATTTGGCGGACGCGGCCTCTTGTCTCCCCGCATGCGGGGAACGAACGAGTTCCCGGCATGCGGTGAGGCGTTTCGGCAGGCCTTTCCCTCTCGGCAGGTCTTTCACGGGTGCCGGGCAGAGGTGACAGAACAAAGAGCGAAGAACGAAACGAAGAGCGGGGTCTGTGGCAACGTAGGGACGTTGCCACAGACCCCGCTCTTCTGTGTTTCGGGCGGCGGGCCGGACCGGGAATTCCGGAGAATGGCGAAGGGGAAGGCGAAGGGGAAGGCTGGTGTCGGGGCCCGGTGGATAAGGGTCAGCCGAAGACGGACCGTACGCTTTCCTTGACGCTGTCCGTGTGTTCCTGGTGGCGGGTGGCGGCGCCGCCGGTGCGGTTGTCCACCTGCCGCTGGGCGTGGTCGAGACCGCGATCGGTGAGGTCGGTCCGGGCGCGGTCGACGTAGGTGGTGGGGTCGGCGAGGCTGGTGACGCCGTCCTTGTATTCGCCGATCCTTTCCTCCGCGTCCTTCTGGACTTCGTCGACGTATTCCTTGGCGTGTTCCTTGCCGATGTCGGCGGTTTCGTTCCAGCGGATGCCGTCGCGTTCGTCGAAGTGGGATTCGATGCCCTGCTCGACGACGTTCTGTGCCATCTTGGTGCCGGCTTCTTTCGCCTTTTCCTTGGCGCCGTCGATGACGGTTTCCTGAACGAACCCCTTGGCCTGGTCCTTGGCCGCGGTGACGACCTTGTCCTTGACCTCGTCCTTGACGGTCTTCTTGATGTAGTCGGCCGCGAGTTTGCGGGATTCCTTGGAAACCGCCTTCTTGGCCATGTTCTTGATGGCGTCCACGGTGGCGTGCTCCATGGCCTTCGTGGCCGCCTGGATCACTTCCCGCTTGATCTTGTCGAGAATCTGCCGGACGATCAGGCGCGTCGCCTGTGTCGCGCCGGCGGCGCCCAATTCGGAGAGGCCCAGGGTGAAGGGGGCGGCGGCCTGTGCGGAGATGAGTTCCACGGCCAGCAACACGAGCTGGGCGATGACCGCGACTTTCCCTTCGATGACGGCGAGCGCGGCGGCGTCGAAGGCGAGCGCGATGACCTCGGCGGCCGCCGCGGCGTCACGGAGATAGTTGTCGCCGCTGTTCCCACCGCCGGCGAATGCGCCCCATTCGTTGGTGAAAGCCTCGATGGCCTCACCGGAGTTGGCGGAGGTGACCTCGTTCGCCGCTGACGAGCCCTGGGAGAGGGTTTCGTTGACCTGCTCGGCGAAGGTGCGCCATGCCGCCGCGCATTCGAAGAGCGCGTCCTCATCGGCCTCGGGCCAGTCGTATCCGAGGAGGTTCAGGACCCAGGTGACTTCTCCTGGAAGCGTCAGTGACACGGTGTTGTCCCCCGTACGGTGTGGCAGTCAAGTGTGGCGTGGCCGCGGCCGGTCGGCCGGGGCGCGGTGTGGCAGGTGGTGCCGGGGCGGTCCGGGAGTTCCGGGAGATCGGCGCCGGAGTGTGCCGGGGCGGGCGGCCCCGTCAGATCATGGGGCGGCCGACGGCGCTGATGGTGTGAATGCCCTGCTCTTCGGAGGCGTTGTATGTGCGGGACATCTCTTCGAGCTTCTCGCCGATTCCTTCGAGGCGTTCTCCGAGGGAGTCCATCGACTTGAACATGCCGTCCCGGATCGGCTCGTAGATTGTTTTGAAGATTTCGCCGAAGTCGCAGTCCTGCAGCGGATCGCCGATGCCCTTCAGGTCGTCCTGAAGCTTCTTCGACGCCTTGGAGAAGTCGCTGCCGATGTGGGTGAACGCGGTGCCCTGTGCCTTCAGGACGTCCGGATCTACGTCAAAAGCCTTATCTGCCATCGCTGCCCCCGTTGTGTGCCGCTTTCCGCATGGCAATTTTCACATCCAACGCTCTCACTTTATGTGATCCGTATGGCGCACTGTCAAACGGGAATGTGCAGAATCTGTGGGAATTGTGGAGCCTCAATGGGCGTGTGGAACGGGGGAGGGAAGCGGCTTCCGGACGGGGCCGGGGGCGGTGGTCCCGTAGCATCTCGGATCATGGAAGAAGGCAGGGGCGAGGAGCCTCTCTCGGGGGAGCGGGCGGCGCCGACGCCCCGTCAGGCGCGGCGGATACGGATCGCCCTGGCCTCGGTGATGATGGGCGCGATGGCCGTGGTGCTGGTGGTGCGGCTGGCCAGCCGGACGTCGGTGCTGGTGGTCGGGGTGTACGGAGCGGCGCTGGTGCTCTGCGGCGTGGTCATCGAACTCAGCCGTCACGGCCGCACCCGGTTGGGGAGTTGGCTGCTCGGGGTCGGACTGGCCGCCGCCCTCGCCGCGGACTGGCTGCTGCTTCCGTGAACCGGCCGAAGCCGTTCCCCGTCGGGTGACCGCCGCGGCCCGCCGCCGGGCCGCACGGAGCGGGCCGCACGGAGCGGACCCGGCCCCGCACCGGGCGCGCCGTCTCGCCGTCCGGTGTTACGAACGGTCGGCCGAGACGGCCCCGTCGGCCGTCACAGCGGGTGCCGCCGCGGTGATCCACCGGGCGGTGACACCGCGCTCGGTGGCGAGCAGCAGAACGCCGTCCGCCGACAGGTCGGCGCCGAGGACGGGGGTTTCGGTGAGCACCGAGGCCACCACCTCCTGGGTCCGCCGGTCCCTGACCCGCACGTATCCGTCGTCCCGGTCGATGCCGAACGGGGCGGCGGCGCGCTCTTCCTCGGACGGGCGGACCACCTGTCCGGGCGCCGCGTCGACCGGTGTGCCGTCCGCCAGGGCGTGGACGGTGTACGCGCCCTCGCCTCCGGGCAGCGGCCGGGCACCCGGCGTCGCGGCCGGCACCTGGACGACCGCCACCGGCACGGGTGCGGGGCCGCCCGGCACCACCCCGGCGGCGACGGTGGTCACCCCGGCGGCCGGCAGGCTCCACAGGGTGCGCCACGGCAGCGCGAGCCCCAGGCCGTGCAGCGCCTGTGCGTACGGCAGCAGGCCGTCCTCGACGAACGCGGTCTCCAACAACGCCGCGCGGAGGGCGGGCGCCGCCCCCGAACGCGTCAGCAGCGGCGCCGTACGCAGATACGTACGGGCCGGGGCGCCCAGCTCCTGGGGCGGTACGGACTCGACGGCGGCGCGCAGCACCACCGGGTCGGCGTGGGTGAACAGGCCCGGGTCGGTGAGGAGTTGGGGCAGCAGCCCGGCGTCCAGGGTGTGTCCGGCGAGGTGGTCGCGGACGTAGGGGTCGGCCCGGGACCAGTCCTGGCCCGGCACCGCCTCCAGCAGTTTCATGGCGATCCGGGTCTGCGCGCCCCGGACGTCGGGCAACTGCCCCCGGATCTCCGCGGCCAGCGCCGGGTGGACGAGCCGGACCAGCGGCCGGCCGTCGCCACCGCCGTCCCCGGTGGTGGACGGGGCGTCCACCCGTGTCACGAACGGGGCGGTCAGCGGCGCGTCCTCGGCAGGCTCCCGGCCCGCACCGTGCTCCGCCACGGCGTCCGCCAGCGGGCCCCACAGCGGGAGCGGCACCCCGCCGCCCTCGGCGAGCGCCAGCGGTGCCAGCAACCCCCGCAGCGTCTGCGGGTCCTCGCCCAGCCGCCGGGCGTGCTGGTCGACCACCTGCCCCACGGTGGCGGGCAGCCGCTCCGCGTCGTCCGGATCGAACCCTTCGGGCGCCAGCAGCGCGGAACGGACGGCCAGCTCCACCGTCAGGTGGTTCCCGTCGGCGCGGGACGCCAGCGCTCCGGCGAGCGCCGCACGCCGCCGCGCGTCGGTGGTGAACGGCAGGGCGACCGCGCCCCGGACCGGGTCGAGCGCCGCCGCGGCGTGCCGTACCAGCCCTTCCGGATCGGCCCACTCCGGTGCGTCGAGGTCGATGATCTGCGCCTGGCCCTGCGGCAGTCCCGCCGTCAGCTCGGCGGCCGACTCGCGCGGGACGACGGCCAGGAGCTGCACGGTGGGGACGGCGGCGAGCGGGGCGAGGACCTCGCGCACCAGGCGGACCGGTTCCCCGGCGGCGCGCACGGGGCCCGCCGCCGCGATGTCCGGGACGACCACCGTCACCGGCTCCTGCCGGGCGCCCAGCTCGGTGAAGACGTCGGCGGCGCGGGTGGCGGCGAGGCCGAAGTGGTCGGCGACGCTCCACAGCAGCTGCGCCGCGGTGAGCCCCTCGGGACGGGGCACGGCGGGCGCGGGGAGGTCCGGCGGTACGGTCGCCGGGTCCAGTTCGTCCAGCGGCAGCCGGGTGCGGAACTCCGGGTCGCACAGCATCAGGAAACCGGTGAGCAACCGGCCGCGTCCGCTGCCCGGGGCGCCCGTCAGCGCGATGACGCGGGGCGCGCCGGGCCAGCTCATCCGCCAGGCGGCGAGGGCGCGCAGCACCGCGGTGCGGCCGCCGATGTACGGGTGCGGCGCGTAGCCGGGCGCCGTGGCGCCGTCCGTCCGCGCGGCGCCGATGATGTGCCCGTCCCCCATGAATCCCGCCTCCACCGTCATGCTTTTCCGGCTCCACCGGCGATCTTATGATCCGCGCCGGGCACCGGGAGCAGGCCGGGGCAGGCTGTTCCGGAACCGGTACACGGGCGGGTACCGGTGGCCGCGACCCGGATACCGGGCGGCCGCACCGCTGCCGGCAGCGGCCTTTCGGGGTGAAAAGCCGCGTACCCCCGATTTCCGTACGCCTTTCCCGGGGCACGGCGGGACGCTCTCCGGCGGACGGGACCCGGCGGGTCTTCCGTACACCGCGAGGGCGGCGGAACCGCGCCGCGTGAAGAAAGAAAGGGGAAGGGGAGAAGAAAAGGGGCGGGACGGCGGGAATTGCGGGGGAGGGACGGAGAAAGGGGTGAGGGGCGGGCCCTGCCGCGGGCCCGCCCCTCGCCCCTTTCCGTGGTTTCTCAGCGGTGGGAGGAGCCGCCACGGCCGCGGCGCGGACCGGTGACGAGACCGGCGGAGGGCCCGTCGCGCTCCGCGCGCTCCTTGTCCTCCTGCTCCTCCTGCTGCTTCTGCCAGGCGGCGAACTTCTCGCGCGACTCCTCGCGCTCCGCCATCGTCTGGTTCTCCGCCGCGCGCCGCATCTCCCCGATACGGTCGCCGATCGCGTCCAGGTACGTCGGGGTCTGGATCGCTTCCTTCATGCCGATCCGCCCGGCCAGCACCTCCCTGGCCATCTCCTGGAGCGGTCCGCCGACGCTGGGGTTGTCCGCCAGGGTCTTCAGCGCCTTGCGCAGCCGGTGCGCCTGCTCCGGATCCTGGGCGACATCCATCAGGTCCTCGTCCTGGATCTGCCGTTCGTTGCTCATGCTGTGCCCCCTTGAGTGTGGCGCAGCCACCCCATGTGCTGCACCGGCGTGATGAGTGTAATGACGAGGGCGAAGAGAGCGCCAAGTCGGGTTGTCGCTATTGCCGGATATCGCGTACCGCGCATTCCGGATGCCGCTGTCCGGCCGCCGAACGGCGGGACGAAGGCCCTTTACCGGTGTGCTACACCTGGGAAGATGTCCGGCAGGTCACTGTCATTCAATTCGGGGAGAAAAGATGTCCGATGAAGTCCGGACCGATACCGAGCAGTTGCACAAGCTCGGCACGGTCTTCGAAAAACACGCGGACGATCTGGCACGGCAGTTGACCGCATTCCGGCGCCGGGCGGACGCCACCGCGCTGCACGACGGTTTCGGCGGCGAGGAAGCGGCCCGTTCCCATGTGGAACTCTACGAACAGGCCGAACGCGCCCTCGGGCAGCTGCGGCAACGGCTCGCCGAGGTCGGCGTCGACATCCGGCGGACCGCCGACGCGACGCAGGCCACCGACGACGAGCTGGCCACGATGATCAGGAGTGTCGGATGACGGGGCAGGGCAACCCGGAGGCGCTGCGGGAGGCCGCGGCCGGCTGGCGGGCGATGGGCAGCCACCTCGACGGCATGGTGCGCGAGCTGGACACGCACGTGGGCCGGGCGGCGGCCGCCGACTGGCAGGGCCCGGCGGGTGAGGCGTTCGCCGCCGACTGGCACCGCCTCAAGCGGTCGGTGGACGACTCGCTGCCGGTCTTCGAACTGGCCGCCGCCGACCTGGACTCCGCCGCCTCCCGGCCCGCGGAGCCGGAGCCCGACGCGGCGAAGGACGCCCCCGCGCCCGCCGCGCCCGCGGACACCTCCCAGGGCGGCAACCGCGATCTGATGTACGGCGTCATGGCCCTCGGACAGCTGGGCAACGCGCTCGGCGGCTTCGCACGGGGCAAGGGGGGCGCAGGCGGCGGCCAGGGCAACCGGCCGCCGCTGCGGGGCGAATGGGCGGTCTCCGACGCGCCCGCGGGCCCCGACCCGTTCGGTCCCGCCGGCCCCGTCCGGGGCGGCGCCGGTGTCGCCAAGGGGGCCCGTACCCCCGAGAGCCCGCCCGCCCCGTCCGGTACGGACGGCCCGAAGGACGCCGCCCCGGTGGGCAGGGGTCCCGACGGCCCGCCCGCGGCCCGCCCGGCGCCCACGACCGCCGCCGCCTCCGCGCCGGCCGCCGAGGCCCCCGGCAAGCCCGACGACACCACGGGCACGCCCGGCACCCCCCGCCCCGACGTCGGCAGACACGGCGCCTTCGGCTGAACCGCCCACCGGGCCCGGCTCACCGCGCCCGCCAGGGCACGGGGCCGGGCCCCATGCGTCGGGCCCCATGCGTCGGGCCCCATGCGTCGGGCCCCATGCGTCGGGCCCCATGCGTCGGGCCCCATGCGTCGGGCCCCATGCGTCGTACGCGGAACGGCGGTGGGGCGCCCCCCGTGAAGAGGGGCGCCCCACCGCCGTTGTGCTGGACGGTTGTGCCGGTCAGCGGCTGTTCGCCGGGAGCCAGCCGGTCTGGACCAGCTGTGCGCCGCGCTTGCGCGTGACGAACGTGGCCCGGCCGGGCGTCAGGCTCTGGCCCTTGATGTTGCCCATCAGGGCGCCCTCGCCCGGGTCGGCCGAGAGGATCAGGCCCTGTGCGCCCAGCTCCTTCGTCCGCTGCATCACCGGCTCGAACGAGGAACGTCCGGCACCCGAGGAGGTACGCGCCAGGATCAGGCGCAGACCCAGGTCACGGGCGAACGGCAGGTACTCCAGGAGCGGCTGCAGCGGGTTGCCGCTGCTCGTCGCCACCAGGTCGTAGTCGTCCACGATCACGAACGCGTCCGGCAGGTCGTACCAGCTGCGGTTACGCAGCTGCTCCGGGGTGACGTCCGGGCCCGGCATCCGGCGGCCCAGCGAACCGGCGAGACCGGAGATGACCTCCTCCAGCTGCGGCCCGGCGGCGCAGTACTTGTACAGATGGCTCTCCGGGACCTCGCCGAGCAGTGCGCGGCGGTAGTCGGAGACCACCATCAGCGCCTTGTCGGACGAGTACCGCTCGGCGATCTGCTTGGTCAGCAGGCGCAGCAGCGACGACTTGCCCGACTCGCTCTCGCCGTAGATGACCAGCAGCGGGTCGGTCTCGAAGTCGATGAAGGCGGGCGACAGCGTCGTCTCGTCGACACCGATCGCGATGCCGTGCTCCGGGTAGTCGCTGCCCTTGGGCAGATCCCGGGCGTACAGCATCGTCGGCAGCATCCGCACCTGCGGGGCGGGCTCGCCCTGCCAGTGCTCCCGGACCGTCTGCACCAGGTTCGCCATACCGTCGCTGAGCGACTCCGGGTCGCTGATGCCGTCCAGCCGCGGCAGCGCGGCGAGGAAGTCCAGCTTCTCCGGCGACAGACCACGGCCCGGCTTGCCCATCGGCACGTTCTCCGCGCGCTTGCGGTCGAACTCCGACTCCATCGCGTCACCGAGCCGCAGCTCGACACGGTTGAGGAGCTGATCGCGCAGGGCCGGCCGGATCTCCGTGTAGCGGGAGCCGGCGATGATCAGGTGGATACCGAAGCCCAGACCGCGCCCGGCGATGTCCAGGATGACCGGGTCCAGCTGCT
This sequence comes from Streptomyces sp. NPDC027185, assembly GCF_055567035.1. NCBI lineage: Bacteria > Bacillati > Actinomycetota > Actinomycetes > Kitasatosporales > Streptomycetaceae > Streptomyces > Streptomyces sp. NPDC027185. Next base: position 15,486 of record NZ_JBVHRF010000002.1, on the reverse strand, counting down.
CGTAGTCGGTCTTGAACGTCGCCCAGCCGTCGATGATGAGGAAGACGTCGCCCCACTTCTGGTCGGGGAACGCCCCCGAGGCACGCCGCTGGCGGTACGTGCCGATGGAGTCGATGCTGTGCTGCCGGAAGAATTCCTCACGCTCGTTGAGGATGCCGACGACCTCGGCGACCGTACGGCGGACCTTCTCAGCGTCCAGGCGCGAGGCGACCCCGCCGATGTGCGGCAGGCCCTCCATGGAGAGCATGCCGCCGCCACCGAAGTCCAGGCAGTAGAACTGCACCTCGGCCGGGGTGTGGGTGAGCGCGAACGACGCGATCGTCGAACGGATCAGCGTCGACTTGCCGGACTGCGGACCACCGACGACCAGACCGTGACCGGCACCGGACGAGAAGTCCAGGTACATCACGTCGCGCCGCTGCTCGAACGGCTTGTCCACCAGCGCGACCGGCACCACGAGCTTGCCGAGCGCGCTGTACTCCGGCGCGTGCACGCCCCGCTCGGGGGTGACGGCCAGCGCCGGCAGCAGCTGGTTGACGGTCGGCGCCTCCTCCAGCGGCGGCAGCCACACCTGGTGGGCGGGCGGGCCCTGGCCCTGCATCCGGTGGACGATGACGTCCAGCACGGTGTCGGCCAGCGCGTCGTCCTGCTGCGGCGCCTCCGGCTCGACCGGCGTCGGGTCCTCGATGATCTGCTCGGCGACCGGCGCCGCGGTGAACGGCACCGGCAGCCGGTTGGCCCGGCCACCGCCGCCCCCGCCGCCCGCACCGGGACCGCGGTAGGGCCCCGACACGTACGCGGCCTTGAACTGCACCATCGTCTCGGTGTCGTACTTCAGGATGCCGGAGCCGGGGACGTTCGGCAGGTGGTAGGCGTCCGGTACACCGATCGCGGTCCGCGACTCGGCGGCGGAGAACGTCCGCAGACCCAGCCGGTACGACAGGAAGGTGTCCAGACCGCGGAGCTTGCCCTCCTCCAGACGCTGCGAGGCGAGCAGCATGTGCACACCCATCGAACGGCCGATACGGCCGATCTGGATGAACATCTCGATGAAGTCCGGCTTGGCGGCCAGCAGCTCGGAGAACTCATCGATGATCATCACCAGCGACGGCAGCGGATCCAGCGGGGCACCCGCGGCGCGCGCCTTCTCGTAGTCGGTGATGTTCGCGTAGTTGCCCGCCGAGCGCAGCAGCTCCTGACGGCGCTGGAGCTCACCGGTGATCGAGTCGCGCATGCGGTCGATCAGCGAGACGTCCTCACCGAGGTTGGTGATGACCGCCGCGACGTGCGGCATCTCCGACATACCGGTGAAGGTCGCGCCACCCTTGAAGTCCGCGAGGATGAAGTTCAGCGTCTCGGACGAGTGGGTGACCGCCAGCGCCAGCACCAGGGTGCGCAGCACCTCGGACTTACCGGAACCGGTCGCACCGACACACAGACCGTGCGGGCCCATGCCCTCCTGCGAGGCTTCCTTGATGTCGAGCATGACGGGCTGACCGTCCCGGTCGACACCGATCGGCACCCGCAGCCGCTCGTGCAGCGTCCGCGGCCGCCAGGTGCGCTGGACGTCGACGGAACCGGCGTCGCCGATGTCCATCAGGTCCGTGAAGTCCAGGTTGGACAGCAGCGGTTCCTCGCCGTCCGCCCCCGAGCCGGCCCGCAGCGGCGCCAGCTGACGCGCCAGCGCCTCCGCCTCCGGGATCGACAGGGTGTCGCAGACGCCCTCGTACACCGCGCCGTTGGCCGACTCCAGCACCAGCTTGCCCGGCCAGACCTGGACGGCCAGACCGCCGCGGATCTCGTCGAGGTCGCCGGGGACGATCTCGATGATCGTGACGCCCTGGAGACCCTCCGCACCGGCGATCACCGAGTCGATCGGCACCTCGCCCGCGTCCAGCACGATCACCAGGTGCGGGGTGTCCGTCACCGGGGGGCCCTGCGGGTTGAAGCGGCCGCGGCCCTCCAGCTCGTCGGCGAGCAGCTCCTCGACCTCGCCGAGGTCACCGACGACCAGACGGCGACTGCCCGCACCGTCCGTCGTCTTGTCCTGCACGTGCGGCAGCCACTTCGTCCACTCCCAGTCCGCCTGCGCGCCGGGCGAGGCGACGACCGCGACCTTCAGGTCCTCGGGCGAGTGCAGCGTGCACAGCTGCGACACCATCGCGCGCGCGGCGCCGTAGACGGTGTCCGGGTCGCCGGAGACCGTCAGGTGGTAGAAGGCGCGCAGCGACACCGCGAGCGGGAGGTTCTCCAAATGCCCGTGCTTGTCGAGGAATTCCTTCATCGCGTGCGCGGTCAGCGGCTCCAGCTCGTCGACCGGCGCGGTCTCCGGAGCCTTCAGCGGGGTCGCCAGCTGCTGCGGCCCCAGGCCCAGCCGCACCTGTGCGAAGTCCGGGTCGCCCGCCCGGCGTTCCCAGACCCGCTTGCCCTCCGCGACGACCGACCACAGCTGGCCGGGGTCGGGATGGGTGAAAAGCTGCGCGTCCCGCTGTTTACGCGCGGTACGCCGGACCTCTTTCCGCTTCTGCGAAAGGTACTTGAGGTAATCCTGGCGCTCTTGAACCATTTGCCCGGAAGGGCCTTGACGCGCTTTGACGATCTGCACGATCGCCATTGCCAGAGTGGAAACCACCATCACGCCGCCCATGATTTTCATGAACGGCTGGCCACCCATGAAAAGGAAAGCCGCCGATGAGCCCATACCCATCATGGGCATGAACATCATCAGAACGTTCTCCTGTTCCCCTTCCCGGGGAAGCTCCGGAGGCGCCTCCAGCGTCACCTCCTCACCGGGAACTTCAGGCGGTAGCGCGCGGGGCGGGCGCTTGACGATGACAACGCTCACCGAGGCATCAGTCCTTCATGCATCTCGCAGTCTCGGACCGCCCCCGTTGGATTCGACGGTCCCCCGAGCCAAGTCCTTGGCCCGACGCAGGCGTTGATCCTACTGTTCGGAGTCAAGTCTCGGGGGGAGTGGGGCAAGCGCCGAATCGGACGGTACGCTGACGCCCCGCGAGCGTGCCGCGGCGGCGTGAATAAGGCTTCCCGAGGGCTCCCTGAGGGATCCGTATGTGACTCCATATATACGCCACGCACGCGACAAACCGCCCAACGGATAGGGGGAACCGCCAGGTGAGCACGACCACAGGAACCGGCTTCTGCCGGGTCACAGTCGCCGCGCCGGACGCACGGATCGATGTGGCACTGCCGGAGGACGTCGCACTCGTCGACATCTACCCGGAGATCCTGCGCCTGTCCGGGCAGTCCCAGGCGGAGGGCGCCCCCACCGGTTACCACCTCGTGCGCCGTGACGGCACGGTGCTGGACGCCGGCCGCTCGCTCGCGCAGCAGCAGATCCTCGACGGCGACCTCCTCCTGCTCAAGCCGTTCGCCGAATCGCTGCCGCTCCCCGTCTTCGACGACGTCTCGGACGCCGTCGCCTCCGCGGTCAAGCAGAACCGCACCCGCTGGAGCGACGACCTCATGCACTACGTCGGCCTCACCGCCGGCGTGCTGCTGCTGACGATGATGGCGTTCGCCCTCTGGTTCTCGAACCCGGTCGACCGCGACATGCACCGGCTGCCCGGCATCATCGCGGGCGTCGTCGGCGTCGTGCTCGTCGCCGTCTCCGGCGTCCGCGCCCGCGTCTACGACGACCACGGCTCCTCCATCGCGCTGGGCCTGTCCTCGCTGCCGCACCTGCTGATCGCCGGCTCCGGCATCTTCCCCGTCAACGCGGGCGAGGGCCCCGGACGCCTCCACCTCCTCGTCGGCTGCGTGGTCGTCCTGATCGCCTCCGTCCTGCTGGTGGTCCTGCTGCCGCAGGGCGACGCCCCGTTCGTCGCCGCCGCCTTCCTCTCGGCGATCGGCACCCTCGCGGTCTTCGCGGCGATCCTCACCGACGCCGCCCCCATCGAGGTCGCCGCGGTCACCGCCGCCGTCTCCATCGCGCTCGTCGCCTGGCTGCCCGGCCTCTCGGCCCGCTTCGCCCGCCTGCCCATCGGCTACAAGTCGCCCGACCAGATCGCCAAGGGCTACGACGCCGACGGCGACTCCGAGGCCGTCGACTTCATCAAGATCGGCAACCAGGCCCGCCGCGGCCACGAACTGCTGCTCGGCCTCGTCGCCGGCTGCTCCGCCCTGGTCGTCGGCTCCGCCGGTGTGGTCCTCGGCTTCTCCGACAACATGTGGGCCCAGCTGATGGCGCTGGCCGCGGGCATCACGATCATGCTGCGCGCCCGGCTCTTCGACTACACCGCGCAGATCGCCTGCATGACCGTCGCCGGCATCCTCACGATCGTGCTGCTCATCCTGGGCATCACGCTCCACCCGCCGGTCGACGCCCTCGTCGAGCTGGCCCGCTTCGGCGACTCCGGCCCGCTCAACATCCGCACCGTCTGGTTCTCCGCCAGCATCGCCGGCGGCGCCGCGCTGCTCGTCGGCGTCGGACTGATCGTCCCCCGCAAGGGCGTCACCCCCTTCTGGGGCCGGATCTTCGACATCTTCGACGGCCTGGTCCTGCTCTCGCTGGTGCCGCTCTGCCTCGCGGTGCTGGACGTCTACGCCAAGGTGCGCGGTCTGACCGGCAACTGACCGGCACCCGCGCCCCACGACGGCCCCCCAGGTCCGCCCGGGGGGCCGTCGCCGTCGGCTGGTACGCTGTGTGACGGTCCGCCGTGAGTCATCAAGATTCCCTGTGAAGCAAATCCAGGGACGCTCCCGGGCCGATCACCCAGAGGAGTATCGCGTGTCGCTCGACGCCGCCACGAAGAAGCAGATCATGACCGAGTTCGCCACGAAGGAAGGCGACACCGGCTCCCCCGAGGTCCAGGTGGCCCTGCTCTCCCGCCGCATCTCGGACCTCACCGAGCACCTCAAGACCCACAAGCACGACCACCACTCCCGCCGTGGTCTGCTGCTGCTCGTCGGCCAGCGCCGCCGCCTGCTGCAGTACCTGGCGAAGAAGGACATCACGCGCTTCCGTGCGCTGGTCGAGCGCCTGGGCATCCGCCGCGGCGCGGCGGGCGCCAAGTAAGACGCCGTGAAGGGAGCGGTTCCCGCCGGGGGCCGCTCCCTTTGCCGTACGCACCGGACACCGGCGTCGCCGCGAGGCGGCCGGAAGCTTTGTAGTCTGGTGTCACGAGCACAACCGAACGAGGGGGAGCGCCCCCTGGCCGCCGGTCCTCGGTAGTGGCCCCCGGATGTACCCCGCGCGAGACGTCTGCGCGGCGCGCCCCGGGAGCTTCGATCGAAGACCGGCCCGTACCGGCGCTCCCCGACGAAGGTCCGCCGCCACACGGGCGGCGGACGCTGACGAGGAGATTTTCTTGGTGGAGAACGAGACCCACTACGCCGAAGCCGTCATCGACAACGGCACCTTCGGCACCCGCACCATCCGCTTCGAGACGGGCCGCCTGGCCAAGCAGGCCGCCGGCTCCGCCGTCGCGTACCTGGACGACGACACCATGGTGCTGTCGGCCACGTCCGCGTCGAAGAAGCCCAAGGATCAGCTCGACTTCTTCCCCCTGACGGTCGACGTCGAGGAGCGGATGTACGCGGCCGGCAAGATCCCCGGCTCCTTCTTCCGCCGTGAGGGCCGGCCCTCCGAGGACGCGATCCTCACCTGCCGCCTGATCGACCGGCCGCTGCGCCCCTCCTTCGCGAAGGGCCTGCGCAACGAGATCCAGATCGTCGAGACGATCATGGCGCTCAACCCCGACCACCTCTACGACGTGGTCGCCATCAACGCCGCCTCCTGCTCCACGCAGCTGGCCGGCCTGCCCTTCTCCGGCCCGATCGGCGGCACCCGTGTCGCGCTGATCAACGGCCAGTGGGTCGCCTTCCCGACCCACACCGAGCTGGAGAACGCGGTCTTCGACATGGTCGTCGCCGGCCGGGTGCTGCCCGACGGTGACGTCGCGATCATGATGGTCGAGGCCGAGGCCACCGAGAAGACCGTCCAGCTGGTCAAGGACGGCGCCGAGGCCCCGACCGAAGAGGTCGTCGCCGCCGGTCTGGAGGCCGCCAAGCCCTTCATCAAGGTGCTCTGCAAGGCCCAGGCCGACCTCGCCGCCAAGGCCGCCAAGCCGACCGGCGAGTTCCCCGTCTTCCTCGACTACCAGGACGACGTCCTGGAGGCGCTCACCGCCGCGGTCAAGGACGAGCTGGCCCAGGCGCTGACCATCGCCGGCAAGCAGGAGCGGGAGAACGAGCTCGACCGCGTCAAGGAGATCGCCGCCGAGAAGCTGCTCCCGCAGTTCGAGGGCCGCGAGAAGGAGATCTCCGGTGCCTACCGCGCGCTGACCAAGAAGCTGGTCCGCGAGCGCGTCATCAAGGACAAGGTCCGCATCGACGGCCGCGGCGTCACGGACATCCGTACGCTCGCCGCCGAGGTCGAGGCGATCCCGCGGGTGCACGGCTCGGCGCTGTTCGAGCGTGGCGAGACCCAGATCCTGGGCGTCACCACCCTCAACATGCTCCGCATGGAGCAGCAGCTGGACACCCTCTCCCCGGTGACCCGCAAGCGCTACATGCACAACTACAACTTCCCGCCGTACTCCGTCGGTGAGACCGGCCGCGTGGGCTCGCCCAAGCGCCGCGAGATCGGCCACGGCGCGCTCGCCGAGCGCGCCATCGTGCCGGTCCTGCCGACCCGCGAGGAGTTCCCCTACGCGATCCGCCAGGTCTCCGAGGCGCTGGGCTCCAACGGCTCGACGTCCATGGGCTCGGTCTGCGCCTCCACCATGTCGCTGCTGAACGCCGGTGTGCCCCTCAAGGCCCCGGTCGCCGGTATCGCCATGGGTCTGATCTCCCAGGAGATCGACGGCAAGACCCACTACGTCGCCCTCACCGACATCCTCGGTGCGGAGGACGCCTACGGCGACATGGACTTCAAGGTCGCCGGCACCAAGCAGTTCGTCACCGCGCTGCAGCTCGACACCAAGCTCGACGGCATCCCCGCCTCGGTCCTGGCCGCCGCGCTGAAGCAGGCCCGCGACGCCCGCCTCCACATCCTCGATGTGATGAACGAGGCCATCGACGTCCCGGACGAGATGTCCCCCAACGCCCCGCGGATCATCACCGTCAAGATCCCCGTGGACAAGATCGGTGAGGTCATCGGCCCCAAGGGCAAGATGATCAACCAGATCCAGGAGGACACCGGCGCCGACATCACGATCGAGGACGACGGCACCATCTACATCGGTGCCGCCGACGGCCCGGCCGCCGAGGCCGCCCGCGCCACGATCAACGGCATCGCCAACCCGACCATGCCGGAGGTCGGCGAGCGCTACCTGGGCACCGTCGTGAAGACGACGACCTTCGGCGCGTTCGTCTCCCTGCTCCCGGGCAAGGACGGCCTGCTGCACATCTCGCAGATCCGCAAGCTCGCCGGTGGCAAGCGCGTGGAGAACGTCGAGGACGTGCTCGGCGTCGGCGCCAAGGTCCAGGTCGAGATCGCCGAGATCGACCAGCGCGGCAAGCTCTCCCTGATCCCCGTGATCGAGGGCGAGGACGGCACCGAGTCCGACAACAGCGGCTCCGCCGCGGGCAAGAAGGACGACGCCGCCAAGTGACGTCCCGCACGCACCGTGCGACGGCCCGCCCCTCTTCGGAGGGGCGGGCCGTCGCCCGTACCCAAACACTTCTCAAGGGCGAGGGCGGCGCGGGCACCGTCCGCCGCACCGTCCTGCCCGGCGGACTGCGGGTGGTCACCGAGACCCTGCCCACCGTCCGCTCGGTCAGCTTCGGCATCTGGGCCCACGTCGGCTCCCGCGACGAGACCCCGTCGCTCAACGGCGCCACCCACTACCTGGAACACCTGCTCTTCAAGGGCACCGAGCGGCGCAGCGCGCTGGACATCTCCGCGGCGATCGACGCCGTCGGCGGCGAGATGAACGCCTTCACCGCGAAGGAATACACCTGCTACTACGCGCGGGTCCTCGACACCGACCTGCCGCTCGCCATCGACGTCGTCTGCGACATGCTCACCGGCTCCCTCATCGAGCCCGAGGACGTCGAGGCGGAGCGCGGCGTGATCCTCGAAGAGATCGCGATGACCGAGGACGACCCGGGCGACGGCGTCCACGACCTCTTCGCGCACACGATGCTCGGCGACACCCCCCTGGGCCGCCCGGTCCTCGGCACCCCCGACACCGTCAACGCCCTCACCGCCGCGCGCATCCGCCGTTTCTACAAGAAGCACTACGACCCCACACACCTCGTCGTCACCGCCGCCGGCAACGTCGACCACGCCAAGGTCGTCCGCCTGGTCCGCCGCGCCTTCGAACGGGCCGGCGCCCTCGACACCGCGGCCGGCGCCCCGATCGCCCCGCGCGCGGGCTCCCGCACGCTGCGCGCCGGCGGCCGCGTCGAGCACCTGAACCGCAAGTCCGAGCAGGCCCACGTCATCCTCGGCACCCCGGGGCTGGCCCGCTCCGACGAGCGCCGCTGGGCCCTCGGCGTCCTCAACACCGCGCTCGGCGGCGGGATGAGCTCCCGTCTCTTCCAGGAGGTCCGCGAGAAGCGCGGCCTGGCCTACAGCGTGTACTCGTACACCTCCGGCTACGCCGACTGCGGCCTCTTCGGCGTCTACGCGGGCTGCCGCCCGAGCCAGGTCCGCGACGTCCTCGCGATCTGCCGCGACCAGCTCGACCAGGTCGCCGCCGAGGGACTGACCGACGACGAGATCCGCCGCGCCATCGGACAGCTGCGCGGCTCCACCGTCCTCGGGCTGGAGGACTCCGGCGCCCTGATGCACCGCATCGGCAAGAGCGAGCTGTGCTGGGGCGCCCAGCTCTCCGTCGACGAGATGCTGGAGCGGATAGCCGCCGTCACCCCCGACGAGGTCCGCGAGGTGGCCCGTGAGGTGCTGGGCGCGCGGCCCTCGCTGTCCGTCATCGGCCCGTTGAAGGACCGGCAGGCCGACCGGCTGCACGAAGCCGTCGCCTGACCCGCCGTACCACCGAGAGAGAGCTGACACGATGAGCAAGCTGCGCGTGGCCGTCATCGGCGCCAAGGGCCGGATCGGCTCGGAAGCCGTCAAGGCCGTCGAGGGCGCCGAGGACATGGAGCTGGTCGCCGCGCTGGGCCGCGGCGACTGTCTGGAGGCGCTGACCGACGCCGGTGCCCAGGTCGCCGTCGAGCTGACCCACCCGGACGCCGTCATGGGCAACCTCGACTTCTGCGTCCGCCACGGCATCCACGGCGTGGTCGGTACGACCGGCTGGACCGAGGACCGCCTCGCGCGGCTGCGCACCGCGCTGGCCGCCTCCCCGGCGACCGGCGTGCTCATCGCGCCGAACTTCTCCATCGGCGCCGTGCTGACCATGACCTTCGCCCGGCAGGCCGCCAAGTTCTTCGAATCGGCCGAGATCATCGAGCTGCACCACCCGAACAAGGCGGACGCCCCGTCCGGGACGGCCACCCGTACCGCGCAGCTCGTCGCCGCGGCCCGCGAGGAGGCCGGCTGCGCCCCGCAGCCGGACGCCACCAGCACCGCGCTGGACGGCGCCCGCGGTGCGGACGTCGACGGTGTGCCCGTCCACTCGGTGCGGCTGCGCGGGCTCCTCGCCCACCAGGAGGTGCTGTTCGGCGGCGTGGGGGAGACCCTCACCATCCGCCACGACTCGCTGCACCACAGCAGCTTCATGCCGGGCATCCTGCTCGGCGCACGCCGTGTGGTGTCCACCCCGGGCCTGACGCTGGGCCTGGAACACTTCCTCGACCTGGGCTGACGTCATGGGCGGAAAGATCACCTACTTCTTCCTCGCGACCGTGCTGGTGCTGGTCTTCGGCGTGGTCGCGATGGAGGGCGTCCTGCTCCTGCTGACCGGGGAGCCGGCCGCGATGGGCATGGGCGCCATAGCCTTCGTCCTGCCGGTCATCGGCGCGTGGTTCCTCTGGCACAACACCCGCTTCGCCCGCGACGCGCACCGCCTCGGCCGGGAGCTGGCCGCCGAGGAGGGCGACGGCGCCGAGGGCGAGCCGCTCGCCCGTACCCCGGGCGGCCGCATCGACCGGGACGCCGCCGACGCGGTCTTCGCCCGGCGGCAGGCCGAGACGGAGGCGGCGCCCGACGACTGGCGGGCCTGGTTCCGCCTCGCCGTCGCCTACCACGACGCCCGCGACACCCCGCGCGCCCGCAAGGCCATGCAGCGCGCCATCGCCCTGCACGACGGGGCACCGGCCCGTACCTGAACGGGGCCGTGCCCGGACCGCGACCACCGCGTACGGCCGCGGGCCGGCGAGCACGGCACACATGACGGCGGCGCCCGGCCGGGAACACTCCCGGCCGGGCGCCGCCGTCGTACGTATCGCTCCGACCCGCTACCTGCGGTACTCCGCGGCCCACGCCTCCAGGACGTCGGCGGCCCGCTCGAACGCCTCCGGGCGGCCGAGGAAGTCGGCGTCGTGATCGGTGAGCAGTACCCGCGACGCACCGGACACCCGCCGGTCGACCAGCGCCTGCCCCTGCACCGTGCGCGGCAGCCCCAGCCAGCGCACCGGCTGCTGCACCGTCCGCAGAGCCCCGGTGGCGCTCCACGCCTCGGTGACCGTGCCGAACAGACCGACCCGCCGCAGCCCGTGCGAGCTGACCCACACGCCCACCCGCAGCAGCCGCAGCGCCAGAGCGATGACGACGAGCGCCACGGCCACGCAGGTCACGGCGCCCGCCGGCGAACCGGCGAAGCCGATGATCATCGCGGAGAGCAGGACGAACGACGCGAGCAGCAGGGCCACCGCCGAGATACCGACCCGCCAGGGACCGGGGCGGTAGGGCCGCCGCCAGACCTCGGGCGCCTCATGGGGCAACGGCGCAGCCGCCGGACGGTTGCCGGCGTCGAGGTCACGGTCGGCCGTCAGGAAGGGCAGGGGCACGGCTGATCCTCACTCAGGGCACTGACGAAAGCGGTGATCCGGTGAGGCTATCTGCCGGACGGGGCCGGGGCCACCGGTGCCCTCGGGCACGGGCGGCCCCGGCCCCGTGGTCAACGGTCGCCGGCCCCGCGGCTCAGCGGTGCGCGGCCTCGGACTGATGCGTGCCGGCGGCGCCGGGGCTCTCCTGCTGGAGCGCGGGCAGCCCGAGCAGCAGGGAGCCGGCCAGGCCGCCCATCAACGTCAGGGTCATCAACGTGCGGCCCGCCAGCTGGGAGCGGGAGGCGCGTTCGCGGGGCGGGGGAGTGACATTGCTGCGGAACCGGTCTGCCTCGGCGACGAAGGCGAACGGGACGGGCTCACGCCGGCGGAACATCTGGGGCTCTCCTAGGAACCTCGAAGTGGGCACTTTCACAGAGTCAGACGTCTGTGGCGTCCGTTTGGTGCCCGTTTCCAGTAACTTCTGTGAAAAATATCAACGCCCCCGCCCCCTCCGGGCGCCGGGGTCCCTTTTGCCCGCTAACACCGCATCAGGCGGGATTTCCCGCGCTGTCAGTGGCGGGCCGTAGGCTGGGCGCGCACGGAACGAACGGAAGGAACCGCCGGTGTCCCAGACCCCCGCCGCGAGCACACAGAGCCCCCAGGGCCCTGACAGCTCCGACAGCGAGCCCGCCCGCTTCCGGAGCGAGGTGACGGTCGAGCTGGTCAAGCACAGCGCCGCGGACAGCGACGTGCTGTGGGCGGCCCGCGTCTCCACGGCCGGTGAGCAGTCCCTCGACGAGCTGCAGAAGGACCCGGAGCGCTCCAAGGGCCTGATCAACTACCTGATGCGCGACCGGCACGGCAGCCCGTTCGAGCACAACAGCATGACCTTCTTCATCAGCGCCCCGATCTTCGTCTTCCGCGAGTTCATGCGCCACCGCGTCGGCTGGTCGTACAACGAGGAGTCCGGCCGCTACCGCCGCCTGGAGCCGGTCTTCTACGTCCCCGGCGCCGACCGCAAGCTCGTCCAGCAGGGCCGCCCCGGCAAGTACGAGTTCGTCGAGGGCACCCCCGAGCAGCACGAGCTGACCGGCCGCGCTATGGAGGACGCCTACCGCCGGGCGTACGCCGCCTACCAGGAGATGCTGGCCGCCGGCGTCGCCCGCGAGGTCGCCCGCGCGGTCCTGCCCGTCGGCCTCTACTCCTCGATGTACGCCACCTGCAACGCCCGCTCCCTGATGCACTTCCTCGGGCTGCGCACCCAGCACGAACAGGCGAAGGTCCCGTCCTTCCCGCAGCGCGAGATCGAGATGGTCGGCGAGCAGATGGAGGCCCACTGGGCGCGCCTGATGCCGCTCACGTACGCCGCGTTCAACGCCAACGGCCGCATCGCCCCGTAAGGCGCCGACCTGCGGTGCGGACCCTCCGGCGGCCCACCCCGGAGGTGTCCGTATTGCAGCATTTTGAGAACTTCATCTACGCTGAAGAAACGGACCCGGCACTGCTTGAACCCCCGAGCAGGCAGTGCCGGAGTCCACATCCTTGGCTCCCCGGAGGCGCACCCAGCGGTGAGCTACGAGTAGCGTGGGACCCATGGCTCCGACTTCCACACCGCAGACCCCGTTCGGGCGCGTGCTGACCGCGATGGTCACCCCGTTCACGGAGGATGGCGCACTCGACCTCGACGGCGCGCAGCGGCTCGCCGCCCACCTGGTGGACGCAGGCAACGACGGTCTCGTCGTCAACGGCACCACCGGAGAGTCCCCGACCACCAGCGACGCGGAGAAAGCACAGCTGGTCCGCGCCGTGGTCGACGCCGTCGGTGACCGTGCCTTCGTGGTCGCCGGAGCCGGCACCAACGACACCCGGCACAGCGTCGAGCTGGCCCGCGCCGCGCAGGACGCCGGCGCCCACGGTCTCCTCGCGGTCACGCCGTACTACAGCAAGCCGCCCCAGGAAGGACTCCTGCGGCACTTCACGGCCATCGCCGACACCACCGACCTGCCGGTGATGCTCTACGACATCCCGGGCCGCAGCGGCGTCCCGATCAACACCGAGACGATCGTCCGGCTGGCGGAGCACCCCCGGATCGTCGCCAACAAGGACGCCAAGGGCGACCTCGGCCGCGCGAGCTGGGCCATCGCCCGCTCCGGCCTCGCCTGGTACAGCGGTGACGACATGCTCAACCTCCCGCTGCTCTCCGTCGGCGCGGTCGGCTTCGTCTCGGTCGTCAGCCACGTCGTCACGCCCGAGCTGCGCGCCCTGCTCGACGCCCACCTCGCCGGTGACGTCACCAAGGCGACGGAGATCCACCAGAAGCTGCTGCCGGTCTTCACCGGCATGTTCCGCACCCAGGGCGTCATCACCGCCAAGGCGGCCCTCGGCCTCCAGGGTCTGCCCGCCGGGCCGCTGCGCCTGCCGCTGGTCGAGCTGGCACCCGAGGAGACGGAGCAGCTGACGCGGGACCTCGCCGCCGGCGGGGTACAACTCTGAGTACAGACTTCACAACTGAAAACGGCCCTTAACCGCCCCACAGCAAGTGCACGAATGTCATGCGCGCCACGTGCCCCGACGGCAGCGTGGCGCGCGTGGTGAGGAGAGTCTTTTGAGTCATCCGCATCCCGAACTCGGCCGTCCCCCGAAGCTCCCCAAGGGCGGCCTGCGGGTCACGCCCCTCGGCGGTCTGGGGGAGATCGGCCGCAACATGACGGTCTTCGAGTACGGAGGCCGGCTGCTGATCGTCGACTGCGGAGTGCTCTTCCCCGAGGAGGAGCAGCCCGGAATCGACCTGATCCTGCCGGACTTCACGTCCATCAGGGACCGGCTCGACGACATCGACGGCATCGTGCTCACGCACGGCCACGAGGACCACATCGGCGGCGTCCCCTACCTCCTGCGGGAGAAGCCGGACATCCCGCTGATCGGCTCCAAGCTGACCCTCGCGCTGATCGAGGCGAAGCTCCAGGAGCACCGCATCCGGCCGTACACCCTGGAGGTCAAGGAAGGCCACCGGGAGCGGATCGGCGCCTTCGACTGCGAGTTCGTCGCCGTCAACCACTCCATCCCGGACGCCCTCGCGGTCGCCATCCGCACCCCCGCGGGCATGGTGGTGCACACCGGCGACTTCAAGATGGACCAGCTCCCGCTGGATCGCCGGCTGACCGACCTGCCGGCCTTCGCCCGGCTCGGCGAGGAGGGCATCGACCTGCTCCTCACCGACTCGACCAACGCCGAGGTCCCCGGTTTCGTCCCGCCGGAGCGGGACATCTCCAACGTCCTGCGCACGGTCTTCGCCAATGCGCAGAAGCGCATCATCGTGGCGAGCTTCGCCAGCCACGTCCACCGGATCCAGCAGATCCTCGACGCCGCCCACGAGTACGGCCGCCGGGTCGCCTTCGTCGGCCGCTCGATGGTCCGCAACATGGGCATCGCCCGCGAGCTGGGCTACCTCAAGGTCCCCGCGGGCCTGGTCGTGGACGTCAAGACCCTCGACGATCTGCCGGACGACGAGGTCGTGCTGGTCTGCACCGGCTCCCAGGGCGAGCCGATGGCGGCGCTGTCCCGGATGGCCAACCGCGACCACCAGATCCGGATCGTCCCCGGCGACACGGTGATCCTCGCGTCGTCCCTGATCCCGGGCAACGAGAACGCGGTCTACCGCGTGATCAACGGCCTGACCCGCTGGGGCGCCGACGTCGTCCACAAGGGCAACGCCAAGGTCCACGTCTCGGGCCACGCCTCGGCCGGCGAGCTGCTGTACTTCTACAACATCTGCAAGCCGAAGAACCTCATGCCGGTGCACGGCGAATGGCGCCACCTGCGCGCCAACGCCGAGCTGGGCGCGCTGACCGGCGTCCCGAAGGACCGGATCGTGATCGCCGAGGACGGCGTCGTGGTCGACCTGGTCAACGGCGTCGCGAAGATCGTCGGCAAGGTGCAGGCGGGATACGTGTACGTCGACGGGCTCTCGGTCGGCGATGTCACCGAGACCCATCTCAAGGACCGCCGCATCCTCGGCGACGAGGGCATCATCTCGGTCTTCGTGGTGGTGGACAGCACCACCGGCAAGATCGTCGGCGGCCCGCACATCCAGGCCCGGGGCTCCGGTATCGACGACTCGGCGTTCTCCTCGGTCATCCCGAAGATCGACGAGTCCCTGGCCAAGTCGGCCCAGGACGGCGTCGTCGAGCCGCACCAGCTCCAGCAGCTGATCCGCCGCACGATCGGCAAGTGGGTGTCGGACAACTACCGCCGCCGTCCGATGATCCTTCCCGTGGTCGTCGAGGTCTGACAGGTACGTACGGCTGCCGGCAGGCACGCCCGTGGAGCGGGGCGCCCGGATTTGCATCCGGGCGCCCCGCTCCAGTAGGTTTACGTCTCCGCCTGAACGGGAAGCCCCGCACGCCGCGTGCGTACGGACCGCTCTCCCGAAACGGCGGGAATTCCGACCCGGAGAAATCTGATAAAGTCGGGTCAGCCGAAAGGAAAAACCCCTCCGACGGGTAATCGGAAACGAATTCGGGCCGGAAACGGTGAGAATCGGATCTGCTAGAGTCGGAAAGGCCGGAAAGCGAAAGCCGAAGGCCACCCCGCCTCCTACCGGGGACCGGAAACGCCCAGCGGATCTGG